>NZ_JADOVI010000003.1 GCF_015752155.1 Cryobacterium sp. MP_M3 | reverse complement strand
TCGCGAGCGGCGACAGGGCGCGGGTCGGTGTCGATGCCGAAATCATGGGCCCAGTCGTCCTCTACGAGGAATGCGCCATGCGCGCGCACAACGTCGAGGATCTGCGTCGTGGCGGCATCCGACCACCGTGCGCCGGTGGGGTTGGCGTAGGTGGGTTGTGCGTAGAAGACGCGGGAGCCGGATTCCTGGAATGCGCGGGCGAGTGCGTCGGGATCGGGGCCATCTTGCCCCGTCGGGATCGGGATTACTTCAACCCCGGCTTGGGCTGCGGCCTGGATCGCACCCCAGTAGGTGGGTGATTCCATGAGCAGTGGACGCCCGGCGGTGACGAGCGCGCGAAAAATCGTGGCCAAGCCGCTCTGGCTCCCGGGGAGCACGATGACGTCGCTCGGCAGGGGCGGGGTCACGCCGACGGGCGTCGCGGCGCCGAGCTCGTGGGCGAACCAGGACTGCAACTCAGGAAGTCCCGCCACCGGTGAACGGGTCAGCGCTGCATCGCCGCGGGCCGCGCGGGCCAGCGCGGAACGGATCAACCGCTCCGGCAACAGCTCCCGGTCAGGGTAGCCAGCGTGCAGGGCGATCGCGCCCTGCGGTGCTGCGCGAAGTGCGGGACTCAGCCCGGAGAGGTGGCTATGCGGAGAACGCATCGCAGCGGTCTGCCAGCTGTAGTCGAGCGGGCGCGCTGTGCGCACCGCGCGAACAAACGTTCCCGCGCCGGGGCGCGTTTCGATAAGGCCTTGAGCCACGAGAGTGCGGAGAGCCTTCTGGACCGTCACCGGGCTCGCCCCGTATTCCGCGACGAGCGCCCGGCTGGTCGGCAACCGCGCGCCGGGGACGCTGCCTGCGATCCACTCTCGCAGTGCGGCCACGATCCTAAAACTGCTATCGTTGTCCATGTCAGATCATAGTAACGCTATCAAGAGGACACCCGCACCGCTATCGTCGTCGCGGGCCGGCCTGGCTTGGGGACTGCTTGGCGTTGCCGCGTTCTCTTTTACGGTTCCCCTCACCCGAGTCGCCGTCGAGGGCATGTCTCCGCTTTTCATCGGATCCGGACGCGCCGTCATCGCCGCCGTGCTCGCCGCGGCCGCATTGGCCATCACCCGACAGCGGCTTCCTCGCGGCATCCAGTGGTCTCGCCTGGTCGTGGTCGCGGGCGGCGTCGTCGTCGGTTTCCCCCTCTTGACATCATTCGCTCTCGCCACTGCTTCGGCCAGTCACGGTGCCGTGGTGATCGCCCTGCTTCCAGCCGCAACAGCCGTCATGGCCGTCATTCGAGGCAAAGAACGACCGCCGCTACCCTTCTGGATCATGGCCGCCATCGGCGCCCTAGTGGCCGTGGCTTTCGCATCCGTGCAAGGCGGCGGAATCGTTCGATTGCACTGGTCGGACCTGCTCCTTTTTGGCGCTGTTGCGGCCGCCGCCATCGGATACACCGAAGGAGGCTTGCTCGCGAGAGAGATCGGGTCCTGGCAAACCGTGTCCTGGGCGCTGATATTAGCCTCGCCCCTGATGATCACACTGGCCACGATCGCCATCCTCGAACAGCCCCCGACCGGCACGCCGACCCAGTGGGCGGCCTTCGCCTACCTCGGAGTGGTGAGCATGTTCCTGGGCTTCTTCGCCTGGTACCGCGGACTGGCAATCGGGCCCATGACCCAAGTCAGCCAGGTGCAACTCACCCAACCCGTCCTGAGCATCCTGTGGGCCGCAGTGATCCTCCGCGAGCAGCTGACGTGGCAAACGATCATCGGCGGCATCGCCGTCATCCTCTGCGCCGGCATCGCTGTACGGACACACCTCAACCGCACCCGACCCCCGCGCTCCATTCCGCACTTCGCAAGCGGACCAGTACCGGTAGCTGTACCTCCGAGCACAGCTCGACCGTAAGCCGGACCTTCATGGGGCACAGAAATTCGCCGCCAGGGCTTCGAGCCGGCTCTGATCAGCTGGGTGGCATTTGGGGCCCGTATCGGGACAGTTCCGTCGCGATGGGTTCCGAGTCGGTCGGCGACATCGTCACGGGATCATTTCTTCCGCACGTCCCTAGGGAGGATCTCAGCGGGCAGGTAGGACGCTTTGGTTCCCCTCGCACTTGATGCTGCGTGCATCTATGCTTGATACAAGCTTGCTACAAAAAAGGGGATGATGGGCGATGGCTATTGTTTGGGCAATAATCGCGATCGGAGCGGCGGCCTTCCTTTTACAGCTCGTCCTTGAGCCCCGCCGGCGTCGGCGGGAGTATCTCGTGCTGGCATTCACTGATCGCTTCGATCTCCCCGTCACGCCTGCAGTCGTGGATGTCATTGATCGCAGGCTCCGCAATCGCTCAATTGGGCAGGCCATGGGCGGTCTCGTCACAGTGGTGGGATTCGCGGTAGTGGTCTTGGTGGCGCCTGGCCTCGTACCCGTTGGCATCGCCGGGTTCGCCACCACAGGGATCCTTGTGGCGGGGATGGCAGCCGGAGGTGCAGTGTCGGCAGCGCGCCAGTTCCCTGCCCCGGCAGGGCACTTCGCGACGCGGGTCGCTCGACTCGACGCCCCGACGCTGGGCGATTATGTTCACCCGGTGTGGGTTTGGGCTGCAGTCTGTGGGGCAGGGACTGCGCTAGCACTGAGTGGAGGGCTGCTCTCGGGAGCCATTCCCGGTGATGCTGATGTAGCCGGGATACCGATCCGTGGCGTGGCGGTGTTGGCGGCCTTGTCAGTTGCCGGTGTCGTCGGCGCCGCGCTCAATACTCGGCGGCTGTTGGCGATCCCTCAACCAGCTTCCGATGGGGTAGAGCTTGAGTGGGACGATGCTCTTCGCGCTCATGCTCTGCGGGACGTCTGGATCGCATCAATCGGTCTCAGCTCAGCCACCGTTGTTTCAGCATTCTCATGGATGTTCAACACCGCCTCGCCAGGACTTTACGTCGGCATCCTGATCGGCATGGCACCGTTACTGCTCCTTGAGTTCCGTGCAAGCAGTCGCTCGAGTCGGCGCCTGTGGCGGCGTTCTGGCGTTGTGAACTGACCGATGCTGCTCAGCATCGACTCAGACGCAGCTGCCGCGCCGTTTGAACAGATTCGAATGCAGATCGCGGCACTTGTGCGCTCCGGCGGGCTCCTGCCAGGTACTCGACTTCCCACCGTGCGCAGACTCGCCGGTGACTTAGGCCTCGCGCCCAACACTGTTGCTCGGAGCTACCGCGAGCTCGAGAGTGATGGAATCATCGAGACACGCGGGCGAAAAGGCTCCTTCGTCGCCCGGCAAGGCAACGCCAACGAGCGACTTGCCCACGCCGCCGCGGCAACCTATGCCGATCGAATTCGACAACTCGGCATTCTCCCCGAAGACGCAATTCGCTACATCCAAGCCGCTTTCGAAGTCGACTCTGAAAGCTGAGCTCTAGAAGCAACTAAGAGACAAACCCGGCCCAATCGCACTGCGTGCGGGAACGCCGTATGGGCGAGACGGGGGAGTGGCTCGGTGTTCTTGTCGAGTCCCAATCGGTAACCCTCACCGGGATTGCGTCGAGTCCGGTGCGCAGGCGACTTTGCCTTCGGGGTCGATGGTTCTCGAAGGGAGCATCAGCCCGGATGAATGCCTTGTCCATCCCTTCGATGCCCAGCAGCTGGCGCGGGGTCTGTGGTTACTCGGTCTCGGCGGGGTCGGCGCCGTCGAAGTCGTATCCGGTGAACCACCGCGAGGCCAACCACGCCACGGCAGCTGCCTTGTGCTCGTTCTTAGACCCATAACTGCCCTGTACGACGGCGAGGTGGTCAAATGCGTCCTTCAGGTTGATGCCGAGGCGCGGGTAGAGCTGCAAGGTGGCCGGCAACCCGGTGGAGAACCAGATGCTTTGGAACTTAAGCCACTGGAGGGCTTCCACATTGCCGGCGCGCGGGTGCTGGAAGGCCTCGGGAATTAGGCGGAGCGGCGGCAGCAGGTCCGGGTTAGCGCCGCGCGCCGGATAGGTGAGGTCGCCTCGGGTGATTGTGGTGGATGGCATCTCAAAGGGGTCACTCTCGCTGGCGGTCATGACGTCAACCTACGGTCGGCCACCGCCATTCTGTCTGCCGGACTTGCGCGGGCATGTAAGAATCACGAGTGCGGCCCTGACTCTGAGCGAGATGGGGTCGCACTCTCGATACCAATCGGTGCCCTATTCTCGATCGTCACGCGTGCCAAGCCTCGGATCGGATGATGAGCACGTGCTAGGTGGCACGCGGCTGCTCGGGTAAGTAGCAGCGGCCTTTCCCTACGTGTCAGGGTGAGTTGAGGCCAGTAGCTCAGAGCAAGTCCGCCGTTTGACGTAGGGCGAGAATCAGGAAGTCCCACCATGTCCAGCCCATCGTTGATCGCCGTGCGCGACGATAGTCCCATGAGTATCAGTAGTCCCGGCCCCCGCGCGGGCGGCCCCACACCCCGGCGGTCGTTCACGCCGAAGCAGAAACTCGACCACCTCGCCGCGTACGAGGACGCCATTTCCCGGAACGGGGGCGGCGCGTATTTGCGGGAGCAGGGCATCTATTCCTCGCAGATCACGGAGTGGCGGAAACTGCGCGATGCGGGCGTGCTGCAGGGCAAGAAACCTGGGGAGAAGATCGGCCGGCTCACACCCGAGCAGGCCGAGATCGCCCGCCTCCGCCGCCAGCTCGAGTTGACGGAACGGCGGTTGGAGACGACGGGGGTGGCGTTGGAGATCATGTCAAAAATGCACGAGCTACTCGAAAGTCTTTCGAAGAGCTCGCGGGACGAAATACCGCAGATGAAACCGTGATGACCACCTACCGCGACCTGACCCGTCGCGGCGTCTCCACCCGGACGGCTGCCGTGCTGGTCGACTTGCCCCGGGCGACCGCGACGCGGACGCCCCGCACCCCGACCGCCCGGCCCCTGCTGGTGCCGGCGAACAAGCTCGATGTCCTCGAGCGGGCCCGGATCCTGGCCGTGGTGAACTCGACCCGGTTCGTGGATCTGCCGCCGATCCAGATCTACGCGCAGTTGCTGGACGAGGGCGTGTATTTGGCGTCGATCTCAACGATCTACCGGGTGTTGGCCGAGAACCAGCATGTCAAGGAACGCCGCCGGCTGGCCCGCCACCCGGCCCGCGCGATCCCGGAACTGGTCGCCACCGCCCCTGGTCAGGTTGATACGTGGGACATCACGAAATTGCCTGGCCCGATCAAGGGCAAGTACTTCGACTGCTACGTGATGATCGATATCTACTCCCGCTACATCGTCGGCGTGAAGGTCCATCCGGCCGAGTCCGCGGTCCTCGCCGCCGAGATGATGACGGAAACCTTCGGCATCCATGGCACCCCGCAGGTCGTCCACGCCGACCGAGTCACATCGATGACGAGCAAGACCGTCGCCGCGCTCCTCTCGGATCTCGAGGTCACCAAATCGCACTCCCGGCCCCGGGTCAGCAACGACAACCCCTACTCGGAGGCGTGGTTCAAGACGCTCAAGTTCGCCCCGGTTTTCCCCGAACGCTTCGCCAGCCTCGGCGACGCGAGACGGTTCATGAATACCTTCGTCGAGGGTTACAACCGCACCCACCGGCACACCGGCATCGGGCTGAACACGCCTGCAGACGTCCACTACGGCCTCGCCGCTGGAAAAGCCGCCGAGCGGGCGGCGACCATATCCACAGCCCGGGCCCGGAACCCGGAGCGCTTCAGCACCAGCCGCGACCCGTAAATCCTCGCCACCCCCGACGCGGCCTGGATCAACAAACCAGCCGCGATCATCCAGGAAGAACTAGCCGCCTAAACTCACGCTGGCCTCATTCACCTTGACGGTGATGATGGAAGCAGGCCGTGGAATGGTGTGACTCCAACCTTGACTGACGCTTCTTGAAGCTGTCCTTAATTTGATCCGTCCACCGTTCCGCGGCTTGCAGCAAACGCATTCGCCAGGCGGACATGACCTAATAGGAGCTCGACCAAGAAGTCCCATCACCGTCTTGTCTGCCCACCTGGCGAACGCGAGCCCACCTGCCACTCGAGCGTCAGAGGAGCTATTCCCATCATGACAAACGACGACATCAGCGTCATCGCCGGCATCGACACCCACGCCGACACCCATCACGTCGCCATCATCACCAATTACGGCCAACACCTGGCCGATAAGAAGTTCCTGGCCGTCGGATCCGGCTACCGGGAAATCGCCGAATACATCACCCAGTATGGACCGGTGATCGCTGTCGGCGTCGAAGGGACAGGGTCCTACGGCGCTGAATTGACCCGGGTCCTGACCCACGAGGGCTTCGATGTCAAAGAGGTCAACCGGCCCAATCGTCAGGCCCGACGCATCCACGGCAAGTCTGATCCGTTAGACGCCTACCAGGCCGCCGAATCTGTCCTCGCCCAGCGCGGCACCTCAACACCAAAAGCCCGCGACGGCAACGTCGAAGCCCTCCGGGTGCTGCGCACCGCACGCACCAGCGCGATGAAGGCACGCACCGCGGTACTGACGCAGATCAGCGCCGTGCTCACATCGGCCCCAGAGAGTATCCGGGCCAAATATCGGGGCAAGACCAGCGAATCCCGTGCCAAAAGCATGGCCGCCTCGCGCCCGACCGGAGACATCACAGACCCCCTCGTCGCGACCGCCGTGACGCTCAAACGCATGGCCGCCCGCCATGCCTACCTCACCACCGAGATCGATGACTGCGACGCCGAGCTCGCCCGCATCATCGCCGAGCACGCCCCAGCCCTGACCCTGATCAAAGGCGTCGGCACCGCCGTAGCCTCCCAACTGCTGGTCACTATCGGCGACAACCCCGAGCGCCTGACCACAGAAGCCCAATTCGCTGCACTGGCCGGCGTCGCACCGATCCCTGCGTCATCGGGCAAGACGACACGGCACCGGCTCTCCCGCGGTGGCGACCGCGCCGCGAACTGTGCGATTCACCGCATCGTTCTCGTGCGCATGGCGAAGGACCAACGCACCCAGGATTACGTCGTCAAACGCACCAGCGAGGGCAAAGGCAAGAAGGAGATCATGCGCTGCCTCAAGCGCTACGTCGCCCGCGAAATATATCGCGTCCTGCAAAACCCACGGCCCGGCCTGCTAACGAACGACCTGCGCCCGCGGCGCCTCGCATTGCACCTCACCCAGACCGCAGTAGCACTCGAGCTGGGCGCCTGGCCCAAAGCTATCTCGCGCATTGAACGCGGCGCCACCCAAGATCGAGCCCTTTCCGAGCGCTACCGCACATGGCTCAATGAACAACCGAAAGTCAGCGCTTGACAACAATAGGAGCATCAAATTCCGCCTGAGCGCGCTCATCGACTCAACCGCCATCCAAGGTCCAGAGTCTGATGAGTCCGTCTGGGTTGATGAGGAGGAGTTTGCGCCTCTCGCCTCCTCGCAAACTCGTATTGCACTGCACAAAATACGCGCGTTCAGATTGGCTACCCTTGTCCGCAACGCCTTCCCAATCAGTGCCGCTACCGTGGACGCTGATGTCTCGCACGGAAAGCCCCTCGTCACGTGGGACTCATGGACCGAGAGGGATGGCCACCAGATTCGTGCCGGATGGCAACTCCAGGATGGGCAGTTCCGTAGGTTCGTGATAACACCGCACATCTTCGGTACTTCCTTTGAGAAGAAGGCCGAGCGATTCGCGTTTGCTCGACGACACCCGGATCTGTCTTCTTTCGCGGGACTGGACTCGGTGCTTGGAAACCCAGGAGCACTGACGGGGCCGTTCAAGACCGAGAGCGGTTTTGGCTCGTTCGGTTCAGACTTCGTCTACAAATATGTAAAGGCAGATGCGCTGACCGTGTCGCAACTGCTTCGCGCCAGCATTTGGGTGGTTGAGAGTCGCGAGTGAGGACCTGACCGGACGTGCCAAAGGTCGGCCAGATACCTGGCATGAGTCGTGAGGCATGCGGAGTGGATAAGGTACTGAGCACGATTTACCGCCTCGCGGCGGCCCACCCGCGCAACGCTTTGCCGTGACCAGAAACGTACCGGAAACCCTCCCATCGTGACCAGAATCGCCCCGTATTCACCCGTACCAGCGCGTAGTCTGTAGTGTATGAGAACCGCGGAAATCCGCGGAATTCAGCCCCAGATTCGGGTCGGTGAAACGACCGAGACGACTTTCAGTTGTTCTTGGTTCGAGTCCAGGTACCCCAGCTGTAGAAACCCCCGGTAAAGCGGGGGTTTTTTTGTTGGCATAAGCGAGCGACAACACGGCGCGCAGAAGTCCGAAGCGTTTCCCGCTATCAGAACATTCTCGTCAGGCCCGCTTGATCTGCCGTGGACCGGGTTGAGCCCGATTTCGCCCACCGACGCATCTCGGCTCGTGGCCGATCGACGGTCCAAGCGGTGCGCTCGCCGCGCTAGTCGAGGCCCGCCTCATCTATCCTCTCTCCCTGATCCGGATCTGCACGAAGCAATCGCTCGCGCACTTTCTGGGTACGGCGAGACCCGCAGTCAGCAGGTCGCCGGCCACGCCGCCGACGTGTCCCACTAGATGACACTTATGTCATAAACGGCCCGTTTCGGAAATCCGGTGTGCATCCTCGTTGCGTAAAGTCCGCAGCCCTCGCTCCGAGTGTCGGGAGAATCACCATGCAACCATCATTCCGCCCACCCTTCCTCCGGGCCCCGAGGCGTCGCCTTGCCGGGCCGGCCGTCATCGTCGCGCTCGCGCTGCTCATCAGCGGCATGGGCCCCTTGGGCGGGATGCGCAACTTCTTCGAACCGAATGTGGCCGAAGCCGCAGTCCCCTCGAGCGCCACCGACACGTCGAAGGTCCCACACTATTTCGGCCCGTACCCCAACTGGGCGAACAGTCCGCAGACGTTGGCGGATGCGATGGTGAAGATCAGCGTCGGGACCCCGACACCGGTCCTCTACGGCAACCCGCTGACCGAGCGCAGGTACGCGACCGATTACGCGAAGCCGACTGGTGAGGTGGGCCCGGTGCTGGTGGTGCTCGACCACACCAAGCTGCCGGCCGGCACTCTCAACGACTTCCAGAGCTGGAACCAGGGAACCGCCGGCGCGAGCCCGACCACCTCGGCGGGCAACCTCTTCCACGCGCTGGTGCTGCGACCCACCGGTACTGCGGGGGAATACACCGTCGTCTACTCCAGCGACGAGCTGAAGGTGCCCACGCCGACCGTGGCCACCGGAGAGGTGGAGACTTACTCCGTGCCCGCGGTGACAGTGCAGAAAAACGACGTGATCGGCTTCTACGGCCAGGGAATCCCGGTCGACACCGACGTCCCGGCCAACGGCGACACCTTGAGCACACCGGCAAGCGGTGACCCGACGCTGGCCAGCAACGTCGCCCCGGCCACGAACAGCACGGTCACGCTGGGTGCCTCGAACTACCCGGACTTCTCCCACGACCGCAGCTACTCCTTCGGGGCCGACGTCACGCCGACCATCACCGACCCGGGCACGGGCGCAGAAGCTACGGCCTCGGTCGATCCGAAGACGGGCGCCATCTCCGGCGTCACTGTGACCAGCCCTGGTGCCGGCTACGCGGTCCCGCCGACGGTGGAGATCACGACCGCCGGGGTCACCCCGACCACGGTGGCCAAGGCCACCGCCACCATCGCCACCGGCGTCATCACCGGCATCTCCGTCAATGAGACCGGTTACGGGTTCACCGCACCCGCCGTGACCCTGACGGGCGGGAACCCGACTGCGGGCTCCGAGGCGCATGTGCAGGCGAGCGGTGCAGTCGACAACTTGAAGCTGACAGACGGCGGCAAGGGTTATCAGACCCAGCCTCTGGTGAACATCTCCAAGCCTGACCGCCCCGATGGCGAGCAGGCCACGGGCAGCGCGACGATGGACGCCAACGGCGTGGTCACCGGCGTCGCTCTTGCCAATGCGGGCAGCGGGTACACCTCCGCCCCGACCGTGACCCTCACCGACGCCAGCAAGACGGCTCCCGACCAGGAGGCCAAGGTCGAGGCCACCATCGGCGTCACCCGGATCGACGTCACCGACGGCGGCGCCGGCTATGACTCGGCACCGACCGTGACGATCGCGGACACCGTCGGTACGGCCGACAAGGGCGCCAGCGCCACCGCCAAAGTGGCGGTCAAGGGCTCGGTCACCGACATCGTCGTCACGACTCCCGGAGCGGGCTATCTCACCCCGGGAATCAAGAAGTTCGTCGACACCCTGCCTGGGCAGGGAGAGGCCAACGCCAACGACCTGGGCCAGTACATCCCGGTCGCAGTGCCCGACACCACCACCTACCCCGGCACCGACTACTACGAGATCGCTGTGGTGCAGTACCGGATGAAGTTCCACCGCGACCTGCCGGCCACCCTCCTCCGCGGCTACGTCCAGCTCTCGACCAGCGTGACCCCGGGCAAGATGGTCGCACTCGGCAACGCCAACCTCGACCCTTCCCTGCCCGACAGCCCCATCAGTTTCACCGGGGTGGACAAGCCGCACTACCTCGGCCCGACGATCATTGCCACGAAGAACAAGCCCGTCCGGGTGCTGTTCCGCAACCTGCTTCCGACCGGCGTGGCTGGCGACCTGTTCCTCCCCGTCGACACCTCGGTGATGGGCGCGGGTGCCGGGCCCGAGATGATGACGCTCGACCCCACCACCAAGGTTCCGATGGACATGGCGAAGGACGAGAAGAGCGTCCTCGACGGTGTGCGCAACCCGATGTGCGGGCAGACGCCGAAGCCGACCACGTGCTACTCGGAGAACCGTGCCACGCTGCACCTGCACGGCGGCATCACCCCGTGGATCAGCGACGGTACGCCACACCAGTGGGTCACCCCGACCGGTGAGAACACCGCGTACCCGAAGGGTGTCAGCGTCAGCAACGTGCCGGACATGCCCGACCCGGGTCCCGGTGCGGAGACCTTCTTCTACACCAACCAGCAGAGCGCGCGGATGATGTTCTACCACGACCACTCGTGGGGCATCACGCGGCTCAACGTGTACGCCGGCGAGGAAGCCGGCTACATGATCACCGACGACACCGAGCAGAAGCTGATGGCTCCCGGTGGCGCCCTCGATGGTCTCGGCATGGGCACTTCGCTCACCATCCAGGACAAGACCTTCGTGCCGAGTGCGACGCGGATGGCTCAGCTCGACCCGACCTGGGATTCGGCGAAGTGGGGCGGTCAGGGCAACCTCTGGCAGCCGCACGTCTACATGCCCGCGCAGAACCCCGGCGACCCCAGCGGGATGAGCGCCTTCGGTCGCTGGTTCTACGGCCCGTGGTTCTGGCCGCCGGCGAAGGACGCCAAGTACCCGCCGATGGCCAACCCCTACTACGACCCCACCTGCGACCCGAACGTGGCTGCATTCTGCGAGCCCGCCCTGATCCCCTCGACGCCCAACAACTCGGTCGGCATGGAGGCCTTCCACGACACGCCGGTCGTGAACGGCACCGCCTACCCGACGACGACCATGGAGCCGAAGACGTATCGGTTCCGGATCCTCAACGGCTCCGACGACCGGTTCTGGAACCTGTCCTGGTACGTGGCCGATCCCGCCACGGGCACCGAGGTCGCGCTGAAGTCCAGCGAGGTCGCGATGGCACAGACCGACCCGGTCGTCACGCCGACCCCGGACACCACGAAGAGCCCCAAGGGCCCTGACTGGATCCAGATCGGAAACGAGGGCGGCTTCCTGCCGACCCCGGCCGTGGTCCCTGCCCACGAGACGACGTGGATCACTGACCCGACCCGATTCGACGTCGGCAACGTCGACCAGCACTCGCTGCTGCTCGCGCCGGCCGAGCGGGCGGATGTGATCGTCGACTTCTCCGCCTATAAGGGGAAGACGCTGATTCTCTACAACGACGCCCCGGCGGCGTTCCCGGGCCGGATTCCCGGGTACGACTACTACACGGGCGGACCGGACATGTCCCCGTCCGGTGCGCCGACCACCCTGCCCGGCTACGGGCCCGACACCCGGTCGGTCATGCAGGTCAAGATCTCGAACACCGCACCCGCACTGGCCTTCGACCGGCCGAACACCACGGCTGACCAGATGGGCAAGTTGATGGCGGCGTTCGATCACCACACCGACGCGGCCGGCCAGCCCGCCGGAGTCTTCGAGTCCAGCCAGAACCCGATCGTGGTCGGCCAGGCCGCGTACAACCAGGCCTACGGAACGAGCTTCGTCGGCAGCGGGTACTGCAACACGGCCACCAACCCCGCCGCCAAGTGCGACGGCTTCGCCCGGATCGCCGAGCAAGGAGGAGACCAGTTCAAGTTCGACACCCTGTCGGGCACCCAGCTCAGCATTCCCATCGAGGGCAAGAGCGTCCACGACGAGATGAACTCGGCGAACTTCGACGAATGGGGCCGGATGAGCGGCAACATCGGGCTGGAGGCGCCAGGAGCAACACCGCTGCTGCAGAACGTCATCCTCTACCCGTACGTCAACCCCGCCACGGAGAAGCTGGACGGAACCAAGGGGACGAACAGCCTCAAGGTCACCCCGATCTCCACCAACACCGACGGCACGCAAATCTGGAAGATCACCCACAACGGCGTGGACACCCACCCGCTGCACTTCCACCTCAACGACGTGCAGGTGTTGAACAGGGTTACCTGGGACAACATCATCATCCCGCCCGACCCGACAGAACTCGGCTGGAAGGACACTGTGCGGGTCAGCCCGCTGGAGGACACGATCATTGCGGTCCGACCCATCCTGCCGAAACTCCCGTTCGCCATCCCGGACAGCAACCGGCCGCTCAACCCGATGATGCCGCTGGGTGCGAAGGGCTCGACGACCGGCCCGAACGGGTCTGAAGCCGGATTCAACAACACCGACACCAACGGTGCCCCGATCGCCCCGATCACCAACGTCATGACCAACTTCGGCTGGGAGTACGTGTGGCACTGCCACATCCTGAGCCACGAGGAGATGGACATGATGCGGCCCATCTCGGTCAGCGCTCCTCGGACGCTCCCCGACGCGCCCGTGGTGAGCTTCACCCGACCCACGAGCGACGTGCTGCTGAGCTGGACCGACGGGACCCCGGTGTCGATCACCGATCCCACGACCTGGGGCAACGCGAAGAACGAGATCGGCTACAAGATCGAGCGCGCACCACTGGCCAACGGCACGGTCGGCGCGTACGCCCAGTTCGCCACCACACTGGCAAACGTCACCACCTACACCGACCAGACGGCCGGGACCGGGCAGTACGCCTACCGGGTCACGGCGTGGAACGCGGCCGGGAACACGGTGTCCGCACCAGTTCTCACCGCGTCCACAACGCCCAAGGTGACCGCACAGAACCCCGCACCCGGGGCGACCGGGGTGGCGGCCAATGTCAGGCCGACCGTCACGTTCAACGAAGCCGTGACCGGTGTCAGCAACACCACGTTCACGTTGAAGCAGGGAACCACGGCCATTGCGGCCACGGTGACCTACAACTCGACGACGCGGACGGCCACCCTCACCCCGACGACGGCACTCCGCGCTGACAGGCCCTACAGCCTCTCGTTGGCCACCGCCATCAAGAGCGCGTCGGGCGGTTCGGTGGCGGCGACGAGCTGGGACTTCATCACCGGACCCAACCCGACGGTCACCACCACCAACCCCGCCGCCGGAGCCACCGGTGTCGGTCTGGGAACGACCAACACGCGAACCCCGTTGAGTGCAACGTTCAGCGAGGCAGTTACCGGCCTCCCTGCCGCCGCAGCCAGCACGCCCAACTTCACCCTGAAGCTGGGCACGGCGACCATCGCCTCGACGGTGACCTACAACGCCACCACCCAGGTCGCCACGATGACCCCGGACGCCCCGTTGCTCGCTGACCGGACCTACACCCTGTCCCTGACCAACGAGGTCAAGGACGTGGCCGGGAACCGGCTCACCGCCAAGACGTGGACCTTCATCACCGGGCCCGCCCCCGTCGTCACGGCTCGGACCCCGGCGCCCAACGCCACCAGGGTCGGCCGAACGGCGAACATCACCGCAACCTTCAGCGAGGCGGTCACCGGTCTGCCGGGCAGGGCCGCGTCGAGCGGGAACTTCACCATCAAGCGGACGTCGACCGGCGCAGCCGTCAGCGCAGCGTCCAGCTACTCCAACACCTTGAAGGTGGCGACACTCAATCCGAACGGCACCCTGCTGGCAAACACCCAATACACCGTCACCCTCAGCAGCGGGATCGCTGACACCGCCGGCAACCTGCTCACACCCGTCTCCTGGAGCTTCACGACGGGCAACTAGCACCTTCCCCAACCACACCGCCGCCCGGACGACAGGACCGGGCGGCGGTGTCCCGTGCTCGATGTGTGCCATGACAAGTAGAACCAGGAGTGGATTGTGTCGAGAAGGACGCCCCACAGGATGCCAGGCCAGGGATCCCGAGCCCGAGGATCGCTCGTCCGCCGCCTCCTCAGCCTGTTGTTCGCAGCGCTGATCCTGACCCTGGCGCTACCCGCGGCACCCGCTTCCGCGCACGCCGAGCTGTTGTCCACGACGCCGACCGCGGGCGCGGTGCTGGCCACTGCGCCGAGCACCGTGGAGCTCACCTTCGACGAGCCGGTCTTCCTCGTTCCCGACGGCTTCCAGCTCTACGACGGCAGCAACGCTCATCGCACGGTGCCTGTCGAGGCGGTCGGGGCGATGGTCCGGGCAACCCTGCCGTCCGGCCTCGCCGAGGGCAGCTACGTGCTCGGCTGGCGGGTGGTTTCCGATGACTCGCACCCCGAGTCCGGGGTGCTGTCCTTCGCCGTGGGCCGGGCCGGCGCATCGGTCCCCACCATCGCCACGACCGACACCCGGCAGGTGGACGCCCTGTACGCAGTGCTGACCGCCCTGGGTTACCTGGGCCTGTTCAGCCTCGTGGGTCTTACGGTCTTCGACTTATTCGTCGCGCGCACCGCCCCGCCCGGTCGTCGGCTGCCCGGCGCGGCTGCAGTCGTCTCCGTGAGCGCCTACGTCCTACTGATTCCCCTCACCGAAGCGCGGTTGAAGGGGGCAGACTTCGGCGCGCTGTTCGATCCAGGGGTCCTCACCTCGGGCTGGTCGGGAGGGCCCGCTGTGACGCTGGTCCTCGCCGCCTCGGGGATGGCGCTGATGCTGCTCCGGGCGCGGCTGCCGCGCAGACAGGGCTTCTGGGCCGGAACGGTGGGGGCAGGGGCTGCACTGGTGTCGGTGTTGCCCGTCGGCCACACCCGCACCTTCGGACCCGGCTGGCTGGTCATGGGCGCCGACCTCATCCACGCTGCGACGGCAGCGGTGTGGTTGGGTGGTCTACTGGCTCTGGTCCTGCACCTCACCCGTGCCCGGCGAAAGAAGGGCGACCCGGCCGCGGCTGCCCTGATCCTGGGCAGGTTTTCCACCCTGGCCGGTGGGCTCGTCGTGCTGCTGGGCGGCACGGGGACCATCATGGCCGTGGTGATCGTGGGCTCGGTGCCGGCCCTCGTCGACAGTGCTTACGGTCGGCTGCTGCTGGCCAAGCTGGGCGTGGTCGTGGTGATCGGGGCCGTTGCGGCGTGGAACCGGTTCGTGCTCGTCTCTCGCCTGGCGCGCGAGGACATCACCTCGCGGGCCTGGCAACGGCTGGGACTGGCCATCCGCCTGGAGGCGGTCGGGTTGGTACTGGTCCTTGGTTTGACCTCCGCCCTGACGATGCAGAACCCGCGGGCGACCGACACCGCCGCTGCGCCGGCTCAGGCCGCGTCACTCGGGACCCCATTGCTGGCCGACCTCGGCACCGGCCACCTGACAGGTCGGTTCAGCCCGGGCACTCCAGGGGTCAACGTGATCACCTTCGACCTCACCGACGCAGGGGGCGAACCCGTCGTGCCGCTCACCATGCCGCAGGTCAGTGTGGCCGAGCCGAACCTGAGCCTCGGACCGCTAACCGCCGAGGTCGAGCCCGGACAAACGCCCGGCAGCTACCGGGCCGTGGTCGTCCTGCCCGCGGCAGGCCAGTGGAAGATCACTGCCGCCGTCCGGGTCAACGAGCAGGAGCAGCCCGCGGCCATCGCCGACGTTGTTGTCGTGGACTGAGCCGGGCCGATCCCGACGAGGCCTGCGACGGCGTCAGCTGCGGCTGCCGATCAGATCACCGAGAGGATCACCGTCAGCCGAGTCGTAGGCGCTGTCTCCGAGCGCGGCGGGCCGCGACATCCGTGCCGGCAGTCGCACGGTGAAGGCGGCCCCGCTACCCAGTGAGCTGACCACCGAGACGGTGCCGCCACGGGCTTCCGTGGCGGCCTTGACGATGGCCAGGCCCAGCCCGCTGCCGGCCCGCTCGCCTGCGGTGGACGCGGTCCGGAAGATCTCGAACACGGTGTCCAGGTCGGCGGCGGGGATGCCGGCCCCGGTGTCCCGGACGGTCAGCACCAGCTCGTCGCCCTGGACGTCCGCCGTCATCGCGATCGAGTCTCCAGGACCGGTGAATCGGACCGCGTTCTCGAGCAGGCAATCCAGTACTGCCTCGAGCCGCTCGCTGTCGCCCTGCACTGTGCCGACGGCGCTCTGTGTGCTCCAGGTGCGGTCGGCCGTCACCGACCAACGGCGCAGGACCTCGGCCAGCATCCGGTCGACGTCGACCGGCTCGTGGGCCGACGGCTCCGCGACCCGGACCAGCGTGAGCAGGTTGGTCGCCAACGCGGACGCCTTGACGAGTTCGGCCACCACCAACTCGGCGTCGTCGCGCACGGTGGGCTCTGCCGAGTGGTCGGCGATGAGTTGCGCGTAGCCCCTGGCGATGGTCAGCCGGGTGCGCACCTCGTGCGAACCGAACCGGGCGGCGTTCTCCCGCTGTTCGCTGCGGTGACGGTCGGCCTGCTGCAATGCCCGCAGCCGGGCCTGCGCGGTCCACTGCCGGTTCACGTGCCAGATCAACAACGAGATGATGCCGCTCATCAGGACGATCTCGCTGCATTCCTCCCATCCGATGGTCCCCGCCAGCGCGTGACGGACCAGCGCGACCCCGGTGACTGCCGTAATCACGGTGAAGACGACCAGGGTGGCCCGCCGGGGCCACGGGCACAGTCCGTAGAGCAGTGCGAAACTGGCCCAGACGAGGTGGTAGGGGATGGTCTCCCTACCGGGCAGCGCGAAGGTGAGGTAGACGTTCACCCCCGCGAACACCGCCCATACGGCGACGAGGACTGCCTTAGGCCGTGATCCGATATCCGACATTGCGCACCGTTTCAATCTTCTCGCTTGACAGCTTCCACCGCAGCCGGCGCACGCACACGTCGACGACGTTCGTGCCGGTGTCGAATCTCGTCCCCCAGACCCGCTCGAGCAGCTCAGCGCGGGTGCACGGCTCAGGCGCCCGCTGGAGGAGATAGAGAAGCAGCATGAACTCCCGTTGCGTCAACGAGATTCGGCGTCCGTCGACCACGAGCTCCCGTTGCTGCAGATCGATCTCGACGCCGGCGCCGCGGAGGTAGCGGCCCACGGTCGCGGTCAATTCCTGCGACGATGCGGGCGTTCGGATGCGCGTATTGACCCGGGCCACCAGCTCGGCGTTCGCGAACGGTTTGGCCAGGAAATCCACCGCACCGCCATTCAGGACGCCGACCCTGGTTGCCACCTGCGTCATGGAGGACAGCACCAGTACCCGACTCGACGGACGGAATCGCATCAGCTCGGCGAGGACGTCCTCGCCGCGTCCGTCCGGCAGTATGAGGTCCAGGATGATCAGGTTCGGGTCTACCGTGCGGATCGCCGTCAAGGCATCGACCGCCGTGCCCACCACCGTGACCGTGTAGCCGGCGCCGCCGAGGACGCGGCCGAGCAGCCGGCCGAGCATGGGCTCGTCTTCGACTACCACGATGCGATTCACGTCGGTGTCCGTTCCTTTCCGCGCGTCTCGCGAAGGGAAGCGTGGCAATGCTGCGGCGATGCGATCACATCACCCCAGTTGTGTCACCCCGGCGTCGAGTTCAGTAGCGCAGAGGCAATCTAGCGCTGATGTCCCCTTAAAGGAGGACCTCCCGTGCCCCCCAGAAAGGGTGACAGATCGGGGAGATTTTCGCCGGACGAGCGCCGTCGGCAGGATCGCCGGCCAGGAGTTCCGGCGCGCTCGAGTGTTGCCCCTGCCGGTCAGGGGGCGGACACGACGGCGCCGGTCAGCGCCGCGGTCGCGCTCGCCACTGTGAGGAGCCCCACGGTCGCGCCGGTGAGCGACGGAAGGTCGACATCAAGCGGCGGCGGAGTCGCCGGGTCGAAGACGACCGGGGTGCCGTCGGCGAGGGTTCCGGAGAGCGAGGTGCAGTACATCGTCACGGGTCCGCCCAGGATGACCTGGGTCGCGGTCGTGCCGGGAATCCGGACCGCGGGATCGGTCGAATCGAGTGAGAAGGCATCAAGCCCGACCCGGGCCGCGGTGATCTTGAGCGCGGTTCTCGTCGAGCCGTCCGCGAGGGTGACCGCCACTGTGCCGATGTAACGCGCCCCCTCGAGGGTGACGGATGCGCTGCGGAGCCGGGCCGCTGGGATTGCGGCGACCGGGGCATCGGCGTCCGGCGCTGCGTCCGGCGCTGCGGCGGGCACTGCGGCCGATGGAGAAACAGGCGGGGTAGCCGGCGGCGGCGTGGTCGCATCGGGGGCTTGCGCGGGCGTCGGAGTCGGCGTCGGCGCCGGAGTCGCCGTCGGCGTGGGCGTCGGCGCGGGGTCCGCCGTCGGAGCCGGTGTCGAGACCTGCGGCTCCGGCGCAGCCGGGGCCGGGGTCGTGACGCTGGGGTCCGCGAAGGACGGGCCTGCCGCGAGCCCGGCGGATGACGCACCGAGAAGCACCGCGAGCGCGACGATGACGAGGGCATGGCCCTGCCGCCGGCGGGCCGGGGAAGCCGACACCCGGGCGAGGAGGGACGCGGCCCGCATCCCCGCGACCCGGCCGGTCGGCACCGGCGTCGAAGGCTCGGCATCCGACTCCGAAGGGGAGAGGAAGGCCGGGAATTCCAGATCGAGCAGAGCGAGCCCGACCGGATCGTGCTCGGCAGCCTCGCCGGCGGGTTCGGGGGAGCCGGCGACCGGAGTGCGCCGCGGTATCCAGGACACGGCCATGACCCCGCCGACGAGACCGAGGAGGGTTCCGATGAAGAACCCGCCCAGGTTGACGCCGACGAGGGCGTAGATCGAGAACGTGAGGGACATGACTCCGTAGAACATGCGGTGGGCCGGCATCGCGAGGATGAGCACGCCGAGGGTGACCAGCGCGACCGGCAGGATCATCGCCTGCATCCCCTCAATGCCCACCTGGATGCGGATGTTGCCGAGATCCAGTTGCCCGGAGAACAGCATCTCGATTCCTGCGGCGATTATCAGCAGGCCGCCGATGGCCGGCCGGGTCCGGTACCACCGTCCGAACCTGGAACCGGCGCCGGGTTCATCCGGGCCTGCTGCTGCCGCCATCGTCGTCGCGCGTCGAAGAATGTTCACCCGATTGGTTCCTTTGCTGTGGTGGTGGAGCGCCGCAGGTGCCGGCCCGCCACAGGGCGGGCCGGCACCCCGGCGAACGGAGTGACTTCAGGGGCGTCGCGCTAGAAGCACTTCGTTCCGTTGGTGATCTGCATGTGCAGGCCGTTCAGGGCGAACGTGCCTGCCTGGGTGCTCCAGGCCGTCTGCTTGAGACCGTTGATCGTGATGTGGTCGGCGTCCTGGGCGAAGTCGCCCGCGGTGCCCTTGGCGGCGGTGTTGACCTTGGAAGCGTCGACACCGATCCGGATGTTGGTGAACGTCGCGTCACCCTGGAGGTCCGTCATCCCGAGCTGCAGGGCACTGGCCTGGGCCGGGTTGCCCCCGCCGCCCGCGTTGATGAGCAGACCGAGAGTGCCCAGCGGCGTCACGGTGACGACCGACTGGCACAGGTCGGTCAGCGAGGCCGAGTCGATATTGGCGATCGCGACCGGATGCATGGTCTTGCCGTCAGCCTGCACGGCAACGCCCGCATACTGTGAGAAGCCGGTCCCGTCGAGCTTGCTGGCACCGATCTGGAACTGGCTGCCCGACACCGCGAACGCGACGGGCACGGCGCCCTGCGCGACGCCCGTCATCAGTACTCCCATGACGAGTGTGACGGGGATGACCGCGAGGGTGATGCGACCTGGCCTGGACTGCGTGAGTTTCTTGAACTTCATGGATCCTCCTTGACACATGAGTGTGCTGGCGACTTCGGTATCGCCCGCGATGCAGAATATTCAGGGTATTGTCGGACTGTCAATAAGGTGCGGGCTGATTGCCGCGAAAGGGGGGTGTGCGATCTCCGGGCGCCGAAGCAGAACAGTGGTCGCCCGTTCTGCGACGAACAGTCGACAGCTGTCGAGCACCGGTTCGCCTGGGGCAGGTGAGCGCACCGAAGTGAACCCCCTCGTTCGGGTCACGCGCGGACACCCGCCCCGCCGCCCGTGATTGTGCCCTTAGTGTTGCAACTTCAGTTCCGAGTTGTCCCGGTCGTCACGTTCGTGAAGGCCCCAGCGCGGTTGACGTGGTCGTCCGCTGAGCGGCTGCGTCTGTGCCGTGATGAGGAAAGAAGACCCATGTCTGATCAGAACAACGCGGCAGGCGCCACCGGCGCCGGGACCACGCGAATCGGGGCTGCGAGCCCCGTCGGCTCGGCCACAGCCCCGCACCTGGACCCGCCGCTCGCCAGGTCGCTGAGCCGCCGCCACATCCAGATGCTCGCCATCGGCGGGACCATCGGAACCGGCCTGTTCATGGGGGCAGGCAAGACCATCTCCCTCGCCGGGCCGGCCGTCGTCTTCGTCTACGCGATCATCGGCTTCATCCTCTTCTTCGTGATGCGGGCGATGGGCGAGATCCTGCTCTCCAACCTCGACTACAAGTCCTTCAGCGACTTCGCCGGCGACCTGCTCGGCCCGTGGGCGAGCTTCTTCACCGGCTGGTCGTACTGGGCGTTCTGGGTCGTCACCGGGGTCGCCGACATCGTGGCGATCTCCGGCTATGTCGACGTCCTGGCCCCGGGCACGCCGCTCTGGATCCCCGCGCTGCTCACTCCCGTCGTGCTGATCCTGCTCAACCTGCCCAGTGTGAAGGCCTTCGGCGAGGCCGAGTTCTGGTTCGCCCTGGTCAAGGTGCTCGCCATCCTCGCCCTCATCGTCACCGGCATCGTCATGATCGCCACCCGCTTCACCTCGCCCTCCGGCGCCGTCGCGGGCCTGGAGAACATCTGGAACGACGGCGGGATGTTCCCCCACGGCGTCGCCGGCTTCGTGCTCGGCTTCCAGATCGCCATTTTCGCCTTCGCCGGAATCGAACTCGTCGGCACCGCGGCCGCGGAGACGAAGGACCCGGAGACGAACCTTCCGCGCGCCATCAACACCATCCCGGTGCGGCTGCTCCTCTTCTACGTGGGCGCGCTGGTCATCATCATGGCCGTCAACCCGTGGCGCACGATCGACCCGGGCAGCAGTCCCTTCATCGGCATGTTCGCCCTGGCGGGCCTCGGCATCGCGGCCATCGTCATCAACCTGGTCGTGCTCACCTCCGCTGCGTCCAGCGCCAACTCCGGCATCTACTCGACCTCGCGGATGGTCTACGGACTCGCCCAGGACGGCAACGCGCCGCGCTCCTTCGGCAGGTTGAGCAGCCGCCGGGTTCCCCAGAACGCACTGCTGTTCTCCTGCATCTTCCTGCTCGCCGGAGTCGTGCTGCTGTACACGGGGGATTCATTCATGGGAGCCTTCACCCTTGTCACCTCCGTGGCGTCGGTGCTGACCATGTTCGTCTGGTCGATCATCATGGTCAGCTACTTGGCGTTCCTCCGGCGCCGTCCCCACCTGCACGCCGCGTCGAAGTACAAGATGCCCGGTGCCCGGTTCATGCCGTGGGTGGTGCTGGCGTTCTTCGCGTTTATGCTCTGGGCCCTCGGCCAGGCCGACGACACCCGCCTCGCACTCGTCGTCGCCCCGATCTGGTTCCTGGCCCTCGGCATCGCCTGGTTCGTCAACCGCAAGGCACCCCTGCAGCAGGCTCGGGTCGAGGAGTGGAAGGCCGAGGCCGAGTCGGAGAAGGCCGCGCTCGTTCGCTGACCGCCTCCGGCGAACGGTGCCGTTGAACGCCGCCGCTGACCCGGCCGGCCGGCTTCGTCAGATCCGGGGCCGCCGCGACCAGCGGTCGGCCTTCATCGCCAGGTGCAGTTCCAGTCGCACCTGCCCGCCCAGCGGGTCGGCGCCGATCAGGGAGCGGATCCTCGCCAGCCGGTTGTAGATGCTGCTGCGGTGCAGGTGCAGGGCGGTGGCGACGTCCTGCACCGACCCGTCGGTGTCGTAGAGCAACTCCAGCATGGGCAGGAGCTCTCGGTTGGCGTCGAAGTCCTGGAGCTCGGTGAAGTAGACGGACTCGACGGGGGCCAGGTTGCGGCTGGCTGCAGCGAGGAACTGGTACACGCCGATCCGGCGGTAGTCGACGACGGCGCCGAGCCGGCCGTCGACGGCGGCCGCCTGCACCGCCTTGCGGGACTGGGCGTAGGCCTCCGGCAGGCGCCGCAGGTCGTGGAAGGCCTCGCTGACCCCCATCAGGTCGGGGCAGGCGGGCGGCGCGCCGCGGCGAGCGATCTCGGCCCCGTACCGGGTGAGGACCTCGGTGTGCACCAGCTTGCCGGGGGAGTCGCGCAGCAGCACGACGGCGTGCGTGTCGGTGCCGGCGCTGAACCTGGCCGCGTCGATGCCGACTGTGGCCTGCAGGGCGGCGATCCGATGCAGCAGGGCGCCGCCCTCCCGATCGTCGGCCGGCCTGTCGATCAGGGTCGCGACATGCCAGGGCCCGGTGGCGTGGATCTGCGGCCAGTCCGCGATTTCGTCGACGGCCACGGGATCGGCGGCGCAGGCGGCCAGGAACAGCGCCTCGCGCTGCCTCCGGTGCTCGGATTCCGCCGTGTTCGTGTCGAGCAGCAGTTCGGCGAGCCGGTCGAGCTGGGTGCGCACGGCCGGCAGTTCCCCGAGGATCGCCGCCGGCGACTCGTCCTGCGATCCCTGCAGGGCCCACAGGTAGCCGACCCGGAAACCGCGCACCAGCAGGGGAACGCACACCCTGCCGAGCATCCCCAGTTCCGCATTGGCCGGCACGACGACCGGTCGCACCGCAGCGGCGATGCCATGCCGCAGCTGCCACGCGCTCACGTCGGCCGGCACTTTCTTGCTGAGCAGGAAGTTGACTCGCACGCTGTCGGCGAGCGGCTGGTCACGGCTGTAGGCGACGAGGCCGCCGTCGAGGTCCTCGAGCGACAGGGCGCGGTCCAGACCAGCGGCAAGCGTCTCGACGAGCTCTTCGATCTCCGCCGTCTTCATGGGCTCAATGCTAAGCGCCAGCCGGGGATCGTTTCGGACATCCGGCGACGATTGACGAGCCGAGACTCGACATGTGTCGAGTGACAAATCCCTGCGGCGTTCGGGCGGCTCTGCCGCCTCGCGCCTGGGCGGGCGGGCGGGGTTGGGCCGGCTTGAGAGCAAAACCCCTGAAAGGTAGCGGAAAAGCCGACCGGTGGGGCGGGCCGGCGGCATTCGGATGCCCCGCTCGCCCTCCCTCGCGGCCGGCGGATGCCCCGCGACCCGGCCTGGCTCTCCGGGCCCGCCGTGATCGCGGCCCCTAGTCTTGACCCCGCCGCCGGCATCGTCGCACGAGGCACGCCGGCGGACCCTTTCACGAGTACCAACCAGCAACGGAGTCGGCCATGATCATCGGTGTACCCAAGGAAATCAAGAACAACGAGTACCGCGTCGCCATCACCGCCTCCGGCGTGCACGAGTTCCTGGCCAACGGTCACACGGTGCTCGTCGAAACCGGGGCCGGAGTCGGTTCGCAGATCAGCGACGAGGAGTACCGCGTCGCCGGCGCCGAGCTGGTCGACTCCGCCGACGCCCTCTGGGCCCGCTCCGACATGGTCATGAAGGTCAAGGAACCCGTCGCCGCGGAATACCACCGCTTCCGTGAGGGCCTCGTTCTCTTCACCTACCTCCACCTGGCCGCTGAGCCCGAGCTCACCGCTGCCCTGGTCGAGGCGGGAGTCACCGCGATCGCCTACGAAACCGTGCAGACCCCCGCCCGCGGGCTGCCCCTGCTCGCGCCGATGAGCGAGGTCGCCGGGCGGCTCTCCGTGCAGGTGGGCGCGCAGTCGCTGATGGCCCCCGCCGGCGGGAAGGGCGTGCTGCTCGGCGGCGTGCCCGGGGTGCGCCCCGCGAAGGTCGTCGTGCTCGGAGCCGGCGTCGCCGGAACGAACGCTGCCGCGATGGCCCTGGGGCTCGGAGCCGACGTGACCATCCTCGACATCAACATCGACCGCCTCCGCCAGCTCGACGGCCAGTACCAGGGCCGGCTGAAGACGGTCGCCTCGAATTCCTACGAGGTGGAGCGGGCCGTGATCGACGCTGACCTGGTGATCGGATCGGTCCTGATTCCGGGCGCCAAGGCCCCGAAGCTGGTCACCAACGCGCTGGTCGCGCGGATGAAGCCCGGCTCGGTGCTGGTCGACATCGCCGTCGACCAGGGCGGCTGCTTCGCCGACACCCGCCCGACCACGCACGAGAACCCCACCTACACCGTGCACGAGTCGATCTTCTACTGCGTGGCCAACATGCCCGGCGCGGTGCCGAACACGTCCACCTACGCGCTGACCAACGTCACCCTCCGCTACGGCGTGGCCCTGGCCAACCTCGGCGTCAAGGTCGCCTGCGAGCGCGATTCGGCCCTCGCCCTGGGCCTGAACGTCGCCGCCGGGAGGGTCACCAACAGCTCGGTGTCCGAGGCGCACGGCCTGGAACTGGCCGACTGGCGCGAGCTCGTCACGGCCTGACCGAGGTCAGCTCGGCGGAGCCTCGTTCCCGGCGGCGGCGATCCGGCGCGCCAACGCGATCGAGTGACGGAGAAGCTCGCCCGGACTGCCCGTGAAGCCGCCGGTGAACCACTTCTGCATCGAGAAACGCATCACGCTGCCGGCCAGGGTGACCGCCATCCGGGCCTCGTCCTCGAGGCCCGGGGTGAACTCCTCGCTGCGGCCCTGGGTGCGGAAGCGCTCCAGCACCAGCAGGGTGAGGCTCTCCTCGAGCTCGGTGATGCGGGTGTTCTCCCGGCCCAGCAGCTCGGGGGTGCGTTCGATCAGCATCCGCCGTGACCGGAGGATGCCGGGGTCGGGCTCCTGGTCGACGAGTGCGGCCGTGATCAGCCCGACGAGATCACCGAGGACGTCGGCGCCGCCGCCCCGCACGAAACGGGCGAGCTCGGCATCCGCCGGCATCGGGGGAGGGGTACCCAGGAAGGCACCCTCCTTCGTGCCGAAGTAGTTGAAGAACGTGCGCTGCGAGACCATCCCCGCGTCGCAGATCATGTCCACCGTGACGTTCTCGTAGCCGTGCTCGAGTGCCAGCGCCAGGGCCGCCTGCTCCAGCCCGGCCTGGGTGGCCGCGCGCTTGCGGGCGCGCAACCCGTCGTCGAGGGTCGGCTTGCTCGTCATACGACCTCTACTCGTACCGCAGGGCGTCGATCGGGTTCTGCCGGGCGGCGGCGCGCGCCGGGAGGGTGCCGGCGAGGAACGCGATCAGCATGACGACTCCGATGATGATGGCGATAGAGCTCGGGGCGAATTGCACGACCTGCAGGCCGGGGAGGGCGGAGAACACACCGTTGGCGAGGATGTTGCTGACCAGCGAGCCGACGCCGACTGCGGCCAGGGCGCCGAGGGCGCTGCCGAGGAAGCCGATGAAGACGGCTTCGGTGCTGAACAGGGTGTAGACGCGACCGCCGTTCATGCCCATGGCCTTCATCAGGCCGATCTCCCGGGTGCGCTCCTGCACGCTCATCAGCAGGGTGTTGATGATGCCGAAACCGGCCGCGATCAGTGCGATCACGGCGAACGAGTTGAGCACGCCGATGATGACGTTGATCACGGTCTGGAAGGAGCCGATCTGGTCGGCGACGGTCTGCGACGCATAGCCCTGCTTGGCGAGGTCGTCCTTGATGGTGGTGATCTCGGCCGGCGTGCTCGCGACATCGAAGTGCGCGGTGGCCGTCGCGTAGCTGTCGGTGGCGCCCGCCGGGGCCCCGGTCACCTCGATGGCGTGGAGGGTGTCGGTCAACGCCTGGTTGAGGCCTGCGCCGACGCCGAGGATCGTCTCGTTCTGAACGCCGACGACGGTGGCCTTGACTTCCTGCTGCGCGCCCGTGTAGTCGGTGATCCCGATCGAGACCGTCTGCCCGACGGCCGCCTTCGCGTTCGTGAACCCGAGGTTCTTCAGGTACGTCGTCGGAAGGAGGATCTGATCTGTCGTGCTCGCATTGCTCAGTTGGCTTCCGGCGGCGAGATCGGCCTTGGTGAGCGTGGCCGTGGCGTTGACGATGATCTCGAACTTGCCCTTGCCGTCGTACTCGATGTAGTCGGGGGTCACCCGCACCGAGGGGTCGACGCCCAGGATGCCCGGGGTCTTCTCGATTTTGGTGAGGTCCTTGGCGGTGAGCGCCTGGATGGTCGTTCCCGGTCGTGATCCGTTGCCGAGGCTCACGGTGGTCGCCTTGGTCGGGTCGTAGGCCGCCGGGCCGTCGGTGGTGGACGAAGTGGAGTCGGCCGACTTGGAGACCGTCAGCACGTCGGCCGCGCCGATCGCGGAGACCTGGGTGTCGATGTAGCTGGTGACGCCGGTGCCGATGCCGCTGGTGATGGTGAGGGTGAAGGCGCCGATGAAGATCGCGATCACGGTCAGGCCGGTGCGGAGTTTGCTACGGAAGCTGTTCGCGATCGCGGTCTTGACGATGTCAATGAACTTCATGCGTGTGCTCCTGCGTGTGCTCCGGCGTGCCTCTTGCGCGGGGCTCCGGATTCGGTGGTGTCCTCGAGGCCGTCGCGGATGAAGATCTGGCGGTCGCAACGCGCGGCGAGTTCGATGTCGTGGGTGACGATGATGAGCGTGATGCCCTTGTCCTTGTTGAGGGCGAAGAGGATGTCCTCGACCACGGCCCCCGTCGCCGTGTCGAGGTTGCCCGTCGGTTCGTCGGCGAAGATCACCTTCGGGTTGTTGACGAGGGCGCGGGCGATGACGGCCCGCTGCTTCTGCCCGCCGGAGAGGTTGATCGCCTTGTTCTTCGCCTTGTCGGCGAGTTCGAGCTGTTCGAGGGCGGCCATGCCGCGGGCCTTGCGCTCGCGGGGCGGCACCCCGGCGATCTTCAGCGGCAGCACGACGTTGTCGAGCACCGTCGCGTTGGCGGTGAGGAAGAACTGCTGGAAGACGAAACCGAAGTCCTGGTTGCGCAGCCGGTTCACCTCCTTGCCCCTGAGCTTCCTGGCATCGGTGCCCTCGACCAGGAGTGTGCCGCTGTCCGGGTCGTCGAGCAGCGCGAGCAGGTGCATCAGCGTGGACTTGCCCGATCCGCTCTTGCCGACGATGGCGACGGATTCACCGGCCTGGATGTCCAGGGACACCCCCTTGAGCGCGTCGAAACGGTTCGCGCCGCTCCCATAGGACTTGCCTATGTTCTGGGCCGAAAGCACGGGAACGCTCATGATGCGGGGATCCTTCGTCGAGAGGGTTGTGCAGAGACAATAAATTTACAGTAGCTGCACGCAGGACGAACCGGCTGGGAGCGGGCTGTGCGCGCCCCGGCAGTTCGATCCACGCTCACCGTGCCGACGGCGAGCGGATGCTGCCGACGCGTTCACATGCTCAGAGGTCGAGGGACTCGTTCGGCTCGAGAGGGAAGAACTCGCCACCGTTCTGCTCGGTGGCGGAGCGGATCCGGGTGTTCGAGAGCTCCTTGCCGGCCCGGGAGAGCAGCATCTCGTGGGTGGGGAAGCTGCGCCGGGGCTTGAGCGCGAGCACGTAGTCGATGACCTCGCTGATCTTGAGCCAGGGGGCGTTCGCCGGGACGGCCAGGGTGCGCACGTCCACTCCGGACGGGATCGTGAACGCGTCGCCGGCGTAGTAGAGCTCCTCGTTGACCAGCACCCCGACGTTGTCGATCA
Organism: Cryobacterium sp. MP_M3; assembly: GCF_015752155.1. Lineage (GTDB taxonomy): Bacteria > Actinomycetota > Actinomycetes > Actinomycetales > Microbacteriaceae > Cryobacterium. Next base: position 286,760 of record NZ_JADOVI010000003.1, on the reverse strand, counting down.
CCGGGATCGACTCGTGGATGACCGCGTGCTTCTGGCCGAAGAAGCGCAACCGGAAGGGACCGACCTCGACCTCGTCGCCGGCCGCGACGACTGTGACAGGGTAACCTGCGGCTGCCGCGGCGACCCCGGCCGGACCGAAGATCCTGGCGTCGGGGCTGAATTCCAGGATGCGGTCGAGCTGCTCGGGCGTCCAGTGGTCAGGGTGCTCGTGGGTGATCACGACGGCATCCGTATTGGCCGTGTCGGTGAGGGCGGTGGTGAACGAACCGGGGTCGATGTACAGCTTTCGGCCGGCCACGTCGACGATCAGGGCGGCGTGCTCCAGTTTGGTCAGCTTCATGCCCCCGAGCTAATACCCATTCGAGACGCCGTGCAAGCCAGGACACGGCGGGTCGGCAGGGCCGGGAGCCCGGTGTGCCGGGGCGTCCCCGTACGCTGGCACCATGCCCGCTCCTTCCCTGCGAATCATCGTCGCCGTCAACGCCTACGCCTCCTTCGGACGCCGTGCGGACGTCGGCCCCGCGGTTGAAGCAGCTCTGGTCGCGGCCGGCCACACCGTCACCGCGCGCAGTGAAGTCAATTTCGACCTGCTCCGCACCGAGGTGGCAGCCGAACTCGTGCCCGGGGTGGACGTCCTCGTCGTGGTCGGCGGCGACGGGATGGTGAGCCTGGCCACGAACCTCGTTGCCGGCACGCCGATCGGCCTGGCGATCGTGCCGACCGGCACGGGCAACGACCTCGCTCGCGGGCTGGGCATCCCGCTCGACGACACGGAGGCCGCCATCCGTCACCTCCTCGACGCGCTCGCCCGCCCGCCGCGGGCGATCGACGCGATCCGGGTGCGGGCCGAAGGACGCACCAGCTGGTGCGCCGGCGTCGTCTCGGCCGGCTTCGACGCCGTGGTCAACGACCGGGCCAACCGGATGCGGCGCCCGCGCGGCAAGAGCCGGTACACGCTCGCCATGCTGCTCGTGCTCGCGACCTTCCGCCCGATGTCCTACCGGCTGACCGTGGACGGCGCCGAACGCACCGTCCGGGCCATGCTGATCTCGGTGGCGAACAACACCTCGATCGGCGGCGGCATGCGAATCGCCCCCGGCGCACTGCTCGACGACGGGCTGCTCGACCTGTTCATCGTCACGCCCCTGTCCCGGCTGGGCCTGCTTCGGGTGTTCCCGAAAGTATTCTCCGGAACGCATACCGGGTTGCCCCAGGTCGAACTCAGCCGCTGCCGGAGCGTATGGATCGACGCGGACGACGTGGTCGCCTACGGGGACGGCGAGCGGATCGGTCGTCTCCCCGTGCAACTCGACGTCGTGCCCGGCGCCCTGCTCGTGCACGCCTGAGCCGCTCGGTTTGGCCTCGGCCCGTTCCATGTGGCATACTCTGAAAGTTGCAAAAACGGCCCCATCGTTTAGCGGCCTAGGACATCGCCCTCTCACGGCGGTAACGCGGGTTCGAATCCCGCTGGGGTCACCATGACAAGCTCCTCCGGTTCGCCGGGGGAGTTTTTTTGTACTCCGCGGGCACGGATGCGTCCCCGGTCGGGGGGAGCATGCCGGTAGACTTCACCGAGTGAAAGGGAGTATCCCTCTGGGCTGAGATTCTTCGCCCTATGCCGTGATCGTCAACACGGGCCTCAGCATCGCGGCCCCGGGCACGGTGGTACCGACAGGTACGGGAGAGACTTTCGGGTTTCGTGCTGCTCTCAGCATCCCGTCAGTGAAAGGCTTCCCCCCGCATGGATCTTGCTCTCCCGCTCTGGTTTGAAATCGGCGCCCTCGTCATCCTCACGCTGATCCTGGTCGCGGACCTGCTGATCGTTTACAAGCGGCCGCACGTGCCGTCGATGCGGGAGGCGACCCTCTGGGTGGCGTTCTACGTGGGGCTCGCGCTCGTCTTCGCCCTGCTCATGCTCGTGCTGGCCGATGCCGAGCATGCGGGCCAGTTCCTGGCCGGCTGGCTGACCGAGTACAGCCTGAGCATCGACAACTTGTTCGTCTTCGTGATCATCATGGCCAGGTTCCAGGTGCCCAGGAAGTACCAGCAGGAGGTGCTGATGGTGGGCATCATCATCGCGCTCGTGCTGCGCGGCATTTTCATCCTGCTCGGCGCCCAGCTGATCGAGAACTTCAGCTGGATCTTCTACATCTTCGGCGCCTTCCTGCTCTACACGGCCGTGCACCAGGCGGTTGCGAAGGACCCGGAGGAGGACGAGGCCGAAAACGGCCTGATTCGCCTGCTGCGGAAGCGGATGCGGATCTCCCCGGATTTCAACGGTTCCAAGCTGCGCACCGTGGTCGACGGGCGCAAGATCTTCACCCCGATGCTGATCGTGCTCCTGGCGATCGGCACCACGGACCTGGTCTTCGCGCTCGACTCGATCCCGGCGATCTTCGGCATCACGACCAGCCCGTTCATCGTGTTCACCGCGAACGTGTTCGCGCTGATGGGGCTGCGTCAGCTTTACTTCCTGCTCGGCGGGCTGCTCGAGCGGCTCGAATACCTCAAGTACGGGATCGCTTTCATCCTCTTCTTCATCGGGGTCAAGCTCGTCATGCACGCCTTGCACACCAACGAGGTCGCGTTCATCAACGGCGGCGACGGAGTCGCCTGGGCGCCGGAGATCGACACCTGGACGTCGCTCGGCGTGATCGTCGTGTCGATGGCCGTCGCCACCGTGGCCAGCGTGATCAAGGCCTCCAGCGACGCCAGGAAGCGCGGCCACACCCTGGCCGAGGAGATCCCGCAGCCCGTCGAGGAGTAGCCGGCCCCCGCAGGGGCGGGCTGCGGCCCGGCGGGCCCCTCGGAGTTGGTACGGTGGAAGCTCGTCGCCGTCGGTGGCGCGTCCGCGGCCCATCGACGCGACGAACCGAACACTGGAGTGCCCGTGTCCCAACCTGGCGAGTTCGACATGACGCTGCCCTCCACCCGGGTGCGGTTCTCGTTCAGCGCCCACAGCGACGTCGGACGAGAGCGCAAGGTCAACGAGGACAGCTTCATGGCGCAGGCGCCGGTCTTCCTCGTCGCCGACGGGATGGGCGGCCACGCGCATGGCGACGTCGCCAGCCAGACAGTCGCTCGGGTGTTCGACGAGCACATCGAACGCGGCGCGCCGTCGACGCCGGAGCGCATCCTCGACGCCATCCACTCGTCGAACGATGCGGTGCGGGACCTCAGCGCCGTCGACGACTTCGGCACCGCCGTGTCCGGCACGACCCTGGCCGGGGTGGCGTTCGTGGACGCCGGCGACGACGTCGGGTTTCACTGGATGGCCTTCAACATCGGCGATTCGCGGGTCTACACCTGGGACGGCCGCACCCTGGCCCAACTCAGCGTCGACCACTCGGCCGTGCAGGAGATGGTGGACGCCGGGTTGATCACCGCAGAGTCCGCGGAACAGCATCCGGAACGCAACGTGATCACACGAGCGATCGGGGCAGACGAATTCGTCGACGCCGACGTCTGGCTGTTGCCGGCGTCCGGCCGCCATTCCTTTCTTGTCTGCTCCGACGGCCTTACCAAGGAACTGGGCAACGCCGAGATCGCCCGGCTGCTGGCGGCCCACGACGAGACGTCCGAGGCCGGGCGGTCCATGGCCGAGGTTCTCGTTGACGCAGCGGTGGCCCACGGGGGCCACGATAACGTTACGGTCGTATATGTCGAATCGGTGCTGGGCGACCTGGAAACGGGGGCGCAGCATCCGGACGACGAGAACACGCAGGATCGGATGCCCGGGGCAGGGGACCATCACGAGGACACGAGGCCGCGAAGCCAGGGGTGAGGAACAATGCTCTCGTATTGCAGCGATGAGTCGGGGGAGTGGCTGGCCGCAACACGGCCCGGCTGCCTCCTCGTCGTGCGGACGGACGGTTCTCTTGACGCCGTCGGTCGACTCTGGTCGAGCCTGGACGGCGGGGCGCAGGGAATCCTCGACGGACTGACGTCGGCCGGCCTGTTCGCCACGCCGCCGTTCGCCTTGCTGACCTGGGAGGTCTCCGCCCGGCCAGGCTTCACGGGCCGGGCGATCCTGCGCGGCGACGTGTCGCTGCGCCTGACCGGGGAGCACGGCGACGCCGAGATCTCCGGCCTCGGCGTGTCCACCTGGCGGGAACAGCCGTTCTCCGCCATCACGGAGATCACCGCGGAATGCGGGGAGCACGGTGATCCGCTGCCGTCGCTGCCGTCGCTGCCTGCCCTGCCGTTGTCGTCCGGCATCGTGCGTGCGCGGCGGATCTCCCTGTCCACGTCGACCGCCGCGCCGTTCCCGGTCGCCGAGCGCGCCGGCACACCGGCGACGGTTTCCGCGCCGGTTCACGCCGTGCCGATTCGCGCCGAGGCGACCATCGCCGAGGAAACGATCACCGACCAGACGATCGCCGTCGTCCGGAGCGGCGGCGTTGGCCCGGCACCGACACCCGCAGCGGATGTGGTCGGGCCCGCCCCGGGGCAGGGCTACGACCACCTCTTCGGAGTCACCATGATGCGCGGGGTCGAGCAGGCCGCGGTGCGCCCCGCGGAGGACGGTGCGGAACCAGCCGTCGCTGTCGATGCCGACGCTGACGACAACGACGCCGGCGGGGATGCCGCTGACCCCGGCAGGCACGACGGACTCACCGTGATGAGCGGGGACATCCGCACACTCCGCGACTCCCGGCGACGTTCCCGGCCCCTGCCGGACGCCGCCGCCGTGGCTGCGCAGCCGGCCCTGTACCTGCTCCTCCCGAACGGTGTTCGCGAGCCGCTGGGCCAGCCGATCGTGGTCGGCCGGGCGCCGGGCGTGAACAAAGTCTCCGGCGGCCAGGTCCCACGGCTGGTCAGCCTCGGCGGAGCCGACCAGGACATCTCCCGCAACCACGTGCGCATCACCGTGGAGGGCGACACCGTCGTCGTCACCGACCTCCACTCCCGGAACGGCACCATCATCGTGTTGCCGGGCAAGCCACCCCAGAAACTGCGCGGCGGAGAGTCGACCTCGGTCATCGTCGGCACCGTCGTCGACCTCGGCGGCGGCGTGACGCTCGCCGTCGGCCAGGACGCGGGCGAGAGCTGATGCCGCGCGCCACGTCGATGCCACCCGAGCTGCCCGGCTACGACTTCATCAGCACGCTGGGCTCGGGCGGGTTCTCGGACGTCTTCCTCTACCAGCAGCGGCTGCCGCGGCGCCGGGTGGCCGTCAAGGTCCTCCTGACCGAGCAGCTGGGCCCGGCCACCAGGGCCCGGTTCGTCGATGAGGCGAACCTGATGGCGCAGCTGTCGACGCATCCGTACATCGTCACCATCTACCACGCCGGGGTCGCCGGGGACGGCCGGCCCTATTTCGTGATGGAGCACTGCTCTGGGCCGAGCCTGGCCGAACGGTACAAGCGCGAGCGATTCACCGTCGAAGACGCGCTGCGCACAGGCGTGCGGCTTGCCGGCGCGGTGGCAACGGCCCACGGCGCCGGAATCCTGCACCGGGACATCAAACCGGCCAACGTGCTCACCAACGACTTCGGCTGGCCGGCCCTCACCGACTTCGGCATCTCGTCCAGCCTCGAGGACGACCTCCCCGTGCAGACCCAGAGCGGCCCGTTTCCCGTTGGCGCCGGCGGCACCGGCGCGGCCCGCGAGGGCACCGGCACGAGCGACGGCCAATCGGTCGGGATGAGCGTGCCCTGGTCACCGGCGGAGATGTTCGAGGACGACCCGAAGCCGGATGTGCGCAGCGACGTGTTCTCCCTGGCCGCGACGATCCACACCCTGCTGGCCGGCCAGACGCCGTTCGAGATCCGTGGGCGTTCCAACGGCACCCTCGACCTGATCGGCCGGATCGAACGCGGGGCGATCACCCCGATCGGCCGGGACGACGTGCCCAGGTCGCTGACCGCTGTGCTGGCCAAGGGGATGGCAACCAGCCCCGGCAACCGCTACGCGACGGCCGTCGACTTCGCCCGGGCCCTGCAGCGGATCGAACTGGAGCTCGGCTATGCCGCCACCGGCATCGAGGTTCCGCGCCTGCCGCAGTCCGGGCCGGACGAACGTGCCACCCCCACCGACGAGAACGAAACACGCGCCCGCTCGGTCACCACGATCGCGGCCCAGCCGGCCGCCCACCGGGCCCAATCACCGGCCCCGTCCGGCCCCGCGGAGGCCGACCAGACACGGGTGCGCGGCGCCGTGGTCATCGACCCTCGCGGAACCGCCGCGAACCCGGACTCCACCGCGGATCCGGCCGGGCCGCCCCCGGCGGAGGGCACGGTGCTCGGCGGAGGCGGAACCGAGACCGTCCTGCGGCCCCGGCGCGTCGCCGCGACCCCCGAGCCGGATGCCGCACCGCCGCCGCGACCGGCGCGTCGCCGTGCCCTGGTGCTGGCGATCTCGGTCGCGGCCGGCCTGGTGCTCGTGGGCGCGATCGTGGCCGCCGTGTCGCTCAACGGAAGCCAGTCGCCCGACCTCGCCCCGACACCGCGGGCGACCAGCGGCGGGGGCGGGGACGCCAATCTCGTGGCCGGGGTGCCCCAGCCCAGGCTCGACGGCACGGCCACGTCGGTCGACGGCACGGTCGTGACCTTCACGGTGAGCAACACCGACCCGAAGAAGGGCGATGTGTTCCGGTGGGCCCGCGCCGACGAACCCTCCCAGCCGAAAATCAGCGCGACGGGCGACATCGCCGTCGACGGCGTCACACCCGGGTCGAAGGTCTGCCTCGACCTGTACCTGCAACGCCAGGACGGCAAGCTGTCCGAGGCGAACCGAGTCTGCAACCGATGAAGCCCCTCAAGATCGAGTACTGCGGGGAGTGGCACACGACCCAGCCCGGCAGCGACTTCTCGATCGGCCGGGAATCCGACCTGACCATCGACGACAACCCCTACCTCCATCGCACCTTCCTGCGCCTGTCGGAGGAATACGGGATGTGGTGGCTCTCCAACGTGGGCACCCTCCTGTCCGCCACGGTGTCCGACACCACCGGCACAGTGCAGGCCTGGCTGGCTCCCGGAGCCAAGCTGCCGATCGTCTTCCAGACGATGCATGTGATGTTCAGCGCGGGGTCGACGACCTACGACTTCACGATCCACGCCGAGGAGGACTACTTCAACACCTCCGTCTCGGCGTCCAGTGACGCCGGCACGACCACCATCCTGCCGGTATCCCTCACGAGCAGCCAGCGCCTCCTGGTCGTCGCCCTCGCCGAGGGCGTTCTCCGCCAGACCGTCCCCGGGCGCGGAGCGATCCCCAGCTCGGCGGAGGCCGCCGCCCGGCTCGGCTGGAACATGACCACCTTCAACCGCAAGCTCGACAACGTCTGCGAGAAGCTCGACAAGCTCGGCGTCGACGGACTCCGCGGGGGACGCGGCAAACTCGCGACGAACAGGCGTGGCCGCCTGGTCGAGTACGCCATCGCCATCCGCCTGGTCAGCGCCGACGACCTGGTCCTGCTGGATGCGCCGCCCGCGTGTTAGCTTTGTGAGCGGAATGGTCCGGGGTTGGTCGTTTCGGGGTGTGAACGGCGTGGAGGGATCGACGATGGGGGCCATTGCATCGTGGTTTCGGCTGCGCAAGGCGACGGCGTCGGTGCTGGCTGTTGCGGTGATCGTTGGTGTGCCGTTGTCGTTTGCGGTGTTGCATCAGGGTTTCCCGGTGACGGATGTGGATTTGAGCGCCCGGGATGTGTGGGTGACGAATGGGAAGCAGCTGCTCGCGGGCCGGCTGAATCGGCAGATCGAGGAGCTGAACGGTTCGGTGAACGCAGCGTCGAGCGCGTTCGACGTGTTCCAGGACGGCGACGACGTGTTCCTGTTCGACGGGAGTGCGGGGTCGCTGGAGCGGGTGGATGCATCGTTCACGACGCTGGGCCAGCGGGTGGATGTGCCGGTGGGGTCCGAGGTCGCGTTCGGCGGGGACACCCTGGCGGTGATGGCACCCGGTTCGGGGGCGGTGTGGGTGATCAACGCGGGCAGCGACCTGAATTTCGATCCGAAGAAGTCCGATCCGGTGATGAAGCTGGGCAAGGGCGCCCATATCGCGGTGTCTCCGGCGGGCGCGGTGTTCGGCACGTCCCCGTTGACGAAGCAGCTCGTGACGCTGGCCCGGACCGGTGACAAGCCCAGCCGCACGGACCTGCCGAAGCTGAGTGCGCATCAGGTGGCCGCGGTGGGGGAGAAGGCGGTTGTCCTCGACACGGTGAAGAACCGGCTGATCGTCGACGGCGGCGAGCCGGTCGTGTTGCCGGCGAAAGGGCTGAAGCTGCAACAAAGCGGCGCGGAGAACCCGTTCGCGGTGGTGGCGACGGGTGAGGGGCTGCTGGAGGTGCCGTTGGGAGGCGGCACGGCGGTGGCTGTGTCGGCGGGGATGGAACGGGCGGTGACCGATCCGAAGGCGGTGTCGAACCCGGTGTGGCTGGACGGGTGTGCGCACGGGGCGTGGGCGGGCGCGCAACGCTACCTGGCCGCGTGCGCGGGGAAGAAACCGAGCGCGCAGGCCATCGCGCAGCCGACTCTGGGGTCGACGCTGGAGTTCCGGGTGAACCGGAATGTGATCGCGTTGAACAACCTGTCGAACGGGAACGTGTGGCTGGTCGACGCGAATATGCGCCTGGTCGAGAATTGGGATGAGGTGACGCCGCCCGAGGAGGAGGACTCCGAGGAGGGCGACGAGAAGGCGTCGCAGCAATCGTTCGAGGACACCCTGGCGGAGCGGACGCCGCAGAACCGGGCACCGCTCGCCCACGACGACGAGTACGGGGTGCGACCGGGCAAGACGACGGTGCTGCCGGTGTTGGAGAACGACACCGATCCCGACGGTGATGTGCTCACCGTGGTCAATACCAACGGTTTTTCGGAGGCGCAGGGACGGCTGGACTACATCGACGGCGGGCGGGCGTTGCAGTTCACACCGGCGGCGGCGATGGCGGGCACGGTCAGTTTCCGGTACACGGTGGCGGATGGGCGGGGTGCGGTCGCGGAGGCGAGCGTGAATCTGACGGTGCGTCCGATGGAGCAGAATCTGGCACCGGTGTCGCATCGGGCGGGCGCGATCAGTGTGGAGCAGGGTCAGCTGGTCAGTTACAACGTGCTCAGCGACTGGATCGACCCGGACGGCGATGACATCTATCTGGTCAGTGCGTCGCCGACGACGGGTGACGGGGTGCGGTTCGGCCCGGAGGGGTTCGTGACTTTCGAGAGCAAGACGGCGGAGTTGGGGGTGAAGGAGGTGCCGTTCGTGGTGTCGGACGGTGTCGTCCAGGCGTCGGGGGTGCTCACGGTGGAGGTGAAGGCTCCCGGGTCGTTGAATCCGGTGGGCACGCCCGATTTCGCGAGCACATTCGTGGGTGAGACGGTGCTGGTCGAACCGTTGAAGAACGATGTGTCGCCGTCGGGGGCGGCGTTGGGTTTGATCGGGGTGACGGATGTTCCCGGGTCGGTGTCGGCGGTGGCGAACCTGGATCGGGGCACGGTGGCGTTCTCGGCGCCGGAGGCCGGCAGTTACGTGTTCACCTACAGTCTCGGGGCGGGGGCAACGTCGAGTGTGGGGTTGATCCGGGTGGATGTGAAGGAGAGCCCGGCCGGGCAGTCGCCGCCGATCGCGGTCAAGGACACCGCGTATCTGCGGGCGGGGGAACCGTTGACGGTTCCGGTGTTGAACAATGATGTGTCGCCGTCCGGGCGGGTGCTGGCGGTGCAGTCGGTGGACACGAGCGCGACCAACGACCTGGTCACGGTCGAGATCCTGACCAACACGGTGTTGCGGGTGACGACGTCGGCGGCGTTGACGCAGCAGGTGCAGTTCACGTACACGGTCAGTGACGGGCAGGGCACGTCCACGGCGGGGATCACGGTGGTGCCGGTGCCGCCGCTGGTCAAGCATCAGCCGCCGGTGGCGGTGGATGATTCGGTGAATGTGCGGGCGGGGGACATTGTCAGTGTCCCGGTGCTGGCCAATGATTACCACCCGGATTCGGCGACGATGAGCGTGGTGCCGGTGTTGGCGGATGTGACGAACGCGGGCGGGCTGGCGTTCGTGACGGGCAACGAGGTGCGGTTCCAGGCGCCGAAGGAGCCCGGCGCGTTCGGTGTCGCGTACACGATCACCGACCCGTATCTGGAGACGGCGACGGCGGTGGTGCATTTCACGGTGGTGGGGTCGGACGTGGCGAACAACCAGGCGCCGACGCCGGTGCCGTTGACGATGCGTACCTTCGCTGATTCGACGATCGAGGTGAAGGTGCCCCTGGACGGCATCGATCCTGACGGGGACTCCGTGTTCCTGAAGGAGGTGACGAGTCCGCCGGGCCTGGGCCGGATCATCCGGCAGGGCAGCGATTCGTTCGTGTACCAGGCGTTCCCCGGCACGGCCGGCACGGACACGTTCACCTACGAGGTGGAGGACACCCTCGGTTCCACGGCGAAGGGGACGGTGCGGATCGGGGTGATTCCGCGGCCGGTGGCGTTGCTGCCGCCGAACGCGGTCGATGATGCGATCGAGATCAAACCGGGGCGCACCGGGTCGATCCCGGTGGTGCTCAACGACTCCGATCCGAACGGGTACAAGCTGACCCTGACGAAGAAGCTGCCCGAGGTGGCTGAGGGCATCCGGGCGAAGGTCGACGGCAGCCGGATCATCGTCGACGCGCCCGAGGTTGAGGGCACCTACACGCTCCGTTACGCGATCAGCAACGGCCATGGCGGGGCGGCGACCGCGTTCGTTCAGGTGAAGGTCACCCGGGACGCGAAGGCGCAGTACCCGACGGCCACGGACCATTACCTCGAGCCGAAGCAGGTTCTCGCCAGGGACACCGTCACGCTGACGGTGCGCGACAAGGCCGAGAACCCGGGCGGCCTGGTCGAGGACCTGACGGTCAGCCTCGAGGGCCCGAACGCGGCCTCCGGTGAGATCGGGCCGGGCGGCAAGGTCACGGTGACGCCGACGAACGTGCGCCAGGCGATCGCGTACCGGTTGACCAACGAGATCGACCATCTCAGCGCCACCGCGTTCATCATCGTGCCGGCCAAGCCCGACGGCAACGAGAAGAAGAAACCGGTGGAGGAGCAGGCGTTCCCGCCGCCGTTCCTCAAGCCGTTGCCCGAGCAGCTCGTGCGGATGAACGGGTCCAAGACCTGGACCGTGGCCGACATCGTCGAGGTGCCCTCGGGCCGGCCCGCGCTGGTCGTGTCGGCGACGGCGACCAACAGCAACGGGGCCGCGGTGCAGCTGGACCCGACCACGCTCGGCTTCGTGCCCCAGAAAGACTTCCGCGGTCCGGCGTCGGTCACCTTCGTCGTCACCGACGGCAGCTCCGCGGCGGACCCGAAGGGCAACCAGGCGACGTTGACGATCCCGGTCACCGTGGGCGACCCGAACTCCGAAGACGTGCCGCCCACGTTCACCCCGCCGAACGTGACGATCGAGGCCGGCGAGAAGGCCCTGGCCGTGAACCTGCGCGCCTCCAGCGGCCACCCGAACCCGCAGGTCATCGAGCAGCTCCGCTACGGGACCCTGACCGGGTCGAGCACGGATGTCGCAGCCAACCTCGACGGGGCGAACCTCGTCGTCTCGGCGCCGCTGGGCGTGCAGCCCGGCAGCAAGGTCACCCTCTCGTTCACGGTCACCTACAAGGAATTCACCATCCCGGGCTCGGTGAACGTGACCGTGGTGTCCTCGACCCGTGCGAAACCGCAGGCCGTGGACGACGCCGGCCCGAACGGGAAAGGCATCGAGACCCGGCCGGGCACCACCCTGCCCATCCCCGTGCTCGACAACGACTACAACCCGTACTCGGCCGAGGCCAAACCCCTCACCGTGATCAAGGCCGACATCGAACAGCAGGTCGGCACCGCCACACTCAGCCACACCGCCTCCGGCGTGACCGTCAAGACCGGGTCCGGTGCGACCGGCACCCTCACCGTGGTCTACCGCATCCAGGACGCCACCAAAGACCCCCTGCGAGAAACCCAGGGACGGGTCACCCTCGTCATCCGCAACGCTCCCGACGCCCCCAAGCAGCCGTCCGCCAGCGCCGGCGACGGACGCGTCACCATTCGCTTCAGCGCGCCGGCCGCGAACAACTCGCCGATCACCGGCTATGTCGTGCGCTACGACGGCAAGACCGAGAGAGGGTGCACGGCCGGGGTCGATTGCGTGCTGCCCGCGACGAACGGGCAATCATTCACGGCGACGGTCGCGGCCGTCAACGCCATCGACGAGGGTGCCCCGTCGCCCGCGAGCCGGGCGGTCACCCCCTACGGCGCTCCCACGGCGCCGCGGAACCCGGACATCTCGTCCAATGGGAACGCGCCCGCCAGGCTCACGATGAGCTGGAACGCCCCGGCCCAGACCGGCGGCGGCCCGGTGCGTTACCAGTGGCAGCTGAACTCCGGCGGCTGGAACGACACGACGGCCACGTCGGCGTCGGTCTCCGGCAAGGGCGCCGGGCAATACTCCTTCGAGGTGCGTGCCATCAACAGCGGCGGCGGGGCAGTCGGCCCCGTGGCGGCATCCAGCCCGGTGCAGGTCAGCGACCCGCCACCGCCGGTGACACGCATCGAATTGTGCCGTGCCGACCGGAAGTCGGGCAATGAGTATTACTTCGGCCTCCGATACTTCAACATCGTTCCCGGGTCCTACAAGGTCACGGTTCGAGGCGACGCCAATTTCACGCCCGCGACGATCCCGACGAGCCTGAGCCAGGGCACGATGCAGACCTTCAGCTGGATGGACATCACCAGTACCTACGGAGACAGGTCCCAGTACGTCCAAATGGTCGGCCCCGGAGGAACCTACACCAGCCCCGCTATGCAATGGAAGAACGCGACACCGTGCGTGTAGCGCACACCCGCCCTACTGGCGCCAGTAGCCGGGATTGATCGGCACCGAGGAAAAGGACAGAACACCACATGACAGTCACCCAGGAGCAGGCGGACTGGTTCGCCGACGCCTTCGGCAAACTCGCCGACAACGTCAACCAGGCGATCCTCGGCAAGGACCACGTCGTGCGCCTCGTCGTCGCCGCGATGCTGACCAGCGGTCACGTTCTGCTCGAGGACTTCCCCGGCACCGGCAAGACCGTGCTCGCCAAGGCCCTCGCGAAGACGCTCGACGGCACCAACTCCCGGATCCAGTTCACCCCGGACCTGCTGCCCTCCGATGTGACCGGCGTCACCATCTACGACCAGGGCAAGGGCATCTTCGAGTTCCACAAGGGGCCGATCTTCGCGTCCATCGTGCTCGCCGACGAGATCAACCGGGCCAGCCCGAAGACCCAATCGGCGCTGCTCGAGGTCATGGAGGAGGGGCGGGTCACGGTCGACGGGGTCAGCCACGAGGTCGGCAACCCGTTCATGGTGATCGCCACCCAGAACCCGGTCGAGCAGGCCGGCACCTACACGCTGCCGGAGGCCCAGCTCGACCGGTTCCTGATCAAGACGAGCCTCGGCTACCCCGACCACGACACCGCCGTCACCCTGCTGCTCGACTCGTCCAACCGGGCCCGCGACTCGAAGATCACCCCGATCATCGCGTCCGGCTCCGTGAACACGATGGCCCAGCTCGCCTCCGACGTGTTCGTCGACGCCGCCGTGCTGAGCTACCTGAACGAGATCGTCACGGCCACCCGCACCGACCCCTCGTCGACCCTCGGCGTCAGCATGCGCGGCGCGCTCGCCCTCGCCCGGGCCGCGAAGACCTGGGCGCTGTCCCAGGGGCGCACCTACGTGACCCCCGACGACATCCGCGACCTCGCCGTTCCCGTGCTCGCGCACCGCATCATGGTCGACCCGGAGGCCGACTTCGCCGGCGTCACGGCCGAGGACATCGTCAGCCGGATCCTCGTCGAGGTCGCACCGCCCGCCTACCGCGCCGCATGAGCCGCGTCGCCGAGAAGGCACCCCGCCCGGTCACCCAGGCCGAACAGGCGCTGGGCGGCATCCGGCGTGCCCTCGGCGACGCCCTCCGCCACGCCCGCCGCCTGACCGGAGCGCTCCTGGCCCGCGGCTGGTCATTCATCACGCCGGTGACGGATGTCGTCGGCCCCGTCGGCTGGCTCGTGCTCGCCGCCGCCGCCGGAGCGTTCGCTCTCGCCGGGACGTTCGGCTGGAGCGAGTTCACCTACCTCGCCACCACCCTCCTCGCCGCGTTCCTCATCGCCGTGGGCTTCGTCTTCGGCCGGGCGACCTACGCCGTCGAACTGCAGTTGAACCCGCACCGGGTCGTGGCGGGGGAGCGCGCCCTCGGCCAGATGGCGGTCACCAACACCGGGGAGAAGGGGCTGCTCCCCGCGCGGATGGAACTGCCGGTGGGCAACGGGCTGGCCGAGTTCGTCATCCCCGGACTGGCCGCCGCGGCCCGGCACGAGGAACTGTTCGCCGTGCCCACCCACCGGCGAGCGGTGATCGTCGCCGGACCGGCCGTGTCCGTGCGCGGCGACCAGCTCGGCCTGCTGCGCCGCACCGTGCGCTGGACCGACCCGGTCGAGCTCTTCGTGCACCCGGTCACCGCCCGGCTCCAGACCTCCGCGGCGGGACTCGTGCGCGATCTCGAGGGCGAGGTCACGAAGAAGATCACCAACAACGACATCTCCTTCCACGCGCTCCGGGCCTACGTGCCCGGCGACGCGCTGCGGAACGTGCACTGGCGCACGTCGGCCCGCACCGGCCAGCTGATGGTGCGTCAGTTCGAGGAGACGCGGCGCTCCCAGCTGACCATCGTGCACAGTGCCGAGTCGGCCGGTTACTCCTCCGACGAGGAATTCGAGCTCGGAGTATCGGTCACGGCGTCCCTCGCCCTCCAGGTGATCCGCGACGGCACCCGGGTGAGCGTGGTCACCGAGGGCAGGCTGCTGAAGACGGCGACCCCGGTGGCCCTGCTGGACGATTCCTGTCGGATCGACCCGGTGTCCGGGAGATACCCGACCCTGCGCGATTTCGCCAGGGACGCCACCCGGCGCCTGCCCGACCCGAGCGTGGTCATGATCATCGCCGGATCACAGGTCGACCTGGCCCAGTTCCGTGCCGTGCAGACGCTCTTCGGGCAGGACGCCAAGACGGTGGCCTTCCGCATCGACGCGGGCGCGACGCCTCGCCTCTCCGCAGTGTCAGGACTCACCGTGATCACCGTAGGCCACCTCACCGACCTGCCCGCACTGCTGCGCCGGGTGAACCGATGAGCCGGTTCCAGCCGTTCCCCGCCCGGGCCGGCGCCGACCTGGCCGTGCTCGGCACCCTGTCCGTGCTCGGCGTACTCGGCCTGGAAACGTCGTTCGGCGACTACAACTTCCTGCTCGCCGGGCTCGGCGGACTGATCGTGGGCACCGGCGTCGCCATCCTCGCCTTCCGCCTGCGCCTGGGCGCCCTGGTCGGCATCCTCGCCGCGATCCTCGCCTACTTCCTTCTCGGCACCCCGTTCACGATGCCGGCCCAGGGTCTGCTCATCGTGTTCCCCAGCGTCGCCTCCGCCGCCGGACTCGCCGTCGGCGCGGTCTTCGGCTGGGCCGACATCGTCACCCTCGGAACGCCCGTCGAGGCGCCATACTACATGCCCGTGCTGCCCTATTTCGCCGCCTGGCTGATCGCCGTGGTCGGCAGCATGCTCGCCCTGCGCTGGTTGCCCCGGCGTCGGCGCACGGTCTGGCGGGCGAGCGCCCTCCTCGCCGGCCCCGTCCTCCTCTACCTGGCCGGCATCCTGATGGGCACCGACGAGCCCTACCTGGCCGGACTGCGCGGCGTCGCCTTCGCCGTGATCGCCCTCGTCTGGCTGGGCTGGCGCCGCCCCGACACCGACCGGGGCGACGTGCCGGGAGCAGGACGGCAGCTGCGCCGCAAACTGGCCGGCACGGCCGTCGTCGTGGTCGGGGCCATCCTGGTCGGCTCGCTGGCCGGCACCGTGCTCGCCCCCGTGCAGAACGACCGATTCGTGTTGCGGGAGGAGATCCAGCCGCAGTTCGACCCGCTGCAGTTCCCGAGCCCGCTGGCGGGATTCCGCCGGTACACCAAGACCCTCGCCGACACCGCGCTGTTCACGGCCACCGGTATGGCCACCGGGCAGGTCCTCCGCCTAGCCAGCATGGACTCCTACGACGGGAAGCTGTGGAACGTCGCGGCGGCCGACAACGAGGCGGGCGGATCCGGCAGCTTCCGCCTCGTCGGGCGCACGATTCCCCGCCCCCCGCTGGTGACAAGCGTTCAATCGAGCGTCGTCACGATCACCGACTCCGGCTACGCCGACGTCTGGCTGCCCGGCGTCGGTTACCCCAGCACCATCGACTTCGACGACCCCGCCAGCAGTGCGGAGGCCGAGAGCCTGCGCTACAATGCCGGCAGCGGCACCGCCGTGCTGACCGCCGGCGTGAAGAGCGGCTACCGCTACACCACCAGGGCCCAGGTGCAGCGGAACTACAAGGACGAGGACCTCGAGGCCGTCCCGGTCGCAGCGATGACCCTGCCGGCGGCGGAGAACATCCCTGACGTCGTCGTGGCCAAGGCGGCGGAGTACACCGGCGGCGCCGACACCCCGATCGACAAGCTCCGCGCCATCCAGAAGGCCCTGAAGACGCAGGGCTTCCTCAGCCACGGCCTGGCCTCCGACGGCGTCCCCTCCCGGGCAGGCCACGGTGCGGACCGGATCGACGAGCTCTTCACCCGCAGTCAGATGGTCGGCGACCAGGAGCAGTACGCCGCCGCCATGGCGTTGATGGCCCGCAGCCTCGGCTATCCGTCCAGGGTCGTGATGGGCTTCGCCCCTGACGTGCCGGAGGGCGCCGCGAGCGTCGAGGTGACCGGTTCCGACGTCACGGCCTGGGTCGAGGTGGCCTTCGACGGGATCGGCTGGGTGCCGTTCTTCCCGACTCCCGACCAGACTGATGTCCCGCAGGACCAGACCCCGAAGCCCAAGTCGGTGCCGCAGCCCCAGGTGCGCCAGCCGCCACGCTCCGACAACCAGTCCGATGATCTCCTCACGGCCGTCGAGATCGACGACACCAAGAAGGACGACAAGGACAAAGGCCTGGTGCTGCCCGGGTGGGCGTGGGCCGTCATCGGCGTCGTCGGAATCCCGGCCCTCCTGGTCGGCGGCCCCGTGCTCGTGATCGGCGCGCTCAAGGCGCGGCGCCGCCGTCGCCGGCGCGGCACGGGCAGCGGCGACGTACGGGTGGCCGGATCCTGGGACGAACTGACCGACGGATACTCCGAGCTGGGCTTCGAAGTTCCCCGCGGCACCACCCGGCTCGTCGTCGCCGCCGCGCTGGAGAGCCAGCTGGTCGACCAGGAACCGGTCGGCCGGCAGCCGGCACCAGCCGGGCTCACCCCGCTGGCCGGCCGGGTCGACCGCGCCGTGTTCAACGGCCGGGAGATCGACGATGTCCTCGTGAAGCAGAGCTGGGCCGAGGCCCTCGACTCACTCGGGATCGCCGGGACGAAGGCAGGACGTCTGCGCCGGCTGGTCAGCCGGTTCCGGATCCGTTCCCGGCGCGACTGGAACAAGCAGGATTGGCGGAAGCGGGACCGGACAGATGGGACTGAGCGAACCGGCGCCCATCGGTAGAGTGGCGGGGTGGACAAACCAGGCTTCATCGTTCCCCCGCCATGGCTCGTTCCCGAGCGGGACGGTGAATCGACCGTCCCGGCGGAGGAGGTCGCACCGGCCTCGTTCCCGGCCTTCCTGCCTGCCCCGATCGGCGGGATGCCCGCCTCCGCACTGCCCCCGCGGTCCGTGCCCGCCGCGGAGGAGTCATCCGTGGCCGGCTGGCGACTGACCCTCGACGATGGGCAATCGATCGCCGTCACGGGGGCGCTCGTTCTGGGCCGCGACCCGGCCCAGGTCGCTTCCCGCCCGCACGCCGGGCTCGTCCCCGTGCACGACCCCGCCAGGTCGGTCTCGAAGACGCACGCTGTGATCGACCTCGACGGCCAGACCCTGTCGGTGACCGATCTCGGCTCCACCAACGGGGTGTCCATCACCGCCCCAGACGGCCTCGTGACCGATCTCGACCCGGGCGGGCACGGATTTCTTGAATCCGGTTCACACCTGATCCTGGGCGAATTCGGCGTCACCGTCAGCCGCGAATGAGCACCGCTTCCCGTCTCGTCGCAGGCGAAGTGTTAGCCTGTCGGAGTGCTGTTCGGTCGACTTCTTCTTCTCTGCCGCGACGAGTCCCAGTTCTGAGGCCTCCCTCGTCGCGGAGTCTGTCGTTGGCTGCCACCAATCTTGAGGAAGACGCACACACACATGACTGACGCAACATTCACGGGCACCCCGCCGCGCACCCTGGCCGAAAAAGTGTGGGACAAGCACCTGGTCGCCAAGGGCGAGGACGGCACGCCCGACCTCATCTACATCGACCTGCACCTCGTGCACGAGGTGACCAGCCCGCAGGCCTTCGACGGACTCCGCCTGGCCGGCCGCCCCGTGCGACGCCCCGACCTGACCATCGCCACGGAAGACCACAACACCCCGACCCTGGCGATCGACCGGCCCATTGCGGACCCCACCAGCCGCACCCAGATCGAAACCCTGCGCCGCAAC
Source organism: Cryobacterium sp. MP_M3 (assembly GCF_015752155.1). Classification (GTDB taxonomy): domain Bacteria; phylum Actinomycetota; class Actinomycetes; order Actinomycetales; family Microbacteriaceae; genus Cryobacterium. The sequence goes on along the minus strand of NZ_JADOVI010000003.1, from coordinate 268,265 downwards.
TGCGAGGAATTCGGCGTCCGCCTGCACTCCCTCGGCGACATCGAGCAGGGCATCGTGCACGTCGTCGGACCGCAACTCGGGCTCACCCAGCCCGGGATCACCGTCGTATGCGGCGACTCCCACACCTCCACCCACGGCGCGTTCGGGGCTATGGCCCTCGGCATCGGCACCAGCGAGGTCGAACACGTCATGGCCACGCAGACGCTGCCGTTGCAGCCGTTCAAGACGATGGCGATCACCGTCGACGGCACCCTGCGCCCCGGGGTGACCGCCAAGGACATCATCCTCGCCGTGATCGCGAAGATCGGCACCGGCGGCGGCCAGGGCTATGTGCTCGAGTACCGTGGCAGCGCCATCCGGGACCTCTCGATGGAGGGTCGGATGACGATCTGCAACATGTCCATCGAGGCCGGCGCGCGGGCCGGCATGGTGGCCCCGGATGCGACCACCTACGCCTATCTGAAGGGCCGCGCCCACGCGCCGTCCGGCCAGGACTGGGAGGACGCCGTCGCCTACTGGGACACCCTCCCGACCGACGACGGCGCCGTCTTCGACGCGGAGGTCGTGCTCGACGCGGACTCCCTCGAACCCTTCGTCACCTGGGGCACCAACCCCGGCCAGGGCGTCTCGCTCAGCGAGATGGTGCCTGACCCGGCCGGCATCATCGACGCGAACGAACGCGCCGCCGCCGAGCGCGCCCTCGAATACATGGACCTCACCGCGGGCACCCCGATGAAGGAGATCAGGGTCGACACCGTCTTCCTCGGCTCCTGCACCAACAGCCGGGTCGAAGACCTCCGCGCCGCCGCCGAGATCGTCAAGGGACACTCCCTCGCCGCCGGAGTGCGGATGCTCGTCGTTCCCGGGTCCGCACGGGTGCGGATCGAGGCCGAGGCAGAGGGCCTCGACAAGGTCTTCACCGATTTCGGCGCCGAGTGGCGGTTCGCCGGCTGCTCGATGTGCCTCGGCATGAACCCCGACCAGCTCGCCCCCGGTGAACGCTGCGCCTCGACCAGCAACCGCAACTTCGAAGGCCGGCAGGGCAAGGGCGGACGCACCCACCTCGTGTCCCCGCTCGTCGCCGCGGCCACCGCGATCCGGGGCACCCTGTCCAGCCCGTGGGACCTGATCCAGGATGGAGACAACTGACCATGGAGAAGTTCACGACCGTCACAGGAATCGCGCTGCCGCTGCGCCGATCCAACGTCGACACCGACCAGATCATCCCGGCCGTCTACCTCAAGCGGGTCACCAAGACCGGGTTTGACGACGCCCTCTTCGCCGCCTGGCGGCAGGACCCCGATTTCGTGCTCAACCAGCCGGCCTACCAGGGGGCCAGGGTGCTCGTCGCCGGTGCCGATTTCGGCACCGGCTCCTCCCGCGAGCACGCCGTGTGGGCGCTCCGCGACTACGGTTTCGACGTCGTGCTCAGCCCGCGCTTCGGCGACATCTTCCGGGGCAATTCCGGCAAGCAGGGACTGCTCGCGGGCCAGATCACCGAGGCGGACGCCCAACTCCTCTGGGACGTCATCGAGGCCGACCCGGGAATAGAACTCACCGTCGATCTGGTTGCCCGCACTGCACGGGTCGGCGATCTGACGATCCCGTTCGTGATCGACGACTACACCCGTTGGCGCCTTCTCGAAGGCCTCGACGACATCGGCTTGACCCTGCGCGACGAGGCGCGGATCTCAGAATTCGAATCCCATCGGGAGCCCTGGCGGCCCCGTACTCTCCCCGTGAAGCAGGTAAATCAGTGAGCACAATCAGCGAAATCGAGCGCAATCGTGAAGTCGCGCAGCAGCGTGAAGATGAGCAGAACCGCGAGAACGCCCAGAACGCCCAGAACTGGGGCGCAGCCGTGGGGTTGAAGGGCGACAAGATCACCATCCGCGGCGGCATCCCGTTGCGCGGCCGGATCGAGCTGAAGGGCGCGAAGAACCTGGTCACGAAGGCCATGGTCGCTGCCCTGCTCGGGGAGAGCCCGAGCGTGCTCAAGAACGTGCCGAACATCAGCGACGTGCGTATCGTGCGCGAGCTGCTCGAGGTGCACGGTGTCAAGGTCACCGACGGTGCCGAGCCCGGCGAACTGCTCCTCGACCCGGTCGACGTCGAGAGCGCCCACTTCGCCGCGATCGACGCGCATGCCGGTTCCTCCCGCATCCCGATCCTGTTCTGCGGTCCGTTGCTGCACCGGCTCGGCGAGGCGTTCATCCCCGACCTCGGCGGCTGCCGCATCGGCGACCGCCCGATCGACTACCACCTCGACGTGCTGCGCAAGTTCGGCGCCGTGGTCGAGAAGCAGCCCAACGGCATCCGGATGTCCGCACCCAACGGTCTCACGGGCACCAAGGTGTCGCTGCCGTATCCGAGCGTCGGAGCGACCGAGCAGGTGCTCCTCACCGCCGTGCGTGCTGAGGGCATCACCGAGCTCAAGGGTGCGGCGATCGAGCCGGAGATCATGGATCTCATCAACATCCTGCAGAAGATGGGCGCCATCATCACGGTCGACACCGACCGGGTGATCCGGATCGAGGGCGTCGAACGCCTCGAGGGCTACAACCACCGCGCGCTGTTCGACCGGAACGAGGCCGCCAGCTGGGCCGCCGCCGCCCTGGCCACCGACGGCGACATCTTCGTCGGCGGCGCCAAGCAGGCGGAGATGCTGACGTTCCTCAACGTGTTCCGCAAGGTCGGCGGCGCGTTCGACATCGAGGACGACGGCATCCGCTTCTACCACCCGGGCGGCGACCTGAAGCCTGTCATCATCGAAACCGATGTGCACCCGGGCTTCATGACCGACTGGCAGCAGCCGCTCGTCGTCGCCCTCACCCACGCGCACGGCGTCTCGATCGTGCACGAGACCGTTTACGAGCAGCGGTTCGGCTTCGTCGACGCCCTCGTCGAAATGGGTGCCACGATCCAGATCCACCGCGAATGCCTCGGCGGCCACCCCTGCCGCTTCGGCCAGCGCAACTTCAACCACTCGGCCGTCATCACCGGCCCGACGAAGCTGCACGGCGCCGACATCGAGGTTCCCGACCTGCGCGGCGGTTTCAGCCACCTGATCGCGGCGCTCACCGCCGAGGGCACCTCGACCGTCAGCAACGTGGGGATCATCAGCCGCGGCTACGAGAACTTCATCACCAAGCTCGAACTGTTGGGGGCTGACTTCGATCTCGAAGGATAATGGGCCTGTGCCAGTTCCCGATGAAGAGTCCCAGCCGGATGAACGACTGCCGAAGAAACCAGTGACGAAGACCAGGGAAGGGTCGGAGACCACCCGGCCGTCGGTGTTCTGGGTGCTGGCGGCGCTCGTGCTGCCCCTGATCAACCTGTCGGTGCGCTACAAGATCACCGATGCCGGCAAGTTCCCGCGGTCGGGCGCGTTCGTGATGGCGCCCAACCACTTCAGCGAGATCGACCCGCTGGTGATGGGCGTGCTGAGCTGGAAGCTGGGCCGTGCGCCCCGGTTCATGGCCAAGGCATCCGTCTTCGCGATCCCCGTGCTCGGGGCCCTGCTGCGCAAGTCCGGGCAGATCCCGGTCGCCCGCGGCGGTGCCGTGCGCGGCAACGAACCGGTCAAGGCAGCCGAACGGCTCGTCCGCAACGGCCAGATGGTCGTCGTCTACCCCGAGGGATCGCTCACCCGCGACCCCGACCTGTGGCCGATGCGCGGCAAGACGGGGGCTGTGCGGATCGCCCTCGAGCAGGGAATCCCGATCGTCCCGGTCGCCCACTGGGGCACCCAGGCGCTGATGCCCCGGTACTCGAAGCGGGTCAGCCTGTTTCCGCGCAAGACCGTGCTGGTCAAGATCGGCGACCCGATCGACCTGGCCGAATTCCGCGGCCGCAACCTGGACACGGCGACGCTGAACGAGGCGACCACCGTCGTGATGGAAGCCATCACGCACCTGCTCGAAGACCTCCGCGGGGAGAAGGCGCCCGTGAAGCGCTGGAATCCCGCCGAACACGATCAGAAAGAGACCGGCCGTTTTGAAGCCTAAGGTTCAGCCAGGCAAGCGGGTCGCCGTTCTCGGTGCCGGCAGCTGGGGCACCACATTCGCGAAGATCCTGGCCGACGGCGGAGCGGACGTCGTGCTCTGGGCCCGCCGCCCCGAACTGGCCAGGGAGATCACCGAGGGGCGCCGCAACAGCGACTACCTCCCCGGCATCAACCTGCCCGCCGGGCTCCGCGCCACCTCACGGCTCGACCTCGCCCTCGCCGGCGCGGAACAGGTCTTCGTCTCCGTGCCGAGCCAGTCGCTCCGGGAGAACCTGATCCTCGCCGAACCGTTCCTCGCGCCCGGCGCGATCGTCGTCTCCCTGATGAAGGGCGTCGAACGCGGCTCCGGCATGAGGATGAGCGAGATCATCGCCGAGGTCCTGCCGATCAACCCCGACCTGATCGCGGCCATCTCCGGACCCAACCTCGCCCTCGAGATCGCCAAGGAGCAGCCCACCGCGGCCGTCGTCTCCTCCAACAGCCTCGAAACCGCCCAGGCGGTCGCCATGCTCGCCACGAACCGGTACTTCCGCTCCTACGTCAACACGGATGTCATCGGCACCGAGTTCGGCGGCGTGCTCAAGAACCTGATCGCGGTCGCCATCGGCATCGTCGACGGGGTCGGCTACGGGGAGAACACCAAGGCGTCGATCATCACCCGCGGCCTGGTCGAGATGACCGACTTCGCCGTGGCCTACGGCGCCCAGCCGGAGACCCTGGCCGGGCTGGCCGGGCTCGGCGACCTCATTGCGACCTGCCAGTCGCCGCTGTCGCGGAACAACACCGCCGGCCGGCTCCTCGGCCAGGGCTACGGCATCGCCGACGTCGTCAAGCAGATGCAGCAGACCACGGAAGGCCTCGCATCCGTCGGCCCCATTCTCGACCTGGCCCGCGCCAAGGGGGTGGACATGCCCATCGTCGAGCAGGTCCGCCAGGTGCTGGCCGGTACTCTGAAACCGCGGGACCTCGCCCCGCACCTCACCACGGACTCGGATGAGCCGCAGGGCGAAAGGACGATCGATGACTCACAAGCTCACGGTGGCGCTGCTCTTTGGGGGTCGGTCAAGCGAACATTCGATCAGCTGCGCCACGGCGGGCGGCGTCCTGGCGGCAATTGACCGCGAACGCTACAACGTCATCCCGATCGGGATCACCAGGGACGGCGCCTTCGTGCTCGAGGAGGACGACCCGGCCCGGTTCGCGCTGAACCAGGCCGAGCTGCCGGAGGTCTTCGACAATGGCAGCCGGGTGCGCTGGCCGGAGAGCACTCTCAGCCGGCAGCTGACCGTCACCGACGGCGCCGGGCTCGGCGCCCGCTCGCTCGGCAACGTGGACCTGGTCTTCCCGATCCTGCACGGGCCGTTCGGTGAGGACGGCACCGTCCAGGGCCTGCTCGAGCTCACCGGACTGCCCTATGTGGGGTCTGGCGTGCTCGCGTCGGCCCTCGGCATGGACAAGCACTTCACCAAGACCGTCTTCCAGCAGGCGTCCCTCCCGGTCGCGCCGTGGCGCACCATCACGGCGGATGACTGGACCGAGGCCCCCGGGATGGCCCACGCGGCGATCGAGGAGCTCGGGCTTCCCGTGTTCGTCAAGCCCGCCAGGGCCGGGTCCAGCGTCGGCGTCAGCAAGGTATCGACCCGGGACCAGCTCCCCGAGGCGATGCGGGTCGCACTCGCCGAGGACGACAAGGTGCTCATCGAGGCCGGCCTGGTCGGGCGCGAACTCGAGATCGCCGTGCTCCAGGGGCGTCGCGGGGAGCCGGCCCGGGCATCCGTCGCCGGCGAGGTGCTCGTGAGCGGCCGTGACTTCTACGACTTCGCCGCGAAGTACCTGGGCGCGCCCGGCATCGACCTGGTCTGCCCGGCCGACCTGTCGGCGACGGAATTGACCGAGATGCAGAGGCTCGCGATCCGCGCGTTCGAGGCCATCGACGGTGCCGGCCTCGCCCGGGTGGACTTCTTCCACACCGCGGACGGCTGGGTGATCAACGAGATCAACACGATGCCCGGATTCACGCCGATCTCGATGTTCCCCAGCTGCTGGCTCGCCAGCGGCTACACCTATCCGCAGCTGATCGACGAGCTGATCGAGGTGGCGCTCAGCCGCCGCGGAGTCCGCGCGGCCTGAGCGGCACTGGAGCGGACGCGGGCTCTGGTCCCGGGTTCACGCCTTCAGGACCGTGATGGTCCACTGGGCGTTGCCGACGCGTTCGAAGTTGGTGACCGGGTAGCCGTGCTCCGCAGCCCACTGCGGGAGGGCATCCGTGGCCTGGGTGCAGTCGAAGTTGATGACCAGTTCATCGCCCGGCGCGAGGAGGGCGATTGCCGCCCCCGCCTCGACCAGCGGGAACGGGCAGACCTGGCCGTCGGTTTCGAGGACGTGCTGCGACATGGTGGTGCTCCTTCTTTCGGGATGAGCTTTCGGGGATGAGTCTCTGGGAGCCGCGGGTTCTAACGGCCCGCCGGCACCGCAACCCGGGCAGCGGCCGTCGCCGTCGCGGGCCCGGTGATGAACACGCGCGTCGCCGCGCCGGTGCCGAGGATCATGAAGACCAGGGACACCCAGCCCTGCAGGCCGAACGTGGCCGTGTCGACCATGGCGTTGCCGATCGTGCAGCCGCCGGCCAGGCTGGCACCGATGCCCATCAGCGCGCCGCCGGCGATGCTGCGCACGGTCGTGACCGCGTCGGGCAGTCGCACCCGGAACTCCCCGCTGCCCGCGGCGGCGATGAAGGATCCGGTGAGGATGCCGATCACGAGGTAGACGCCCCAGTCGACGACCTGGGAATCGCCGCCGACGAGGTAGTTGACGAGGGCGGAGGACGGGCCGGTGATGCCGAGCCCGGATTCCCGGCCGGTCGCCCAGCTGAGCGGCCAGGCGAGGATGGCGAGCGCGGCGATGACCAGGGCCGTGCTGAAGGCACCCCAGCGCTTCTCGAACAGGAGGTGGGCGAGGCCGCTCTTTCGCGGCGGGAGCGCGGCCACCGGGAGCTCAGGTCGCCTGGAGAGGTGATGGCGGGCGAGCAGGCCCACGCCGGTGACCAGCACGAGCACCAGGATCCACGGCGACAGGCCGAGGAGCCCGTGGATCGTGGAGGCGTGGACGGTCACGGCCCGCAGGCCGTCGACGGCCGGCGCGAGCACACCGGTCTTGGACATCGCGGCGAAGAGGGCGTAGAAGATGAGGGCGAACCAGCTGCCCACGAGGCCCTCGCCCGCGCGGTAGTACGTGCCGGTCGCGCAGCCGCCGGCGAGAACGATCGCGAAGCCGAAGACGAAGGCGCCGATGATGGTGGCCAGCCAGGCGAAGTCCCGCGGCGCGAGGGTGATCACACCCGCGGTATCCATGGCGAAGACGCCCACGCTCTGCACCGCGACGACGATGAGAAACGCTGTCAGCCAGCGGGTGCTGCCGGTGATCCAGAGGTCCCGGAACGCGCCGGTCACACAGAAACGGCCGCGTTGCATCGTGAAGCCGAGCGCGATTCCGAGTGCGAGGCCCGTGAGGAGCATTGCCTGTGTGTCCGTCCCTTGGCGGCCGCGTCCGACGACGACGACTCGGAGGCGACGCTACGCCTCGGGGAGACTCGCCCGTTCCCCGGCGTCTCCCCGTGACGGGATGAGACGTAACACTTGACAGTTACGGTGCGGGGACCGCCGTGCCGCCGTCGGTGGGGATGGTGAGGTCGTCCACGCCGACGCATTGCCCGGTCGCGGGGATGGCGGAGACCGCCTTGGCCAGGTCGACCAGGACGGTCGAACCGCTGACCTTCCCCGAGTCGATCACCAGTTCGGTCGCGGGGTCCCGGCCGTAGGTCGTGTACCGGTAGAGCGGCGCCTCGGAGTCGTCCTCGATCCAGTCGATGCCGTTGACGTTGAGGCAGGGCAGGGTGGTGGGCACCGGCACGGTGACTCCGCAGTGCAGCAGCACGGCGGCCGGGGTGCCCCAGGCGCCTGTGGCCTGAGCGTTCGTCTCACGCTCGGGCAACGATGCGACGGCAGTCGGCAGGCGCACGATCAGGTCGGCGCAGGTCGGATTGGCGGCGTCCTTCGACGGCTCGAGCGGCACGATCGCGGTGCAACCGGTCAGCAGCACAGTGCCGGCGACGAGCGTGATGCCAAGGGCGGCGCGAAGGAGACGGGAGCGGGGGGTCATTGCATTCAGGCTACCGTTTGATGCATGACGAATGCTGCGGCCGCACCGCTCCCCTCGAGCGAGACGCTCGCCGACCTCAGCGAGGGCGAGGTGCTCGCCCGGATCTTCCCGCGACTGCCCGGCTCGGACGCCCAGCTGCTTGGGCCCGGTGACGACGCCGCCGTGCTGCGGGCGCCCGACGGGCGCTACGTGGTGACGACGGACATGATGATCCAGGGCCCGGACTTCCGGCTCGCCTGGTCGACCCCGCACGACCTCGGCTGGAAGGCCGCCGCGACCAACCTGTCGGATGTCGCCGCCATGGGAGCACGACCGACCGCCCTGGTCGTCGCCATCGCCGCGCCCCCGTCGACGCCGATCTGGGTGATCGAGGGAATCGCCGACGGGCTCAGGGACGGCTGCGAGGCCCTGGCCCCCGGTTGCGGCGTCGTCGGCGGCGACCTGTCCGCCTCCGACGCCCTCACGCTGGCTGTGACGGCTTTCGGAGACCTCGAGGGGCGCGAGCCCGTGCTGCGCTCCGGGGCGCGCCCAGGCGACGTCGTGGCGCTTGCCGGGCGGCTCGGCGACGCCGGGTGGGGGCTGAGCCTGCTGTTCCGGCTCGGGGTCGACGCCGGCGGCACCCCGGATGCCGCGCTCGCCGCGGCGTTGCGGGAGCGGCATCCCCGGGAAATCGGGGCCCAGCTCGCCCCGGAGCCGCCGATCGACCGCGGCCCTGCCGCCGCGCTCGCCGGGGCGACCGCGATGCTCGATGTGTCTGACGGGCTCGCCATCGACGCGGGCCGGCTCGCCAGGGCGAGCGGGGTGGGGATCGACTTCGATTCGACGACGCTGGGCGGCCAGGTCGAGCGCGCCCTCGGCGGCGGCGAGGACCACGGGCTACTGGCCACCTTCCCGGCGGGTGTCGAACTGCCGGACGGCTTCCGCCGGCTCGGGGTCGTCACAGCCGCGGCCGGCGTGGTGCTGGTCGACGGGACCCCGCACACGCAGGGCGGCTGGGACCCCTACCGCGGCTGGGACGGCGCGGCGGGCTGAGCCTCCGGCCGGCGCCTGCGCAACCGGTCAGGCCTGCGCAACCGGTCAGGCCTGCGCAACCGGTCAGGCCTGCGCAACAGGTCAGGCCTGCGCGGCGACGGGAGCGGCGTACCAGACGGTGGTGTCGCCGTAGTCCTTGCGCCGTTCGCTCTCGAGGCCGGGACCCCAGGCCGGCTCGGGGGAGCGGGAACTGCGTTCGACGACCACGAGGGCGTCCGCGTCGAGGAGCGGGGCGAGCGCGGCGAGGTTGTGCCCCAGCTCGATCTCCGGCAGGTCGTACGGCGGGTCGAGGAAGACGAGGTCGAAACCCTCGCCGGTGGCCGCAAGGAACGATTGAACGGCCTGCGAGGTCACCTTGATCTTCGGGGCGTTCTTCTTCGGGGCCGCGCGGAGCACGGCGTCCGTGTTCTTGCGGCACAGTTGGGCAGCCCCGAAGCTGTTCTCGACCAGCGTCACGATGCGTGCGCCCCGGCTGGCCGCCTCGAGCCCGAGCGCCCCCGACCCCGCGTACAAGTCGAGAACGCGGGCGCCGCGCACGACGTCGCGGGCATCGAGGGCGGAGAAGATCGCCTCGCGCACCCGGTCGCTGGTCGGTCTGGTACCGGTCTTCGGCACGGCCAGGGGCAGGGAACCGGCAAACCCGGCGACAATTCGCGTCATGAGATATCGAGCCTATCGCCCGCCGCCCTGCCGTCGGCCGCCCTCCCGCCGGCTGCGGCGGAGGGCGCCGGATGTCATGATGGACCGGTGACCGATACAGCAGCGTTCGCGGCGGATCCGATTCCGCCGGCCGCCACCGTGCCGCCCAGCCCGGCCCCGCGGGGGACCGGCCCGGTCAGTCAGGCCCTGCTCGACTCCCTCTGGGACTTCACCGACGCGGCGGCATCCGCCCAGCGTTTCCAGCAGGCCGCGGACGACGCCGGTCGTGGTGACGAGGCACGGGCCGAGCTCGCCACCCAGCTAGCCCGGGCGTTCGGCCTCCTCGGCCGCTTCGACGACGGACTGGCCGCCCTCGCCGCGGTGCAGGAGAGCACCGGGGAACCCACCGACCGGCTGCAGGCGCGCGTCGCCCTCGAACACGGCCGGCTCCTGCGCAGCATGGACCGGCCGGATGAGGCCGTGCCCTTCTTCACCCTCGCAGTGCGGAAGGCGGCATCCGCCGGGACCCAGTTCCTCGCCCTCGACGCCCTGCACATGCTGGCCATCACCGACACCGGGCACGAGGAGGAGTGGGCCGCCGAGGGTCTGGCACTCCTCGACACGGCCACGGATGCCCGCACCCGGCGCTGGGGAGTCGCGCTGCACAACAACCTCGGCTGGTTCCTGCACGACTCCGGCCGCCCGGAAGAAGCCCTGCCGGAGTTCGAGGCGGCCCTGGGCGCGGCGGACACCGTCGGCACCCATGAACAGCGCCATCTGGGCCGCTGGGCCGTCGCGCGCTGCCTGCGCACCCTCGGCCGGACCGACGAGGCCAGGACCCTGCAACAGCAGCTGGCCGCCGAGCGGCCCGACGACGACTTCGTGCGCGCCGAACTGGCCCTGCTCGACCAGGCCGCCGACGCGACCGGAGTGTCAGGGGCCGAGCCTACGATCGAGCCATGACCGAATCGGCTGCCGTCACGCCCGGTGCCGACACGCCCGGTGCCGACGAACGCGGTGCCGACGAACGCGGTGCCGATGAATCCGGTGCCGATGAATCCGGTGCCGACACACCCGTCACGCTCGATACCGTCACGCTCGACACGAAGCTGGCGAACGTCGTCGGCGGCCGCACGACCACCGCCCTCACCAAGGCGTTCGGCATCGTCACGGTCGGCGACCTGCTCAGCCACTACCCGCGCCGCTATGCGCGCCGGGGCGAGCTCTCGGCGATCAGCGATCTGCCCCTCGACGAGAACGTGACGATCATCGCCGAGATCCGCACGGTGGAGGAACGCCAGATGAAGGCCCGGAAGGGGTCGATCGTCGAGGTCAAGATCTCCGACGGCCGCGGCATCCTGAGCCTCACCTACTTCAACCAGTCCTGGCGCGCGAGACAACTGGCACCGGGCATGCGCGGCATGTTCGCCGGCAAGGTGTCCGACTACCGCGGTCACCTGCAGCTGACCCACCCGACCTACCGGCTGTTCGGTTCGGGAGAGGACGACGAACCCGACATGCCCACGGATGCCGCGGACGCGAAACTCTGGATCGAGCAGCCGATCGCGATCTACCCGGCCACGAACGCCATCGCGAGCTGGCAGATCACCAAGACGGTGGAGGTCGTGCTCGACGCGATCCGCCGGGTGCCCGACCCGATCCCGGCCGCGGTGCGGGCCGAACGGGGCCTTCTCCCGCACGGCCGGGCGCTCGAACTCATCCACCGGCCCGAGACCGACTCGGACTGGCACCGGGCCAGGGACACCCTCCGGTTCACCGAGGCGTTCGTGCTGCAGACCGCGCTCGTGCAGCAGCGCAACTCCGCCCGCGCCCAGAAGGCCGTGCCACGGCTGCCGGTTCCCGGTGGCTTCCTCGAGCGCTTCGACGCCGCCCTCCCATTCACCCTCACAAGCGACCAGGCGGTCGTCGGCGACGAGATCGCACGCGACATCGCCGAGGACGCGCCGATGAACCGCCTGGTGCAGGGCGAGGTCGGCTCCGGCAAGACGGTCGTCGCGCTCCGGGCGATGCTCGCCGTAGCCGACTCGGGCGGGCAGGCCGCCTTCCTCGCCCCGACCGAGGTCCTCGCCGGGCAGCACCTGCGCTCGATCGTGCGCGCCCTCGGACCAGACCTGGCCGTGCAACTCATGCCGACCTTGCTCACCGGGCAGCTGCCCGTCGCCGAACGCCGGAAGGCCCTGCTGCGGGCGGTGTCCGGCCAGTCGCGCATCGTGATCGGCACCCACGCGCTGCTCGGCGACGCGGTCACCTTCTTCGACCTCGGACTCGTCGTCGTCGACGAGCAACACCGGTTCGGCGTCGACCAGCGTGAGGCCCTCCGGCAGAAGGGGGCGGTGCCGCCGCACGTGCTGGTGCTGACCGCCACCCCCATTCCGCGCACGATCGCGATGACCGTCTTCGGCGACCTCGACGTGAGCACGATCACCATGCTCCCCGAGGGGAGGCAGGGCATCGAGACGTTCGTCGTGCCCCTCGGTGACAAGCCGGCCTGGGCGACGAGGGTCTGGCAGCGGCTCGCGGAGGAGCTCGCCCTGGGCTGGCAGGCGTTCGTGGTGTGCCCGGCCATCGCGCCCAAGCAGCTCGAGGAGGGTGAGGTCCTCGACCCCGAGGCCAGGGCGCCGGCCTCCGTCGAGGAGATGCTCGCCGACCTCCGCGCCAAGCCGATCTTCGCCTCGGCGCGAATCGAGCCCCTGCACGGCCGGATGACCAGCGAACAGAAGGACCAGGTCATGCGCGCCTTCGCCGCCGGCGAGATCGATGTGCTCGTCGCCACGACCGTGATCGAGGTCGGCGTCGACGTGCCCAACGCCTCGGCGATGGTGGTGATGGACGCCGACCGGTTCGGTGTCTCCCAATTGCACCAGCTGCGCGGCCGGGTCGGTCGCGGGGGAGTGCCGGGGCTCTGCCTGCTCGTCACGACCGCCGAAGCCGAATCGGTGTCCCGTGAGCGGGTCGAGGCCGTCGCGGCGACCCTCGACGGCTTCGAACTCGCGCAGGTCGACCTCGAGTTGCGCCGGGAGGGCGACGTCCTCGGCAGCAACCAGTCCGGCGGGAGATCCTCGCTGCGCCTGCTGCGCGTGGTCACCGACGGCGACCTGATCGGGGAGGCGAGAGGCCATGCCCAGGCGCTGATCGGGTGGGACCCCGAACTGGACAGCGTGCCCGCCCTGCGCGACGCTGTGCGGCGCCGGCTCGACGACTCCGAACGCGCCTCGCTGACGAAAGGCTGACGAGAAGGGCTCCGCACGGGCGCCGTTCACGGTGTGGGGCTAGGGTGAAACGTATGCGCAGGATCGCCGTCGTCCCTGGATCATTCGACCCCGTCACACTGGGGCACCTCGACGTGATCGAACGGGCGGCCGGTCTCTTCGACGAGCTGCATGTCCTCGTCGTGCACAACCCCGCCAAGTCGGCGCTCCTGCCGATCAGCCGGCGGGTGTCGCTGCTGCAGCTGGCCATCAAGGATGCCGGACTGCCCGACAACATCACGGTCGCGTCGTGGAGCATGGGTCTCCTCGTCGACTACTGCCTCGAGGTCGGCGCGAGCGTGCTGGTCAAGGGCATTCGCTCCCAGATCGACGTGGCATACGAGACCCCCATGGCGATCGTCAACCGCAACCTCGCATCCGTGGAAACCGTCTTCCTGCTGCCGAACCCGGCCAACGCGCACGTGTCCAGTTCGCTGGTGCGGCAGGTGGCCGCGCTCGGCGGGGACATCGCACCCTACGTCCCCCGGGTCGTCGCCGACTTCCTGCAGAAGGCACCAGTGTGAACGGAGCACCAGTGTGAACGGAGCACCAGTGTGAACGGAGCGCCAGTGTGAACGGAGCACCCGTCAGAGTGGTGGCGGGCCCGGCGGTCGCCGGGACCGCGGTCGGAGCCGTGGCCGGGCTCGTCGACGAGGCCGAGGTGGAGACGCCGATGGACCTCGCCGCCGTCGAGGCGTCCGCGCGGGCGATCATCCGCAACGTGGAGACGGTCATCGACGGCAAGCACGCGGCGGTCAGGACGGCACTGACCGTGCTGCTGGCGCAGGGGCACCTCCTGATCGAGGACGTCCCCGGGGTCGGGAAGACCATGCTCGCCAAGGCCCTGGCCAAGTCGGTGCACTGCACGGTGAGCCGGATCCAGTTCACCCCCGACCTGCTGCCGTCCGACGTCACAGGGGTGTCCGTGTTCAACCAGGCCGACCGGCGCTTCGAATTCAAGCCGGGCGCCATCTTCGCCAATATCGTCATCGGCGACGAGATCAACCGGGCCAGTCCGAAGACCCAGTCCGCCCTGCTCGAATGCATGGAGGAACGCCAGGTCACGGTCGACGGCTCCACCTACCTCCTGCCCCTGCCGTTCACCGTGGTGGCCACCCAGAACCCGATCGAGATGGAGGGCACCTACGCGTTGCCCGAGGCCCAGCGCGATCGCTTCATGGCCCGGATCTCCATGGGCTACCCCGACAAGGAATCCGAGCTGGCCATGCTCGACTCCCGGGACACCTCGAGCCCGCTGGCGGGCATCTCCGCAGTGGTCTCCGGAGCCCAGCTGCGGGGGATGATGACCGCGGCGCGCGCCGTGTTCGCGTCCGGCGCGGTCAAGGAATACGCGGTCAACCTGGTGCGGGCGACCCGGGAGGACCGGGACCTGCGCCTCGGGGCCAGCCCGCGGGCGACCCTGCAGCTCATCCGCGCGGCGAAGGCGCAGGCCGCGCTCCACGGCCGGGAGTACGTGCTGCCCGACGACATCGATTCGCTGGCCGTGTCCGTGCTGGGGCACCGCATGGTCGCCAGCAGCAGGGTGCTGGGCCATCACCACCAGGATGCCGCCCCCCTGATCGAGGAGATCGTCACCCGCATCGTCGACGCCACGCCGGTGCCGGTCGGCGCCCAGGGATGCCCCTAGGCCCATGTCCTCGTCGCGGCGGCCCCTGTGGTTTCCCCGGCTCACCCTCCGGGGCGGGGCGTTCCTCGGTGTCGGCGCTCTCTTCCTGGTGCAGTACCTCTTCACCGGGCGACGGGACATCCTCTTCGTGGCCTGTCTGCTCCTGCTCGTTCCCGTGACCGCCGCCGCCTATGTCGCGATCCGCCCGGTGGCGGTGAAGGTGGGCCGCGCGTTCCGGCCCGCGGTCGTGGAGGCCGGCCGGGAAACGATCGTGTCCCTCACCGTGCGCAACCTGTCCGTCCGCCCGCTCTACGGCCTGCGCTGGAGGGACACCGGCGCCCCGGGGCTCACCGCCCCCGGTGCCCTGGTGCTGCCCGGACTCGACCGGTTCGAGGGAGGACGCGACAACGGCGCGGATGCCGTCAGGCTCGAATATTCGCTGATTCCCCGGCACCGCGGCATCTACTCCAGCGGCCCACTCCGGTTGGAGCGCTATGACCCGTTCGGCCTCGCCTCGAGCGAATGGGCGGTCGGCGAGCCCCTCGATCTCGTGGTCACCCCGACCGCGACTCCGCTGCCGGGGGTGGGTCTGACCGGCGCGGGCGGAGACGGCGACGCCCGTGAGCGGTTGCGGCACCTCAACCACAACTCGGACGAACTGATCGCCCGGGAGTACCGGCCGGGGGACCCGCTGCGGCGCGTGAACTGGCCCGCGACCGCGCGGCACGGCGAGATCATGGTGCGCCAGGAGGAACACCGCAGCAACCCGGTGGCCAGGATCGTGCTCGACACCGCGCTGCGGGGCCGCCCTGCGCCGCCGCCCGGCCAGGGACCCGACCGCCGCTTCCGGCACGACCAGGCCTTCGAAGTGGCCGTTGAACTCGTCGCCTCGGTCGGAGTGCACCTCCTGGACGCCGGCTTCCGGCTCGACCTCGTCGAACTGGGGCCCAGCCAGTTCGCCGCCCGCACCGGGACGGGCCGCGGCGGCCTGCGCGGGGACCCGGCCGTGGATTTCCAGGCGGCCGGCGGAATGCGGCTGCTGCTCGAGGGCCTGGCCGGCGTGGTCCCCCTCGAGCCGGTCCCGGCCGGCGGGGCCCCGCCCGCGCCCGCGCGCTCCGGCGGCTACGCATCGCAGCTGCCGCTGCCGACCTTCGCAGTCCTCGTCGACATCGACGAGCAGGATGCCGCTGAGCTGGCAGCCCTCGGCGCCGCCGCCCGGCCCGCGGTGGCCTTCATTCTCGACACGATGCGACCGCCCGCGATCGAGACGCTGCGCGACGCCGGCTGGCGCTGTGTGCCCGTGCGCTCGGCCCGGGACATCCCGGCCGTCTGGCTGGACGCCGCGCGTGCCCAGGGTGCGGCCACGGGTGCGGCCTCCTTCACCGGACGGGAGCCCGGATGAGCCGGCCCGAGGCGGCAACACGCCGGCGGCGCCCGTTCCGCGCCGAGTGGCCGGTCACCGGCGCGCTGTTGCTCCTGCTGCTCGTGGCGAACGGGGCCCTCGGCGCGCTGTTGCAGTCCACCACCTGGTGGTGGCTGATGGCGTTCGTGTCCGCGACCGTGCTGCTCGGTCTGGCCGGGCTCCGCCGGGCCGGCCTGGCGGAGTCGCTCGCCCCGGTCGCCGGGTTCGGCATCCTGCTCGCCACGCTGACCCTGCTGTTCGGCGGCGGCACGGGGCTGCTGTGGCTTGTCCCGTCGCTGGAGACCCTCGCCCGGTTCGGCAGGCTGGTCGATTCCGGGATGGAGTCCATCCAGCAGCAGGGCACGCCGGCCGACCCTGTCCCCGGCATCCTGCTGCTGCTCTGCGCGGGGGCAGGAGTGATCGCGATGATGATGCACCTGCTCGCAATCACCCTCCGGGTTCCGGCGCTCGCCGGGCTTCCCGCGCTCGTGCCCGTCGCCGTGCCCGGCCTCATCGTCGACGGCGGGGCCGACCCGCTGTCCCTTGTGCTCACGGCCATCGCGTTCCTCATCCTGTTGCGCGTGGAGGTGCGGGTGCGGAGAACCAGGGAGGCCGAGAATCCGCCGGCCGGGCCGCACGCGCCCCGGGTGGTCGGCCCGGTGCGCCGGCGCGGCCCCGGTCCGCTGTGGGGGGCGATGGTGGTCGGCAGCATCGGCATCGTGGGGGCGCTCCTGCTCAGCGTCGCCACCCCTGCCGTGCCCGGCGGCGGCTTCGCCGGCACCGGGCACGTCGGCACGCTGCTCTTCGGGAGCGGCGTCACCCCGCTGATCAACCTCGGGCAGGATCTCAGGCGCCCCCAGTCCAGTGCGGCCCTGCACTACCGCACCAGTGCGTCCCCGCCGCCCTACCTGAAGTTGCTGACCCTCGACAATTTCGTGGGCGCCACGTGGATGGCCAGGGTCGAACCGTCCCGTCCCAACGAAAACGTCGAGGACATCGCGTTGCCGCAGGGTCTCTCCTCCCAGGTCGCCACGAGGGAGACCACGACGCAGATCGTCATCGACGGCGTCGCGGCCCGGTGGCTGCCGACACCGTTCGCGCCGAAGAAGGTCACCGGCCTCGTCGGTGACTGGTATTGGGACCGGTCGACCTCGACCATCGCCAGCGCGAACAGCATCACCCGCGGTCAGCAGTACACCGTCACGGCGCTCGAACTCGCTCCGACGCCCGAGCAGCTCCGGGCCGCGGGCACCCGCTACCCGGTCGGCATCCGGCGCAACCTCGACCTGCCCGTGAATCGTCCGGCCATCATCGACCAGACCGCCCGCGACGTGACCAGCGGGGCGATCTCGCCCTACGACGCGGCCGTCGCCCTGCAGACCTACCTGAGGGGCGGCGAGTTCAGCTACGACACGGATGCCCCGGTCGCCGAGGGCTACGACGGCGGCGGCGTCGACGTCGTCGGCAAGTTCCTCGAGGTGAAACGCGGCTACTGCGTCCACTTCGCTTCGGCGATGGCGGTGATGGCCCGGTCCGTCGGCATCCCCGCACGGATCGCGATCGGGTACCTGCCCGGGTCGCGGTCGACGAGCTACATCGAGGGGCGGGACCGGTTCAACGTCGACGCGCACGACCTGCACGCCTGGCCGGAATTGTACTTCGGCGGAATCGGCTGGCTGGCGTTCGAGCCGACGCCGGGGCGCGGCACGGTGCCGGCGTACACGAGGGCGACGGATGCCCAGGTTCCGCTCGGCGGCGAGGTCGGCGGGCTCTCGACGGCCGCGCCGCGGAATGCCGACCCGGGCGCCCAGAACCCGTCGGACGGTCGCCGCGCCGCCACCTCCCCGAGCGGAGGCAGCGATGCCACCCGAAACCTCACCGCCGGCCTCGCGGCCGTCCTGATCGTGCTGATGCTCCCCGGCGGCGCGCGAGCACTCCGAAGGCAGGGACGGCGCCGGCGCGTCCGCGCCGGCCCGGGCTCCGCAGGCTGGGCCTGGGACGAACTCGTCGACACGGCCGTCGACCACGGGGTGCGGGTGCGTGACACGGAGACCCCGCGGGAACTGGTCGCGCGCCTGGAATTGCTTCCCGGTCTGGTCTCCCCAACGGCCGGCGACCACGTCGCTGTGCTGCGGCGGCTGCTGGTGGCGGCCGAACGCCAGCGCTTCGGCCGGCCCGGCGCCGCCACGCCGGGCGAGGCCCCGGCTGGGCTGGCCGCGGACCTCGACCAGGTCACCCGCGCGATCCACGCCGGCGCCTCCTGGCCGGTGCGCATCCGTGCGATCGTGCTGCCTGCCTCGTTGCGGAGGCCGTCGAGGGTGGCACGGAACGGGACCCTGCCCGCGGACGCGTAGAATCTCCCACCGTGACCAAGTTTAAGAAGACCCCGTACAAGGTCGATGTGCGCGACCTCATCAACCGGCCAGGCACCATGCACGAGCGCCACCTCGAGATCGTCGTGCCCGGTGACCTCGGCGAGGGCCTGGTGGCCGTCAAGGCCGGTTCCACGCTGACCGTGAACCTGCGCCTGGAGACCCTGCACGAGGGCATCCTCGTGTCCGCCCAGATCTCCGGAAAGGCCGCCGGAGAGTGCGGAAGATGCCTGATTGACATCGAGTTGCCTGTCCAAGTCGAGTTTCACGAGCTTTTCGCGTACTCTCTAGACGAAGCTTATGAGTGTGAAGTTCAAGATGACCACGTGGATCTTGAACCTCTGATCAGGGACGCAGTGGTGTTATCACTGCCTTTCCAGCCGGTTTGCCGGCCGGATTGCCCAGGTCTCGACCCAGAGACCGGGCAGCGGCTTGCCGAGGCCCCTGAACTCGAACCAGAAGAAAAGCGCGATCCCCGGTGGGCCGCGCTGATGGAATTCCAGGCTTCCGCAAGCATCGGCACGGATGAAGACATCCAGGCTGAATCAGATAGAGAAGAGAAGTAGTCATGGCAGTCCCGAAGCGCAAGCAATCACGCTCGAACACCCGCTCACGTCGTTCCTGCTGGAAGGCCGAAGCCCCCACCCTGGTGAAGACCATGGAAAACGGCAAGGTCGTCTACAGCCTCCCGCACCGTGCCAAGGTCGTCACCGACGCCGCCGGCACCGCGATGTTCATGGAATACAAGGGCCGCAAGGTCGCTGACGTCTAGTCAGAAGGTTTCAGGTCAGCAGATGCTGGTTCGTCTGATGCCGCGCCGTCGAAGCACGAACAACCCGAATGCGGGCTGTTCCACCTCGAGGCGCGGCATCTTCCTGTGCCCGGAGACCGGCGCATGAGCTCCGACGCAGCCGGGATATCTCCTCTTCCGGCGATCCTCGGCGTATCGATCGACCCCGGCCTGCTCGAACTCGCACTGACCCACCGGTCGTACGCGTACGAGCACGGCGGCGTGCCCACGAACGAGCGCCTCGAATTCCTCGGCGACTCGATCCTCGGCCAGGCCGTCACGGTCATGCTGTACCGCGAGTTCCCGCGCCTCGACGAGGGAGACCTCGCCAAGCGCCGGGCCAGCCTGGTGTCCAGTGTCGCCCTCGCCGAAATCGCCCGCGGGATCGGCCTGGGCGAGTTCATCCGCCTCGGTCGCGGTGAGATCCTCACCGGCGGACGGGACAAGGGTTCGATCCTCGCCGACACCGTCGAGGCGCTGATCGGTGCCGTCTACCTCGACTCCGGCGGAGAGGTCGCGACACAGCTCGTGCTGCGCCTGATCGCGCCCCTGCTGAACGACCCGGGGCACTTCGGCGTTTCGATGGACCCGAAAACGAGCCTGCAGGAGGCCGCCGCCCGGCTCGGTTCCGGTGTGCCCGTCTACGAGATCGCCGAGAGCGGCCCCGACCATTCGAAGGTCTTCATCGCGACCGTCACCGTGGGCGTCATCAGCGCCACCGGCGAGGGCACGAGCAAGAAGCACGCCGAAATGGCTGCGGCGCTCGACGCCTGGACTCTGCTCAGCGACCTCTGATCCACAGCTGAAAGGCGCGTGACGTGCCCGAACTCCCCGAGGTGGAGGTCGTCCGGTCAGGAATCGAACCGGCGGCCACCAATGCCGTGATCGCCGCCGTCGAGGTGTTCGAGGAACGCTCGCTGCGGCGCCACGACCCCGTGCCCGGCACGTTCGCCGGGCTGCTCGAGGGCCGGCGCATCCTCGGCGCCGTGCGGCGCGGCAAGTTCCTCTGGCTTCCTCTCGATTCGGGGCGGGCCCTCGTCATCCACCTCGGCATGAGCGGGCAGGTTCTCCTTCGCGCCCCCGGTTCCGACCCCGACCGGATGCTCCGGGTGCGCCTGCACCTCGACCACCCCGCGCACGGCGAGCTGCTGCTGCACTTCGTCGACCAGCGCATCTTCGGCAGCATGGCCGTCGACACCCTGCAGCCGACGCGCGACGGTCTGGCCGGGGGATACTCCGGAGCGGCGTCGGGCGACTGGTCAGCGCTGATCCCGTCGCAGGTCGCCCACATCGCCCGGGATCCGATCGACCCCGACTTCTCAGCGGACGCGTTCCTGGCCGCCCTCGCGCGCAGGAAGACGGGTGTCAAACGGGCGCTCCTCGACCAGACCCTGATCAGCGGCATCGGCAACATCTACGCCGACGAGGCGCTCTACGACGCCCGGCTGCACTACGACCAGCCGGCCGACTCGTTGTCCTGCGCCAGGGCACGACTCCTGCTCGACTCGGTGCGGGTCATCCTGGGCCGGGCCCTCGCGGAGGGCGGCACGAGTTTCGACGCCCAGTACGTGAACGTCAACGGCGAATCCGGCTACTTCTCGCACAGCCTCACCGCCTACGGACAGCAGGGCAAACCGTGCCCGCGCTGCGGCACCGTCCTGGTCAGGCAGCAGTTCATGAACCGGTCGTCCCACCTCTGCCCGCGGTGCCAGCGGCTGCGCTGACCTGGCCGCCGGCCGTCCGGCGCCACGCCCCCTCGTAGCCCATCGGCCGGAAGCCCAGGGCTTCGTTGACCGCGAGCATGTGCCGGTTCTCCTCCGCGTTGAACGTCGTGACCGAGGGATGCACCGCGGCGGCGGTGAGAGTGCTGCGCGGGCTTGCCGCAGCCGTTTCCTCTTCGTCGGAGACCCGGTCGGCGGTCCACACTTCCTCCGGTTCCTCGAGGCCGGCGCTCGGCGCATCCGTGCTCATCCTCGTGTAGAGCAGGGCAAGGTCGTCCAGCCATTCCGGCGGTGTCCGGTCTCTCCAGAACACGAGCTCGTAGTCGGTTCCGGCGCGGAGCTCCGCAGACCGGCGAAGCCCATCGAGGGCCACTGCGTCGCCCGGGAGGGCGAGGCGGCTGGCCCGCACCACCTGCTCGAGCCGATATCCGCGCCCGAGCAGCAACCGCACCTCCGGGTTGTGGAGGGGTACCGAACCGAAACCGGTCGGGGAAGGCAGGCGGTCGCCCGGGGCATCCGGCGACACAGTGTAGACGATCTGGTTCGGCCGGGACTCGGCCAGGGCGAGCGCCTCGAGATGCTCGAACAGTGTCGAGCCGATGCCGCGGCGGCGCTCGGCGGCGAGCACCTGCACGGCCAGCCACGCGTGGGTGGCGGATTCCTCCGGCAGGGTCTCGTAGACCCCGCGCGCCACGATCCGGCCGTCCACGCGGGCAACGAAAAGGCGGCGAGGCTCCCACGCCTGGTTCTGCCAGCCGGGAAGCAGCTCGGCGGCCGAGAAGGCCAGCTCGGTGCTGCCGTATCCTTCGGCCTCAACGGTGGCGGCGACCTGCGCCGCCGCCTCGAAATCGTCCCAGCCCGGCGCCCCGTGAGCTGCGGGGATGGCCAGTTCGTCGAGTGTGAAACCAGGGTCGGTCATGCTCGGCCAGCGTAGCCGGACCCGGGGCAGTCGTACAGCCTCGCGCAGGGGCCCGCGCCTCCCCGGCACGGCGCGATCTGTCCGGTACCGTGGAACCGGGCGGCAGACCCGCACAGAGCTGGCAACACAGAGCTGGCAACACAGAGCTGGCAACACAGACCTGGCACCGACGACCGGAAAGGGCGCAGCGTTGTATTTGAAGAGCCTCACCCTCAAGGGGTTCAAGTCGTTCGCGCAGCCCACGACCTTCGCCTTCGAGCCCGGAGTCACCTGCGTGGTCGGCCCCAACGGCTCCGGCAAGTCCAATGTGGTCGATGCGCTCGCCTGGGTGATGGGGGAGCAGGGCGTCAAGACCCTACGCGGCGGCAAGATGGAGGACGTGATCTTCGCCGGCACGTCGACCAAGGGTCCGCTCGGCCGGGCCCAGGTGACGCTGACGATCGACAACACCGACGGGGCCCTCCCGATCGACTACTCGGAGGTCACGATCTCCCGCACCCTGTTCCGCAACGGGGCCAGCGAATACGCGATCAACGGGCAGACCTGCCGTCTGCTCGACGTGCAGGAACTGCTCAGCGACTCCGGTCTCGGCAGGGAAATGCACGTCATCGTCGGTCAGGGGCAACTCGACGCCGTGCTCCGGGCCAGCCCCGAGGAGCGGCGCGGCTTCATCGAGGAGGCAGCCGGCATCCTCAAGCACCGCCGCCGCAAGGAGAAGACCCTCCGCAAGCTCGACGCGATGCAGGCCAACCTGACCCGGCTCAGCGACCTCGCGGGGGAGATCCGGCGCCAGCTCAAACCTCTCGGCCGGCAGGCCGAGGTCGCGCGCGAAGCCCAGGGCATCGCCGCGGTCGTGCGTGACGCGCGGGCGCGCCTCCTCGCCGACGACGTGGTCACCCTGCGCACGGCCCTCGACGCGCACGGGCGCACCGAAAGCGAACGCCACTCCGAACGCATCGTCCTGCAGGAGCAACTCGACCAGAAACGCCTGCGCCTGCACCGTCTCGAGGAGGCCCAGATCGGCGACGCCGTCGACCTGGCCCGGCGCACCAGTTTCGGCCTCGAGTCCGTGCAGGAACGCCTCCGCGGGCTGTACACGCTGGCCAACCAGCGCCTGGCCCTGCTCGCCGACCAGGCCGAATCCGTCGACACCGGGCCGAGTGTCACCCCGGCCATGCTGCGGGATGCCGCCGCCGAGGTCGACGCGCTGCGGGAACGGATCGGCCTGGCCGAGACCCGGCACGCGAACGCCCGCGAGGCATCCGCCGCCGCGCGCAGCCGGCTCGACGCGCTCGACCTGGAGATCGCCGCGCAGGCGGCGCTGGTCTCCCGCCACGACCTGGAGATCGCCGCACTGAAGGGGCAGGCCGAGACCGCGGCGTCCCGGCTGGCGTCGGTCAGGGGCGAGGTGCTCCGCCAGCAGAACGCGTTCGACGCGGCCAGGCAGCGAGCGGATGCGGCCCAGGCCGTGCTCGACGCTCTCGACGCCGACGCCGGGGCCGAGGGCACCGACGAAAGCGACCTCGCCTACGCGTGCGAACGATCCCAGACCGCCGTGACCGAGGCCGAGGCCGAGGTGGAGCGCCTGCGCGAGGAACTGCACACGCTCGAGCGTGAACGGGACGCGCTCGCGGCCCGCACGGGTGCCCTCTCGCTCGCCCTGGACCAGAAAGACGGCTCGTCCGCGCTCGTCGCCCAGGCGAGGGCCGGCATCCGCGGCCTCGTCGCCGAGCATGTGCACGTGCACCCGGGCTTCGAGGCCGCGATCGCTGCCGCCCTCGGCTCGCTGGCCGACGCCGTTCTGGCGGAGACCCGGGATGCCGCCTTCGACGCCATCGGCACGGCACGCGCCGACGACCTCGGCCGGGTCGAACTCATCGTCGCCGACAGCGGGGAACCGGGACCGGCCGCGAGGACCGGCGGGTCCGCCCTGCCCGAGGTGTCGGACCTGTCGAGCCTCCCTGACCTGTCGAACCGGCCGGGCCTGGCCTGGGCCCGCTCGGTCGTCGAGGCGCCGGCCGGGGTCCTCGCCCTGCTCGAACACGTCGTCGTCGCCGACGACCAGGCGTGCGCCCGGGCCGCCGAGGACCTGCTGGCCGGTGGCGCCACGCCGCCGCTGACGTTCATCACCCTGGCCGGCGACGTGCTGAGCGAACACGTGCTGCGCGGAGGGTCCGGCGCACGGCGGAGCAGACTCGAACTGGTCGCCGACCGGGACGCGGCGGCCGACCGGCTCGGCGAGGTCCGCTCCCTGGTCGAGCGCGTGGGAGCCGACCTTGCCGAACAGCGCGGACTTCTCCGCCAGGGCAAGGAGCAACTCACCGCAGCGCGTGCCGCGCGGCGGGAAGCAGAGTTCCGCGTCTCCGCCCGCGCCGAGAAGGCCGGCCGGGCCACCGTGCAGGTCCAGGCGGCCACCGCCGAATTCGACCGGCTTTCCACCGCCCTGCACGTGGCAGGCGTTGCCGTCGCCGGCGCGGAGGCCGAGTCCGCTCGCACCTCTGCGGAGTTGGAGGCGCTGCGGGCGCGACCTCGCCCTGTCCTGGACGTGAGTGCGCGGGGCGCCCTCCACGCCGAGGTGGAGGCCGCCCGGGAGACCGAGATCGAGTCACGCCTTCAGGTGGAGACCGCCAGGGAACGCGTGCGGGCGGGCCAGGCCCGAAGCGCCGGCCTCACCAGGCGGCTGGAGGCCGACCGGGCGGCAGCCGAGGAGGCAGCCAGGCGCGCCGTGATCCGGCGCCGCCAGGTGGCGGCGGCCATGGGCGTCGCCCAGGCGCTGCCCCGGGTGCTCACCTCCGTCGACGGCGCGGTCGGCGAGGCCCGCCTCCGCCTGGCCCAGGCCGAGGCGGAGCGGACCAGCCAGAACGAGGAACTTTCGGCCCTCCGGCGGGAGGACACTGCCCTGCGCGACCGGCTCCAGGCCGTCACCGAGAACGTGCACGGCCTCGAACTGGAGATCTACGAGAAGAAGCTCCACCTGTCCGGCCTGCTCGAACGGGCGGGCAGCGAACTGGGCCTGGTCGAGGCCGTGCTCGTCGCCGAATACGGACCCGACCAGCCGATCCCGTCCGAGGGCGACGCCGACCCATCGCGGCTGCCCTACGACCGGGCCGAGCAGCAGCAGCGCCTCGCCGCGGCGGAACGCCGGTTCGCGCAACTCGGCCGGATCAACCCGCTCGCCCTCGAAGAGTTCGCGGCCCTCGAGCAACGGCACAAGTTCCTCACCGAACAGCTGACCGACCTCACCAACACCCGCACCGACCTGCTCACGATCATCGCGGAGATCGACGAGAAGATGGGGGCCATCTTCGGCAGCGCCTTCGACGACACCCAGGCGGCGTTCGCCGAGGTCTTCCCGGTGCTGTTCCCCGGCGGAAGCGGCAGCATCCGCCTCACCGACCCTGACTCCCTGCTCACGACCGGGATCGAGGTCTCGGTCAAACCGGCCGGCAAGAAGATCGAACGGCTCTCGCTGCTCTCCGGCGGGGAGCGCTCGCTGGCGGCGGTCGCCCTGCTGATCGCGATCTTCAAGGCGAGGCCGAGCCCGTTCTACATCATGGACGAGGTTGAGGCGGCCCTCGACGACGCGAACCTCGGCCGGCTGCTCACGATCTTCGAGGACCTGAAGGCCGCGAGCCAGCTGATCATCATCACCCATCAGAAGCGCACGATGGAGATCGCGGACGCCCTCTACGGCGTGTCGATGCGGCAGGACGGGGTGTCGGCCGTTGTCGGGCAGCGGCTCGCGAAGGACGAAGCCCGGGCGTCCTGACGCCGTCACCCCGAGCGGTGGCCCAGGGCGATGAGCAACCGGTTGCAGGAGTCTCCGACCCGGCGGCAGGCCATCGAACAGGTCTGCCACGAGGGGTGGATGGCCTTCATCCGCTCGCAGGCCGCCGCCGAGACCTGGCTCGCTTCGCGGCAGGTCTCCAGGATCGAGATCGCGGTCGGACCGTCGTTGCGGGTGTGCCAGGACAAGACCCTGGTCGTGGTGGTGCAGATTTCAACGCAGTCCAGGTCGGCCAGGAAGCAGGCGGTGACCTCGCCGTTGCCCTCGATGGCGAGGCAGGCATCCGCGCAGTCCTCGCTGACCTTCACCAGTGCGTCACAGGCGGTGAGGCACTGGGTGATCCCTGCCTCGATCGAATCCGCCGGCCACTCATTAACGGGCATGCCGACACCCTAGCGCCGGTACGGGGCCGTGTCGCTAGGCGTCGGCCGCGCCTTGCGGCGGCAGTGCCGCGATGATCGGGTGGTCGAACGTGAGCACGCCGGTCTTGGCTGCCCCGCCGGGAGAACCCAGTTCGACGAAGAAGTCCACGTTGGCGGTGTAGTACTCGGCCCACTGTTCGGGCACGTCGTCTTCGTAGTAGATCGCCTCGACCGGGCAGACCGGTTCGCAGGCACCGCAGTCGACGCATTCATCGGGGTGGATGTAGAGCGAACGGTCGCCCTCGTAGATGCAGTCGACGGGGCATTCGTCCACGCAGGCGCGATCCTTCACGTCTACGCACGGCAGGGCGATGACGTAGGTCACGACACCACCAGGCTTTCGGCGCGGGCGATGCCGACCTGTTCGTCGCGGGGCACGACCTTGACGCGCTCGCGGTCCACCGTGGACAGGTCGGCCTCGCCGAGCGCGCGCTCGTGCGCGTCGAGGGCGAGCCAGCCGGACCAGGTCGTGAAACGGATGCCCCGCTCGTCGAGCAGGGCGAGGATCGCGTCCTCCTCCGGTCGGCCGGGCTGCCCCGTGAGGTCATGGTCCTCGAGCAGCTTCGTCACGGTCTCGAGCGCGTCGCTCTTCGTGTGGCCGATCAGGCCCACCGGTCCGCGCTTGATCCAGCCGGTCGCGTAGAGGCCGGACATCGGGGTTCCCTGACCGTCGACCACCCGTCCGCCGTCGTTCGGGATGACACCGCTGGCCTCGTCGAACGGCACCTGCGCCAGGGCGCTGCCCCGGTAGCCGACCGCGCGGTAGACGGCCTGGAGCGGGTAGTCGATGATCTCCCCGGTGCCGCGGACGCCTCCGTCGCTCGTGGGTTCGGTGCGTTCGAAGCGCATGCCCTCGACCCGGCCGGCGCCGTACACCTCGACCGGGCTGTGCAGGAAGTGAAGGTGCAGCCGGCGGGGAGCCCCGGTCGGTTCCCGGGTCAGCCAGCCGTTCAGGGTGCGGGTCATCACCTTGACCTGGTTGTTCGACGCGGCGAGCCGCTGCTCGGAGTGCTCGTCCCGCGGGAAGTCCTCCTCGTAGACCAGCACGTCGACGTTCGGGATGTCGCCGAGCTCGCGCAGTTCGATCGGGGTGAACTTCACCTGGGCCGGTCCGCGGCGGCCGAACACGTGCACATCGGTCACCGGCGAGCCGGCGAGCCCGGCGTGCACGGTGGCGGGGATGTCGGTCGGGAGCAGGTCGACCGGGTGCTTGGCGAGCATCCGGGCCACGTCGAGGGCGACGTTGCCGTTGCCGATCACGGCGATGTCGGTCGCGTCGAGCGGCCAGTCGCGGGGGGCATCCGGATGCCCGTCGAACCAGGAGACGAAGTCGGCGGCCCCGTAGGAGCCGGGCAGGTCGATGCCGGGAATGCCGAGCACGGCATCCCGGATCGCCCCGGTGGCGAAGATGACGGCGTGGTAGTGGGCGCGGAGGTCGGCCAGGTCGAGGTCGGTGCCGTAGTCCACGTTGCCGATGAAGCGGATGGTGCCGGCGTCGAGCATCTCGTGCAGCGAGTTGACGATGCCCTTGATCCGGGGGTGGTCGGGGGCCACCCCGTACCGGATCAGGCCGTAGGGGGCCGGGAGCGAGTCGAACAGGTCGATTCCGACCTCGCCGCCGGCGTCCTGCGCGGCCCGGGCGAGGATGTTGCCGGCGTAGATGCCGGCCGGGCCGGCGCCGATGATCGCGACGCGAAGGGGCTGGGGCGCCGTGGGGGTCCGGGTCATGAGTGGGCCTTTCGGGGTGCGGTGGAGACGAGTTCTCTTCTGGGGGTGCGTGCGTGCGGGCTCAGCGTGACGACGTCACCGACCACGACGACGGCCGGGGAGGCGACCCCGCGGCTCTCGGCCAGGGCGGCGATCGTGGCGAGGGTGCCGATGGTGACCCGCTGGCCGGGGCCGTAACCGTCCTCGATGATGGCGACGGGGCAGTCCTCGCCGCGGGTGCCGGTGGCGAGCACCCCGGCGGAGCCGGACAGGGCGCTGACGCCCATCAGCAGGATCACGGTGTGGTCCCGTCCGCCGGGGAGCGCGCGGAGCTGTTCGTGCCCGGTGACGACGGTGAAGCCGGTCGCGACACCGCGGTGGGTGACCGGGATGCCGGCCGCCGCCGGGACGGAGATGGCGCTGGTCACGCCGGGCACGACCTCGACGGCGACGCCGTGGCTGCGGCAGTAGGCGGCCTCCTCGCCGCCGCGGCCGAGGACATAGGGGTCGCCGCCCTTGAGTCGCACGACCCGGCGCCCCGCGCGGGCGTGCTCGACGAGCAGCGCGTTGATCTCGTCCTGGGGAACCGGGTGGTGGCCGGGGAGCTTGCCGACGTCGATCACGAGCACCTCGGGGTCGAGCTCGCCGAGGAGGGAGCGCGGGCCGAGACGGTCGGCGATCACGACGTCGGCCTCGGCGAGGAGCCTCCGGCCGAGCACGGTGATCAGGCCGGGGTCGCCGGGGCCGCCGCCGACCAGGTGCACGGTGCCGGTGCCCGCGGTGCGGCGGTGGTGGCGGAGCGGCAGTTCGCCGGCGTCGAGGGAGGTCGCGATCGCATCCCGCAGCGCCATCGCCCGGCGCGGGTCGCCACCGGTCGACACCGTGACCGTGACGTCGTCCCGCCGGGTGACGGCGGGAACCCAGGCGTCGGAGGCCGTGTGATCGCCAGCGTTCACGCACCAGATCCGCGCGGCCTCGGCATCGGCGGCAACCCGGGCGTCGACCTCGGTCACGCCGGTCGCCGTGTGGGCCAGCCAGGCCCCGGCCAGGTCGCCGGTGCGATAGCGGCGGTTCCGCCAGGTGACGGCGCCGGTGGCCAGGAGGGCGCGGAGGTCCGCCCCGGCCTCCGGGGCGACGACGGTGACGATCGCACCGACGGCGAGGAGGCCCGACGCGCGCCGGGCGGCGACAGCCCCGCCGCCGACGACGAGCACGGCGCGGCCGGAGAGCCTGAGGCCGAGCGGGTAGAGCGCGAGAGGGCGAGGGTCGACAGGGCGAGGGTCGACAGCGTGAGGGGAGTGCGTCATCGGGGGCCTCCGGAGGTCAGGCCGCGGCGGCGCAGGAGGCTGCGCTCCGCCGGGGCGAATGCGATCAGTTCGACCAGGATGCCGACGAACAGGATGACGAGGATGGTCGCGAGCACCCCGGGCAGGTCGGCCAGGTCCCGGCTCTGCTGCAGCATCGAGCCGAGTCCGAAGCCGATCGACCCGCCCATCGCGATGATCTCCGCCGCCATCAGCGAGCGCCAGGAGAACGCCCAGCCCTGCTTGAGTCCGGCCAGGTAGCCGGGCAGGGCGGCGGGCAGGATGACCAGGGTTGCGAGCTGGAGGCGGGAGGCGCCGAGCACAGTGCCAACCCGGCGCAGCTGCGGCGGAACCTGGTCGATCCCGGCGACAAGTCCGTTGGCGATCGAGGGGACCGCGCCCATCAGCACCACGAAGTAGACGGTCGCATCCGTGAGCCCGAACCAGATGATCGCGGCAGGCACCCACGCCACCGAGGGCAGCACCTGCAGCCCGGAGAGCAGCGGGCCGAGTGCGCGGCGGAGCAACCGCCACTCGGCCAGCAACAGCCCGAGCGGGGTGCCGATGGCGACGGCGATCAGGAAGCCGGCGCCGCCGCGGGCGAGGCTCGTGAGCACCGCCTGCTGCAGGCGCCCGTTCGACCAGAGTTCGCCGATCGAGGCCGCGACGTTGAACGGCCCCGGCACGAGGTCGGGGCGCGGCTGCGCGATCACGACGTAGAACTGCCAGGCGACGACGAGCGCCGCGAGCAGCAGCACCGGCGGCAGAACCCCGTCGACGATGCGCCGCCAGGGGCCCCGCTCGGCGAGCGGAACCGTCTGCAGCGCGTCGAGTCCGGCCTCGAGGGTGCGGAAATCGTCGTTCGAGGTGGCGCGGGCGGCCGTGGGGAGCGCCGCGACGGCCGTGCCCTGGTCGGCGCTCGTTTCAGTGCGTGTTTCAGTGGGCATTGCGGCGGATCTCCTGTCTCAGCTGCTCGGTGATCTCGATCGACAGGCGGGATACCTCCGGGGATTCGATCCGGCGCGGCCCGGTGTCGGCCAGGCGCCACTCGTTGGCGATCCGCCCCGGGCGGGACGACATCAGCAGCACCCGCTGGCCGAGCCGGGCCGCCTCGCGCACGTTGTGGGTGACGAAGACGATCGTGCGGCCGGTCTCCCGCCAGATCCGCTCGAGTTCCTCGTGCAGCAGGTCCCTGGTGATCGCGTCGAGCGCCGCGAACGGTTCGTCCATCAGGAGCACCTTGCGGTCCTGGGCGAGCGAGCGGGCGAGGGCGACTCGCTGGCGCATGCCGCCGGAGAGTTCATGCGGGCGCTTGTGCGCGGCATCCGCGAGGTTGACGAGGTCGAGCAGTTCGAGGGCCTGGCCGCGACGCTGGGCCCTGGGCACTCCGCGGAGTTTGAGGGCGAGTTCGACGTTGCGGCCGGCCGTCAGCCAGGGGAACAGGGCCGACTCCTGGAACATCACCGCGGCACTGCCGCTGGTGACGGTGACGGTGCCGCTGGTCGGATGCTCGAGGCCCGCGATGATGCCCAGAAGGGTCGACTTTCCGCAGCCGGACGCGCCGAGAAGGCAGACGAACTCGCCGGGCTCGATCGACAGGGTGATGTCGTCGAGCACGACCGGGCCGTCGGTGCCGAATCGTTTGGTGAGGCCGTCGACCCGAATGGCGGGGGCGTCGACCTGCGTCTGGGTGGCGGCCGTGGTGGCAGTGCCGGTGGTCGGGGTGACCGTGACCGGTGCCGTCCTGGTGTCGATCATGGCTTACTCCGTTCCGAGTCCGGCGGCGCCGACCGGCGCGACGCCGGCCTCTGCGCGCACGGCGTTCAGGGCCGTCAGGTCGAAGAGTCCGTTCAATGTGCCCGGCTTCGCGGTGCCGACCGTGACGCCGGCCTTGAGCAGCACCGGGAAGGTCGCCGCGAGCGGGTCGGTCGTGAAGGTCACATGGGCGAGCGCCCGGGTGATCACGGCGTCGGAGAGGCCCTT
Organism: Cryobacterium sp. MP_M3; assembly: GCF_015752155.1. Lineage (GTDB taxonomy): Bacteria > Actinomycetota > Actinomycetes > Actinomycetales > Microbacteriaceae > Cryobacterium. The sequence goes on along the minus strand of NZ_JADOVI010000003.1, from coordinate 237,127 downwards.
TCCGGTGTCTTCGGTCAGTTTCTTGTTGATCACGGCGGCGGCCTCGTCGGGGTGCGCGGTGAGCCAGTCGACGGATGCCGTGTGCCCGGCGACGAGGGCCCGCACGGTCTCCGGGTGCGCGGCCAGGTACTCGCTCCGCACGAGCAGCACCGTGGTGGGGAAGGCCCCGTCGGGCCAGAGGGATGCCTCGTCGACGAGCACGGTGGCGCCGGCGTCGAGGACGAGCCGGGACACCCAGGGTTCGGGCAGCCAGGCCCCGTCGATCTTGCCGCTCTGGAACAGGGCCAGGGTCTGGGCGTTGTCGGTGGGTGCGATGTGCACCTGGCCGCCGCCCGCGGTGTCGGTGTCGTAGCCCTGCTCACCGAGCCACGCGCGGAGGGCGACGTCCTGGGTGTTTCCGAGCTGGGGGGTGGCGATGGTGGTGCCGGCCAGGTCGGCGGGTCCGTCGATGCCGGCGCGCACGACCAGGGCGGCGCCGCCGCTGGCGGCCCCGGCGACGATCCGCACGGACTGCCCGGCGCTCTTGACGAAGCTGTTCACGGCGGGATTCGGGCCAATGTAGGTGGCGTCGATGGCTCCGGCGCTCAGGGCCTCGATGGTGGCCGGCCCGGCGCTGAAGATCTGGCTGCTCAGCTTCGTTCCGCCGAGGCTGTCGGCGAGGAGGCCCTTCTCCAGTCCGACGAGCGCGGGGGCGTGCGTGACGTTGTCGAAGTAGCCGAGGCGGAGTTCCTCGGCCGGTCCGGCCGGCGCCGCCGCGCTGCCCTGCGCCGAGCATCCGCCCAGCAGCACGGGAACGAGGGCGATCGCGGCCAGGGCCAGGCCGGTGCGCGAGGCGAGGCCGGTGCGCCGGGTCATGCCGGCACCCCGGAGGCCGTGACGATGCCGGCGGCCGTGACGATGCCGGCGGCGAGGGTCGCGCCGTCCTGCGGATGGATGACGAGGAAGGCGCCCGAGCGGCGACTGGAGGCGAAGGTCTCGACCGGCAGCGCCGCGGCGAGCCGCACGGTGACGTGGCCGATGTCGTTGATGTCGAGGCTCGTCGCCGTCTCCTGCTCCAGCGTGTCCAGATTGAGCCGGCCGGTGACGGCGGTGACGATGGCCTGCACCGTGTTGGCGCCGAACTTCACGAGGACGCGGTCGCCGGGGGTGAGCGGCCGGGGATCGAGCCAGAACAGGGCCGCCGTCAGCTCCTTCGTGGGGTTGGGGAGCGTGCCGGCGGCGCCGATCACCGCCCCGCGGGCGATGTCGAGGTCGTCCCTGAGCCGGAGGGCGATCGATTGCGGTGCGAAGGCCTCGGTGAGTTCGGTGCCGGCGAAGTCGATCCCGGTGACGACGGTGCCGGCCCCGCCGGGCAGCACGGTCACGGCGTCGCCGACCCGCACGGTGCCGGAGGTGACCTGCCCGGCGTAGGCGCGGTAGTCGCGGAAGGCGGGCGCGTCGGCCGCGGGAACGGCGACGGCGCCCTGGGGGCGCAGCACGAGCTGCACCGGCAGCCGGAAGGACTCGAGGGCGCTCTCGACCTCGTCGACGACCGGCAGGGTCTCGAGCAGTTCGAGCAGGCTGGGTCCGGTGTACCAGGGGGTGCGCGGGGACCGGTCGACGACGTTGTCGCCGGCCAGGGCCGAGACGGGGATGACGTGCACCGCGCCGAGGCCGAGTTCCCCGGTGACCGTGCGCACGGCATCCGCGATCCCGGTGTAGGCGGCCTCGTCGTAGCCGAGCAGGTCGATCTTGTTGACGGCGACGATGATGTGCGGCACCCGGAGCAGGCGCACCACGGAGAGGTGGCGGCGGGTCTGTTCGAGCACGCCCTTGCGGGCGTCGATGAGCATGATGACGGCGTCGGCCGTGGTGGCCCCGGTGACCATGTTGCGGGTGTACTGCACGTGCCCGGGGCAGTCGGCGAGGATGAAGGAGCGCCGGTTGGTGGCGAAGTAGCGGTAGGCGACGTCGATCGTGATGCCCTGTTCGCGCTCGGCGCGCAGCCCGTCGGTGAGCAGGGCGAAGTCGATGCCGCCCGCGGCGCCGCCGAAGCCGCGCTCGGTGGAGGTGCGGGTGACGGCGTCGAGCTGGTCGGCGAGCACGGCCTTCGAGTCGTGCAGGAGCCGGCCGACGAGGGTCGACTTGCCGTCGTCGACCGAGCCGGCGGTGGCGAAGCGGAACAGGGTGCCGCCGGCCAGGGTTTCGGCCGCGGAGAGGGCTGCCTGTGCCGAGCCGGGTGCCCGGCTGTCGATGGGGGCCTGGCTGTCGATGAGTGCCTGGGTCATTAGAAGTACCCGTCCTTTTTTCGGTCTTCCATTGCTGCTTCGGAGATCCGGTCGTCGGCGCGGGTGGCGCCACGTTCGGTGATCGTGCTGAGGGCGACCTCGCGCACGACGGCGTCGACGGATGCGGCATCCGACTCGACCGCGCCGGTGCAGCTCATGTCGCCGACGGTGCGGTAGCGCACCGTGCGGTTCTCGATGGTCTCGGTCGCCCGGGGCATGCTGACCGGGCCGACCGAGCGCCACATCCCGTCGCGGCGGTACACCTCGCGGTCGTGGGCGTAGTAGAGCGGGGGCAGCGCGATCTGCTCGCGTTCGATGTAGCGCCAGACGTTCAGCTCGGTCCAGTTGCTGATCGGGAACGCCCGCACGTGCTGGCCGACCGTGTGGCGGCCGTTGTAGAGGTTCCACAGTTCGGGCCGCTGGTTGCGCGGGTCCCACTGGCCGAATTCGTCGCGGAGGGAGAGGATGCGCTCCTTGGCGCGGGCCTTGTCCTCGTCGCGGCGGGCCCCGCCGAAGACGGCGTCGTGCCGCCCGGCGGCGATCGCGTCGAGCAACGGCAGGGTCTGCAGCGGGTTCCGGGTGCCGTCGGCACGCTCGTGCAACCGGCCGTCGTCGATGTAGTCCTGCACCCTGGCGACCTCGAGTCGCAGGCCGAGGCGCTCCACGGTCTCGTCACGGAAGGCGATGACCTCGGGGAAGTTGTGCCCGGTGTCCACGTGCAGGAGCGGGAAGGGCACCCGGCCCGGCCAGAACGCCTTCGCGGCAAGGTGGAGCACCACGACGGAATCCTTGCCGCCGGAGAACAGCAGCACGGGGCGTTCGAACTCGGCCACCACCTCACGGATGATGTGGATGGCCTCGCTCTCCAGCACGTCGAGCTGGGACAGGCGGTGGGTGCCGGTGGCACGGATCGGCGAGGCGGTGTCGGTGGCGTTCACAGGTGGAGTCCGCATTCTGTTTTCGCCAGGCTGGCCCAGCGTCCGGATCGGGGATCGTCGCCGGGGGCGACGGGTTTCGTGCACGGCGCGCAGCCGATGGAGGGATAGCCCTGGGCCATCAACGGATTGACCGGGACCTGGTGCGCCGCCGCGTAGTCGAGGATGTCCTCGAAGCTCCACGCGGCGAGCGGGTTCACCTTGACCAGGCCGTTGCGTTCGTCCCAGGTGACCAGTGGCGTGTTCGCCCGGGTGGGCGCCTCGTCCCGGCGCACGCCGGTGAACCACAGTTCGTAGCTGCCCAGGGCGCGGTGCAGCGGCTCGACCTTGCGCATGGCGCAGCACAGGTTGGGGTCGCGGTTGAAGAGCTCCGCCCTGTGCAGCCGGTCCTGTTCGGCCACCGAGTGTCCGGGCAGCACGTCGACGACCCGCACGGGCAGCAGCCGGGCCACATCGGCCCGGGTCTCGTGGGTCTCGCTGAAGTGGTAGCCGGTGTCGAGGAAGAGCACGTCGACGCCGGGCAGTTGCGCGGAGACGACGTGGGGGAGCACCGCGTCGGCCATCGAGCAGGCGACCGCGACGGCGTCGACCGCGAAGTTCGCGGCGACCCAGGCGACGACCTGCTCAAAGCCGGCCTCGCCCAGTTCGGCCGCGCCGCTCTCGGCGAGGGCGCGCAATTCGTCTGCGGAGCGGAGCGTGACCGCCCGGCCGGTGCCGTGGACGGCGGTGCTGTGGATGCCGGTGCTGTCGATGCTCATTGGAGTGCCTCCTCCTCGGCGCGGTGTGCCCACTGGGCGAAGGTCTCGTCGGCGCTCTTGTCGGCGATGAACCGCAGCACGATGCGTTCGACATAGTCGGCCAGGTCGTCCGCGGTGACCTTCAGGCCGCGCACGGTGCGGCCGAGGCCCGCCTCGTCCCGTCCGACCGAGGCCAGGCCGCCGCCGAGGTGTACCTGGAATCCGGGAACCTGTTCGCCGTCGGCGCCCGGCAGGAGCTGACCCTTGAGGCCGATGTCGGCCGTCTGGATGCGGGCGCAGGAGTTCGGGCATCCGTTGACGTGCAGGCTGATCGGCTGGGGAACGTCGATCCCGGCCAGGCGCTTCTCCAGTTCGAGCACCGCGTCGGTGGCGGTCTGCTTGGTCTCGACGATGGCGAGCTTGCAGTATTCGATGCCGGTGCAGGCGATGGTCGAACGACGGAACAGGCTGGGGCGTGCGGCCAGCCCCAGTGCGTCGAGCGCGGCGATGAGCGGTTCGACGCTCTGCTCGACGATGTCGAGCAGCACGAGCTTCTGGTGCGGCGTGGTGCGCAGCCGGGTCGAACCGTGCTGCTCGAGCAGGTCGGCGAGGCCGGTGAGGATCGTGCCCGACACGCGGCCCACGAACGGGGTCACGCCGATGTAGAACCGTCCGTCGTTCTGCTTGTGCACGCCGATGTGGTCGCCCTGCTGGGTCGGGGTGGGCGCGGGCGGGCCGTCGGGCAGCGCCTCGTGGAGGTATTCGTCCTCGAGCACCTGCCGGAACTTCTCCGGCCCCCAGTCGGCGAGCAGGAATTTGAGCCTGGCCTTATTGCGCAGCCGCCGGTACCCGTAGTCGCGGAAGATCGAGGCGACGCCGAGCCAGACATCCGCGACCTTCTCGGGGGAGACGAAGGCGCCCAGGCGCTCGCCGAGGCGAGGGCTGGCGGAGAGGCCGCCGCCGACCCAGAGGTCGTAGCCGAGGCCGAGCTCCGGATGCCGCAGGGCGACAAAACCGATGTCGTTGATCTCGTGCACAACGTCCTGGCTCGGGTGCCCGGTCAGGGCCGTCTTGAACTTGCGGGGCAGGTTGGCGAGTTCGGGGACCCCGATGTACCGCGCGGTGATCTCACTGATCACCGTGGTCGGGTCGATGAGCTCGTCGACGGCGATCCCGGCGACGGGGGAACCGAGAACGACGCGCGGCACGTCGCCGCAGGCCTCCGTGGTCTGCAGGCCGACGGCCTCGAGGCGGCGCCAGATCTCCGGCACGTCCTCGACCCGGATCCAGTGCAGTTGGATGTTCTGCCGATCGGTGAGGTCGGCGGAGTCCCGGCCGAATTCGGTGGAGATCTCGCCGATGACGCGAAGCTGGGTGGTGGTGAGCTGGCCGCCGTCGATGCGCACACGGAGCATGAAGTACTTGTCCTCGAGCTCGTATGGTTCGAGGGTTGCGGTCTTCCCGCCGTCGATACCCGGTTTGCGCTGGGTGTAGAGGCCCCACCAGCGCATCCGGCCGTGCAGGTCAGTGCCCTCGATCGAGTCGAAGCCCTGCTTGGAGTAGATCTTCTCGATCCGCTCCCGCACGTTCAGCCCGCCGTCCTCCTGCTTCCAGAGCTCGTTGCCGTTCAGGGGCGCGGTGCCATCGACCTTCCACTGTCCGTTCGGACGCGACGCCTGGCGCTTCGGGCTGGCCGTCGGGGCCGTCTCGGTCTGACTCGGTGACACGATGGGTCCTCCTCCTTGAACGCGGCGACGGCGACAACGGATGCCGAACCGGGTGGGAGAAAACGTACCGAGAACGGGGGGCCGGTGTCTCCCCGGCGTGTAACGGCCTGTCACGCGCCGTAGCGCGGCGTCACACTGGGGCTCGGCGGGCCGGGTCGGCTATGGTGCGCCAGGAACGGATGCCGCGCTCGAGCGTCGCGAGGGCGGCTATCGCGCGGCGGAATACCGGTCGATGACGACCTCGACGAGGGGCGCCGGGGCCGGCTCATCCGGCACCAGGAGGGGGCGGGTCACGATATCCGCGCCGGCCTTCTCGACCAGTCCCTGGAAGTAACCGGGGGCGAGCAGGTAGCTGCTGGCGACGACCCGCCGGCCCGGCCGGTTGATCCTGACCCTCGTCACCGCGCAGGCCAGGCGGGGTGTGGCGGCGGAGAGGAAGCCGAGGACCACCTCGCGCCCGGCGGCATCCGCCAGGCGCTCGGCAACGACCCGGCAGGCGGCCACGGCCCGCGCATCGCTCGAGCCGGCGACGGCCAGCACGACTACGTCGTCCGGTCGGAGACCGGCCTCCGCGAGTCGCCGGCGGAGCACGGCGATGATGCGGTCGTCGGGCCCGAGCGCGCCGGCCAGCAGCACCGAGCGCCCGGTCTCGGCCCGCACGGCCTCGGTCAGGTCGACGTGCACGTGGTAGCCCGCCGACAGGAGCAGCGGCACGACGACAGCCGGAAGCCCCGCCGGGAGGGCGGCCAGAGTCGCCGGGGCGTCGGGCTGTTGCACGTCGACGAAGCCGGAGGCGACCGTCAGGTCGGGCCGGGCGGCGGCCACGGCGCGCATCAGGCCGGCTACCGCGGCCTGGCCGTGGGCCGAGGAGGTGCCGTGGGCGATCCCGACGAGCGCTGGGGGAGTCTGAGTGCTCACTCGACCATTCTGGCGGGTCGCACCCGCTGTGTTACCGCGGATGTCGACCGGGGTCCGGTCAGACCGGTCCGGGGAAGCCGAGGAGCCTCCGGATCAGCACCACGATCTGGACGACCAGGCCGATCACGGTGCCGGCGATGGCGACACCGAACACGATGCGCAGCAGCAGGGTCCAGTCGAACACGGAGTCCCCGAAGTCGAAGGGGAACACCTGCCAGAGGCGCAGCAGCACGGCAAGGCCGATGCCCAGGGTGACCAGGTCGCCCGCGGCCTTCACCGCCGGCTGGTCGACGACCAGGTAGACGGCATTCACGATGATCCCCACGATCAACGACACATTGACCAGGCCGAGCACCAGGACCGTGTCCGCGCTGAGAAACGGCAGCACGTGCCAGCCCGGCCACACGTTCGCCGCATACAGCAGGGCGGCGTTGACAGCGCCTGCGATCGCGTAGCCGATCCGCCGGGCGAGGCTCGAGCCCGTGCGGCCGGGCGTCGTGGTGTACGTCGACATGAGTGCAGTGTCGTGCCGGCCCGCCCGTTCGGCTAGGTCCGAAGGTCCCGAGCCATAGGCTATAGGCATGGCAGAACGCACCTCCTGGTCACTCTCCGGCGCTCTGCGCGGCATGTTCACGAAGAAGACGATCGACGACGACACCTGGGACGACCTCGAGGATGCGCTCATCCAGGCCGACTTCGGGCCGGCCGTGACCGACGCGATCGTCGCCGAGCTTCGGGCGAAGGTGGCGAAGTACCACACGACGGACCCGGTGGACCTGCAACGGATGCTCCGCGAAGGCATCGAGGAACGCCTCGCCCGGCACAACCCGACCCTCACCCTCAGCGCCCGCCCCGCGGTCGTTCTCGTTGTGGGCGTCAACGGCGTCGGCAAGACGACGACGATCGGGAAGTTCGCGAAGTTCCTCCGCGGCTACGACCGCAGTGTGCTGATCGGGGCGGCGGACACGTTCCGGGCCGCCGCCGTCGAGCAACTCGCCACCTGGGCCGAACGGGCCGGGGCGGACATCGTGCGGCCGCAGGCACACGGCCAGGATCCGGCATCCGTCGCCTTCCAAACCGTGCAGAAGGCCATGAACGAGGGCATCGAGATCGTTCTCATCGACACCGCCGGCCGGTTGCAGACCAAGGGCGGCCTGATGGACGAGCTCACCAAGATCCGCCGGGTGATCGAGAAGCAGACCCCGATCGCCGAGGTCCTCCTCGTGCTCGACGCGACCACGGGCCAGAACGGGCTCGCCCAGGCCGAGGCGTTCATCGAACACGCCGGGGTGACCGGACTCGTGCTCACCAAACTGGACGGCTCCGCCAAGGGCGGTTTCGTGCTCGCCGTGCAGGAGAAGACAGGGATTCCCATCAAACTCGTCGGCCAGGGTGAGGGCATCAACGACCTCACCGGTTTCACGCCGCACGTCTTCGCGCAACAACTCGTCGGATAGGACGTACATGACCATCGAACACGATTTCTTCGGAATCCTCGGCAGCGACGACGCGGGCGAGGTGTACTGGTCGGACACGGCCGAACTGGGCGACCAGGACGTGCAGATCGACCTGAGCTCGCCAGACGAAGACTCCGTGTCGGTCGAGGCCCTCGACATCGCAGCGGCCATGGTCAACGCGCTCGAGGAATTGGATTCCCAGGCCCGCGAGTCGCTCGTGGCCGACCTCAGCGCGGAGCGCTCGGTGACGAGCGCCTACATCACGACCGAACTCGACGAGATGGACCCTGAGGCCCTCGAAGACGCCCTCATCTGGGACTCCGGCGACAAGCAGATCGACTTCCTCCGCTCGATCCAGCTGCAGCGGGTGGGCTTCCACCCGCACCATTTCCGCAGCGAGGAGCACTTCGCGGTGCTCGAGTACTCGATCAGCCCTGACGAGACCGACGCCCTGCTCGTGGTGACGATCGACGTGCACGGCGACCCCGTCGTCATCGCCGTCGAGCAGTAGCGAGCGCCGGGACCGGCCGGGACGACTACTGGATTGTGCCCTTGGCCGGATCACCGAAGGGCACGTTGGTGAGCACGTGCACCTCGGCCGGACCGGCCACGGCGTCGCCGGTGAGCGCGTTCAGCTCGGCGATGGCCGGGCCGGCGGCGTGGGCGGCCAGGTCCTCGGCCGTGGACCACCGCTCGACCATGAAGACCCGGTCACCGTCGGTGTGCGCCGCGTAGAGCTCGCAGCCCGGTTCGGCGTGCGCCTTGGGGGCGACAACGGCCAGCGCGTCGAGGATCTCCTGGTTGCGACCGGGCTTCGGGGTGAGTGTTGCGATGACGACTACGGACACGATGGCTCCAGACCTGAGAATGCGCCAGCGGCGCACCCGCTCACGATAGACCTCCGGACCGGTTAAAGTAGAAGCACAATGGCTACTTTTGGAAACCTCTCAGATCGCCTGGCCGAGACGTTCAAGAATCTCCGCACCAAGGGCAAGCTCAGTGCGGCGGATGTCGACGGCACCGTCCGCGAGATCCGTCGCGCCCTCCTCGACGCAGACGTCGCCCTCGACGTGGTCAAGGACTTCACCGGCAAGGTGCGCGAGCGCGCCCTCGGCGACGAGGTCAGCAAGGCGCTGAACCCGGCGCAGCAGGTGGTCCGGATCGTCAACGAAGAGCTCGTCGAGATCCTCGGCGGCCAGCAGCGCCGGCTCGAATTCGCCAAGAAGCCGCCGACCATCATCATGCTCGCCGGCCTCCAGGGCGCGGGAAAGACGACCCTCGCGGGCAAGCTGGCCAAGTGGCTCGCCAAAGACGGCCACACCCCCGTGCTCGTCGCGGCAGACCTCCAGCGCCCCAACGCGGTCACCCAGCTCCAGGTCGTCGGGCAGCAGGCCGGCGTTGCCGTCTTCGCCCCCGAACCGGGCAACGGCGTCGGCAACCCGGTGCAGGTCGCCCGTGACGGCGTCAAGTTCGCCCAGCAGAAGATGCACGACGTGGTCATCGTGGACACCGCCGGCCGTCTCGGCGTCGACGCTGACATGATGAAGCAGGCTTCGGATATTCGCGCGGCCATCGGGCCCGACGAGGTCCTCTTCGTCATCGACGCGATGATCGGCCAGGACGCCGTCGCGACTGCCAAGGCGTTCCAGGACGGCGTCGACTTCACCGGTGTGGTGCTGACCAAGCTCGACGGCGACGCGCGCGGTGGCGCCGCACTCTCCGTGGCGTCGATCACCGGCCGCCCGATCATGTTCGCGTCGACGGGTGAGAGTCTGGACGACTTCGAGCCGTTCCACCCCGACCGCATGGCCAGCCGCATCCTCGACCTCGGTGACATCCTCACCCTGATCGAACAGGCCCAGGGGGCCTTCGACGAGGACGAAGCGCGCAAGATGGCGGAGAAGTTCTCCACCGACACGTTCACGCTCGACGACTTCCTCGGCCAGATGCAGCAGCTGCGCAACATGGGTTCGATCAAGAAGATGATGAGCATGCTGCCGGGCGCGGGCGCCATGAAGCAACAGCTCGAGAACTTCGACGAGCGTGAGATCGTGCGCACCGAGGCCATCATCCAGTCGATGACCAAGGCCGAACGCACCACCCCGAAGCTCCTCAACGGCTCCCGCCGGCTGCGTATCGCCCGCGGTGCCGGCTCCACCGTGACCGAGGTCAACCAGCTCGTGCAGCGCTTCGAGCAGGCAGCGAAGATGATGAAGACGGTCGCCAAGGGCGGCATGCCCAACATCCCGGGGATGGGCCCGATGGCGGGCGCCGGACTCGGCGGCAACCGCGGCAAGCAGCAGCCCAAGAAGAAGGGCTCGAAGTCGGGCAACCCGGCCAAGCGGGCGGCGGAGAACGCCGCGCTGGCCTCCGGCGAGAAGCCCGCCGGAGCCGTCGCAGCCGGTGGCACAGGCTTCGGCCTGGGCGGCAGCAAGCCCGTCGCGGGCAAGGCCGGCGGGCCGACCGAAGACGAGATGGCAGCGCTCCAGAAGATGCTCGGACGGTAGCGGCCGAGCCGGCCTGCTCCGAGAGGCGAACTCCGGTTTAGGATGAGCGCATGACTTCCGAAGCCTCCCGTCCGGTGCGCATCGGCGCGCAATTGGCACCGCAGCACGCCGAGTACGCCACGATCCGGGAGGCGGTGACCCAGGTCGAGGCCATGGGCACCGACGTCGCCTTCAACTGGGACCATTTCTTCCCGTTGTCGGGTGACCCGAACGGCCTGCATTTCGAATCCTGGACGATCCTGGCGGCCTGGGCCGAGCAGACCTCCACCATCGAGCTGGGCGCGCTGGTCAACTGCAACAGCTACCGCAACCCCGACCTGCAGGCCGACATGGCCCGCACCATCGACCACATCAGTGGGGGCCGGTTCATCTTCGGCACCGGCTCCGGCTGGTTCGAACGCGACTACGACGATTACGGCTACGACTTCGGCACCGTCGGCACGCGACTGGACTCGCTGGCCGAGAACCTGCCGCGGATCGAGGCACGGTGGGCCAGGCTCAACCCGCCGCCCACCCGCAAGATCCCCGTGCTCATCGGAGGCGGCGGCGAGAAGAAGACGCTCCGCATCGTCGCTCAGCACGCCGACATCTGGCATTCGTTCTCGAGCCCGGAGGTGCTTGAGCACAAGCTCGGCGTGCTGGCCGGCTGGTGCGAGAAGGTGGGCCGGGACCTGGCCGAGATCGAGATCTCCATCGAACTCCGCGGCAGGAGTGTGGAGGAAGCCGACCAGCTCTACGACCTCGGGGCGCGCCTGTTCACGCTCGGTCTGTCGGGCCCGCACTACAAACTCGACCGGCTGACCGACTGGCTCGCCTGGCGGGACTCCAAGAACCAGGCCTGACGGCATCAGAACGGTGCGTCGTCGGGGAGATCAGACGCCGTCGACGGCGGTCCGGTCGGAAGGATCGTGGCGGGTTCGGTGATGAAGTCCCGCCCGGTCGGGGAGGTCCATGTCAGGATGCCGCCGGGTTTCTGGGTGACGGTCCACCGGGTCTGGGTTTTCAACGCGTGGTTGGGTTTGCAGAGGTGGGCGAGGTTGTCGTGCGCCGTCTCGCCGAGCAGACTCCAGTCATGGGAGTGGTCAAGCTCCGCACCCCTCGCGGGACGATTGCAGCCGGGGAAGCGGCAGGTCTCATCGCGCAGGCGGAGGAACCGGCGCATCGCCTTGGGCGTTTTGTACCGGTCCCTCCCGACGGAGAGGATCACCCCGGTCTCCGGGTGGGTGAGCAGCCGGGTGAAGCTCGGCGCCCGTGACGCCAGATCCCGCGCCGTGTCCGGGTCGATCGGCCCGTACCCTTCCAAGTACCCCGGTTCCTCACTGTGCCCCAGCAGCGTCAGCACCGGCACGGTCACCTGCACGGTGGCTTTGACGCCGGTGCCGACGCCGGTCGGGGTGACCCCGTGGATCAGCAGGTCACTGAGCACATCGGTGCGGATCTGCGTCAGCGTGCGTGTCTCGTCGGGCCCCTGCAGACTCGCGGCGAGGTCGTTGGCCCGGTGGAAGATCGCCTGCACCAGTTCCGCCCCCGTCGTCACATACAGGGTCGCCATCCCGTCGTGCTCGGGGGTCACCCCGCTGGTGCGGTCGGTGATCGACCTCGCCCGCCGGGCCGTGATCGTCTCCGGGTGCAGGCGTTCCCGCAGCAGCCGGGCCTTGTGTTTGAGCTTGGCCACCGTGAGTGTCTCCGCCGCCGGCAGGAGTGCTTGTTCGAAGGCGGCGAGCCCCTCGACCGGGATCGACCAGGACTGCTGGACGATCGTCTGCGCGTGCCGGTAACTGATCCGCCCCGCCGCCATCGCGGCCCGGGTAGCGGGGAGGTGCTCGGCCAATGCCTGGCTCTCCGCGAGCAGGGTCTGCGCCGTGCGCTCCGGGATCCGGAGTGTGGCGGCCAACTCACTGGAGAGCTCCCGCTGCGCGATCTCCTCCCGGCTCCACCGGGACTGCAGGCTCAACGGAATCGACGCGGCCTGCGCGGCGCTGAACCGGCGGGCCCGATCGACCGCCTCGGCCCGCGCGGCGAAGCACCGGGCGATCGCCCTGTCCGCTGCCGCGACCGCGTCGAAGAGCAGTCCGAGCTCGTGTTGGGAGGTGCTCACCGGGGTGGCCATAACCTGACACTACGACCAGCCACCGACATTCACCGTCCCCAAACCCGGCCTCACGATGGGGTGTGGATAACCTGATCAAACTCGATTTGTGGAGGACGAGCCAGGGGTGATTTCGACAGGCTCAATCCCCGGGAAGAGAGCCCGCTCAGCGCGCGATGAGCCCTGTGCGCAGCTCGTCGGCGAGTGCGTGAACGACCGCCGGCAGGTTTCCGCCGGCCGCGTCGGCCACCCGCAGTTGGCGCTGGTAGCTCGCCCCGGCACCGAGGATCACGTTCAGCTGGAGCAGTTCCGCCAGACACCCCAGGCGCTCGGCCACGGGGGAGAGCACGCCGATCAGGCGACGCACATCGTCGATGACGTGGCGTTCGGCCCCGGCGGCGTCGAGGATGATCTCCGCGTCGAGCCCGTACCGCGACGCACGCCACTTGTTCTCGCGCACGAACCAGGGCTGCAGTTGCGGCACGGTCTCGCCCGCGTCCAGCCGCGTCGACATCCACTCGACCAGGCACTGGATGAACGCGGCGATCGCCCCGAGCTCCTCGGCCGTCGACACGCCGTCGCAGGCGCGGATCTCGATCGTGCCCCAGCGTGGCGACGGGCGGATGTCCCAGCGCACCTCGGTGACGTCGTCGACGATCCCGGGGACGGTCATGTCCTCGACGTAGCGTTCCCACGCTGCCCAGTCGTCCAGGATCCACGGAAGCCCCGCCGTTGGGAGCTGCTGGAACATCTGGGCGCGATTCGAGGCGTAACCGGTGTTCACGCCCGCCCAGAACGGACTCGACGCGGACAGCGCCTGCAGGTGCGGCAGGTAGGTGAGGAGTCCGTTCAGGATGGGGATCACCTTGGCGCGGTCCTCGATGCCCACGTGCACGTGGATGCCCCAGATCATCATGTTGCGCCCCCACCACTGGGTGCGGTCGATCAGGCGGTGGTACCTGGCCTTGTCCGTGACCTCCTGGTCGAACCACTGGCCGAACGGATGCGACCCGCTGCAGATCAGATCGACGCCTCGCGGATCGGTGATCGCGCGCACCTCGCCGACCTGGCCGACGACATCCGCGACCGCCCCGGCCACCGTGTGATGGACCCCCGAAACCAGCTCGACCGTGTTGAGGAGCAGCTCGCCGGTGATCTTCGGGTGCGGTGAGCCGTCTGCGCCGCGGAGCGCGTCGAGCACCTCGTCGGCGAGGGAGACCAGGTCGCCCGTATCGCGGTCGACCAGCGCGAGCTCCCACTCGATGCCGATTGTCGACCGCTCTGAGCGCACGAAGTCGATTCCCACGTGGAGCCTTTCGAGGAGGGCGTCACCCCGAACGGGTGTGTCGTGGCACAATCCTGACACCGATCGGGCGCGCTCCGCCACGCGCAGCCGCCCGGGGGTGCCGGACCGCCCGACGCACCAGGAGAGGGATGGCCGCCGATTATCGGAAACGGGGCATCGTCTGGCAGAATGGTTAGTCGAGTTCTCTTGCGTTCGACCCTCTACTCAGACGCAGGAAAAAACCACCTTATTGAGCTTGTGCCGAGTGTGCCCCCACGCTCACGGCCGTCAGTTCGCCAAAAATCAAATACACAGGAGAATTGTGGCTGTCAAAATTCGTTTGAAGCGCATGGGCAAGATCCGTGCACCGTACTACCGCATCGTTGTCGCCGACTCGCGCACCAAGCGCGACGGCCGTGTCATCGAAGAGATCGGCATCTACCACCCCACGCAGGAGCCCTCCGTCATCGAGGTCAAGTCCGAGCGCGCGCAGTACTGGCTCGGCGTCGGCGCACAGCCGACCGAGCAGGTTGCCGCTCTCCTCAAGCTGACCGGCGACTGGGGCATCTTCAAGGGTGACAAGAACGCCGTCAGCACCGTGAAGGTCAAGGAAGCCAAGGTTGCTTTCGTCGCCGACGAGAAGAAGAAGCCCGTTCTCAAGCCGAAGGCCGACAAGCCCGTGGCGAAGGAAGAGGCCCCCAAGGAGACCGTGGCTGACGCCGCCGCTCCCGAAGAGGACAAGGCGTAGTCTTGCTCGCTCCCGCGCTTGAGCACCTCGTCAAGGGGATCGTCGATCACCCGGATGACGTGCACGTTTCGGCTCAGAACTCCCCACGTGGCGAGGTCCTCGAGGTTCGCGTGAACCCTGAAGACCTCGGCCGCGTGATCGGTCGTTCCGGCCGTACCGCCAAGGCCCTGCGCACCCTCGTGGCCGCGCTGGCCGACGGCAGGCGCGTGCGGGTCGACGTCGTCGACACCGATTTCTGAAGAAAACTGTTAGCGAGTAGTTGGTAATGAGCTTGGTGAACGACAGCACGCCGCCCCGTAGTCAACTCCGGGTGGGGCGTCTGACGAAGGCCCATGGCCTCAAGGGCGCCATCAAGCTCGAACTGTTCACGGATGACCCGGGGCGACGTTTCGTCCCGGGCGCCGTGTTCACCCTCCAGGTCCCCACAGGGTCACCCTGGCACGGCAAGACCCTCGAGCTCGTCGAGCTCCGCTGGTACAACCAGCACGCCGTCGGCTTCTTCAAGGACGTCCCCGACCGGGAAGCCGCCGAGGCTCTCGCCAAGGCGATCCTCTGGATCGACCAGGACGACGAGGAACAGCCCGACGAAGAAGACGCCTGGTACGACCACCAGCTCGTCGGACTCGCCGTCGTACGCGACGGTGAGAAGATCGGCACCATCACCCGGCTCGAGCACCTCCCGGCACAGGACCTGCTCATCGTGAAGACCCCGGCCGGCGAGGTGATGATCCCCTTCGTGAAGGCGATCGTGCCCTCGGTGGACATCACGACCGGCATCGTCACCATCACCCCTCCACCCGGACTGCTCGAAGAGCTGCCGGAGGAACCCGACGACGACCTGCCGGAGGAACCGGACACCGAGCCGGAAGCAGACTCCGAACCCGAGACGCTGACGTCTCCGGTGGAGACCCCCGACAGCGAAGGCGCATAGACGCGACCCGACCACACCCGGGGAGTGGCGCGCCGCGCCCGTCCGACTTCCCAGCTCGTCATGACGCGGCACACCCTCCAAGGAGAACCGCAGCATGTCGTACGTCAAACCGGATCAACTCATCGATGACATCATCCATTCCGGTGTCCTTAAATCGAACCTGACCATTAAGCAGATGTTCGTGCGCGGCACCCTCGCCGGCGCCATTCTCGGCGCGGCGACCACGGTCGCGCTGACGGCCGCAGCCCAGACCGGGCTCCCGATCGTCGGCGCCGTGCTGTTCCCGGTCGGCTTCGCGATGATCCTCCTGCTCGGACTGGAACTCGTCACCGGCAGCTTCGCCCTTATCCCGCTCGCCATCATGGAGGGCCGCACGACCCTCCAGAAGGGCCTCACCAACTTCGCCGTCGTCATCTGCGCGCACCTCTTCGGCGCCGTGCTCTACGCGGCACTGTACGTCGCCTCGATCACCTACCTCGGCACCGAGACGAGCGACCCGATGATCCAGGCGATCATCCACATGGCCGAGCACAAGGTGCTGCCCTACGAAGCGGTCGGTGCCGGCGGCATCCTGGTCGCCATCATCAAGGCGATGCTCTGCAACTGGATGGTCGCGATCGGCACGATCATGTTCTACACGTCGAAGTCGACGGCCGGGAAGATCCTCGCCATGTGGCTGCCGGTGACCACCTTCTTCAGCCTCGGACTCGAACACGCCATCGTGAACATGTTCGTCATCCCGGCCGGGATGATGCTCGGCGCGAACATCAGCTTCGGCGAATGGTGGGTCTGGAACCAGGGTCCGGTCCTGATCGGCAACCTCCTCGGCGCCGTGCTCTTCACCGCCCTGCCGATCTACTTCTCCCACCGCACCAGGGTGAACCGCGCCGCCGCACTCGAGGGTGCGAACGGGCCGGTGCTGATCCGCTCCTAGACTTCTCTGGTGCGCATCGACATCCTCACCATCTTTCCGGAGTTCTTTTCCGTCCTCGACGTCTCGCTCGTCGGCAAGGCGCGCCAGTCGGGGCTGATCGACCTGCGCGTGCACAACCTGCGCGATCACACCCACGACCGGCACAACACCGTCGACGACACACCCTACGGCGGTGGGGCCGGCATGGTGATGAAGCCTGAGCCGTGGGGCGAGGCGCTCGATGAGATCATCGGCGAGGTGTCCGGTGGCGCAGCCGGGGCGGATGCCGGGGCGGATGCCGGACCGGTCCTGATCTTCCCGTCCCCGGCCGGCGAACTGTTCACCCAGAAGATGGCCAGATCCCTCGCGGAGGAACCGAACCTGGTCTTCGGCTGCGGGCGCTACGAGGGCATCGACCAGCGCGTCTTCGACCATTACGCCGCCTCCGGCCGGGTGCGCCTGATCAGCCTCGGCGACTACGTGCTCAACGGGGGAGAGGTCGCCGTGATGGCCATGATCGAGGCCATCGGGCGGCTGATCCCCGGCGTCGTCGGCAACCCGGAGAGTCTCGTCGAGGAGTCGCACGAGGACGGCCTGCTGGAATACCCGAGCTACACCAAGCCGTCCAGCTGGTGCGGGCACGACGTGCCGCCCGTGCTGCTCAGCGGGAACCACGGGGCCATCGCCGCCTGGCGCCGCGAGCAGCAGCTCGCGCGCACCAGGCAGGTGCGGCCCGACCTTCTGCCCCCAGCGAACTCCGAGGAGTAAGTCAGAATCACGCGAGTAGTCTGATCTCGTGTTCGTACGCAGACTCTTCTACTACTGGCAGTTCATCGCCGTCGTCGTGCTGCCCGCCTGGCTGCTGGTCGGCGCGTCGGTCTTCGGCGTCAGCGGCTGGATGGTGCTCGGCAGCTTCTTCGGCGGCGTCCTCCTCGGCATCGGCCTGCTCATGGTCGCCCTGCTGATCTACGCCCGCAAGGACGTGCGCGCCGCCCGGGCGGTGTCCTTGGCGGATGTCGGTGTGCTCACCCTCTGGCACGCCCTGATCATCGCCCTCGGCTTCACGGCCTCGTCCTCCGGGCTTCCCGTGCTCGTCGTGGTCGTCGGGCTGGCCGCGTTCTGGTTCGTCATCTGGGAGTTCTACAGCGCCGCCCGGGCAAGGATGCGCGAGATGCTGGTCGTGATCGAGGAGACCGCGCGGTTCGGCACGGTGCCGGCCGGCGGTGTGCAGGGTTCACCCCCGGGGTCCGCCCCTGGTGCACCCAGGCCTCCCCGTTTCGACAGCACGGCCGATCCCGCGGTGATCGTCATCCACGAGAAGCCCGCCGAGCAGTAACGGGCATCCGTCTCGACAAGCTCGACGACCGACGCGGCTCGATGGCCGGGGCGGCTTCTTTTGCGGCAACGACCGCTTTCGTGACATAATCAGCGTTTGTGCCGTAGCAAGCCTCTGCCACAGGGGAGCTGCAACGTATCGGCATGAACATACTCAGTCGGTTGCCGACGCGGGTCGCTCACAGCGGGTCGCGCGGCACAAATCGTAGTCGTCCTGTGGCGGATACAGAGAGCGAATCACTATGCATATTCTCGACCAGGTGGATGCACCATCACTCCGGAAGGACATCCCGGCCTTCCGCGCCGGCGATACCGTCAAGGTCCACGTCAACATCGTTGAGGGCGCCCGCTCTCGTGTCCAGGTCTTCCAGGGAGTCGTCATCGGCCGCTCCGGCGAAGGCGTGCGCGAGACGTTCCGCGTTCGCAAGGTCAGCTTCCAGGTCGGCGTCGAGCGCACCTTCCCGGTGCACTCCCCGGTGATCGACCACATCGAGGTCATCACCCGCGGTGACGTGCGTCGCGCGAAGCTGTACTACCTGCGCAACCTGCGCGGCAAGAAGGCCAAGATCAAAGAGAAGCGCGACTAACAGTCGACTCCCAGCCTTCGCTGGATTTCTCCCTGAGCTCCTCACCCTTACACTGGGTCAGGAGCTCAGGCGGTTTAATGACAGACAATTCTCTGCCCACGCGATCACATCGCCTGGAATCAGATACGAAGCGCAAGAAGCGCGGCGTTGCACTCTTCCTTCGCGACCTCCTGGTCATTTTCGTGGTGGCCCTGCTCATCTCGTTCCTGATAAAGACGTTCCTGATCCGCTCGTTCTACATCCCCTCCGGGTCGATGGAGACGACGTTGCTGGTCAACGACCGGATCATCGTGAACCAGCTCGAACCCGGGCTCATCCCGATAGCCAGGGGCGACGTCGTCGTCTTCCGTGATCCGGGCGGCTGGCTCCTGCCGCAGGCTCCGGTGCAGCAGAACCCGATCGTGGCCGGCGTCGACTGGGTGCTCTCCGTGGTAGGTCTTTCCGCCCCCGACAGCAACGACCACTTGATCAAACGTGTCATCGGGCTTCCGGGTGACCACGTCGTCTGCTGCAACGCGCTGGGCCAGATGAGCGTCAACGACATCCCGCTCTCCGAACCGTACGTGAACCTCCCGACCGGTCAGACGCAGGTGTCCAAGGACGCCTTCGACGTGGTCGTACCTGCGAAATCACTGTGGGTGATGGGCGACAACCGCTACAACTCCAAGGACTCCCGGTACAACGGCGACACGCCGGGCAAGGGCTTCGTGCCGATCGAGAACGTCGTCGGCCGTGCCCTGGTGATCAGCTGGCCGCTGGCCCGCTGGACCTGGCTGGACGATTACCCGGAGGTCTTCCGCGGGGTCTCCGCGGAGACCGACTAGGTGGGCGTCGTGGACCCGACCCTCGACGTCGAGCTGGCCATGATGGCCGCCGGCGCGACCTGCGTGATCGGCTGCGACGAGGTCGGCCGGGGTGCGCTGGCCGGACCAGTCGGCGTCGGCGTGGCCGTCGTCGGACCCGCCGCGCCCGCCATCCCCGACGGACTGCGTGATTCCAAGATGCTCAGCGAGCCCCGTCGGGAGGCTCTGGCGCCCCTCGCGGCCGCCTGGGCGCTGCACTCGGCGGTCGGGCTCGCTTCGGCCGCCGAGGTCGACGAGCTCGGCATCATCGCCTGCCTCGGGCTCGCCGGCAAACGGGCGCTGGCGGCGCTGCACGCCGCCGGGGTCGACATCGCCGGGAGCGTCGTGCTGCTCGACGGCAACGACGACTGGCTGAACAAGGCCCTGCACACTCCGCTGAACGTGGTCACCCGGGTGCGGGCCGACCAGGACTGCGGTTCGGTGGCCGCGGCATCCGTGATCGCCAAGGTGCACCGTGACCGGCTCATGATCGAAGCGGATGCCCGGCACCCCGGCTACGGCTGGGCGGGCAACAAGGGCTACGGGAGTGCGGCCCACCTGGAAGCGATCGCCCTGCTCGGCCCCACCGGGCTGCACCGCAAATCGTGGCTCAAGATCACAGCGTAGGATTGAAACACCATGGAAGAAGAAGAATTCGAGGACTACGACCGCGAGGTCGAGTTGGCCCTGTACCGAGAGTACCGAGATGTTGTCGGGCAATTCCAGTACGTCGTCGAGACCGAGCGACGCTTCTACCTCGCCAACGAAGTGGAGTTGGTGCGCCGGGACACTGAGCACGACTTCTACTTCGAACTGACCATGAAGGACGTCTGGGTCTGGGACGTCTACCGCTCCGACCGGTTCGTGAAGTCGGTTCGCGTGCTGACGTTCAAGGACGTCAACGTGGAGGAGCTCGCCTCCAAGGAGTTCGAGCTGCCCAAGGAGCTCGCGCTCGACGAATAGCTCGACCCGCGGCCGCCCCGGCGGTCGCGCCCCCCGATTCCGGGCCGACCACCGCCGGTCTGCCCGGCCCAGGCTGCCAGCCTGCACAACCCGGCGCAACGATGCGGCCGGGAGAGAAAGGTATGTCCTTGCTTCAGGATGCTGATCGCTGCCGAGACACATGGATCAACCGGGAAGCACTGGCGGAGGCGATGATCCCGCTGATCGGCCGACTGTACCGGGACAACAACGTCGTCACCAGCGTGCACGGGCGCAGCCTGATCAACCAGTCGGTGGTGGGGCTGCTCAAGGCGCACCGCTTCGCCCGGCAGATCGACGACGTCGAACTTCCCCTCGAGCAGACCCTGCCGATGCTGCAGGCGCTCGCTCGGCTGCGGCTCGGCGCCGCGTCGATCGACCTGGCCCGGCTGAACCTGGCCTACCGCGCTGACGAAACCGGCCGGAGCCTGGACGACTTCCTGCGCGAGGAGCTGGCCGACGTCGTCGGCCAGCAGGGCGCCGACCCGCGCACGAGCACCGATGTCGTGCTTTACGGGTTCGGCCGGATCGGACGTCTCCTCGCCCGCATCCTGATCGAGCACGCCGGCGGCGGCCAGGGCCTGCGCCTGCGCGCCATCGTCGTGCGCCGCGGGTCCGCCAACGACATCGTCAAGCGGGCCAGCCTGCTGCGACGGGACTCCGTGCATGGGCCGTTCGAGGGAACCATCACCGTCGACGAGGAAAACGACACGATCCTGGCCAACGGCACGCTGATCCAGGTCATCTACTCCTCCGACCCCGCCAGTGTCGACTACACCCGGTACGGCATCCACGACGCGGTCGTGGTCGACAACACCGGCCGCTGGCGCGACGCCGAGGGGCTCTCCCAGCACCTCGCCTGCCCCGGGGTGGCCCGGGTGCTGCTCACCGCGCCCGGCAAGGGCAACCTGAAGAACATCGTCCACGGCATCAACCACACCTCGATCACCGCCGACGACGCCATCGTGACGGCGGCCTCGTGCACCACCAACGCGATCACCCCCGTGCTCAAGGCGGTCAACGACCGTTTCGGCATCGTCGACGGGCACGTCGAGACGGTGCACTCGTTCACGAACGACCAGAACCTGATCGACAACTTCCACTCCGGTGACCGCCGGGGCCGCTCGGCCGCCCTCAACATGGTGCTCACCGAGACGGGCGCGGCGAAGGCTGTGGCCAAGGCACTGCCGGAGCTGGCCGGAAAACTGACCGGCAACGCCATCCGCGTTCCGACGCCTGACGTGTCGATGGCGATCCTCAACCTGAATCTCGAGCGCGAGACCGGCAAGGACGAGCTCAACGCCTACCTCCGGTCGATGAGCCTGAACTCCGAACTGCACAAGCAGATCGACTACATCGACTCGCCCGAGGTCGTCTCCAGCGACTTCCTCGGCTCGCGCCGGGCCGGGATCGTCGACGGGCTGGCCACCATCACCACCGGCCGGAAGGCCGTGCTCTACGTCTGGTACGACAACGAATACGGCTACAGCTGCCAGGTCATCCGGGTGCTCGAAGAGATGGCCGGCGCGCATCCGCCGGTCTTCCCGAAGGCCGAGGCAGACCTTCCGGACGCGGTGCTGCAGGCCTGAGCGAGCGGGGCGGGTGTGGGCGTGAGCTAGCGGGGTTCGCAGATGACCACGGGGATGTCCCGGCTCGTCTTCTGCTGGTAGCCGTCGTAGCCCTTGTAGGCGGCGACGATCTGCGGCCACAGCTCGGCCTTCTCCTCCGGGTTCGCCGTGCGGGCGCGCATCGGCATGGTGGTTCCGTACACGGTGAGCTCGACGTCGGGGTTCGCGACCAGGTTGAGGTACCACTGCGGGTTGCGGTCGTCGCCGCCCTTCGACGCTATCAGCACGTACCGGTGCCGGTCGTGCACGGGCGCCGTCAGCATCGTCGCCCGCCGTTTGCCGCTCGACCGGCCGATCGTGTGCAGCTCGACCGCGGGCATCGACCCGAAGTTGGCGAGGACGCGCCCGCCGGAGAGCGTGAACACGGCCCGGTGCAGCACGTTCATCGTCTTCATCTGCAGGTCGACCAGCTCATTGCGCAATCCCATGGATCCAGACTACGAGAGGAGCCTGCCGTCGAGCGATAGCGTGGAGGCATGAATCCCGCCGCTGCTTCCGCCGCCCCCGCCCCCGCCCCCGCTGCCGGTGCCGCGGCCGTCGTCGCCCAGGCGCTGCGGCTCGCGCCGCTCATCGACGGCCACAACGACTGGGCCTGGGTCTGCCGCGAGGAACGGGACTACTCGGTCGAGGGCCTCGAACAGGGACTCGCGACCGACACGGACATCGCCCGCCTCCGGGCCGGCCGGGTCGGTGGCCAGTTCTGGTCGGTCTACGTCAGCGACGACCACGCCGGCGCCGACGCCGTGCAGGGCACCCTCGAACAGATCGACTGGGTCTACCGGCTCGCCGCCCGGTACCCCGGGGAGTTCGTCATCGCGCGGAGCGCCGCCGACGTCGAGGCCGCCAGGGCCGACGGCCGGGTGGCCTCCCTGCTCGGCGCGGAGGGGGCGCACAGCCTCAACGACTCGCCGGCCGTGCTGCGGATGTTCGCCCGGCTGGGCGTGCGCTACCTCACCCTGACCCACGTGCACAACACCAGCTGGGCCGATTCGGGCACCGACGATTTCGTCCACGGGGGTCTCACCGCCCGTGGGGCCGAGTACATCCGGGAGCTGAACCGGCTGGGGATGCTCGTCGACCTCTCGCACGTGTCGCCTGCCACGGCGCACGCGGCCCTCGACCTGACCGATTCGCCGGTGATCTTCAGCCACAGCTGCGTCTCCACGGTCGCAGACCATCCCCGGAACGTGCCCGACGACGTGCTCCGCCGGCTCGCCGCGAACGACGGCGTGATCATGCTCACCTTCGTGCCGCAATTCCTCACCCCCGAGTACTCGGCCTGGTTCGACGGGACCAGGGACACCCCGGCGCCCGCCGTGACGATCGCGCAGGTCGCCGATCACATCGAGCATGCCCGCCGGGTCGCCGGCATCCGTCACATCGGCCTGGGCGGTGACTTCGACGGCACGGATGAATTCCCCACGGGCCTCGAGGGCGTCGACGGCTACCCGGCGCTGCTGGCCGAGCTCGCGGGGCGGGGCTGGCCGGCGGAGGATCTCGCCGCCCTGGCCGGCGGCAACATCCTGCGCGTGCTGCGCGTTACGGATGCGGCCTTCGCCGCGGCCGGCGGGGGGATCCCGCTGCTCGTGCGCTGAGCCGTGCCCCCGGGGGTAGCCTCGAGCGAGGGCGCGACCAATCCGGACGGGCCACCGCTGCCGAATGAGAGTCATGACCCTGCGCCGACGTATCGCCCTCCTGACCGTGATCGGCGTGCTGTGCGCCGGGACCATCGCCGTTGTCGCCGGGGTGCTCGGCGGGGCGACCGGAACGGGAGGCGCGAGCGTCGCCGACTCGACGCCGGGATCGACGGCCACGGGATCGCCGGCCGGCGGTTCGCCCGTTGTCGCGTTCTACGGCGACTCCTACACGCGCGGCACGGGCGCATCAAGCCGGGCCGCCCGCTGGTCGACCATCGTGTCCGCCGAGCGCGGCTGGACCGAGGTCAACCCGAGCACGAACGGGCTCGGCTTCGTGAACAACCGGGCGAACCTGCCCGGCCCCGACCTCGTCGACCGGGTGATCAAGGCGCAACCCGACATCGTGATCAGCACCATGGGCTTGAACGACAACTTCGTGATGCCCGGCCGCGCCGACGACGTGCGGGCCGCGATCACCACGGACTTCACCGAGCTCAAGAAGGCACTGCCCCACGCCCGCTTCATCATCGTCGAACCGTTCTGGTATGCCGACGAGCGGCCCGAATCCGTGGAACGCATCATCGGCTGGGTGGGGGACGCGGCCGTGGCCATCGACGCCGACTACATCCCGGGAGCCTCCCACTGGATGGACGGGCATCCGGAATGGAAGGCCGCAGACAACCTGCACCCCAATGACGTCGGCTACCGCGAGATCGCGGTGCGGATGGACGCCGAGCTGGCGAAACTGGGCCTCTGACCGGTTCCGGTGGATTCACCGCCTCTCCCTCGAGTCGCCGCGAAGCCTGGTCGGCACGGCTCACCCTCCACAGGGCGGGGACGGCCGCGGGTCGCACCGATCGGGGAAAGCGCCGGGGACACGGCCGGCCTCCGGGCAGGGTGGACCCGGAGGCACTCGTGGCAGACAAAGACGACCTGGGCAGGCGCGGCGAAGAGTGCGCGGCCGGGTTCCTGGCCGCGGCCGGCTACCGGGTCATCGCCCGCAACTGGCGGTGCGACCAGGGCGAGATCGACCTGATCGTCGAGCAGGGCGGCGAAGTTGCCTTCGTCGAGGTGAAGACGCGGTCAGGAACGGGCTTCGGGCATCCGTTCGAGGCGATCACGGTGCACAAGCTCGCTCGACTGCGGCGGCTGGCCGCGGCCTGGTGCGACCAGTCGGTGCCCCGGCCCGCGCGCATCCGGATCGACGCGGTCGCCGTCATCCTCCGGCCGGGGGCCGACCCGGTGATCGAGCACCTGGTGGGGGTGTTCTGATGGCGCTCGCGCGAACGCACGCCGTGGCGCTGCTCGGCCTCACCGGGGCGCTGGTCGAGGTGGAGGCCGACATCTCGGGCCAGCTGCCCGGCATCGTGCTGATCGGCCTGCCGGATGCCGCCCTGTCGGAGGCCACCGAGAGGGTGCGGGCCGCTGCGAAGAATTCGGGTTGCCCGCTCACCCGCAACAAGCTGACCATCAACCTGTCACCGGCGGCCCTGCCCAAGCACGGATCCGGCTTCGACCTCGCGATTGCGCTGGCCTGCCTCGCCGCCGACGAGGCCGTCTCCGCGGAGTCGGTGAGTGCGGTGGTGCACATCGGTGAACTGGCCCTGGACGGCCGCCTGCGTCCGACGTCCGGAATGCTCCCGGCGGTGATCGCCGCATCCAGGCTCGGCCACAGCACCGTCATGGTCCCGGCCGGCAACGCAGCGGAGGCCGCCCTCGTGCCGGGGATGCGGGTCATCGGTGTCGCCAGCCTCCGGGACGCCGCCATCTGGCATGGTTCCCGGCTAGAACCGGTCCCGGTCGACGCGATCGCGGCGCCGGGCGAGGGCGGCGTCGAGCCCATCGAGCCGGAGCTGGCCGACGTGATCGGCAATGACGACGCGGTCCTGGCGCTGCAGATCGCCGCGGCCGGCGGCCACCACCTGTTCATGGTCGGTCCGCCGGGTGCGGGCAAGACCATGCTGGCGGCCCGGCTGCCCGGCCTTCTGCCCGACCTCGACCCGGATGCCTCCCTCGAGGTCAGCTCGATGCGTTCGCTCAGCGGCCGCGGGGTCGGTCCCGCCCTGGCGACCCGGCCGCCGCTCGAGGCCCCGCACCACACCGCCACCGCGGCGGCGATGGTCGGTGGGGGCAGTGGCCGGATCCGCCCCGGCGCGGCGGCGCGCGCCTCCCATGGCGTCCTGTTCCTCGACGAGGCCCCGGAGTTCGCCTCGGCGGTGCTCGACGCGCTCCGCCAGCCGCTCGAGTCGGGTGTGATCAGCATCCATCGCGCGAACGCCGTGGCCCGGTTCCCGGCCAGGTTTCAGCTTGTGATGGCCGCCAACCCTTGCCCCTGCGGCCAGTACGGGGCCGCCGACCTCGATTGCAGTTGCCCGCCGAGCGCCCGGAGACGCTACCTGGCCCGGCTCTCCGGCCCGCTGCTCGACCGGATCGACATCCAGCTGCGGGTGCAGCGGGTCACCGCCGCGCAATTGCGCCTGGCCTCCGACGGACCGCGCCTGACCAGTGCGACGGCGAGGGCGCATGTCGAGCGAGCCAGAGCCGCGGCGGCGGAACGGCTGGCGGACACGCCGTGGTCGCTCAATTCGGAGGTGCCCGGCCCGTGGCTGCGCGGAGCACACGCGAGACTGCCCGGCGAGGCGACCGCGATCCTCGACCGGGCCCTGGAACGCGGCGGGATCACCATGCGCGGCTACGACCGGGTGCTCCGGGTGGCCTGGTCGATCGCCGACCTCAGCGGCGTTGCACGCCCCGGCGCGGAACAGGTCGGGCAGGCGCTTTACCTGCGGAAGGGAATGACCTCATGACTCTTTTCGGACTCGACGAGGTCGCGGTGGCCGGGCTTGCGGCCGGGGTGCGCCCGTCGCACGCCCCCCGGGCACGGATGGAACCCTGCCTCGCGGGCGAGGTGTTCGCCCGGGCGGCCTGGACCTGCATCGCCGAGCCGGGGGACGGTACCGCCGGGATGCTGGTCGACCGGCTCGGTGCCGGCGCGGCCCTGGCGGCCGTGCTCGAGCCGGGCTCGCCAGTCAGGCTCGCCGCGCAGCTCGGGGACACCGGCGTGCCGGAGGGCTTCGCGGAGGAACTGGGGCAGGCCCTGCAGCGATGGCGTCCGCGGCTGTCATCGGGGGACGTCACCCGTTGCCTCCAACAGGCGGCCCGGGTGGGCGCCCGGCTGGCCCTGCCTGGTGACGCTGTGTGGCCCGGCGGAGTCGACGACCTCGGCCGGAATGCCCCGCTCGCCCTGTGGTGGCGCGGCACCGCCCCGGCCCTGGCTTCGCTGGCGAACTCGATCGCCCTGGTCGGAGCGAGGGCGGCCACCGGGTACGGCGAACACATCGCCATGGAATCCTCGGCCGGGCTGGTCGACCGCGGCTTCACGATCGTCTCCGGGGCTGCCTACGGCATCGACGGGATGGCCCACCGGGCTGCCCTCGCCAGCTCGGGGCTCACCGTCGCGTTCCTCGCCGGGGGAGTCGACCGGTTCTACCCGAGCGGCCACGACGCGCTGCTGGGGCGCATCGTGGCCGATGGCGCGGTGGTCTCCGAACTACCGTGCGGGGCCGCCCCGACGAAGTGGCGTTTCCTGCAACGCAACCGATTGATCGCGGCGTCCAGTGCGGCCACGATCGTGCTGGAGGCAGGCTGGCGGTCGGGTTCGCTCAACACGGCCGGGCATGCCGCAGCCCTGGGGCGTCCGCTGGGCGCCGTGCCGGGCCCGGTCACCAGCCCGACGTCGGCCGGCTGCCATCGGCTGATCCGCGAATACGACGCCGTGTGCGTGACCACGGCGGCGGAGATGGCCGAACTCGTCGGCGACCGGGTGGTCCAGGTTCCGCTCGACTTCCCCGGCGATAGCGAGACGGGCGACGGAGCCCGGGGCGGCGCACCGGGCCGGGGGGAACGCACCAGCGACCAGATCCGGGTGTTCGACGCGTTGAGCGCTCGGTCCCCGCGCACCGTGCATGACGTGGCCCGCCGGGCCGGACTGTCCGTCGCGGCCGTGCAGGGTGCCCTCGGCGGCCTCGACCTCGAGGGCGCCGCCCGGGAACGCGAGACCGGCTGGGTGCGCGCCTCCACCTGACCCGCGGGTTAGGTTGGACAGCATGACGCAGGCAACGATGCTCAGCTCAATCCTCTACGACACCGGGTTGCCGCGCCCCTACGCCGACAGCCGGCCGCTGCGGCGCGAGACGGTGACGGTGCCGGCGCCACGTGTGGGCGAGGTGCTGGTGAAGATCGAACGGGCCAGCCTGTGCCACTCCGACCTCTCCGTGGTCAACGGGTCCCGGCCGCGTCCGCTGCCGATGGCCCTCGGGCACGAGGCGGCCGGGACGATCGCCGAGGTCGGCGCCGGCGTGACGGATGTCCAGCCCGGCGACCGGGTCGTGCTCGTCTTCGTGCCGAGCTGCGGCGACTGCCGAGCCTGCGACGCCGGCCGGCCGGCCCTGTGCCATCGCGGCGCGGAGGCCAACGGAACCGGAGACCTCCTGCACGGGTCGGCCGCCCTCAGGACGGCGTCGGGAATGAGACTCAACCACCACCTCGGCGTCTCCGCCTTCTCCGGGTTCGCGGTGGTCGCCCGCGAGTCCGTGGTCGTCATCGACGACGATGTCCCGTTCGACGTCGCGGCCCTGTTCGGCTGTGCGGCGCTGACCGGGATCGGCGCCGTGCGGAACACCGCCCGGCTCGCCCCCGGGCAGTCCGTGGCCGTCTTCGGTCTGGGCGCGGTCGGCCTGATGGCGGTCATGGCGGCCGCCCGCATTCCCGGAACCTGCGTGATCGCCATCGATCCGCTCCCCGAGAAGCAACGCCTCGCCATCCGGGCCGGCGCCCATCATGCCGGTTCCCCCGACGAGGCCGCGGCGCTCGTCGCGGAGTACGCCGGGGACGGCGTCGACGTCGCCATCGAGGCCGTCGGCAGCGCCCGGGTGATGGAAGCCTGCCTCGGGCTCCTCACCCGAGGCGGCGCCCTGGTCTCGGTCGGGCTGCCGCACCCCGACCAGATCCTCAGCGTGCCGGCGCTGCAGTTCGCGGGCACCGGCGTGAGGTTGCTCGGCTCCTACCTCGGAGATTCCGTGCCGGCACGGGACATCCCGCTCTACCTCCAGATGTGGCGCGACGGCACCCTTCCCGTCGAACTGCTCCACACCGACACGAAGCCGATAGCCGAGCTCAACGAAGGCCTCGACGCGCTGGCCGACGGAGCCGTGGTGCGGCGGCTCTTCGCCTTCGCCTGAACCGGATTCACGCGGCGTACCCCGCGAACGTCGGGGGCGAGCCGTAGTGTGAGCGACATCGATGAAAGGCAAGGCAAGGCATGGCAGTCGTCCCCAACCAGCAGATCCAGCAGATCCAGATGGGCCAGCACGGACCCGCCAGCCATCTGATCGTCCACATCAGCGACACGCACTTCCTCGGCGGCTCCCGGGCCCTCTACGGAACAGTCGACACCGACACGCCCGTGCGCCAGGCGCTGGCCCAACTCGAACGCTCCGGGCTGCGCCCCGACGCGCTCGTCTTCACCGGCGACATCGCCGACACCGGAGAAGCGGATGCCTATCGCCGGGTGCGCGCCCTCGTCGAGGCGTCGGCCGATCGACTCGGCGCCCAGGTCGTCTGGGTGATGGGCAACCACGACAAGCGAGCCGCCTTCCGCACCGACCTCCTCGGTCAGGCCGGGTCCGACGCACCGGTCGACGCGGTGTTCGACCTCGGGGGAGTCCGCCTGATCGCGCTCGACAGCAGCGTTCCCGGTTACCACCACGGTGAACTCGCCCCGTCCCAGCTGGACTGGCTGGCCGACGTGCTCGGCGACCCTGCACCCCACGGCACGGTGCTGGCCCTGCATCACCCGCCCATCCCCACCATGATCCCGCTGATGAGCATCCTGGAACTCCGCGGCCAGGCCCGGCTCGCCGAGGTGATCGCCGGCACCGACATCCGGGCCATCCTCGGCGGTCACCTCCACTACGCCACGACCGGACTGTTTGCGGGCATCCCGGTCTCCGTCGCCGCCGCCACCTGCTACACCCTCGATGCGAGCGCCCCGCAGGGAGAACTGGTCGGCCAGAGCGGCGGGCAGTCGATCAACCTCGTGCACGTCTACGACGACCAGATCGTGCACTCGACCGTGCCGCTGGGCGAATTCGACGTCGCGACCAGGTTCGACGCGGCCTTCCTGGCCCGGATGCAGTCGCTCAGCCCCGAGGAACGCACCGAGGCTTTCTCCCGCCAGGCCGACTCGACCGGAAGCGTGGCGTGACAGCCCAGGTCAGACCGTGACAGGTCAGACCGTGACAGGTCAGACCGTGACAGGTCAGACCGTGACAGGTCAGACCGTGACAGGTCAGACCGTGACAGGTCAGACCGTGACGGGCCAGACGATATCCCTCACCGCAGCCGTGGAGGACTTCGCCGTCTACCTGGCCGCGGAGCGCGGCTTCTCCCCGCATACCATCCGCGCCTACCGGAGCGACCTGGCCGGTCTGCTCTCCTTCGCCGACGGGCGTGGTGTGACCGCCTCGTCCGCACTCACGCTTGACCTCCTCCGGGACTGGCTCTGGGTCGGCACTCAGGCCGGGCTGGCGCGGGCGACCATCGCCCGCCGATCCGCCTCGGCGCGCGCCTTCACCGCGTGGCTGGCGCGCACCGGTGCGAGCCCGGCCGACCCGGCGATCCGGCTGCGCTCACCGAAGCCGGGCCGCACCCTGCCCCGGGTGATCAACCGCTCCCAGATGCAGGACCTCCTGGGCCACCTCGAGCAGCGCGCGGCCGGCGGCGAGCCGCACGCCCTCCGGGACCTCGCGATCGTCGAACTGCTCTACGCGTCGGGGCTGCGCGTCTCCGAACTCGTCGGACTCGACACCGGCGACATCGACCTGCACAGGCTCACCGTGCGGGTGACCGGTAAGGGATCGAAGGAGCGGGTCGTGCCGTTCGGCGTCCCGGCCCAGTCCGCCATCCTCGGGTACCTCGACAGGGGGCGCCCGGTGCTCGCCGCTGCGAAACTCCAGCCTGAGGCCGCTGTGCTCAATGCCGCTGTGCTCGATGCCGCCGCGCCCCAGGTCGCAGCCTCGGCCTTGTTCCTCGGCACCGCCCGGCGGAGGCTGGGCGTGCGGGCCGTGTACCGCCTCGTCGCCGCCCTCCTCGCCGATGTGCCGGGCAACGGCCCGGCCGGACCGCACGCGCTGCGCCACACGGCGGCCACCCATCTGCTCGATGGCGGTGCCGACCTCCGGGCGGTCCAGGAGCTGCTCGGTCACGCGAGCCTCGGCACCACCCAGATCTACACCCACGTGTCGGCGGAACGCCTCAAGCAGAGTTACCTCACCGCCCACCCCAGGGCGTAACCGGCCCCTCCCCGGCGAGCGGCAACAGCACGGCCCGACGGATGCCGCCGAGGTACAGCAGCGGGGAGACGTACCGCCCGTGCAGGCGCGCCCCCAGGTGCACGCACCGTTCGGAGCAGTGACCACCCGACCCGACGTGCCCGACCAGCTGGCCGCGGGCGACCGTCTCACCCGCCGAGACGACCGCGGCCACCGGCTCCAGGCTCGAGGTCAGGTCGCCGGCATGCCGGATCGACAGCACCGGTCGGTCGACCACGATTCCCGCGAACGCCACCACGCCGTCGGAAACGGCGAAGACCGGTTCCCGCTCGCCCGCGGCCAGGTCGAGACCACGATGTCCCGCGGAATAGTCAGTGGCAGGCGCCACGAACCCGGCGAGCACCCGGGGTGCCGTCAGCGGCCAGACCCATGCCTGAGGTGGGGGCACTGCGGCAGGAACGAAGGCGGCGGCGGCCAGTGCCGCTGCGGCGAAGAGGCGGGGGAGCTGCATGCCGCCACCCTGCCGATGTCCGTGCGCGCGCGGCCCGCCGGCCGGGCATCCGTGGAGGGAGCGTCCGTGTTCCGGCTGTGGTGGGAACCCCGGCACCGCCGGTGCACGGCGGCCCTCCTGCCGGGTGCTAAACTCGTCCAAGCAGCGCTTCGTGCGCTGACTACGCGTGCCCAATCGGCCTCCGTATCCACTCGGTCCTCGCTTCCCCGGAAGCAGGCGGATGCGTGCCGGGCACCAGGAGTAGTGGTCATCCGATCACGACACAAACCGATTGGCGTTGCTCTGCCCTGCAGGCCCGCCGGACAAGGAGTACGGCTCATGGCCGTCGTAACCATTCGCCAGCTGCTCGACAGCGGCGTGCACTTCGGGCACCAGACCCGCCGTTGGAACCCGAAGATGAAGCGCTTCATC
Organism: Cryobacterium sp. MP_M3; assembly: GCF_015752155.1. GTDB lineage: Bacteria > Actinomycetota > Actinomycetes > Actinomycetales > Microbacteriaceae > Cryobacterium. The sequence continues at coordinate 205,350 of NZ_JADOVI010000003.1, read as the reverse complement.
TTCACCGAGCGGTCCGGCATCTACATCATCGACCTGCAGCAGTCGCTCGGGTTCGTCGACAAGGCCTATGACTTCGTCAAGGAGACCGTCGCCCACGGCGGCACCGTTCTCTTCGTCGGCACCAAGAAGCAGGCGCAGGAATCGATTCAGGAGCAGGCGACCCGTGTCGGCCAGCCCTACGTCAACCAGCGCTGGCTCGGTGGGCTCCTCACCAACTTCCAGACCGTCTCCAAGCGTCTGGCCCGCATGAAGGAGCTCGAAGAGCTCGACTTCGAGGACACCGCCAAGAGCGGCTTCACGAAGAAGGAAATGCTCATCAAGAAGCGCGAGCTCATCAAGCTTCACAAGAGCCTCGGTGGTATCCGCAACCTCACGAAGACGCCGTCCGCGTTGTGGGTTGTCGACACCAACAAGGAGCACCTTGCCATCGACGAGGCGCGCAAGCTCGGCATCCCCGTCATCGCGATCCTCGACACCAACTGCGACCCCGACGACGTCCAGTACCCGATCCCGGGCAACGACGACGCCATCCGTTCGGTCGGCCTGCTGACCCGCATCATCGCGGACGCAGCGGCCGAGGGTCTCATCCAGCGCCACGCCAAGCCGGAGGCCGAAGTCGAGCCTCTCGCCGCCTGGGAAGCCGAACTGCTGCAGACCGGTGAAGCCGCTGCAAACGATGCGACCCCCGAGCAGTCCTCCGCCGAGACCGCTGAGGTTGCCGACGTCGCCGTCGCCGCCGAGCAGGTCGCCGCCGAGGCCGTTGTCGAAGAGGTCCCCGTTGTGGAAGAGGAAGCCGCAGCCGTTGCTGCCGCCGACGCTCCCACCGAAGAAGCCAAGTAAGGAATCGAGTATGGCAAGCATCAGCCTCGCAGACGTCAAGGCACTGCGCGAGCGTCTTGGAACCGGCATGGTCGACACCAAGAACGCCCTCGTTGAAGCCGAAGGCGACATGGAAAAGGCCGTCGAACTCCTCCGGATGAAGGGTGCCAAGGGCAACGCCAAGCGCGCTGACCGTTCCACCTCGGAGGGCCTCGTCGCCGCCAAGGAAATCGGCGACACCGCCACCCTGATCGAGCTCGCCTGCGAGACCGACTTCGTCGCCAAGGGCGACAAGTTCGTCGCGCTGGCCGACAAGGTCCTGGACGCGGTTGCCGCGGCCGGCGCCACCACGGTCGAGGAAGGCCTGGCCGCCCCGGCCGGCAGCCAGACCGTCGGCGAACTGATCGACGGCGAAGCCGCGATCATCGGTGAGAAGTTCGAACTGCGCCGCGTCGCATCCGTCAAGGGTGAGAAGTTCGCGATCTACCTGCACAAGACCAGCAAGGACCTGCCCCCGCAGGTCGGCGTTGTTCTCGGCTACTCAGGTGACGACGCTGAGACCGCGCGCAGCGTGGCCCAGCACATCTCGTTCGCGAACCCGGAGTACCTGGCCAAGGAAGACGTCCCCACGGACGCCGTCGAGGCCGAGCGCCGGATCGTCACCGAGATCTCGAAGAACGAAGGCAAGCCGGAAGCGGCCCTGCCCAAGATCGTCGAGGGTCGCATCCACGCGTTCTTCAAGCAGGTTGCCCTGCTCGAACAGGACTACGCCAAGGACAACAAGGTGTCCGTCAGCAAGGTCCTGGCCGATGCCGGACTGACCGTGTCGGGCTTCGCCCGATTCAAGGTCGGCGCGTAACAGGATTCACAATGAGGGAGACCGGGTTGCAGTCGCAATCCGGTCTCTTTCTCTGTGTGGGCCCCCAGTAGCACACACAGTAGTTTTAGAACACGCACAACGGAAGGACGCTCACGGGCATGTCAGACACGCAAACGAAGCCGAGCAAAAAACGCAGGGTCCTCCTCAAACTGTCGGGTGAAGCATTCGGGGCGGGCAGCCTCGGCGTCAACCCCGACGTGATCAGCGCCCTCGCGCGCGAAATCGCCGAAGCAGCCAGGACCGTGGAAATCGCCATCGTCGTCGGCGGCGGCAACTTCTTCCGCGGCGCGGAACTGTCTCAGCGCGGCATGGACCGAGGTCGTGCGGACTACATGGGCATGCTCGGAACCGTGATGAACGCCCTGGCCCTGCAGGACTTCCTCGAGCAGGCCGGCGCGGAGACCCGCGTTCAGTCCGCCATCGCGATGACCCAGGTCGCGGAGCCGTACATCCCGCGCCGCGCCGAGCGCCACCTGGAGAAGGGCCGCGTCGTCATCTTCGGCGCCGGCGCCGGACTCCCGTACTTCTCGACCGACACGGTCGCCGCGCAGCGCGCCCTGGAAATCGACGCGGACATCGTTCTCGTCGCCAAGAACGGCGTCGACGGGGTCTACTCCGCCGACCCGCGCACCGACCCGGACGCGCGCAAGATCGACCACATCACCTACCAGGACGCCCTCCAGCGCGGCCTCAAGGTCGTCGACTCGACCGCGTTCAGCCTCTGCATGGACAACGGGATGCCGATGCAGGTCTTCGGCATGGCTCCGCACGGCAACGTGACCGCCGCCATTCTCGGCGCCGATCTGGGAACCCTCGTCTCCAACTAGGATTATTGAAGCCACCGAAGAAGGAGTCACCGTGATCACGGATGTTCTGTCCGATGCCACCGCACGCATGCACAAGGCACTCGAAGCCGCCAAGGACGATTTCGCGACCGTACGAACCGGACGCGCGAACCCGCAGATGTTCGCGAAGATCCTCGTCAACTACTACGGCACCGCGACGCCGCTCGAGCAACTCGCCTCCCTGCAGAACCAGGAGGCGCGCACGCTGCTGATCGGCCCGTACGACAAGGGCGCCCTGCGCGACATCGAGCAGGCCATCCGCGACACGCCCAACCTCGGCGCCAACCTCGGCAACGACGGCAACGTCATCCGGGCCACGCTGCCGGAGCTCACGGCCGACCGTCGCAAGGAATACGTCAAGATCGTTCGCACCAAGGCTGAAGATGCCAAGGTGTCGGTGCGCAACCTGCGTCGCAAGGCGAAGGACGAGCTCGATGCGCTGAAGAGCGAGGTCGGCGACGACGACGTGGCCAGGGCCGAGAAGGAACTCGAGCAGATCACGAAGACCCACGTCGACGCCATCGACGATGCGCTCAAACGCAAAGAAGCCGAACTCCTCGAGATCTAGGGCGGAGTCAGCGTCATGTCGGACGATCCGAACAAGGAACTGCCGCCCAAGCGCGCGCACGGGGTCAGCCGCGCGGAGTTCCGGGCCCAGGTGCACGCGGCCAGGAGCGACATCGAGCGGCAGATGCAGTCGACCCGCGCCGACTTCGAGCGGCAGGTGCAGGCCACCCGGGCGCAGCTCGACGCGACCAACGAACGGATCGAGGCGCGCACCGGCCGCAACCTGATCCTGGCGATCCTGATCGGGCTCGCCCTCGGCCTGTTCATGCTCTTCAGCCTCATCTTCATCAAAGAGCTCTTCATGGTCTGCGCGGCGGCGTTCGTCGGCCTCACCGCCTTCGAACTGGCCCAGGCGCTCCGGCACGCGGGCCGTAACGTCCCACGCATTCCCGTGGTGCTCGCGGCGGTGTCGGTCGTCCCCGCGGCGTTCTACCTGGGGGCGCCCGGCCAATGGCTGGCCATGCTGGGCGGCATCGTGCTGATCGCGCTCTGGCGGGTGGCGCTGCTCATCCTTCCCGCTCACCGGGCGGCCGCCCGCGACGTGGTCGGTGACATCGGCTCCGGGTTCTTCATCCAGTCGTACGTGGTGTTCCTGGGCAGTTTCTCCGTTCTGTTGGCCGCCCAGCCCGACGGACAGTGGTGGACCCTCGCCTTCCTGCTCCTCGTCATCTCCGCCGACACGGCCGCCTACGCGACCGGACTCAGCTTCGGCAAGCACAAAATGGTTCCCACGATCAGCCCCAAGAAGACCTGGGAGGGTTTCGCCGGCGCCGGCGCGGTCTGCCTGATCGCCGGAGTCGTCCTCGCCGTCTTCATGATGCATCAGCCCTGGTGGTTCGGGCTCATCTTCGGTGTGGTCATCCTGCTCAGCGCGACCTTCGGCGACCTGGCCGAGTCCCTGATCAAACGCGACCTGGGCATCAAGGACATGAGTTCCTGGCTGCCGGGCCACGGGGGCTTCCTCGACCGGCTGGACTCGATCCTGCCGTCGGCTGCCGCCGCGTACGCGCTGTACCTGATCTTCGCCTGAGGTGCCCGTTTTCGACACCATGCGCAGGGTGGGGCAGAATGAAGCAGTGACCACCACCTTCCCCCGCACGCCCAAGAAGACGCTCGGCTACAGCGCGGCCCAGGTCGACGAGTTTCTCGAGGCTGCCCGGCGGGCGTATGACGGTTCAGACGACAGCGCGACGCTCACGGCGGAGACGATCCGGCACACGGCCTTCGCCATGAAGAGGGGCGGCTACTCGCCCGTGCACGTCGACGCGGCCCTCGAACGGCTCGAAGACGCCTTCGCCTCCCGCGACCGGGACCTCGCCTCCCGCACCGGCGGCAAGCAGGCCTGGCTCGAGGACGCCCGGGCGAAGGCGCAGGTGCTCGTCAACCGGCTCAGCCGGCCCTCCGGCCACCGGTTCTCCCGCACCAGCTTCCTCAGCGTCGGGTACAGCCGCACGGATGTCGACCGATTCGCCAACAAGCTCGTCAAGTACTTCGAGGCGGGATTCCCGATCACGGTCGACGACGTGCGTGGGGCCGTCTTCAAGCCGGAACGGGGCGGCTACCGCGAGGCGCAGGTCGACGCGGTCCTCGACGCCGTCGTCGACGTGATGTTGGCGGTGCGCTGAATGCGGCTCCGTTATCTGGCTGTTATCCCGGATCTGGGCTAGGCTCGAGAAATCGTGGGTAGACATCTGAACATCATCGCGTCCGAGCCGGCCATCAGGCCCGCCAGACCCCGGATGCGACGACCTCGGTCCCGCGGGCAGGCATCGCTGTTCACCTTCGCGTTCACCGCCGCGGCCGCATTCGTGCTCGTGAGCGTCGTAGACCCGTACTCCGGCGCCACGGCATCTCCCTACTTCCAGATCGCCGGCGATCGCTTCGGCGGCCAGGCCGTGCAGGAGATTCAGGTCGCCGGGGCCTACGCGAACACCATCACCCGCGACAACTTCACCGTCACCGAGAAGCCGAAGCCCGTTCCGGTTCCGGTTGCCGCCAAGTCCGCCTCCAGCTCGAGCGGCCGCGCCCCGTCGGCGGCCGTCCCCGATCCGGGCTCCGCCCAGGCGATCGCCCGCGACAAGGTCAACGCCCGCGGCTGGGGCGACGACCAGTTCAACTGCCTCGTCTCGCTCTGGAATAAGGAGTCCGGCTGGCGCGTCAACGCCGCGAACTCGTCCAGCGGCGCCTACGGCATCCCGCAGGCCTTGCCCGGTTCGAAGATGGCGTCCGCCGGCGCCGACTGGGAGACCAACGCCGGGACACAGATCGAATGGGGTCTCGGCTACGTTTCGGGCCGCTACGGCACGCCCTGCGGCGCCTGGGCGCACTCCGTGGACAACGGCTGGTACTGACCATAGCGACACCGTCCTCCGGCCCGGTGCCGTCGACGTAGACTGGCCCAATGCCACGCAGCAACCGACCCAGGGGCCACCGGCCCGGGCCGGATGAGAACGGCGACGGCGATGGCCTCGACCGGCTGCGTGCCGGCTGGCGCCGCACGGAGACGCGCCGCGACGGCCTGTGGACGGTGCAGCCCGTCGCCGCGGCGCGGGCGGGGAAGAGCTATCTCTGCCCCGGTTGCAACCTCCAGATCGAACCGGGCCGGGCCCACCTCGTCGCCTGGCGCGGTGACGGCCTGATGGGCGAGGCTGCCGACCTCGCCGCCCGCCGCCACTGGCACGCACACTGCTGGAAGATCAAGTGACGCCGCCCGGTGCCGGCCGAGAAGGAGCATCCGTGAGTCCGAATGTCGTAGAAATCAGGGGCGGGATCGAGCTGCCGGCCCTGCGCGAGCACATTCAACTGCACACCACCGACGGCCTCACCCTGGTCGGGGAACTCGCGACTCCGGCGGATCGCCCCCCGGTGGCGACCCTCGTCACCCTGCACCCGCTGCCGACGCACGGCGGCTTCATGGATTCCCATATCCTGCGGAAGGCCGCCGGGCGCCTGCCGGCCCTGGCCGGACTGGCCGTTCTGCGGTTCAACACCCGGGGGACCACGTCGCCCCGGGGCACCAGCGACGGGGTCTTCGGCCAGGGCGACGCCGAACGCGCCGATGTGGCAGCGGCCATGGCCTTCGTCGCCGAACGGCACCTGCCGAATCCGTGGCTCGTCGGCTGGTCGTTCGGCACCGAGCTCGCCGTCAAGTACGGCCTCGAGCATCCGATCCGCGGCGCGATCCTGCTCTCCCCGCCGCTGCACCGGGCGACGGATGCCGAACTGGCCGCCTGGGCAGGCAATGAGCGCCAGCTCGTGGCCATCATTCCCGAACACGACGACTATCTGCGTCCCGATGAGGCGAGGAAACGGTTCGCGAGCGTGCCGGGGACCCGGTTCATCGCCGTGGACGGCGGAAAGCACCTGTGGGTGGGGGAGAGCCAGACCCGGCGGATTCTGGACGAAATCGTCGCCGTCGTGAATCCGTCGGCAGCACCACTGCCGACCGTCTGGTCCGGCCAGGCGGAACCGGGCTAAAGCTCGTTCTGCCGGGGGATGACGACCTGTTTGATGATCATGATCACCGAGGCGGCGACGGGGATCGCGATCAGCGCGCCCAGGATGCCGAGCAGCTGTCCACCGGCCAGGGCGGCGACGACGACGACCGCGCCCGGAACGGACACCGCGCGGTTCATGATGTTGGGGCTGAGCACGTAGGCCTCAACCTGCATGTAGACGAGATAGTAGATCGCCGCGACGAGGGCGGTCAGGGGCGAGCTCCCGATCCCGGGCACGAGGCAGGTCAGCACGATGATGACCGAACCGCTGATCGTGCCGACGAGCGGAATGAGGGAGAGCAGGAACGCGATCAGGGCCAGCAACGCCGGGAACGGAGCCCCGATGATCGAGAGGAAGATGAAGCTCAGTATTCCGTTGCACAGCGCGAGCGCCGCCTGGCCGATCACGAAGCGCCCGACGGCCGTCGTGATCTGTTCGGTCAGATCGGCGAACCGCTCGCGCTTCGTCGCCGGCACCAGCTGGTACATCGCACGCTTGATGCTGTGCAGTGACGCGGTGAAGTAGAGCGACAGGATGAGTATGATCAGCCCGCCGAACAGGCCGCTCACCACGGCGAGCCCGGACTGGATCAGGGTCGACGTGATCGTGGTCAGGTTGCCGCCGAGGTAGTCCGTGATCGAGGCGACGATTTCGTTCACCTTGAGGCCGGGGAACTGGCGCTGGATGTCCGCCAGGAAGGTCGACGTGTTCACCGACTTGACCAGGTCGGGGATGGCCTTGGAGAGCTTGGCAACCTGGTCGACGATGATCGGCACGATGGCGAAGACCACGCCCGTGAGAACACCGACAACAGCGACAAGAACGGTGAGGATCGCGGCCCAGCGCGGGAACCGTTTCTTCTCCAGCCAGGACACGGCCGGGTCCAGGCCCAGGGAGATGAAGAGAGCAGCACCGACGTAGGTGATGATCGTCTGGAGGGTGACGACGGAGCTGAGGATCAGCAGTCCGAGGCCGACACCGAGGGTGCCGATCAGTCCGACTCGGAATGCGTTCTGGATTTTCACTCTGAGGTTCCCCCTGCTTCGGTCTAGTCGTCTGTGGCCGTGACCCTCTCCGCCTGGGTGAGGAGGCCGCGCAGGCTTTCGAAGTAGCCGGCAACCGCGTCGCGCTCAATCCTAATCTGCGAGAGGCGCTCCTCGGCGTCGGTGACGAGGGCGCGTGTGCGCGCCTCCGCCTCGGACACCAGGGCGGCCGCCCTGGCCTCGGCCTCACGCACGATCTGCTCCGCATTGGCCTCGGCCGCCTTCTTCGCGATCCTGGCGTCGTTGCGGGCGCCGCTGTCGAGCTGGTCGTTCAGGGCGCGCAGCTCGGCCGTGCGCTTGTTCGTGTCGGCGAGCTGGCGGGCCGCCTCGTCGAGGAACTTCTGCGTCTGGGCGACGGCCTCCTGATGGCGGGCGAGGTGCCCTTGCTCGGCCTCATCGCGGCGGGCCTTGAGCTCGATGTCGAGGTCGGCCCTGGTCTGGTCGATCTCGCGCCGCAGGCGCGCCGCTTCGTGCTCCCCGCGCTTCCGTGCGGCGGTGAGCTGGTTGTCCAGGTCGATCCGGAGTTGTTCGCTGTCGGCCGTGAAGTCCGCGCGGGACTGTTCGTTGTCGCGCGCCTGGTCGGCGTGGGACTGCTCGAGTTCCGCGGCGAGATCCGCCCTGGCCTTCTCGATCTCCCTGGCGAGGGACACCCGCTGCCGGTCGAGGTCCCGGGTGAGGTCGGTCTGGGCCTGCTCCCGCTCGATGGCGAGGTCGGCCCGGGCCAGCTCGATCTCGCGTTCGAGGTCGGTCTTCGCCTGCTCGATTTCGATGGCCAGTTCGGCGCGGGCCAGCTCGGTCTCGTGAGCCAGGTCGATCCTGGCCTGCTCGGTCTCCCTGGCCAGGTCCACGCGGTCCTGTTCGGTCTCCGCGGCGAGGTCGATCCTGGCCTGCTCGGTCTCCCTGGCCAGGTCGGCGCGCTGCTGGTCCAGTTCGTGCGCGACCTCGGCGCGGGTGAGCTCGGTCTCCCGGGTGAGGCCGGCCGCGATCTCGCGGGCCTCCGTGGCCTCACGCTGGGCGACGACCCGCACCTCGGCGGCCTCGCGTTCGGCCTCCGAGCGGATGGCCGCCACCTCACGTTTGACCGTGGCGCGCAGCTCCGCGGCTTCGGTGGCGACCGCGCCGCGAATGGCGGCGGCCTCCTGGACGCCGTCCTGGGTGAGGGTCGTGTAGTCGTCGTGGGCACGGGCGAGCAGGTCGTCGGCCTCCATGGTGGCGTCTTCGAGGATGCGCTCGGCCTTCACCGCGGCATCCGAGAGGACGCGCTCGGCGTGGTCGGCCGCTTCGCGGCGGAGGGTGTCGACCTCGGCGGCAGCGGACGCGCGCAGACGCTCGGCGTCGATGTCGGCCTGGGCGATGACGCGGGTGGACTGCTCCTCGGCCACCCGAAGCGTGTTCTCGAGCTTGGTGCCGAGCCCCGAGAAGGTGGGGCTTCCCACTTCCTCGATTTCGGCGTTGAGGTCGTCGATGTGCGCGGCCAGGCGCTTGATCTCCCGGGCGGCCTCGGTGGCCTGGTTGTTCGCCTGGATCAGGTCACGGCGCAAACCCTGCAGCGCCTTGTCGACCTCTTCCTTGTCGTAACCACGGAAAACCTGGGTGAAATCAGCTTCGTCGGTCGGCACGCTATCTCCTCATAATGGGACTCTGACCCCGCATTCGGGTTCACGTAGGGCAGGGCCGTGATAATTTTAGTCTGTCCAGGAGACCGGGGCGCGTCCCGAGTTCAGGGGCTATTAGGCGCCTCTCAGCGGCACCCAGTATCGTGAGACGTCCTGTCTGCTGCACCCCGGGCTCGAATCCGGGCGGTGCGTGCGAGTGCGTGCACCCGGCGGCCGGCGACACAGGAGGGTTTACGTGCGTTTTGTTCTTGCCATTGTGGCATTCGTCCTCGCGGCCGTGATGATCGTTCTCGGCATCGCCCAGCGGACGGTCTTTCTTGAACCGGCCTCCACGAGCCTCAGCGCCACGGTCGCCGACGATGTCCGGTTCGCGGTCATCGAGCCCAGCGCCCTCACCGCCTTCCCCGGCAGCCAGACGCTCACCATCACCGGGTCAGACACCGTGTTCGCCGCCTACGGACGGTCGGGCGACGTCAAGGCGTGGCTCGCCGACGAACCCTACGACGACATCCGCCAGGTCAGGAACACCGCCAGGCTGAGCAGCAAGCTCACCGAGGCGCCGGCGGCGGCCGGTGAAGCGCCGACGGATGCTCCCGCCGGTGCCCCCGATGCACGACCGAGCACCGATCCGGTCGGCTCCGACCTGTGGCTGCAGGAGTTCAGCGGCAAGGGCTCGCTGACCACCACCATCAACGTGCCCGACGGGATCTCGGTCATCGTCGCCTCGGACGGCACGAAGCCCGCACCGACGAAGATCACGCTCACCTGGCCCACCGACAACTCCACGCCGATGGCCGGTCCCCTGATCGCCGGCGGTGGCGCGTTCGCCGTCATCGGGCTGATCCTCTACCTGTGGGCGCTCATCCACCTGCGCCGTTCCCACGGTCCCCGCCGAAACCTGCCGCGCGGGCCGCGGATGCCGCGGCTGCCCCGGGTTCCCCGGCCCAAGTCGATCAAGGCGAGCGAGATCACCGGTCCGCGCCGTTCCATCACCCGCAAATTCGTCGCCACCGTACCGGTCCTCCTGGTGACCGGCCTCGTGCTGAGCGGTTGCTCCGCGGACTTCTGGCCGAAATCCCCGGCGACGCCCGATGCGGCAGCCACCGCGACCGCCGCCGCGACCGACGTGCCCAAGGCCGTCAAGGACGTGCCGCCGCCCGCAGTGACCGTGCCCCAGCTCGAACGCATCGTGCGACGGATCGCCGTTCTCACCACCGACGCGGACGCCAAGCTGGGCGGTGACGCCCTCGCTGCCCGGTTCACCGGCCCGGCGTTGGAACAGCGCCTCGCCAACTACAAGATCCGGGCCGCCATCGCCGACTACCCCGCGTTGCCCGCGTTGCCGGCGTCCCCGCTGACGCTCACGCTTCCCCAGCAATCCTCGACCTGGCCGCGGGTCGTGATGACGGTCATCCAGAGCGCGGACGATGCCGCTGTCGCACCGACGGCCATCGTGCTGAGGCAGGCGACGCCCCGCTCGGCCTACCTGATCGAGTACGCGGTGCAACTCGAGGCCGCGGCGAAGGTGCCGGATGTCGCCCCGGCGACCATCGGCGCGCCGATCATCGCCCCCGACTCGAAACTGCTGCTCCTGCCGCCGGGCGAGGTGGCGGCGGCCTACGCCGACATCCTGCTCCAAGGGGACAAGAGCCCGTCTTACGGCCTGTTCCAGGTGAAGGGCGACACCTTCCGTACCCAGGTGGGACTCGACAAGAAGAACGAGAAGCGGGCCGCCCTCCCGACGACCGCGTCGATCGACTTCGCCGCCGCCGTCGGCGCCGGTTCACCGGTGGCCCTGGCCACGAACGACTCCGGGAGCATCGTCGCCGTCAGCATCACCGAGACCGAGACCGTGAAACCGGTCGATGCGGGCGCGACGGTCAGCCCGGAGGGCGCCAGCAAGGCCCTGTCGGGCGTGCCGGCAACCGCAAAGGGAATCCAGAGCACCTACGGCGACCAGCTCCTGTTCCATGTGCCGGCCGCCGGTTCATCCGAAAAAATCGTCCTCCTTGGCTTCGCCCAGGGTCTGATCTCATCCACGGAGCTTCCATGAGTCTTGTGCCACCGTCCGGCGTCAACATGCGCGGAGCCGTCGACCTCTCGTCCCTGGTGAACCGTCCACCGGTTTCCACGCCGGGGGCACCCGCTGCGGCAGCCGGGGCAGCGCCGGCCGCCGTGCCGGTGCCGAGCCTCACCCTGGAGGGCACCGACGCGAACTTCGGCGAGGTGCTCGAGCTGTCCATGACGGTGCCCGTCATCGTTGACCTGTGGGCCGAATGGTGCGAGCCGTGCAAGCAGCTCACCCCCATCCTCGAGAAGCTCGTCGCCGAGTACGAGGGCCGGTTCGTGCTGGCCAAGGTCGACGTCGACTCCAATCCGCAGTTGACCCAGGCGTTCCAGGCCCAGTCGATCCCGACCGTCGCCGCGGTCATCGGCGGCCAGCCGGTGCAGCTCTTCAACGGGGCGATCCCCGAGGGCCAGGTCCGTGAGGTGCTCCAGCGCGTGCTGCAGCTCGCGGCCGAGCACGGAGTCACGGGCACCGCCGTTGCCCCGGAGCCCACGGGGGAGGGCGACGACGCGGCGGAGGCGCCGGTGCCGGTCGAGCCCGAGCTGCCGCCGCTGCACCGTGAGGCGTACGAGGCCATCGAGCGTGGCGACTACGCCGCCGCGACCGCACTCTACAAGACCGCGGTCGCCCAGGACCCGCGCGACCAGATGGCCATTGCCGGCCTCGCCCAGGTCGGCCTGCTCGCCCGGTTGCAGGGCAGGACCCTGGCCGAGATCCGCGCGGAGGCCGCTGCGGCGCCCGGGGATCTCGACGCCCAGCTGCTCGTCGCCGACCTGGACCTGTCCGGCGGGCATGTCGAGGACGCGTTCGACCGCCTGCTGGCTCTGTTCCCGACCCAGGACCCCGCCGGCAAGAACAGGATCCGCGAGCGCATCCTCGACCTGTTCGAGGTCATCGGCCGGGATGACCCGCGCGTTGCGCCGACCCGGTCCCGCCTGACCGCCCTGCTCTACTGACCCTCCCGACCCTTTTCCTTCCGCGAGAGTACAGAATCGGCCCCTTCAGTTCTTCTGAAGCGGCCGATTCTGCACTCTCGCGGTGAACAGGAGGTCAGCGACGCAGGCGCAACCAGAGGCCGGCGAGCGGCGGCAGGGTGAGGGTCGCGGATGCCGGCCGGCCGGCCCAGGGCTCGTCGACCGCGTCCACGGCGCCGAGGTTGCCCACGCCGGAGCCGCCGAAGATCTCCGCGTCCGTGTTGACGATCTCGTCCCACACCCCGGCGAACGGCAGGCCGACCCGGTAGCCGGTGTGCGGCTGCCCGGAGAAATTGAACAGGCAGGCGACGGGGTTGCCGTCGTTGTCCCAGCGCAGGAACGAGATCACGTTCTGGGCGGCGGCTCCGCCGTCGAGCAGCTCGAAACCGCCCGGTTCGTTGTCGCGCGCCCACAGGCTCGCATTGTCCCGGTAGGTGCGGTTGAGGGCGCCGACGAGGTTGAACAGCCCGCGGTGGGCGGGCTGGTCCAGCATCCACCAGTCGAGGCCCCGCGACTCGCTCCACTCCGACCGCTGGCCGAATTCCTGGCCCATGAAGAGCAGCTGCTTGCCCGGGTGGGCCCACATGAACGAGAGGTACGCGCGCACATTCGCAAGCTGCTGCCACGAATCGCCCGGCATCTTCGCGACGAGGGAACCTTTGCCGTGCACGACCTCGTCGTGGCTGATCGGCAGCAGGAAGTTCTCGCTGAAGGCGTAGACGAACGAGAACGTCATCTCGTTGTGGTGGTAGGCCCGGTACATCGGGTCGACCTGCATGTACTCCAGGGAGTCGTGCATCCAGCCCATGTTCCACTTGAAGCCGAAGCCGAGCCCGCCGCCGGAGGTCGGTGCGGTCACCCCGCCCCAGTTCGTCGACTCCTCGGCGATCATCACCGTTCCGGGGTTGCGCTTGTAGGCCGTGGCGGTGATCTCCTGGAGGAGGCTGATCGCCTCGAGGTTCTCGTTCCCGCCGTAGATGTTCGGCTCCCACTGGCCGTCTTCGCGGGAGTAGTCCAGGTAGAGCATGGAGGCGACGGCGTCGACGCGCAGGCCGTCGATGTGGAATTCCTCGAGCCAGTAGAGGGCGTTCGCGACGAGGAAGTTGCGCACCTGCTTCTGGCCGAAGTCGAAGACGTAGGTGCCCCAGTCCATCTGCTCGCCGCGGCGCGGGTCGGGGTGTTCGTAGAGAGCCTGGCCGTCGAATCGGGCCAGGGCGAAGTCGTCCTTCGGGAAGTGCCCGGGGACCCAGTCCATGATCACGCCGATGCCGGCCTGGTGCAGCCGGTCGATCAGGTAGCGCAGGTCGTCGGGGTGGCCGAATCGGCTGGTCGGCGCGTAGTACCCGGTGACCTGGTAGCCCCAGGAGCCGCCGAACGGATGCTCGGACAGCGGCATGAACTCGACGTGGGTGTAGGCGAGCTCCTCGAGGTAGGAGATGAGTTCGTCCGCGAGGTCGCGGTAGCCGAGCCCGGGACGCCACGACCCGACGTGCATCTCGTAGATGCTCATCGGGCGGTTGTGCTGGTCGGTCGCCCCGCGCGCGGTCAGCCAGGCGGCATCCGCCCACTCGTACCGGGTCTCGCCGATGACCGACGCCGTCTTCGGCGGGATCTCGGTGTACCGGGCCATCGGATCGGCCTTGCGCACCCAGTCGCCCGACTGGGCGAGCAGCTCGAACTTGTAGTTGGAGCCGGCGGTGAGGCCGGGCACGAACAGCTCCCAGACGCCCGTGCTGCCCATGTTGCGCATGGAGTGGAGCACGCCGCTCCAGCCGTTGAAGTCGCCGATCACCCGCACCGCCCGGGCGTGCGGAGCCCAGACCGAGAACGATGTGCCGGTGGTCGTGCCCATCGCGCCGGCGTGCGCCCGGTAGTGCGCGCCGAGCACGTCCCAGAGGCGTTCGTGGCGGCCCTCGCCGATCAGGTGCAGGTCGAGTTCGCCGAGGGTGGGCAGGAACCGGTATGGGTCGTCGACGACCCAGGTCGGGGCATCGCTGTAACGAGCCTCGAGGGTGTAGTCGTGCAGTCCCAGGGTGCTGACGCCCTGCCAGATCCCGTGGCCGAGGTGCGCCAGTTCGATGTGCGCGCCGGTGGAGAGGATGGCGAAGACCTCGGTGGCGAGCGGCCGCAGGGCACGGATGACCGTGAGCGGGTCGCTGACGGTGCCGGCGCCGGACAGGCTCAGCAGGTGCTGGCCCAGGATCTCGTGCGGGTTGTAGTACCGGCCTTCCGCGACTGCTTCGAGGATCTGGGCGGGGATGACCGGCAGCGCCGGGGAGGCATCCGTCGTGGTGGCTGGATCCTTCTTGGTGCCTGGATCCTGGTGGCCGTGCTTCATCTGACTGGTCCCTTCACGTGCAGGATGTGCACCGGTTCGGTGAATGCGTCGAGGCGCACGAAGTTATCGGCGGTCCAGGTCCAGCTGGCACCGGTGATCAGGTCCTCGACCTCGAACGACGCGCCCTCGAGGATGCCGAACCGGGTGACGTCGAGGTGCACCACGGTCTGCCGCACGGAGTGTGGGTCGACGTTGGCGACGATGATCAGCGCGTCGGGCTCGCCCGTGCCGGTGAACGGCGCGTCGAGGAACTTGCTGTAGACCAGCATCGCCTCGTCTTCGCTGGCGTGGATGTCGAGGTTGCGCAACTGGCCGAGTGCCGGGTGCTCGGCCCGGATCCGGTTGAGCCGGGTGAGGTACGGCGCCAGCGAGGCGCCGTGCTTCTCCGCCGCCGCGAAGTCCCGCGGACGGTACTGGTACTTCTCGTTGTCGATGTTCTCCTCGGCGCCGGGGCGGGCCACGGACTCGTAGAGCTCGAATCCGCTGTACAGGCCCCAGGTCGGCGCGGCGGTGGCGGCCAGGGCGGCGCGGATCTTGAACGCGGCCGGGCCGCCGAACTGCAGGTACTCGGAGAGGATGTCGGGGGTGTTCACGAACAGGTTCGGGCGCACGAAGTCGGCCGTCTCATGGGCGAGGCCGTCGAAGAACTCCTCGAGTTCCTCCTTCGTGTTGCGCCAGGTGAAGTACGTGTACGACTGCTGGAAACCGACCTTGCCCAGTCCCTGCAGCAGCGCCGGCCGGGTGAACGCCTCGGCCAGGAAGAACACGTCCGGCGCCTCGTCGGCGATCGTGGCGATCAGCCACTCCCAGAAGTCGAGCGGTTTGGTGTGCGGGTTGTCGACCCGGAAGATCTTCACCCCGGCGTCGATCCAGTGCCGCACGATCCGCAACACCTCGGCGCGGATGCCGGCCGGGTCGTTGTCGAAGTTGATCGGGTAGATGTCCTGGTATTTCTTCGGCGGGTTCTCCGCGTAGGCGATCGACCCGTCCGGGAGTGTCGTGAACCACTCCGGATGCTCGGTCACCCACGGGTGGTCGGGGGAGGCCTGGAGCGCCAGGTCGATGGCGATCTCCACCCCGCTGTCCTTCGCTGCGCCCTGGAAGAAGGTGAAGTCTGCCAGGGTGCCCAGGTCGGGGTGGATGGCGTCGTGGCCGCCCTCGGCCGAGCCGATCGCCCAGGGCGATCCCGGGTCGTCCGGGCCGGCGCCCAGCGTATTGTTCGGCCCCTTACGGAACGCGCGGCCGATCGGATGGATCGGCGGCAGGTAGACCACGTCGAACCCCATGGCGGCCACGGCCGGCAGGCGCTTCGCCGCGGTGCGGAAGGTGCCGCTCTGCCAGGAGCCGTCCTCGCGGCGCACGGCGCCTTCGGACCGGGGGAAGAACTCGTACCAGGAGCCGACGCCGGCACGGAGGCGCTCGACCAGGATCGTGCGCGGCTCCGAGACCGAATCCAGTCCGGTGATCGGCCGCACGGCGACGGCGGCCAGTACCTTGGGATCGGACAGGACGGTGAAACGGGAGTCGACGGATGCGGTGACGTCGCCGAGTGTCTTCGCCGCCGCGGTGAACAGCCGCCGTTCGGCCACGGGGCGGCCCTTGTCCGTTCCGGCGTTCGTGAGCAGTTCGGCGCCGATCAGGAACATGAGTTCGACGTCGATCCCCGCCGGAATCTTCACCGACGCGTTGTGGTGCCAGGTGGCCCAGTCGTCCGCGTAGGCGCGAACACGGTACTCCCACCGGCCCTGGCTGCCCAGGAGGACCTTGGTTTCCCAGCGGTCGGTCCCCGGCGCGCCAGGGCTCATCAGGTGACGGGTGAGCGTGCCGTCTGGGCTGGTCAGCAGCAGCATGGCGCCGATCAGGTCGTGGCCCTCCCGGAACGCCGTCGCGCCGAAGGGCACGACCTCTCCGGTGAACGCCTTGACCGGCCACAGGTTGTCGGGCAGTTGCGGGGACAGGTCAAGGATCGGGATGCGCCCGATCCGCGTCGTCCGGGGAGCCGGCGTCGCTGCGGCCGCGGCCGCTGCCTGCCGTGCCGCCGCGGTGGTTTTCGGGATGGTCCGGGTCGCACCGGAGGATTCAGGAGCCGCGCCTGCGCGTTTTACTGTCTTAGCCACGTAATGACCGTAGCGCGAAATGTCGGCCCGGTGCGGTGCGCATTAACGCAATGGACACATCCCGGCCCTAGGCTTGGGTCCGTGAAGGCGATCCGCAAATTTACCGTCCGTACCGTCCTGCCCGAGTCGCTTGCAGCGCTCGATGAGCTGGCGGGCAACCTGCGCTGGTCCTGGCATGAGCCGACCCGCCAGCTGTTCGAGCACATAGCCCCCGAGCTGTGGCGTGAGATCGGCGCCGACCCGGTGGCGCTGCTCGGGTCCGTGGACCCGGCCAGGCTCGAGGCTCTCTCCCGCGACCACGACTACGTGTCCTGGGTGAACTCCGTCCGCGCCGACCTCCGGGACTACCTCGAGCAGCCGCGATGGTACCAGGGACTCGAGGGTGAGAAGCCGGAGTCGATCGCGTATTTCTCCCCGGAGTTCGGCATCGCTGCCGCGCTGCCGCAATACTCGGGCGGGCTGGGCATCCTCGCCGGAGACCACCTGAAGAGCGCCTCCGACCTCGGCGTGCCGCTGGTCGGCGTCGGGCTGTTCTACCGCGCCGGCTACTTCAGCCAGGCGATCTCGCCCGACGGCTGGCAGATGGAAAGCTACCCGTTGCTCGACCCCGACGGGTTGCCTCTGTCGGTGCTGCGCCGGGCCGACGGCTCGGCCGTGCAGGTATCCCTCGCCCTTCCGGACAACCGCACGCTGCACGCCCGGGTCTGGCAGGCCATGGTCGGCCGCATCCGCCTGCTCATGCTCGACACCGACATCCCGGAGAACGCGGACGACCTGCGCCTGGTCACCGACCGCCTCTACGGAGGCGGCGGCGAGCACCGTCTGCTGCAGGAACTGCTCCTCGGCATCGGCGGCGCGCGCGCCGTGAAGCTCTGGAGCAACCTCAACGGCCGCCCGGACCCCGAAGTGTTCCACACCAACGAGGGCCACGCCGGTTTCCTCGGCCTGGAACGCATCTCCAGCCTGATCGGCGAGGGACTCAGCTTCTCCGAGGCCCTGCAGGTCGCCCGGGCCGGGACCGTCTTCACCACCCACACGCCCGTCGCGGCCGGGATCGACCGGTTCGAGCGCAGCCTGGTGCGCCGCTACTTCGAGACCGACCTGCTGCCGGGTGTGGCGGTCGACGACCTGCTCGCGCTCGGCGCCGAGAACTACCAGGACGGGTCGCCCGACGTCTTCAACATGGCGCTGATGGGCCTCCGCCTCGGGCAGCGCGCCAACGGCGTCTCCAAGCTGCACGGCGAGGTCAGCCGGCGGATGTTCAAGGGACTCTGGCCGGGCTTCGACGCGGAGGACGTGCCGATCGCCTCGATCACCAACGGCGTTCACGCGCCGACCTGGACCGACCCGGCACTCCTCGCTCTCGCCCAGAACCGTCTCGGCACCAGCGACACCTCCGAGGCCGACTGGGCGTCCGACGCCGTCTCCGACGACGACCTCTGGCAGGTCAGGGGCCAGATGCGCCTCCAGTTCGTCGAGGACGCCCGCCGGCGGATCGCGGCGGCCTGGCTTGTGCAGAACCCGGGCGGCATCGTGCCGTCCTGGATCGGCAAGGTCTTCGACCCCAGCGTGCTCACCATCGGCTTCGCCCGCCGGGTTCCGACCTACAAGCGGCTCACCCTGATGCTGCACGACCCCGAACGGCTCCGAGCCCTGCTGCTGCACCCGGAGCACCCGATCCAGATCGTGATCGCCGGCAAGTCCCACCCCGCCGATGAGGAGGGCAAGCGGCTGATCCAGAAGGTCGTGCAGTTCGCGGCCGATCCTGAACTGCGCACCAGGATCGCCTTCCTCCCCGACTACAACATCGGCATGGCGCAGTTGATGTACCCGGGCACCGACGTCTGGCTCAACAACCCGCTCCGGCCGCTCGAGGCCTGCGGCACGTCCGGCATGAAGGCGGCCTTGAACGGCGCGCTGAACCTGTCGATCCTCGACGGCTGGTGGCCGGAATACTACGACGGCAAGAACGGCTGGGCGATCCCGTCGGCGGATGCCGCCGGCGACTCCGCCGAGCGCGACCGGATCGAGGCCGACGCGCTCTACGAGCTGATCGAGCACCACGTCGCCCCCCGGTTCTACGACCGCAACGCGGACGGCGTGCCCGAAAGGTGGGTGTCGTCGATCCGGCACACCCTCGCCGGGCTGTCTCCGGAGCTGAACGCCGGCCGGATGGTGCGCGAGTACGTGCAGAAGCTCTACCGCCCGGCCGGCCAGGCCGAGGCCCGGCTCTCCGCCAACAACTACCGGGCGGCCCGGGAGCTGGCCGTCTGGAAGGGCCGGATCGTCGCGGCCTGGCCCGGCGTGGCCGTGGCCCACGTCGAATCCGGCGGCGTCGCGACCGTGCCGCAGGTCGGCGACGAGCTGCACCTCCGCGCGCACGTGCACCTGAACGGCCTGGAGCCGGAGGATGTGACCGTCGAGGTCGTCTACGGGAAGAGCCTGGGCAACGACGAGCTCAGCGACGTCAGCACGCTGGCGCTCACGGCCGCGACCGATCCGGACCCGGAGGCCACGGGCAGCCAGGGCCCCGGCAGCGCGACCCTGTTCACCGGCACGGTCCAGCTGGACCGCGGCGGCGCGTTCGGCTACACCGTTCGCGTCGTGCCCCGCAACGACCTGCTGATCAGCCCGGCCGAGATGGGGCTCATCGCCGTCGCCGGCTGACCCGGCCCGGCCGGCCCGGCCTGCTCGGCCCGGCCGGCCTACCCTCGGGAGATCGCCGCGAAGACGGCGCCGGATGCCCGGGCCAGGTCGGCGGGGGCGAGTTCGATGTCGAAGCCCCGCCGGCCGCCTGAGACGAAGACGGTGTCGAAGAGCTGGGCATCCTCGTCGATGACCGTCGTCAACGGGGTCTTCTGCCCGATCGGGCTGATCCCGCCGACGACGTAGCCGGTCTTGCGTTCCGCGGTCTTCGGATCGGCCATCACGGCCTTCTTCGCACCGACGGCCGCGGCCAGCGCCTTGAGGTCGAGCTGGCCGGTGACCGGGACGATGCCGACGACGAGGATGCCGTCCGCCTCGGCGAGGAGCGTCTTGAACACCCGGGCCGGGTCGAGGCCGAGTTTCGCCGCGGCCTCGAGGCCGAAGCTGGTCGCGTGGGCGTCGTGATCGTACAGGTGCGGGGTGAAGGCGATGCCGGCCTTCTCGAGGGCGATCGTGGCGGGGGTGCCCGCACCGTGGTCCGCCCGCCTGCCCATGCCGTGTGTCCCCGGGTGACTGCTAGTGGGCCCGGAAGAGCTGCATCGACGCCCCGGGCACGAGCAACCGGGCTCCGGGGGCATGTTCGATCACGGCGTCGCTGATGTCGTCGTGGCTCGAGTCCCAGAGCAGCGTGTACGAGCCGACTCCCGCGTGCACCGGCAGCGTCACCGTGACATCCGCTTCCCGGCCCTGCACGATCAGCAGGATCCGGTTGAATTCCTCGTGTTCCGGGGTGCTGGCCGCGAGGTATTGCAGAGTGCGCTCATTCGACGAGTGCCAGTCCTCCTCGGACATCGACTCGCCCACCGCGTTGTACCAGTCCATTTCGCTGGCGCTGAGGGTCGTTTCGCCCGGCCGGCCGAACCGTACCGGCCGCAGGGCCGGGTTCTCCCGGCGCAGTTCGAGCAGGCGCCGGCTGACCCGGTGCAGGTCGACCTGCCAGTCATCCAGGTCCCAGTTCAGCCAGGTGAGTTCGCTGTCATGGCAGTACGCGTTGTTGTTACCGCGCTGGCTGCGCCCGAATTCGTCGCCGGCGGTGATCATCGGAACGCCGGCCGAGAGCAGGAGCGTGGCCAGCAGGTTGCGCATGGCCTTCCGCCGGGTGGTGAGGATGGTGGTGTTACGGGTGGGGCCCTCGACGCCGTGGTTGAACGAGTTGTTGCTGTCGGTGCCATCCCGGTTCGACTCGCCGTTGCCGACATTGTGCTTGACGTTGTAGGCGGTGAGGTCGGCCATGGTGAAGCCGTCATGGGCGGTGATGAAGTTCAGCGAGGCGAGCGGCCCGCGCTCCTGCGAAAACGTGTTGGCCGACCCGGCGAGACGGGTCGCGAAGCGGCCGATGCCGCTGCCCGCATGACCGTCGCGCGCCGCGGCGAGGTCGGTCAGCCAGAACGAGCGCATCCGGTCGCGGTAGCGGTCGTTCCATTCCGTCCAGCCGTCGGCGAAGTTGCCGGTCTGCCAGCCGCCCTGCCCGATGTCCCAGGGCTCGGCAATGAGCTTCACGTCGGCGAGGTCGGGGTCGGTCCGGATCGCCGTCAGCAGGGGGTGGTCGCGCTGGTAATCGACGTTGGAGTCCCGGCCGAGCGTCGCCGCCAGGTCGAAGCGGAAGCCGTCGATCTGCACGTCGTTCGCCCAATAGCGCAGCGAGTCGAGCACCAGGCGGTGCGGCACCTCGTGCGACACGTTGAGAGTGTTGCCGCAGCCGGTGACATCGACGTAGGCGCCCGCGTCGTTCTGGCGGTAATAGGTGGCGTTGTCGATGCCGCGCAGGCTGCTGACCGGGCCGTTCGGCCCTTCCTCGGCGGTGTGGTTGTAGACCACGTCGAGGATGACCTCCAGGCCGGCTTCGTGCAGCAGCTTGACCATGCCCTTGAACTCCCGGAGCACGGCCTCCGGGCCGGCGGACTGGGAGGCCATGGTGGCGTAGTCGGCGTGCGGCGAGAAGAAATTAAAGGTGTTGTAACCCCAGTAGTTGGTCAGGCCCTGCTTGATCAGGCGCTGCTCGGAGACGAATGCGTGCACCGGGAGCAGCTCCACGGAGGTGACACCGAGGTTCTTCAGGTACCCGATCGTCGACTCGTGGGCGAGGCCGGCGTAGGTGCCGCGCAGCTCTGCCGGGACCGCCGGGTTGAGCTTGCTGAGGCCGCGAACGTGGGCTTCGTAGACGACCGTGTGGTCGAGCGCGATCTTCGGTTTGAGCGACCCGGCCCAGTCGAAGCCGCCGTCCACGACGGAGGACTGCCACTGGTCGGGACCCACCCGCACGAGGCCCCGGGAATACGGCTCGATCAGCGTTTTCTCCGGGTGGAACGAGTTCCTCGCCGCGGCAGGACCGGAGACCCGGATGCCATAGCGACGGCCGGGGGCGAGGGTGCGGGACCGCCCGAACCAGACGTCGTTGGCGTCCCTGGTCATGGGGACGGTCTTGATGATCCAGTTGGGGTCGGTCTCGTCGAAAATGCACAGTTCCATGGAGTCGGCGTTCTTCGACCACACCCGTAGCTCGCCGCCGTTGGCCCCCAACCGGACGCCGAGGTTGCGCAGGGGATCACCGGAAGTCATGGGTTCTAGAGTAATGAGTACAGACGGTCGGTTTTGACCACAATCAGACCTGCCTACGCCCGAAAACCCGCAGAGGATCCCCATGCCGGTCTACCTGGACCACGCCGCGACCACGCCGATGCTCCCTGGCGCCATCGCGGCGTTCGCCGAAGCGATGACGGTCGTGGGCAACCCCGCGTCGATCCACAGCCAGGGCCAGCTCAAGAAACGGATGCTCGAGGAAGCCCGCGAAACCGTCGCGGCCAGTGTGGGCTGCGACCCGATCGAGGTCGTGTTCACGGCCGGCGGCACCGAGTCCGTCAACCTCGGCATCAAGGGGCTGTTCTGGGCCCGGGCACCACGGCGGCGCATCCTCGTTCCCGGCGGGGAACACCACGCCACCGTCGACACCGTCGAATGGCTGGAAAGGCACGAGGGCGCCGTGATCGACTGGCTGCCCCTGGACGAGCACGGCCGGGCCGACCCGGCCGAGGTCGCCCGGGCGATCGCGGCCCACCCCGACGAGATCGCCCTGGTCACCCTGCTGGCCGCCAACAACGAGGTCGGAACGATCCAGCCCGTGGCCGAGGTCGCCGCGCTCGCGGCGGCCCACGGCATCCCGGTGCACGTCGACGCGGTGGCCGCCTACGGCCACGTCCCGATCGACTTCCGCACGCTCAGCCGCGGGGGAGTGTCCGCGGTGAGCATCTCGGCGCACAAGATCGGCGGCCCGGTCGGCATCGGCGCCCTGGTCCTGTCCCGCCGCGCGACGGTGGAGCCGCTCCTGCACGGCGGCGGGCAACAGCGGCAGGTGCGCAGCGGCACCCAGGACGTTGCGGCGGCCGTGGCGTTCGCCGTGGCCGCGGCCGCCGCGGGCGTCGACCTGCCCGGGGAGAACGCGCGGGTGGCGCTGCTGCGGCAGGCCGTCGTGGACGGGGTGCTCGCGGCGGTGCCGACGGCGCAGCTCAACGGCGACCCCGACCCGGTCCGCCACCTGCCCGGAACGGCCCACTTCAGCTTCCCCGGCTGCGAGGGCGATTCGCTCCTGTTCCTGCTCGACGCGGCCGGCGTCTCCGTGTCGACCGGTTCGGCTTGCCAGGCCGGCATTCCGGAACCCTCGCACGTGCTCCGGGCGATGGGCCGCACCGAGGCGGAGGCCCGCGGGGCCCTCCGGATCACCCTCGGCCGCACCTCGACCATGGCCGACGTCGACGCCCTGCTCGCCGCACTCCCGGCCGCGCACGCCCAGGCCTCCCGGGCCGGCATGGCCGACCGCGTGCCGGGTCGCTGACCTGCGCTCTCACTGGCCTGAGTTCGCCGAAAGGCCCGCGTTGGCCAAACGCCCTGGCCCGATTACACTCGTCAGGTGAAGGTTTTGGCAGCAATGAGCGGTGGGGTGGACTCCGCCGTCGCCGCAGCCCGCGCGGTCGAGGCGGGACACGAGGTGGTCGGCGTGCACCTGGCGCTGAGCCGGATGCCGGGCACCCTCCGCACCGGAAGCCGCGGCTGCTGCACGGTCGAGGACTCGATGGACGCCCAGCGGGCAGCCAACATCATCGGCATCCCCTATTACGTATGGGACTTCTCCGAGCGGTTCAAGCTCGACGTGGTCGACGATTTCATCGCCGAGTACGCCGCCGGCCGCACCCCCAACCCCTGCATGCGGTGCAACGAGCGGATCAAGTTCGCCGCGTTGCTCGAGAAGGCCCTCGACCTCGGCTTCGACGCCGTCGCCACCGGGCACTACGCCACGATCCTGACGGATGCCGACGGTAACCGTGAGCTGCACCGGGCCAGCGCCTGGGCCAAGGACCAGTCCTACGTGCTCGGTGTGCTCACCCAGGACCAGCTCGCACACTCGATGTTCCCGCTCGGGGCGACCCCGTCCAAGGCCGAGGTGCGTGCCGAGGCCGCCGAGCGCGGCTTCTCCGTGGCCACCAAGCCCGACTCCTACGACATCTGCTTCATCCCCGACGGTGACACCCGCGGCTGGCTGGCCGAGCGCGTGCCGCCGGCCACCGGCGACATCCTCGACCGTGACGGCAACACCCTCGGCCGGCACGAGGGCGCCGCCGCGTTCACGGTCGGCCAGCGCAAGGGCCTCCAGATCGGCACCCCCGCCGCCGACGGCAAGCCGCGGTTCGTGCTCGAGGTGCGCCCGATCACCAACACGGTCGTCGTCGGACCCAAGGAAGCGCTCGCGATCAAGGAGATCGCCGGCACGAAGTTCACCTGGTGCGGCGTCGCCCCCGAGCACCCGGAGATCGCCTTCGACTGCGACGTGCAGATCCGCGCCCACGCCGACCCGGTTCCCGCGGTGGCGCAGCTGGTCTCGACAAGCTCGACCACCGATGGTTCGACCACGGGCGGGGTGGAACTGCGGATCCTTCCCGTCGAGCCCCTGACCGGCGTCGCGCCCGGCCAGACCGCTGTGGTCTACCTCGGCACCCGCGTGCTCGGCCAGTGCACCATCGACCGCACCGTGAGCGCCGTCCCTGTCGACTCGGCCGCCGCCGCACATGCCTGACGGCGCGGCCGCCGAAACCCCGGCCGACCTGCACCGGGCAGCGGCGGAGGTCGCCGACCTCACCCAGCGGATCCTGGCGGCCAGGGACGCCTACTACGAGCGCAACGAGGTCGTGATCTCGGATGCCGACTACGACGCCCTGGTGCACCGCCTCGGCGTCCTCGAGCGCGAATTCCCCGAGCTGGCCAGCCAGGACAGCCCGACCCAGACCGTCGGCGGCCGGGCCGAGACCAGCCTGTTCGCACCCGTGCAGCATGCCGAACGCATGCTCAGCCTCGACAACGTGTTCTCGATCGACGAGTTCGAGGACTGGGCCGCGAAGGTGGAGCGGGACGCCGGCCGCAGCGTTCACTACCTCTGCGAACTCAAGATCGACGGGCTCGCCATCAACCTCCGCTACGAACACGGCGTGCTGGTCACCGCGGCGACCCGCGGCGACGGCGTGGTCGGCGAAGACGTCACCGAGAACATCCACTGGGTTCCGGGCATCCCGCGACAGCTGGCCGGAACCGGCCACCCTGCCCTGATCGAGGTGCGCGGCGAGGTCTTCTTCCCGGTGGCGGCCTTCCGTGAACTCAACGCCGAGCAAGCAGCGGCCGGTGAGCGGGTCTTCTCGAACCCGCGCAATGCCGCGGCGGGCTCGCTGCGCCAGAAGGCCGAGGGCAGGGCCGCCGAACCGCTGCGGCTGATGCGCGCCAGGCTCGGCCGGCTCCGGATGCTGGTGCACGGCATCGGCGCCTGGGCGAACCCGCCCGTGGCCGCCCAGTCCGAGGTCTACGCGCTGCTGAGCGGCTGGGGTCTGCCGACCAGCACCTACTTCACGGTGGAGCCGACCGCCGCGCAGGCGGCGAGCTTCATCGAGTACTACGGCGTGCACCGCGCCAGCGTCGAGCACGAGATCGACGGCATCGTGATCAAGGTCGACGAACTCGCCCTGCACGCCGAACTCGGTGCCACCAGCCGGGCGCCCCGCTGGGCGATCGCCTACAAATACCCGCCGGAACAGGTCAACACCAGACTGCTCGACATCGTCGTGAGCGTCGGCCGCACCGGTCGGGCCACCCCGTTCGCGGTCATGGAGAAGGTGCGCGTCGCCGGCTCCGAGGTGCGCCAGGCCACCCTGCACAACCAGGACGTGGTCAAGGCCAAGGGCATCCTGATCGGCGACACCGTCGTGCTGCGCAAGGCCGGCGACGTCATACCCGAGGTGCTCGGCCCGGTGATCGAACTCCGCGACGGCACCGAACGCGCCTTCGTGATGCCCGTGAACTGCCCAGAGTGCGGCACCCCGCTCGCCCCGGCCAAGGAAGGGGATATCGACCTGCGCTGCCCGAACGCGCGCAGCTGCCCCGCCCAGGTGCGCGGACGGGTCGAACATATCGGATCGCGGGGCGCCCTGGACATCGAGGTTCTCGGCGAGGTCGCCGCGGCTGCGCTGACCCAGCCGACGGTGCCCGCCGAGCCGCCGCTCTCCACCGAGGCCGGCCTGTTCGACCTCACCCTGGGCGACCTGCTGCCGATCGAGGTGGTCGTGCGGGACGCCGAGACCGGGCTGCCGCGCGAGGAGGAGGACGGTTCCATCCGCCTGCGCACGCCGTTCCGGCGCAACCCGTCGGCCGCGGAGAAGAAACAGGGGCTGACCGGGCCGCAACCGTCGTCGAATGCGATCAAGCTGCTGCGCGAGATCGAACTGGCGAAGACCAAGCCGCTCTGGCGGCTGCTGGTGGCCCTCAACATCCGTCACGTCGGCCCGGTGGCCGCGCGTGCCCTGGCCGACCACTTCGGGTCCCTCGACCTGATCCGCGCGGCCACGAGGGAGGAGCTCGCCGAGGTCGACGGGGTCGGCGGCATCATCGCGGACGCCATCCTCGCCTGGTTCGAGGTCGACTGGCACCGCGAGATCGTGGACCAGTGGACGCGCGCCGGGGTCCGGTTCACCACGCCCGGCCATCCGGGTCCCGGCGCCGCGGCCGCGGCCGGCGGGGTGCTCAGCGGACTGACGGTCGTCGCCACCGGCTCCCTCGAGGGCTACAGCCGGGAGGAGGCCCAGGAGGCCATCATCGCCGCCGGCGGCAAGTCCGCCTCCAGCGTGTCGAAGAACACGGACTTCGTCGCGGCCGGGCCCGGCGCAGGGTCGAAGCTGGCCAAAGCAGAGCAACTCGGCCTCCGGATCCTCGACCCCGCCGAGTTCCACCTGCTGGTGACGCAGGGACCTGGCGCGCTCGGAGACGCTGCGCCGGCGGACGGCGCGGGGGAGACTCCGTCCGGCACCGCCGACTGACTCAGCGGCCGGCGGCCGGCGGGGTTCCGTCGTCGATCCAGCCGGCCACCATCCGCGTGAACAACTCCGCGTCCTCGATGCTCCACACGTGGTGCATGCCCGGCGCGATCCAGGTGCGGGTCTGCGGCAGGAGCGTCTGCAGGGTGGCCAGGCTGTCCCGCACGAGCCGGGATTCCTTCTCGCCCGCCACGGCCAGGAGCGGGCCGCGGTAGCCGCCCAGTCCCTCGGGGCTGCCGCCGCGGTTCACGTCCTCGAAGACCCGCGCGGCGTTGTCCGGCCGGATGCCCAGGCCGTGTTCGACGAAGACGGTCACCGCATCCGCGGGCAGTCCGAAGGCCTTCGCCTGCGCGCGCCAGTACCAGGGGCGGCCCCAGAGGCGCAGTTGCAGGGTGTTGACGAAGCGGGCCAGGCCGTGGATGCCGTCCAGGGGAACGCCCGAGACGAGGCAGGAGCGCAGCAGGCCGGGATGGCGTGCCATCACCTGCACCGCCACGAGGCCGCCGAGGGAGAGCCCGACCAGGTGGGCGCGGCCGCCGTGCGCGTGCTCGGCGATGGTGGCGGCGACGTCGTCGGCGGTCTCGGCGAGTGAGCGCCAGTCCTCGTCGGAGCGGGCGCCGAAGCCCGGCAGGTCAGGGGTGAGCAGGTGGCGGCCGGGGAGGCCGGCGACCTGGGGCTCCCAGGACCAGGCCGCGACGGACCCGCCGTGCAGGAAGACGATGGTGTCGGTTTCGGTCGCCTCGGCGCCGTGTTCGAGGGGGTAGCTCATGACAGCGCCTCCACGGTTTCGGTCAGCCAGGCCAGCTCGGCCTCGGCGTGGCGGATCCCATACCGGAGGGTGGCGCGCCGGAGCCTGTGAGCGAGGTCGACGGGATCCCCGCTTTCCTGCCCGACCAGGGCGGTGAGCCGGGACAGGACGGCGTCTGCCTCGGCCCGGCGGGACTGGAGCAGCGCGGCCGCGGCGGGGATCCCGAGTTCGCCGACGTAGAAGACCCGCACCAGGAAGGCGTCGTGCGGGGTCTCCGGGGGCAGCGGTGAGGTCAGCCACTCGTGCAGCGCGGCCAGGCCGGTCGGGGTGATCCGGTGCAGGCGCCGGTCCGGACGCCCGTCCTGGTTGATCACTTCCACCTCCGCGAGACCGTCGGCGACGAGGAGGGCCAGCGTGCGGTAGATCTGGGACTGGTCGGCGGACCAGAAGTGGGCGACAGAGGCTTCAATGGTCTTCTTGAGGTCGTAGCCCGTGTGCGGTTTCAGCTCGAGAACCCCGAGGATGGCGAATTTCAGTGACATGCCTATATTAGACCATGCATATATAAGACCTAGCAAGTATAAAATTCGGGGAAAAAAGCACCCCTTTATTGGGGGATCGCAACCCGTCAACCGGGCCCCCGTTTCAGTACTCTGAGTAGGCAGGCCTTGTGTTTCACGTCGAGCTACCCGACTGCTCGGTGTTCGTGAGGGGACGTAACCGAGTTTGCTCTTAGCGGCGGCGGCACTGATATCCGCCTCACTGACCTTCCACACGGTCAGTGAGCCCCTCGGGGTGCACTCGCTCACGCCCCCGGCGGTGAGCGCCCGGGTCTCGGCCGCCCCGGCCCCGGGGGGCGTCGTCATCCTTTCCGCGCCGCTCCGACTGGACCTCGCGGCCTCCGGGGAGCCCGGCGCCGGGCAACCGGCCATCTCCGTGCAACCGGCGGCCTCACTGGTCGAGGGCGCGGACGGCACTCTCGATTCCGTGCGACGGATGTCGGGAGCCAGCCTCCTCGCCGGCCTCTCACGGCTGTCCGTCGGCGACATCTCCACCTTCGTCGCCGAGTTCCCCGGGCAGGTCGACTCCCTGCTGGCCGTGCCCCCCGCCGCAACCGAGGTCACCGGGTGGTGGACCGGACTGGAGGGCACCGAGCGGTCGTCCCTCCTCGCCGGGGCGCCGCGGCTGGTCGGCAACCTCGACGGGATACCCTTCCGCGAACGCGGGCGGGCCAACGCCCGCTACCTGGGCCAGAGCCTGGCCGCGGTGGATCGCCGGCTCGCCGGCACGCTCGACGACGCGTCCCGGGAGGCCGCCACGCGTGAGCGCGCCATCCTGACCCATGTGCAGGCCGCTCTCCGCCCAACCGACGGAGGTCCCCGGCGATCCCTGATCCTCCTCGACACTGTGGCGGGAGGCCGGGCCGCCATCGCCCTCGGCAACCCGGACACCGCCGCATTCGTCAGCTATCTGGTGCCGGGCATGAACTACGGGGTCGAACCCCAGATCGTGAACTGGACCGCGACAGCGGAAGCCCTGTACGCGGAGCAGCGCGCAGTCCTCGCCGAGCGGGCCGCGAGTGCCCGAGGCTCTGTCGCCGCCAGCATCGCCGTCGTGTCGTGGATCGGCTACGAAGCCCCGGACCTGTTCAGCGTCGGGGGCCTCGACCACGCCGTCGCGGGCGCCGACTTCCTCGAGAAGTACTCGCAGGGCATCCGTTCGGACCGTGCCGGCGACCAGCCCTTCGTCTCGGTGTTCGCGCACTCCTACGGCTCGACGGTCGCGCTCACGGCCTTGTCCCGCGGATCGTTCGAGGTCGACGCGCTGGTTCTGGTCGGTTCACCGGGCAGTCAGATCCAGTCCGTGGACAGCCTGAGCGTGGCCAACGGCAACGTCTTCGTGGGCAAGGCCGACTGGGACCCGGCGGTCAACAGCGCGTTCTTCGGCAGCGACCCGGGTGCGGAATCGTACGGCGCCCGGCCGCTGGGCGTGTTCGGAGCGCACGACCGGCTCACCGGAACCTGGCTCGCCGGTTCGCTCGGCCACAACGGATATTTCGACCGGGGCAGCGAGTCGCTGCACAACATGGCCCTGATCGGAACGGACAACGCGGATCTGGTCACCAACGGCTCCGAATAGAATTGGGGAATCCACCTCGACGATAATCGGAGCAACATGTCTGAAATCACGGCCGAGCAGGTAGCGCATTTGGCCAACCTTGCCCGGATCGACCTCAGCCCGGAGGAGATCAACCGCCTCACCACGGAACTCGGCCAGATCGTCGATTCCGTCGCGAAGGTGGCCGAAGTGGCCACCCCCGACGTTCCGGCGACCAGCCACCCGATGCCGCTGACCAACGTTTTCCGCCCCGACACGGTCGTTCCCTCGCTCACCGTCGAACAGGCGCTCTCCGGCGCGCCCGACCACGACGGCGACAAGTTCCGAGTGCCCGCGATCCTGGACGAGGAGTGACCATGACCAACCTGATCAAGCTGTCCGCCGCCGACCTGTCCGGCCTGCTCGCCGACCGATCGGTGAGCTCCGTCGAAGTGACGCGCGCCCACCTCGACCACATCGCGGCCATCGACACCGACGTGCACGCCTTCCTCCACGTGGCCAGGGATGCCGCCCTCGCCACCGCGGCCCGGATCGACGCCCGCCGCGCCGCCGGCGACGTCCTCGGCCCGCTCGCCGGGGTGCCGATCGCCATCAAGGACGTGCTCGCCACCCAGGACATGCCGTCCACGGCCGGCTCCAAGATCCTCGAGGGCTGGATCCCGCCCTACGACGCCACCGTCGTGCGCCGCGTGCGCGACGCGGGGCTGATTCCCCTCGGCAAGACCAACATGGACGAGTTCGCGATGGGCTCGTCGACCGAGTTCTCCGCCTACGGCCCGACTCACAACCCGTGGGACCTGGACCGGATCCCCGGCGGGTCGGGAGGCGGCTCCGCCGCCGCGGTGAGTTCCTTCGAGGCGCCCCTCGCCCTCGGGAGCGACACCGGCGGTTCCATCCGCCAGCCGGCTGCCGTCACCGGCTCGGTCGGCGTCAAGCCCACCTACGGCGGAGTGTCACGCTATGGCTCGATCGCGCTCGCGTCCTCGCTCGACCAGGTCGGCCCCGTCACCCGCACGGTCTACGACGCGGCCCTTCTGCACGATGTGATCGGCGGGCACGACCCGCTCGACTCGACGTCGCTCACCGACTCCTGGCCGTCGATGGCCGCCGCCGCCCGCGCCGGACTGGCCGACGGCGCCCTGAAGGGCGTGCGCGTCGGCGTGATCAAGGAGCTCGCCGGCGAGGGATTCCAGCCCGGCGTCAAGCAGCGCTTCGAAGAGACGCTCGCCCTCCTCGCCAAGGCCGGCGCGGAGATCGTGCAGGTCAGCGCGCCCAACTTCGAGTATGCGATCGCCGCGTACTACCTGATCCTGCCCGCGGAGGCGTCGAGCAACCTGGCCCGGTTCGACTCGGTGCGCTTCGGCATCCGGGTCAACCCGGCCGAAGGTCCTCTCACCAGCGAGCGGGTGATGGCGGCCACCCGCGACGCCGGCTTCGGCCCCGAGGTCAAGCGCCGCATCATCCTCGGCACCTACGCCCTGAGCGCCGGCTACTACGACGCGTACTACGGCAGCGCCCAGAAGGTGCGCACCCTCATCCAGCGCGACTTCGACGCGGCCTTCGCCCAGGTCGACGTGCTGGTGTCGCCGAGCGCGCCCACCACGGCCTTCAAATTCGGGGAGAAGATGACCGACCCGATGGCGATGTACCTCAACGATGTCACCACCATCCCGGCGAACCTCGCCGGAGTGCCGGGGATGAGCCTTCCGATGGGGCTCGCGCCCGAGGACGGGCTGCCCGTCGGCCTGCAGATCATGGCGCCGGCGAAACTGGATGCCCGCCTGTACACCTTCGGGGCCGCCGTCGAGCGCCTGCTCGAAGCGACCTGGGGGCACACCCTGCTCAGCCAGGCGCCCGAACTCGCGCCCACCGAAATGTTCGCCAGCGAAGAGGGAGTCGTCTGATGAAAAAGGCCGAACTGATGGACTACGACAAGGCCCTCGAACTGTTCGAGCCGGTGCTCGGCTTCGAGGTGCACGTCGAACTCAACACCAAGACCAAGATGTTCTGCGGCTGTGCCAACGAATTCGGCCAGGGTGCCAACACGAACACCTGCCCGACCTGCCTCGGCCTGCCGGGCGGGCTCCCGCAGGTGAACGCGAAGGCGATCGAGTCGAGCATCCGCCTGGGCCTCGCCCTCGGCTGCGAGATCGCCGAGTACTCCCGCTTCGCCCGCAAGAACTACTTCTACCCGGACACCGCGAAGAACTTCCAGACCTCGCAGTACGACGAGCCGATCGCGTTCAACGGGCAACTCACGATCGAGCTCGAAAGCGGCCGCCTGGTCACGGTCGACATCGAACGCGCCCACATGGAGGACGACGCCGGAAAGCTGACCCATGTCGGCGGCGCGACCGGCCGCATCCAGGGTGCCGACTACTCGCTCGTGGACTACAACCGCGGCGGAGTGCCGCTGGTCGAGATCGTCACCCAGATGATCGAGGGCGGCGAGGCCGACTCCCCGGAGATCGGGCGCACCTACGTGGCCGCGATCCGCGAGATCGTGAAGGGCCTCGGCGTCTCCAACGCCCGGATGGAGGAGGGAAACGTGCGCTGCGACGCCAACGTCTCGCTCCGCCCCCGCGGCTCGAACATCCTGGGCACGCGCACCGAGACCAAGAACGTGAACTCGCTCCGTTCGGTCGAGCGCGCCGTGCGCTACGAGATCCAGCGCCAGGCGGCGCTGCTGGCCGCGGGCGGAACGATCACCCAGGAGACCAGGCACTGGCACGAGGACACCGGCATCACCTCCGCCGGCCGGCCCAAGTCGGATGCCGACGACTACCGCTACTTCCCCGAGCCCGACCTCGTGCCCGTCGCGCCGTCGCGCGAATGGGTCGAGGAGCTTCGTGCCACCCTGCCGGAGCCCCCGGCCGCCCGCCGCAAACGTCTCCAGGCCAATTGGGGCTTCGCGAACCTGGAGTTCCAGGACGTCGTCAACTCCGACCTGCTCGACGCCGTCGAGGCCACCATCGCCGCCGGCTCGGCAGCCCAGGCCGCCCGCAAGTGGTGGACCGGTGAGGTGGCCAGGCTCGCGAACGTGGCCGGCGTGGCCGCCGACTCCCTCGTGCACCCCGTGCAGGTTGCAGCGCTGATCGAACTCGTCGTGGCCGGAACGCTCACCGACCGCCTGGCTCGCCAGGTGCTCGAGGGCGTCATCGCCGGCGAGGGCACCCCGCTCGAGGTCGTCGAACTGCGCGGCCTCGCGGTCGTATCGGACGACGGCGCGCTCATCGCCGCGATCGACGAGGCCCTGGCCGCGCAGCCCGACGTGCTCGCGAAGATCCGCGACGGCAAGGTGCAGGCCGCCGGCGCCGTGATCGGTGCCGTCATGAAAGCCATGCGCGGCCAGGCGGATGCCGCACGGGTGCGCGAGCTCGTGCTGGAGAGAGCCGGAACGGCGGAGTAATGGCATTCGGAAAGAAGCAGCGGCCGGCCGGACCCGGGCGAACCGGGTTCGGCGTGGGAGTCCAGGTCGTGGTGCGGCTCGACCGCGGCAACTACCCGGATTCCGACGCACCGGACCCGAGCGGGGTGATCGTGGCCGGTGGCGACATGGAAGGCGCCGCGCTCTACGCCCCGGTGACCCTGCGCGAGGCGGTCTGGGTCGTGCAATTCGACGAACCGTTCTACGGGCTCGACGGGTCGGGCCCGCACGAGTCAGCCCGGGTGACGCAGAGTCACCTCGAAGCGGCGCCGGAAGCATGAGCGTGACCCACGAGCGCCCGGCCGGCGCTGCGGACATCCGTCGCTGGCGACAGTATCTGGCTGACGAACAGGCCGAGGCCGCGGTCTACCGCGACCTGGCCGCGCGCCGCACCGGCGAGGAGAAGGAAATCCTGCTCGCCCTCGCCGAGGCGGAGGGCCGCCACGAAGCGCACTGGAGGGGGCTTCTCGGAGACCAGGCCGGGACGCCCCGGCGCGGCGCCATGCGCACCCGCTTCCTCGGTTTCCTGGCCCGCCGGTTCGGCTCGGTGTTCGTGCTCGCCCTGGCCCAGCGGGCCGAGTCCCGTTCGCCCTACGATGACGACGCGGATGCCACCAGCACGATGGCGGCGGACGAACGCATCCACGAGGAGGTCGTGCGCGGCCTCGCGGCCCGCGGTCGCCAGCGGCTGGCCGGAACCTTCCGTGCCGCGGTCTTCGGCATCAACGACGGCCTGGTGAGCAACCTGGCCCTGGTGCTCGGAATCGGGGCCACTGGGGTTCCGACGGCCACAATCCTGTTCACCGGCATCGCCGGGCTGCTCGCCGGCGCCCTGTCGATGGGAGCGGGGGAGTACGTGTCTGTGCGCTCACAGCGGGAACTGCTCGAAGCGTCCACCCCGAACCCGGCGACCCGAACGGTTTTGTCCCACCTCGACCTTGCGGCCAACGAACTGACCCTGGTCTACCGGGCGCAGGGAATGACCGCGGAGCGGGCCGAGGTGCACGCCCGTGAGGTGCTGCGCACGGTGGCCATCGCCACGGGCCCGGTCGAAGTCGCTCCCCGGGGCGGTCTCTCGCCCGCGGTCGACGAGCACGAGGCGATCGGCACCGGCCTCGGCGCGGCAACGTCGAGTTTCTGTTTCTTCGCCTCCGGGGCGATCCTGCCCGTCCTGCCCTACCTGTTCGGGCTCAGCGGGGCGGCGGCGATCATCGTGGCGGCCGTGCTCGTCGGCCTCGCCCTGCTGGCCACGGGTGCGATCGTCGGGCTGCTCTCCGGCGGACCGCCGCTGCGGCGCGCCCTCCGACAGCTGCTGATCGGCTTCGGCGCCGCCGGCGTCACCTACCTGCTCGGACTGCTCTTCGGCACGTCGATGGCCTGATCTGGCCCGTCTCCCTCCATCCGGGTGATTGAGCTTGTCGAAATCACCCCACCGGGTCTCGACAGGCTCGACCGCCGTTCCCGGTGATTGAGCTTGTCGAAATCACCCTGGACTTGTCCTCCACAAAACGGGTTTGATCAGCTTATCCACACCCAATCGCGAGGTCCGGTTGTGCCCCGGGGAATGTCGGTGGCTGGTCGTAGTGTGCGGGTATGGCCATCCCGGTGAGCACCACCCAGCAGCAGCTCGGACGGCTCTTCGACGAGGTCGCGGCGGCCGACAAGGCGATTGCCCGGTGCTTCGCGGTGCGGGCCGAGGCGGTCGATCGGGCCCGCCGGTTCAGCGTCGCGCAGGCCACGTCGATTCCGCTCAGCCCGCAGTCCTTGTGGAGCCGGGAGGAGATCGCCCAGCGGGAGCTCTCCAGCGAGTTGGCCGTGACATTACGGATCCCGGAACGCAGCGCGGAGACCCTGCTCGCGGAGAGTAAGGCCCTGGTCGAAGACCTCCCCGGCACCCGGGCGGCGTTGGCGGAGGGGCGGATCAGCTACCGGCACGCGCAGGCGATAGTCCAGCAGTCCTGGTCGATCCCCGAGGAGGGTTTGGCCGCGTTCGAACAGGCCCTGCTGCCCTCGGCCGAGCACCTCACTGTGGCCAAGCTCAAGCACAAGGCCCGGCTGCTGCGGGAACGGCTGCACCCGGAGACGATCACCGCGCGGCATACCGAGTCGATCGCGAAGCGCACCTCGTCCGTGGAGGCCGGGGCCGACGGGATGGCGACGTTGTTCCTGACGACGGGGGCGGAGCTGGTGCAGGCGATCTTCCACCGGGCCACCGACCTCGCCGCGAGCCTGCAGGGTCCGGGCGAGGAACGCACGTTGACGCAGATCCGCACCGATGTGCTCAGTGACCTGCTGATCCACGGGGTCACCCCGACAGGTGTCGGCACCGGCGTGAAAGCGACCGTGCACGTGACTGTGCCGGTGCTGACGCTCCTCGGGCACAGTGAGGAACCCGGCTACTTGGAAGGGTACGGGCCGATCGACCCGGAGACGGCGCGGGATCTGGCGTCGAGGGCGCCGAGCTTCACCCGGTTGCTCACCCACCCGGAGACCGGGGTGATCCTCTCCGTCGGGAGGGACCGGTACAAAACCCCCAAGGCGATGCGCCGCTTCCTCCGCTTGCGCGATGAGACCTGCCGCTTTCCAGGCTGCAATCGTCCCGCGAGGGGTGCGGAGCTCGACCACAGTCATGACTGGGGGTTGCTCGGCGAGACCGCGCACGACAACCTCGCCCACCTGTGCAAACCCAACCACGCGTTGAAAACCCAGACCCGGTGGACCGTCGCCCAGAAACCCGGCGGGATCCTGACCTGGACGTCCCCGACCGGGCGGGACTTCGTCACCGAACCCGCCACCGTCCTGCCGACCGGGCCGCCGACAGCAGGGGCGCCAGAAACAGCCGCGCCTGACCTCCCCGACGACCCTCCGTTCTGACTCACGGCCCGGCCGTTCCCCGCTATCCGACTCCCGATCAGTGCGCGCGGTGGTCGACGAACGGCATCCGCGGTCCGCGCCGGGGTCTCCCGGCCACGCCGCTGGTCTCAACCAGCCGCACCACCCGGAAGCGGTGCGGCCGCCACTGCTCCATGGCCGCCACCAGCTGCCGGTCGTCGAACTCCACGCCGAACAAGGCATGCCCGATGAACCCGCCGAGGTGGTAGTCGCCGACCGAGAGCGCATCCGCGTCACCGAGGGCCCGCTGGGCGACCTCCGCTGCCGTCCAGACACCGACGCCCGGCACCGATCGGAGCCGGGTCATCGCCTCGTCCGGGGATAACTCGACGCAGCGCTCCAGTTGGCGCGCGACGGCCAGGACAGCCATCACCGTTCGCGACCGTTGCGGATCGACGCCGGCCTTGTGCCATTCCCAGGACGGGATCAACTGCCAGGCGCGCACGGTCGGCACGACCAGCATGGGGCGGGGGGTCGGGCCGGGCGCCGGCGTGCCGTACGCGTGCACCAACCGCCGCCACGACGCAGTCGCCTGCACGGCGATGACCCGCTGCTCGAGAATCGCCGGGATCAGCGCCTCCATCACCCGTCCCGTCTTCGGGATGCGGAGGCCCGGATGCCGCCGGTGCGCGCCGTCGAGCACCGGATGGGCGGGGGAGAACCCGGCCGGGTCATCATCCTGCCCGACCATCGCGGGTGCCGCGTCGATCGCGGCACGGGCACCGGCACCCCAGGCCTGGCAGGTGAGCGTGTCCAGGTCCGACTGCGCGAACCGCAGCGAGGCCGGTCCGTCGACGGTGAGTGTGGTGCGCCAGAGCGATCCGTCGGCGGCGACCTGATGGGTCGGGTCCGCCCGGCCGCGCCGCAGACGGGCAAGAGTGAGGGCGACGTCGGTCGGATGCTGCGGGTGCCAGGTGGAGGCGGCATCCGGGGAAATCGTGGGTGGGAGAGTCATCGTCCTCGTCGGCCGTAGCCATCCAACTCCCGGTGTGCCGCAGGGGCGAGCGTGCACTCGGGCAGACGCCGGGCATGAGCGTCTCGATCGGAGCGATCGTTTCGCAAAAGTGTACGCGTTCGGCCGGCTGCGCGAGGACCGGGCCTGTCCGCCTGCCCGTAGCATGGACCGGTGCCGACGAGACTGCGCGATTCCCCCGCCGCCCGGGTCGGCCTGTCGATCGCGGTGGCGACCGGGCTCTACGGCGTCTCCTTCGGCGCACTCTCGGTGGCGTCGGGGCTGAGCGTCTGGCAGACCTCGGCGCTGAGCCTGCTGCTCTTCTCCGGGGGGTCCCAGTTCGCGTTCATCGGGGTGATCGCGGGTGGGGGGAGTCCGGTGGCGGCCGCGGGCGCGGCGGCCCTGCTCGGCATCCGGAACGCGGTCTACGGCATGCAGATGAACGCCCTGATCCACCCGCGGGGCTGGCGCCGCTTCGCCGCAGCCCAGGTGACCATCGACGAGTCGCTGGCCACGAGCACCGGGCAGGCCGACCTGCTCGAGCAGAAGCGCGGGTTCTGGGTGGCCGGACTCGGCATCTTCGTGCTTTGGAACCTGTTCACCCTGGTCGGGGCTCTCGCGGGAGACAGCCTCGGCGACCCGAAGAGGTGGGGTCTGGACGGGGCCGCGGTGGCGGCGTTCCTCGGGCTGCTCTGGCCGCGCCTGCGCTCCCGCGAGGCCGGGGCCGTCGCCGCAGTGTGCGCCCTCGCAACCGTGCTCGTCGTGCCTTTCGTGCCGCCCGGCCTGCCCATCCTGGTCGCGGCCGTCGTCGCGGGCTTGATCGGCTGGTTCGGCTACCGGCGCGGCCCCGCGGGCGAGGGACTGGAACCCGACATCGACCCGTACGCTGCCCCTGACGCGCCGGGAACAGGGGGCGCCTCATGAGCCTGTGGTTCTGGATCCTGGTGGCCTGCGTCCTGGCCTTCCTCACCAAGCTGCTCGGCTACCTGGTGCCGCGGAAATGGTTGACCAACCCGCGCATCGCCCGGGTGGCGGGCACCCTGACCATCGGACTCCTTGCATCCCTGACGATGGCCAACGCCGTGGCGACCGGCCAGACCCTGAGCCTGGACTCCCGGGTGGGGGCGCTGATCGTCGCGGCCGTCGCCCTCTGGTTGAAGGCGCCGTTCCTGGTGGTCGTGATCGCGGGTGCCGCCGCGGCCGCCGGGCTCCGGGTGCTGGGGCTGCCCTAGGCTCGGCGCGGCGGTCCCGTTCCGGCCTCCTCGTGACCAAGGGCCCTACCCGGGCGAGATATTCCCGCAGAGCATGGCGGTACCGGGCGCAGGGCCCGGAATTCCTCGGCGAGAATCGAGTCACCATGCCCCGTACCTCCGTTGTCACCGGAGCCGCCAGCGGCATCGGGAAAGCCACCTGCGACTTGCTCCGGGAGCACGGCCAGCAGGTGATCGGCGTCGACCTTCACGACGCGGACGTCACCGTCGACCTTGCCACCGCCAGCGGCCGGGCAACCCTCCTCGGAGAGGTCACCGCGCTCAGCGGCGGTTCCATCGACGCGGTCCTCGCCGTGGCCGGGTCCGCAGCCCCGGTCGCCGTGACCGCCGCGGTGAACTTCTTCGGCACCGTCGCGACGCTCGAGACGCTCCGCCCCCTTCTCCTGTCCTCCCCGGCGCCGCGCGCGGTCGCCGTGTCGTCGATGGCTGCGTTGTTCGAACCCGACGACACCCTCCTCGCGGCCTTCCTCGAGGGTGACGAGGAACGGGCCCTCACCCGTGCCGCCGAACTGGTGGACGCCGGCCCCGAGCAGGCCAACCTCATCTATGGGACCACCAAGCGGGCGCTGTCACGCTGGATCCGCCGCAATGCGGCGACGCCGCCCTGGGCCGGTGCGTCCATCCCGCTGAATGCCGTCGCGCCCGGTGTCGTCCTCACCCCGATGACGGCGGAGATGACCGGCACGGTGGAGGCCAGGAACCAGCTCGCCCAGATGGTGCCGATGCCCCTGAACGGGTTCATCGAACCGATCGCCGTCGCCCGGCTGCTGGCCTGGCTGACCAGCGAGGAGAACACCCACCTCTGCGGGCAGATCGTCTACATCGACGGCGGGTCGGACGTCGTCCTCCGCGGGGATTCCACCTGGTGACCATCCGAGTGCCCGTGCTGTCCGCGACGGATGCCCGGTGCGGCTCCCAGCACCCGCCCGGCAGCTGCCCTTGTAGAATCGTCCATGGCCCTGCGCCTCCAGGGACACCACACCGGAGTCCCACGGGTGCCCCTGAACACCCCTCGAGAGGCAGCAATGAGCCTGATCCGGCTGAACGACGTCAGCGTCCGCTTTGAAAACGCGCAGATCCTGCGCGAGGCGTTCTTCCGCCTCGAAACCGGCGACAGGGTCGGCCTGATCGGCAAGAACGGATCCGGGAAGACCTCGATTCTGAAACTGGCCCTCGGCCAGGTCCTTCCGGACACCGGCACTGTCAGCCTCGACGCCGACATCAAGGTGGGCTACTTCTCCCAGTTCTCGGAGCTGAACGGCGAATCCACGATCCTCGAGGTGCTCGACGAGCTCTTCGCCCCGATCAAGGCCATCGAAGCCGAACTGGCATCGATCGACTCGGCCATCGCCGCCGACCCGTCGGGTAGCCCGGAACTGGACCGGCTCATCCACCGCCAGGCCGAGCTGTTCGAAGACATGGACAGGCTCGACGGCTGGGACTACACCCGCCGCATCGACACCGCACTGACCACCCTGGGCTTCGACGAGGCCCACCGCGTCTGCTCGATCGACGAGCTGTCGGGCGGGTGGCGCAACCGCGCCGCGCTGGCCAAGATCCTGCTCGAGGGACCCGACGTCCTCCTGCTCGACGAGCCCACCAACTACCTCGACGTGGCCGGTGTCGAATGGCTGGAAGCCTGGTTCCGCACCTTCCGGGGCGCCGCCATCATCGTCTCCCACGACCGCAGGTTCCTCGACGCCGTCGTCACCCGGATCATCGAGGTCGAGAACTTCCACCTGCACGAGTACCCGGGTGACTTCGGCGAATACGTGGTCCAGAAGCAGTTCAGGCTCAAGAACCTGGAGCAGCAATTCGTGCACGAATCGGAACTGCTCGCCTTCGAAGCGGAGGGCATCGCCGACCGCAGGGAAGCCGCGAAGGCCGCCACCCGGGACCTCGGCAACCAGCTGGCCAAGATCAAGAAGGCCCGCACGCCGCGACCCGTCGACCAGATCATCACCGAGATCTACGGTGGCCTGCACGTGAAGGATGTCCTCTGCCGGGTCGAATCGCTCGGCAAGTCCTACGGCGACAAGGTGCTCTTCCAGGGGCTCAGCTTCGAGATCAGGCGGGGCAACCGGATCGTGGTCCTCGGCGCCAACGGCAGCGGGAAGACCACCCTGCTCCGGGTGCTCACCGGCGAGGAACGGGCCGACTCCGGCGAGGTCGCCTGGGCGAGCGGGACCGCCGTGGTGTCCTACAACCAGGTCCTCGCCGAACTCGACGACACCGACACGGTCACCCATGCCGTCAATGCGATGCCCGGCAGCCTGGCCTTCACGGCGACCCGGAAGTCCGTCGGCCGGTTCCTGTCGATGTTCCAGTTCTCCGAGGCCGACCTCAAACAGAAGATCGGCAACCTGTCCGGCGGCCAGCGTGCGCGGGTCGCGATGGCGCAGTGCCTGCTCTCCGGCGCATCCGTGCTGCTGCTGGACGAACCGACCAACCACCTCGACATGTCCAGCACCCAGGTGATGGAGCGTGCCCTGCTGCACTTCCCCGGCGCCGTGGTCGTGGTCAGCCACGACCGCTTCTTCAGCGACAAGATCGCCAACCGGCACCTCGTCTTCGGCGGCGACACCGCGGCACCCGGTGAGATCGTGGTGCGCGCGGCCTGATGGTCGCCGGGTCGCATCGTGCGGCCTACGCTAGCGGTCATGGGAGCGAATGCCGACAAGCCGATCCTGCTCTTCGAGACGGTGGCCGACTGGGAAGCCTGGTTGGAGCAGAACGCCGGCCATGACGGAGTGAGACTCCAACTGCGCAAGAAGAATTCGGCAGTACCCGGGATCACCTATCCGCTGGCGTTGGAGAGCGCGCTCTGCTTCGGCTGGATCGACGGACAGGCCGGGTCTCTCGACGACGACTACCACCTGCAGGTCTTCACCCCACGGCGCGCCCGCAGCATATGGTCGCAGCGCAACCAGGGCCTGGTCGCCGCGCTCATCGCTGACGGGCGGATGCGCCCCGCCGGCCACGCGGAGATCGACCGGGCCAGGGCGGACGGCCGGTGGGAGGCGGCTTACCGCCAGAAGGATGCTCCGGTGCCCGAGGACCTCCGGGTCGCCCTCGACGCCAGCCCCGCCGCCTCGTCGGCATTCGCGACGCTCGACTCCCAGAACCGGTTTGCGATCCTGTTCCGCATCAACGCTGTGAAGAAGGCCCAGACCCGCGCCGCGAAGATCGCGGGCTACGTGGAGATGCTCGCGGACGGTCGCACGATCTACCCGCGATGAGCCTCCGGCGAACGGATGCCTAGGGAGCCAGGTCGCGCCGGCGGAAGGCCGTCGTTCCCGCGGCCAGGAACGCGACCGCGACCACCATGAGCCAGAGCAGGCCGTCGAAGTTCGGATCGGGCCCCGGCAGGAGCGGCGAGTGCGCGAACGGGCTCAGATCGATGAGAGTCCTGGGCACGCCCCACAGGGTGCCGAACTCGCCGGCCAGGATGAACGCGATGTAGGCGACCCAGGCGCCCGCGGTGGCGCGGGGCCAGAGACCCCAGATGAGGATGGCCAGTCCCACGACGACCCACGCGGCCGGGATCCTCGCGGTCGCCGCGAGCGTGACCCGGCCGATCTGGCCCGGATCGCCCACAGCGAGGGCGTGACCGGCGCCCGTTCCGGCGCCTGTGACGATCAGCAGCCAGGCGACACCGGCGAGGGCCAGCCCGCCGTGAGCGGCGAGCATCCGGACCCGCCCGACCGACGTTGCGAGGAGTGCTTCCGCGTGCCCCGTGGATTCCTCGGCCCGGAGCCGGGACACCGCCACGATTCCGTAGGCGGCGACGATGGTGCCGAACAGCCCGATCTCGGCGGCGAGGAAGGCATCCGTCAGACCCTGGCGGCCGCCGAGCTGTTCGACGATCGCCTTCATGCCGGGGGAGTTGAGAAGATCGGCAACGGTGTGCGCGATTGTGCCGAGAACCGGGCCCAGGATTGCCAGCGCGATGGTCCACGCCAGCAGGGTGGGGGCCTGCAGGCGCCAGGCCAGGCCGAGCGGCGTGCCCAGCCGGCCCGCCGCGGGACCGGAGCGCTCGGTGATCAGCCCGCTGCCGAGGTCCCGGCGACGACGCAGGAGGAACGCCGCGGCCGTGGTCACAGCAGTGGCGGTCAGGGGGAGTGCCAGGACACCCCAGTGGTCACCCGCGAACGCCCGGATCTGCTGGTTCCACCCGATCGGCGACAGCCAGGACAGCCAGCTGGGTCCGGCTTCGGAGAGGTCGCCGAC
Source organism: Cryobacterium sp. MP_M3 (assembly GCF_015752155.1). GTDB lineage: Bacteria > Actinomycetota > Actinomycetes > Actinomycetales > Microbacteriaceae > Cryobacterium. Next base: position 162,898 of record NZ_JADOVI010000003.1, on the reverse strand, counting down.
CGCCCGGAGCACGTAGGCAGCCCCGATCCCGGCCAGGGCCAGCCCGCTGGCGGCTCGTGAGCCCGTGGTGACCTGCGCGGTCGCTGCGGCCAGGCCGGCGAAACACGCCCCCGTCACCGCCCAGCCGGCGCCGAACGCCATCGAGCCGGCAGCAGGCAGCCCGGCGGCGAGGAGCCCCGCGGCGGTGGCCGCCCCGACGGCCGCGCTGGCCCCGATGGCGACGATCAACGCCGCGGCGAGCGGGGCCGAGCGCCCGACCACGCCGGCACCGACCAGCTCGAGCCTTCCCGACTCCTCCTCGGCGCGGGTGTGCCGGATCACGACGACCACCATCAGGATCGCCACGGCCACCGCACCGAAGACGGCGGGCTTGAACATGGCCAGCGCGCCGAGCGAGGTGGGATCGTAGATCCGCCCGTACATGGCCACGATCGCGGCGGACGAGTTGACCGCCCCGGCCGCCTCGATCCGGGACGCCGGATCGGGGTACAGGCCCGCGGTCGCCGACGCGGACGAGGCGGCGATCCCGGCGAATCCGAGAACGGACCCGAGCAGCAGCCAGCGGTCCCGGCGCAGGGCCAGACGAAGCAGGCTGCCCGTGCCCCGCAGCTGGGTGCTCATCTCCGTACGCTCTCGTAGTGGCGCAGGAACAGCTCCTCGAGGGTCGGCGGGCTGCTCGTCAGCGAGCTGACCCCCGCCGCGCCGAGCGCGGCCAGCAGCCCGGGGAGGCCGGCCGTTTCCACGCTCGCCGTGATGCGGTTGCCGGTCACCACCACCTCGTGCACGCCGGGCATCGCGGCGAGACCGGACGGCACCGCCGGCATCTCGGCCTGGATCACCGTGCGGGTCAGGTGCCGCATGGCGGCGATGGAGCCGGTCTCCACGACGGCGCCGTTTCGGATGATGCTGACCCGGTCGCACAACGCCTCGACCTCGGCCAGGATGTGGCTGCTCAGCAGCACCGTGCGCCCGGCATCGCGCAACTCCTGCACGCAGGAACGGAAGGTGGCCTCCATCAGCGGGTCCAGGCCGGAGGTCGGTTCGTCCAGGAGCAGCAACTCGACGTCGCTGGCCAACGCGGCGATCAGCGCCACCTTCTGCCGGTTGCCCTTCGAGTAGGTCCGGCATTTCTTGGTGGGATCCAGCTGAAACCGCTCCAGCAGGTCGGCGCGCCGCCCCGGGTTGAGTCCGCCGCGAAGCCGGCCGAGCAGATCGATGACCTCTCCGCCGGAGAGGGACGGCCAGAGCGTCACATCCCCGGGCACATAGGCCAGCCGGCGGTGCAGGTCGACCGCGTCGGACCACGGGTCGCCCCCGAGCAACGCCACCTCTCCGGCGTCGGCGCGGAGCAGCCCCAGCAGGATGCGCAGGGTCGTCGTCTTCCCCGAACCATTCGGTCCGAGGAAACCGTGAACCTCGCCGACCTCCACCGCCAGGTCGAGTCGATCCAGGGCCCTGACCTTGCCGAAACTCTTCGTCAGGCCCCGCACACTGATGGCTTCGCTCATATTCCACACCCTACTCAGCCTGACGGGCGCGGACGAGAGGGGCCATGATGGCGGCGAAGCGCATTGTGACCCGACCGCAACCTGGGAAACCGGACGAAGTTACATCCGCTTCCATATGATTTAGCGACAAGGACGAGCGAGGAGGCCCCGTGGCTGCTGACCGACCAGCGATCCGGTTGACCGGGTTGACCAAGACGTTCGGCGCGGTCAACGCCGTCGACGGGGTCGACCTCGACATCGCGGAGGGGGAGTTCTTCTCCATGCTCGGGCCGTCCGGCTCCGGCAAGACGACAGTGCTCCGCCTGATCGCCGGATTCGAACAGCCCACCAGCGGCACGGTGTCCCTCTTCGGGCAGGACGTCACGGACCGGGCGCCGTTCGACCGTGACGTCAACACGGTCTTCCAGGACTACGCGCTGTTCCCGCACATGAGCGTGCTGGACAACGTCGCCTACGGGCTCCGGGTGCGTGGGATGCCCAAACGCGAACGGCACGTGCTGGCCAGGGAAGCGCTCGCCACCGTGCGCCTGGAGGGTTACGGCGACCGTAAACCCGGGCAGTTGTCCGGCGGCCAGCGCCAGCGGGTCGCCCTGGCCAGGGCGACCGTGGTGCGCCCCAAGGCACTGCTCCTCGACGAGCCGCTCGGCGCCCTCGACCTCAAACTCCGCGAACAGATGCAGGTCGAGCTCAAGGAACTGCAGCGCGAACTCGGGATCACCTTCATCTTCGTCACGCACGACCAGGAGGAAGCCCTCACCCTCAGCGACCGGATCGCGGTCTTCAACGAGGGCCGGATCGAGCAACTCGGCACTCCGGCCGAGATCTACGACAAACCGGTCTCACCGTTCGTCGCCGCATTCGTCGGCACCTCCAACATCCTCGACGACACCCTGTCCAGGCAGGTGCTCGGGCGCGGCGGCATCCACTCCGTGCGGCCGGAGAAGATGAGCATCAGCCCCGAGGACACCGCCATCCACACCGACCGCGAAGCGGCGGGCGTCCTCGCCGAGGTCATCTACGTGGGCAGCAGCACCCGCCTGATCGTCGACCTCGACATCGGCACCCGCGTCACCGTGCTCGAACAGAACGACGCCGACCGGGTCGGCGAAGACGAGCGCGGATCCCGGGTGCGGGTGGGCTGGGACGAACGCGACACGGTGGCCCTGGCCGCCGCCCCGATTCCCGCCGACGACCTTCCCCCGCTCACCAGACCAGAACCCGCCACACGCTAATTCGAATGGAGACCGCAATGAATCGCTCTACTCCCCTTCGTCGCACGAAGACGTCGGCCGCCCTCACCGGGCTGGCCATCCTCTCCGTCGCCCTCCTGACCGCCTGCGGCACCACCTCGGCCGGCAACGGCGGGAGCACGGCTGCCAAGGCCCCGACGAAACTCGGCACCAACGAAGGGTCAGTGTCGATCCTCGCCTGGCCGGGCTACGTGGAGGACGGCAGCAACGACCCGGCCGTCGACTGGGTCAGCGCATTCCAGGACGAGACCGGGTGCAAGGTCACCAGCAAGACCTACGGCACCTCGGACGAGGCGTTCAACCTGATGAAGACCGGCGACTACGACGTGGTCGCGGCATCCGGCGACGCCTCGCTGCGTCTCGTCGCGGCCGGCGACGTCGCCCCCGTGAACACCGACCTGATCCCCAACTACGCCGGCGTCTACGACTTCCTCAAGCTGCAGGCCTGGAACAGCGTCGACGGTGTCTCCTACGGGGTGCCGCACGGCTACGGCGCGAACCTCCTCATGTACAACACGGACGCCGTGACCCCGGCGCCCACGTCCTGGGACGTCGTGTTCGACAAGTCCTCGGCCTACAAGGGCAAGGTCACCGCCTACGACTCGCCGATCTACATCGCGGATGCCGCCACGTACCTGATGAGCCACCAGCCCGACCTCGGCATCAAGAACCCCTACGCCCTCGACGAGAAGCAGCTGGCCGCCGCCGTGGACCTCCTCAAGGTGCAGCGCCCGAACATCGGCGAATACTGGTCCGACTACCTCAAGTCGATCCAGGCATTCGAGACCGGGGACACCGTCGTCGGCACGACCTGGCAGGTCATCCGCAACTCCCTGGCCCCGGGCACCAAGGCGGAGGTCGTCGTGCCCTCCGAGGGCGTCACCGGCTGGTCGGACACCTGGATGATCGCGGCGAAGGCGAAGAACCCGAACTGCGCTTACGCCTGGCTGAACTACATCAGCAGCCCGAAGGCCAACGCCCAGGCCACCGAGTACTTCGGCGAGGCGCCCTCCAACCAGAAGGCCTGCGACTTCATGTCGAACCCTGACCAGTGCTCGCTCTTCCACGCCGGCGACGCCGACTACGCGTCGAAGATCTGGTACTGGACCACCCCGATCGCCACCTGCGTCGACGGCCGCACCGACGTGAAGTGCACCGACTACGCCGCCTGGACCACCGCCTGGCAGGAGATCAAGGGCTGACCCCGGCCGTCCACCCTCCGCGAGAGCCGCGTCCGGCGAGAGAAAGACACCATGACCGTTGATACCCCGACCCGGCCCGCCGGCCGGCCGATCGTTCCCGCCCCGCGGGACACGGTCGCCCGGCGGGGCTCGGTCTTCCTGAGCAGGCATCCGAGGCTGCGCCTGTCGCTGCTGTTGTCGGCGCCGATGTTCTGGCTGGGCCTGGTCTACATCGCCGCCCTGGCGGCCCTGTTGATCACCGCGCTCTGGACGGTCGACACCTTCACCGGCACGATCTCGCAGACCTGGACGCTCGACAACATCGGCGCGGTGCTCACCGGCTCGCTCTACCAGACGGTGACCCTCCGCACGCTGGGGGTGGCCCTTCTGGTGACCCTCGTCGACATCCTGATCGCCCTGCCCATCGCGTTCTACATGGCGAAGGTGGCCAGCGCCCGCCTGCAACGAGTGCTCGTGATCGCGGTGCTGATGCCGCTGTGGGCGAGCTATCTCGTCAAGGCCTACGCCTGGCGTTCCGTGCTCTCGCGGGACGGGATCTTCGAATGGCTGGCGGCGCCGTTCGGCGGCCACACCCCGGGCTATGGCCTGCCGGCCACCATCATCACGCTGTCCTACCTGTGGCTGCCGTACGTGATCCTCCCCATCTATGCGGGACTCGAGCGGGTTCCGGACTCGCTGCTGGAGGCATCCGGTGATCTCGGGGGCAAGACCTGGTCGACGCTGCGCCTCGTGGTGCTGCCGATGATCTGGCCGGCCATCATCGCCGGCTCGATCTTCAGCTTCAGCCTGTCGCTCGGCGACTACATCACGGTGAACATCGTCGGCGGGGCCAACCAGATGCTGGGAAACCTCGTCTACACGAACGTCGGCGCCGCCAACAACCTGCCGCTCGCCGCGGCCATCGCCCTGATCCCGATCGTGATCATCTTCGCCTACCTCGCCGCGGTGCGCCGCACCGGTGCGCTGGAAAACCTGTAGAGGCCGTCATGAGACTGAGCCGCCCAGCCCGGGGCCTCCTGGCCGCGATCACGATCGTCGTGCTCGCCGCAATCTACCTGCCGCTTGTCGTGGTGCTCGTCAACTCGTTCAGCACGAGCACCAGTCTGACCTGGCCGCCGCCCGGCTTCACCCTGGAATGGTGGGTGAAGGCCTTCGGCAACGCGGGAGCGCTCGACGCCGTGCTGACCAGCGTGCAGGTCGCGCTCGCCGCCACCGTGATCTCCCTGGTGCTCGGCACGCTGGCCTCCCTGGCCCTGCAGCGCTTCGAGTTCTTCGGGCGGGAGGCGGTGAGCCTGCTGGTGATCCTGCCGATCGCCCTGCCCGGCATCATCACGGGTATCGCGCTCAACAATGCGTTCCGCACGATCCTCGGCGTGCAGCTCTCCATCGTCACCGTGATCGTCGCCCACGCCACGTTCTGCATCGTGACGGTGTTCAACAACGTGATCGCGCGCCTCCGCCGGCTCGGCACGAGCTACGAGGATGCGTCCGCCGACCTGGGCGCCGGGGTGTGGACCACCTTCCGGCTGATCACGTTCCCCCAGCTGCGATCCGCGCTGTTCGCGGGCGGGCTGCTGGCGTTCGCGCTGTCCTTCGACGAGATCATCGTCACGACCTTCACGGCAGGGTCGTCGGTGAAGACCCTGCCGCTCTGGATCCTCGACAACCTGTTCCGGCCGAATCAGGCCCCCGTGGTCAACGTGATCGCCGTCGTGCTCGTGCTCGTGTCGATCGTGCCGATCTACATCGCCCAGCGCATCGCCGGGGCAGAGAAGATCGCCCGGTAGGGCCCGCGGGTCGAGAGCCCGGGGCTCGGCACTAGACCCGTGCGTCCCGTCCGGTCAGGGCGAGCAGCCGCGACTGCAACGGGGCGTCCTCGGCAACCGGCACCGGGGAGGAGAAGAGGCCGCTGGCCTCCAGTGTGTCGCGCTGTGGTTCGAAGACGGTCCAGACGGCCTCGACGAGCGACTCGTCGAGCGTGTCGTCCGCGGCCGTCGCGCGGGCAAGGTCCCAGGTGTGAATGGCGACCTCGGAGACCTGCTCCCGCAGGTAGTCGAGGGCGGTCACGGTGTCAGAGGACAGGGTCACGGGGGCGTCGAGTGGCGTCGCCCGCCACGCGGCGGTCGCGGCCTCCGAGTAGGTGCGCCATTCGGCGGCCAGGTCGGCACCCAGCGGAGCCAGCGCGCGGCGGGCCTCGAGCGGGGAGAGCCCGCTGAGCAGGGGCGGGATCCACTGTTGCTCGAGCACCACGTGCCTCACGAGGTCCCGCACGGTCCAGTCGGCGTCGGGCGTGGCCTGGTCCCACTCGGTGATCCGGTCCACTCGGGCGGTGAACTCGTCGTGGGCCAGTTTCTGCAGCGCAATCCAATCGTGCGTCATGGGTGCTCCTTTCGTCATCGGGTGCAACCGAGTTCGGCCCGCCCGCATTCCGGGAGACGAAATCGGATGCCGGAATCGGGTGGCGCGCGAGGGCCGCCGGGTGGGTTAGGGTCGCTCCATGAGCAGGCAGGACGGAAGCGACCGCACGGTGTCGGCGGCATCCGTCGACGACAGCACCGCGACCCTGCTGCACGTCGACCTCGACGCGTTCTTCGCGTCCGTGGAACTGCTCGACCACCCCGAACTCGTCGACAGGCCCGTGATCGTTGGGCACCGGTCCGGCCGGTCCGTCGTCACCGCGGCGAACTACGTGGCCCGCCGTTACGGGGTCAACTCGGCCATGCCGATGGCACTCGCGTTGCGCCGCTGCCCGGCTGCGGTCGTGCTCGAGCCGCACATGAGCCGGTACAAGCATTTCTCGGACCGGGTGATGGGCATCTTCGGCGACATCACACCGCTGGTCGAACAGCTCGGCATCGATGAGGCCTTCCTCGACGTTGCGGGCGCCCGACGGCTGCACGGTTCGCCGGCCGTGATCGGGGCCCTGATCCGGCGCACCGTTGAAGCCGAGACCGGGCTCACCTGCTCCGTCGGCGCCGCGTCGACCAAGTTCGTGGCCAAGATGGCGTCGGGGCGCGCCAAACCCAACGGGCTGCTCGTGATCCCGGCGGAGGAGACCCTCGCCTTCCTGCATCCGCTGCCCGTCGGCGCCCTCTGGGGGGTCGGCCAGACGACCGAGGCCTCCCTGCTGCGGCTCGGCCTGCGGCAGATCGGTGACGTGGCCCGCACCCCGCTCGCGGTGCTGCAGAAGACCGTGGGGGAGGCGTCCGGACGCAAACTGCACGACCTGGCCTGGGGGAGGGACCCGCGCACGGTCACCACCGAGCGTGAGGAGAAGAGCGTCGGCCACGAGGTCACCTTCGAGCACGACGTCACGGATGTCGCCCGCCTGCGCAGCGAGTTGCTGCGCCAGTCCGATGCGGTGGCGGCCCGGCTTCGCGGCGCAGGCCTGGTCGGCCGGTGCGTCGTGCTGAAGCTGCGTTATGCGGATTTCAGCACGGTGACCCGGTCGCGCACCCTCGCGGAGGCCACCGATGTCGGCCGGCGGATCTACGAGGAGGCTGCGGCCAGCTTCGACACCCTCGCCGCCTCCGGCATCCGGGTGCGCCTGATCGGGGTGCGCGTCGAACAGCTGGGCGACGGTGACGGCCAGGGCCTCGGCCTGTGGGACCCGGACGACGACTGGCGTGGAGCCGAGCGGGCCGTCGACACGGTCACCGCGCGGTTCGGGAGGGGCGCGGTGCGCCCGGCCTCTTTGCTCAAACCCGACAAGGGGTAGCCTGAGGGCATGACTAGCCTGCCAGAGAAGCTCGCAGAAATTTCCCGTTCCGCCGGAGTGAAGACCGCCTACGGCGACCCCGTGCAGGTCGACGGCGTCAGCCTGGTACCTGTCGCCCTCGTCTACTACGGCTTCGGCGGCGGCGAAGGCGATTCCGCGGAGAGCGGCAAGGGCAGCGGAGGCGGCGGCGGCGGAATGTCCCTCCCGATCGGCGCCTACGTGAAGTCGGGCGGTTCGCTGCGTTTCGAGCCGAACGTGATCTCGTTGCTCGCCGTCGGCATCCCGTTCGTCTGGGTGGCCGGCAAGGCGATCTCCCGCGTCATCCGCGCGCTGAAGCGCTGAAGCGCTGAAGCGCTGACGCGCTGACGCACTGACGCGCCAGGGCACTCCGGCCTTCGAAACCGACCGTTCAGTCGACGAAGACGTCGGGGACGCCGTCGCTGTCCTCGTCGAGCCGTTCCTTCGCTTCGACCAGCCGGTAGTGCCGGTTCCGCGCGCGCAGCACGACCGTGGCGAGAAGCGCGGCGAGCAGCGACCCCGTCAGGATGGCCACCTTGGCGTGATCGTCCAGCACCGTTCCGTGGCCGAATCCGAGTTCGCTGATCAGCAGCGAGACCGTGAATCCCACCCCGGCGAGCATTGCCACCCCGATGACGTCGACCCAGGCCAGGTCAGGGTCCAGGGTTCCTTTCGTGGTCCTGGTGACCAGCCAGGTGGCAAAGAGGATGCCCACCGGCTTCCCGACGACCAGGGCGACGACGATGCCGATGGCGATCGGGTCGGTCAGGGCCTTCGTGAGTCCCTCGGCGCCGCCGATGCTCACCCCGGCGGAGAAGAACGCGAACACGGGCACGGCGAAACCCGCCGAGATGGGGCGGATGCGATGCTCGAGCGTCTGGGCGAGTCCGGGACCGGCGTCAGGGCCGCCGCCCTCCCGGCTGCGCAGCACCGGCACGGCGAAGCCGAGCAGCACGCCGGCGACCGTGGCATGGATTCCGGAACCGTGCACGAGGGCCCAGACGAGCAGCCCGATCGGCAGCAGGATGAGCCAGCCCGCCCAGGTCTTCCTGCCGAAGAAGTTCGAGTGCCGGTGGGTGAGGTAGGCGAAGAGGGCGAGCGGCACGACGGCCAGGAGGAGCATCATCGGCTGGATGTCATTTGAGTAGAAGAACGCGATGATCCCGATGGCGAGCAGGTCGTCGACCACGGCGAGCGTGAGCAGGAAGATGCGCAGCGCGCTCGGCAGGTGGGAGCCGATCACGGCGAGGACGGCGACGGCGAAGGCGATGTCGGTGGCGGTGGGCACGGCCCAGCCGCGGAGTGCTTCCGGTCCGCCGCCGATGTTGATGGCCACGAAGAACAGGGCCGGGGTGATGACACCGCCGATCGCGGCCGCCACGGGGACGACGGCGCGGCTGAAGGTGCGCAGGTCGCCGGCGACGAACTCGCGCTTCAGCTCGAGACCGGCGATGAAGAAGAAGACGGCCAGGAGCCCGTCGGCCGCCCACGCGCCGAGGCTGAGTTTCAGGTGCCACGGCTCGAAACCGACTTCGAAGTCGCGCAGCGAGAAGTAGAAGCCGGCGGCCGGGGTGTTGGCAAAGATGAGGGCGACGACGGTAGCGGCGAGGAGCAGGGCCCCGCCCACGGTCTCCTTGCGCAGGATCTGCGCGACGTGGAGGTACTCCAGGTAGCTGCTCCGGCGGAAGATCTGAGCCCTGGTCTCTTCGGCGGGGGCGGACGGAGATGGTGGGTTCACGGGAGATCCTCTGGTTTTCGGTTCGACGCTAGGGCGTCGACCAGACTTCCCGACTCACCGCTTCCAGCGTACACGGGGTCGGTTTCGGAACCAGGCCGGCAGATGCCAGGGGCCGCTCACCGGCAGCCCGCGCAGGACCCGGCGCCGGCGGAGGATGAAGCGGCGCAGCAGCAGGATCAGCAACCCCGCGAGCAGCAGGGGGACGGCGACGCTCACCCTGGGACGACCGAACGGGTCGGCCGACCGGGTCCGGTCCGGGCGCGGATTCGAGTCATCGTCCGAGTCTAGGCGGCGGTCTATACTCGACTACGAACACGGGAGTCCGGTCAACCGGGCTGAGAGGAAGCTTCGGAAAGCTTCGACCGTCGAACCTGATCTGGATCATGCCAGCGCAGGGAGGCAGATTATCTCGTACCCGTGCCCTGTTTTCTCTACGGAAAGGGCACGAACAGTGCACACTGAAACCACCATCGCCACCCGACCGGTCTCACGGAAATGGCGGGTCGTCGACATCGTCATCGCCAGCGTCATCGGCGTGGCCAGCGGACTGATCTTCGTGGTCTGGAACCAGGCCTACAACCCGCTCAGCGGGCTGCTCACCCCGCTACTGCCGGGCCTCCAGGCCCTCCTCGGAGGCGGCTGGCTGTTCGCCGGGGTCCTCGGCGGACTGATCATCCGCAAGCCAGGGGCTGCCCTGTACACCGAGCTGCTCGCAGCCGTGGTCTCCACCCTCGTGGGCGGCACGGCCTGGGGTGCCACCATCCTCGTCTCCGGGGTGGTTCAGGGTCTCGGCGCCGAACTGGTGTTCGCGATCTTCCTCTACGCCAACTACCGCCTTTACGTTGCCCTGTTGTCCGGCGCCGGCGCCGGGCTCGCCCTGGCCGTCAACGACCTGCTGTTCTCGTACCCCGGTTCGGCGGCGCCGTTCATCACGATCTACACGCTCTCCTCCGTCGTCTCCGGCATCGTCGTGGCCGGTCTCCTGTCCTGGCTGGCCATGCGCGGCCTGGCCCGCACCGGGGCGCTGTCCCGGTTCGCCGCCGGCCGGGCGGTTCGTGCAGCGAACTAGGGCGCGGAAACGATGACCGCCGCGAATTCGCCTACCTCCCGGAGTGCATCCGTCGACGCCCAGGGGTGGGGCTGGCGGCACGCCGGCCGCACCGGCTGGGCCGTCGCCCGGCTCGACCTGAGAATCGAACCCGGAGAACGCGTGCTCCTGCTCGGCGCGTCCGGCGCGGGCAAATCGACACTGCTGCACGCCCTGGCCGGCGTGCTCGGCGGCGACGATGAAGGCGAACAGCACGGCAGACTGCTGGTCAACGGTGGCGAGCCTGCCGCGGCCCGCGGCCAGGCCGGACTGCTGCTGCAGGACCCGGACTCGCAGGTCATCCTGGCCCGGGTCGGCGACGATGTCGCGTTCGGCTGCGAGAACCTCGGCGTGCCGCGCGAGGAAATCTGGCGGCGCGTGCGGGAGAGCCTCCACCTGGTGGGACTGGACGTGCCGCTGGACCACCCCACCTCGGCATTGTCCGGCGGCCAGAAGCAACGCCTCGCCCTGGCCGGCGTGCTGGCGATGAGGCCGGGACTGCTCCTGCTCGACGAACCCACGGCGAACCTCGACCCTACAGGAGTGATCGAGGTGCGCGACGCCGTGGCTCGGGTTCTCGAGCATTCGGCGGCGACCTTCATCGTGATCGAGCACCGGGTGGCCATCTGGCAGGACCTGGTGAACCGGGTGATCGTGCTCGACCAGGCCGGGGGAGTGCTGGCCGACGGCCGGCCGGAGGACGTGCTGGCCAGCCAGGGCGAACGGCTCTCGGCGGCCGGGGTCTGGGTGCCCGGTCGCGGCCACGGGATGCCGGTCCGGCGGGCCACGTCGCGGGACGAGGCCGACGGCATCCTGCTTCGCGCGGAGTCCCTCGCCATAGCGCGCACGAAGAGCGTCGTCGTCGCCCGGAACCTCGACCTCACCGTTCGGGCCGGGTCCGCCCTGGCCGTCACCGGACCGAACGGGTCGGGGAAGTCGACCCTGGCGCTCACCCTCGCCGGGCTGTTGAAGCCGGCGGGCGGACGGCTGGGGGCGAGTGCCGGCTTCGCCGACGGGGCGGGCGCCGCCCCGATCGGCTGGACCTCCCGGCAGCTTCTGACCAGGGTCGGCACGGTCTTCCAGGACCCCGAGCACCAATTCGTCGCCGGCACCGTGCGGGCCGAGCTCGCGGTGGGCCCGCGGGCACTCGGCCGGAGCGGGCCGGCCGTCGACAGCCGGGTCGACACCCTCTTGCAGCGGCTCAGGCTCGACCACCTGGCGGAGGCGAATCCGTTCACCCTGTCCGGCGGGGAGAAACGACGCCTGTCGGTCGGCACGGTGCTGGCCACCCAGCCGCGCCTGCTCGTCCTCGACGAACCGACCTTCGGCCAGGACTTCCGCACCTGGCGTGAGGTGGTGGCGCTGCTACTCGAGCTCATCGACGACGGAACGGCGGTGCTGGCCGTCTCCCACGACAGCGACTTCGTCGCGGCCGTCGCCGACCGGGAATTCCGCCTGACCGACCCCGTCGCCGATCGCCAGCCGGTGGCCCCGAGATGAGCGTGCTCAGGGTCCCCGAGGGGACGCACGCGATCTTCCGGGTCAATCCGGTGGCCAAGCTGGCTGCGGCGCTCCTCCTGGCCGGCGTGCTCATGCTCACCATCGACTGGGTGTCGGCCCTCGTCGCGCTCGGCTGCGAGGCCGTGCTGTTCTTCTGGGCGGGACTGAGCGCACGGATGTTCCTGCTCCGCACCCTGCCGGTCTGGCTGGCCGCGCCGACTGCCGGTCTGACCACCCTCCTCTATGGGCAGGCTGCCGGCCAGGTGTACTGGGCATTCGGGCTCGTCCACGTGACCCAGGGGTCGAGTGACCTGGCTGTGGCCACGACCCTGCGGATCCTGGCGATCGGCCTCCCGTCGGTCGTGCTGTTCGTCACGGTCGACCCGACCGACCTCGCCGACGGCCTCGCCCAGGTCGTGCACCTGCCGTCCCGGTTCGTTCTCGGCGGCCTGGCCGGCCTCCGGCTGGTCGGCCTGTTCATCGAGGACTGGCGTGCCCTCGAACTGGCCAGGCGGGCCAGGGGGATCGGCGACGGCGGCGCCATCCGCCGCCTCGCCGGACAGGCGTTCGCGCTGCTGGTGTTGTCCATCCGGCGCGGGAGCAAACTGGCGACGGCGATGGAGGCCAGGGGCTTCGGCGCCCCGGTCCGTCGCACCTGGGCCAGGCCGTCCAGGTTCGGCACGCGGGAGTATGCCCTGGTCGGCATCGGCCTGCTCGTGGCGTTGCTGGCGGTCGTCGTCTCCGTGGCGACGGGAAACTGGAACTTTGTCCTCGCCTGAGCCGGACGGGCGCATGTCGGCGCTGCTCGCACCGATCCTCGCCGCCCTGGCGGGCGCCGGGCCCACCCCCGTCGTGCTCATCGACGGGCCGAGCGGGGCCGGCAAGAGCACCCTGGCCGACCGGCTCGCCGCCGCCTGGCCCGGGGAAGAGCCGGTCCTGGTGCGGCTCGACGACATCTACCCCGGCTGGCAGGGTCTTGACGCCGCCGTCGAACACCTGACCCGGCACGTGCTCACCCCGCGAGCGGACGGACTGCCCGCGGCCTGGCAGCGCTACGACTGGGCGAACGCCCGGGCCGCCGAATGGCATCCGGTTGATCCGGCGCGCCCGCTCATCGTGGAAGGATGCGGCGCCCTCGCGGCCGCGCACGTTCCGTTCAGTGGGATCAGGGTCTGGCTCGCCGCCGACGACGGCATCCGCAAGAAGCGCGCCCTCGCGCGGGACGGGGACATGTTCCGGTCGCACTGGGACGAGTGGCAGGACGAGTGGGAGGCCTACCTGGGCCGGGACGACCCGGAACACGGCGCCACGATCCGGCTCAGCGGGACGACGGAGACTCCCGGCCCGCCAGGCGTGTGAAAGAGGTCGCCTAAAACCGGCCGTCCCGGACTAGGTTGGAGACATGTCCAGCCCCGAAACCCAAAACGTGCTCTACACGGCGGAATTCATCGACGGTCCCCTTGAGGGGCAGGTCGATTCACGCGTCCTCGTGCACGGCAAGCACGATCCCCGGATCAGCATGCTCGCCGCCGTCGAGGGCATCGAAGCCCTGTTCTGGTACGACGAGGTCGACGAGCGCGATGTGCAGGGCCGTTTGCACGTGCGCTACCGCTTCGATGCCGGCGACAGCGACCCGTACCTGCCGACCGAGGAACAGGACTGACGAACAGGATAGTCGGGCAGCACTGACGGACAGTACTGACGGGCAGCCGAGGCCGTCCGTCAGTCCTGGGGGCTAGCGGCGCGTCGCCAGCAGCGCGGTGATCATGGGGCCGGGATTCAACAGGCGCCAGCCCGGACCCGGTGCGCTGATCGTGCGGTCGAGCACGAGCGGCGCCGAGACCGGGGCACCGGCTGCTTCGACCGACACCCGGCCGATGGTGCGCCCCGCCCGCCCCGTCGAGAAAGTGTCCAGGGTGACCGTGGCCGCCCCGGGAGCCTGCGCCTGCCAGCCGAACCGGGTCTTCGACGCACGCACCGTTCCGGACGAGGTGGCGCCCCACGGTGTGCTGAACCGCACGTAGGCGTCTCCCTTGGCTAGCACCGGAAGCTCGCTGACCCCGGCGCGGGCGCTCTCCATCAACGCGGTGAGATCCGTTGTCAATGTGTCGTAGTCGGGTTCGCCGATCACCGCTCCGGAGAAGGTGAAGACGGAATCAGCGCTGCCGACCCGGGCGGTGAACAGAAAGCAGACGCCGGCGGCATCCGTGTAGCTGCGGGAAATGCCCGTGATGCCCTCGTCGGGCAGATAGGCCGTGGTGTTGTCGACGCCGCGCTGGCCGACCAGGGCCGATGGGGGCTGGGATAGCATTCCCGCGATGACCGGGTCGGAGGCGGCCATGCCGGCCAGGCGGGCCAGGTCGGTGGCCGTGCCGGCGCTCGCGTCGTGGAGGCCGTTGGCGTCGGCGACACTCGTGCCGGCCAGGCCGTGCGCGGTCAGCCAGGTGTTGGCGGCCGCGACGTAGGCGTCGATGGAGCCGAACGCCCAGCGCGCGAGGGTGTCGGCGTGGTTGTTGCTGGAGCCGAGGACCATCGCCTGGAGCAGTTCGGTCTCCGTCCACAGCTCGCCGGGGAAGACGACGACGGTGCGCGCGCCCGAGTTGCCGTAGTCGATGTAGTCCTGGTAATCGGCGGTGGTGATCGGGATCTTCGGACCCGCCGTGCCGACCACAAGGGGCTTCGCGTCCAGGACCACCAGCGCGGTCACGATCTTCGCGGCCGACGCCATCGGCAGTGCGTCGGCGCTGCCGCCGACAGCGATCGGGGCGGACTTCGCTATCGCCGACGCATCCGGTGTTGTCGCGCCAGGGGCCGCGGTGTCGAGGGCGACGACGGCGCTGCCGCCCTGGGCGGGCAGCACGGGTGGGAACGCAGTGGCGTCCTTGAGCGCGGGGGTCACCCGGGTGGCAGTCGCGGCCGGCAGCGGGCCGAGGAGGGTCGCCGGGCCGTACACGCCGATCAGCAGGATTGCGAGCGCGCCGACCGTGATGCCGATGAAACGGCCAGGTCGGAATCTGTTCATGGGTTCAGGCTAGCAAGCGCCGGTCATCCCCAGCCGAGGTCGTGCAGCCTGTCGTCGTCGATGCCGTAGAAGTGCGCGATCTCATGCACGAGGGTGATGTGCACCTGGTCGCGCAGATCGTCCAGATCGGCGCACAGCTCCAGGAGCGGTTCGCGGAACACCACGATGCGGTCGGGCATCTCGCCGAACCCGTACTGGCCGCGCTCGGTCAGTGCCACGCCGTCGTAGAGGCCCAGGGTGTCGAGTTCGCCGTCCTCCGGGCGGTCCTCGACCACGAAGATCACATTGTCGAGCCCGTCGACCATGTCGTCGGGCAGGAGATCGAGTTCGTCGATGACCAGACGTTCGAACTCCTCGTGACCCAGCTGCAGCATCCGTTCAGCATCTCACGGGCGAGGGGAGACCGGGAGGCTAGCCGTTCGCCGCGGCGTTGATCGTGATCGTGTCGAGCCCGCCGTCGGTGACGCCCCACTTGTCGAGGATGGCTGCGTAGGAACCGTCGTCGACCATCGACTGCAGGGCGGCCTGCACGGCCTGGGCCAGGGGCGACCCCTTCGCGATGGCCAGGCCGTAAGGCGAGACATCGAACGTCTTCCCGGCAGTCTGCAGCTTGCCGCCGGTGCGGGAGATCGCGTAGAGGGTGACCGGGGAATCGGCGCTGAACGCGTCGGCCTGGCCGAGGATGGCGGCGTTGGTCGCGGCGTCCTGGGTGTCGAATTTGAGTTTGGTGATCGGTGGCTTCCCGGCCGCGACGCAGGCATCGCTCTTGGCCGGGATCTCATCGGTGTCTTCGTAGGTGGTCGCCTGCACGGCCACCGTCAGCCCGCAGGCGTTCTCGGGGTCGACGGACTTCCCCTTGGTCGATGCCCACTGGATGCCCGCCGTGTAGTAGTTCACGAAGTCGACCTGCTCTTCGCGCTTGACGTTGTCGGTGAACGAGGATTCACCGATGTGCATCTTGCCGCCGATGATGTTCGGGATGATGGTGTCGAAGTTGGCGACCTTGTATTCGGCGGTGAGGCCGAGCTTCGCGGCGAGGGCATCGGTCAGCTCAATGCCCCAGCCGATCGGGTTGCCGGAGTCGTCCTTGAACTCGTTGGGGGAGTAGTTCGGGCTCGTGCCGATAATGAGGGTGCCGGCTGCGGTGATCTCCTTCGGCAGCAGGGCGGCGGCCTTTTCATCCTTCGCCACGGCGGTGCCGGTCGTGGTGGAGCCGTCCGGCGAACCCGCGGAGTTGTTGACGCAACCGGTCAAGAGCAGCGCAGCCAGGGCCGCGACTGCGGGGACTGCATAACGCACGCGCATGGAGACTCCTTCGTCTGTTTTCCCCCACCCGTCGAGTGTCCGGCGCGGAGCCGGAACGGAAGGATTCACCCGGAGTCTACGAGGCCGGACGAGCGGGAGCGTCGCCGGAGGACACTGCGCCGGGATTGGCAACCGGATCGTGATGGAGGCCGGCCGCAACCGGACCGTGTTCCGGGCTTAAACGCAGAAGCTCCACCCGAGGTGGAGCTTCTGCGACATTGGGGTGACTGACGGGGCTTGAACCCGCGACCTTCCGGACCACAACCGGACGCTCTACCAACTGAGCTACAACCACCATGCGTTGCGCTTCTCCTGAAGAAGCAGCGGCAACTCAAGAATTCTATTACACGTTTGGGCTGAATGTGGACACGGCTTCGGCCGCGCGCGATTTCGCCTGGTCGCTGGTGGGTCCGGGGTCGGTCACGAACACCGTCTGGCGGTAGTAGGCGAGCTCGCGGATGGATTCGAGGATGTCGGCCAGGGCGCGGTGCCCGCCGTCCTTCGCCGGCGCGTTGAAATACACCCGCGGGTACCACCGGCGGGCGAGTTCCTTGATCGAGGACACGTCGACGTTGCGGTAATGCAACTGGTTGTCCAGTCGTGGCATGTACTTGGAGAGGAAGGCCCGGTCGGTGCCGATCGAATTGCCCGCGAGCGGTGCCTTCTGGTCGGCCGGGATGAACTTCAGCACGTATTCGAGCACCTCGAATTCGGCCTCGGCCGCGCTGACCCCGTTGGGGATCTCCTCGATCAACCCGGAAGAGGTGTGCATGTCCCGCACGAAGTCACCCATATTGGCCAGGGCGGAGTCGTTCGGCTTGATCACGATGTCGAGGCCCGGGTCGATGATGTTGAGGTCGTAGTCGGTGATCACGACCGCGATTTCCACGAGTTCGTCCGAATCCAGGTCCAAACCGGTCATCTCACAGTCAATCCAAACCAACCGGTCACTACTTTTTGTCATGTGACGAGTCTAGCGGCGGCCACCGACCGGCCCTGGGGGAGCGGCCCCGCGCCGACCTAGACTGGTTCCGACGCCGTCGACGGCACGGATGCGATGCCCCGGCACCCTCTGGAAGGGAACCCCTGATGGAACTGACCTACTTTTCTTCCGCGTTCTGTGAGCCGTGCCGGCAGACCAGGGCGGTGCTGGCTGAAGTGGAGCGCCTGGTTCCCCAGGCGCGGGTGCGGGAGCTCGACGTCGCCAGGGACACCGCGGAGGCCGAGGCCAGCGGCATCCGGATCACGCCGACCGTCATCGTGCATGATGCCGCCGGGGCGGAGGTGTTCCGGGCGACCGGCGTGCCCACACTCTCGCAGGTGCTCGTGGCGATCGCGAAGGCCCTGTGACCAACCCGGCGGGCCGTCTGCTGTATCGTTGAACCGCTTTCCCCGCCCCCGTAGCTCAGTGGATAGAGCAGCGGCCTTCTAATCCGCTTGTCGTAGGTTCGATTCCTACCGGGGGCACCGGAAACCCGCGCTCTCGGTCGGATTCGTCTTTCGCGGGTAGCGTGGCCGGCGAGGAGGACGCCATGGACGCCATGCGGGCCTGGTCGGTTGATTCCGGCCGGCATCGACTCATCCTCGGGAAGAAGCCGGTCCCTGAGCCGGCCGCGGACGAGGTGCTCATCGAGGTCGTCGCGTGCGGCGTCTGCCGAACCGACCTCCACGTGATCGACGGTGAACTCGAACCGCACCGCCCGGGCGTGACGCCCGGCCACCAGGTCGTCGGCACGGTGGTGGGGCGCGGCGACGCAGTGCACGGGTTGCACAACGGAGACCTGGTCGGCGCTGCCTGGCTGCGAACGACCTGCGGGACCTGCGAATGGTGCCGCACCGGCCGGGAGAACCTCTGCGAGGGAGCCCAGTTCACCGGGTGGGACGCCGACGGGGGATTCGCGCGCTACCTCACCGTGCCGGCGGCCTTCGCCGACCCGTTGCCGCACGGCACCGACCCGGTCCGGACGGCACCGCTGCTCTGCGCGGGCATCATCGGCTACCGGGCGTTGTCGCGGGCGAACGTGCCGCCCGGTGGGCGACTCGGGATCTACGGTTTCGGTTCGAGCGCACAACTCACCGCGCGGCTGGCCCTGGCCGGGGGAATCGAGGTGTTCGCCATGACCCGCGGTGAACGCAACCGGGAACTGGCCCGCCGTCTCGGCCTGTCCTTCGTCGGCGAGGCGGAAGCCGTCCCGCCGGTCCCGCTGGATTCCGCGATCCTCTTCGCCCCGGCCGGCAACCTGGTTCCGGTGGCGTTGCGGGCGACCAGGCGGGGAGGCACGGTGGTCGTGGCGGGCATCCATTTGTCGCTGGTCCCCTCGCTTGACTACGAGGCCGACCTGTTCTACGAGCGGGACCTCCGCAGTGTGACGGCGAACACCCGCCCCGGGTTGGTAGATTCGGTGCATGCGAGAACTACAGGCGCGAATCATCGCGGAACTGAATGTGTCCCCGACCATTGAGCCGGCGCTCGAGTTGCGCCGCAGGGCACAGTTCCTCGTGGACTACCTCCGGCGCACCGGGGCCAAGGGCCTCGTGCTCGGGATCAGCGGCGGCCAGGATTCGAGCCTGGCCGGACGGCTCTGCCAGCATGCCGTCGAGCAACTGGCCGTCGATGGACACCCGGCAACCTTCCTCGCCGTTCGCCTGCCCTACGCGGTGCAACGCGACGAGGACGACGCCCAGCTCGCCCTGGAATTCATCCGGCCCCAGTCGAGCGCAACCTTCAACATCCAGGGTGCCGTCGACGGGATCGATGCCGAATACCTCGTCAGCACTGGCCGGGAGCTCCCCGACTTCGACAAGGGCAACGTCAAGGCCCGCGCCCGCATGGTCGCCCAATACGCCCTCGCGGGCTCACAGGGACTCCTCGTCGTGGGCACCGATCATGCGGCCGAGGCGGTCACCGGGTTCTTCACCAAATACGGAGACGGCGGAACTGACATCCTGCCGCTCACCGGGCTGACCAAACGACAGGGACGCGCGCTCCTGGTCGAACTCGGAGCCCCCGAGCGGCTCTACCTGAAACAGCCGACCGCAGACCTGCTCGACGACACCCCCGGCCAGACCGACGAGGACAACCTGGGCCTGCGGTACGAGCAGATCGACGACTACCTCGAGGGACGCCAAGTCGACGACGCCGTGGCCGACGCCATCGAGAAGCGCTACCTGGCCACCGAGCACAAGCGCCGCGTGCCCGCGTCGATGTTCGACGAGTGGTGGCGTTGAGGCGGATCGTCAGGACGGCTGGATCGTCAGGACGGAGCTAGGAAGAGGCGTACGGCGCCGGCCGCACTTCGAGCGCCTGCACGTCGTCGAGGAGGCGCTGGGTCTCCGTCGACGGTGAGGCCGGGCTCGACGGTGAGACCAGCGTGGTGGCGTAGTTCACCGGTGCCGGCACCGGCGCAGCCTGCGGGGAAGAGTACTGGTCGTGGTGCTGCTGCGCGGCCCAGGCGTCCTGCTCGGCGAGCAGGCTCTTCTCGGAAGTGGTGTTCGCCACCTTCCACCGGTCAAGGTCGCTGAGGAAGACCTTGCGGGCCCGGGAAGGCTTGTGCTGCCATTCGATCAGGCGGTCTCGGAACTCGAGCAGTGCCGGTTCAAGCTGGTAGCCGAAGGTGGCGGAGGTGCGCTTGAGTTCAGCCAGCTGGTGAGCGGCCCAATTCGCAGCCACCGCCGACCCCTTGATCGGGAGGAGTCGCAGCTGGATGTCGGCCTGGCCGACGGCGCGATCCGCCATGACCTGCTCCTGGGGGCTCAGCGAGTTCCAGACGGATGCCTCGGTCGCCGCGTCCACCATGGCGCCGATGACGGCCGCCTTCAGTTCTCGATCATGCTGGGCGAGCAGGTGCCGGATTGCTCCTCGAGAGATCCACGCGGCCAGCAGGCTGGCCACGATGATCGCGACGACGAGCACTACGGCGCTGAACACCATGGTCTGATTGCTGGCTGCCGTGAGCCAGGACACGAAACTATTCCACCACTGCATGAGCGGCACTTTACCGGGACTGATCCCGGTTCGCGGGGAACACGCCCGGCGTGCCTGAAAGGTCGTGTCGGCGAACATTCAGAACACTCACCGGAAGCAATCCGCGGCATCGTCGATGTTCCAGAAGGTGCCCAGGGCCGTCGTCCGGGTGGACGCCAGGAGACGCCGCGCGGCGAAGCGCTCGTCGATGCCGTCGGTGGTGCGTTCGATGTGGCCGAGCACCGCCCCGTTGCGGGTGACCACCCGCCAGAGGCCGTCGGCGACGGGCAACAGGGAGAGGCCGCGGACGGTTCCGGGCGCCGGCCGGGGAGCACGGCCGGGCTGCAGAGTAGGCCCGGATTCAAGAGAACGTTTCGGCAGGGCAGCAGTTGTGGACAAGGAATCCTCCGATATCGGCCGGCCGCGGTTGATGGTGTCTCCACGCTACGGGCGGCCACCGACATTCAGTCCGGTGCGGCGGCGACCGGCTCGCTCCCGAGGGCGAGGTCCTGGCTGGCGAGGTCCAGATCGACGACCTTGTTCACCCGGGCCGTCTGCGCGACAACGATGCCGGAGAGCACCAGGACGACGCCCGCGCCCTGCACGATGTCGAGGGATTCGCCGAGCCATAGGAACGCGAAGCCGAAAGCGAAGAGCACCTCCGACGCGGAGACGATCCCGGCGGCCGTCGCGGTCAGGCGCCCCAGGGCCATGTAGGAGAGCAGGTAGGGGGCGAACGACCCGACGACCCCGTTCCAGAGCACCAGGAGCCAGAGCGGCACCGCGAGCGCCGCCAGGTTGCCGTGCAGCGGCACCTGCTGCGACAGCGTCCCCGGCTCCACCTGCCACCACGCACTGAAGACCAGCCAGAACGCACTGGCGAAAAGCATGGACCAGAACGACACCACCAGGGGCGACGAGGATGCGACCTGCCGCTCGCCGACCAGGAAGTACACCGCCAGGCAGATCGCGGCCGCGACGCCGGCCAGCACGCCGAACGGGGACAGGGTGCTCGCCCAGATCTGCGCGACCACCGCCATCCCGACCAGGACGCCGCCGATGGCCAGCCAGATCCGGGGCTTCACCCGCTCCTTGAAGACGAAACGAGCGATCAGCGCGACCAGCAGCACCCCGGAGTACTCGAGCATCAGGGCGATGCCCACCGGCAGCAGGCTGATCGCCACTGCGTAGAACCACTGGACGAGGGCGACGCCGGCGACACCGAGCAGCGCCATCACCGCCACCTGCCTTCGGCCGATCCGGAAGGCCCGGCGGTTCGTGAGGAGCAGCAGGATGCCCGCGAGCACAGCGATGATCGTCACCCGGAAGAACGTCAGCTGGGCCGGCGAGAGCCCGGCCTCCACGATCACCTTGGTGGTGCTGCCGTTGAGGCCGAAGAGCAGCGAAGCGAGGAGAGCGTAGAGGTATCCCACCGACTAGCGCAGTCCGGTGCCGTGCACGGCGAACGGTTCGATGGCCGCGATCTCGCCCGGGGTCAATGCCGGGGCATCCAGGGCCGCCACGGTCTGCTCCAGCTGGCCGACGCTGCTCGCCCCGACCAGCACACTGGTCACCGACCGCTGGCGCAGGATCCAGGTGACGGCAAGCTGGGCCAGGGTCTGGCCGCGCTCGGCCGCGATGGCGTTCAGGCCGCGGACCCGCTCGAGATAGGTGTCGGTGAGGACATCCGAGGACAGGAACCGGCTGGTCGCCGCCCGGGAATCCGCCGGGACGCTCCCCGACAGGTACCGGTCGGTCAGGAGACCCTGGGCCAGCGGAGAGAAGCAGATGCTGCCCACGCCCAGCTCGTCGAGCACCGGGAACAGGCCGTCTTCGACGTGGCGGTCGAACATCGAGTAGCGCGGCTGGTGGATCAGGAGCGGCACGTTGTACTCGGCCAAAGCGGCGGCGGCAGCCCTGGTCTGTTCCGGCGTGTAGCTGGAAATGCCCACATAGAGCGCCTTGCCCTGCTGCACGGCGGAGGCGAGGGCTCCCATCGTCTCCTCGATCGGGGTCTCCGGGTCGGGGCGGTGGGAGTAGAAGATGTCGACGTAGTCCAGTCCGAGGCGACCGAGGCTCGCGTCGAGGGAGGAGAGGAGATACTTGCGCGATCCGAAGTCACCGTACGGTCCGGGCCACATGTCGTAGCCGGCCTTGCTCGAGATGACCAGTTCGTCGCGGTAGGGCCGGAAGTCTTCGGCGAAGATCCGGCCGAAGTTGGTCTCGGCCGAGCCATAGGGAGGGCCGTAGTTGTTGGCCAGGTCGAAATGGGTCACTCCGAGGTCGAAGGCCCGGCGCAGGATGGCCCGTTGGGTGTCTATCGGCCGGTCGTGCCCGAAATTGTGCCAGAGACCCAGCGAGAGTGCCGGAAGCTTGAGGCCGCTCCGTCCGGTGCGGCGATAGGTCATCTCGGAATAGCGGTTCTCAGCGGCAACGAAGGTCATGCAGTTACTCTAGGACCGTGCAAACTTTTGTGATCGCAGGTGGATGTTTCTGGTGTCTGGACGCCGTATATCGGGTGCTTCGCGGGGTGACCGACGTCGTGTCGGGCTACACCGGGGGAGACACGCCCGATCCCAGCTATGAGTCGGTCTGCACCGGCCGTACCGGGCACGCGGAGGCCATCGCGGTCAGCTTCGATCCGGAGGTCATCCCGGCCAGTGTGATCCTCGACGTCTTCTTCACCCTGCACGACCCGACCCAGCTGAACCGCCAGGGCGCCGACGTGGGAACGCAGTACCGCTCCGCGATGTTCTACGCCGACGACGAACAGAAGCAGCTCTTCGAAAAGGCGCGCACGCGTGCCGCCGAATGGTGGGGCGAGGGCATCGTCACGACGATCCAGCCGCTCGGTGAGTACTTCGTCGCCGAGGACTACCACCAGGACTTCTTCGCCAAGAACCCCGGCCAGGGCTACTGCATGGCCGTTGCCCTGCCCAAGGTGAACAAGATCCGCAAGTCCTACGCGCAGTACCTCCTTCCCTAGCCCTCCACAGGCAGCGGCCCGGTTCCCTCTTCCACGTGGATGGCGGACCGGGCACGCGCCGGCACGGCCCGTCGCAGACTCGGAGCACGCGACCCGGGGGTGAGGGAGACAGGCACGAGCGTTCGCTCCCGGGTCGCGCGCGCCGGGCCGTTGCCCGGCGCCCGTCGAGGGGCAGGGAGCACGCAATGAGCGACATCATCACCGTGACCGGGATCGTGGCGACAACGCCGCGCCACCTCGTCACGAGCACCGGGCTGGCCATCACGTCGTTCCGGCTGGCTTCCGGCCAGCGCAGGTTCGACCGGGCGAAACAGTCCTGGGTGGACGCGGAGACGAACTGGTACACGGTTTCGACCTTCCGGCAGCTGGCTCACAACGTGGTGGGGTCGGTGCGCCGCGGCGAACACGTCGTCGTGGCGGGCCGGTTGCGCATCCGTGACTGGCACAACGCCGACAAGAACGGCACGGCGGTCGAGATCGAAGCGGACAGCGTGGGCCACGACCTGACCTGGTGCACCACGATCTCCCAGCGGGCGGCCCCGGCGCCCGGGCGTCTGCCCGGGGAGCCGGTGGAGCAGGCGGAGGCGGCAGAACATTCGGAGCCACCCTCGGCACAGGAGCAAGCGGCACAGGACCAGGCGGCACAGGAGCAGGCGGCACAGGACCAGGCGGCACAGGAGCAGGCGGAGTCCGGCGGTTTCCTGCCGCGGGAGGACGCCGGCCTGGTCACCCTAGACTCGTAAGGTCGGCCGCATCCGTGGCCCCTGGAAGGACGCGCCGTGCAGGTTGGACCTGGGGTGGACCCGCGGCGCAGGACCGGGTCGGTGGCCCCTCGGCTCCTCGGCACCGCGGCCGTGCTCGCACTCGGGGCAGGGCTCGGCCTGGGCCTGTCCGGCTGCGCCGCTGCGACGCCCGCGACAGCTCCGGCACCGTCGCCGAGCGCCGCGACGCCGTCCGCCTCCGCGCCGGCCGCGGCCCCGGCTCCTCCGCCCGCCCCGTCCCTGCGGCCCAACCAGGACGCGCGCGCCAATCTCGCCTATTTCGATTTCGTGGCATCCGGGGTTGTGGCCGCCAATCCGGCGGCCGGTGGTCGCGACTTCATCGACGCGCTCGTGACGGCCGGATTCGACCGGGCCCGGATGGAAGTGACCTTCGACGAGACCAGTGCTGCGCTCGCCGCCGACTCCATCCAGTTCGCCGTGGGCTTCGACGGGGAATGCCTGATCGGGCAGAACGGGCCGGCCACCGGCGGCTATCACGGAGCCGTCATGCCGGTGCTGGCGAGCGGCACGTGTCTGGTCGGGGCCACGCGGCAAATAGACTGGTAAGCACTATGGCCGAATTTATTTACTCGATGGTCCGCGCACGCAAGGCGGTTGGCGACAAGCTCATCCTCGACGATGTGACGATGTCTTTTTTCCCCGGCGCCAAGATTGGCGTGGTCGGGCCGAACGGAGCCGGAAAATCCACGATCCTCAAGATCATGGCCGGCCTCGACACACCGAGCAACGGTGAAGCGAAACTCTCACCCGGCTACAGCGTCGGCATCCTCATGCAGGAGCCCGAACTGGACGAGACGAAGACCGTGCTCGAGAACGTGCAGGAAGGCGTCGGCCCGATCAAGGCCAAGGTCGACCGGTTCAACGAGATCAGCCTCGCCCTCGCCGAGCCGGACGCCGACTTCGACGCCCTCCTGGCCGAGATGGGCACCCTGCAGGAGGCCATCGACGCCGCCGACGCCTGGGACCTCGACTCTCAACTCGAACAGGCCATGGACGCCCTGCGCACCCCGCCGGGAGACTCGGCCGTTTCCGACCTGTCCGGTGGTGAGAAGCGCCGGGTGGCCCTGACCAAGCTGCTCCTGCAGAAGCCCGACCTGCTCCTCCTCGACGAGCCCACCAACCACCTCGACGCCGAAAGCGTGCTGTGGCTCGAGCAGCACCTCGCGCAGTATCCCGGCGCCGTGCTCGCCGTCACCCACGACCGGTACTTCCTCGACCACGTGGCCGAGTGGATCGCCGAAGTGGACCGCGGTCACCTGTACCCCTACGAGGGCAACTACTCCACCTACCTCGAGAAGAAGCAGGAACGACTGCTGATCGCGGGCAAGAAGGACGCGAAGATGGCCAAGCGCCTCGCGGACGAGCTCGAATGGGTGCGCTCGAACGCGAAGGGGCGCCAGGCCAAGTCCAAGGCCCGCCTCGCCCGGTACGAGGAAATGGCGGCGGCGGCGGAAAGCACCCGCAAGCTCGACTTCGAAGAGATCCAGATCCCGGTCGGCCCGCGCCTCGGCGCCCAGGTCATCGACGCAAATAAGCTCAAGAAGGGCTTCGGCGACCGTGTCCTCATCGACGGGCTCAGCTTCACCCTCCCGCGAAACGGCATCGTCGGCATCATCGGCCCGAACGGTGTCGGTAAGACGACGCTGTTCAAGACGATCGTGGGCAAGGAGCCCCTTGACGGCGGCGAGCTCAAGATCGGTGAGACCGTCGCGATCTCCTACGTCGACCAGGACCGTACCGGCATCGACCCGAACAAGACCCTGTGGGAGGTCGTCTCCGACGGCCAGGACTACATCCAGGTCGGCAAAACCGAGATCCCGTCCCGCGCCTACGTGTCCACGTTCGGATTCAAGGGCCCCGACCAGCAGAAGAAGGCCGGCGTGCTCTCCGGTGGAGAGCGCAACCGACTCAACCTGGCTCTCACCCTCAAGCAGGGCGGCAACCTGCTCCTGCTCGACGAGCCCACCAACGACCTGGACGTCGAGACGCTCGGCTCGCTCGAGAACGCGCTGCTCGAATTCCCCGGCTGCGCCGTGGTGATCACTCACGACCGGTGGTTCCTCGACCGGATCGCAACCCACATCCTCTCCTACGAGGGCACCGACGAGAACCCGGCGAACTGGTACTGGTTCGAGGGCAACTTCGAGTCCTACGAGCAGAACAAGATCGAGCGCCTCGGCCCCGATGCCGCGAAGCCGCACCGTTCCGCCTACCGCAAGCTCACCCGCGACTAGGAGCACGATGAAGCTGCATGTGCCGATCACGCTGCGCTGGTCCGACCTGGACGCGTACGGCCATGTCAACAATGCCGCGATGCTGCGCCTCCTCGAGGAGGCGCGCATCCAGGCATTCTGGCTGGACGAGGACGCGACCGAGCCGGCACTGGGAGCAGGGACCGCGGTACTCGACGGCCGGCCGGGGGCGGCGACGCTGACCCTGATCGGCCGGCTCGAGGCCGAATACCTCGCACCGATTCCCTACCTGCGGCAACCTGTCGTCGTGCAACTGTGGCTGGGCAAGCTCGGCGGGGCCAGCCTCGAGGTCTGCTACGAGGTGTGGAGTCCCGACGGAGTGCTTCCGGCGGTGCTCTACGCCCGGGCGAGCACCACGATCGTGCTGGTCGATGCCGCCACGGAGCGCCCGCGCAAGATCAGTCCGACCGAGCGCGAGGCCTGGACGCCCTACCTGGACGAGCCCGTCAGGTTCTCCCGGCGGGCATCCGTTCCGGAGGACTAGCCCGGTTTCGGAGGACCAGCCCGGTTTCGGAGGACTACCGCGGGGTCTCGCTGACCGTGCCCTGCCAGATCGCCCGGCTGCCGGATTCGCCCACCAGCACGGTCTGCCAGGTGGCCACGCCGCCGAGTCCGAAGGCCAGCAGCACGAGCAGCACGCTCACCGCCTGTCGCCCGGCCCCCGGGCGCGAACGGCGTCGCCGGTCCTGCACGGTGTGCCACAGCCAGACCAGGACGCCGAGCAGCCCGAGGGAGAGCGTCCACGGCCAGAGCGCCCCGCCCAGGCCCGCGTGCACGCCGATCAACGGGGTGGGTGCCACCCGGGCCTGCAACCAGGCACCGGCCTGGGTCGTCAGCGGCACCAGCACGATCACCGCCAGCCCCAGCGCCGGCAGCACGATGCCCAGGCGGCGGCGCACCCCGGGGAAGACCGCGGCGAGGAGCACGGCCAGGGCGGTCACCGGAACGAGAACGACGACGAGATGCACGAGGAGAACGTGCAGGGGGAGACCGTTGACGGAGTAGAGGTCCATGGCCGCCCGCTTCCTAGGTGGCGGTGACCGAGTCGCCGGTCACTGCCACCGGCACCGCGACCAGCGGGCTCGGGGCCGGGCCACCGAGGACCTCGCCGGTCATCGCGTCGAACTTCGAGCCGTGGCAGGGGCAATCGAACTCCTTGCCGACGGGCCTCACGAAGCAACCTCGGTGAGTGCACACGGCGCTGAACGCGACCACCTTCCCCGCCGTGGGCTGGCTGACGAGGATGGGCTTTCCGTTCAGGAACGCCTCGACCGAGCCGCCGACCGGGATGTCGGCCAGCTTGGCGACCTCCGTCGAACCACCCGTGCCGGACTTCGGGTCGCCCGACTGGTCGGTGGTTGCGGCATCCCCGGTCGTGGCCGGCCCGGTGCTGCAACCGACGAGGGCGACGGCGGTTCCCGCGCCTCCGATCAGGAGGGCGGCCCGGCGGGAGATGCCCGCGGCGGTATCGGCCGGAATCGTGGTGGAGTTCGTCATGGTTCTCCTCGAGCGGGTTCGCGAATAGGTTGGGGTCGGCAGGGCGATGCTACCCAGTGCACCTGTTACTCAGTACAACGACACGGTGGCCCTTTCGGTTCAGTGTTCGGGTGAACCGCTTTGGCGGGTCCGACGTGTTAATGACGGGAGGTGCATGGTGACGGACGAGCGGGCCGAACTCCTGCGTGCACTCCACGATGAACACGCCCCGGCGCTCTGGCGT
Organism: Cryobacterium sp. MP_M3; assembly: GCF_015752155.1. Lineage (GTDB taxonomy): Bacteria > Actinomycetota > Actinomycetes > Actinomycetales > Microbacteriaceae > Cryobacterium. The sequence continues at coordinate 134,846 of NZ_JADOVI010000003.1, read as the reverse complement.
TATGTGGTGCGGCTGACCGGGGACGCCGCCCTCGCCGACGATGTGGTGCAGGAAACCCTGCTCCGGGCCTGGCGCCTGCCCCGCGTGCTCGACCAATCGGAGACGTCCGCCCGGGCCTGGCTGTTCACGGTGGCCCGGAACCTCGTCATCGACGACCGCCGGTCGGCCAGGCACCGCCACGAGTTCACGACCGATCAGCTCCCCGAACAGCTGACCGTCGACCAGACGTCCGCCCTGCTCGATTCCTGGCTCGTCGCCGACGCGCTGGCCGGGTTGTCCCGTGAACACCGGGCCGTGGTGATCTGCGCGTACTACCGCGGCCAGTCGGTCGCCGAGACCGCCCGGCTGCTGGATATTCCGCCCGGCACCGTGAAGTCGCGCCTGCATTACGCGCTGCGGGCGATGCGGCTGACCCTGCACGAGCGGGGGGTGAGCGAACGATGACCCCACCGGATGCCTACGCCGACTGGGATGCCGCCTATGTGCTCGGTGCGCTGTCCTCCGATGAGCGGCACGAGTTCGAGCGCCACCTCGCCGAGTGCGCCGACTGCGCCCGGCTGGTCGCCGAGCTCGCGGCACTGCCGGGGCTGCTCGGCAGCGTTCCGGCCGACGAGGCGCTCGCGCTGGATCGGCAGGCAGCGGAGCCGCACCCCGACTCGGCGCCGCGGGACGCCGACCGGGCCGGCGGGACGGGAATGTCTGGCCTGTCTGGCCTATCGGGCCTGTCTGGCGGGAGCCTCCCGCGACTGATGGACCGGGTGCGGCGGCGCCGGCGTCGCGTGCGCGCGCTCGTGGCCGGGGCCGTCGTGGCGGTGGCCGCCGCCTCGGCAGCCGCCGCCCTCGTGCTGGCCACGGTGCTCCCGGGCGCTCCCGGCGCGCCGGTCGCAGCGCCCGTCGCCTCCACGGCGCCGGGCAGTGCCCAGCCCCGGGCAGCCCGCACGGCAATGGAGCAGGTCGTGCCCAGCCCGCTCAGCGCCAGTTTCGTGCTGACCGGCGAATCCTGGGGAACCCGGATCGCCTCCTCGTGCAGCTACGCGCAGACCGACGGAGGTTCCGGCTCCGCCGAACGGGCGTATTCGATGTACGTGACCGACACCCGCGGCACGGCGACTCTCGTGGCGACCTGGCTGGCCGGCCCGGGCACCGCGATCGAGGCCGTCGGCACGACCAGCGTCGCGCGGCGCGACATAGCCTCTGTCGACATCCGTCTCGAACCGGACGGCCTGGTGCTGCTGGCCGGCCGGCCGCAGTCCTGAGCGTTGCTGACCTGAGCGGGACTACTCGGCGTTGGTGGGCACCCTGAGCATGCCCTCCTGGGCCACCGTGGCCAGAAGCAGCCCGGAGCGGCTGAAGATGCTGCCGGTGGACAGGCCGCGGCCACCCTGCGCCGAGGGAGAATCCTGCACGTAGAGCATCCACTCGTCGGCACGTCCGAAGCGGTGGAACCACATGGCATGGTCGAGGCTCGCGACCTTGAGCCCGGGGGTGGCCCACGCGATTCCGTGACGCCGCATGATCGGTTCCATGATCGAGTAGTCGCTCGCGTAGGCCAGCGCGGCGCGATGCAGGTCGGGGTCGTCCGGCAGCGGGCCGAGCGTCTTCATCCACACGGCCTGGCGCGAGGTGTGCTCGCCGTCCACCGTGAGGTAGATCGGCGACGGGATGTGGCGCATGTCGAACGGGCGTTCACTGGCCCAGTAGCGCGCGATCGAGTGGTCGACCTTCTCCAGGGACTCTGCCGCGGTCGGCAGGGACTCCGGGTCGGGCAGGTCGGTCGGCATGTCGATGTGATGTTCGAGGCCCTGGTCGTCGTCCTGGAACGAGGCGATCATCGAGAGGATCGGCCGCCCGTCCTGGTAGGCCTGCGTGCGCCGGGTCGCGAACGAGCGTCCGTCGTGGATCCGGTCGACCGAGAACGTGATCGGCTGGCCCACGTCTCCCGGACGGAGGAAGTAGCCGTGCATCGAGTGCACGTGCCGGTCGTCCGGCACCGTGCGCATCGCCGCGACGAGCGACTGGGCCAGGACCTGTCCGCCGAACACCCGGCCCAGCGGCATCCATTGCGACGGCCCGGTGAAGATGTCCTCACTCGTGCGGGCACCCGTATCGGTGAGGTCGAGGGCGGTCAGGAGACCTTGCATCGGCTCGTCCATGTGGCCTCCTCAGGCGCGTGAAGGGGGGTCCGTGTGAGCCCCGTCGTACCTTGGTAGTTTAGGAGCAGATGAGCAAGTCATTTTCTCTCACAGATTCCCATTCCCTCAGCGACCTCCAGGTGTACCTGTCGCGTGCCAGCCGGGTGGAGGACGGTTCGGTGCGCCTGATTTCGGCGGCCGGGGTGCTCGCCGTGTACACGGCCATCCTGTACCCGCGCGGACTCCTCGACGGCAGCCCGACGGTGCTCGGCCTGCGCACGTTCGCGCTCGGCGCTCCGGTCGAGCTCGATGCTGTCGTGCCGGTGCGTTCACTGCTCGACCGGCTGGCCAGGCTCGTGTCCGCAGTGACCCTGCCGGACGCGCCGGTCACCGTGACCGTTCCGCTCGAGGTGACCACCGTGACCTGGGCCGGGATCTCCCCGCCCAAGGGCGGCTGGACGGCCCTGGGCGAGACGGATGCCGCCCTTTTGCAGGCATCCGCGGACGCCGGCATCGAGGAGGTCGCAGCGGTGATCCCGACCGGGACGGGCGGCCAGATCGTGCAGCGCGTGCGCTCCGAGGTGTGGGGCCGGCCGATCCCCGGACTGGAGATCGTGCCGGCCGGCGCGGCCTTCGCCGCCGTCAGCCTCGGCTTCCTGCCGAAGGAGGAACCCGTACGCCTGTTCGAGACCGGCCCCTGGACCCGGCTGAGCACGAGCCGCGGCCACATCCTCGTGCGCCGCAAGCCCTGGTCGCTCCGCGGCTGATCCCGTCCCGGCGTCGTCCGGCGGCTGAGTTGCGGAGAAAACACCCTCCCAGCCGGGTTGAAGGTGCTTTCCCCGCAACTCAACCGCCGAGCGGGGGAGCGTGGCGCTACGGGCCGGCCGTGATTCCCGCAGGCTCGACCTCGGGTGCGGCATCGGGAGCGGCGTCGGCTTCGGCAGCGACCCGGCCCCGCCCTCCCCGGTAGCGCCAGACCCCGATCCCGACCACGACGGCCGCGAGGAGCAGCGACAGCAGCAGCGACTGGCGCGTCGATTCCTCGACTATCAGCATTCCGCCGAGCAGGGCCAGGATGCTGACGATCGCGAACCAGGTGAGGTACGGGAACGCCCACATCTTCAACGACAGGTTCGCCTGCTCGACGGGACTCATCCGGCGGCGGAGCACCAGCTGCGAGACCGCGATGACGAGCCACACGAAGAGCGCGATCGCCCCCGACGTGTTGGCGAGAAAGAGGAAGACCGTGTCGGGGGCGACATAGTTGAGCGCCACGGTGATGAATCCGACGACGGTGGCGGCCAGCACCGCGCTGCGCGGCACGCCTGTCGCCGAGATCTTCGCCCAGCTCTTCGGCGCGTCACCACGCGTCGACAGTGAGAACAGCATCCGGCTCGCCGTGTACAGCCCCGAGTTCAGGCAGGAGAGCACGCTCGTGAGCACGATGACGTCCATGATGGTGCCCGCACCGGGGATGCCGAACAGCTCGATGACGGCCACGTAGGGGCTCTTCGCGACGGACGCACTGTCCCACGGCAGGAGCGTGACGACGACGGCGATGGAGCCGATGTAGAAGATGAGGATGCGCCAGACCGTCGACTTGACGGCCTTCTTGACGGCGTCGACCGGGTGAGCCGACTCCCCGGCCGCGATCGTGGCGATTTCTGCGCCGAAGAACGAGAACACGACGACGAGGACGCCGCCGAGGACGGCGCCGGGGCCGTTCGGGAAGAAGCCGCCGTGGCCCGTGAGGTTGCTGAGGCCGGGAGCCTGAACGCCGGGCAGCAGGCCGAAGATCGCGGCGACGCCGAGCAGGAGGAAACCGATGATCGCGACGACCTTGATCGATGCGAACCAGAATTCGAATTCGCCGAACGACTTGACCGAGGCGATGTTGGTCAGCGTCAGCAGCACCATGAGGACGAGGGCCCACACCCACTGGTCGACGCCGGGAACCCAGCGATGCACGATCGCCGCACCCGCGGTTGCCTCGATCCCGAGGACGATGATCCAGAACCAGGCGTAGAGCCAGCCGATGCTGAAGCCGGCCCAGCGGCCGAGGGCGCGCTCGGCGTAGGTCGAGAACGACCCGGTCTCCGGGCTCGCGGCGGCCATCTCGCCCAGCATGCGCATGACGAGGATCACGACGAAGCCGGCGGCGGCGTAGGCGACCAGGATGCCAGGCCCCGCCTGCTGGATGGCGGCGCCGGACCCGACAAACAGGCCGGCACCGATGACGCCGGCGATCGCGATCATGGACAGGTGGCGGGGCTTGAGAGTCTTGGACAATTCCCCCGGCCCGGCCTTGTTTTTCGAATCAGGGGTACCAGCTCGAGGCGTCATTGCCATTAAGTTCCAAAGAGTTTGTGGGGGATTCCGCGCGCCCATCGGCGATCTGCGGGGCAATCAGACGATTGACTTTGGTCACCGTACAGGACGCTGACGGCACCGCCTAACCGAGGTCGGCGCCCGGATGCGCCCTCCTGGAGCGACTAGTTGCCTCCGGTGGCGAGCAGGGCCGCCCACACATCCGCGCGGGCGTGGAACGTGCCGAGGTCGCGGCCGAGCAGCTGCTCGGCCTGGCCGATCCGGGCGCGGACGGTGTGCCGGTGCACCCCGAGCACCTCGGCTGCCGGCCCGAACTGGCCATTCTGCTCCAGCCACACCCGCAGCGTGGCCAGGAGCGCGGTGCCGTGGGCGGCGTCGTGGTCGCTCAGCGGGGCGAGGGCCGCGCGGGCGACCTCCGAGGCATCCGTCCTGGCCAGGAAGGCGAGCACCCCCTGCCGGGAGATCAGGTCGAAGGCCACGATCCCCGGTTCGCCCTCCTGCGCACGCTCGAGCGCCTGACGGGCCTGGGCGAGCGCCCTGGGCAGTGAACGGTAGGGGGCCGGGTCGGACACCCCCACGTGCAGGCCGAACCCGACCAGGTCGCCGAGCAGGGGGCCGGCGCCGGAGTCGAGGCAGACGACGACGCTGGCACCGACCCGGGCGTAGAAGAGGTGCCCGCCGCGCTCCTCGACCCGGAGTTCGAGGAACTCGGTCAGGGCGTCCATGCGCTCCGGGGGAGGGTCGGCCACCGCGACCCGCACCGGCTCAGCCGGGAAGGCGCCCCACAGCTCGGCCGAGATCGTGCGCGCCAGCTCGACCTGACCGCCGAGCAGCGCGTGCAGCAGCCCGGAGCGGAGGTGCCCCCTGGCGCGCGCGAGCGCCGTGTTCTGCTCGAGGGCGAGCCCGGCGAGCGCGATCACGCTCGTCACGACCTCCTGGCCGGCCAGGTCGAGCGGGGTCCGGCCGCCGAGGGCGAGCACGCCGCGCAGCTTGTCGCGGCGCCCGAGCGTCTGCAGGTTGAGCGTCTCGTCGCCGTCGTCGACGGTGAGGCTGGCCCGCTGGCCGCGGCGGAGCATCCGCGCGGCCTCGTGCTGCGCCCGGTCGAGGGAGCCGCGAGCAGCGGATGCCCCCGTGAACGCGTCGCGGGGGAAAACCCGGTCGAGCGCGCCGCTCGGGTCGAACAGGGCGACCCAGTGGCCGAGCTGGCGGGACAGCTCGCTCAGGGTAGCGCTGAGGCCGTCCGGGCGGAGGGCGGCGAGCGAGATGGCCCGCTGCGCGGCGAGCGTCCAGGTGTCCCTGGCGAAGCGCAGTTCGGCGACCAGGTCCCCGGCGGTGCGGGCCACGGCGATGAAGGGCGTGCCGTAGGGCACCTCGACGAGGGGGATGCCCCTGGCCAGGCAGGCGGCGACGAGCGGGTCGGGTGTGCCGTCGCGCACGACCTCGGTGCCGAAGCCGAGGCAGGCGATGCCGAGGTCGGCCAGCCGGTCCACATAGTCGGTGTAGAAGGCATCCGTCGTCGCGTCGGAGGTGAACTGACGACCGGTGGTGAGCAGCATCTGGCTGGCGGAGAGGAACGGGGTCGGATCGGGCAGGTCCGAGCCGTGCACCCAGTCCACCGGCGCATCGAGCGCGCCGGCCGGGAGGTCGGACTCGGGGGTCAGCAGGCGCAGGTGCAGGCCCGGCTGGGCGAGGAGGCGGCGCAGGGGAGGGAGCAGCGGCGGGGCCACGGACGGAGACATGCGACGAGTGTACAGGGCGGCGAAAGATCGGACGTAGGTTGTACATAGTGGCAGACGCGGGTTGGGGCTGCCGTGCATAGCATTGCGCAATTGGCATCGTCGCCGGCAGCGCGGCGATGCACCTGTGTCGCAGAACTGGAGCAGCCATGACCATCGTCGAAACCCCCACATCCACCGTGCCGCTCGGCGGACCGAGCCTTCCCCAGGAACGCCGCCTGGTGACGAGCATCCCCGGCCCGAAGTCGCAGGCTCTGCAGGCGCGCAAGGCGCAGGCGGTCTCGGCCGGTGTGGGCGTGACCCTTCCGGTCTACATCGTCGCGGCCGGCGGCGGCGTGCTCGTCGACGTCGACGGGAACTCGCTGATCGACCTCGGCAGCGGCATCGCCGTCACCGGCGTCGGCAACAGCGCGCCGCAGGTGGTCGAGGCCGTCGCGGCCCAGCTCGCCCAGTTCACCCACACCTGCTTCACCGTCGCCCCCTACGACTCCTACATCGAAGTGGCCGAGACCCTCAACCGGCTCACCCCGGGCGACCACGCCAAGCGCAGCGCCCTCTTCAACTCCGGGGCCGAGGCCGTGGAGAACGCCGTCAAGATCGCCCGCCACTACACCGGCAAGCAGGCCGTCGTCGCCTTCGACCACGCGTACCACGGCCGCACCACCCTGACCATGGGGCTCACCGCGAAGAACCAGCCCTACAAGAACGGTTTCGGCCCGTTCGCCGCCGAGCTCTACCGCGCGCCGATGTCCTACCCGTATCGCGACGGCGGCCTGGACGGCGTCGTCGCCGCGAAGCGGGCCATCTCGCAGATCGAGAAGCAGATCGGTGCCGAGAACCTCGCCGCGGTGATCATCGAACCGATCCAGGGCGAGGGCGGCTTCATCGTTCCCGCGCCGGGCTTCCTGCCCACGCTCGTCGACTGGTGCCGGGCCAACAAGGTCGTCTTCATCGCCGACGAGGTGCAGACCGGTTTCGCCCGCACCGGCGACATGTTCGCCAGCGACCACGAGGGCATCGTGCCGGACCTGATGGTGATGGCCAAGGGAATCGCCGGGGGTCTCCCGCTCTCCGCGGTCACCGGCCGCGCCGAGATCATGGACTCCCCGCAGGTCGGCGGCATCGGCGGAACCTACGGCGGCAACCCGCTCGCCTGCGCCGCGGCCCTCGCCACCATGGCGGCGTACGAGTCCGAGAACCTGGTCGCCCGGGCCAGGGAGATCGGCGCCATCCTCACCGGCCGGCTGAACGCCATCCGTACCGCCGACAAGCGCGTCGGCGACGTGCGCGGCCGGGGCGCCATGATCGCGGTCGAACTGGTCGACGCCGTGACGGGCGACCCGGATGCCGCCCTCACCGGACGCGTCGTCGCCGCGGCCCACGCGCAGGGCGTCATCCTGCTCACCTGCGGCACCTATGGCAACGTGATCCGTTTCCTGCCGCCGCTGAGCATCCCCGACGAACTCCTCATCGAGGGCCTGCAGGTCGTCCAGGCCGCGCTGGCCGCCGCATGAGCCTCCTCGAGGCCGCACCTACGGCCCTGCTGACCGCACCGGCGACCCCGCTCGCCACCCCGCTGATCGATGCCCGCGCCCAGCTGGCCAGCGCGATCGACGTGCTCGGCTACGGCGCCGGGCTGCAATCCCTGCTCTCCACGCCGCGCCGGGAGATGACCGTGGCCGTGCCGCTCCGCCGCGACGACGGCAGCACCAGCCTGTTCACCGGCTACCGGGTGCAGCACAATCTCTCCCGCGGACCGGCCAAGGGCGGCCTGCGCTACAGCCCGGGAGTCACCCTCGACGAGGTGCGCGCCCTGGCCATGTGGATGACCTGGAAATGCGCCCTGATCGACGTGCCGTTCGGCGGCGCCAAGGGCGGGGTCACCATCGACCCCCGCCAGTTCTCCCAGGCCGAGCTGGAACGTGTCACCCGGCGCTACACCAGCGAGATCCTGCCGATCATCGGCCCGGAGAAGGACATCCCCGCCCCCGACATGGGCACCGACGAACGCACCATGGCCTGGATCATGGACACCTACTCCGTCAACGTCGGCTACACCGTTCCCGGCATCGTGACCGGCAAGCCGATCAGCCTCGGCGGGTCGCACGGCCGCGCCAGCGCCACCTCCCGCGGGGTCACCCACATCGCGCTCGCGGCGCTCCGGCACCGCGGGATCAGCCCGCACGGCGCCACCGCCGCGGTGCAGGGCTTCGGCAAGGTCGGGCACGACGCCGCCGTGTTCCTCACCGACGCCGGTGTGCGCGTGATCGCCGTGAGCGACCAGTACGGCGCCGTCTACAACCCGAACGGACTGGACTTCACGAGGCTCAGCGCCTACGTCGCCGCCACCGGACGGGTCGTCGGCTACGACGGCGCCGAACCGCTGGGCGGCGACGCCCTGCTCGAACTGCCCGTCGACCTGCTCGTTCCGGCCGCCGTCGAAGGCGTGCTGCACGAGGGCAATGCCGCCCGGGTCAGCGCCCGGATCATCGTCGAGGGAGCGAACGGTCCGACCTCCCCGGCCGCCGACCGCATCTTCGCCGAGAACGGCCAGCTCGTCGTGCCCGACATCCTCGCGAACGCCGGCGGTGTGCTCGTCTCCTACTTCGAGTGGGTGCAGGGCAACCAGGCCTACTGGTGGAACGCCGATGAGGTCGAGCACAAGCTCGAAGAACGGATGCTCGGCGCCTGGCAGCAGGTCGTCGAGTACGCCGCAGCCCGGGACCTCTCCCTGCGCGCCGCCGCGACCGTGCTCGCGGTCGAACGCGTGGCCGAGGCCCACCTGCTCCGCGGCCTGTACCCCTGACGGCGGCCCGGCGCGGCGGCCGTGCCGGATCAGAGAACCTTCGTGAACCGAACCAACCGAAAGAGAACATCGTGTCCAGTCGTGAAACCGACCTGCTCGCCCGCGTCCCCGACGGGCTCTACATCAACGGGGCCTGGCAGCAGGGCGGCGGCGACCCGATCGAGGTGACCGACCCGGCGACCGGTCTCGTGCTCAAGCGGATCGCGAACGCGGACGCCGCCGACGGCATCCGTGCCCTCGACGCCGCGGTCGACGCGAGCGCGGCCTGGGCGGCGACCGCCCCGCGGGTGCGCGCCGAGATCCTGCGCCGCGCCTTCGACCTGCTGCAGGAGCGCCGCGACGACTTCGCCCTGCTGATGACGATGGAGATGGGCAAGCCGCTGGCCGAGGCGAACGGCGAGGTCACCTACGGGGGCGAATTCCTGCGCTGGTTCAGCGAGGAGGCCGTGCGGATCAGCGGCCGCTACGGGCTGAACCCCGAGGGCACCGGGTCGATGGTCGTCTCTCAGCACCCGGTGGGCCCGTGCCTGCTGATCACGCCGTGGAACTTCCCGCTGGCCATGGCGACCCGCAAGATCGCGCCGGCTCTCGCCGCGGGGTGCACCGTCGTCACCAAACCGGCCGAACTGACCCCGCTGACCACCCTCTACTTCGTGCAATTGCTCGAGGATGCCGGCGTGCCGGCCGGGGTCGTGAACGTGATCACCACCTCCGCCTCCTCGGCCGTGGCCGGGCCGATCATCGCCGACCCGCGCCTGCGCAAGCTGAGCTTCACCGGGTCGACCCCGGTCGGGCGCAAGCTGATCCAGCAGGCCGCCCAGGGCGTGCTGCGCACCTCGATGGAGCTCGGCGGCAACGCCCCGTTCGTCGTCTTCGAGGACGCCGACCTGGACAAAGCCGTCGACGGAGCGATGCTCGCCAAGTTCCGCAACATCGGACAGGCCTGCACCGCCGCCAACCGGTTCATCGTGCACGAATCGATCGCCGCCGAGTTCGGCCGCCGGCTCACCGAGCGGGTCGCCGCTCTCACCATGGGCCGCGGCACCGAGGAAGGCGTCACCATCGGGCCGCTCGTCAACGAGGCCGCCGTGGCGAGTACCGACGCGCTCGTGCAGGATGCCCTGTCGAAGGGCGCCACCCTGCTCGCCGGCGGGGTACGCCCCGACGGCCCCGGCTCGTTCTACGAGCCGACGGTGCTCACCGGCGTCGCACCCGGCAGCGCCATCCTGCGCGAGGAGATCTTCGGACCGGTCGTCGGCATCGTCACCTTCGGCGACGAGGACGAGGCCGTGCGCCTGGCCAACTCGACCGAGTACGGTCTGGTCGGCTACGTCTTCACGAAGGACCTCGCCAGGGGACACCGGATGATCGGCCGCCTGGAGACCGGGATGATGGGCCTGAACACGGGGCTGGTCTCCAACGCCGCGGCGCCGTTCGGCGGCGTCAAGCAGTCCGGCCTGGGCCGCGAGGGCGGGCTCGAGGGAATCCACGAGTACCTCTCGACCAAGTACACCCTCATCCCGGTCTCCTGACCCCGATCGAACCCGAACACACCAACTCACACTGCAAGGGAGCAATCATGACCACGATTGAACGCGACATTGTCATCATCGGAGCCGGGGCATCCGGCCTCACCGCCGCGACCGAGCTGCGGAAGGCGGGCCTCACCGTCGCCGTGCTCGAGGCCAGGGACCGGGTCGGCGGCCGGCTCTGGACCGACGACATCGACGGCGCGATGCTCGAGATCGGCGGCCAGTGGGTCTCGCCTGACCAGGACGCGCTCAAGGAGACGATCGCCGAACTGGGACTCGAGACCTTCGCGCGGTACCGCACCGGCGAGAACGTGTACATCAACGCCGCCGGCGAGCGCACCCTGTTCGAGGGCGAGATCTTCCCGGTGTCGGCCGAGACCGAGGGAGAGATCCTCCGCCTGATCGAACTGCTCGACGGCCTCGTTGCCCAGACCGACCCCGACCGCCCGTGGGCGCACCCGCGCGCGAAGGAACTCGACGAGATCTCCTTCAGCGCCTGGCTGGAAAACGAGACGACCGACCAGGAGGCCCGCGACAACATCGGCATGTTCATCGCCGGCGCCATGCTCACCAAGCCGGCGCACGCGTTCTCCACCCTGCAGGCGCTGCTGATGGCGGCCAGCGCCGGCAGCTTCAGCAACCTCGTCGACGCCGACTTCATCCTCGACGAACGAGTCGTGGGAGGCCTGCAGCAGGTGCCGATCCTCCTCGCCGAACGGCTCGGCGACGACGTACACCTCGGCCAGGCCGTGCGCACCCTGCGCTGGAACGAGGACAGCGTCGTCGCCGTCACCGACGACCTCGAGGTGCACGCGCGCCGCGTGATCGTGGCCGTCCCGCCGGTGCTCTACAGCCGGATCTCGTTCGAGCCCTCGCTACCGCGCCGCCAGCACCAGCTGCACCAGCACCTCTCGATGGGCTTCGTGATCAAGGTGCACGCCGTCTACGAGACGCCGTTCTGGCGCGAGGACGGCCTCTCCGGCACCGCATTCAGCCCCTATGAGCTCGTGCACGAGGCCTACGACAACACCAACTTCGGCGACAGCCGCGGCACGTTCGTGGGCTTCGTGTCGGACGAGGCCGCCGACCTGGTGTTCACCCTCACGCCGGAGGAGCGGAAGACCCGCATCCTCACCTCGCTCTCGCACTACTTCGGTGAGAAGGCGCTCACACCGGTCGTCTACTACGAGAGCGACTGGGGCACCGAGGAGTGGACCCGCGGGGCCTACGCGGCGAGCTTCGACCTGGGCGGGCTGGCCCGCTACGGCGCCGACCTGCGCACCCCCGTCGGGCCGATCTCCTTCTCCTGCAGCGACCTGGCCGGCAAGGGCTACCAGCACGTGGACGGCGCCATCCGGATGGGACGCGTCACCGCCGCGGCGATCGTCGCCTCCGCCGAGCTCGTCTAGGGACCGCGCCGCGGCGACCTCAGGTCGTCGCGGCGCACCTTTGGGCAGCGGGCGCACGTTTCACCTTGCGCCCGCTGCCCAAAGGTGCGCCATGAGGCGCGGTCGTGCGCGGCGGACCTACAGTGCCGCGGCGACCGCTCGGCCGGCGGTGCGGCCGGAGAACAGGCAGCCGCCGAGGAAGGTGCCCTCGAGCGAGCGGTAGCCGTGCATGCCGCCCCCGCCGAAGCCGCTGGCCTCCCCGGCCGCGTACAGGCCGGGAACGGGCTGCCCGTCGGGGCCGAGCGCGCGAGCGAACAGGTCGGTCTCGATGCCGCCGAGGCTCTTCCGGGTGAGGATGTGCAGCTTGACGGCGATCAGCGGCCCGTTCTTCGGGTCGAGCAGCTTGTGCGGGCTCGCCACGCGGATGAGCCGGTCGCCGCGGTAGTGCCTGGCCTGCCTGATCGCGGTGATCTGGGCATCCTTCGTGAAATCGTTGTCCAGCTCCCGGTCCCGTGCCCGGATCTCCCGCTCGATCCGGGCGAAGTCGAGGCGCACCTCCGGTGAGCGTTGCTGCATTCCGGCCAGCAGTTCGTGCAGGGTGCCGGCGACGACGAAATCCGCGCCCTTCGCCTTGAACGCCTCCACCGGGCCGGGCGCCCCCGGGGTGACCCGTTTGGCGAGCAGGGAGAGGTCCTTGCCGGTCAGGTCGGGGTTCTGCTCGCTGCCGGAGAGGGCGAACTCCTTCTCGATGATCTTCTGGGTGAGCACGAACCAGCTGTGGTCGTGGCCGGTGCCGAGGATGTGCTCGAGCGTGCCCAGCGTGTCGAAGCCGGGGAAGAGGGGTGCGGGCAGCCGTTTTCCGGTCGCGTCGAGCCAGAGTGACGACGGGCCGGGCAGGATCCGGATGCCGTGGGCCGCCCAGACCGGATCCCAGTTCTCGATACCCTCCGTGTAGTGCCACATCCGGTCGCCGTTGATCAGCCGGGCGCCGGCCCGCTCGCTGATGCCGAGCATCCGGCCGTCGACATGCGCGGGAACGCCGGAGAGCAGGTGCTCCGGGGCGGCGCCCAGCCGGGACGGCCACTGGGCGCGCACGAGGTCGTGGTTGCCGCCGATGCCGCCGCTGGTCACGATCACGGCCGACGCCGCCAGCTCGAACTCGCCGACCCGGTCCCGGGAACTTGCCTCCCCGCGGGCGGCAGTGCTCGGCGCGAGCACGCCGCCGCGCACCCCGGTCACGGTGCCGCCCGTGACGACGAGCTCGTCGACCTGGTGCCGGTTCAGCACCGTGACGCGCCCGGAGGCCACGCCCGCCCGCACCCGGGCGACGAACGGAGCGAGCAGGGCGGGGCCGGTGCCCCAGACGATGTGGAACCGCGGCACCGAGTTGCCGTGCTCAAGGGCGGTGTAGCCGCCCCGCTCGGCCCAGCCGACGACCGGGAAGAACCGGATGCCGAGCTCGTGCAGCCAGGCGCGCTTCTCCCCGGCCGCGAAGTCGAGGTACGCCTCCGCCCAGCGCTTCGGCCAGTAGTCCTCCTCGCGGTCGAAACCGGCGCTGCCGAACCAGTCCTGCCTGGCCAGCTCGGGGGAGTCGTGCACGCCCAGGCGGCGCTGCTCTGGGGAGTCGACCAGGAAGAGCCCGCCGAAGGACCACCAGGCCTGCCCGCCGAATGAGGCCGCCGGTTCCTGTTCGACCAGGATCACCCGCTTCCCGGCGGCAACCAGTTCGGCCGTCGCGACGAGGCCGGCCAGGCCGGCCCCCACGACGATGACGTCGGCCTCGGCCGACCTGCTGGACGGGGGGACGGCGGTCATTGTGGCTCACTCTCACTCGTCAAGTTCGACGGACATTCTGCCGGAATCGGCTCAAAACAGCCCTGCAGAGCGCCGGAACACGCAATTGTCCGTCGAATTCGACAGGGCGGGCGGCTACTCGTCGAACGTGTTCAGCATGGCGTGGGCGGCCCGTTCCAGGTAGTCCCAGAGGGTCTCCCGCTGCAGCGGCGGCAGGTCGGCCCTGTCGACGGCCTGGCGCATGTGCGCGAGCCAGCGGTCGCGGGCATCCGGGTTCACCTTGAACGGCTGGTGCCGCTGGCGCAGCCGGGGGTGGCCGCGCTGCTCGCTGTAGGTGCCCGGCCCGCCCCAGTACTGCTCGAGGAACATGGTCAGGCGTTCCTGGGCCGGACCGAGGTCGGCCTCGGGGTACATCGGCTTCAGCACGGGGTCGGTCGCGACTCCGCGGTAGAACTCGGCGACGAGCCTCGCGAAGAACGGCCGCCCGCCGACCTGTTCGTAGAAGGAGGCGCCGATCGCGGCGCCGTTCTCGCCGTCGCGCAGAAGCACACGGGACGGAGTGCCGGCAGGGGCGGGGCTGGGCGCGGCCGGGACGGATGCCGGCGTGGGCGTAGGCGTGGACGTGGGCGTGGACGTAGGCGTGGGGGTAGGGGTGGACTCAGGCGTCATCGCGGATCTCCGGATCTGGTGTCGACTTCGGCGAGCTCGGGGTGGGGTGTTCGGCGTCCAGCTCGGCGGCGGACTTCACGGGCTTCTCGGCAGGCTTCCCCGCAGGTTTCCCGGCGGGCTTCTGGGCCGGGGCGCTTTCGCCGGATGTCGTGTCTGCCGGGTGCTCGGCGGCATCCGTCGCCACGATGCGCCCCTTGCGAGGGGCGCGGGGGAGGCGGGACTTCTTCCGCACCGGGACCGGCGCGGTGAACGGGGCCGTGATCGCATCGGGAACGGCGGCGGCGGCCTCGGCGGCTGCGTCGGACGGTTCGTCCGTGCCGGGGATTGCAGCGGCGTTCACGGAACCGTCCGGTCCGGTCATCACGACGCTGTTCAGCGGGGTCAGCCCGATGCCCAGCCCGTCGAGCGCCTTCTTGAGGTGCAGGCGGAGGTCGCGGGCGAAGTCCCACTTGGCCGAGACCCGGGTCTTCACCACGAGGCGCACGACGAGGGCCTCGGCCGAGATCGACTCGAGTCCCCACACCTCGGGCTTCTCCAGGATGACGGGGCGCCACTTGCGGCTGGAGGCGAGGGCCCTGGCCACCCGGAGCAGCTCGGCCTGCACGGCCTCCACGTCGGAGGCGTAGGGGATGGCGAGGTCGATGATCACCCTGGCCCAGCCCTGGGACATGTTGCCGACGCGGAGGATCTCGCCGTTGCGCACGAACCAGAGGGTGCCGTCGACGTCGCGCACCTGGGTGACCCGGATGCCGACCGTCTCGACGACGCCGGAGGCGAAGCCGACGTCGACGATGTCGCCGACGCCGAGCTGGTCCTCCACGACCATGAACAGGCCGTTGAGGATGTCCTTGACGATGTTCTGCGCGCCGAAGCCGAGCCCGGCGCCGAGCGCGGCCGTGAGCAGGGCGAAGGAGCCGAGGATGTCCGTGTTGACGACGTTCACGATCAGCAGCACCGAGACGATCAGCAGGGTGACGTTGACGATGTTGGTGAGCACGGAGCCGAGCGTGCGGGTGCGCTGCACCACGCGCACGGCGGCCACCGGGGAGACGCTCAGCGCCTGGGTGTCCATCACGTTCTGCGTCTTCTTCACGCCGGAGACGATCTGCCCCACGACCCGTTCGATCACGAAGTGCAGCCCCCAGCGCAGGAGGAAGGCTCCGATGACGATCGCGGCGATGTTGATGACCTTGAGCCACAGATCGACGGTGAAGAATTGGGCGAGTTCAAGCCAGATTGCGTCGAAATTCATATTGGAAGCAGTCTACCGAGAGCCGCCGGGCAGAGGCTGGGACCCTCGCCGTCCACGCGGGACGGGATGCACAAAACCCCCGCCGGGCGCCCGGGCGGGCGGCGGCGAGGGCCGTGAGGCGTTCCAGACGGATGCTCCGGGCTGGTTAGACCGCGTCCCGCGCCTGGGCGGCGAGGGCTCGCTCCACCCCGGCCAGGTTCTCGATCACCAGGCGGCGGAGCGCGAGCGGCTCCGGGTTGGCGTCGAGCCAGGCGCGGGTCGCGTCGGCCAGGGCCTGGTTGGCCAGCGGTGACGGGTACAGGCCCAGGATCAGCTTCTCCGCGATGGAGAAGCTGCGGGATTCCCAGACCGACTGCAGCATGGCGAAGTACCGGTCCACGAACGGTTCGAGCAGGGTGGTGTCGTTCGCCCGGAGGAACCCGGCCGCGGTCACGCGCACGATCGTATTAGGCGCGGTGTCGATGTCGATCAGCGACGACCAGGCCGCCTGCTTGCCCTCCGGCGTCGGGATGGCCGCGCGCGCCTGGGCGGCCGACTGAGCGCCCGTCGCGGTGTTGTCACGGGCCAGGGCCGCGTCGATCTCGGTGGTACCGGCCTTGCCGCCGGCGACGAGGGCGATGAGCAGCTCCCAGGCCAGGTCGGTGTCGATCGTGAGGCCGTCCAGGGGTGCGGTGCCGTCCAGGAGCGCCGCGACCGAGGCCAAGTGGCTGCCGGTGGAGGCGACCGAGCCGAAGAACTTGACGAACTGGAACTGGGCGTCGGTGCCGGGTTCGGCGTGCCGGGCGAGGGACCAGAGGGCGTCGCCGACCTCGGTGACCGTGTTCGCACGGAACTCCTCGGCGACATAGTAGGTCGCGGCGAGCACGACCTGGCCGACCACCGTGCGCAGCGTGGTCGATTCGGTTTCGGTGGCGACGTTGCCCAGCACGAGGCTGATGAAGTCGCGCGGCGCGGTCTCGGCGTCGCGGGTCGCGTCCCAGACGGCACCCCAGACGATCGCCCGGGCGAGCGGGCTCTCGATCGAGGACAGGTTCTCCAGGGCGACGTCCTGCGACGCGGCGTCGAGGCGGATCTTCGCGTAGGCGAGGTCGTCGTCGTTGAGCAGGACGAGGGCGGGACGGGCCTGGCCGACGAGCTCGGTGACATCCGTTCTCGGCCCGTCGACGTCGATCTCGACCCGGTGGGTGCGCACGAGGGAGCCGTCGGCGAGGTCGTAGAAGCCGATCGCGAGGCGGTGCGGGCGGATCGTGGGGTAGTCCGCCGCGGCGGTCTGCAGCACGGTGAAACCGGTGATGGTTCCGGCCTCGTCGACCGTGACCTCGGGGCGGAGCGTGTTGACGCCGGCCGTCTCGAGCCAGAGCTTCGTCCACTCGGTGAGGTCGCGGCCGCTGGAGGCCTCGAGCTCGACCATCAGGTCGTTCAGCTCGGTGTTGCCCCACTCGTGCTTGGCGAAGTAGTAGGCAACACCGGCGAAGAACTCGTCTCTGCCGACCCAGGCAACGAGCTGCTTGAGCACCGAGCCGCCCTTGGCGTAGGTGATGCCGTCGAAGTTGACCTGCACGTCTTCGAGGTCGGTGATGGTGGCCGTGATGGGGTGCGTCGACGGCAGCTGGTCCTGCTTGTAGGCCCAGCTCTTCTCCATCACGGCGAAGGTGGTCCACGCCTCGGTCCACTCGGTGGCCTCGGCGGTGGCCATGGTCGACGCCCATTCGGCGAACGACTCGTTGAGCCACAGGTCGTTCCACCATTTCATGGTGACCAGGTCGCCGAACCACATGTGCGCCAGTTCGTGCAGCACCGTGACCACACGACGCTCCTTGATGGCGTCGGTGACCTTGGAGCGGAAGACGTAGGTCTCGGTGAAGGTGACCGCGCCGGCGTTCTCCATCGCGCCGGCGTTGAACTCCGGCACGAACATCTGGTCGTACTTGTCGAACGGGTAGGGGTAGTTGAACTTCTCCTCGAAGTAGGTGAAGCCCTGGCGGGTCTTCTCGAACAGGTAGTCCGCGTCGAGGTACTGGAACAGGCTCTTCCGACTGAACAGCCCGAGGGGGATCGTGCGTCCGTCGCTCGAGGTCAGTTCGCTGCGCACGACGGAGTACGGGCCCGCGACGAGGGCAGTGATGTAGCTGGAGATGGTGTGGGTGGGCGGGAAGATCCAGGTCTTCGCGCCGTTGCCGGCATCCGTCGGGACGGGTGTGACGGAGTTGGAGATGACCTCCCACGCCCCGGGCGCGGTGACCGTGAAGGCGAACGCGGCCTTGAGGTCGGGCTGCTCGAACACGGCGAAGACGCGGCGGGAGTCCGGCACCTCGAACTGGCTGTAGAGGTAGACCTCGTTGTCGACCGGGTCGACGAAGCGGTGCAGGCCCTCGCCGGTGTTCGTGTAGACGGCGTCGGAGACGACCGTGAGGGTGTTCTCGGCGGCGAGGCCGTCGAGCTGGATCCGGATGCCGTCGCTGACGGCTGCAGGGTCGAGGGAGACCCCGTTGAGGGTCACCGAGTGCACCGCGCGGGTGATCGCGTCGATGAAGGTGGACGCGCCGGGCGTGGCCGTGAACTCCACTGTCGTCGTGCTGCCGAACGTCTCCGCACCGGTGGTGAGGTCGAGGGCTACCGCGTAGCTCCGCACGGCAATGAGCGCCGCGCGCTCCTGGGCTTCGATCCGGGTGAGGTTTTCTCCAGGCAACGTATTCTCCATCTCAGTTTCGACCGGGGCTTCTGGCTCCGGACGCACGACTGTTAAGCCTAGCCACTATTGTGGTGGAGGCAGCGAAAACAGGGGCGGGAGCCCGGTCCGGTGCGTCCCGCACCGGAAGCGGTCAGGTCCGCGCGGCGAGCGCCTGCCAGCCGTCGGCGCGCAGCCTGCCCTGGCGTTCGCGGCGCCAGGAGTCCGACTCCGCCACGGCGGCGAGGTGCAGCACCACCCCGACGGTGGGCTCGTCGGAATAGTGCGCGAACGGGGCATGCTCGACGTGGTGCACCACGGTCCGCTGGGCGGAGAACCCCGTCAGTTGCCCGGGGACGAAGCTCTCCCCGGCCCGCGGAACGGCGTCGACGAGCGTGCGCCGGTGCAGTGCCTCGCCGGTGAACTCCGTGCAGGCGTCGTCGCCGAAGACGAGCAGGCGCACGTCGATCGCGGTGCGGTTCTTCGTGACCGAGTGCACCGGGCGCCCATCGACCGCGGGAGAGCGTTCAGCGACCTGACCCCGGGTGATCGCACCGGCCTGGTATTCGAACATCGCCGTTGCCACCGCACCGAGACTGACGCGCTCGGCATCGTTGCCGATCAGGAACTCCACCTCGTCGTACACCGGGTGAACGGGCTCCACGATCAGCACCGCGCGGGCGTCCGGGGTGATCGCATGATCGCCGCGGCTTGCCCGCCCGGCGCCGCTCCCGAGCAGTGTCTCCACCTCGTCGTAGACCGGGCTGCCGAGTTCGAGCACGAGCACCGGCCGTTCCCGCGGCACTATCCGCTCGGTGGTGGTGCGAAGCGTGCTGCGCATTTCGCGCAGGAGAGCTTCCCTGAGTTCTGTGGAGATTTCGGTCATCGTCGGCTTTCCGTTTCGTTGCATCGAGCAGTGGCGGGGTCGTGCCTTCGGGGATTCGAGGGAGGTCAGGCTCCGGGCGCTGTCACCTGGGTTTGGGGAAGGGCGATGTCCCACCCCTCATGGCGCAGCGCTCGCTGTCGTTCCAGCCGGCGCTCGCCCGATTCGGCCACTGCTGCCACGTGCACCACCACCAGGACCGTCGGTGTGGCGCAGTTCTCCGGGAAGGGCGCGTGCTCGACGCGCTCCACCACCGGCCGCAGCGTGTCGAACCGACTCAATTGGCCGGGGGAGAGGAATTCTCCGGCGCGGGGCACGGCATCGACCAGGGTGCGGCGATGCAGCGCCTCGCCCGTGTAGTGCGTGCAGTCCTCGTCGCCGAACACCATCACCCAGAGGTCGATGGCGGTGCGGTGCGCGGGAGGCGCCTCGGCAGGTGGTGCGTGGGTGGTGCGCGCATCCGCTGGAATGCGCCGCAGCCGTGCCATCCGGGTCTGGTGCTCGGCCAGGGCGGTGGCCACGAGGGCGAGGCTCTCATGCTCGGCGATGGTGTCCAGACGGGACTCGACCTCGTCGAAGAGCGGACTCGCGGCGACCGGGTGGGCGCTCACGTGCGCCCGCGGACGCCGGGCGAGCGGTGGTTCGCTCGGGGCGAGGGAGGCCAGCATGTCGCGCAGCGACAGCTCCTCGGTCGGCGTGGGCGTCTCAGTCATCCGGTGGTTCCGTTCCGGTCGTCATCGGCAGTCGGCGGCACGCACAGCGTTGCGCAGGTCCGTTTGACCTCATCCGGGTCGGGAGCGAGCAGCCTGTCGGCAGGGCGTGGAGGCCGCAGACGAGCACTGACCCCCCAAACTAGTCACAGTTGGGACGAGAACCTAACGGACCTGTCGCTTGGGCGCGCCGTGTACGCGGGCGGCGGCCCGCCGGTCGGACGACGCCGGGGGCGTGACCCACCGGGTGACCCCGGCCAGTATCAGGAGCACGGCCCCGACGACGGCCGCGCCGAAGAACGCGGCGCCCGCGCCTGCCGCCTCGACGAGCACCCCGGCCAGTGCGCTTCCGGCCGCGGCCCCGACGTTGTGCGCCGTATTGACCCAGGTCGTCGCCTCGATCTCCCGTCCGCCGCGGCCGAAGTCGCTCGCCGCGACGTAGGCCACGATCATGATCGGGGACAGGCAGAGCCCGGCCAGCGCGATCAGGAGGCCAAGCGCCAGCGTCGACGTGGCCAGTCCGGCGGCGGCGATCCCGGCCACGAAGAGAGCGGCGATGACGAACAACTGTCGTCGTGCCGACGACCCGATCCGCAGGGCGCCGTAGACGAGCCCGCCGACCGCGCTGCCGGCGGCGAAGAGAGCGAGCACGATTCCCGCCTCGGCGGTCGAACCAGCATTGCCGGTCGCGCCGCCCAGAGCGGTGGCGCCGATCAGGGCCGGGACCGCGATGTAGACCGTGCCGACGAGGACCCCGGCCGCGAGTACGGGCAGCAGCAGGGCCGCGAAGCGCGGGTCGGTCAGAAGAGCACCGCCCGGCGGGCTCCCGTCGGCCTCGGCTGGGGCCGGGCCGGGCAGCATGGCCGGGGAGGAGACCATCAGCACGGTCCCGACCACGATCAGGGCCGCGGGAATGAGCAGGGCCGTGCTGGGGGAGATCCAGAGCAGGATCGTGCCCGCGAGCACCGGGCCGGCCAGGTAGAGCACCTCCTCCAGCACGGCGTCGAGGCTGAGGGCCGTCCGGAGGATTCCGGGTGCCGGCAGGAGAGCCGCCCAGAGCACACGCATGATCGGCCCGAGCGGCGGCGCGACGGCGCCGACGAGGCCGGCCAGCGCGATGCTCCACCAGGCCGAGTCGCCGGTCCCGGTCGCGAGGGCGAACAGGCCGAGGGAGACGGCGAAGGAGAGTGAGAGCGTGAGCAGCATCCGTCGGCGGCCGAACCGGTCGATCAGCCGGGCCCGCAGCGGCGCCAGGAAGCCGGCGGTGGCCCCGTAAGCGCCCATGGCGGCCCCCGCAACCGCGTAGGAGCCGGTGGCTGTTTCGACCGCGATGAGCATCGGCAGGCCGACGAGCGCATACGCGAAGCGGCCGGCGAGGGCGCTCGCGAAGACGAACGGAACCCCGGGTGTCGTGAGCACGGCGGCGTAACCCGGCCGGGCGGCGTCTGGGGGCCGTGACGGCGGAACGGGTACTGAGGAAGAGGAGGGCATGGACGAAACTCCGAAGAATGTGCGCGCCGGGCGCGAGTGAAGGAACCGGGTGGTCGAAGCCGAGCCGGTCGCTAATCACACAAGGGGAGCATCCAGCCACCATAGCCGCTCGGATTCCGCCCGGGCGGTCTCACCAGGTGGCGGGCTTGTAGTCCTTGAGGAAGACTCCGCACAGGTCTTCGCCGGCCTCGCCGCGCACGATCGGGTCGTAGACGCGCGCCGCACCGTCGACGAGGTCGAGGGGGGCGTGGAAGCCCTCCTCGGCGAGGCGCACCTTGGTGGGGTGCGGGCGTTCGTCGGTGATCCAGCCCGTGTCGACGCTCGTCATCAGGATGCGGTCGGAGAGCATCTCCTTCGCGCTGGTGCGGGTGAGCATGTTCAGCGCGGCCTTGGCCATGTTGGTGTGCGGGTGGCCGGGACCCTTGTAACCGCGGCCGAACACGCCCTCCATCGCGGACACGTTGACGATGTAGGTTCGCCGGGCGCCGGATGCGGCCATCGACGCACGCAGGCGGCTCACCAGCAGGAACGGCGCGGTGGTGTTGCAGAGCTGCACCTCGAGCATCTCGAGCGGGTCGACGTCTTCGACGTTCGCGGTCCAGCTGTTCGCCTCATGCAGGTCGGGAACGAGCCCGCCGGCGTCGATGGCGGTGCCCGCGGCGAGGCGTTCGAGCGACGAGGAGCCGGGGGCGAGGGCCAGGGCGGTGAGGTCGTCGGCGGTCAGCACGGACGCGGCCGAGCCGGCGGCCGCGGCGGCCAGGATCGGGTGGCTGGTCACCGACGCCGCCAGGGCGGTCGGGTGCGCGTCATTGGTGTGGCCGAAGCTGACGATCTCGGGGATGCTCCCGTCCGGCAGCGGCGACGACTCGGCCTCGACCAGCATCGAGTAGGAGCCGGGGGAGCGACGCACGGTCTGGGCCGCGTTGTTGATCAGGATGTCGAGCGGGCCGGCCGCCGCGACGGAGTCGGCCAGGCCGATCACCTGGGCCGGGTCGCGCAGGTCGATCCCGACGATGCGCAGGCGGTGCAGCCAGTCGGCCGAATCCGGCATGGCGCTGAACCGGCGCACCGCGTCGCGCGGGAACCGGGTGGTGATGGTGGTGTGGGCGCCGTCGCGCAGCAGGCGGAGGGCGATGTACATGCCGATCTTCGCGCGGCCGCCCGTGAGCAGGGCGCGCTTGCCGGTCAGGTCGGTGCGGGCGTCCCGTTTCGCGTGGCTCATCGCGGCGCAGACCGGGCAGAGCTGGTGGTAGAAGGCGTCGACGAGGGTGTACTTCTGCTTGCAGATGTAGCAGGCCCGGGGAACGAGCAGCTCGCCCGCGGTCGCCCGGTCGGTGCCGAGGCGCAACTGGGCGCCGATGGTCTCGTCGTCGATGCGGGTGGGGGCGCCCGTGGCGGTCGCGGCGATCACCTCACGGTCGGCATCCGCTATCGCCTGGCGCTTCTCGCCGCGCCGGGCGATCTTCACCGACTTGAACATCTTGGCGGTGGCCTGCCGCACGGTGACGAAGTCGGGGTCTTCGGGGTCGATCTCGCTCAGTGAGGCGAGCACGCGCAGTGCGATCGCCATCTCGGCGGGGTCGATGGTGGGTGCGGCCTCCGTCGGGGGTGCGGGCTCGGTCGTGATCATCCGATAAGTCTACGAGCCTCTCCCGAACCAACTGTTGCCCGGCCGGACAACAGTTGCCGGTGTGCCGGCAACTGTTGTCCGTTCGGACAACAAATGGTGGAGCGGGTGGGACTAGACCTTGAGCGGCTCCGGCTGCTCGTCCAGCACCGGAAGCTCGATCGACGACGTCGGCGGCTCGTAGGTGTGGTCGAACGGCATCTCGTCGGTGTTCAGGTCGGGATTGCCGTCCTGGGTGGCGACGAGTTCACGGGCCTCGAAGACCGAGTCAACGCTCGGCATCGATCCGAGCAGCGGCAGCCCCGCGGTCTCACGCATGAAGAAGATCGCGATTCCGCCGATGACGGATGTTCCCATCAGGTAGTACGCCGGCATCATGTCATCGCCGGTGGCCGCGATCAGCGCCGCGATGATGAACGGCGTGGTGCCACCGAAGATCGCGACGGAGAAGTTGTACGCGATTCCCATTGCGCCATAGCGGCTCTCGGTCGGGAAGAGTGCCGGCAGGGCGGAAGCCAGGTTGGCCACATAGAAGGTGACCGGGAGAGCGATCAGCGCCAGACCGATCAGTGTGGACCAGATCTCGCCGACGCCGATGAGCAGGAAGGCCGGAATGGCGAACACGATGGCCGTGATCGAGCCCATCCAGAGCACCGGGCGGCGGCCGATCTTGTCGGAGAGCCTGCCGGTCAGCGGGATGCAGAGCGACATGACCACGAGGATCGGGATGGTCAGCAGCGTGCCGTGCAACTCGTCGTACCCCTTGGTGCTGGTGAGGTATGTCGGCATGTACGAGGTGAGGGCGTAGCCGAGCGTGTTCGCGGCGGCGACGAGGATCATCGCGACGATGATTCCGCGCCAGTGCGCCTTGAAAATGGAGAGCGGGCCGTTGGCGGCAGGCGAATCGGTCGTCGAGGGATCACTGGCGAGGGCGTCCTTGGCGTCCAGGGTGGCCTGGAACGTGGGAGATTCCTCGATCTTCATTCGGAACCAGATTGCGATCAGGCCGAGCGGTCCGGCGATGAGGAACGGAAGCCTCCAGCCCCAGTCCTCCATGACAGGCTGCCCGAGCGTGACCTGGAGCACCGACACGAGCGCGGCACCGATCGCGAAACCGAGGTAGCTGCCCATGTCGAGCAGGCTCGCGAAGAATCCGCGGTGCTTGTCGGGGGAGTGCTCGCTGACGAACGTGGTGGCGCCGGCGTACTCGCCACCGGTCGAGAAGCCCTGGACGAGCTTCGTGAAGACCAGCAGGGCCGCGGCGAGCATGCCGACCATGGCGTAGCTCGGGAGCAGGCCGACCGCGAAGGTGGAGGCGGCCATCAGCATCAGCGTCATCGACAGCACCTTCTGCCGGCCGATCTTGTCGCCGAGCCAGCCGAAGAAGACTCCACCGAGCGGGCGGGCGATGAACGTGGCAGCGAAGGTGCCGAGCAGGAAGAGTGTCTGAACGGTCTTGTCCGCCTCGGGGAGGAACACCGGTCCCATCGTCGTGATCAGGTAGCCGAACACTCCGACGTCGTACCATTCCATGGTGTTACCGACGATGGTTCCGCCGAGCGCCTTCTTCAGGCGCGACTGGTCGACCACGTTGACGTGGGACACCTTTAAGCGGCGCTTCAGAAGTGGTTTCTTGATCTTCCCGGAGGCGTTCTTGACGCCCTTTTTCAGGTCGGTCGTGCTGGGGTCTCTCGGCATTTTGGCTTCTCTCGTGGAGGTCATTCGCAGGTGAAGTAAAGGGGCCCGTTCTCGGGCATAACTAGCAATTTTAGCGCAAAAACGCCGTCAAACCGAATTTCTGCCGGGGATAGGGCCTCTGGACAGGGGTTTACATGAGGCTCGCGCCGGGCATTCGGGGGGCATTCGGCACCTAGGCTGGTGGCCATGACTGACTCCGTGAAGTTCTGGTTCGACCCCTCCTGTCCCTGGGCCTGGATGACATCCCGCTGGGTGGGAGAGGTCGCCGAATTGCGCGGTTTCGACGTGACCTGGTGCGTGATGAGCCTTGCCGTGCTCAACGAGGACAACGAGGTCAGCGACGAGTACCGTTCCTTCTTCCCGCGGGCGCTGAAATACACCCGCCTGGTGCAGGCCGCGCAGGAGCTGCACGGCCAGAAGACCGTCAAGGCGCTGTACGACGCGCTCGGTACCCGCATTCACCCGGGCGGCAGCATCGAGCCCGATGAGGTCATCCCCGCCGCACTGGCCGAGGTCGGGTTACCTGCCTCCTTCGCGGCCTGGGCCGACAGCACCCACAACGACGAGCAGATGCGGGCCAGTCACTTCGACGGGATGAACCGGGTCGGCCAGGACGTGGGCACCCCGGTGATCGCGGTCAACGACGTGGCCTTCTTCGGCCCGGTGGTGTCCCCGGCGCCCACGGGCGACCAGGCACTCGCGCTCTGGGACGGCGTTGTCGCCGTGGCCGGCTATGACGGCTTCTTCGAAATGAAGCGCACCCGCACGGTCGGGCCCATCTTCGACTAGGCACGCGTGGGTGACCGACGCTGAATGGTGCCGGATTAAATAGACTCTTCCCATGCGCATCTATATCGCCACCGACCATGCCGGGCTCGATTTCAGCCGCCACCTGTTCGAGCATCTCACCGAGGCCGGCCACGACGTCATCGACCACGGCCCGCAGACCTACGACGCCCTGGATGACTACCCGTCGTTCTGCATCAACGCCGCCCAGGCCGTCGTCAACGACCAGACCGCGGGCATCGAGGCCCTCGGCGTGGTCTTCGGCGGCTCGGGCAACGGCGAGCAGATGGCGGCCAACAAGGTCGTCGGGGCCCGGGCGGCCCTGGTCTGGAGCCTCAACACGGCCAGGCTCGCCCGCGAGCACAACAACGCGAACGTCATCTCGATCGGGGCCAGGCAGCACACCATCGACGAGGCGATCACCTTCATCGACGCGTTCATCGCCGAGCCGTTCCCGGCCGACGAACGGCACCTGCGTCGCATCCGCCAGCTCGCCGAGTACGAGGCGACCCGCGACATCGTCGGCAAGAACATCGTCGCCAAAGACATCGTGAGCTAGCGTGCCTGAGGGCCATTCCGTACACCGCATCGCCCGCCAGTTCGCCCGCAATTTCGTCGGCCGGAGGGTGCATCTCTCCTCGCCCCAGGGTCGTTTCGCCGCGGGTGCCGCACAGCTCGACGGCCACGTGATGACGGATGCCCGTGCCGTGGGCAAGCAGATGTTCCTCGAGTTCGACCACGGGCTGTGGCTGCGGGTGCACTTGGGCATGTACGGCGCGTGGGACTTCGCCGGGGACATCCTGATGGATGCGACGATCGCGTCCGCGAACGGCCGGATGGGCCAGACCAACCAGCGCGGAACCGACGTGGACTCCACCGTGCTGGATGCGGCCGTGCTGGATTCCACGGGGGAGAACTCGATGCACAGCATCGGCGCGCCGCGACGCACCCGGGTGCGAATGGCCGAGCAGGAGAAGGAGATCGACCAACTCGATACCTTCCCGCCGGAGCCGGTCGGCCAGGTGCGAGTGCGCCTGCTCACCGACACGGTGTCGGCCGACCTGCGCGGGCCTACGGCGTGCGAGGTGCTCGACCCGGCGCAGGTGCAGGCCGTGATCGACAAGGCCGGACCTGACCCGCAACTCGACGACAGCACGGCCGCTGAGGACCGGTTCACCGCTGTCGTGCGACGCAAGCCTACCCCCATCGGTCTTCTCCTGATGGACCAGTCCGTCGTCAGCGGCATCGGAAACGTCTACCGCGCTGAGCTGCTCTTCCGGGCTCGGGTGAACCCGTACGCCCCGGGGAAGTCGCTCCCGGAAGACACCGTGCGCGGCTTATGGCGGGACTGGGCGCACCTGCTGAAAATCGGGGTGGAGACCGGTCAGATGATGACCATGGACGACCTCGACGGTGACGAGTGGCGGCTGGCCATGAAGAACCGCGCCGACCGGCACTGGGTCTACAAGCGCGAGGGTCTTCCATGCCGGGTCTGCGGCACCCACATCACCCTCGCTGAGATGGGTGCCCGCAAGCTGTACTACTGCCCCCGCTGCCAGGCCTGAACCCAGAGACAGGAACCTCTCCCGATGAGACACAATCCCTCCTTCGCGCTCGACGACCCGGCCGAGATCAGGCGCCTGGTGCGGGAGAACCCCTGGGCGACCATGATCAGTCACACCTCCGCCGGGGAACTCGTCGCTTCGCACTACCCGGTCGTGCTCGACGACGACAGCGAGGACAGCGACGAGATCGTGCTGCTGAGCCATGTCGGCCGGCCCGATGAGCAACTGCATGAGCTCGGCCGGCACGAACTGCTGGTGGTGATCCAGGGGCCCCACGGCTACATCTCGCCCGGCTGGTACGACGCATCACCGGCCGTCCCCACCTGGAACTTCATCACCGCCCACCTCTACGGCACCCCCGAACTGCTCAGCGCCGCCGAGAACCTCGCCGTGCTCGACCGGCTCGTCGACCACTTCGAAGACCGGATGCCCGAGCCCCGGCGGCTGAACGGCACCGCAGAGAACGCCGCCTACGCCGCCCGGATCTCGGCCGGCACGGTCGGCTTCCGGCTGCGGGTGACCCGGGTGGTAGCCAAGAGCAAGCTCAGCCAGAACCGGCCCGCCGAGACCGTCGCCCGGATCCTGACCGAACTGGAGGGCTCGGGGCCCTATGCCAGCCCGACCCTCGCCGCCGAGATGCGCCGGGTGCACGGCCGGGCCGACACGCCGAGCGACCGGTCGTGACCGGGCTCTCGCTCACCCTGCGCAACGCCCGCCTGCCCGGCAGCGACGAACGCGTTGACGTCACGGTCACCGACGGAGTGATCCGTCAGATCGGGTACCAGGACAAGGCGGCGCCCGGGCAGGAGAGCGTCGACCTCGGCGAGCGCTGGTTGATCCCCGGGCTGTGGGACAACCACGTGCATTTCAGCCAGTGGGCGCAGACCGCCCGCCGCCTCGACCTGTCCGCCACGACCAGTGCGGCCGAGGCGGCCGGGCTCGTTGGCGAACGCGCCCGGCTGACGCCGCCGGGGGAGCCCCTCGTCGGCTTCGGATTCCGCGACGGCCTCTGGCCGGATGCCCCGGGCCGGGCCGTGCTCGACGACGCCTCCGGCAGCCTCCCCGTCGTGCTCGTCAGCGGTGACCTGCACAGCTGCTGGCTGAACTCGGCAGCGCTCGCCGAGTACGGCTTCCCCGACCACCCCACCGGGCTCCTGCGCGAAGACGAGGCATTCGCCGTTGTCAACGCCCTCGGCACCGTGCCCGACGCGGTGATGGACGGCTGGGTCGACACGGCGGCGCGCGCCGCGGCCGCCCGCGGCGTGGTCGGAATCGTGGAGATGGAGATGGCCTGGAACCCCGGCGACTGGCAACGCCGGATCGCGGCCGGGACCGACACGCTGAGGGTCGAGACCAGCGTCTACAGCCGGCACCTGGAGCGGGCCATCACGCTCGGTCTGCGCTCAGGGGCCGTGCTCGAGGGCACGGGTGGGCTGGGCGTGATGGGGCCGTTCAAGGTCATCACGGACGGGTCGCTCAACACCCGCACCGCGTACTGCTTCGACGAGTACCCCGGGCTGGCGGGCCGGCCCGGTTCGCACGGGCTGCTCACCGTGCCCCAGGACCGGCTGGTCAGCCTGATGCGCCGGGCGGCGGCCGGGGACATCCGCCCCGCCGTGCACGCGATCGGCGACCGGGCGAACGCCCTGGCCCTCGACGCCTTCGCCGAGGTCGGCTGCTCGGGGAGCATCGAACATGCCCAACTGCTCCGTGCCGAGGATGTGGCCAGGTTCGCGGCGCTCGGTGTCGTCGCGAGCGTGCAGCCCGAGCACGCCCTCGACGACCGGGACGTCGCCGACCGCTACTGGGCCGGCCGCACCGGACGGGCCTTCGTGCTGAAATCCCTGCTCGACGCGGGCGCGACCCTGGCGCTTGGCAGCGACGCCCCCGTCGCGCCGCTGGATCCCTGGGTCACCATTGCGGCGGCGGTCGGTCGCACCAGGGGAGCACGAGAGCCGTGGCAGCCGGGGCAGGCGATCTCCCGGCAGGCGGCGCTCGCCGCATCCGCCCGCGGCCGGCACCGGATCTCCGTCGGCGACGTGGCCGACCTGGCGGTCTGCGAGACCGACCCGTTCGTCGCATCCGTTGCCGACCTCCGGCTCATGCCGGTGGCCGCCACCCTGATTGCCGGACGGTTCACGCACAACACGCTCCAGCCCTGACCCGAAGCCCCGATTGTGCGCCTCCGGGCGACCGCGTGCGGGGGTTTTCCCCCGAGGAGATCCGGTTGCCAGCCGGATGCCGCCGGGACCTCCCGCCGGGAATGCTGGATGCAGGCACACTGGCTGGAGGAAGAGCATGAGCACCACCGAAACGACTACACCCACGACGATCGACGACCAGAGGGAGAACACCGTGCAGGACCCGGTTGTGCGGCGGGGCGGCTATCGGGCGCTGTGGCGCCGGGTGCCGCGGGAGCTCGGCTTCCTGCTGCCGACGCTGCCGATAGCCGTGGTCGGGCTCTCCCTGCTCAGCACCGTGTTCTTCACGGGTGCCGGCATCATCGCCATCTTCGTCGGCCTGTTCATCGTCGTGCTGGCCCTCTACATCGCCCGGGGGTTCGGCATGTTCGAGCTGGCCCGGCTGCGCTGGGCAGGGCAGAACCCGATCACGCCGCCACGCTGGGACCCGCCCGGCGAACCGGCGACGCCGCTCCGCACGGTGCTCGGCCCGCTCGTCAACGGGCACTACTGGCTGTACCTGCTGCACGGCATGGTCGTCAACTTCATCGCGGGACTGGTCAGCTGGATCGTCACCGTGGTCTGGCTGTCGGTCGGGCTGGGCGGGATCAGCTACTGGTTCTGGGGCCGGTTCCTGGAGAACGGCAACGGGGTCAGGGTGCCGCTCTCCAAACTCCTGACCGACTGGATGCTGCAGGGCAACACGCTGGCCATCGACCCGTTCGTCGCCGAGAGCCTGTTCCAGCTCATCCTGGGTGCGGCATTCCTGGCCACTCTGCCCTTCATCACCCGGGGATTCACCGCGATGCACCAGTTCATCGCCCGGGGCTTGCTCGGCGCGTGGCGCTCCGAGGCCCTCCAGCGTGAGGTCGCCGACCTGAGTGCGTCTCGCGGGGCCGCCGTCTCCGCGGAGGACCGGTCGCTCCGCCGGCTCGAGCGCGACATCCACGACGGACCCCAGCAGCGCCTGGTGCGCCTGCAGATGGACCTGGCCAGCGCCGAGCGCAAGCTCGACACCGACCCGGCGGCCGCGCGGGGGCTGCTCACCGAGGCCAGGCAGCAGGCGCACGACACCCTCGAGGAGCTGCGCGCGCTGTCCCGCGGCCTGGTCCCCCCGATCCTCCAGGACCGCGGCCTGATCGCCGGCCTCGAATCGCTCGCCGCCCGCAGCACCATCCCCGTGCAACTCGAACTGACCGTCGACCCGGCACTGCGGCTGCCGTCCGAGATCGAACGCAGCGCGTACTTCGCGGCGTCCGAGCTGCTCACCAACGCCGCCAAGCATTCCCGGGCCACCGGCATCCGGCTGCACCTGGCGCTTCGCCGGGTGCCGGACGACGACACCACCTGGCTGGACCTCTGGGTGATCGACAACGGCGTGGGCGGTGCGGTCCCGACCGAGGCGCACGGCCTGCGAGGCCTCGACGAGCGCCTCCGCGGTCTGCGCGGGGTGCTCTCGATCGACAGCCCGGCGGGCGGTCCGACCGCAGTGGGGGCGCATATCCCCCTGACCGACACCGCGCCCAGCTCGATCGCCCTATCCTGAACAGGTGACCCAGCCCGCGAGCGTGACGGATGCCGCACCGGCGGCCACCCCCTTGCGGCTGGTGCTGGCCGAGGATTCGCTCCTGCTCCGGGAGGGGCTGATCCGGCTGTTCGATGAGGCCGGCTTCGTGACCGTCGCGTCCTACGGGGACGCCGACGCGCTGCTCGCCGAGGTCGACGCGCTGCGGCCGGACATCGCCGTGCTCGACGTGCGGATGCCGCCTTCCTTCCGCGACGAGGGCGTGCGTGCCGCACTGGAGCTGCGGCGCCGGCTGCCGTCGGTGGGCATCCTGCTGCTCAGCCAGTATGTGGAGGGCACCTACGCCCATGAGCTGCTCGCGGCCGGAGAGGGTGGCATGGGCTACCTGCTCAAGGACCGGGTGGCGTCGCTGGACGACCTCACCGACGCGCTCACCCGGATCAGCGCCGGCGGTACCGTGCTCGACCCGCAGGTGGTGCGCGAGCTGCTGGGGCGCCGCACCGACCCGCTCGCGGCGCTCACCCCGCGGGAACGCGACGTGCTCGCTCTGATTGCCGAGGGTCGCACGAACGTGGGCATCGCCTCCGCCCTCGTGATCGGCGTCGGCGCGGTGGAGAAGAACGTCACCTCGATCTTCCAGAAGCTGCAGCTCGACGACTCCGGCTCGGACCACCGCCGGGTGCTCGCGGTGCTCGCCTTCCTCCGGCACTGAGCCCCTCGCCCTCTCCCAGGAGTCGCACCCCGGTTTGTCGCACCCCCGGGGTGTTCCGAATTCAGGAGAACAGGTCGGGCGGGGCGGTGCGGCGGGCATCCGTCGCACTGGTCCGGGCTCCACACCTGAATTCGGAACAGAGGTGACCGGGAACGGGGGCCCGGTCGGCGCGGAGTTCAGGGGCGAGCTCGATCACCGGGGTGGGCGCGCACACGGATGCCGGGCCGAGGGGGGAGGATAGGACCATGAGCGCAATCGAGAACTCCAAGCTGGCCATCATCGGGGCCGGTGCCGTGGGCACCTCCCTCGCCTACGCCGCCCTGATCCGCCAGTCCGCGCGCGAGGTTGTGCTCTACGACATCAACGAGGCCAAGGTCGAGGCCGAGGTGCTCGACCTCGCCCACGGCACCCAGTTCACCGGCGCATCCTGCGTGTCGGGCGGGTCGGACCTGGACGCGATCGCGGGCGCCAACATGGTCGTGATCACGGCCGGAGCCCGGCAGCACCCCGGCCAGTCCCGCCTCGACATGGCCGGGGTCAACGTGGGGATCCTGCGCGAACTGATGCCCAAGCTCGTCGAGCGCGCCCCGGATGCCGTGTACATGATCGTCACCAACCCCTGCGACATCCTCACCTACGCGGCCCTGCGGTTCAGTGGACTCCCGTCGGCCCGCGTCTTCGGCTCCGGAACCGTGCTCGACTCCTCACGGCTGCGCTGGCTGCTCGCCCACCGGGTCGACGTGGCGATCGCGAACGTGCACGCCGTGATCGTCGGCGAGCACGGCGACTCGGAGTTCCCGCTCTGGTCCCAGGCCAGGGTCGGCCCGATCTCGCTCGCCCAGTGGGTGGCGGATGACATCTCACCGGTCACCAACGGGCGCGCCAAGTTCTCCGAGGCCGAATTCGAGGCCATCACCGAGGACGTCAAGACCGCGGCGTACCGGGTCATCGCCGGAAAGGGTGCCACCAACTACGCGATCGGTCTCTCCGGGGCACGGATCGTGGAGGCCGTGCTGCGGGACGAAGGTGCCGTGCTGCCGGTCAGCTCGGTCCTGACCGGATACCGCGGCGTGAGCAACGTGGCGCTGTCGGTGCCGACCGTGGTCAACGCCGATGGCGTGTCCCGGGTGATCGAGGTGCCGTTCTCCGACTCGGAGCAGACCCTGTTCCAGCACTCGGCCGACACCCTCCGGGCGACCCTGGACAGGCTCGGACTGGCCTGAGCCCGGCGGTTGAATTCGTAATCGCCCAGGCCGGGCTGCGAGATACCCGGTCAATCAATCCCGGTTCACACGAACTCGTGGGCTGTCGCACTTCGGATGCTGCGTCTAACCTGCCGGTTAGGTGTGCACACAATGACGGCATCGCGACAGAGGAGGATCAGATGGCGACGGACGGTCGGGCACGCGTGATCGTGCGGGACGGGCCCTGGGGCTTCGTTTTCCTGTTGGCCTATATCGGAGCGGCCATCTACTTCATCTCCCTCTCGACGGGCACATTCTGGGGCGTCATCCTGGGTCTGCTCCAGGCCATCGTCTGGCCGGTCTACGTTGTTTACCACGTGTTGCTCCTGATCGGCGCCTGATAGAGCGGAACCAAGCCTGTTCGCGCAGAGCCGGAGAGCCAGAAAGGACTCGGCCATGACTCAACTCGTCCTGTTCCACCACGCACAGGGATTGACTCCGGGGGTCACCGCGTTCGCCGACCGGCTGCGCGCCGCCGGACATGACGTTCACACGCCCGACCTGTTCGACGGCCGCACGTTCGACAGCATCGAAGCCGGCATGTCCTTCGTCGCAGAACTGGGGTTCGACGAGGTCATGGAACGCGGAACCAGGGCCGCCGACGCCATCGGCGACAACCTCGTCTTCGCCGGTTTCTCGCTGGGCGTGGTGCCCGCCCAGATGCTCGCCCAGACGCGCCCGGGCGCCCTCGGCGCGGTGTTGTGCTACTCCTGTGTGCCTGTCGCCGAGTTCGGCGGGGCCTGGCCGGTCGACGTTCCGGTGCAGATCCACGGCATGGATGCCGACCCGTACTTCGTCGGCGAGGGTGACCTCGATGCGGCCCGGGCCATCGTCGCCTCTGCTCCGAGCGCCGAGCTGTTCCTCTACCCGGGGGATCAGCACTACTTCGCCGACAACTCCCTGCCCTCCTTCGACGCGGATGCGACCGAACTCCTGCTGCACCGGGTCATCGATTTCCTGGGCCGGATTCGCGGGTAGCCTACTCGATTCAGGCAGCCGGGCCCGGCGGGTCATTGGCCCGCGGGCGGTTGCCAGAGTTCTACCTTGTTTCCTTCCGGATCGATCACCCAGGCGAACTTCCCGTATTCGGAATCGTTCGTGTTCTCCTGAGCGTCCGGGTTCTCCAGAACGGTGCAGCCTTCTTCACGCAGGACTTCAACCAGGGCGTCGAGATCCTCGACCCGGTAGTTGACCATGAACGGAGCGGTGCTGGGCGCGAAGGGGGCGTCCTGCGCGGCACCGATGGACCAGATGGTGGTTCCATCGACGGGCTTGCCGGCGCCGTCGGCCCAGGTGAATGCCGTGCCGCCCCAGTCCTGGACATCGATCCCGAGGTGCAGCTTGTACCAGGCCTGCAGTGCCGGAGCGTCTCTGGCCGTGAAGAAGATGCCGCCAATGCCGGTGACTCGTTTCATGCAACCTCCGAGTTCGCGTGCTGCTGAGTGTCTTTCTGCGGCCCAGCCTAGGGGGAGACGTCGACCCATTCGTGGCCGAGGGATTCGAGCTGCGCGGTTCCGGACGTGACGCCGGCGACGACCGCGGCGAGCAGCGCGGCGTCCTCGTGCGCGATCCGCAGCACTGCGTCCTGCCCGTAGTCCGTACCCAGGATGAGCACGCCGCGCTGGCGCAACTCGGCCTCGATCCGGCCGGCATCCGCGTGGGACAACGCGAGCGTGAAGAGTTCACGGCGTGCGCGGTGCACGACCAACCCGCGGGACTGGGCCTCGTCGATCGTGGTCAGGACAGCATCCGAGTAGGCGCGCACGAGGCCGCCGGCACCGAGGAGGGTGCCCCCGAAGTAGCGGGTGACGACGGCCGTGCAATCGACGAAACCGCGCCCGGACAGCACCTCGAGCATGGGCCGCCCCGCAGTCCCCGACGGTTCACCGTCGTCATTGGCCCGGCGCACCTGATCGGGAGTGCCGGTCGGGCCGAGCACGTATGCCGAGCAGTGGTGACGTGCGCTCCAATGTTCCTTGCGTGCGTCGTCGACCGCAGCACGCGCGGCATCCTCGGTCTCGGTCCTGACCAGTCGGCAGAGGAACCTGGATCGCTTCACGTCGATCTCGGTGTCGACGCGGCTGCCGATGCCGCCGTGCAAGGTGAGATCGGGCATGAGACCAGTCTCTCGCGTTATCACCTGGTGCGGTTCGGACAGCGGGGCGAAACCGACCGCGCCGTGCTGGACGTGCGGTGCTTTACTGAACTGAGGAAAACTCAGAGGAGGGGCACGATGAAGACTCAAACGTACCTGGGTACGGACATCGCAGGACTGATGCAGGCCGCGCGGGCGGAAGCGCGCCGCATCATGGAGGCTAACAACGGCGACCTGGTCGCCGATCACAAGGCGATCCTGGACCGGCTGGAAGCGGCCGAACTGATCACCGACGACGAAGTGCAGACGCTGCTGGCCCTCTACAAGCTCGGGTTCGAGGCGGGGGAAGGGAAGGCAGACCCCCAGCGGGCATTCTTCGAGTCACGGGAGGTCTACGGCAAACTCGCCGCAGGCGGCAAAGCCAGCCCGGTCGCGCTGGTTGTCGCGTCGGCCGCTGTCGGGTCGTTCGATATCGCCGTGAATCCTGAAGGAACGACGACGGTCACGATCGCCAGGGTGAGCTACGGGTCCAGCCTGGCGGGTATCGGAGCCGGCATCGGGTCGCTACTGGGAGGCCCGGCCGGAGGGGTGCTCGGTGGAGCCATCGGCGGCCTCTTGGGCGGAATAGTGGACGACAAGAAGGGCAAGAAGTAACCCGGCCGGCCAATCTGGAGGGGATGACGGGAATCGAACCCGCGCCATCAGTTTGGAAAACTGAGGCTCTACCATTGAGCTACATCCCCAGGCGCGGTCTCCCGCGCACTCGATTACTGTAGTACACCTTCCGGGGTGACGGATGCACGGCGGGTCGCTTTCGCGTCCTGACCGTGCAGTAGACTTACCGAGGTCATTCCGCTGGTGCGTGAGCTTTGCGCGTCAGGAGCATGACTCCAACGGGTTGAGAGAAAATCCGGGGCGTAGCTCAGCTTGGTAGAGCGCTCGGTTTGGGGCCGAGAGGTCGCAGGTTCGAATCCTGTCGCCCCGACAGTCACCCCCCAGAACATCGTTCGAACACAGGAGATACCCACGTGAAGTCCACGGTCGAAAAGCTGAGTCCCACGCGCGCCAAGGTCACCATTGCGGTGACCCCCGAGGAGCTGAAGCCCAGCATCACCCACGCCTACGGGCACATTGCCGAGGACATCAACATCCCCGGTTTCCGCAAGGGCAAGGTTCCGCCGCCCATCATCGACCAGCGCGTCGGCAAGTCCGCCGTGCTCGAGCACGCGGTCAACGAGAGCCTCGACGGTTTCTACCGCAAGGCCGTCGAAGAGCACAAGCTGCGCCCCCTGGGCCGCCCGGAAGCCGACATCGTCGAATGGCCGAGCGACAAGGACTTCTCCGGAGACCTGCTCCTCGCCATCGAGGTCGACGTGCGCCCCGAGATCGACCTTCCCGCCTACGAGGGCCTGAAGCTCACCGTTGACGCCGTCGAGGTGTCCGATGAAGACGTCACCGAGGAACTCGACCAGCTGCGCAGCCGCTTCGGCACGCTCGTCACGGTCGACCGCCCCGCCACCACCGGCGACTTCGCCCAGATCGACCTGGTCGCCAGCATCAACGAGGTCGAGGTCGACAACGCGACCGGCATCTCCTACGAGGTCGGCTCCGGCGACCTGATCGACGGCATCGACGAGGCGCTCGACTCCCTCAGCGCCGGCGAGACCACCACCTTCAACTCGAAGCTGATGGGTGGCGACCACGAGGGCGAGACCGCTGAGATCACCGTCAAGGTCATCGCCGTCAAGGAGCGCGAGCTTCCGACCGCCGACGACGACTTCGCGCAGATCGCCAGCGAGTTCGACACCATGGCCGAGCTCACCGAGAGCCTCAAGGCGCAGGTCCTGCGTTCAAAGGCCTTCGGACAGGGCAGCCAGGCCCGGGAGAAGCTCGTCGAGCAGCTCCTCGCCTCGGTCGAGGTTCCGATCCCGACCTCGATCATCGAAGACGAGGTGCGCCGCCACCTCGAGGGCGAGAACCGCCTCGAGGACGACGAGCACCGCGCCGAGGTCACCGAGTCCAGCGAGAAGACCTTCCGCCAGCAGATCCTGCTCGACACGATCGCCGAGGCCGAGAAGGTCCAGGTCAGCCAGGACGAGCTCACCCAGTACCTGATCCAGGGCGCCAGCCAGTACGGCATGGACCCGAGCGAATTCGTGCAGGCGCTGAGCGGCAACGGTCAGATCCCGTCGATGGTTGCCGAGGTCGCCCGCAACAAGGCCCTCGCGATCGCCCTCGGCAAGGCCGAGGTCGTCGACTCCAACGGGGCGCCGGTCGACCTGTCCGAGTTCGCCGCCGTCGCCGCGAACGACGACGCCGCCGAAGCTGACGACACCGAGGACGACGCCGAAGAGGCCGACGAGGCACCCGAGGCCGACGCCGCCCCGGCCAAGCCGAAGAAGAAGGCCGCAGCAAAGAAGTAGCACGCCACGAAACGGGGCCGGATGTCGCAGACATCCGGCCCCGTTTTTGCGTGTCGGCCCTGTCGTCGTCACTTCGGCGTTCCGGGGAGCCTCGCGGCGGCGGCGCGCAATCTGCCGAGGGCGAACACGGCCGTTCTCGCGCGTTGGACCCTATAGATTCATTCTGAAGCGACAAGCGAAACGGAGCGCGACATGGCCGATATGGCACCTACACCCGGCGTTTTTGACCGACTGCTCAAAGACCGCATCATCTGGCTCGGTTCAGAGGTTCGGGACGAGAACGCCAACGAGATCTGTGCCAAGATCCTGCTGCTGGCCGCAGAGGACTCTGAGCGGGACATCTTCCTGTACATCAACTCGCCCGGCGGCTCGATCACGGCCGGAATGGCGATCTACGACACGATGAAGTTCGTACCCAACGACATCGTCACCGTCGGCATCGGCCTCGCAGCCTCGATGGGCCAGTTCCTGTTGTCCTCCGGCACCAAGGGCAAGCGCTACATCACCCCGAACGCACGCGTCCTGCTGCACCAGCCGTCCGGCGGATTCGGTGGCACCGCCGCCGACATCCAGACCCAGGCCAAGGTGATCCTGGACATGAAGAAGCGGATGGCCGAACTCACCGCAGAGCAGACCGGCAAGTCGGTCGAGCAGGTCCTCATCGACAACGACCGCGACAACTGGTTCACCGCCCAGGAGGCCGTGGCATACGGCTTCGTCGACCACCTGCGCGAATTCGCGTCGGATGTGGTCGGCGGCGGCGGCACCGACGACTCAGTGAACAAGAAGTAGGACGGGCAGAAACGACATGGAATTCACGAATTTTGGTCACCAGGCCGGGGGCCGCGCCCCGCAGTCGCCCGAGGCCCGCTACATCCTCCCGACCTTTGAAGAGCGCACCGCCTACGGGTACAAGCGTCAGGACCCCTACGCGAAACTGTTCGAGGACCGCATCATCTTCCTCGGGGTGCAGGTCGACGACGCGTCAGCCGATGACGTCATGGCCCAGCTCCTTGTACTGGAGAGCCAGGACCCCGACCGCGACATCGTGATGTACATCAACTCACCGGGTGGTTCCTTCACCGCGATGACGGCGATCTACGACACGATGCAGTACATCCGACCGCACATCCAGACGGTGTGCCTCGGCCAGGCGGCCTCGGCCGCCGCCGTGCTTCTCGCCGGCGGAACGCCCGGAAAGCGCCTCGCCCTTCCGAACGCGCGCATCCTCATCCACCAGCCTTCGGCCGGCGGGCAGGGTGGCGGGCAGGCGTCCGACATCGAAATCCAGGCCGCCGAGATCCAGCGGATGCGTGAGTGGCTGGAATTCACCATCTCCCACCACTCCAACCGCACGGCGGAGCAGGTTCACAAGGACATCGACCGCGACAAGATCCTCGGCGCCCCCGAGGCCCTCGAATACGGCCTGATCGATCAGATCCTGACCAGCCGCAAGAACGTTCCCACGCTCGTCAAGTAGCGCTTCGCAACAATCGCACGTCGAAGACGGCGGATGCCCGGCTGGCCAACAGCCGGGCATCCGCCGGTTTCAGGGCCTCACGGCCGTTTCTCGCCCAGCCGCCGTTATCGTATTTCCACCGGTCCGCACGGCTTGCACACCACAGTCACAGGCACAGGCTAGGCTCAGTTCAGCGTTACCGGCGATACCGATGGAGGAGGCTGACGGATGGCCCGAATAGGCGAGAGTGCCGACCTGTTGAAGTGTTCCTTCTGTGGGAAGAGCCAGAAGCAGGTCCAGCAGCTCATTGCCGGTCCCGGTGTGTACATCTGCGACGAGTGCGTCGAGCTGTGCAACGAGATCATCGAGGAACGCCTGGCCGAGGCCGGCGCCGAAGAAGGCAACGGCGAGTTCGACCTCCCCAAGCCCAAGGAGATCTTCGGTTTCCTCGAGGAATACGTCATCGGGCAGGAAGCCGCCAAGCGTGCCCTCGCCGTTGCCGTCTACAACCACTACAAGCGGGTGCGAGCCCGGGCCACCCTCACCGCCGCCGACGCCATCCACGACGACGTGGAGATCGCCAAGTCCAACATCCTGCTGATCGGCCCGACCGGCTGTGGCAAGACCTACCTCGCCCAGACCCTCGCGAAGCGGCTGAACGTTCCCTTCGCGGTGGCGGATGCGACCGCCCTCACCGAGGCTGGTTACGTCGGTGAAGACGTCGAGAACATCCTGCTCAAGCTGATCCAGGCCGCCGACTACGACGTCAAGCGGGCCGAGACCGGCATCATCTACATCGACGAGATCGACAAGATCGCGCGCAAGGCCGAGAACCCGTCGATCACCCGCGACGTCTCGGGCGAGGGTGTGCAGCAGGCGCTGCTGAAGATCCTCGAAGGCACGGTCGCATCCGTTCCGCCGCAGGGCGGCCGCAAGCATCCGCACCAGGAGTTCATCCAGATCGACACGACGAACGTGCTGTTCATCGTGGCCGGCGCGTTCGCGGGCCTCGACGACATCATCTCCACGCGGGCCGGCAAGAAGGGT
This sequence comes from Cryobacterium sp. MP_M3, assembly GCF_015752155.1. Lineage (GTDB taxonomy): Bacteria > Actinomycetota > Actinomycetes > Actinomycetales > Microbacteriaceae > Cryobacterium. The sequence continues at coordinate 95,096 of NZ_JADOVI010000003.1, read as the reverse complement.
ATCGGTTTCGGCGCTCCGCTGCACAGCAAGGGCGACGACGTCAACCTCTTCAGCGAGGTGCTTCCCGAAGACCTGCACAAGTTCGGCCTGATCCCCGAATTCATCGGCCGGCTGCCCGTCGTCACCACAGTCACCCAGCTCGACCAGGTGGCCCTGATGCAGATCCTCACCGTGCCGCGGAACGCGCTCGTGCGCCAGTACCAGCGCATGTTCGAACTCGACGGCGTCGAACTCGAATTCGAGCAGCCGGCACTGGAAGCCATCGCCGACCTGGCGGTGCTGCGCAAGACCGGTGCGCGCGGCCTCCGCGCCATCATGGAAGAGGTGCTCGGGCCGATCATGTTCGAGGTGCCGTCGAGCTCCGAAGTCGCCAGGGTCGTCGTGACCCGGGCCGCCGTGCTCGACAACGCCGAGCCGACCATCGTGCTGCACAAGCCACGCCGGGTGGACAAGTCCGCCTGACCCGTCTGCGTTTCCCACGCGACTTCCTGACGAAACCGCCCTCGGCCTCTGGCTGGGGGCGGTTCTGTTTTCGGAGGACTTGACAGGCCCGGCATCTCAGATATGTAATATATCGCATGCCGGTTCCCGCTCGAGATGCCTCCCACCGTCCCGCCTCGCTGCGCGACTACGCCTACGAGGCATTGCGCACCGCCATCGTGGACGGCACCCTCGCACCGGGGGAGAAGCTGCGCGACGCGGAACTCGAGTCCTGGCTCGGGGTGAGCCGAACACCCATCCGCGAGGCCATCGCCCGGCTCGAGACCGCCGGCCTGGTGCGCACCGAACGGGCGCGACAGACCGTCGTCGCCCCGCTTGACGAACGCCTGGCCCTCGGCGCCCAGGCCATCGCGGCGGCGTTGCACGAGCTCGCCGCCCGCGAGGCTGTCGCGCAACTGACCATGGGCGACATCGCCGCAATGGAGGCCGCCAACGAACGATTCCGGCGCGCTCTCGCCGCGAACGACATCGCCGCCGCAATCGCCGCGGACGACGACTTCCACGCCGTTACCGTGCGCGCCAGCGCCAATGAGCTGTTGCCCGCGCTGCTCGAGCAGGTCACCCCCACCCTGAGGCGGCTCGAACGGGCGCGTTTCTCGTCGCTGGCCGGGCGGGCATCCGTCACCGACCACGAACGGATCATCCGGCTCTGTGCGGCCGGACAGGCCGATGCGGCCGGCGTGGCCGTGCGGGAGAACTGGCTCACCCTGGGCCGGATCCTGGCCACGGCCGCCGAACCCGACGACGACTGACCCGGCAACACCACCGTCCCCGCCCCCGCATCACCCGCCCCCGCATCAGCCCGACCCAGAGGAACCCATGGCACTGCGCGACTTTCCCCGTCATCCGCTCACCTTCGGCCCCAGCCCGGTCCATCCCCTGGACAGGCTCACCGCCCACCTCGGCGGCGCACGAATCTGGGCCAAACGGGAGGACGTGAACAGCGGGCTTGCCTTCGGCGGCAACAAGACCCGCAAACTCGAATACCTGGTTCCGGACGCCCTCGCCCAGGGCGCGGACACCCTCGTCTCCATCGGCGGAATCCAGTCCAACCACACCCGTCAGGTCGCCGCGGTCGCCGCGCACCTCGGCCTCAAGGCCGTGCTCGTGCAGGAGCAGTGGGTGAACTGGCCGGACAGCGTCAACGACAGGGTCGGCAACATCCTGCTGTCACGGCTCACCGGCGCCGACGTGCGCATCTCGTCCGAGGGCTTCGGCATCGGCTTCAAGGATTCCTGGACGCAGGCCATCGCCGACGTCCAGGCGGCAGGCGGAACGCCCTACCCGATCCCGGCCGGTGCCTCGGACCACCGCCTGGGAGGGCTGGGTTTCGCCAACTGGGCCCACGAGGTGGCCGCCCAGGAACAGGACCTCGGCGTCTTCTTCGACACCATCGTGGTGTGCAGCGTCACCGGATCCACCCACGCGGGCATGATCGCCGGGTTCGCCGATCTCGAGGCCAACTTCGGCGGACGGAAGCGACGGGTGCTCGGCATCGACGCCTCCGCCAAGATCGAGGCCACCCGGGACCAGGTCGCCCGCATCGCCCGCAACACGGCCGAGCTGATCGGCGTGGGGCGTCCCATCGATGACGCGGAGATCACCGTGCTCGAGGGCTGGGCGGGCGAGTACTACGGCATCCCGGTCGAGTCGACCAACGCGGCCATTCGGCTCACCGCGAGCCTGGAGGGCGTGATCATCGACCCCGTCTACGAGGGCAAATCCATGGCGGGCCTGATCGACCTCGTCCGCAGCGGCGACATCGACCCCGGCAGCAATGTGCTCTACGCCCACCTCGGCGGTCAGCCCGCGATCAACGCCTACAGCGCGCTCTACCACTGACCCCCGGGAACCGACTGTTGCCGCCACGGACAAGTGTGGCTGTTATGCCAGCCACAGTTGTCCGCAGCGGCAACAATTTCTGGTTGCGGCGGGGCGGTGCGGGCGCGGCTAGTTCAGGCCGCGCCGGTCGAGCAGGGGCTGGATCCGGGCGTCCCGGCCGCGGAAGTCGCGGTAGGCCGCGAGCTGGTCCATGCTGCCGCCGACGCCCAGCAGGCGGCGCCGGAACCGGTCGCCGTTCTCCCTGGTGAGGCCGCCGTTCTCGGTGAACCAGTCCACCGTGTCAGCGTCGAGCACCTCGCTCCAGATATACGAGTAGTAGCCGGCGTCGTAACCGCCGGCGAAGGTGTGCGCGAAGTAGGTGCTCGCGTAGCGGGTGGGCACCGCCTTGTTCGCCAGGCCGACGGCGGCGAGGGCGGATGCCTCGAACTCCGCGACATCCGTCACCACCGTGTCGGTGTCGATCAGGTGCCAGGCCTGGTCGAGCAGGGCCGCCGCGAGGTATTCGCTGGTGAGGAACCCCTCGTTGAAGGTCGCCGAGGCACGGATGCGGTCGACCAGCTCCTGCGGCATGCTCTCGCCGGTCACGGTGTGCTTCGCGAAATTCGCCAGCACCTCCGGCCAGAGCAACCACATCTCGTTGACCTGGCTGGGGAACTCGACGAAGTCCCGGTAGACGCTGGTGCCGGCGAACTTCGGATAGGTGACCCGGGCGAAGAGACCGTGCAGGGCATGGCCGAACTCATGGAACAGGGTCGTCGCCTCGTCGTAGCTGAGTAGGGTGGGCTCGCCGGTCGAGGGTTTGGGCACGTTGAGGTTGTTGCAGACCACCACGGGGGTGCCCAGCAGCGCGGACTGGGAGACGAGGGGGTTCATCCAGGCGCCGCCGCGTTTGGAGTCCCGGGTGTACAGGTCGAGGATGTACAACCCGACGGGGGAGCCGTCGGCCTCGGCGACCTCGAAGACGCGGGCCTCCGGGTGCCAGGCGACCAGGTCGTCACGTTCGGTGAACGTCACCCCATAGAGGCTGGTCGCGGCGAAGAAGACGCCGTCGTGCAGCACGCGTTCGAGTTCGAAGTAGGGCCGCATGGCCTGGCTGTCCACGTCGAACCGGGCCCGGCGCACCTTCTCGGTGTAGAACGCCCAGTCCCAGGCGGCCAGGGTGAAACCACCGCCCTCACTGTTGATGACCGCTTGTAGGTCCGCCTGCTCGGCCAGCGCGTTCCGGGCAGCGGCCGGCGCGAGCCGTCCGAGCAGGTCGGCGACCGCGCCCGGCGTCTTCGCGGTCTCGTCCGCCGTGACCGCGGACGCATGGTTGGCGAACCCGAGCAGCCGGGCCCGGGCGGCGCGGAGGGCGGTGATCTCGAGCACCAGGGCCCGGTTGTCGTGGGCACCGCCACGGATGCCGCGGGCGCGCGAGGCGGCCAGCAGCCGCTCCCGCACGCCCCGGTTGGTGAGTTGCGCCAGATAGGGATGGCTGGTGGGAAGCACGAGGGTGATCACGTACCGGCCGGCCAGCCCGCGGGATTCGGCGGCCAGGGCGGCCGCCGAGATCTCCCCGGCCGAGAGCCCGTCAAGCTCGGCGACATCCTCGATCACGAGGGCCAGGTCGTTCGTGTCCGCCAGCAGGTTCTTCTCGAACCGGGTGCCGGCGACACCGAGCCGCGCGTTCAGGTCGCGCAGGACGGCCTTGTCCGCGTCCGACAGGCCGGCCCCGGCGAGCGTGAACTCGGTGAAGTACCGTTCGACCAGGTACCGCGACTCCGGGTCGAGGCCCAGCGCCTCCCTCTGTTCATGCACGGCGGCGATGCGGGCGAAGAGCGCGGGGTCGAGGCGGATGGCGTCGGCGTGCGCGGCGAGCAACGGCGCCAGCTCCTCCTCGAGCGCGTTGGTGAAGTCGCTCGAGTGCGACGAGCTCAGGTTGAAGAAGACCTCCGCCACCCGGCTGAACGCCTGGCCGCTGCGCTCGAGCGGCAGCAGGGTGTTCTCGAACGTCGGCGGCTCCGGATTCGCTCCGATGGCCGCCACCTCGGCCCGCTGCTGCGCCATTCCCTCGAGGAAGGCAGGGCGGTAGTGCTCCTCGGCGATCTCCGCGAACGGGGGCAGCTGGAACGGGAGCGTGCTTGGACGCGAGAAGGGATTCATCGATTCACCATGAAACAAACCTAGTTCGACCGACACCGGTTCCGCTTCCGTGCGTAGGCTCAGGGCATGACCGACCAGCCCGAACGCCCCGAGACCGCACCGCGCGACCACTACACGCACGGTCACCACGAAAGCGTGCTCCGCTCGCACACCTGGCGCACCGTGGCGAACTCGGCGGCCTACCTCATCCCACACCTCGACCCCGGATCGACCCTCCTCGACGTGGGCTGCGGGCCCGGCACCATCACGGTCGACCTGGCCCGGCGCCTCTCACCCGGCCAGGTCACCGGCATCGACGCCGCGGAGGAGATCATCCACCGCGCGGCCGGCCTCGCCTTCGACGAGGGCGTGCGCAACGTGGTCTTCCAGGTCGGCGACGTCTACTCCCTGGACTTCCCGGATGAGTCCTTCGATATTGTGCACGCCCACCAGGTGCTGCAGCACGTCGCCAACCCGGTCGCGGCGATGAAGGAGATCCGGCGGGTGCTGAGGCCCGGCGGGGTGTTCGCCGCGCGGGACGTGGACTACGGCGGGGTGATGATGTATCCCAAACTGCCCGGCCTGCTGCTGTGGATGACCGCCTACCGTGACGTGCACTACTGGAACGGCGGCGACCCCGACGCGGGGCGGGCGTTGAAGGCCTGGGCCCGGCAGGCCGGGTTCACCGGTGTCGCCAGCAGCGCGTCGATCTGGTGCTTCGCCTCGGACGCCGAACGGGAGTGGTGGGGAGAATCCTGGGCCGTGCGCGCCACCGAATCCGCTTTCGCGGCGCACGCGATCGAGGTCGGCGCGGCCGACCTCGCCGACCTGCGACAGATCGCGGCGGCCTGGCGGCAGTGGGCGGCCGACCCCGACGGCTGGTTCGGGATGCCGCACGGCGAGATCATCGCCCGGAAGTAGCATCAAGGGTGCCCTTCCTGGATCAGTTGAACCACTGGGCCCGGCACCAGCCGGGCGCGACGGCCGTCGAGGTCGGTGCCGACCGGCTCAGCTTCGCGGGACTGGCGGCCCGGGCAACCGGCGCGCTGCCCGATGACGCCGACCGGGCGTTCATCACCGTCATCAGCCTGCCCAACGGCATCGACTTCGCCGTCGCCCTCACCGCCGGGCTCGCCGGCGACGGCGCCGTCGCCGTGCTCGACCCGGGCTGGCCGGTCGCCCAGCGGGAGGCCGTCACCCAAAGGCTGGCCACCGAGGGTTCCCGGCGCCGGCAGCGGCCCCCGGCCGGTTCCGTCCCGGAACTGGCCGACGGGCGCCCAGAGTCCGTCGTCCTTTACGGGTTCACCTCCGGGACCACCTCCCTGCCCAAGGCATTCACCCGCACCCGGGAATCCTGGCGGCGCTCATTCGCAGCCGGCACGGACTACTTCGGGCTGACCCGGCACGATCGCACGCTCGCGCCGGGACCGCTGTCGTCCAGCCTCACCCTGTACGCCCTGGCCGAGTCCCTGCACGCCGGCGGCACCTTCGTCACGCTGCCGGACTTCGACCTGGCCGCCGCCCTCGCCTGCGTCGCCGACCGGGAGATCACCCGGCTCGTCCTGGTGCCCACCGTGCTGCGCCTGCTCGCCGAACGCGGCGTGGCCGGCGGGGTCGACGGCCGGGGGCTGACCTGCATCATCAGCGCCGGGGCCCGGCTGGATCCCGCCACCCTGGCCGCCGCACGACGGTTCGCGCCCAACGCGACCATCCACGAGTACTACGGGGCTGCCGAGCTCAGCTTCATCGCAGCGTCCACGCTGCGCCCGGGGGATGCACCCGGAACGGATGCCACGGCCGTCGGGCGCGCGTTCCCCGGGGTCTCCCTGAGCATCAGGGACGAGGCCGGGCGGGAACTGCCCCCGAACGAAACCGGCACGATCTTCGTGCGCAGCGACCTGGTCAGCAACGGCTATGCCTGGGGCGACGACGGCGAGGCCTTCCGCCGCGACGGGGACTGGTGCACCGTCGGCGACCTCGGCTTCCTCGACCGGGACGACGTGCTGCACTTCCGGAACCGGCGGGCGGACATGATCGTCACCGCCGGCCAGAACGTGTACCCGCAGGAGGTCGAGGCGGCCCTGCAGGGCCTGCCGGGCGTCGCATCCGTCGTCGCGGTCGGCGTGCCGGATGCCCGCCGGGGCACCCGGCTCGTCGTGGCGGTCCTCGGCGGCCCCGAGGTCGACGCGGCGGCGCTGCGGCGGGCCTGCGCCGCCGCGCTCACGGGAGCGAAACGGCCCCGGTCCTACTACCGGCTCGCCGCGCTGCCCCTTGCCCCCGGCGGCAAACTCAGCCGCCATCTTCTCACCCGCTGGATCACCGAGGGAGACCCGCGTGTCACCGCACTCGACTGACGCTGCCCGCCCGGGCGCCGACCGCGAGCCGGTCATCCTCCTCGGCCGCCGCACCGCCTTCGGCCGGGTGAACGGCACCCTGGCGACGCTCACGGCCGACCGGCTGCTCGCGCCGGTGCTGTCCGGGCTGCTGGCCGACGCGGGCGTCGCCCCGGAGACGGTCGACGACGTCATCATCGGCAACGCGGTCGGCGGAGGCGGCAACGTGGCCCGCCTTGCCCTGCTGCGCGCGGGCCTGCCCGTGACGGTGCCGGGCCTGACCGTCGACCGCCAGTGCGGCTCCGGCCTCGAAGCCATCGTCCTGGCCTGCCGCCTCATCGCCGCGGGCGCCGGCGACATCTACCTGGCCGGCGGGGTGGAGAGCTGCAGCACGGCACCGCTCCGGGCCCATCGGCTCACCTCGACGCCCGGGCGCCCTGACTTCTTCGACCGGGTGCGGTTCTCCCCGGACGAGGTCGGCGACCCTGAGATGGGCGTCGCCGCCGAGAATGTGGCCGACCGGTTCGGCATCACCCGGGAGCGACAGGACGCGTTCGCACTGCGCAGCCACCGGCTGGCCATCCTGGCCGGCAAGTCAGGACAGCTGGCCGAGGAGATCGTCTCCCTCCGCACCGATGCCGGACTGGTCGGCGCCGACGAGGGCCCGCGGCCCCGCCTCACGGCCGATCTGCTGAGCCGGTTCAGGCCCGCCTTCCGGCCAGGGGGAACCGTCACCGCCGGCAACTCCTGCGCCGACGCCGACGGGGCCGTCGCCGTGCTGGTGACCAGCCGCAGGACAGCGGATGCCCTCGGCCTCGGCGGCGGGCTGCGCTTCGTCGATTCGGCGGTGACGGGCACGAACCCGAACCTGCTCGGCATCGGCGGCGGCGAGGCGGCCCGGCTGGTGCTCTCCCGTCAAGGGCTTGAGGGCCCGGACCTGTCCCGGATCGAATTCAATGAGGCCTTCGCAGCCCAGGTGCTGGCGTCACTGGATCTCCTGGGCATCGCGGAGGAGCGCGCCAACCGGCAGGGCGGGGCGCTGGCCGTCGGCCATCCGTTCGGCGCGAGCGGGGCGCTGCTGGTGCTCGGCCTGCTGCGGCAGTGCCGGGCCTCCGCCTCGCCGGGGGAGGTCGGCCTCACCGCCGTGAGCATCGCCGGGGGACTGGGCGTCGCGGCCCTCTGGCGTTGGGACGGACGGGGAGGGGCGGGGCCCGGGCGGTGATTTCCGCTGGACCGGGCGGGTGTTGGCCGACGCCGGTCAGGGCGCGGTGCGCCGGTTGAAGTCCAGGAGCCGCGACTGCATGTCCCAGTAGGGGGTGGCGGCCGGGGTCGGCAGGTTGTCGCGCAGGGCGACGGCAACGTTCACGGCCGCGTCGACCGCCGCGCGGTAGGGCAGGGAACCGGAACTGACTCGCCCGACGCCCAGCCGCCCCAGCTCGGCAACGGTCAGCGTGGGATGCGCCAGTAGGTTGACGGGCAGGCCGATCCCGGCGGTGATGCGCCGGATGTCCTCCGGGGCCAGAGCTCCGGGAACGAAGATCCCGTCGGCCCCGGCGTCGGCGTAGGCGCGGGCACGGAGCAGCACGGCTTCCACCGTGGCCTGTTCGGCAAACCAGAAGTTGTCCACCCGGGCATTCACGAACAGGTCAGGACAGCGTCGTTTGACGGCGGCGACTTTGGCGGCGAAGGCCGCAGGATCCACCAGGTGCCCGGCCGTGCTGTCCTCCAGGTTGATCCCGGCCACGCCCAGGGCCGCCAGGCCGGCCACGAATCCGGCCACTTCCGCGGGATCATCTGAGTAGCCGTCCTCGATGTCCGTGGTGACGTGGACAGGCAGGCGGCACAGCCGCGCCGCGAGTGCGGCCGTCGCTGCCTTGCTGGACCGGTCGCCATCGGGCAGGCCGGCGCTGGCCGCAATGCCGAAGCTGGTGGTGCCGACAGCGGGGAATCCTGCGGCCGCGAACGCCAGGGCCGAGCCGACGTCCCAGGAATTGGGCAGCAGGAGTGGCGCACCGGAGTAGTGGAGTTCCCGAAAAGTGACCATTTGGTTCCCGTCCCAGAGAGTCGGAATACTGGTCACGAGCATACTGGCGCGCGGTGCGCGCGCAAGCGCCCTCAGTCGTCGATGGCGGCGAGGCCCCGGCGTTTCAGATCGGCGAGGGCGTCTCGCATGGCCTGCACCTGATCGGGCGGGTGTCCGGTCCAGTCCACGAGTTCGCCGACGATCTGAACCGGCTCCCTGGTGCGATACGACCGGGTCGGATTGCCGGGGAACTTCTTGTCCGTCAGATTGGGGTCGTCTTCGAGGGTGCCCGTCGGTTCCACGATGTAGATCCGCCCACGGCCCTGGCCCGCGGCCAGTTCAGCTCCCCAGGTTGCGGCATCCAGGGTTCTCGTCAGGTAGATGTGATTCGCGGTTCGTCCTTCTTCGAAGTTCGAGCCGCGGCCGGGCATCAGAAAGTCCCCGACCGCCAGGTCCGCCTTGGTGCCGTGAAGCAGGGCCCCGGATTCGTGAACTTCGAATGGTTTGGGCTCGTTCCCCATGGACTCTCCCGCCTGCTAGATCCAGTCCTCGTCGTCCTCAACGGCCACGGCAGGCTGGGTGATGGTGGCGCTGTCCTCGCCCGGGTTGTACCGGATGACGGTGCCGTCGTCGAGCTCGAGCACCGGCTGGGCCTCGAGCCAGGTCAGCGTCCATCGCCAGCCGCTGTTGTCCTCGCCCAGGGCGGCGAGTTCCTCCTCGACCGCCTGGATCGCGATCTCGACCACGTGCGGCAGTCCCGCCGGAACCGGTCCGCCGAGTGGAAAGCGGTTTCCCAGCTGCACTCTAGAGCTCGATCTCGTAGGTGACCCAGTCCGTGCGGGTGGCGACATCGTCGTACAGGCGCTGGGCTTCAACGTTGTCGGCAGCCGTGATCCACGCCATGGTGCTGAGGTGGTGCTCGGTGGCGTACTGCTTCGCGAACTCGATCAGGGCGCGTCCCACCCCGGTGCTGCGCGACTCGGGGACCACGAACAGGTCGTCCAGGTAGAGCCCGCGGGTCGCGCTGAGCGTGTTCGGCACCTCGCGATAGTGGGCGAAACCGATGAAGTCACCCTCGTCATTGACGGCGACCGCTCCGGCGAGCACGTGGTTCTTGTCGATGATCCAGCTCCAGACCTGGAGCGCCTTCTCATCGGTGAGCGCACTCTTGTAGAACTCGCTGTAGCCCTCGAAGAGGCCTAACCACGAGAAAAAGTCCTTGTCGCCCAGTGTTCGTACCTTGACTGACATCCGGTTCTCCTAACTTTCTGGCACCGTGTCGAGCACGATGTCAGTGACAGCCAATTCGCTGCCATCGACAAAAACCAATTCCGAGATACGACCGACGGCCCGCAGATCATCGGAAGCCTGCGCGAGCAAGGCAACCTCAGCGGCCGTTCCGCTAATTACAGCAGATGCGACGGCAGATTTCTGGGATGCTTTCGCATCGGTCTTGGCGCGCCGGATGCCGGTGAGCGCCCGGCTGGCCAAATCGAGCAGGGCGACGTTGCCGGCGCTGCCCGCGGCGAGCTCGGCCTGGCTCGGCCACGGTGCCCGGTGCACCGAGCCGTCATTGGACCAGGACCAGGCTTCCTCGGTGGCGAACGGCACGAACGGCGCGAACAGGCGCAACAGGGTGGCGAGGGCCGTGCGGAGCGCGGCGACAGCCGACGCCTGGCCGGCACCGCTCTCGCCGTAGGCGCGTTCCTTGACCAGCTCGAGGTAGTCGTCGCAGAAGGTCCAGAAGAAACTCTCGGTGAGTTCGAGGGCCCGGGCGTGGTCGTAACCCTCGAACGCGGCCGTGGCCTGGCCGACGACGACGCTGAGGCGGGCGAGCATGCTCTGGTCGATCGGCTCGGTGACAGGCGCGTCAGCGGCGCCGTCGAAGCCGAGTATGAACTTCGAGGCGTTCAGGATCTTGATCGCGAGGCGACGGCCGATCTTGATCTGGGTGGGGTTCTTCGGGTCGAACGCGGCATCCGTGCCCAGGCGCGACGATGCGGCCCAGTAGCGCACCGCGTCGGACCCGTGCTGCTCGAGCATGTCGGCCGGGGTCACCACGTTGCCCTTGGACTTGGACATCTTCTTGCGGTCGGGGTCGACGATGAAGCCCGACAGCGCCGCGTGCTGCCACGGTGACACGCCGTGCTCGAGCTCGGCGCGGAGCAGGGTGGAGAACAGCCAGGTGCGGATGATGTCCTGGCCCTGCGGGCGGAGCGAGTACGGGTAGACGAGATCGAACAGTTCGGGGTCGCGTTCCCAGCCGCCGGCGAGCTGCGGGGTGAGCGACGACGTGGCCCAGGTGTCCATCACGTCGACCTCTCCGACGAAACCGTTCGCGGCCCCGCGCTGGTCGGCGCTGTAGCCGGGAGCGGTGTCGGACGACGGGTCGACCGGGAGCAGGTCGCGGGTGGCCACGATCGGCTGGTCGAAGACCGGGTTGGCGTCGGCATCCAGCGGGTACCAGACAGGAAGGGGGACGCCGAAGAAGCGCTGGCGGGAGACCAGCCAATCGCCGGTGAGGCCGTTGACCCAGTTCTCGTAGCGAACGCGCATGAACTCGGGGTGCCACTGCAGGTCGGCGCCGTGGGAGATGAGGCGGGAGCGCAGGGCCTCGTCGCGGGCACCGTTGCGGATGTACCACTGGCGGGTCGACACGATCTCAAGCGGCTTGTCGCCCTTTTCGAAGAACTTGACCGGGTGCACGATCGGTTTGGGCTCGCCGATCATGTCGCCGCTCGCGCGGAGCAGTTCCACCACGGCCTGCTTCGCGGAGAAGACCGTCTTGCCGGCCAGCTGGGCGTAGGCGGAACGGCCGGCCTCGCTCACGATGACGGCGGGGGCCTCAGCGATGATCCGGCCGTCGAAGCCCATGATCGCGCGGTTGGGCAGGTCGAGTTCGCGCCACCAGACCACGTCGGTCACGTCGCCGAAGGTGCAGATCATCGCGATTCCGCTGCCCTTATCCTTCTGGGCGAGGTGGTGCGCGAGGATCGGCACCTCCACGTCGAAGAGCGGGGTGCGCACGACGGTGCCGAAGAGCGCCTTGTACCGTTCGTCGTCGGGGTGCGCGACGAGGGCCACGCAGGCTGGCAGCAGTTCGGGGCGGGTGGTTTCGATCTCGATGGTGCTGTTGTCGGGCTTCCGGAACGACACCCGGTGGTAGGCGGCGGGCATCTCCTTGTCTTCGAGCTCCGCCTGGGCCACGGCGGTGCGGAAGGTCACGTCCCACAGGGTCGGCGCCATCGCCTGGTAGGCCTCGCCGCGCTCCACGTTGCCGAGGAACGCGAGCTGGGAGGTGATCAGCGAATCGTGGCCGATCGTGCGGTAGGTCTGGGTCCAGTCCACGCTCAGGCCGAGGGTGCGCCAGAGGGCCTCGAACTGCTTCTCGTCCTCGATGGTGAGGCGCTCGCACAGTTCGATGAAGTTACGGCGGCTGATCGGGAGCTGGTCGGCGGCCTTGCTGCTCTTGCCGTCGCCGCCCTCGAACGGCGGGGTGAAGTCGTCCGCGTAGGGGAGGGAAGGGTCGCAGCGCACGCCGTAGTAGTTCTGCACCCGGCGCTCGGTGGGCAGGCCGTTGTCGTCCCAGCCCATCGGGTAGAACACGTCGCGGCCGCGCATCCGCTGGAAGCGGGCGATGACGTCGGTGTGCGTGTAGGAGAACACGTGCCCGATGTGCAGCGAGCCGGACGCGGTCGGCGGCGGGGTGTCGATGGAGTAGATGTTCGCGCGGGTGGCGGAGTCCCGGTCGAACCGGTAGGTGCCGGAGTCTTCCCAGCTGCCGCCCCACTTGGTTTCGAGACCCTCGAGGGCCGGTTTGTCCGGAACGCTGGCGGCGGTCATGTTTCTCCGTTTGTCTGTGTGCGGCACCGTGTCGTTGGTGAGGTGCCTGAGTATTGGGCCTCACCCAATCTACCGGATGCCCTGTTCCCCGCCGATTCCGGCGGTGTTCGAGCCTCGCGTGCGGCCTCCGGCTCAGCCCAGGCGGGGGACCGCGGCGAGCAGGGCCTGCGTGTACGGATGCCGTGGCGCCCCGAAAACCTGCTCCGTGTCCCCGGTCTCCACGATCGTGCCGTCCAGCATCACCGCGACCTGGTCGCGGGCATGCCGGATCACCCCGAGGTCGTGGGAGATGAGGAGCAGGCTGAGTCCCCGCTCGCGCTGGAGTTCGTCGAGGAGATCGAGTACCTGGGCCTGCACCGTCACGTCGAGGGACGACACCGGCTCGTCGCAGACCAGGATCTGCGGCTCCGAGGCCAGCGCCCGCGCAATGCCGACCCGCTGGCGCTGGCCGCCGGAGAGCGACAGCGGGCGCCGGCTGAGGAGCGTCGCCGGAAGCGACACCTGGTCGAGCAGCTCGAGCACCCTGGCCCGGTCGCGGGCGGCGTTGCCGGGCGCCGCGCCCGGGCGAGCGGTGTGGCGCGCGCCCCGCACGGCGTCGCGCAGCACCGCGTCGACGCTCAGCCGAGGGTCGAAGGAACTGAGGGCATCCTGGTAGATCGCGCCGAGCTCCGGGCGCAGGCGCCGCCGCTGCCGCTCGGTGGCGGCGCTGAACGGGCGGCCGAGCACCCGCACCTCACCCGCATCCGGCCGGCTGAGTGCCAGCAGCAGGCGCGCCGTCGTGGTCTTGCCCGAACCGGACTCGCCGACCAGGCCGAGGGTGGTGCCGCGGAGGAGCCGGAAGGAGACCCCGTCCACCGCCCGCTGCTCGCTGCCGTCCGGCCGCCGGAAGGTCTTGACGAGTCCTGACGCCTCCAGCACGACCTCGCCCGGAGCCGGGGCGGGGGCCGGGGCATCCGCCCGGTCGCCGGGGGAGGCCAGGCGGGTGCCGCGCGGCTTGTCGATCGGAATGGCGGCGATCATCCGCCGGGTCTGCTCCTGCCGCGGCGAGGCGAGCAGGCGCGCAGCCGGCCCCTGTTCCACGATCTGACCGGCGCTCATCACGGCGATCCGGTCGGCGATCCGGCTCACCACGGCGAGGTCGTGACTGATCAGCAGGATGGCCGTCCCGTGGCGCTTGAGGCTCTCCAGGAGGTCGAGGATCTGCGCCTGCACCGTCACGTCGAGGGCGGTGGTCGGCTCGTCGATCAGTAGCAGGGGAGGGTCGAGAGCGATCGCGGCGGCGATCAGGGCGCGCTGGCGCTGCCCGCCGGACAGTTCGCCCGCACGCTGCCTCACCCGGGTGCGGCCGTCGGGCAGCCCCACCCGCTCGAGCACCTCCTCCACCCTGGCCCGCCGCGCCGCGCGGTCGAGGGTGGTGTGCAGCCGGAGCGAATCGGCGATCTCGCGGCCGATCGGCCGCAACGGGTCGAGGGAGACGAGCGCGTCCTGCAGCACCAGGCCGACGTCCCGGCCGCGCCGCCGCCGCCACTGCGCGTCGGTGAGGCCGAGCACGTCGTCGCCGTTGATCTCCAGCTCAGTGGCTTGCAGCCAGGCGTCGTTGCCGGCCAGGCCGATCAGGCTCCGGGCGGTGACGCTTTTGCCGGAGCCGGACTCGCCGACCAGGGCCAGGCACTCGCCGGGGGCGATGTCGAAGGAGACCCCGGCGACGACCGGGTCCGTCCCCGGCTGCGCGCCGAACCCCACCGCGAGGTCCCGCACGCGGAGCAGGGAGACGAGCGGCGGGGTCACCGCCGCACGGCGGGCGGCGGGACCGGTGCCCTGGCTCATGCGTGCCTCAATCGTCGTTCGAGGGCGCGGCCCAGGCTCGTCGCGGTGACCGCGGTGAGCACGATGAACAGCCCGGGGAAGAAGGCCATCCACCAGGCCGACGTGATGTAGGTGCGCCCGGCCGAGAGCATGGCACCCCATTCGGCGGCGGGCGGGGCCGCGCCGAGCCCGAGGTAGCTCAGGGCCGACGCCCAGACCACGGCCTGTCCGATGCCGAGGGTGCCCAGCACGAACAGCGGCGCCAGGGTGTTCGGCAGGATGTGCCGCAGCAGGATCTGCCAGCGGCCGCGGCCGAGCACGGTGGCCGCCTCCACGAACGCCGACGACCGCACCGAGATCAGCTGGGCCCGGATGATGCGGGCATAGCCGGGCGCCGTCGCCAGCCCCACCGCCACGGTCGCCGTCTGTGCTCCGGGCCCGAAGACCAGGATGACGAGCAGGGCCAGCAGCAGGCCGGGGAACGCGAACAGCACCTCGAGGAACCGATTGACGGTGAAGTCGACGACCCGGCCGAGCATCCCGGCCATGGTTCCGAGCACGATCCCGAGGCCGAGGCCGATCGCTGTGGCCAGGATGCCGATCATCAGGGAGCCTCCGGTGCCGTGGCTGACCCGGGTGAAGATGTCCCGGCCGGACTCGTCGGTGCCGAACCAGTGCGCGAGATTCGGCGGCTGGAAGGCCGACAACGGGTCGATCGCGAGCGGGTCGCCGGGCGCGAGAACGGAGGGCGCGACCGCGGCCACGAGGAGGAACAGCGCGCACGCGGCGGCGAGGGCCTCGGCGACACCGAGCCGGCGTCGGCGCGGCTCCCGCGCCCGCGCCTGGCGGCCGAGGTCGGCCTGGACCTCGAGGTCGCTCATCGCCGGCGCAATCGCGGGTCGGCGATCCACTGGGCCAGGTCGGTGACGACGGTCATCAGGATGTATCCGACGGCGACGATCATCACCACCCCGATCACCACGGGCACGTCGCGCACGGTGACCGCGTTGAGCATGGTGCGGCCCAGGCCGGGCCGGGCGAAGATGGTCTCCACCACGACGGCGCCGCTGATCAGGGAGCCGAAGGCCCAGCCGGAGAGACTGATCGCCGGCAGAGACGCGTGCCGGAGGGCATGGATCCAGCGCACACCACGATCGCCCTCGCCGCGGGCCCTCGCCGAGAGCACGAACGGTGACTCGAGGGCGGTGAGCAGGGACTCGCGCATGACCTGGCCGAGGAACCCGGCCAGGGGGATGGCGAGGGTGAGCACCGGCAGTACGAGGCCGGCCGGGCCGGGGGTGCTGATCGGCGGCAACCAGCCCAGCCAGACGCTGAACAGCACGATCAGCGCGGTGGCCAGCCAGAAGTGGGGCAGCGCCGCCGCGACGATCTCCAGTCCGGAGCCGAGATACCAGGCGAAACGCCCGCCGCGGGTCGACCAGGTGGCGAGCACGAGCGCGAACAGCCAGGCGACGACGAGCGCGAGCGCCGCCAGCAGCAGGGTCCCGCCGAGCTGGCCGACCAGCAGCGGGGCGACATCCTGCCTGAGCGCGTAGGACCGGCCGAGGTCTCCGGTCGCCAGCCGGCCCAACTGGGCCAGGTACTGGACGACGACGGGCTGGTCGAGACCGTAGCGGGCGCGCACCGCGGCCAGTGCCTCCGGTGACGTCTGCGAGCCCGGACCGCCCAGGATGGCCTCGGCCGGGTCGCCGGGGATCAGCCTGATGGCGAAGAAGGTGATCGTGGCCACGGCCCAGAGCACGAACACCGCCCCGGCCAGGCGGGCGGCGAGGATGCCGGGCAGCGTGCGGCGGAGAGCGACCCGCGAGCGTGCCCGAACCGGCCGGGCGGAGCGCGGTGCCCCGTCCGGCCGCAGCGAACCCGCCGCCGCGTCGGTCACTCGGCGGGGAGCCAGGCGTCGTAGAACGTGGGAGTCGACACGGTCGGCATCGCGCGGGCCCCGGAGACGCGGGAGCTCAGCAGGTAGTGGTTCTGCTGGTCGTAGAGCGGCAGGATGTAGAAGCCCTCCAGAACCTTGTTCTGAACGTCCGTGTAGAGGGCGGCGCGCTTGCCGGCATCCGTCACGGTGGCGGCCTCGGCGAGCAGCGCGTCCACCTCGGGGTCGTTCACCTGCGCGTGGTTGGCGAAGTAGCCGCTGGGGGCAGGGACGATGCCGGCGGAGTCGAAGAGGATGCGCAGCACGTCAGGACCGACCTTGGTGTACGGGGCGCTGACGGCGTCGTAGCCGTTCTCGCCGAGCGCCGTGTACCAGCTGGAGAGGTCCATCGGGGTGAGCACCACGTCGAAGCCGGTCTTCTTCGCGGTCGCCTGGATCTGCTCGAACAGCGACTGTTCGGCGGGGATGGACTGGTTCGTGCTCACCGGGAACTGCACGGTCAGGCGTGCGCCGTCCTTCACCCGGTAGCCGGCCGAGTCGCGGGCCGTCCAGCCGGCGGAGTCGAGCAGCTTGCCCGCAGCCTTGGCGTCGTAGCCGAAGAGGTCAGGCCGCTGGAGGGCGGTGGCCTCCACGCTGGAGAGGGCCGAGTACGACCGTTTGGCGGTGCCCTGGAAGAGGCTGCTGACGGCATCGTCGACGTTGGCCGAGCGGATGAAGGCCTCCCGCACGAGCGCGTCGTTGAACGGCGGCCGGGACGAGTTCAGTTCGATCCGGTTCGAGGCGCCGGGCCGGGG
The DNA here is from genome assembly GCF_015752155.1 of Cryobacterium sp. MP_M3. Taxonomy (GTDB): domain Bacteria; phylum Actinomycetota; class Actinomycetes; order Actinomycetales; family Microbacteriaceae; genus Cryobacterium. The sequence continues at coordinate 77,936 of NZ_JADOVI010000003.1, read as the reverse complement.
CGCGTCGAGGTGGGTGATCGTGTCGCCCTTCTCCGCCTGCACGATCGTGTCGGGCTGGGCGTTGTCGATCACGTCGACGTCACCGGCCTGCAGGGCCGCGAACCGCGACGCCGAGTCGGGGATGAACCGCCAGATGATCATGGCCAGGTAGGCCGGGCCGGTGTGGTCGGCGTCGGCGGGCGGCGACGTGTAGCCGGCGTTGCGCACGAGCACGACCGAGTCCTGCTTCTCCCAGCTCTCCACCGTGAACGGGCCGGTGCCGACCGGGGCCGCGCAGTTCTCGTCCATGCCCCGGGCCAGGCCCGTCGGGGACTCGATCGCCAGCCACGGCTGGGTCAGCGATTCGAGGAGGGCGCTGTCCGGTTCGCTCAGGGTGAATCTCACCACGTTCGCCGAGACGGCCTCGGTGCTCGCGACCTTCGCCAGCGCCAGATAGCCGGTCGAGGAACCGGTCTTCGGGTCTTGCAGGTGCGCCACGTTGGCCTGCACGGCGGCCGCGTCGAGCGGGGTCCCATCCGTGAACGTCACGCCGTCGGTGAGGGTGAACTCCCAGACGAGCCCGTCGGGGCTCTCCGTCCAGGACTTCGCCAGCCACGGGATGATCTGGCCGTTGGAGTCCCGGGAGACCAGCGACTCCAGGAACTGCGTGCTGAGCAGGGCCTGCGGGTAGTTGCCGCCGACGTGCGGGTCCAGGCAGGTCGGTTCGGCGTCTCCCGACGCGTAACTGAGCGTGCCGCCCTTCACCGGGGTGCTGCCGGCGTCGGCGCCGGGGGAGGCCGCGCACGAGGTGAGGAGGAGGGCGGCGGCCAGGACGGCCCCGATGACGGCCGGACGGTGTGAATGGACCGAGGAATGCATGAGGTGATCTCTTTCCACGGCAGGGAACGGCCGAGTGTGCTGGTCGGGGAGCGGCCCCGTGGTGGGCCGCCACTGTCCCATCGTAAAACATCCGGTGGCGGCCGGGAATTCCACCCGGCGTATGCGGCAGGCTAGAATTGTCGACGCATGACTATGATCCGGCCATCACCGGTGAGTCTTCGGAAGAACGGCCCTCCGGGGCCTGGTAGAACCGAACGGGTCGGGCCCGTCACAGCCTCTGAACAAGCGGTCGCCCGTTCACCCGGGCGGCAAGCGAGGTGGTACCGCGGCGGATCCCTTTCGGAGTCGGCGTCCTCGTGGAACAGGGCAGGCCTGCCTCACGCAGGACGCAGAAACTGCCCGACTCGTCCAGGAGAAGCATGACGTACCCCCAAGGTCAGCAATCAGGTTCGGCCGACAAGCAGCCCGGCTCGATCGTGCCGTCGCCGAACTTTCCCCAGCTCGAAACCGAGGTGCTCTCGTTCTGGAAGGACGACGCCACCTTCCAGGCGTCGATCGACAACCGGGAGGGCGCGCCGGAGTGGGTCTTCTATGACGGCCCGCCGTTCGCAAACGGCCTGCCGCACTACGGCCACCTCCTGACCGGGTACGCGAAGGACCTGTTCCCGCGTTTCCAGACCATGCGCGGCAAGCAGGTGCACCGCCGGTTCGGCTGGGACACCCACGGGCTTCCGGCCGAGCTCGAGGCCGAGCGGGAACTCGGCATCGTCGACAAGAGTGAGATCGAGAAGATGGGCATCGGCGCCTTCAACGCCGTCGCCCGCAGCTCCGTGCTCAAGTACACCAAGGTGTGGGAGGAGTACGTCACCCGCCAGGCCCGCTGGGTCGACTTCGAGAACGACTACAAGACCCTCGACATCACCTTCATGGAATCCGTGATCTGGGCCTTCAAGCGGCTGCACGACAAGGGCCTCGCCTACGAGGGCTACCGGGTGCTGCCCTACTGCTGGCGCGACCAGACCCCGCTGTCCAACCATGAACTGCGGATGGACGACGACGTCTACAAGATGCGCCAGGACCAGACGGTCACGGTCACCTTCCCGCTCGTCGGGGCGAAGGCGGAGGCGCTCGGCCTCACCGCCGTGCGCGCGCTGGCGTGGACGACGACCCCGTGGACCCTGCCGACCAACCTCGCGCTCGCCGTCGGCCCGCAGATCGTCTACGCCGTCGTGCCGGCCGGCCCGAACGGCACCCCGGATGCCACCGTGCTCCGCGAGGAGTCCGGGCGAACGGATGCCGCGGCCGAGGTGCTCGGCGCCGAGTACCTGATCGCGATCGACCTCGTCGGCAACTACGCCAAGGACCTCGGCTACGAGTCCGCGGCCGACGCGACCGCGGCGATCGCCCGCACCGTGCTCGGCAGCGACCTCGAGGGCGTCTCCTACGACCGGCTCTTCGACTACTACGCGGACACCGCGGTGTGGGGCACCGGGAACGCCTGGACCATCGTCGTGGCGGACTACGTCACCACCGCGGACGGCACCGGCATCGTGCACCAGGCCCCGGCCTACGGTGAAGAGGACCAGCGGATCTGCGAGGCCGCGGGCATCCCGGTGATCATCTCCCTCGACGACGGCGGAAAGTTCCTGCCCGACGTGCCCGAGGTGGCCGGCCTGCTCTGGTCGGACGCGAACAAGCCGCTCACCCAGCTGATCCGCGCCGAGGGGCGCCTGCTCCGCCAGGCCAGCTACGAGCACTCCTACCCGCACTGCTGGCGCTGCCGCAACCCCCTCATCTACAAGGCCGTCTCCAGCTGGTTCGTGCGGGTCACCGACTTCCGGGACCGGATGGAAGTGCTCAACCAGGACATCAACTGGGTCCCGGAGAACGTCAAGGACGGCCAGTTCGGCAAATGGATCGGCAACGCCCGCGACTGGTCGATCAGCCGCAACCGCTACTTCGGCTCGCCGATCCCGGTCTGGAAGAGCGACAACCCCGACTACCCGCGGATCGACGTCTACGGCTCGCTGGACGAGCTCGAGGCCGACTTCGGCGTGCGCCCCACCGACCTGCACCGCCCCTACATCGACGAGCTCACCCGGCCGAACCCCGACGACCCGACCGGCCAGTCCACCATGCGGCGCATCACGGATGTGCTCGACGTCTGGTTCGACTCCGGCTCGATGCCCTTCGCCCAGGTGCACTACCCGTTCGAGAACCGGGATTGGTTCGACAGCCACAACCCGGCCGACTTCATCGTCGAATACATCGGGCAGACCCGCGGCTGGTTCTACATGCTGCACGTGCTCGGGGTCGCCCTGTTCGACCGGCCGGCGTTCAAGAACGTCGTCAGCCACGGCATCGTGCTCGGCAACGACGGGCAGAAGATGTCGAAGTCGCTGCGCAACTACCCCGACGTGAACGAGGTGTTCGACCGGGACGGGTCGGATGCGATGCGCTGGTTCCTGATGAGCTCCTCGGTGTTGCGCGGCGGCAACCTCATCGTCACCGAGGACGGCATCCGTGAGGGTGCCCGCCAGGTGATGCTCCCGCTCTGGAGCACCTGGTACTTCTTCTCCCTCTACGCCAACGCCTCCGGCGAGAACGGCTACGACGCCGGCTGGCGCACCGACTCCACCGACGTGCTCGACCGGTACCTGCTCGCCAAGACCCGCGCGCTGATCACGGACGTCACCGCAGACCTGGAGAACCTGGACAGCACCCTCGCGTCCGCCCGGCTCCGGGACTTCGCCGACGTGCTCACCAACTGGTACGTGCGCCGCTCGCGTGACCGCTTCTGGGCGGGCGCCACGGTCTCGGGAGCCAACGGCGCCGAGGCCTTCGACACCCTCTACACCGTGCTCGAAACGCTCACCCGGGTTGCCGCACCCCTGCTCCCGCTCGTCACCGAGCGCATCTGGCAGGGACTCACCGGCGGCCGCAGCGTGCACCTCGAGGACTGGCCTGACCCTGAACTGTTCCCCGCCGACGACGTGCTCGTCGCGGCCATGGACCAGGTGCGCACCATCAGTTCCACCGTGCTCTCCCTGCGCAAGCAGGCGGGGCTGCGCGTGCGCCTGCCGCTCGCGAACCTCACCGTGGTCACCACGGACACGCCGGCGATGGCCCCGTTCGAGGCCATCCTCCGCGACGAGCTCAACGTCAAGAACGTGTCCCTCGTGGAGCTCGCGGCCGACAGCGCCACCGCCTACGGCGTCACCTCCCGGCTCAACGTCAACGCCCGGGCGGCCGGCCCCCGGCTCGGCAAGCAGGTGCAACAGGTGATCAAGGCCGCCCGCGCCGGCGACTGGAGCGAAACCGACGGCATCGTCACCGCCGGCGGGATCGAACTGGCCCCGGGAGAGTACGAGCTGGTGCTGCAGACCGGCGGCCAGCCCGCCGACGCGGGCCAGGGCACCGGGACCGGCGACACGACCGCGCTCGCCCTGCTGCAGGGCGGCGGATTCGTGCTGCTTGACACGACGACGACGGCCGAACTCGAGGCAGAGGGATTCGCCCGGGACCTGATCCGTGCGGTGCAGGACACCCGCAAGTCCGCCGGATTCGAGGTGAGCGACCGCATCCGTCTCGACGTGGTCTTCTTCGACGACGCGGATGCGGCCACGTTCGCCCTCGCCGCCGGCGTCGACGTGCCCGCCGAGACCCTGACCACCCGATTCGCCACCCACCGGGCGAGCGATGCCGACGCCGAGCTGCTGGCCGCGACCCTGCCGTCGGAGTGGCTCAGCGATCTGGTCGGCGCCCCGGTCGAACACTACGTGCGCTTCGAAGCGGGGCAGTACGCCAACCTGGGTGCCGTGCTCGTCGCCGTCGCCAGAGAGAACGGACTCGTCCATGTCTAAGTCCAGCCCCACAGAAGGCGACGCCGCGCGGGAGGCCGGCGACGCCGTGTACGCGGCCCTGCTCGCCCGCGTCGGCGAAGGATCGCCGCGGCCCCGCCTCGAACCGACCAGGCGCGCCCTCGAACTGCTCGGCGACCCGCAGACCGTGTACCCGATCATCCACATCACCGGCACCAACGGCAAGACCAGCACCAGCCGGATCGCCGAGAGCCTCCTCCGCGCCTACGGCCTGCGCACCGGACTGCTGATCAGCCCGCACCTCGTGCGGCTCAACGAGCGCATCGTGATCGACGGTGAGTCGATCGAGGACGAGGCCCTCGCCGCGAACTGGGACGACATCGCCCCCTACCTGCGGATGGTCGACGACGAGCTCACCGCCGCCGGCGACGAACCGCTCACCTTCTTCGAGGCGCTCACCGTTCTCGCGTTCGCCTGCTTCGCCGACGCCCCCGTCGACGTGGCCGTGATCGAGGTAGGCATGGGCGGCGAGTGGGACTCCACGAACGCCGCCGACGGGCAGGTCGCCGTGATCACGCCGATCGCCCTCGACCACACGAGGCGCCTCGGCGACACCATCGCGGAGATCGCCCGCACCAAGTCCGGGATCATCAAGCCCGCGGCATCCGTCGTCACGGCGAAGCAGGGCGAGCCGGCGCAGGCCGAACTCGAACGCGCGGTCGAACTGACCGAATCGACCCTGGCCAGCGAGGGCGAGGACTTCGCCCTGCTCGCCAGCCAGGTCGCCGTCGGCGGGCAGCTCATCTCGGTGCGCGGCCTGGCCGGCACCTATTCCGACCTGTTCCTGCCGCTTTACGGCACGCACCAGGCCCAGAACGCGGCCGTCGCGATCGCCGCCGTCGAATCGTTCCTCGGCGCCGGCAGCCAGGAACTCGCCTACGACCTCGTCGAGGAGGGGCTCGCCTCCGCAACCTCGCCCGGCCGGCTGCAGCTGGTCGGCACCGACCCGACCATGCTGGTGGATGCCGCGCACAACCCGCACGGCGCGGCCGCCCTCGCCGCGGCGCTGGATGCCTACTTCGACTTCGACGAGATCGTCGCCGTCGTCGGCATCCTGGCCGACAAGGACGCGGCGGGGATCATCGCGGCGCTCGAGCCCGTCGTCACCCGCTTCCACGTCACCGCGTCGCACTCGGAGCGGGCCATCCCCGTCGACGACCTCGCCGACCTGGTGGCGCGCACGGCCGGGGACGACACCACCATCCGCTTCGACGACCTCGCCCAGGCGCTCGAATCCGCGAGGGACTGGGCCGAGGAATCCCCGCGGCGCGCCGTCATCGTCACCGGGTCGATCACCCTCGTCGGTGAGGCGATCGCCCTGGCCGACGCCCGGGAATGGCTGAAGAAGTGACCCGACGCTCGGTGAAACGGTCGCTGGCCTCGATCGTGCTGGGCTTCGAGATCATCGTCGTCTTCCTCGCCGCGCTGGTCATCTTCGGCCTCGGCGCGCTCCCGGCCTGGCTCGCGCTCGGCGGGGGAGCGGTGCTGTGCCTGGCGATGGTCGCGGTGATCGGCCTGCTCGGCCGCGACTGGTCGTACTACGCCGGCTGGGCGATCCAGGCCATCGTCCTCGCGACCGGTTTCCTCAACCCCACGATGTTTTTCGTTGGCGCAATGTTCGCTGCCATGTGGACGTACTGCATGGTCGTCGGCACCAGATTAGACAACCAGAAGGAGAGCTCATGAGCACCCAGATCGAAGAAACCCTTGTATTGGTCAAGCCGGATGGCGTCGCCCGCAACCTGTCCGGCGAGATCCTGCGCCGGATCGAGGCGAAGGGCTACTCCCTCGTCGACGTGAAGCTGGTCGAGCCCGAGCGGTCGCTGCTCGTCCAGCACTACGCAGAGCACGAGGGCAAGCCGTTCTTCGAACCGCTCGTCGAATTCATGGAAAGCGGCGCCATCCTCGCCCTCCGGATCGCCGGCGAACGCGTGATCGAGGGCTTCCGCGCCCTCGCCGGGACGACCGACCCGACCACCGCGGCACCCGGCACCATCCGCGGCGACCTCGGCCGTGACTGGGGCGGAAAGGTGCAGCAGAACCTCGTGCACGGCTCCGACTCGCCCGAGTCCGCCGCCCGCGAGCTGGCCCTCTGGTTCGACTGACCGCTCTTTCGATTGACCGCGGAGCTACTCCAGGCTCTTCCGCCGGGCCTCGATCTCGGCTTCGAGGGTCCGGATCCTGGCCGCCTCCGCGTGGAACTCGATCTCCCGTTCGAGGTCGGCCAGCTCGTCCTCTGTGGAGCGGCTCGAACCACCGCTGTACTTCCCGCGTGAGGGTTCTCCCGGTCGGGGTTCGCCCGGCCGGGAGGGTCGTGCCTGGCTCCGGCGGGGGTCGCCGAACGTGCCCCGATCGATCGGAGCCGCGTACTCCCGCCCGACGGCGAACCAGAGGATGCTGCCGATCACCGGAAGCAGGATGACGATCATGATCCACACCAGCTTCGGCAGATGCTGAACCTGGCCGTCCTGCCTGGTGATGATGTCGATGAGCGCACCGAGCAGCAGCAGGAAGAACACCGCGGAGATCAGCATGTACATGGGCGACAGTCTAGTGACCCGGACGCGGTGATCGGGGGTCGATTTTGCGCGTTGATCAGGGGTCGAATTGAGTCCGTCTCACCACGACGCAAGGCAGGCCGGGAGGTTCGAGGCAGGTCAGAGCCGGTGCAGGAAGTCCATCTGCACCTGGGCGATGGCCGCGGCGACGAGATAGCAGCCGATCGTGATCACGACTATCCAGGAATAGGCGCCGGAGGCGAGGCGACGCACAGCGGCAGGGGCTGGCAGGTTTCCCTCCGTGAGGTTGTGCAGCGTGACCGCGAGGAAGACCGGAATGGTCACGACCCAGGTCACCATGCACCACGGGCAGAGCACGTCGAGCACGAAGAAGCTCTGGCCCATCAGCCAGACCACCAGGGCGATCGCGCCGGTGACTCCCACGTTGAGACCGATCCAGAACCAGCGGGCGAACCGGGCTCCGGCGAGGATGCCGGCCCCGATCGTGATCACGACGGTCCAGCCGATCAGGCCGATCAGCGGGTTCGGGAAGCCGAAGATCGCGCCCTGCCACGAGCCCAGGTTGGTGCTGCAGCCCACGAGCACACTGAAGTTGCAGGAGAGCTGGGCCTGGGGGTCCTCGAGGATGTGGATCTTGTCGAGGGTGAGTAGGAAGGCCGCGGTCAGGGCGATCAAACCGCCGATGATGAGGAAGATTGCGAGCCCGACGGGGCGCTTGGACGTCTCGGGCTGGGGCACCCTCGGATTATGCCATGCGCCTCGCGCGTCTTCCTGAGAATGCATGCGATAATCGAAGAAGTCGCTTGAGCCGCGCTCAAGCCGATGCCAGAGAAGGCCTAATGGGCAGCGAAAGCCCAGATTCATTGGTCCCACGACCAAAGGTATTAGCAGCCAGAGCCAAGAGCCGGTTGCGAACGAAGAGGATTCCCGGGGCTTTTGCGCAAGCAAAAACCTCGCACGAGAGAGTAGCCGGATGGGTGGCGCGGTCGCCCAAAACCGGTCAAGGAGCGCACCAGTGATGGTGGAAGACAACGAAATCAAGAAGCGCAAGGGATTGTTCGGCGGTCGCAGGACCCGACGGGCATCCGCGGCCGCGCCGACCACGCCGGAAGTGGCCGCAGAGCCACAGCCCGCCGTGACGGATGCCGTGCAGCCCCCTGAGGCGGCGGCGCCGGCAACGGCCTCGACGACCCGCGCGACCAGGACCAGCACGGCGCGGACGAGCGCCGCGACCACCACCGATGAGCCGGCCGAATCGAACTCCGCTTTCGAGGCCCAGCCCCAGACCCCAGCGGAACAGGAACCCACCGTGGACCTCACCACCCCGCCCGTCGAGCAGCCCGAGGTGCGACGCCCGTCGACTTCTCTCCTCTTCCAGGCACCGAACATCCTCCCGCTCCCGGCCCGCACCGCTGCGCGCCAGGGCACCGCCCGCCAGGACGGCTTCCGCCAGGACAACCTCCGCCAGGACGGTTACCGCCAGGACCAGGACGACGACGGCGATGAAGCGTCGACCGTGCGCCGCCGGGCCCGCCGCCGCACCGGCGACGAAGGGCGCTCCGGCTCAGACGACCCGGCGAACACCGTCGTGCGGGTGCGCACCCCGCGCGAACCCGAACTGATCACCGAGCCCCAGCGGATCAAGGGATCCACCCGGCTCGAGGCCAAGAAGCAGCGCCGCCGCGATGGCCGCGATGCAGGCCGCCGCCGCCCCGTGATCACGGAGGCCGAGTTCCTCGCCCGCCGTGAGGCCGTCGACCGGGTCATGGTCGTGCGCGCCAAGCACAACAAGATTCAGATCGGCGTCCTCGAAGACGGCGTTCTCGTCGAGCACTACGTGGCGAAGAACCAGGATGCCTCACTGATCGGCAACGTCTACCTCGGCCGCGTGCAGAACGTGCTCCCCAGCATGGAAGCCGCGTTCGTCGACATCGGCCGCGGCCGCAACGCCGTGTTGTACTCCGGCGAGGTCGACTGGGATGCCGCCGCCGAGAGCTCGGGCAACAGCAGCCAGGCCCGCCGGATCGAACTCGCGCTGAAGCCGGGCGACAAGGTGCTCGTCCAGGTGACCAAGGACCCGATCGGCCACAAGGGCGCGCGCCTGACCAGCCAGGTCTCGCTGCCGGGCCGCTACCTCGTCTACGTGCCCAACGGTTCGATGAACGGGATCAGCCGCAAGCTGCCCGACACCGAGCGCGCCCGGCTGAAGAAGATCCTCAAGGAGGTTCTCCCCGACAACGTCGGCGTCATCGTGCGCACCGCTGCCGAGGGTGCCACCGACGAGCAGCTCACCCTCGACGTGAACCGTCTCACCACCCAGTGGGCGTCCATCGCCAAGCAGGTCGACACGGTCCAGGCGCCGGCCCTGCTGCACAGCGAGCCCGACCTGCTGATCAAGATCGTGCGGGATGTCTTCAACGAGGACTTCCAGAAGATGGTCATCTCCGGCGACGACTCGCGCGAGGTCATCGAGGCCTACCTGCGCCAGGTGGCCCCCGACCTGGTCGAGCGCGTCGAGCGTTACGAGGGCGACGTCGACGCCTTCGACGAATACCGCATCTCCGAGCAGATCGAGAAGGCCCTCGACCGCAAGGTCTGGCTGCCGTCGGGCGGATCCCTCGTGATCGACCGCACCGAAGCCATGACGGTCGTCGACGTCAACACGGGCAAGTTCGTCGGCTCCGGCGGAAACCTCGAAGAGACCGTCACCAAGAACAACCTCGAAGCGGCCGAGGAGATCGTGCGCCAGCTGCGCCTGCGCGACATCGGCGGCATCATCGTCGTCGACTTCATCGACATGGTGCTCGAGACCAACCGGGACCTCGTGCTCCGGCGGATGCTCGAATGCCTCAGCCGTGACCGCACCAAGCACCAGGTGGCCGAAGTCACCTCGCTGGGCCTCGTGCAGATGACCCGCAAGAAGCTCGGCCTCGGACTGCTCGAATCGTTCAGCGAGAACTGTGAAGCCTGCGCCGGCCGGGGAATCATCATCCACCACGACCCGGTCGTCAAGCACCGCCAGACGGCGCAGCCCGCCATGGAACGTCGCCCGCGCAGCAAATCCGGCGGCAACGGCGGTAACGGGGACACTGGCAGCCGCGGCGGCGACAACGGCCACCGGGGCGGCGACAACGGTCACCGCGGCGCCGGCGCGCAGCAGTCGGAGCCGGTCAAGTCAACTGTCGGCACGCACGGGATCACCGAGGACGCCAAGCACGCCCTCGCGCTGATCGCGGCACGCACCATCACCCGCTCGCTGACCGGTTCCATCGCGGTCGTCCCGGCCATCGAGGCCAACCCGATCGCGGCGGCGGTCGACGCGGCGGCGGTCGGGACGCAAGCGACCGAGACTGCGACGACCGAGACTGCGACGACCGAGACGGCGACGACCGAGACGGCGACGTCTGCCCCGGTCACGGTCGGCGAAGTGGAGGCGGCGGCATCCGTGCCCCTGATCGACGACGCCTCGGAGTCGGTGGCAATCCTCGACATCCCGGTGAAGAAGTCCCCGCGCAGCCGGCGCACGGTCAGCAAGCAGGTCACCGACCAGCTCCTCGACTCCGTGCTCGAGGCTCTCCCCGAGCCGAAACAGCCCGGCCAGGGTCGTTCGCGCAGCCGCCGCGTCACCACCGCCGGCGGCTCGACCGCCACGGTGCAGCCCATCGTGACCCCCGGGCACGGCGCTCAGCAGTAGCGATTCCGCCCCAGGCGACCGATGGAGGACACGGCTTCGGCCCGGCCTTCATCGGTCGCCTCTCGTTAACGGCTGCGGTGCGCGGGGGCGGGGCGCCGCCGGCTAGGAGCCAGAGTGCTCCTGACGGGTCGCGCGCTCCCTGGCCGTCACTCTGAGCCCGCTGGCCCGCAGGCGCAGCACCAGCTCCCGGTTGCCGACCGGATGAGCCCCTGCGGCCACCAGGACGCCGTAGAGGTGCTCGGGCACGTCATAGTGGTCAAGGTCGAATCCGCGCCGGGGGATCTCGTTGGCGGCCGCGAAGGCGTGCAATTCGTCCAGCGAGGTGTCGCTGACCAGATGGGACCAGATGGTACCGTGGGCGGGCCACATCGGACGGTCGATCAATACGGTCATCACCAGATTCTATGTTCCCGGTTCGGTTTGACCGGGGCAGGAGGATCAGCTAAAGTCGATTGTTGGTGTGCGATGGGCCTGAGCCCGCGCGGTCACCAAGGTTTTCTGACAGCGACGAGCCGACTTGGCCCGTTCAACGCAGTAACTTTCCATCTTAGGAATCGGGGCCTCACGGCTCCCCAGAGTTAGGTACGTAACGTGGTTTACGCAGTTGTGCGCGCCGGTGGGCGGCAGGAGAAGGTAGAGGTCGGGACCATCGTCACGATGGACCGAATCAAGGCTGATAAGGACGGCAACGTCGAGCTGGCCGCCGTGCTTCTCGTCGACGGCGACAAGATCACCTCTGACTCGAAGTCGCTGGCAAAGGTCACGGTTACCGCCGAGGTCCTCAACGACCTCCGTGGTCCGAAGATCGTCATCCAGAAGTTCAAGAACAAGACCGGGTACAAGAAGCGTCAGGGGCACCGTCAGGAGCTCACGCGCGTTCAGGTCACCGGCATCGCCTAAGGCCTGAGGAGAAGAACAGATGGCACACAAAAAAGGTGCGAGTTCCACTCGCAACGGTCGCGACTCCAACGCTCAGCGCCTCGGCGTGAAGCGTTTCGGTGGTCAGGTTGTCAGCGCGGGCGAGATCATCGTTCGTCAGCGCGGCACGCACTTCCACCCCGGCGTCAACGTCGGCCGCGGTGGAGACGACACGCTCTTCGCCCTGGAGTCCGGCTCGGTTGAGTTCGGCGCCAAGGGCGGCCGCAAGGTCGTCAACATCGTGGTGGCTGCCGCGTAGGCATCCACAACTCTTGAACGTCAGGGCGGGCCTTTGGCTCGCCCTGACGTGTTTTCGCCACCTGAAAGGGGCACCCCATGGCCACGTTCGTTGACCACGTCACGCTGCACCTGAGAGCGGGCAATGGAGGGAACGGCTGTGTCTCCGTCAAGCGGGAGAAGTTCAAGCCCCTCGCCGGCCCCGACGGCGGAAACGGCGGAAACGGCGGCGACATCGTGCTCGTGGCCGACCCCCAGGTGACCACGCTGCTCGGCTACCACCGTTCGCCGCACCGCAGCTCTTCCAACGGCGGCCCCGGCATGGGCGACCACCGTGCCGGCTATGCCAGCGACCTGATGGAGCTGTCCGTGCCGCTGGGCACCGTCGTCAAGGACGCCGAGGGCAATGAACTCGCCGACATGACGGAACCCGGCTTCCGCATCGTCGTCGCGCCCGGCGGCCAGGGCGGGCTCGGCAATGCCGCCCTCGCCTCGACCAAACGCAAGGCGCCCGGTTTCGCGCTCCTCGGCACCTACGGCTGGGAAGGCGACATCCAGCTCGAGCTCAAGACCGTGGCGGATGTGGCGCTTGTCGGCTACCCGTCGGCCGGCAAGTCCAGCCTGATCGCGGCGATCTCGGCCGCACGTCCCAAGATCGCCGACTACCCCTTCACCACCCTGCACCCGAACCTCGGCGTCGTCGACGCCGGCGAGGTGCGGTACACCGTCGCCGACGTTCCCGGCCTGATCGAGGGTGCCAGCGAGGGCAAGGGGCTCGGGCTCGAGTTCCTGCGCCACGTCGAGCGCTGCACCGCCCTGCTGCACATCCTCGACTGCGCCACCCTCGACCCCGACCGCGACCCGCTCAGCGACCTCGACGTCATCCTCGGCGAGCTGGCGGCCTACCCGGTCCCCGAAGGCCAGAAGCCGCTGCTCGACCGGCCGCAGCTCATCGCGCTGAACAAGATCGACGTGCCGGAGGCCCGCGAACTCGCGGACTTCGTCAAGGGCGACCTCGAAGCGCGCGGATACCGCGTGTTCGAGATCTCCACGGTCAGCCACGAGGGCCTCCGCGCGCTCAACTACGCCCTGGCCGAGGTCGTCGAAGCCGGACGGGTCGAAGCCGCCGCGACGCAGGCCGCCAAGCCGCGCATCGTCATCCGTCCCAAGGCCGTCGACGACAGCGGTTTCGTCGTCAAGGTCGAGGGTGGTTCATTCGGCAACATCTACCGGATCATCGGCACCAAGCCCGAACGCTGGGTGCAGCAGACCGACTTCACCAACGATGAAGCGGTCGGTTTCCTCGCGGACCGGCTGGCCAAGCTCGGGATCGAGAACGAACTGTTCAAGGCCGGCGCCATCGCCGGGTCGACGGTCATCATCGGCCCCGGCAACGGAGTCGTCTTCGACTGGGAGCCCACGCTCACGTCCACGGCCGAACTGATCACCGCGCCCCGCGGAACGGATACCCGGCTCGACGACTCCAAGCGCCGCACGAGCAACGAGCGTCGCGAGGAGTACTTCGGGCGGATGGACGCCAAGGCGGCTGCCCGCGCCGAACTCATCCGCGAACGCGAGGCCGGCATGTGGTCCACCGGCGAAGAGGAATTCAACGGCGACGTGACCGGCGACGGTTCAATCCCGGTGAAGGGAAAGCAGGAAGGCGAGTCCGAATGAGCGCCAGAGCGCGCGCCCAGGTCTCCTCCGCACGGCGGATCGTGGTGAAGGTCGGTTCCTCCTCGATCAGCGGTGACAACGCCGACCAGATCGCACCGCTGATCGAAGCCCTCGCGGAAACGCACGGGCGCGGCGTCGAGGTGGTCCTGGTGTCCTCCGGGGCCGTCGCGAGCGGGATGAGCTATCTGAACCTCGACGGGCGGCCGAGCGACCTGGCCACCCAGCAGGCGGCCGCCTCCGTGGGGCAGAACGTGCTGACCGCCCGCTACCAGGAGACCCTGGACCGGCACGGCATCGCCGCGGGGCAGGTGCTGCTCACTGAGGGAGACCTCCTCAACGAGCCGCACCGCAGCAACACCCGCCGTGCGGTGAACCGGCTCCTCGACCTCCGGATCATGCCGATCGTCAACGAGAACGACACCGTGGCAACCTACGGTCTGCGGTTCGGTGACAACGACCGCCTCGCGGCCATGCTGTCGGTGCTCATCCGGGCCGACCTGCTGCTGCTGCTCAGCGACGTCGACTCGCTCTACACCAAGCCCCCGCACCTGCCCGGCGCCGAACGGATCGATCACATCGGTTTCGACGAGGAACTCGCCGGCATGGAATTCGGGGCGACCAAGGCGGCCGGCGGCGTCGGAACCGGCGGCGCCAGCACCAAGGTGAAGGCGGCCCGGCTGGCCGCGTCCGCCGGCACCGCGGTGCTCGTGACCGCGACCGGGCTCGCCGCGGACGCCCTCCGCGGCGAAGAGGTTGGCACCTGGTTCGAGCCGATGCCCACGGCGCCGGGGCGCGCGCTCCTGTGACCCGGGCCAGGGAATGAGCGTGCTCGCACGGAATGAGATCGCGTCGGCGGCGCGCATCGTCGTCAAGGTCGGATCGTCCTCGATCAGCGGAGAGAACGCCGGCCAGATCGCCCCACTCGTCGACGCCCTCGCCACGGCCCACGGGCGCGGAGCGGAAATCGTGCTCGTGTCCTCCGGAGCCATAGCCACGGGCATGCCCTACCTCCAGCTCGACGAACGGCCCACCGACCTGGCCACCCAGCAGGCCGCGGCATCCGTCGGCCAGAACCTGCTGATCTTCCGCTACCAGGACAGCCTCGACCGGTACGACATCGTCGCCGGCCAGGTGCTCCTCACGGCCGGCGACCTCGAGAACCCGTCGCACCGCAGTAACGCGCACCGGGCCATGGACCGGCTGCTCGGGCTGCGCATCCTGCCGATCGTCAACGAGAACGACACCGTCGCGACTCACGAGATCCGGTTCGGCGACAACGACCGGCTCGCCGCCCTCGTCGCCACCCTGATCAAGGCCGACCTGCTCGTGCTGCTCAGCGACGTCGACGCTCTCTACACCCGCCCGCCGCACCTGCCGGGCGCCGAGCCGATCTCGCACGTCGGGGCCGGCGACCGGCTGCCCGGCGTCGAATTCGGCGCAAGCCGTTCCGGTGTGGGCACCGGGGGTGCGGGCACCAAGGTGTCGGCGGCCCGGATCGCGGCCGACGCCGGCACCGCCGTCCTGGTCACCTCGACGGCGCTGGTCGCAGAGGCTCTCCGCGGTGACCTGGTCGGAACGTGGTTCGAACCGAGTTCCGGCGCGTCCACCGTGCAGCCCGGCAGCCCCGCCGGTCAGACCACCCAGCACTCCGGCAGCCCCGTCGCGTAAACTGCCGGGATGTCCTCACAGACCCTGACCGAAACTGTCCAGCTCACGCCGATCCTCGAGGCGTCCCGGCGGGCGTCGGTCGCCCTCGCCGCCGCACCCACCCAGGTGAAGAACCGGGCGCTGTCCGCCGTGTCCGCCGCGCTGCGCGGGAACGTCCCCGACATCCTCACCGCCAACCGTGCCGACCTGGCCGCCGGCCGCGAGAACGCCCTGTCCGCCGGGATGCTCGACCGCCTCATGCTGGACGAGGCCCGGATCGAAGGACTGGCCGCCGCCGTCGAGCAGATCGCCCTGCTCACCGACCCGATCGGGGAGGTGGTGCGGGGGAGGAGCCTGCCCAACGGCATCAGGATCAGCCAGGTGCGGGTGCCCTTCGGCGTGGTCGGGGTCATCTATGAGGCCAGGCCCAACGTCACCGTCGACATCGCCGCGATCGCGCTGAAGAGCGGCAACGCCGTCGTGCTCCGCGGCGGGTCCGCCGCGGAGAACACCAACCGGGTCCTGGTCGGCCTGCTGCAGCAGGCGATCGGCTCGGCCGGGCTCCCCGCGGAGTCGGTGCAGACGATCGACCCGTTCGGGCGCGAGGGGGCCACCCTGTTGATGCAGGCCCGCGGCTATGTCGACGTGCTCATCCCCCGGGGAAGTGCCGGCCTGATCCAGGCGGTCGTGAACCAGTCGAAGGTTCCCGTGATCGAGACCGGGGCGGGAGTCGTGCACATTTTCCTCGACGAGAGCGCCAATGCTGACTGGGCGGTGGAGATCGTGCACAATTCGAAGGTGCAGCGGCCCAGCGTCTGCAACTCCCTCGAGACGCTCCTCGTGCACCGGGATGCCGCCGCACGGCTGCTCCCCGGCGTGCTGGCGAAGCTCGCCGCATCCGGCGTGACGATCCACGGGGACCCGCGGGTGCGGGAGATCTTCCCGTCCGCGGTGCCGGCGACCGAGGAAGACTGGGGCACCGAGTACATGGGCCTCGAGGTCTCGGTGGCCGTTGTCGACGCGCTCGATGACGCGATCGCGCACATCCGCCGCTATTCGACCGGGCACACCGAGTCGATCATCACCAACGACGTCGTCAACGCCGAGCGGTTCCTGGCCGAGGTCGACTCCGCCGCCGTCATGGTCAACGCCTCCACCCGGTTCACCGATGGCGGCGAGTTCGGATTCGGTGCCGAAGTGGGCATTTCGACCCAGAAACTGCACGCCAGGGGGCCGATGGGCCTGCCGGAGCTGACCAGCACCAAGTGGATCGTGCGTGGCTCGGGCCAGGTGCGCGCGTAGGCCCCGCTAGAATACTGTCGGAGTCGTCCGCTTTTGCCGGGCACCCTTGAACCGCCTCTGAATGGAGAACCCATGTCGTTCCTGAACGTAGTGCTCGCGCAGGCCGAACACGTCGCCTTGCCCATGCCGACGTTCGTCTACGGCCTGATCGCCCTCGTGACCTTCGCCGCCCTCGGCGTCGTCGTCTGGTCGTACCGTGACGTGGCCAACCGCCACCAGGCCAAGGCGAAGGCATACGCCGACGCCCACGGCGGCGCGCGCGCCGGTCACTGAGGCTGACGTTTCGATGCCGGAGCGCCGTCTGAGAATCGGTGTGATGGGCGGCACCTTCGACCCGATCCACCACGGGCACCTCGTGGCCGCGAGCGAGGTGGCGCAGAGCTTCGACCTCGACGAGGTGGTCTTCGTGCCCACCGGGCAGCCGTGGCAGAAGCCCGATGTGACGGTCAGCGAACATCGCTACCTGATGACGGTCATCGCGACGGCGTCGAATCCCCGCTTCACGGTGAGCCGGGTCGACATCGACCGCACCGGTCCCACCTACACGATCGACACGCTCCGCGACCTGCACGCACAGCGCCCGGACGCCGAGCTCTTCTTCATCACCGGCGCCGACGCGATCCGCCAGATCCTGAGCTGGAAGGACGTCCAGGAGCTCTGGGATCTCGCCCACTTCGTGGCTGTGAGTCGTCCGGGACATGAGCTCAGCGTTTCGGGATTGCCGAACCAGGACGTAAGCTTGTTGGAGGTTCCGGCTTTGGCTATCTCGTCCACAGACTGCCGGGCACGTGTGAACCGGGGATTCCCGGTCTGGTATCTGGTCCCCGATGGGGTTGTCCAGTACATCTCAAAGCATCATCTGTATCGGAGTGTGGCATGACGTTGGGTAATGACCCACAGCCACTGACGCGTCGTCAAGCGCGCGAGTTGGCCCAGGGGCACGAGCCTGCCCCGGCAGACCAGCAGCATTCGTCGAGCCATGTCCCCACGCACTCGTCCGGCTCCACGCCTGTGCGGCCCGCGGTCACGCCCGCCGCCGCCAAACCGGACACCGCCAAGCCCGACGCCGCCAAGCCCGACGCCGCCAAGCCCGACGCCGCCAAGCCGGACGCCGCATCCGTGTTCGCGCCCAGGGCGACGAAGTCCGGCTGGGCCGCCGCGGTGAGCGCCCCGCGCCAGCCCGTCCCCGAACGAACCCTCACCCGCCGTGAACTGCGCGCCCTGCAGCTGGCCCAGGGCCACGACGACGAATCGGGCCCGTCCGAATCGGCCCCGGTCGAGTTGCCCGGTGCCGAGTCTCCCGTCGTTGACGCGACGCAGGTCAAAGCGAAGCAGCCCGTGCCCGTCGAGTTCCTCGTCGAATCGAAGACCTCCTCCACGTCCTCTGCCCGGGCCCGCCCCGGTGTGCTCCACCCGCCGGTCGGTCACTGGTCCCTCGATCGTGACGAAGACGACGGTTCCCTTCCCGGCGGATCGCCGATCGAGCCGTTCGACCAGCTAATGAACCGCGGGATCAGCGCCGGCGGAATCCCCACGACCACCAACGCCCTTATCCTGCCGTCGATCCCGCACCACGGAACGACCTCCGGACCGTTGACCAGCACCGGCGAGATCATGATCACCGGCTCGATCGACCTGCCACGCAGCCTCGGCTCGACGGGCGCGCATCCGAACCTGTTCGATTCCGCCGAAATGGACCACATGCTCGACCAGCTCGATGAGAGCGGTCACCACAACGACGTCGCCCCGGTGAGCGCGAGCCGCGCCGTCAGCACCCACGCCTCGACCAGGGGCGTCATGGCGCCGCCCGCCAGGCGCGGGGTGACTCTTCCCACGGTCCTGACGATCACCGTCGGCGTGCTCGCCCTCGGCGTTGTTGCGCTGTTCATCGCCGGCTACGTCTTCAAGATCTTCTAATGCCACTTCATTCGCTTTCACTAACTCAGGGATTCATTCGATGACCGCTTCTGCCCATGCTCTCGAGCTCCTCAAGCTGGCCGCTGCCGCCGCAGACTCGAAAGCGGGGGAGGACCTCGTCGCAATCGACGTCTCGAACCCCCTTCCGCTCGCCGACATCTTTCTGATCGTCACGGGGCGCTCAGAGCGCAACGTCGTGGCCATCGCCGGCGAGATCGAAGACAAACTCACTGAGGCCGGCCACAAGCCGCTGCGTCGCGAGGGCCGCGCCGAGGGCCGTTGGATCCTCGTCGACTTCGGAGACCTCGTCGTTCACGTCTTCCACGAGGAAGAACGTGTCTACTACTCCCTCGAGCGTCTGTGGAAGGACTGCCCGGTCATCCCGATCGAGCTGCCCGCCCACAAGGTCCAGGAGTAGCAGTTGGTACTCAACCGGGCTGGGGATGTAGTAGCCTAGAGAAGTTGTTTCGGGCCGGAAGAAATGGAATCCGGCCGAAGCACAATCTGGGTCCGTGGCGCAGCTGGTAGCGCACCTGCATGGCATGCAGGGGGTCAGGGGTTCGAATCCCCTCGGATCCACCAACACCGTTTGACAAGAAAGACCCGCTCACTGAGCGGGTCTTTTTTGTTTGATACTGGAGACCCGCTCAGTGAGCGGGTCTTTTCTCGTATGGTCCGGCTCGCCCCTGTCGGGGAGCCCCGGTCGGGGGGATGATGTGCGGGAGCGCAATCATCCGCTCGCTCAAGGAGGTTCCGGACGATGGTCGTCTTCGCCGATCGCGTGGATGCGGGTCGCCAACTCGCCGAACGCCTGCTCTACCTGCGAGACCGGGACGTGGTCGTGCTCGGGCTGCCGCGCGGCGGTGTTCCCGTCGCGTTCGAGGTCGCCGAGGCCCTCCACGCGCCCCTCGACGTGATCGTGGTGCGCAAACTCGGGGTTCCCTACCAGCCCGAACTGGCCATGGGGGCGATCGGCGAAGGCGGTGCCCGCGTGCTCAACACGGAGGTGCTCACCCTCACCGGCGTGACCGCGGAGGAGCTCCGCACCGTGGAACGTCGAGAACAGACGCTTCTTGACGAGCGCGTCGCCGGACTCAGAATGGGCCGGGAGCGGGTGGATCTGACCGGGCGCACCGTTGTCATCGTCGACGATGGCATCGCCACGGGCTCCACGGCCCGCGTGGCCTGTGAGGTGGCCCGCCACCTCGGCGCGACAACGGTGATCATGGCTGCGCCGGTCGTGCCGGCGGAAACGGTCGGGAACCTTCCCGAGGCCGACGAGGTCGTCTGCGTCCTGGCGCCGCGCCAGCTGGTCGCCGTCGGAAACCACTACCGGGACTTCTCAGCGACCAGCGACGAGGAGGTCGTGGTGCTGCTGGATGCGGCAGCCCGGCGGATGCGCAACGGCCGGGTCGTCGTCGACGACCTGGATCGCGACGTCGAGATCCCCGCGGACGGCGTGCTCCTGGAGGGCCATCTGCGCTTGCCGAAGGGCGCCACCGAGATCGTGGTCTTCGCGCACGGCAGCGGCAGCAGCCGGCACAGCCCGCGCAACCAGTTCGTCGCGGAGGTGCTGCTCCGGGCCGGCCTGGGGACCCTGCTCCTGGACCTACTCACGGCCGACGAGGAGCCTGACCGATCCAACGTCTTCGACATCGAACTGCTCGCGAACCGGCTGACCGCGGCCACCGCGTGGTTGCGGCAGCGCCCCGAGACCGCGCAGTGCCGGATCGGGTACTTCGGAGCGAGCACCGGGGCAGGCGCGGCGCTCTGGCGGCGGCGGAGCCGGGCAGCGACATCTCGGCCGTCGTCTCCCGTGGCGGACGCCCCGACCTGGCCGGCGCCCGGTTGCCGCTCGTGGAAGCCCCGACCCTGCTGATCGTGGGCGGAGCGGACGAAGTCGTGCTCGAGCTCAACCGGCAGGCCCAGGCCCGGATGCGCTGCCGCAACCGGCTCACGGTCGTGGACGGTGCCACGCACCTGTTCGAGGAACCGGGCACCCTCGCCGCCGCCGCCAACCTGGCCACCGACTGGTTCTCCCGGTATCTCCTCCCGGAGCGGGGCGAGAACGGGGACGACGCGACGGGGGCCGCCTCATGACGGGGGAACGGCGCTCCGCGATCGAGGTGGCGATCACCGACCAGATCCGCAGCCTCGCCGCCCCGCTGGCCACTCGGGAAGACCTGAGCAGCCTGGTCGAGCGGGCGGGCGGGGCCCGCTTCGTGGGGATCGGCGAGGCCTCCCATGGCACCGGGGACTTCTACCGCTGGCGGGCGGCGCTCAGCCGGCGCCTGATCGAAGAGCGCGGCTTCCGCTGGATCGGGGTCGAGGGCGACTGGCCGGATTGCTGGCGGATCAACTGCTGGGTGCGCGGCCTCGACAACCAGGACCTCGACGTGCGCGGGCTGCTTGCACTCTTCGAACGGTGGCCGACCTGGCTCTGGGCCAACGAGGAGGTCGCCGACTTCCTGGACTGGCTGCACGACTGGAACCTGGCCCGGCCGGCGAACGACCGAGTCGGATTCTACGGCCTCGACGTGTACGCGCTCTGGGATTCCCTGCGCGAGATCATCGGCTGGCTCGAGTCGAACGCCCCCGAAGCCGTCGCGGACGCCATGCAGGCGTGGCGGTGCTTCCTGCCCTACGGGGAGGACCCGCAGCAGTACGCGTGGGGCACCCGGCTTGTACCGGCGTCCTGCGAGGCGGACGTGGTCGCGCTGCTCTCCCAGGTGCGTGTCACCACGCAGGGGCGGCCGGGTGACGACGAGGCGGCCTTCGACGCCCGTCAGAACGCGGAAGTCGCCGCAAACGCGGAACGCTACTACCGCGTCATGGTGCGCGGCGACCGGGAGTCCTGGAACATCCGCGACCGGCACATGGCCGACACCATCGACCGGGTGGCGGCCCACCTCGGCCCTGAGTCGAAGGGCCTGATCTGGGAGCACAACACTCACATCGGCGACGCCCGGGCCACGGACATGGCCATCGACGGCATCGTCAACGTCGGACAACTCCTCCGTGAGCGCTACGGCGAGGACGAGGTGGTGCTGGTCGGCTTCGCATCCCACCGCGGTGACGTGCTGGCCGCGCTGGACTGGGGCAAGCCGGAGAGCGTGATGACCGTGCCTGAGGCGCGCGTCGGAAGCCACGAGGACATCCTCCACCGCGCGCTGGGACGACCGGCCGTCCTCCTCTTCGGCGACGACCGCTCCGGCGTCTGGCTGAACGCCTGGCTGAACCACCGCGCCATCGGGGTCGTCTACCAGCCGGCGCACGAGGTCGGCAACTATGTGCCGACCCGGATGGGTGCCCGCTACGACGCACTGATCTGGTGCGAGGAGTCCACCGCGGTGCGGCCCCTGCGGCACGAACCCCGTCCGGAGGAGCACGAGTTCGAGACCGAGCCGACCGGGTTCTGAGGCCGCCACGGAGCGTCACGGATGCCGCGGCATCCGTTTGGACCACCGCCCGGCCGTGGCCGATAATGGGGCTGTGCCGACCCGTGAACCGACAACCCTCCGCCCTGGGCCCTGCCCGTGCCAGAGCGGCGACTCCTACCTCGGCTGCTGCGGGCCGCTCCACGACGGCGTCTCGGTCGCTCCCACCGCCGAACGGTTGATGCGCTCCCGGTACAGCGCCTTCGCGGTCGGCGACGTCGGATACCTGCTCTCGACCTGGCATCCGAGCACCCGGCCCGACGAGTTCGACCTGGACGCCAGCCTCGTCTGGACGCGCCTCGACATCGAACGGACCGAGCGAGGAGGACCGTTCGACACCGACGGCGTGGTGGAATTCACGGCGCAGTGCCGCGCCAACGGCATCCGAAGTCGGCAGCACGAGGTCAGCCGCTTCGTGCGGGTGGATCGCCAGTGGCTCTATCTGGACGCAGCGGACTGACGTGGCGCCCGGCCGGCCCGGCCGGATCAGGCGAGATGGGCGGCCAGGCGCTCTGCGTATTCCGGGCGTGCGCCCTCTGAACGCACCGTCTGGATGACGTGCTCGTCCACGCCCAGGTCGCTGAGGATGCCGGTGAGCCCGGCCACGTCCTCGTCCGACATGATCATCGGGTCCACCGTGGTGCGCACCTGCAGGTCCACCGGGGAATCCAGCGCGACCCGGAGGCAGGCGAACGCCTTGGCCGCCGCGGACTGCACCCCGGTGACCGCGCCGTACAGATGTTCGGGCGCCTTGATGTCGAGGCCGACCCAGTCGCAGAGCGGAAGCACCTCGGCGAACCGTTTCGGGTATGGGCCGGCGGTGTGCATTCCGACTCCGAAGCCGAGCTCCTTCACCTCGCGCATCGCCGCGGCCAGGCCGGCCTGGCGGGTCGGTTCCCCGCCGGAGAAGACGACACCGTCAAGCAAGCCATGACGTTTGGCGAGGAGCTCTCGCACCTGCTGCCAGGTGACGGTTCCCGGCGTGCGCGGGTCGAGCAGTTCGGGGTTGTGACAGTAGGTGCAGGCCAGGGGGCAGCCCTGGAGGAACACCGTCGCCACGAGCTTGCCCGGCCAGTCACAGGTGGACAGGCTGACCAGCCCCGCGATCTGCAGGTCGTCCGCGCACGCCGGCGTGCTCATCGGGCCATCGCGGCTTCGAGGAAGTGGGTGCGCTCGGCGTGTTCGCCCTTCTTGCCGATGTTGAACGAGCTGACCGGGCGGAAGTACCCCATCACCCGGGTCCAGACCTCGCACGGACCTCCGCAGGTCGTGCAGGTCGGGTGCTCGCCGGCCAGGTAGCCGTGGTCAGGGCAGATCGAGAACGTCGGCGTGACCGTGATGTACGGCAGCCGGTGCGTCGACAGACTGCGCTTGACCAGCTCGCGGCAGGCTGCGGCCGTGGAGAGCTTCTCCGACATGTACAGGTGCAGCACGGTGCCGCCGGTGTACTTGGTCTGCAGCTCGTCCTGACGGTCGAGGGCATCGAACGGGTCGTCGGTGAAGCCGACCGGCAGCTGGGAGGAGTTCGTGTAATACGGGTTCGCGACGGTGCCGGCCTGCAGGATCGAGGGGAAGCGCTTCTTGTCCTCCTTGGCGAACCGGTAGGTCGTGCCCTCGGCCGGGGTGGCCTCGAGGTTGTACATGTTCCCGGTGGCCTCCTGGAACTCGATCATGCGGGTGCGCACGTGGTCGAGCAGGCGCACGGCGATCCCGTGGCCCTCCTCGCTGGTGATGTCGTGCGCGTCGTCGGTGAGGTTGCGGATCATCTCGTTGATGCCGTTGACGCCGATGGTGGAGAAGTGGTTGCGCAGGCCGGCGCCGAGGTAGCGCTTCGTGTACGGGAAGAGCCCGTCGACGATGAGCTGGTCGATCACCGTGCGCTTGAGCTCGAGGGAGTCCCGGGCCAGGTCGAGCAGGCGGTCGAGGTCGGCCAGCAGACCGGCCTCGTCGCCGCGGTGCACGAAGCCGAGGCGCGCGCAGTTGATGGTGACGACGCCGAGCGAGCCGGTCTGCTCCGCGGAGCCGAACAGCCCGTTGCCGCGCTTGAGCAGCTCGCGCATGTCCAGCTGCAGGCGGCAGCACATCGACCGGATCTGGTTCGGCTTGAGCTCGGAGTTGATGAAGTTCTGGAAGTAGGGCGTGCCGTACTTCGCGGTCATCTCGAACAAACGGTCCGCGTTCTCGGATTCCCAGTCGAAGTCCTCGGTGATGTTGTAGGTGGGGATCGGGAACGTGAACACACGGCCGCTGGCATCCCCGGCCGTCATCACGTCGATGTAGGCGCGGTTGATCACGGCCATCTCCTCGGCGAGCTCACCGTAGGCGAAGGACTGCTCGACGCCGCCGATCACGGGCACCTGCTCGCGCAGGTCCTCCGGGCAGACCCAGTCGAAGGTGAGGTTGGTGAACGGGGTCTGGGTGCCCCAGCGGGAGGGCACGTTGAGGTTGTAGATGAGCTCCTGGATGCCCTGGCGAACCTCGGCGTAGCTGAGCTTGTCGATCCGTACGAACGGCGCCATGTAAGTGTCGAAGGAGCTGAACGCCTGGGCTCCGGCCCATTCGTTCTGCATGGTGCCGAGGAAGTTGACGATCTGGCCGATCGCGGAGGAGAAGTGCTTCGGGGGAGTCGATTCGACCTTGTCCGGCACTCCGTTGAGTCCTTCTTCGAGCAGCACGCGCAGCGACCAGCCGGCACAGTAGCCGGCGAGCATGTCGAGGTCGTGGATGTGCAGTTCGCCCTCGCGGTGGGCCTTGCCGATTTCGGGGGAATAGACGTTGGAGAGCCAGTAGTTGGCGACGACCTTTCCGGCCGTGTTCAGGATGAGGCCGCCGAGCGAGTAACCCTGGTTCGCGTTGGCGTTGACCCGCCAGTCGGAGCGGTCGAGGTATTCGTTGATGGACGTGCTCACGTCGACCGTGGTGCGGGTGACGTCGCGTTCGCGTGCATGCTGGTCCCGGTAGGCGATGTAGGCCCGGGCGGTGGCGGCATAATTCTTGGCGAGCAGGGTCTGCTCGACGAGGTCCTGAACCTGTTCGACGGTCGGGTAGGCCCGGCCCAGGTCGGCGAGCGCCACGACGACGGTGTTCGTGACGAGGTCGGCATCGTCATCCGTCATTTCTCCCGACGCGGTTCCGGCGCTGTTGATGGCGGCACGGATGCGCTGGGCATCGAAGGGTGCGGTCGCGCCGGTGCGCTTGATGATGCCTAAAGGAGAAATGGTTTGTGGTGTCATTCGAGGCGTTCCTTGGATTGTGGCCGACATCCGGATGATGGGGCCGTTGAATCACCACCCTACGCCCGGACACCATATGTAGTGGTCGAACCGCGCCGCGCAACTGCATGTAGTGGTCTGGCCGGATACTTAGTGCCCAATGTTTTCCAGTCGAGCGCGGGCGGAGCGTCGTCCAAAATGTTGTCAGACCACATCAGCCGATCACGGCGTCACGGGCGAGTCGCGGCTGCTCCGCCGGCCGCGGGACCCGTCGCGTCAGCCGGCGCCGAGCCCGACGAGGTGCGCGCTCTCCCGCCAGAGCCGGGAGGCCGTGGCCTCGTCGTAGCTGCGCGGAGAGGATGTGCGGGCCCTGCCGCCGGCGAAGAACTGCCCGGTCGATCGCGCGAGATCGGGAGCGGAGGCCACACGGATCGACATGACGGCACCGGCGGCCGGGGTTTTCATGAACGGCCGGAGGAGCGGGACGAGCAGCCGTTGCGCGCGGGCCGGGTCTTCGCCGCCGAACGACGTGTTCACGACGCCCGGGTGCAGTGCATTCGCAGTGACGAGCCTGTCCGGATGTCGCCTGGCCAGTTCGTAGGTGAACAGGACGTTGGCCAGTTTGGACTGGTTGTACGCCAGTAGCCGCCGACGTTGTTGACCAGCACGTCGATCCGGGGAAGGGTCAGGAGAGCCTCGCCGGCCAGCCGGTGCACCTCGCCCTGGGAGGAGAGGTCTGCGACGAACGCCGTCACCCTGCCTCCCGCGGCCGCGCGGATCTCCCGGGCCGCGTCCTCGGCCCGGCCGCGGTCCCGCCCGGTGATGGCGACATGCGCCCCCAGCCGGGCCAGGCCGAGGGCGGTTGCCCTGCCGATCCCGGCCGTGCCCCCGGTGATCAGGACCGTTCGACCGGACATCGGCTTCTCGGGGTTCATTTCAATCGTCGTGCTCCTTCTCGTGGTCGGGTTGTCAGGGTCCGGGTCGGATGCCGGGGAGCCGTGCGTCACAGGGTGATGGCGATCTTCCCCCTGGCGTGGACCTCGGCGAAGTGGCGGATCGCCTCGGGCACGTCGCGGAGCGGGTAGCTCTGGTCGACGAGCGGAGTGACCTTCCCGGATTCGATGAGGGTGCGCAGGAGGTCGAGGTTCTCCCGGCCGGGGGTGCCCACGAATGTGCGCACGCTCTGACTGACGAAGCGGGACAGCACGAGCCCGCTGACCACGCGGCCGAGCGGCCCCAGTGCCCGGCCGCCGGTGCCGCTGGAGAGCACGAGCGTGCCCGTGGGAGTGAGGGAGTCGATGCAGGAGCGCACGGGATGGTTGCCGATCAGGTCGAGGATGAGGTCGTAGCGCCGGTTGTTCGCCGTGAAATCATGCCGGGTGTAGTCGATCACCTCGTCGGCGCCGAGCGATCGCACCAGGTCGACGTTCCGCCCGCTGCAGACGCCGGTGACCTCTGCCCCGAGGGCCCGGGCGATCTGCACGGCGAAGCTGCCGACACCTCCCGAGGCGCCGTTGATCAGGACCCGCTGCCCGGCGCGCAGGCCGCCCGCGTCGCGGAGTCCCTGCAGGGCTGTGTTCGCCGCCAGCGGCACGGTGGCGGCCTGCTCGAACGAGAGGTTCGCCGGCTTCGGCGAGACCAGGGCTGCCGGTGCGCGGGTGAACTCGGCGAAGCCCCCCGCCGGGACATGGGCGTACACCTCGTCTCGGGGGTGGAACCCGGTCACGTTCGCGCCGACGCTCTCGACCAGCCCCGCGACATCCATGCCTCGGACGCGCTCTTTCGGCCGCCGCAGACCGAAGGCCAGCCGGCCAATCATGGGACGGCCGGTCGTCAGGACCCAATCGGCGTGGTTGACGGCGGCCGCGCGAACCCGGATGAGCACGTCGTCGTCGCCGATCATCGGCCTATCGATGCGTTCCAGGCCCAGGACCGCGGGTGACCCGTAGCGGCGCTGCACGATGGCCTCCATCGTCTGGACCGGTGCGACCGGCTCGGGGGAGACCCCTCGGCCGACGGTCGCTCTGCTGGAATGGTTTGTTCTGGTCATTTCGCCCTCCTGGGGTCTCGGTGACACCTGCACCATACGGCGTAAGGTGATTGGCACGAATGTACCATACGATGTAAGGTGCGTCTAGGGCCCACCCCACCGACCGTCGGCCGGGGTCGCCGGCACGCAGACGGAGGCATGAGATGGTGACGACGGCACCGAGCGAGTCGACGCGGGCGCCGGTGACCCGGGAAGGCGCCGTGCGGGCGGCGGTCGCGCTCGCCGACCGGGACGGGCTGGATTCCCTCAGCATGCGCAAGCTCGCCCGCGAACTCGGAATCGAGGCGATGTCTCTCTACTACCACGTCACGGGCAAGGACGACATCCTCGACGGCATGGTCGAGGTCGTCGTCGCCGAGATGGCCCTTCCGGCCGACGGTGCGAAATGGCAGGCGGCACTGCGGGACGGGGCCGAGTCTGCGCGCGCGGTGCTCGGACGGCATCCGTGGGCCATCAGCCTGATGGACTCGCGCACCACCCGGGCGACGCTCAAGCATCACAATGCCGTGATCGGCTGCCTCCGGAACGCCGGATTCAGCTTCGGTCTGGCCGCGCACGCGATGTCCCTCCTCGACAGCTACGTGCACGGGTTCGCGCTCCAGGAGGCGTCACTCCCGCTCGACGAGTCCGGCGACATCGGCGCCGCCACCGAGCAGATCATGGGCAGGCAGGACCTGATGGCGGAATTCCCTTACCTGTCCGAGATGGCCGTGGCCCACATCCTCCAGCCGGGCTACGCCTACGGGAACGAGTTCCGATTCGGAGTCGGCGTGATCCTCGACGGCCTCGAGGCGGCCCTGGCCGCGGATGCCGCCACCTCGTCGAATGGGCAGCCCCCGTCGTAGACGGGCCGTGCAACCCGTGTTCGGTGACCTCAGCCTCGACCTGGGGCGGGCGGGGGAGTCCGGGCGGTCAGGCGGCGCGCGTTGCCACGAAGAACGCGGTGACGACACCGCGGGTTCCCAGCGGCCCGGAACCCGAGATCGGGGCCACCTGCACGGTCCAGCGGGGTGACGACCGATCGACGCCGTCGCCCTCCGCAGCCCAGACGGCTCCGTTCACGGCGCACGAGTAAGTTCCGAACCAGCCGGGGTGACCGGCCAGGTCGTTCCACACGCCGCCGCTGCGGATCAGGCAGCGGTCACCGTCGCTGAGCACCAGGCCGAGCGGCTGGGGCGTGGCGGGGGCCGGTGCCGCCGGGAAACTGCCGCTGAGCGTCATTTCGACCAGGTCGGGGCTCCATGGGTCGCGGAAACAGATCGCGGTGGCCGGTGCGGCGCCCTTCCAGCAGGCGACGGCATAGGCGCTTGACGGTGAACAGACCAGGATGTCGTCGTCGACGGCGACCGGCGACGGGCGCGCCGATGACGGAGACCCGCAGTCGATCGTCACGGACGTGTCGCTGGTGACGGAGAACCCTCCCGCCGGCCGGCCGGCCGCGGTGACCGGGCGAAGCACAATGCGTTGCGTCGGCGTCGAGGGCTCCGCGCTCGGCGTGGAGGAGTTCGATGGCGCCACCGTGGATTGCGCGGCGCAACCCGGGAGCGCGGCGAGGGCAATGCCGAAGGCGATGAGGAGTAGCGAGCGCATCCCGGCCCTCCGTTCCGCGGGCTTCCCGGACTCCGGTCGGGCGGTCGTGACGAGGTGTCCGCCGGGAAACCGTGCCCTCTGAGGCCAGACGCTACCCGCGGCCAAACTCGCCGTCAAGGGAGTCTGGACGAGGTCTATCATGCGCAGTGACAGGTGGGACAGCGGCCGGGCACGGCATCCGCCCCGCCCGTCTGCCCCAGGGAGTTCGACATGACATCGAAGACGCTGTGGTCGCGGATCCTGCTCTCCGTCGGCGGTGCCGCCATGCTGATCGGAGCCATCGACCCCTTGGAGGGCGCGCTGCTGATTCTTCCCGGCAGCGGGCTGGTGGCGCTGGGGGTCTTCCTCGGCACACCGGACCGGCGGGTGGTCCACTACGCGCTCTGGGTCTTCATCCTGATCTTTTTCGGGGTCGCTGCCATACTCGCGTTGAGTGCCCTCGGTGGCGTCGGCGGCACCAGCGGGGTTTCGATCTGGTGGAGCATCCTGGTGCTGCCATACCCCGTCGGCTGGCTGATGGCGCTGGTCGGTGCCATCGTGCTTTTCGCTCGAGGATTCAGGGCGGACAAGTCCGCTCAGCGTTGAGGGGAACCCGACCGCTGACGGGAATGCAACTCGGTGACATGACGCCGCCGCCGCTCATGTTCCGCGTCGAACGCGTCCTGCCCGCCGGCTTTCGCGATGAAGCCGGGATGGGCCGAGTAGTGCGCCCAGCGGTCGAGGTCGGCCCGCGCCGCGGCGAGCTCCTTCGGCGTCGGTGCGGAGGCATCAGGCTGCATGGCTCGATTATGGCCTGATTGAGGGCCGAGGTGTTGCTCCCGCGCAGGACCGGCGCAGAGGGGAAGCCCCAGCTCACACGTAGTGACTTTCGCCTCCATTGCCGCTCGGGCTTCTGCGCACCAAGATAACCCCGAGAACCCGTGCCCGCTAGGGGCCAATTCGCTAGAGTCCAGTCATGAGGGCAGCGGTGCACACACGGTATGGTCCGCCGGACGTGGTCCGGATCGAAGAGGTGGACCGGCCGGCCGTCAGAGCCGGGCAGGTGCTCGTCAGGGTCCACGCGACGACCGTCAATCGCACGGACTGCGCCTGCCGGGCCGCGAAGCCGTTCTTCATGAGGCTGTTCACCGGGTTGACCGGCCCGCGCGCGACCATTCTCGGCAACGAGTTCGCGGGTGTGGTCGACGAGGTCGGCGCCGGCGTGCGGGCGTTCGAGGTCGGCGACAGGGTCTTCGGGTACAACGAGGGCCCATTCGGGGCCCACGCCGACTACCTGTCGCTTCCCGCCACCGGATCGATCGCGACCATGCCGGCGAATTCGACGTTCGCGGAGGCTGCCTCGAGCACGGAGGGCGCGCACTACGCCCTGGCCCAGATCCGGGCGGCGAAGATCACGGCGGGACAGGACGTGCTCATCTACGGTGCGAGCGGGGCGATCGGCTCGGCGGCGGTCCAACTCGTGACGGGACTCGGCGCCGGCGTGACCGCTGTCTGCGGCACGGCGAACGTGGAACTGGTGAGGGGACTGGGTGCGGACCGGGTCGTCGACTACCAACTGGAGGACTTCACCGCAGACGCCCAGGCGTACGACGTCGTCCTCGACGCCGTCGGCAAGAGTTCTTTCCGCCGGTGCAGGCCGCTTCTGAAGCCCGGCGGGATCTACATCTCCACGGAGTTGGGCCCCCGCGCCGAGAACCCGTTCCTCGCCCTGGCCGGTTCACTGCATTCCGGCACGAGGGTGATGTTCCCCATCCCCACCCACGACCAGGCGATGATCGTGTTCATCAGGGGACTGATCGAGGCCGGGACGTTCACCCCGGTCGTCGACCGGACGTATCCGTTGGACCGCATCGTCGACGCCTACCGGTATGTGGAGACGGGTCAGAAGACCGGCAGCGTCGTGATCAGCCTGGCGGATCAAGCCTGACTGTCGCGCGAACTCGCCGACAGCCACGGGAAGGCTACCGGGCTGCCGTTCCGCGACCGAAGATGGCTGCCACCGAGTGTGGGACCGTCGCCCCATCGGCACCGGCCAGGGCAACGGCCAGGTCCGCGAGGAACGCCGCTGCGGCATCCGGGCCCAATGATGCGACCTCCGGGCCGAACGGGGTGCCGGCAATCCCACTGGCTTCGTCTCCCGGAGTGGGCCAGCGAAGCGTGAGGCGTTCCCGTGACGCGGCGACCTGCTCGAATCCGCCGCCCGCCAAAGCCGCAGCCACGCCGTCCGTGGTCATCGAGAGCGTGCCGCCGGCCATCGCCCGCGCGAACGGTGAGTCGGGCAGGTTGCGGCGCACGAATTCCGCGTAGGTGTCGAACGGTTCCAGCCGTTCACCGAGCGCCCAGACCGCAACGGCAACCGTGCCGCCCGGCCGGAGCACACGTCGCATCTCCCGAGCGACAGCGACCCGATCCGGCATGAAGGGGAGCCCCTGATGGCAGAAGACGATGTCAACGGATGCGTCGGGCAGGTCGATCTCCGTGGCCGGACAGACGAGGGTCTCGATCCGTGCCGCGCCCGAACCGGGCTCGGCCGCCACGGCCGCCGTCAGCGCGGACAACATCGCCGGGCTGATGTCGCTGGCGATCACGTGCCCGCCGGCACCGACGGCGGATGCCGCGGCGCGCGCCACGGCACCGGTGCCGGCTGCCACATCGAGCACGATCTGGCCGGAGCGGGGGCCCACGAACTCGACCAGGCGCCGGGCCCACGGGTCGAACAGGTACGGCTGGAGGTACCGGCGATAGTGCTCGGCGATGCGTGCGGGTTCGAAGAAGCCCTGGTCTGGGACGATCACGGCGCGCACTCCTCTCGGTCTTGTCGCAGGTGCCTTCTGTCGTGGCTCTCGTGATGACGCTAGACCCTCAGGGCGGCCAGGAGGAAGCCCCGGGGCGGACGTTGAGGAGTTGCTCGTCCCTGCAAGCGGGGGAGGCCAGAATGCAAGCGAGCGACGGTGCGCGCATGCTCGTCGCTCATTGAGACGACGAGAACAGGCGTCGACCCAGGGCGACACGGTACTCGTTTCGTCCCCTCACGGCGTCGACGCCATCCATGCCATGGGCACGGTCTCCTTTCCGACCGGAGGCTACATCGGAACAATCCCGGCCGGGAACGGGATCATCGCGCAAGGCGGCGCGGTGTCCCTGGCGTCGAGGGCCAATCCGCCGGCGGACCGGGAGTCCTGGCCGTCGGGCTGACCGGACTGGTCGCGACGGGCAATGACGGCCCCGGGGTGCTTGCATCGTCCTCGTCTGAGCAGGCTGCGGTCCTTGAATTAACGCGGATGGCCCAGCTCCTCCTCGTTCCCTTGCGGATTGAAAGCCCGTTGGACCTGAAGCGATCGACCGCCGGAGAACCCCTGACCACCATCTGGGCGGACCGGGAACAGCGCGGCAAGGAGATCGTCAGCCTGTGGTCTGCAAGGTCGGCGGCGACCCGGCCCAATCGAACTGGGTGAAGCTCGCCTGACGCCACGAACGACGGGATCGGAGTCTCCGGAATAAGGCAGGCGCCGGCGCGGTTCCCCTGTTGAATGCATTTGCATGCAAATTGACTGAGGGAGGACGACGATGGCGCAGAAGATCGAATTGGGACTGGACACCTTCGGAGACGTGACCTTCGACGCGGCGGGGGAGTTGCTTCCCCAGCCGCAGGTGCTGCGGAACGTGGTCGCCGAGGCGGTCCTGGCCGACCAGGTCGGGCTGGACTTCTTCGGCATCGGCGAACACCACCGCAGGGACTTCGCCGTGTCGGCGCCCGAGGTCGTGCTCGCCGCGATTGCGGGCCAGACCCGCGGCATCCGGCTCGGCTCAGCCGTCACCGTGCTCAGTTCCGACGACCCCGTGCGAGTGTTCCAGCGTTTCTCGACCCTCGACGCCGTGTCGAACGGGCGGGCCGAGGTCATCCTCGGCCGCGGCTCGTTCACCGAATCGTTCCCGCTCTTCGGCCTGGAACTCGACCAGTACGAGCTCCTCTTCGAGGAGAAGCTCAACCTCTTCACCGAACTGCTCAAGGAGAAGCCGGTGACCTGGGCCGGGGAAACTCGGGGCGCGCTGAACAACCAGAGCGTCTACCCGCCCACCGCATCCGGGTCGCTCCGCACCTGGATCGGGGTGGGCGGCAGCCCGCAGTCGGTCGTGCGCGCCGCGCACTACGGCCTGCCGCTCATGCTGGCCGTCATCGGCGGCTCGCCGCTCGCGTTCGAGCCGCTGGTCGCCCTCTACCACCGTGCCCTCGCCCAGTTCGAGAAGCCGACCCAGCCGATCGGCGAGCACTCGCCGGGGTACGTCGCGGCGACGGATGCCCAGGCCCGCGAGGAGATGTGGCCGCACTACGCGGCCATGCAGGAGCGGATCGGACGCGAACGAGGCTGGGGCCCGGTCAGCCGGGAACGGTTCGAGCACGATGCCGGCCCTGACGGCGCCCTCTTCGTGGGCTCGCCCGAGACCGTCGCCACCAAGATCGCCGCCGTCGCGAAGGGCCTCGGCCTGTCGCGGTTCGACCTCAAGTACAGCCTCGGCACGCTCGCCCACAAGAAACTGATGACCAGCATCGAGCTCTACGGCACCCAGGTGGCCCCGCTCGTGCGCGAGCAACTGGCCTGATTCGGCGTCGCCGCGGTTCCGCCGGACGTGGCAGTCTCCCGGAGACGGTAGCGTACTGGTGTGCTCTGCGGCCGCCGCCGGGCACCTGTAACGATCCGAAAAACCCTGAGGAGTCCCTTGGAAACCTGGCCTGGAACTGCTTACCCACTCGGCGCCACCTATGACGGGAGCGGAACGAACTTCGCCCTGTTCAGCGAGGCCGCCACCAAGGTGGAACTCTGCCTGTTCGATGACGACGGCGGCGAAACCCGCATCGACGTCATCGAGTCCAGCGCGTTCATCTGGCACTGCTACCTCCCGCTCGTGCAACCCGGACAGCGCTACGGCTACCGGGTGCACGGCGACTACGACCCGGAAAACGGGCAGCGCGCCAACCCGAACAAGCTGCTGCTCGACCCGTACGCGAAAGCCACGTGCGGCACCATCGACTGGGACCAGTCGCTGTTCTCCTACAACTTCGGCGACCCCGATTCGCGCAACGACGACGACTCCGCGTCGCACATGATGCTGGGCGTCGTCGTCAACCCGTTCTTCGACTGGGTCGGCGACCGCCCGCTGCGCACGCCGTACAGCGAATCGCTGATCTACGAGGCCCACGTCAAGGGGCTCACCAAGTTGCAGGAGCTCGTGCCGGAATCCCAGCGCGGCACCTACGCGGGCGTCGCGCATCCGTCGGTCATCGACCACCTGCAGAAGCTCGGCGTCACCGCCATCGAGCTGATGCCGGTGCACCAGTTCGTCAACGACGGCACCCTCGAAGAGAAGGGGCTGAACAACTACTGGGGCTACAACACCATCGGCTTCTTCTCCCCGCACAACGCGTACTCGTCGACCGGCGACCGCGGCCAGCAGGTGCAGGAATTCAAGGGGATGGTGCGCAGCCTGCACGACGCCGGCATCGAGGTCATCCTCGACGTGGTCTACAACCACACCGCGGAGGGCAACCACCTCGGCCCGACCATTTCTTTCAAGGGCATCGACAATCAGGCCTACTACCGGCTGATGGACGACGACAAGCGCTACTACATGGACTACACGGGCACCGGCAACACGCTCAACGTGCGGCATCCGCACTCCCTGCAGCTCATCATGGACTCGTTGCGGTACTGGGTGATCGAAATGCACGTCGACGGCTTCCGTTTCGACCTGGCCTCGGCGCTGGCCCGCGACCTCTACGACGTCGACAAGCTGTCCACCTTCTTCGAGCTCGTGCAGCAGGACCCGATCGTGTCCCAGGTCAAGCTCATCGCCGAACCGTGGGACGTCGGCCCCGGCGGCTACCAGGTCGGCAACTTCCCGGCCCAGTGGACGGAATGGAACGGGCAGTACCGCGACACCGTCCGCGACTTCTGGCGCGGCGAGCCGTCGACGCTGGGTGAGTTCGCCTCGCGCATCACCGGCTCAGCCGACCTCTACGAGCACTCCGGCCGCCGGCCCGTGGCCTCGATCAACTTCGTCACCGCACACGACGGGTTCACCCTGTCCGACCTCGTCTCCTACAACGAGAAGCACAACGACGCCAACGGCGAAGACAACAACGACGGCGAGTCTCACAACCGATCCTGGAACATGGGCGCGGAAGGGCCCACCGACGACCCCGAGATCCGCTCCCTGCGGGCCAGGCAGCACCGCAATTTCCTCGCGACCATGCTCCTCTCCCAGGGGGTGCCGATGATTCTGCACGGGGATGAGCTGGGACGCACCCAGCAGGGCAACAACAACACCTACGCGCAGGACTCCGAGCTGAGCTGGATCCACTGGGACGAGGCCGATCACCCGCTGATCGAGTTCACGGCGGCCGTGTCGCGCCTGCGGCGGGATCACCCCACCTTCCGGCGCAGCCGGTTCTTCGACGGCCACCCCGGCAAGCGCGCCGAGGGCGACTCGCTGCCCGACATCGTCTGGCTGAACAGCGACGGCAAGGAAATGCAGTCCCAGGACTGGGACGAGAACCGCGCGCGCACCGTGGGCATGTTCCTGAACGGGCTGGGAATCCGGGAGCGGAACGCCCGTGGTGAGAACGTCACCGACGTCAACTTCCTCCTGATCTTCAACGCCGACCCCGACGACGTGGACTTCACCCTGCCTCCCACCGATTACGCGCCGGCCTGGGAGATCGTCGTCGACACCGCGGGGCGGGGAGCCGACGCCGTGCCGCACGCCGCCGGCGCGGTGCAGACCGTGTCGAGCCGATCGCTCGTCGTGCTGCGCGCCTACCAGCCGCCCGAAACCGCCCCCGACCACTCGGTGGCGGCCTCGCTCGCCGCCCTGGCCGGTTCACCGATCCCGACTGACGTCCCGGCGCAAGACGCCGCGCCGGAAGCCGGAGCAACGGAAGCCGCAGCGCCGGCCGAACCTGCCGCGAAGCCGGTGAAGAGAGTGCGGAAGCCCCGCACCAAGCCGGAGGAATCCGCGTGAGGATCCCGCTCTCGACCTACCGTCTCCAGATCACGGCCGACTTCGACCTGGATGCCGCCGCCGGCATCCTCGACTACGTCACGGCCCTTGGCGCTGACTGGCTCTATCTCTCTCCGCTGCTCGCGGCCGAGGACGGCTCCGACCACGGCTACGACGTCGTCGACCATTCCACGGTCGACCCGGAGCGCGGCGGGCCGGAGGCCCTCCTCCGCCTCGCGACCGCGGCGACGGGCGCGGGGCGCGGAATCCTCGTCGATATCGTGCCCAACCATGTCGGGGTGGCCACGCCACGGCACAACGCGTGGTGGTGGGACCTGCTCGCGGGCGGCCAGGACTCGCGCTTCGCCGAGGCATTCGACGTGGACTGGGAGGCCGGAGCCGGTCGCATCCTGCTCCCGGTTCTCGGAGACGGTGACGACGAGCTCGATCGGCTCGAGGTCGTCGGCGACGAGCTGCACTACTTCGACAACGGGTTCCCGCTCGCGCCCGGCAGCGCCGATGACGGGGCGGATGCGCGCACCGTGCACTCCCGCCAGCACTACGAACTCGTCAACTGGCGTCGCGCCGACACCGACCTGAACTACCGGCGTTTCTTCGCCGTCAACAGCCTGGCCGGGATCCGGGTCGAAGTGCCCTGGGTGTTCGAGGAGTCGCACCGGGAGATCGTGCGCTGGGTGCGGGACGGGCTCGTGCACGGCCTGCGAGTCGACCACCCCGACGGCCTGGCCGATCCGGGCGGCTACCTCGACCGGCTGCGCGCGTCCACCAGGGGCGCCTACGTGCTCGTCGAGAAGATCCTCGAGGGCGACGAACAGCTGCCGGCGACCTGGGCCACCAGCGGCACCACCGGCTACGACGCGCTAGGCGACTTCGACCGAGTGCTCGTCGACCCGGCAGGGGAAGACGCTCTCGACGCCCTCGAGGCCCGCCTGCAGCGCGAAGCGGGCCGCCTGGATGAGGGTGCCGACGCGCTCGCCTGGGAGGAGCTGGTGCACGCCAACAAACGCACCATCGCCGACCGGACGCTGCGCGCCGAGGTGCTGCGACTGGCCAGGCTGGTGCCGGAGATCGCCGACCCCGCCGACGCGATCGCCGAACTGCTCGCCTGCTTCCCGGTCTACCGGTCCTATCTCCCGGTCGGGATCGACCGGCTGCAGGCTGCCGCGCGGGCCGCCGTCGCCCGTCGCCCCGAGCTGGGGCCGACGATCGACCTGCTGCTGCCCGTGCTCGGCGACCCGGCGCATCCCGCCGCCGTCCGGTTCCAGCAGACCTCCGGAA
Source organism: Cryobacterium sp. MP_M3 (assembly GCF_015752155.1). GTDB lineage: Bacteria > Actinomycetota > Actinomycetes > Actinomycetales > Microbacteriaceae > Cryobacterium. The sequence goes on along the minus strand of NZ_JADOVI010000003.1, from coordinate 40,738 downwards.
TGGTGATGGCCAAGGGCGTCGAAGACACCGCCTACTACCGGTACAGCCGGCTGACCTCGCTCAACGAGGTAGGCGCCGACCCGTCGGAATTCGCGATCGACCCGGCCGAGTTCCACCGCCGCCAGCAACTGCGGCAGGCCACCATGCCCGGCTCGATGACGACCCTCTCCACCCACGACACCAAACGCGGCGAAGACGTGCGGGCCAGGATCAACGTGCTCGCCGAGGTCCCCGCCGAATGGGCGACAGCGCTGGAATCGCTCCGCCAGGCGGCGCCGCTCGGCGAGGCCCCGTTCGAGAACCTGCTCTGGCAGGCCGTGATCGGCGCCTGGCCGGCCGGCCCCGAACGTCTCGGCGCCTACGCGGAGAAGGCCGCGCGGGAGGCCGGCACCTCGACCACCTGGACAGACCAGAACGACGCCTTCGAAACGGCCCTGCGCGACCTCGCCGCCGCGACGACCGGGAACGAGCCCGTCGCCGGCACGATCAGCGGATTCGTCGATCGGGTGCGGCACGCGGGCTGGAGCAACTCCCTCTCCGCGAAACTCGTGCAGCTCACCACCACCGGCGTGCCCGACGTCTACCAGGGCAGCGAACTGTGGGAGACCTCCCTGGTCGACCCCGACAACCGCCGCCCCGTCGACTACGCGCTCCGGCGCGACTACCTGACCCGGATCGACGACGGATGGCTGCCGGAGGTCGACGAGAGCGGTGCGGCCAAACTCCTGGTCACCAGCCGTGCCCTGCGACTGCGCCGGGATCAGCCGGGCCGGTTCTTCCGCTACGCGCCGGTCCCAGCCTTCGGGGCACGGGCCGGGCACGTCATCGCCTTCGACCGCGGCGAGGCCGTCACCGTCGCGACCCGCCTCCCGCTCGGCCTGGCCGACGCGGGCGGGTGGGAGGACACGACCATCGTGCTCGCCGGCCGCCCGGTCGTCGACCTGCTCACCGGCATCCGTTTCGACGGCGGGTCGATCAGGCTGGCCGACCTGTTGGCACGCTACCCGGTGGCGCTGCTCGTGACCGAGGACGCCACCGACCGGCGCGAATCGACGAAAGGCGGCCGACATGCCCAGTGAGAAGTTCGAGGACAGTGAATCGTTCGAGGAGTCCTTCGAGGTCTGGGCTCCGGCCGCGGACACCGTGGAACTGGTGCTCGCCGACACGACCCGTCCGATGACCCAGGCCGGCGACGGCTGGTGGCGGGCATCGCGGCCGGAGGACACCGGCCCGCTCGACTACGGCTTCCGGGTCGACGGCGACGGGCCGTTCCCCGACCCTCGCTCCCGGCACCAGCCGAACGGCGTGCACGGGCTGTCCCGGACCGTGGATCACGGCGGGGCCTGGACCGACCAGGCCTGGACCGGCCGCCAGCTGGCCGGAAGCACCATCTACGAGCTACACCTGGGCACATTCACCCCCGAGGGCACGCTCGACGCCGCGGCGGGGAAACTGGCCCACCTCGCGTCGATCGGCGTGGACTTCGTCGAACTGCTTCCCGTGAACGCGTTCAACGGCACCCACAACTGGGGCTACGACGGCGTGCTCTGGTACGCGGTGCACGAGGGCTACGGCGGCCCGGCCGCCTACCGCCGTTTCGTCGACGCCTGCCACGCGGCCGGCATCGGGGTCATCCAGGACGTCGTCTACAACCACCTCGGACCGAGCGGCAACTACCTGGGCAAATTCGGGCCCTACCTCAGCGCCGCCGCCGGGAACACCTGGGGATCGTCGCTCAACCTGGACGGCCCCGACTCGGACGAGGTGCGTCGGTACATCATCGACAACGCCCTGATGTGGCTCGGCGACTACCATGTCGACGGCCTGCGCCTGGACGCGGTGCACGCCCTGCACGACGACCGGGCCACCCACCTGCTCGAGGAACTCGCCATCGAGGTCGATGCCCTCAGCGCGCACGTCGGTCGCCCGCTCAGCCTGGTAGCCGAGTCCGATCTGAACGACCCGCGCCTGATCACCACCAGGGAGGCGGGCGGTTACGGGCTCACCGGGCAATGGAGCGACGACTTCCACCACGCGGTGCACGTCGCCCTGACCGGCGAGACCACGGGCTACTACGCCGACTTCGAGCCGCTCGGCGCCCTCGCTAGGGTGCTCACCCACGGCTTCTTCCACGACGGCACCTTCTCCAGCTTCCGGGCACGCACCCACGGCCGCCCGATCGACACCGAGCGGATGCCGGCCTGGCGCCTCGTCGTCGCCAGCCAGAACCACGACCAGATCGGCAACCGTGCCATCGGCGACCGGTTGAGCGCCCAGCTGGACCTCGGCCAGCTCGCCATCGCGGCGACCCTGACCCTGCTCGGCCCGTTCACTCCCATGCTCTTCATGGGAGAGGAGTGGGGAGCCCGCACACCGTGGCAGTTCTTCACCTCGCACCCGGAGCCCGAACTCGGCGAAGCCACCAGGAAGGGCAGGATCAGCGAGTTCGCCCGGATGGGCTGGGACCCGGCCCTGGTCCCTGACCCCCAGGACCCGCAGACGTTCACCCGGTCCCGGCTCGACTGGACAGAGCCGGATGAACCAGGCCACGCCCGCCTGCTGTCGTACTACCAGGCCCTGGCGGCCCTGCGCAGGGCCGTCCCCGGCTTCACCGACCCCCGATTCGACCGGATCCAGGTGGACTTCGACGAGCGGGAACGCCGGCTCAGCCTGCGCCGCGGCGAGACGGAGATCGTGGTCAACCTGGGCGTCGACCCCTGCCGGGTCGCCACGCCGGCCGGCCGGCCGGCCGCGTCGTTCGCCGCGTCAGGTGACGCAGTCGTCGCGACGCACGAGGGCGGGCTGACCCTGGCCGGGCACGCCGTCGTCGTGTTCCGCGACCGGCCCGGAAGCGCGGCCCCGCTCCACCAGCGGGACCGATGACCGCGATGAACTCATTCCTGGCGCCGTCCACCCGGGCTGCCCTGGTGCGATTGGCCGAACTGGCCGAGGACCAGGCGGCGCCGCTCGAACGCGTGCGGGGCATCCGTCGCCTGGTCCACGAACTCGAGGCCGACCCGGCCACCCTGGCCGGGGTGCGTGACGCCCTGGACGCCGGCACCGGCTGGGACGAGATCGCCGACGCCGCCGGGTTGAAACCGGCGGCAGCCCGGTGGCGCTGGAGCGGCACCGACGAGGACATCGCGGCGCGGCTGGCGGCCGGCCGGAAGCGCGGCGCCCGGCCCAGCAGCGTGCCGACCGAACTGCCCGGTTTGTCTGTCGCGCAGGCGGCGACGACACTGGGAGTCACGGTGCAGGCCGTCTACCTGCAGGTGAGCCGAGGCAAACTGGCCAGCCGCACCGTGGAGCTGCCGGACGGCCGCTCCTACAAGCGGGTCTTCCTCGAGGGAGCCCCGGCCGACGCCTCGACGGACCTCACAGAGCCCACCAGCCACCACACCGAAGACGGAGCAACAGATGACTGACCTGCCCACGAACCAGGACGACCGGACCGCGGTGATGCCCACCTTCGACGGCGCCGCATCGGTGCCTGCTCCGGAACCCGCGCCGACCGCCGTTGCCGGGCACACCATCGCACGCTCGAACACCGCCCAGCGCACGGCCCTCGTCGTGCTCGTCGGCATCGGCGCGCTGGCGCTGGCCTTCATCGTGATGATCCTCGTCGGGGTGTCCAGCGAGAGCATCAACGCCCTCGCCGTGTTCGCGACGCCGATCGCGTCGATGGTCGCCGCCTACTACGGGATCACCCTGAGCATCCAGCAGGTCAAGAACGAGCGCGCCGAGAAGGAGAAGGCGATCGCACGTGCGGATGCCGCGGACGCCGGCAGCCGGGAGACCGAGGTCTGGGCGGCGCAGATGGAATCAGGGCTTCGCGTGGCCATGGCCAAGCTCGCCGCCGCCGGCGTCCGCACCGACGAGGTCACGAAGGCGGCGGGCACGCCCGACGGCTTCTTCTGATCCACCCCGTTCCCCCCTCCGCTTCCCCGTTCCGTTTCATCGCTGTCGCGGCCGGGGACGGGTCCGGGAACGGGCCGGGGCAGGTCAGCCGGCGTCGGCGTCGGTCGTGCCGGCCCGGAGCCGCACGATGGTCTCCCAGGCTGCGACGAGCGTGAGGACAGCGGTGCACAGGCCCGCGAGAGCGAGCGGCGAGACGCGCCCGGCCGTGGCGAACGCGAGCACCAGGAGGACGATCCCGGCCAGGTGTGAGGCCAGCACCTGCCGGGCGACGATCCAGCGGAACAACTGCAGCCCGACGAGATAGACGAACGGGCCGCCGGTGATCACCACCGCCGTCGACAGCCGCATCGTCTCGTCGGGATGCGCGAGGATCTCCTTGTCAGCGACGCTGCTCAGCACGATACCGGCGATGATGATCGCGTGCACGTACGTGTAGGCAAGGCGTGCGATCCGGCCGGGCTCGGCCGACGCGGCGATGGTGCGGTTCCCTGCCCGCTCGCCGTGGTCGAAGTAGAGCCACCACATCATCACGCCGCCGGTGAAGGCGAGGAGCAGGCCGAGGACGCCGGGAACCGACGCATCCTGGTCGACGAAGGCGAAGCCGCTGACGAGGATGGATTCGCCCAGCGCGATGATCACGAACAACGCGCTGCGCTCCGCGATGTGCGGGCCGGAGAGGTCCCAGTCGTCCAGGCCCGACCGGCCGAGACCCGGCAGCTGGAAGCCGATGCTGGCCGACACGTACTCGACCAGGAGCCCGGCGATCCACAGTGGGAGCCGGAACTCCAGCGGCAGCAGCGCCCCCAGGATCCAGAAGACGCCCGCGACCGAGAGCCAGACCAGGATGCGCAGGAAGTTGCGGTAGAGCACCCGGTCGTGGCGCGCCAGCGCCAGTGCCATGAAGACCGTGCGCCCCAGCTGCAGCGCCACGTAGGCGAGGGCGAAGACGAGGCCGCGGTCGCCGAACGACTCCCCGATCGACACACTCAGGAGCAGGCCCACGAGCGAGAGCCCGATCACCACCAGGCGCACCGGCAACCGGGCCGGGTCGAGTACGTTCGTCACCCAGGTCGTGTGCACCCACACCCACCACAGCGCCAGCACCAGGGTCGCGGATTCGAGCGCGCCGACCCAGGACTGGTTCTCGTAGAGGAAGCGCGACAGCTGGGTGAGGGCGAAGACGAAGACGAGGTCGAAGAACAGCTCGATGTAGGTGACCCGGTCGGTGCGCGGGTGGTCGACGGGCCGGGCGAGATTGCGGCGGAGCCCGAGCGCGGGCGTGGACGGATGGGTCGCATCCTTCGATCGGGGAATCACGATTCCAGTCTGCCCGACCTTCCTGACCGGAGGGTCGGTTGCCGCATCCGTCGTTTCTGTGTCATTCTTTACGGAACGAACGGTCAGTAAGTAATACGGCGATCAAAGGTGATGAAGCCATGCCCGAAGCATTCCTCGTTGATGGTGTTCGAACTCCCATCGGCCGATACGGCGGGGCGCTTGCCGGCGTTCGCCCCGATGACCTGGCCGCCCTCGTGCTGTCCGCCGTCGTGAGCCGCTCCGGCCTCGACCCGCTGCTGATCGACGAAGTGATCATGGGCGCGGCCAACCAGGCCGGCGAAGACAATCGCAACGTCGCCCGGATGGCCGTGCTCCTCGCCGGGCTGCCCGACAGCATCCCCGGGATCACCGTCAACCGGCTCTGCGCCTCCGGCCTCTCCGCGGTTCACCTGGCCGCCAGCATGATCAAGGCAGGCGAGGCCGACCTGGTCATCGCCGGCGGCGTCGAATCGATGACGAGGGCACCCTGGGTGCTCGCCAAACCCGAGAAGGCCTGGGCCAAACCCGGTGAGATCGTCGACACATCGATCGGCTGGCGCTTCACCAACCCGCGCCTCACCGAGCGCGACAAGGCCACCTTCTCCATGTCGGAAACCGCCGAGGAGGTCGCCGCGATCGACGGCATCAGCCGGGCGGATGCCGACGCGTTCGCCCTGCGCTCGCACCGGCTTGCCGTCGACGCCCGCCAGAACGGCACCTTCGCCCCCGAGATCGTGCCGGTGCCCACCCGGGCCGGCCTGGTCGACGCCGACGAGGGCCCCCGGGCGGACACCACCCTCGAACGGCTCGCCGGTCTGCGTTCGGTCGTCCGCCCAGGCGGAATCGTCACGGCCGGGAACGCCAGTTCGCTCAACGACGGGGCCTCCGCCATCGTCGTGGCCAGCGAAGCCGCCATCGAACGTCTCGGGCTGACCCCCCGGGCCCGGGTCGCGGGCGGCGCCAGCGCCGGCGTCGCGCCCGAGACGATGGGCCTCGGCCCCGTCCCCGCCACCGAGAAACTCCTGCGCAGGCTGGGCCTCGGCATCCAGGACCTGGACGCGGTCGAACTCAACGAGGCCTTCGCCACCCAGTCCCTGGCGTGCATCCGCCGCCTCGGCCTCGACCCGGAGATCGTCAACCGCAACGGCGGCGCGATCGCCCTCGGTCACCCGCTCGGCTCCTCCGGGGCGCGCATCCTGGTCACCCTGCTCGGCCGGATGGAACGCGAGGGCGCCCGGCGTGGCCTCGCCACCATGTGCGTCGGCGTCGGCCAGGGGTCGGCCCTCATCGTGGAGAGTGTCTAGATGTCCCGGGAATTCAGCACCCTGCTCGTCGAACGCCGCCCCGACCGGGTGCAGGTGCAGCTCAACCGCCCCGACGTGCGCAACGCGATCGACCAGGCCATGGTCGACGAACTGCACCTGCTCTGCGGCGAACTGGAACGCGGGCCGAGGATCCTGATCCTGTGCGGCTCGGCCGGGGTCTTCGCCTCCGGCGCCGACATCGCCCAGCTGAGGGAGCGGCGCCGCGACGACGCCCTCAAAGGCATCAACTCGGAGCTGTTCGAGCGGATCGCCCGCCTGCCGATGCCGGTCATCGCCGCGATCGACGGCTGGGCGCTGGGCGGCGGCGCCGAACTCGCCTACGCCGCCGACTTCCGGATCGCCTCCGACACGGCTCGCCTCGGCAACCCGGAGACCTCCCTCGGCATCATCCCCGCCGCCGGGGCGCTCTGGCGACTGGCCGAACTCGTCGGCGAACCCGTCGCCAAGGAGATCATCCTGGCCGGCCGCATCCTGAACGCCGAGGAGGCACTCGCCGTGCGCCTGGTCACCGAGGTTCACCCGGCGGAGGGGCTGCTCGCCGCCGCGCACTCCCTCGCGGACCGGATCGCCGCCCAGGACCCCCTCGCCACCCAGCTCGCCAAGGAGGTCTTCCACGTGCCGCGCGCCCGGCATCCGCGCGCCGACAACGAGGCCCAGGCCGTGCTCTTCGAATCCGAAGAGAAATTCGCCCGAATGACCGCATTCCTGGAAAGGAAGAAACGATGACGCTCGCCCCCGGCAGCACGGACCAGCAGGCCGCGCCTGTGCCCACCACCGTGCCGACTCAGGTCGGCGTGCTCGGCGGCGGACGGATGGGCGCGGGCATCGCCCACGCCTTCCTCGTCGCCGGCGCCCACGTCACCGTCGTCGAGCGCGACGCGGACGCGGCCGCCGCGGCACGGGAGCGGGTGCTCGGCGCCGTCGACACCGCCCTCCGCCTCGGCGCGATCCAGGGCGACCGGTCCTCCTACGCCGACCGGCTCAGCGTGGCGACGGATGCCTCGGCGTTCGCCGGCGCCGGGCTCGTCGTCGAGGCCGTGCCGGAGGTCGTGGCGCTGAAGACGGAGGCGCTGCGCAGTGTGGAGGCGCAGCTGGCCCCCGACGCCTGGCTGGCCTCGAACACCTCGTCGCTCTCGATCACCGAACTCGCCGGGGTGCTCGAACGCCCGGACCGGTTCATCGGGCTGCACTTCTTCAACCCGGTGCCGGTCTCGACCCTGATCGAGGTCGTCACGGGGGAGGCCACCAGCCCCGAACTCGTCGACCTGGCCGCCGGCTGGGTCTCCGCCCTCGGCAAGACGCCGATCCTGGTGCGCGACTCACCCGGTTTCGCCAGCTCCCGGCTCGGCGTCGCGATCGCGCTGGAGGCCATCCGGATGGTCGAAGAAGGCGTCGCCAGCCCCGCCGACATCGACGCGGCCATGGTGCTCGGCTACAAGCACCCGGTCGGGCCGTTGCGCACCACCGACCTGGTCGGACTCGACGTGCGCCTCGGCATCGCCGAGCACCTGCACTCCACCCTCGGCGAGAGGTTCGCCCCGCCGCAGCTGCTGCGCGACCTCGTCGCCCGCGGTGACCTCGGACGCAAGAGCGGCCAAGGATTCTTCGATTGGAAGGACGCATCATGACTCTCCTCAGCACCGGCACGATCGTGCCCAGCTACGTCCTCGACTCCTGGTGGACCCCGGCGGACGGGTCCCGCACCCAGCTGGTCCTCGACGCGAGCACCGGCGAGGAGGTCGCCTCGGTCAGCAGCGAGGGGCTGGACCTCGCCGACGTGGTCGAGCACGCCCGCACGGTCGGCCAGGCCTCGCTCGGCCGGCTCACCTTCCACCAGCGCGCCATCCTGCTCAAGCAGCTCGCGCAGTACCTCAGCGGGGTCAAGGAGGAGCTGTACACGCTCTCCGCGCGCACCGGGGCGACCCGGTACGACTCGATGGTCGACATCGACGGCGGAATCGGCGTGCTGTTCACCCTGTCGTCGAAGGGCCGGCGGGAGATGCCCAACAGCCAGGTCTACGTCGACGGCGACGTCGAGGCGCTGTCGCGGGACGGCTCGTTCAGCGGCCAGCACATCTACACCCGCATCCCCGGGGTGGCCTGCCAGATCAACGCGTTCAACTTCCCGGTCTGGGGGATGCTTGAGAAGTTCGCTCCCGCGTTCATCGCCGGGGTGCCCTCGATCGTCAAGCCGGCCTCTCCCACCGGCTACCTCACCGAGGCGGTCGTTCGCCACATCATCGCCTCCGGCATCCTGCCGGCCGGAACCCTGCAACTCGTCTCCGGCAGCGCCCGTGACCTGATCGACCACCTCGACTACCGCGACCTCGTCGGCTTCACCGGCTCAGCCGGCACCGCGCGCAGCCTCAAGGCACACCCGAACGTGGTCGAGGGCGGGGTGCGGTTCACCAGCGAGACCGACTCCCTCAACGCGGCGATCCTGGGCCCGGACGCCACCAAGGGCACGGCCGAGTTCGACGCCTACGTCGCATCCGCCGTCACCGAGATGACCAGCAAGGCCGGCCAGAAGTGCACGAGCATCCGCCGGCTGATCGTGCCGGCCGGACGGCGCGACGAGATCGTCGCGGCCGTGGCCGAGCGGGTGGAGCGGCGGGTCTCGATCGGCGACCCGCGCGCCGACGGCGTCACCATGGGCCCCCTGGCCAGCCTCGACCAGCGCCGGGAGGTGCTCGGGAGCGTCGCCCGCCTGCTCGAAGGCGGCGGCCGGATCGTGATGGGGTCGACGGATGCCCCGGCCGGCACCGACCCGGGCGGCGCCTTCGTGGGGCCGCTCCTCCTGGCCTTCGACGATGCCGAAAGCCCCGCCGTGCACGAGATCGAGGCGTTCGGTCCCGTCGCGTCCATCATCGAGTACACCGGCCTGGACCACGCCGTCGCCCTGGCCGCCCTCGGCGGCGGCTCGCTGGTGGCCACGGTCGCCACCCACGACCCCAATGTCGCCCGCGCCCTGGTGCTCGGCATCGCCGCCCACCACGGGCGGGTCCTGATGCTCGACCGGGTCGACGCGCGCAGCAGCACCGGCCACGGCGCGCCCGTGCCGCACCTGGTGCACGGTGGGCCCGGCCGCGCCGGCGGCAGCGAGGAGCTGGGCGGCATCCGCTCGGTGCTGCACCACATGCAGCGCACGGCCATCCAGGGGTCGCCCGACATGCTCACCGCGATCACCGGCCAGTGGCACACCGGTGCGGCCGTGCGGCACGGGATCCACCCGTTCCGCAAGTCCCTCGCGTCGCTCCGGGTGGGCGACCAGGTGCAGGGCGGACCGCGCACCGTAACCCTCGCCGACATCACCGCGTTCGCCGAGGCGACCGGGGACAAGTTCTACGCGCACACGGATGCGGAAGCGGCCGCGGCGAACCCGTTCTTCCCCGGCATCGTCGCCCACGGGTACCTGCTGGTCTCGTGGGCGGCCGGGCTGTTCGTGGATGCGGCTCCCGGGCCCGTGCTCGCGAACTCCGGGCTGGAACGACTCCGCTTCCTTACTCCGGTCTCCCCGGGCGACAGCATCACTGTCACCCTCACCGCCAAGCGGATCACGCCGCGCGAGACGGAGGACTACGGCGAGGTCTGCTGGGACGCCGTGCTGCACAACCAGAACGATGAGGTCGTCGCCAGCTACGACGTGCTCACCCTGGTCAGCAAGAACTAGGGCAGCCGGGAACCGGGGGAGCGGAGCAGCGCGAAGAACACGAAGGTCAGCACCGTCGTCGTCGCCACAGCGACGGCGTCGACGACGGTGAGCGGGTTCGGGCCGAGCGCGTCGGGAAGCAGCACCAGCAGGCTCCAGCAGAGCAGCACGACCGCCGCCGCGGTGCCCGCACTGGCCGCCCGCGCCGCCCGACCTCCGCGGCGGCATCACCCCACCGGTCCCGGAACGATTTCACGCCTCCATCGTGGCAGAGCAGAGCGAGATCGACTCAGGAAACTTCAGACGGGCGGCGCGCCGGGCTCGTGCCTCAGAGATCGGCGAGCAGGGAAACGGGGGATTCGATGCACCGGGCGACGTAGGTGAGGAACCCGGCCGCCGTGTCCCCGTCGCAGACCCGGTGGTCGAAGACCATCGACAGCTCCACGACGGTGCGCACCGCGAGCTGGTGGTCGACCACCCACGGGCGTTCGATCATCCGGCCGATGCCGAGGATCGCGGCCTCCGGGTGGTTGATGATCGCCGCCGACCCGTCCACCCCGAGGGATCCGAAGTTGTTCAGGGTGAAGGTTCCCCCGGCGAGGGCTCCGGGGGAGAACGCGCCGTCGCCGGCCTGCGTGACCAGCCCGGCGATGGCATCCCGCAGCTGCCGGGTGGTCAGGGCGTGGGCGCCCTGCACGACCGGGACCATCAGGCCCCGCGGAGTCTGCGCGGCGATGCCGAGGTTGATGTCCCCGCGAACGAGGATCTCCTGGCTGGCCGTGTCGACCGACGCGTTGAGGAGCGGGTAGCGGCGCAGGCCGGCCACGACGAAACGCGCGATCAGGGCGGTCACGCTGAAGCGTTCCCCGGTGGCGGCGAGCAGGCGGTCGCGGGCGGTGAACAGCTCCGTGGCGTCCACGTCGAGCCAGATCGTGGCTTCGGGGATCTCCCGCCGGGACTGGGCCAGGCGTTCGGCGACGACCTTGCGGAGCCCCGTGATCGGAATGCGGGTGTCCCCGGTCGTCGGTGCCACGGCCGGCTGTGCTGCCTGGGCAGGCGCAGGCGCTGCAGTCCGGGCAGGCGCCGGTGCCTCGGCAGCGCGAATCCGGGCCTCGACGTCACGACGCAGGACCAGGTCGTTCGGCCCGCTGCCGCGGAGCGTGCTCGCGTCGAAGCCGTTCTCGCGGGCGAGCCGTCGCACGATCGGCGAGACGACCGGGGACGGGCGGCCGAGGCCGGGCGGGCCGGCTGCAGGGCTGGCCGCGGCTGCAGCCGGGGGAACCGGCGCGGCCACCGCTGCGGTCGCCGGGGGAACCGGCACGGCACCAGGCTGGCCGCCCCTGGCGCCGAACCTGGCCGCCGACGGCCGCCGGACCGGCCGGGTGTTCTCACTCGTGCCGTAGCCGACGAGCACGGCGCCGGATGCCTCGCTCGGCTCCTCGCTCGGCTCCTCGCTCGGCCCAACGGGCGTCGCGGCAGGCTCTGGCGCCGACGCTGACGCTGACGCTGGCTCAGGCGCTGATGCTGGCGGAGGAACCGGCCCGGAGGACGGCTGCGTGGAATCCGTCACACTCAGCAGCACCTGGCCGGAGTGGATCACCTGGCCGGCCTCGCCGAAGAGCGCCTTCACCACTCCGCCGAACGGTGACGGCAGCTCCACGATCGACTTCGCGGATTCGACCTCCACCACGGGCTGGTCGATCGCGATGGTGTCGCCGACGCTCACCAGCCAGGAGACGATCTCCGCCTCGGTCAGCCCCTCTCCGAGGTCGGGCAGGATGAAGTCGTTCGTCATCATGACCACTCCCAGCTGCCGAGGGCGGCGAGGATCCGGTCGGGGGTCGGCAGGAAGTACTCCTCGAGTTTGGGTGACGGGTACGGGATGTCGAATCCGGTGATCCGCAGGATGGGCGCGGCGAGGTGGAAGAAGTTGCGTTCGGTGAGCCGTGCCGCGACCTCCGCGCCGTACCCGCCGAACTGCGCGGCCTCGTGCACGACGGCGGCCCGGCTCGTCTTGCGCAGGGACGCGCCGACGGTCTCGTCGTCGAACGGCGACAGGCTGCGCAGGTCGATGACCTCGATCGACAGTCCCTCCTTCATCGCCAGTTCCGCGGTGGCCAGGGCGGTCTTCACCGTGGGGCCGTAGGCGATGAGCGTGACGTCGGTGCCCTCCCGGAGCACGACGGCGGTGTTCATCGGCGCGGTCTGCACGGGCAGCCTGAGCTGCTCCTTCATCCAGTACCGGCTCTTGGGTTCCATGAAGATCACCGGGTCGTCGCTCGCGATGGCCTCGCGCAGCATCGAATACGCGTCCGCAGGGTTGGACGGCGACACGACCGTCAGGCCGGGGGTGGCGCACCAGTAGGCCTCGGACGAGTCGGAGTGGTGTTCCACCCCGCCGATGTCGCCGGCGTACGGGATGCGGATGACGATGGGGAGGGAGATCCGGCCCCGGGTGCGATTGCGCATCTTGGCCAGGTGCGACACGATCTGCTCGAACGCGGGATAGCTGAACGCGTCGAACTGCATCTCGACCACCGGGCGCAGCCCGTAGATGGCCATGCCGATCGCTGTGCCGACGATGCCGGACTCGGCCAGCGGGGAATCGCTCACCCGGGTCTCGCCGAACTCGGCGTAGAGCCCGTCGGTGACCCGGAAGACACCGCCGAGCGGGCCGACGTCCTCCCCGAACAGCACCACGGTCGGGTCGTCCCGCATCGAGTCCTGGATGGCCGCGTTGAGGGCGGCGGCCATGGTCAGGGTGGCCGGGGGGCGGGCACCGACGGGCGGGGCCGTGCTCTGCAGCGTCATGCGTGGGCTCCTGACGGGGTGGAAACAGACGGACGGGAAACGGACGGCTGAGCCGCCAGTGCGGCGTGCTCGGCCAGCTCGGCGGCCAGGAAGGCGCGCTGTTCGGCGAGAGCGGGCCGCGGGGTGGCATAGACGTGATCGAACAGCTCGAGCGGGTCCACCTCCACGGGCAGCGTCATGCAGTCCCGGGTGGCCGCGGCGAGGTCCTCGGCTTCGTCACGGATGCCGGCCCGCTCCCGGTCGCTCAGGGCGCCGATCGAGACCAGATACGTCTCCAGCCGTTCGATCGGGTCGCGACGCCGCCAGACGTCGACGTCGCCCGCCGTGCGGTACCGGCTCGGGTCGTCCGAGTTCGTGTGCGCCTCCATCCGGTAGGTCAGCCCCTCGACCAGGGTCGGCCCGCCGCCCGTGCGCGCCCGGTCGACGGCCGCGGAGGTGACCGCGTACATCGCGGCGACGTCATTGCCGTCGACGTAGAAACCGGGCATGCCGTAGCCGATGGCCTTGTCGGCGATGGTGCGGCAGTGCATCTGCTTGTCGAGCGGCACGCTGATCGCGAACTGGTTGTTCTGCACGACGAACACGACCGGCGCCTGCCAGACGGCGGCGAAGTTGAACGCCTCGTGCGCGTCGCCCTCGCTCGTCGCGCCGTCACCGAGCAGGGCGAGGGCGACGGTGCTGTCCCGCTTGAGCTTGGACGCCGTGGCCAGGCCGACGGCATGCAACGCCTGGGTGGCGAGCGGGGTGGCCTGCGGTGCGATCCGGTGCTCGTACTGGTCGTAGCCGCTGTGCCACTCGCCGCGGAACGAGGCGAGGATGTGTTCGGGCTTCACCCCTCGGGTGAGCAGGGCGATGCTGTCCCGGTAGGTCGGGAACAGCCAGTCGCCCGGATCGAGCGCCGCGACGGCCGCGATCTCGCAGGCCTCCTGGCCGAGCGCCGACGGGTAGGTGGCCAGACGGCCCTGCCGGGTGAGGGCGGTGACCTGCACGTCGAACCGGCGCGCGACCACCATCTGGCGGTACAGGCCGAGCAGCGTACCGGGGTCGGGCAGGGTGAAACCGCCGGCGTCGTCCGTCACGGCATGCCCGGTGTCATCGATCAGGCGGAGGGGCTGCGGCGCCGACGCGGTGGACACGACCGGGCTCTCGACATTGAGGCTCATGACGCAATCGTGGGGCATCCGCCGGCCGCTCACGACACCGCGGCGACGGATGTGAACGATTGGCTCGAACAGGCCCGTCGCCGTGCCAAACGTCCGAGAATTTCCTCGGATTCAGCGCCAGATGTCCGGCGCTTCGGCGGGCGCGTGCCCGGCGATCTCCTCCAGAATCAGATGGGACCGGGTGGAGATGACGCCGGGCATGCTGTGGATGTCGCGCAGGATGGCCTGGCTGAGCTGCTCGTGGTCGGGCGCGCTCACCGTGAGGATGATGTCGATGTCGCCGCTGACCGCCTGGGCCTTCTCGACGAAGGGCAGCTTGCTGAGCCGGGACGCGATATCCGTCCAGGAGACGTCGCCGATTTTAACCACGACCAGGGCGGACACGTGCAGGCCGAGGGCGCGCGGATCGATCTGGGCGCCGAAGCCGGTGATGACCCCGTGGCGCACGAGGTTCTGCACCCGAGTGTGGGCCGCCGTGCGGGAGATGTGCACGAGGGCGGCGACCTGGCGCATGGAGAGGCGCGCGTCCCTGCTCAGTTCGGCGACTATTCGCCGGTCGATGGCGTCCAGGCCGGCGGGCGCAGGCGATGGAGAGTGCTCGCTCATACCGGCGGCTGCGTCATTGTGGTCCTCAGGTCTGGAGGCTTCAGACTACCGCCGGCTCAATCGACTGGCGCACCGCGCGCAGGTAGTGGTTCTTCGGCCAGTGCCGAAGCCGGCGTGGCAGCAGCGGGTAGACCACCGCGGTGAACGCGATCACGCGGTCGAAACGGCGTTGCAAGCGCGGTGACCAGTCCAGGTCGAACAGGTCGCGCACGTGCGGGGGGAGGAGCCCGACGGTGAGGAGACGACCCAGGGGCATCAGCAGGCGGAGCCAGACCGGACCGGTCTGGGGGTGGAGGAGCTGCCTGGCCACCGCCCGGGTGGTGGCATCCGTTCGGAGCTCGGCGAGCCGGTCCCGGAAATACACGGCGAAGGCCGCGCGATCGGCCGGCCACAGTCCCGCCGGAACCTGAAGCGCCGTGCCGAGAACGGCGTAGTCCAGGTAGAGGGCGTCGGCGACGTCGTGCTCCAACGGCCCGAAGACGAGCTCGCGCATCGTGATCGCCGAGTCGTACAGGGTCGCCGCCACCCAGAGTTGCAACTCCGGGGTGAACGCGCTGTAGGCCGGGGCTCCATCGGCGGCTTCGCCGACGACCGGGCCATGAGCGCGGTTGACCCGCCGACTGGCGCTCGCCGCCTCCGCCGGGGTGCCGAAGACCACGGCGTAGACGTAGGTCAATGTGCCGCGCAGCCGGTCGAGGGGGCGCGAAGCGAAATCGCTGTGGTGCGCGACGCCGTGCCCGATGGCCGGATTCGCGATCTGCAGCAGGATGGACCGCCCGCCGGCGGCGATGAGCACGCCTTCGCCTGCGATGTCCCGCATGCCGAGGTCGCGACCTGCCACTGGTTCCTCCCGTCGGGTGCCTCCCGTTGTGAATGCCGAGTTTAGTGCGACTCGCGCGCGCCGTGGGACCGGGTTCCCACCCCGGTTCGCGGGGTTACCCTTGACCGATGACCACCGGGCGAGTTCGACCTGGCCGCCGCCGCGGGAACGCGTCGCTCGCCGCCACTGTGGCCGCCGCTGTCGGCTTGTCCGTCGTGCTGGCCGGCTGCTCCCCGGTCTCGCCTTCGAGGGGCACCGGGACCCCCGAGCAGGCTGCGCCGGCCCGCACCGGCGCCCCGGTCGACCCGCTCGCTGCAGACGCCCGGCGGCGCCTGTCCGCCATGACCTTGACCGAGAAGATCTCCAGCCTGCTGATGCTCCACCAGCCGGGAACGGATGCCGCCGCGCTCGGCTCCTTCGCCGCCGACAACGGCCTCGGCGGGCTCATCCTGATGGGCGACAACGTGCCGCCCGCACCGGAGGACCTCGGCGCGATGACCTCGGCGCTGAGCGCCGACGCCGCGCTTCCCCTCCTGATCGGGATCGACCAGGAGGGCGGCGAGGTGGACCGCCTGCGGAATGACGAGGCCCCGGGTGCGGAGGCTCTGCGTCCCCGGCCGGTGCAGGCCACGGAGGACGCCTTCCGCAGTCGCGCCGCCCTGCTTCAGTCGGCCGGGGTCAGCGTCAACTTCGGGATCGTGGCCGACGTCACCGCCGATCCGACCTCGTTCCTCTACGGCCGCGTGCTCGGCACGGACCCGGCCGCGGCATCCGTGCGCGTGGCCGCCGCCGTCGCCGGGGAACGTGGCCGGGTGCTGAGCACGCTCAAGCATTTCCCGGGGCACGGGGCGGCACCGGGGGACTCGCACCGGAGCATCCCGTCGG
Organism: Cryobacterium sp. MP_M3; assembly: GCF_015752155.1. Classification (GTDB taxonomy): domain Bacteria; phylum Actinomycetota; class Actinomycetes; order Actinomycetales; family Microbacteriaceae; genus Cryobacterium. The sequence goes on along the minus strand of NZ_JADOVI010000003.1, from coordinate 24,244 downwards.
CCGGGCTCGGCTATCGGGACTGGCTCAGCCAGGTGGCGCCGCCGTTCACGGCCGGAATCACGGCCGGCGCGCAGGTCGTCATGTTCGGGCATCTGGCCTATCCGGCCGTCGATGCCCGGCCGGCCAGCCTGTCCCCGGCCTGGCACACGATCCTGCGCCGCACGCTCGGGTTCACCGGAATCGCGATCACCGACGACCTGCTGATGCTTCAGGACACGGGGCTTGCCGAATACGCCGACCCGACCGAGAACGCGATCGCGGCGATTGCCGCCGGCAACACCATGCTGCTCTACGTCACGCCTGCCGACCCCGCGCGGGTCGGGATAGTCATTCCGGCACTGGTTGCCGGAGTCGCCGGCGCCGTCGAATCCGGGCGGATCACGCAGGCCCAGATCGACGACGCGGCCTACCGCCTGCTCGTGCTGCGCCGGGGACTCGCTGTGCATTCACCGCACGGAGATCCGTGCGATGTCGAGTGCCGCCGGCTGCTCCGATAACAAGGCAGCACGAAAAAATACCCGCGGATCCGGAATAATCCGGGATCCTATGCAATTGCATGTAATTGACGGCGACAATCCACCGCCTGAGACTCGAGGAGAACCCATGACTGACACCATCACGAACATCCCCGGCTACAAGGCCGGAACCTGGACCATCGACCCGACCCACAGCGAGGTCGGCTTCAGCATCCGTCACCTGATGATCAGCAAGGTCAAGGGCAAGTTCGAGAAGTTCGACGCGACCTTCGTGACCGCAGAGAACCCGCTCGACAGCACTGTCAGCGCGACCGCCGAGGTCGCCTCGATCAACACCAACGAGGCCAACCGCGACGGTCACCTCCGTACCGGCGACTTCTTCGACGCCGAGACTTTCCCCACCATCAACTTCGTCTCCACCGGTGTACGCAGCGTCAAGGGCGACTTCCTCGTCGACGGCGACCTCACCATCAAGGGCGTCACCAAGCCGGTCACTTTCGACTTCGAGTTCGGCGGCTTCGGAATGGACCCCTACGGCAACTACAAGGCCGGCGCGACCGCCAAGACCGAGGTCACCCGTGCAGACTTCGGCCTCGAGTACAACGCGGCCCTCGAGACCGGCGGCCTGCTCCTCGGCGAGAAGGTCACCATCACGCTTGAACTCCAGGCTGCGCTGAACCAGGCGTAACAGGCACCATCGACAGGGGCTCCGCCACGGCGGGGCCCCTTCGTTGTGCCCAGCCCCCTCGGTAGCCCGCCCCGGCCCCCGCCGCACCCGGCCGGCGGCCGATCCCCTCCGCAATTCCTGTCCCGAATTCAGGTGTGCAGCCCGGAACAGTGCGACGGATGCCCGCCGGCGCCACGCAATGGGTGGGTTCTCCTGAATTCGGAACGCCGTCGAGCGCCGGTGGTCGGGCTGGTCGAGACCTCTCTGCACCCGGACTAGTCGCCCTTGATCTCCTCGCGCACCCGGCGCAGGTCTTCCATCAGTGAGCCAATCAGAATCCAGTGCTGCGGATGCGGAGTCGCGATGATCAGCGGAGCGGTCAGGGCCGGCGGCTCCACGGGCAGGGACACCTTCTCGCGGTCGGGATGGTCGACCTCCGACGCCAACAGCCTCAGGTCGTGGGCGGCCCGGCTGAGCTCCACGGTGATCGCCAGCACTGTCGGCTCCAGGTGGAGCGAGTGGTCGTAGTGGTCCCTGAGCGACCTGGTCATGCCGATGGTGCGGGTGACCAGGGAGATAAGGCGGTTGTAGAACTCCTCGTCGATGTCGAGCAGGCGCCGGTGCATCCCATGCCGGGGATTGAGCGTGAGGCTCTCCTCGGCCTGCTTGATCGCCTTCTCGGCCTTGCTCAGCATCGGCCGCAGCAGCCGTGCCTTGATCATCATCTCCTCGATCTGGCCGGTCTGCTGCGGAAAGCGGAGGGCGTCGACGATGCGGTCGAGGGTGTCGGCGACCTCGAGGGCGAGTCGCACGACCGCGTCGTGCGCCGGAGCGAGCAGCACCGGCGGCACGATCAGCGCATTGACGACGAGGGCGACGGCCGCCCCGATGATCGTCTCCAGGATGCGGTCACGCGCGTACTCGGGGGTCGTCGCCCCGATCGAGAGCACGAGCATCGCGCTGATCGGAATCTGGCTGGCCGAACTGGGGGCGAGGCGCAGGGCCCAGGCCAGCATGATGCAGAAGACGATGGCGAGCAGCACGATCCAGCTGGATTGACCGAACGCGATGCCGACCGCATAGGCGATGAGCACGCCGCCGATGACCCCGAGGCTGCGTTCGACCGCCCGGCCCAGGGTCTGGTTGATGTTGGGTTGCACGACCAGGAGCGCAGCGATGGCGGCGAAGATGGGCAGGTCGGTCTGCAGCAGGAACTGCGAGAGCAGCCAGCCGAGCCCGACGGCAACGGATGTCTTCACGGCCTGGAGTAGCGGGATCCGGCTCGTGGATTGCAGGCGGGCCGTTATTCTCACTTGCTCAGGGTAGCGCGAGCGGGCCCTCCGGCAGTCCGGGCCGTTCGACGTGTTCCGGAGGTTCGCCCGGTCCGGGGGTCGCCGGGGCGCCGTCAGGCTGGAAGAAGCGGGTGTACTCCTGGACTGCCCGGTCGAACCCGGTGCGCTGACGCTCCGTCAGTCTGGTGAACGCGATGGCCTCGTAGCCCGGGCTCGCGGACCGGCCGGACTCCCGACGCCAGGTGCCGGCCACCCGGCCGTTCACCAGGACGAGCGGCAGGAAGATCCCGTTCTTGCCGGGCACCACCCGCGGGAAGTCGGCGTCGGCGACCGCGAATCCGCGGTGGCGATAGCCGAGCAGGTATTCGTCGAAACCGGGCAGCGCGAGCACCTGCGTGCGTTGCTCCGGTGGATGACCGGTCTCGCCGGTGTCGGCCGCAGCGGCCCAGTAGTGTGTGATGCCGTCCACCTCCAGTTCGACCAGTCGGTCGCGAGCAACCAGGAGACCGACCCGGGCTTCGGCGACGGTGAGCTGGGACCACCAGACGAAGTCCTGCACGGTCGCCGGCCCGTGGCCGGAGAAATAGCGCAGCACGAACTCGCCCAGGGCCTCGTCGCGCTCCATCCGTCGTGGCGTGCGCACCCACGCGTCCAGCAGCACCAGCATCTGCTGCGAGCCGACCTGCCTGCCCCAGCAGATCGTGCCGGTCAGGGCGAGGTAGGCGATCAGGTGGTAGCCGCGCTGGTCGGCCGTGCTGATCCCGGCCGACTCGAGGGCGGCGAGGAAACCGGCCCGGGAGAGTTGCCGGCCCTCGGCGAGGGAGGACAGGGCAGCGCCTCTCGCCTGTTCGAGGGTCGCCTCGTCCAGGTCGAGTTGACCGCGGCGGGTTCTCATCCCGGCCAGCACCCTCGGGGCCGTCAGGCCGAGCATCCAGCCCAGGTCCGCCGCCGGCACGAAATGGAGGGTGCCGCGCATCGGCCAGGACCGCACGATCTGGGCGTCGTCGATCGCCCGGCGCACGTCGTCGGCGGATGATCCGGGCGCCCGAACGCCGATGGCCCACCGGGCGGCCGTGAAGTCCTGCGCCTGCAGGGCGAGGAGTCGCTCGACGACCGCGACAGGCCCGTCCGGCGAGCCGCCGGTGACGGGGCCGAGGCCGTGCCGGACCAGGCGCAGCCGGACGATGTCACCAGCGGAGGCGGTCAGTGCCATCGGATCAGTATGCCGGACGCTAATCGAACGTGCGCAGCAATTGCCAGTCCGCGTCGGTCTCGCCGTGCTCGACATCGAAAACATGGGTTTCGCCGTCGTCGGCGGTGGCCTGGAACCGCCAGCCCGCGATCCGGAGCGGCGGATGCCCGATGCCGAAGTCGTGCGGCGAGAACGGCCGCCACCAGTCGCAGGTTCCCACGAGGGCCGTCGGAGTGTCCGTCACCCGGAACCGGCGCGCGCGCCAGACCATCCGCTGCGGTTCTCCGACAGCACTCGTCCAGACCCTGATCGGTTCGTCCACCCTGGGCAAGGGGCACCACCTCATTACCATCCCGAATCGAACGTATGTTCGATACAGAACAATAACTCCGTTGGCAGGTTTACCGCCAGTGCTCAGGCGAGGTCGTCGTCCGTGCGCGCGCCGAAGACGATCTCGTCCCAGCTGGGCATCGAGGCCCGGCCGCGTTTGCCGTGGCTGCCGGTATTGCGGGGCTGACCGGTGGCGGCCTGGCTCGACCAGGCATTCCTGGACGGATCGGTGGCCGGCTCGACGGCGGGCGCCAGGGCCGGGGCCTCCAGCAGTCGCATGCCCTGCGACGGCACCACGGGGGCCTCGTCATGCTCGAACACGGCGGCTTCCCGCTCGCCTCTCCGGCGACGGAGGGATTCGAGGAGGTCAGCGGTTTCGCTCAGGCTCTGGGGCGGCTCGGCGGCGCGCTTGATCGCGGCCTTGGAGACGGCATCCGTCGTTCCGGCCGGGCGCGAGTAGGGGATCGGGTCCAGCAGCGGCGCGGTGTCGGCGAGCAGGTCGTCGGCCAGCGACTCCTTGAACGTGAACGCTCCGCTGTCGAAGCGGGACACGTCGGCCGCGCTCGTCTCGGCGCCGACGGCGCGCAGGCGGGGGATGAGCGCACCCTTGAGCTCGCCCTGCTGGGAGAGCGCGATGGCCTCGTTGCCGACCGGCGAGAGGGAGTTCTTCTTCGGTTCGAAGCCCCAGCGCGCATCGTGGTCGATGTCGTCGGCGGTGAAGGCGAGCTTCACGATCCAGCCGGCGCCCGGCTCTTTCCAGCTGGCCCAGCGTTCATTGGTGGCGCCGAGCGACGCGAGGCGTTCGCGGATGACGCTGCCGAAGTTGGCGCCGCCCTCGAGCGGGTCAGGGTCGATGGCCGTGTGCACGGGCACGCTCAGCGCACAGGACACGATGTACTCGCGCTCGGCGACGACAGGCCCCTCGAAGCGGCGAACGAAGTCGAGGGGTGCGCCGGTCACGGCGGCAACGTCCTCGGCTGACATGCCCGAGCGGATGTGCGCCTGCACCTCGCGTGGGGACAACTTCGGGCCAGACGTCGACTCGGTCTGGGTTTGGCGAAGCCGGGACTGGAGAACCTCGTCGATGGGGATCCTGAACCGGTCACCATCCTCGCTCGCTGCAAGCAGCGCGCCGTTCTCAACTCCGATAACTTTCAATTCCTGCATCTCGAAAGCCCTCTCGCGATCACTGATGTCGCCAAGACTGCCATGCAATCACCGCTTTTCCGGGGAATACGCCGGGCGTGCCGCAAGTTGATGACTGTGCCGGTGAACACGGACGGCGCGTAGTTTGCTATTCCGTCGGGATTGTTGGAAACTATGCCCGCCGATTTCGTTTATCGGCGACAAAGAAATGGATGGGTATGGCAACCGATTACGACGCGCCGCGAAAGACCGAAGACGACTCTGAGTCGATTGAGGCCCTCAAGGAGCGCGTACCCGACAAGATGTCCGGAGTCGTGGATGTCGACGACTCAGACAACCCGGGTGGTTTCGATCTTCCCGGCGCCGATCTGTCCGACCTCGACCTCGATGTCGTCGTCCTGCCTCCGCAGGCCGACGAATTCACCTGCGTTGAGTGCTTCCTCGTGAAGCACCGCTCGCAGATGTCGCACGAGACCAAGCTCGGTCCGGTCTGCCTGGAGTGCGACGCCTAAGCGCGCTTAGTTACTTGATGCTGGCCGTCGCGATCCATTGATCGCGGCGGCCAATTTCTGTGGATGGCGAGTCGACACCAGCCAGTACGGCGCGGGGTCGGTCGCATCCTCGATCGGAATGCGCACGACCGGGCCGACCCAGCCACGGATGAGCAGCCACGCGCGGGCATCGAGCCGGCGCCCCCGCTCCAGCGTCGCCTCCGCGCCTTCGAACGCGGCGGCCTCGCCGACCAGGTCGGTCGCGATACTTGCCTTCCCGGCCGTCACCACCCCGTCCTTCACCTCGACGACGGGCGAGGTGAGCACCAGGGTCAGGACACAGGCGGCATACAGGCAGGCGGCGATGATGATTCCGGCAAGCATCGAAATCGGCGCGAAGACGAGGATGCTTGCGGGGATGACCAGTGCTGTGGCGACGTAAGGCGCAGGTGACGCCCAGAGTTTTTCGCGATATTCAGGCATGGCTCTATTCGATCAGACTTCTGCACTAGCCTCGACACGTGGCAGAAAGCGTCGAAGTCCTGATTACCGCGTCCGTCCTCCCGAATTATGCGCATCCGGGCGATGCCGGGGCAGACCTGCATTCCTCGGAGGCGCTCATCCTGGCCCCCGGTGAACGTGCCCTGGTCGGAACCGGTGTCGCCATCGCGCTGCCCGATGGTTACGCCGCGTTCGTGGTGCCCCGGAGCGGGCTCGCCGTGAAGCACGGAATCACCATCGTCAATGCGCCGGGCACCGTGGACGCCGGCTATCGCGGCGAGATCAAGGTGACGCTGCTCAACACCGATACTTCTGCCGCATTCCCGATCGCCGTCGGCGATCGCATCGCGCAGCTCATCATCATGCCCGTCGCCCGGGCCTCCTTCATCCCCGTCGAGCGGCTGCCAGGCAGCCAGCGCGGGGAAGGCGGATTCGGATCGACCGGGCTCGGCCGGAAGAGTGCCGCCGCCGCAGGGCCGGCCGGCACCCCAGAATCAGGAGACACCCCGTGAGTGACATCGTGGAACCGGAAGAATTCCCGGAATCATTTGCCAAGTCGGCACCGGAAGACCGTGAGACCGAAGGTCCCCTCGACGAGATCGAGGCGAACCCCGTGCGACCGTACGTCGACCTCGGCGGCGTGAAGATCCTTCCCCGCGAGGGCCTCCACCTGCGCCTCGAGATCGAAGAGGGCAGCAAGCGGGTCGTCGCGATCGGACTCGACTACGCCGGCTCGACCCTCCAGGTGCAGCCGTTCGCCGCCCCGCGGTCGAGCGGCCTCTGGCACGAGATCCGCGACCAGATCGCCGACCAGATCGGGAAGCAGGGCGGCACCACCAGCCTGCGGGAGGGCCCGTTCGGCCCCGAACTCGTCGCAGAGATCCCGGTCGCGGCCGGTTCAGGCGCTGACGAATCGAGTCGGCTGGCCCGCTTCATCGGCGTCGACGGTCCCCGGTGGTTCCTCCGTGGCGTGATCGCGGGGGAGGGCGCCGTCAACCCGGAAGCGGCCGCCCAGATCGAAGACCTCTTCCGCAGCATCGTCGTCGTGCGCGGGTCGGCGCCGATGCCGCCCCGCGACCTCATCCCGCTCCGGATGCCGTCCACCCCGACCGGCGCCGCCGAGCCCACCGACGGCTGAACCGGCCTCCCCGCAGGAAGAACGCCCGAATGACGGACGCCCAGCTACCTCCAGACGAGTACCCGGTCGAGTCGACGTCAGCGGATGCCCCGGCCGGGGCCGCCGCTGACCGGACGTCGGACTCCGCGGCCGGCCCCGCGGTTTCGGAGACCTTCGCCCAGGGGATGGCCGCGGCGGCACGGCGCGCCGGGTTCGCCTCGGCCGCCGACGGCGAACCGATCAGCGGCCACGCCCTGCTCGCGGCGATGGGCGGCATTCGCGGCCTGGTCGAGGCCGTCCTGCCGGGCCTGGTCTTCCTCATCGTCTACACGTTCACCCGGTCCACCGTCCCCGACCAGTCGCTCCTGCTCTCCCTGATCGCCCCTGTGGTCATCGGTGTCGTGTTCCTGGTGCTCCGCCGTGCGGTGCGCCAGACCGTGACCCCGGCCATCGGCGGTATCCTCGGGGCCGGTTTCAGCGCCGTGCTGGCCCTGTTCTCCGGCAACGCCGCGGATGCCTTCCTGCCCGGCTTCTGGACCAATGGCGCCTATGGCACCGTCCTCCTGGTGTCGGCCCTGGTTGGCTGGCCCGTCCTCGGGCTCGCCGTCGGCTTCCTGATGAACGACGGGATCGCCTGGCGGAACGACCCGTCGAAACGCCGGGTGCTCACGGTGCTCACGCTCTGCTGGGCCGCACTGTTCGCACTCCGCCTGATCGTGCAGCTCCCGCTGTACTTCTCGAACAACGTCGAATGGCTCGCTGCGGCCAAGCTGATCATGGGCATCCCGTTGTATGCCCCGCTCCTCGTCGTGTCCTGGCTGATGGTGCGCTCCGTGTACCCGGCGCCGGGCCGACCGGGCGCGACGTCTGCCGGGGCGAGCGGGGACTGACCAAATGGCCGCCGGCGATGAGCTTCCGGGTCTCACCGGCGCAGAGGTAGCCCAGCGGCTCGCCGACGGTCGCGGCAACGATGCGCCGCAGCCGACCTCGCGCACCGTTGCGGACATCCTGCGGGAGAACGTCTTCACCCTCTTCAACGCGATCCTCACGGTGTGCTTCGCAGCCGTGCTGCTCCTCGGCGACCTGCGTGACGGCCTGTTCTACGGGGTCGTCGTCGCGAACGCGTTGATCGGAATCGTGCAGGAGGTTCGGGCCAAGGTCGTGCTGGACAGGCTGGCACTCCTGTCCACGCCGGAGGTCGCGGTCAAGCGCGACGGGCTGCGCCAGATCGTGCCGCTCGCCGGGGTCGTCCTGGACGACATCCTCGTGCTGCGGCCGGGCGACCAGGTGCCCGCCGACGCCCGGGTCCTGGCGGGCGACGACCTCGTCGTCGACGAGGCCATGCTCACGGGGGAGTCCGAACCGCAGATCAAGGTGGCGGGCGACCCGTTGCTGTCCGGCACGCACGTGGCGGGAGGGTCCGGCTACGGGGTCGTCACCGCCGTCGGTGCGTCCTCCTACGCGAACAAGCTGACCGCCGAGATCAAACGTCATTCCCTCGTCCACTCCGAGCTGCGGGCGGCGACCAACCGCATCCTCGTCGTGCTGTCCTGGATCCTCGGGCCCGTCATCGTGGTCACCCTGCTCGGCCGGGTCTCGACCTACGGCGGGATCGCAGCCCTGGCGGATTTCAGCGACGGAGACTGGCGCGCCGCCCTCCGCGACGCGGTGGCCAGCGTCGTCGGCATGATCCCGGAGGGCCTCGTGCTGCTGATCAGCCTGGCCTTCGGCGTGGCCGCGATCCAGCTGGCCAGGCACAAGGTGCTGATCGAGGAGCTGGCCGCGGTCGAGGTGCTCGCCCGCGTCGATGTGCTCTGCCTCGACAAGACCGGCACGCTCACCAGCGGCGAGCTCGTCTTCGACCGGCTCGTCCTCGACCGAGACGCCGGGCTCGACCCGGCGCTCGAAGCCGGGGCGAGCCGGGCCCTCGGCGCGTTCGGGGCCGACGACGCCGCCAACCTCACGGCCCGGGTCCTCGGCGGCCACTTCTCCGCTGACGGGGCCACGGTGCGATCCCGGCTGCCGTTCGGCTCGGCCCGGAAGTACAGCGGCGTCGCGCTCGAACACGCGGGAGACACCTCCGCTTGGCTCCTCGGGGCGCCGGAGCGGCTCCTCGCCGGGCACCCGGACCGCCTCGCCGCGGCCAACGACATCGCCGCCGGCGGCGAACGCACCCTCGCCCTGGTCAGGCTGGCCGGCGACCTGACGACGGATGCCGCCGCCGACCCGGGCGACCAGGTCCTCACCCCGGCCGCCCTCGTGGTGTTCCGTGAATCGGTGCGCCCGCACGCCGCCGAGACGCTCCGCTACTTCGCGGGTCAGGGAGTGCGCGTGATCGTGATGTCCGGGGACAACCCCGTCACCGTCGCGGCGCTCGCCCGCCGGCTCGGCCTCGCCGGGGAGACGGTGAACGCGGCGGGCCTGCCCGATGACGCCGCACTTGCGACGGCGCTCGGCACGGCGAGCCTGTTCGGCCGGGTGAGCCCCGAACAGAAACGCACGGCCGTGGCCATCCTCCAGGCCGAGGGCCGCACCGTCGCGATGACCGGTGACGGGGTCAACGACGCCATGGCGATCAAGGATGCCGACCTCGGCATCGCCATGGGCGCGGCGACCCCCGCCACCAAGGCTGCATCCCGGCTGGTGCTGCTCGACAACCGGTTCGACCGGCTGCCCGAGGTGCTCGCCCTCGGCCGCCGGGTGATCGCCAACGTGGAGCGGGTGGCGAACCTGTTCCTGTCCAAGACGGTCTACGGCATCCTGGTCGCCCTGACGATGGCCGCCCTGTCGCTGCCGTTCCCGTTCCTGCCGCGCCAGCTGACCCTGGTCTCCGCCCTCGCGATCGGGATCCCGTCGTTCGTGCTGGCTCTGGCCCCGAACCGGCGCATCTACACGCCCGGTGTGCTGCGCCGGATCATCCGCTACGCCGTGCCGACCGGGATGATCGCCGCCGCGACCGTGCTGGCGGCCTTCCTCCCGCTCTATCACCGGATCGACCTGAACGAGGCGCGAAGCGTCACCACGGTCGCCCTGTTCCTCGTCTCCCTCGCGATCCTGGCCGCGCTGGCCCGGCCTCTCACCGGGCCGCGGCTGGCGCTGGTGCTGTCCATGGCGGCGGCCATGGTGCTCGCCTGCACCGTTCCGTTCGGCCGGATCTTCTTCGCAATTTCGGTGTCTCCGAACCCGGCGCTGGCCTTCGGCATCCTCGTCGGCTTGCTGGGGGCTGCCGCCATCGAACTGATGTACCGGTTCGCGCGGCGCCGCGGCCTGATCTTCGACCGTGAATAGTTCGGGAAATGCCGCCCGGAATGCGGCCGGTCCGGAGCCGTCACGCTAGAGTTATCTCTACGTCAAGATAGTTTGGCGGACAGCATCGACCGGGTTCCATGCCCGCTGGTTAGGTTACCCTTGCTGGCAGGGGCAGGCGTCCGGTCGTCAGGATTGGGGATTGCGGACGGTTTCCCGTCGGTTTCCACGAAGGAGAGGGCAACGTGTCTGCAGTAAACAGCTTTGGAGCAAAGGACACCCTGCGGGTCGGTTCGACGGACTATGAGGTCTTTCGGCTCGATGCGGTCGAGGGCTACCAGAAACTGCCGTTCAGCCTGAAGGTGCTGCTGGAGAATCTTCTCCGCACCGAAGACGGCGCCAACATCACCGAAGAGCACATCCGCGCCCTCGGCGCGTGGGTCCCGACCGCCGAGCCCGACACGGAAATCCAGTTCACCCCCGCCCGCGTGATCATGCAGGACTTCACCGGAGTGCCCTGCATCGTCGACCTCGCCACCATGCGCGAGGCCGTCGCCGAACTCGGCGGCGACGCGAAGAAGATCAACCCGCTCGCCCCGGCCGAGCTCGTCATCGACCACTCCGTCATCGCCGACCTCTTCGGCAGCGAGAACGCCCTCGAACGCAACGTCGAGATCGAGTACCAGCGCAACGGTGAGCGCTACCAGTTCCTCCGCTGGGGCCAGACCGCATTCGACGACTTCAAGGTCGTCCCGCCGGGAACCGGCATCGTGCACCAGGTCAACATCGAATACCTCGCCCGGGTCACGATGACCCGCGAGGTCAAGGGAGTGCTGCAGGCCTACCCCGACACCTGCGTCGGCACCGACTCGCACACCACCATGGTCAACGGCCTCGGCGTGCTCGGCTGGGGCGTCGGCGGCATCGAGGCCGAGGCGGCCATGCTCGGCCAGCCCGTCTCCATGCTCATCCCCAAGGTCGTCGGCTTCAAGCTCACCGGCTCCATCCCCACCGGCGTCACCGCGACGGATGTCGTGCTCACCATCACGCAGATGCTCCGCAAGCACGGCGTGGTCGGCAAGTTCGTCGAATTCTACGGCGAGGGCGTCGCCCAGGTGCCGCTGGCCAACCGCGCCACGATCGGCAACATGAGCCCCGAATTCGGCTCCACCGCGGCCATGTTCCCGATCGACGACGTCACCCTCGACTACCTGCGGCTCACCGGCCGCAGCGAGGAGCAGGTCGCCCTGGTCGAGGCCTACGCGAAGCTGCAGGGACTGTGGCACGACGCGAGCCAGGGACCCGTCTTCAGCGAATACCTGGAAATCGACCTCGGCACCGTCGTCCCCTCGATCGCCGGCCCGAAGCGCCCGCAGGACCGGGTCGAGCTCAGCCGCGCCCAGGAGCAGTTCGAGCTCGACCTCCAGAGCTACGCCACCCAGGACCTGTCCCGGGTGGACGCGGCGGTCGAGGCGACCTTCCCGGCATCCGACCCGGTCGGTTTCACCGCCCAGGACGAGTCGAGCGCCCACCAGCTCTCGCACAGCCACGTGAGCCACGCGCCGGTATCGGTGTCGAGTCCCGTCCCGATCACGACGGCCGACGGTAGGAGCTACACCCTCGACCACGGCGCCGTCGCCGTCGCCGCCATCACGTCGTGCACGAACACCTCCAACCCGTCGGTCATGCTCGCGGCCGGCCTGCTCGCCCGCAACGCCGTCAGAAAGGGGCTCACGAGCAAGCCGTGGGTCAAGACCACCCTCGCGCCCGGCTCCAAGGTCGTCACCGACTACTACGCGAAGGCCGGCCTCACCGGCGACCTCGAGGCCCTCGGCTTCTACACCGTCGGCTACGGCTGCACGGTCTGCATCGGGAACACCGGCCCGCTGATCGACGAGGTCTCCGCCGCGATCAACGAGAACGACCTGGCCGTCACCGCCGTGCTCTCGGGCAACCGCAACTTCGAGGGCCGGATCAGCCCCGACGTGAAGATGAACTACCTCGCCAGCCCGCCCCTGGTCATCGCCTACGCCCTCGCCGGGTCGATGAACTTCGACTTCGAAACGGATGCCCTCGGCACCGACCTGGACGGCAACGACGTGTTCCTCAAGGACATCTGGCCCGACTCGGCCGAGGTCCAGGCCACGATCGACAGCTCGATCGACACCGCCATGTTCACCAAGGAGTACGGCGAGGTCTTCGAGGGCGACGAGCGCTGGCGGTCACTGCCGACGCCCGACAGCGAGGTCTTCGAATGGGACCCCGAGTCGACCTACGTGCGGAAGCCCCCGTACTTCGACGGGATGACGCTGGAGACCAGCCCGGTCACCGACATCACCGGCGCCCGCGTGCTCGCCAAGCTCGGCGACTCCGTCACGACCGACCACATCAGCCCCGCCGGCAACATCAAGGCCGACAGCCCCGCCGGCCAGTACCTGATCGAGCACGGAGTCGCACGCGGCGACTTCAACTCCTACGGGTCGCGCCGCGGCAACCACGAGATCATGATCCGCGGAACCTTCGCGAACATCCGTCTCCGCAACCAGTTGCTCGACGGCGTCGAGGGTGGCTACACCCGCGACTTCACCGTCGATGGCGGGCCGCAGGCGTTCATCTATGACGCGAGCCAGAACTACCAGGCCGCCGGCACGCCGCTCGTCATCTTCGGCGGCAAGGAATACGGCTCCGGCTCGTCCCGCGACTGGGCGGCCAAGGGAACCAGCCTGCTCGGCGTGAAGGCCGTCATCACCGAGAGCTTCGAACGGATCCACCGTTCGAACCTGATCGGCATGGGCGTCGTGCCGCTGCAGTTCCCGGCCGGCGAGAGCTGGGCCTCCCTGGGCCTGGACGGCACGGAGGTCGTCTCGATCGCGGGCATCGAGGAGCTCAACCGCGGAACCACCCCGAAGACGGTCCACGTGACCGCCGCGCCGAGCGCCGACTCGGCGCCCGGCAAGGAGACCGTGGAGTTCGACGCGGTCGTGCGCATCGACACGCCGGGCGAGGCGGACTACTACCGCAACGGCGGCATCCTGCAGTACGTGCTGCGGTCGCTCGTCTCGGAGTAACTCCCGGCTGGCTCCCAAACCGGCGCGTAGACTCGGTATGACCGTATCTACGCGCCGGTTTCCGTTCGGTGCCGGCCAACGTGAAAGGTGTTCTTGATGGGTCTTCTGGAGACAATTTCCGGTCCCCGCGATCTCGATGGTCTCTCGAACCAGCAACTCATCGAGCTGGCAGCCGAAGTGCGCGCATTCCTGGTCAACGAGGTCGCCAAGACCGGTGGCCACCTGGGACCCAACCTCGGCGTGGTCGAGATGACGATCGCCATCCACCGGGTCTTCGAATCGCCGCGCGACGCGATCGTGTTCGACACCGGCCACCAGACCTACGTGCACAAGATGCTGACCGGGCGGCAGGACTTCAGCAAGCTGCGCCAGCGTGGCGGCCTCGCGGGCTACCCGCAGCGTTCGGAGTCGGTGCACGACATCGTCGAGAGCTCCCACGCCTCCAGCTCCCTGTCCTGGGCCGACGGGATCTCCCGGGCCTTCGAGATGACCGGGCAGAGCGACCGCCACGTGATCGCCGTGGTCGGCGACGGCTCCCTCACCGGCGGCATGACCTGGGAAGCCCTCAACAACATCAGCGACGACAACACCCGTCGACTGATCATCGTCGTCAACGACAACGGCCGCTCCTATGCGCCCACCATCGGCGGCATGGCCCGGTTCCTCAACACCGTGCGCACCCGGAGAAGCTACCGGGCCGCCTACCTGACCAGCCGTCAGGCCTTCGACCACATGGGGGCCCCCGCGCGGGCGTTCTTCCGCGGCGTTCGCGGCGGGCTGCACGGCTTCCTCGCCCGAGTCACCAACAACGAGGCGCTCTATTCGAACCTCGACATCAAGTACATCGGCCCCGTCGACGGCCACGACATGGTGGCCATGCTCGAGGCGCTGCGCCAGGCCAAGGGCTACGGAGCCCCGGTGATCGTGCACACGATCACCCAGAAGGGCAAGGGCTACAACCCGGCCATGCAGGATGAGGCCGACCAGTTTCACGCCGTCGGCCAGATCGACCCGGAAACCGGCGAATCGATCGAGTCGGCCGGTGCGCCGTCGTGGACCTCCGTCTTCGCCGAGGAGCTCCTCCGCCTCGCCACCCTCGACGAGAAGATCGTCGCCATCACCGCCGCGATGCTCCGCCCCACCGGACTGCACAAGATGGCCGAACGCTTCCCCGACCGCGTCCACGACGTCGGCATCGCCGAGCAGCACGCCGTTGCGAGCGCGGCCGGTCTCGCCTTCGGCGGCCTGCACCCGGTCGTCGCGCTGTACGCCACGTTCATCAACCGGGCATTCGACCAGGTGCTGATGGACGTCGCGCTGCACAAGGCGGGCGTCACCTTCGTGCTCGACCGGGCCGGCGTCACCGGTCCGGACGGCCCGAGCCACCACGGGATCTGGGACCTGGCGATCCTGCAGGTCGTGCCGGGCATCCGTCTCGCCGCGCCCCGGGACTCGATCCGGCTGCGGGAGGAACTCGAGGAGGCCGTCAAGGTCGACGACGGACCGACCGTGCTGCGCTTCCCCAAGGGGAGCACGGGAGTGGAATTCGACGCCATCCGCCGTCTCGACGACGGAGTGGACGTGCTACTGGAATCCAGCCAGAACGATGTGCTCATCGTCACGGTCGGGCCGATGGCCGGGATGGGCCTCGACGTGGCACAGCGCCTCGCCGCGCAGGGGATCGGCGCCACCGTCGTCGACCCGCGCTGGGTGGTGCCGGTGCCGGGGAGCATCATCGCGCTGGCGGCCGAGCACCGCATCGTCGTCACCATCGAGGACGGCATCCGCGTCGGCGGCATCGGCACCCGGATCCGCCAGGACCTGCGCGAGGCCGGCGTGGACACCGCGGTGACCGAACTGGGCCTGCCCGACGAGTTCCTCGACCACGGCACCCGGGCGGAGATCCTCGAGCAGGTGGGCCTGACCCCGCAGCACATCGCCCGCGACGTGGTCGCCATGGTTCTCGGCAGCAAGATCCCGCACGCCAGGGCCCTGCCGGTCGACCACACCGACACCGGTTCGATCACGGTCAACCGCGCCCAGAAGGACTGACCGGCCTCCTCCGTCTCCACGCCCCACGCCGTCGTCCTGGCTCGCCGAGCTGTGAGTCAGGCCGCCTTTTTTCCAGGATTTCGGTGCAGAACCCACAGTTCGGCGGCGCTGGGACGGATGGTCGTGGGCCGGTTTGACCTGGAGCGCACTCAAAGTTCTAGGGTTGGGGCATGCCAACAACCGATCAGCTGTACTCCATCTCGGAGGTCGCGGCGCAGACGGGCCTCACTGCCCACACCCTGCGCTACTACGAACGGGCCGGGCTCATGCTCGAGCCGGTCGATCGTGCGTCGTCGTCCCATCGCCGCTACTCGGCCAGGGACGTCGGCTGGATCCAGTTCCTGACCAAGCTCCGGTCCACGTCACTGCCCATCGCGAGGATCCGCGACTACGCCGAACTCGCCCGCCAGGGCGACGGCACCAGCGCGGACCGCCTCGAACTGCTGCAACGGCACCGGATCGCGGTCGCCGCCCAGCTGGAGGACATCCAGGCGAGCCTCGCCGCCATCGACTACAAGATCTCCATCTACTCCGAAAGGATCTCACCCGCATGAAGCACCTCACACTCGGCACCGGAGGCCTCGACGTCTCCCGCCTCGGCCTCGGCTGCATGGGAATGTCGGCCTTCTACTCCGGTGCCGGCACCGACGACGCCGAATCGATCCGCACCATCCACCGTGCCATCGACCTCGGGGTCACCTTCTTCGACACCGCGGAGATCTACGGCCCCTACCTCAACGAGGAACTGCTCGGCCGGGCACTCGCCGGACGGCGCGACCAGGTTGTCGTGGCGACCAAGTTCGGCACCATCCTGCACCGCGGGGACGGCGGGCGCGGCCTCGACGGCAGCGCCGAGAACGTGCGCCTGTCGGTGGAGGGATCGCTGGCCCGACTCGGGACCGACCACATCGACCTCTACTACCAGCACCGGATGGACCCGGGCGTGCCCGTCGAGGAAACGGTCGGCGCACTCGCCGAACTGATCGCCGAGGGCAAGATCGGGCACTACGGCCTGTCGGAGGCGGCGCCCGAGACGATCCGCCGTGCCCACGCCGTGCACCCCGTGACGGCGTTGCAGACCGAGTACTCGCTGTGGAGCCGCGACCCGGAGCGGGAGCTACTGCCCCTCGTGCGCGACCTCGGCATCGGCTTCGTGCCGTACTCGCCGCTCGGACGCGGCTTCCTCACCGGCGCGATCCGTTCCCTCGACCAGCTCGACGAGGCCGACTTCCGGCGCAGCAACCCTCGGTTCGCCGGGGAGAACCTGGCCGCGAACATCCGCATCGTCGAACAGGTCGACGCCGTCGCGGCGGAACTGTCTGCCACCCCGGCCCAGGTCGCCCTGGCCTGGCTGCTCGCGCAGGGTGACGACATCGCGCCCATTCCCGGCACCAAGCGGGTCAGCCGGCTCGAGGAGAACGTGGCGGCGGATGCGCTCAGCCTCAGCGCAGACCAGCTCGCCACCCTCGGCGCGATCGACGCGCCTGTCGGCGACCGTTACGCGGACATGTCGCCGGTCAACCGATAGCAGCCGGCGCCGGTGGTCGGCCCTGTCCGGTGGTCGGCCCTGTCCGGTGGTCGAGCTTGTCGAGACCAGGTCTCGACACGCTCGACCACCGTCGTTGCAGGGCCGCCGGGCTGCTACTCGGCCGCGCCGGCCAGAGCCGGAACCGCTCCGACGCCGCGGATCGGGGGAGTGTGGAACGTGCCGCCGAAGACCCGTTCGCTCGCGCCGACCCGGTCGAGGTAGGGCGTGACGCCGCCCATCTGGAACGGGTAGCCCGCGCCGAGGATCATGCACAGGTCGATGTCCTCGGCCGCGTGCACGACATCGTCGTCCAGCATCCGCTTGATCTCATCGGCGAGGCCGTCTTCGAACCGGCGCTGGAGCTCCGTGGCCGTCCTCGGGGTGGTGCCGCCGGCGACGATCTTCAGGGCACCCTTGTCGTAGCCCTTGATCTTTCCCTTGGCGTCCCGCTCGAGGAGCTTGCCGTGCTCGGCGAGCTTGTGCAGGTTCTCGCTCTCGAAGAACCGGTCGGGGAATGCGGCGTGGTGCGTGTCCAGGACGTGCGCTCCCACCTTGAGGCCGACCAGTTCGAGCAGCTCGAACGGCGTCATCGGAAGCCCGAACGGTGCGATCGCCTCGGAGACGACGTCGAACGGGGTGCCGGTGTCTACGGCGTGCATCGCCTCTCCGAGCACCTTGGCGAGTACCCGGTTGACGACGAACCCCGGCGTGTCCCGTGTGATCACCGCGTTCTTCTTCAGCTTGCCCGCGACGACCATGGCCGTGGACAGGGTGACGTCGTTGGTCTGCGGGGTGTTCACCACCTCGATCAGGGGCATGACGGCGACGGGGTTGAAGAAGTGGAAGCCGACCAGCCGTTCCGGGTGGGCGAGTTTCGCTCCGATCTGCTCGACCGACAGCGACGACGTGTTGGTCGCGAGGATGGCGTCGGGGGCGATGTGCTTCTCGATCTCGGCGAACACGTCCTGCTTGACGCCCAGCTCCTCGAAGACGGCCTCGATCACCCAGTCGGCGTCGGCGAACTGCGCCTTGTCGGTGGTCCCGGTGACCAGCGCGCGGAGCCGGTTCGCCTCGTCGGAGGTGATCCGTTTCTTGTTCTCGAGCGCGAGGATCTCGTCGTGGATGTAGGCGACGCCTTTGTCGACCCTGGCCTGGTCGAGGTCGGTGATCACGACGGGCACGCGCAGCCTGCGCACGAAGAGGAGGGCGAACTGGCTGGCCATCAGCCCGGCGCCGATGACGCCGACCTTCGTGATGGGGCGGGCCAGTGCCTTGTCCGGGGCGCCGGCTGGACGCCTGGCTCGTTTCTGCACCAGGTTGAACGCGTAGATGCTGGCCTGCAGCTGGTCGCCCGAGATGAGGCCGGCCAGTGAGTCGTCTTCGCGTTCGAAGCCTTCCTGGCGGGTGCCGCTCTTCGCGGCCTTCAGCAGGTCGAGTGCGACGTAGGGCGACATGGCGACGGTGCCGATCCGGTTTTCGAGCATCCGGCGGGCGATTCCCACGGCGGCATCCCACTTCACGAGGCGCTCGATCTTGCCCGGCACATTCGGCCTGGCCACCGTCTCGGTGCCCGAAATGACCTTGTCGGCCCAGGCGATGGAGTTCTCGAGGAAGGAAGCCGAGTCGAACAGGACGTCCGCGATTCCGAGTTCGAGGGCATCCGCGGCCTTGAGCACCCGGTTCTTGAGCGGGTTCTCGATGATCACCTTGAGTGCGTTCTCGATTCCGATCAGGTTCGGCAGGAGGTAGGAGCCACCCCAGCCGGGGATCAGCCCGAGGGATACCTCCGGCAGCGCGATCGCGGGAACGGAGGCGTCGACGGTGCGGTAGTCGGCGTTCAGGGCGATCTCGAGCCCTCCGCCGAGCGCGAGCCCGTTGATGAAGACGAAGGACGGCACGCCCAGCTCCGACTGCTTGCCCAGGGCGTGGTGGCCGAGCTGGGCAAGGAGCTTGCCGGTTTCCAGGGACGGGATCTCGCTGACCTTGCTCAGGTCGGCGCCCGCAGCCAGGATGAACGGCTTGCCGGTGACTGCGACGCCGTGGATCTCCCCGCGTGCCGCCCGCTCCTTCAGGGCATCCATGGTGGCCGCGAATTCGAGCAGGGTGACCGGGCCGAGGGTGTTCGGGCGGGTGTGGTCCCGGCCGTTGTCGAGCGTGACCAGGGCGAGCACACGGCCCTGGGAGAGCGGGACATCCCGGACGAAGGAATGCGTGACGACCTCGTCGGCCGACAGGGCGACCAGCGGGGAGAAATCGAGTGCGGAGTAGTCGCTCATCGTTTACTTGGCCTTTCGGTTGAAGTGTGGGTTCTCCCAAATCACGGTGCCGCCCTGGCCGAGACCGATGCACATGGCGGTCAGGCCGTAGCGCACCTCGGGGTGCTCGCTGAACTGGCGGGCAAGCTGGTTCATCAGGCGCACGCCGGAGGATGCCAGGGGGTGGCCGATCGCGATCGCGCCGCCGTACTCGTTGACCCGCGGGTCGTCGTCGTCGATGCCGAAGTGGTCGAGGAACGAGATGACCTGCACGGCGAAGGCCTCATTGAGTTCGAAGAGGCCGATGTCGGTGATGCTGAGGCCCGCCTTGCGCAGGGCCTTCTCCGTCGACGGCACCGGTCCGAGGCCCATGACCTCAGGTTCGACCCCGGCGAAGGCGAAGCTGACCAGCTTCATCTTGACCGTGAGACCGAGTTCCTTGGCGGCCTTGCCGCTGGCGAGGAGGCAGGCGCTGGCACCGTCGTTGAGGCCGGACGCGTTGCCGGCGGTGACCCGGCCGAAGGGACGGAACGGGGTCTTGAGCGTGGACAGGCCCTCGAGCGTGGTTTCAGGGCGCGGTGCCTCGTCCCTGGTCGCCAGTCCCCAGCCGGCGTCACTGCGGATGGCCACGGGGATGAGGTCGGGCTGGATCTTCTCGGCGGCGTAGGCCGCGGCGACCTTCTGCTGGCTGCGCAGCGCGAAGCGGTCGGAGCGTTCCTTGGTGTACGAGGGGAACCGGTCGTGGATGCGCTCGGCCGTGGCGCCCATGTTGAGGGCGTCCTCGCTGACGAGACGCTCAGACAGGAAACGCGGGTTCGGGTCGACGCCGGACCCCATCGGGTGACGCCCCATGTGTTCGACTCCGCCGGCGATGGCCAGGTCGTAGGCGCCGAAACCGATCCCCGCGCCGAGAGTGGTGACGGCGGTCATGGCGCCCGCGCACATCCGGTCGATGGCGAATCCCGGCACCGACTTCGGCAGGCCGGCGAGCAGTGCCGCCGTGCGACCGAGGGTGAGGCCCTGGTCCCCGGTCTGGGTGGTGGCCGCAATGGCCACCTCGTCGATCCGTTCTCCGGGCACGGCCGGGTTGCGTTCCAGCAGCCCGATCATGGCCTTGACCACCAGGTCGTCGGCCCGGGTGTTCCAGTACATTCCCTTTTCGCCGGCTCTCCCGAACGGGGTGCGAACCCCGTCCACGAAGACGACTTCTGCTCTATCGGCCACTTTGCCTCCATCAATCCAACGGGTGTCGGTCGATCCTAAGGTGACACCCTGGGGCGGAAGAATCGTTGGACGGTTCCTACGAATCCTCTTCCAAGGGCGCGTCTATCGTTTGGTGAACCTCGACAAAGGCATCGGCTATTCGTTGTGCGGTCAGTTCAATCTGCCACGCCCGGGCGCCGAGGACGGCGAGTGCCTCGCCCACCGATTCGGAGTCGATCCGTTCCGGCGGAGTCCACGCCATCCGGCGCACGTAATCGGGTGTCACCAGGTTTTCCAGAGGGATCGCGAACTCGTCGGAGATCTCGGCGAGCACCGCGCGCGCGGCCTTGAAACGCAGATCGGCGTCGGGATTGCGGTCGGCCCAGGCTCGCGGCGGGGGCAGGGCGTCCCCGTTGGCACGGAGTGAGGGAAGATCGGTCGTGGCCAGGCCGGACTGGATGGCGCCCCACCAGCGATCGAGTTCGCTGCGACTGGCCCGTCCGCTGAATTCGCGGAGGTCGGCGAGGGCCTGGCGGGTCGGCGGCAGTGTGCGGGCCGCGGCGAGGAGGGAGGCGTCCGGGACGAGACGGCCCGGTGACACATCGATGTCCTGGGCCAGCCGGTCCCGGGCGAGCCAGAGCTCACGGGCCACGGCCAGGTTGCGCTGGGCTCGGAGCGAGTGCACGCCGGAAAGCCGTCGCCACGGTTCGGCGCTGACCGGCTTCGGCTCGCGTGTCAGCACCGCGGCGAACTCCTGCTCGGCGATGACGGTCTTCTGGTCTGCCGCGAGCATGTCGACCATCCGGTCGCGCAGGTCGGGCAGCAGTTCGACGTCGAGTGCGCCGTAGACGAGCCAGGCCTCGGGGAGCGGGCGGGTCGACCAGTTGGCCGCCGAGTGTTCCTTGGCCAGATGGATGCCGAGCAGCTCCTCGACGACGGTGCCGAGGCCGACCCTGGGCAGGCCGAGCAGGCGGGCGGCGAGTTCGGTGTCGAAGATGCGTGCCGGGTCGAGGCCGACCTCGCGCAGGCAGGCCAGGTCCTGGCTGGCCGCGTGGAAGATCCATTCCTCACCGGCAAGGGCATCGTTCAGCTCCTGGAAGTCGCCGATCGCCGGCGGGTCGAACAGGAACGTGCCCGCGCCGCGACGGTAGATCTGGATCAGGTACGCGCGCTGGGAGTACGTGAACCCGGAGGCGCGCTCGGCGTCGACTCCGATCGGGCCGGTGCCGCCCACAATCTCCGCGGTCGCCGTCATAAAGGCATCCCGCGTGTCGATCACGTGGTGATCAACCACGTCCGGTTCGGCGTGTGGACAACATGCTGACTCCTTCGCCAGTGGGTGGAAGACCTGCGAGCATGCAGAGCAGTTCACCCCATCCTTCGACGTGGGCGGTGAGATTGTGGTCCAGCGGTGTCCACGAAGCTCGCAACTCTATCTGTGCGCCATCGCCCTGCTTGGCAAGTTCGCCGAAGCCTGACGAGATGATCTTAGTCGCAGTCCCTGATGCAGCGGTATATCGGGCGCCGTGCGCGTCGAGCGCGTCGACCAGCCAGGCCCAGGCGACCTCGGCCAGGAAGGGGTCGAGGCCGATATCCGTTTCGAGTGGAGCCTGCGCGAAACAGACGACTCGGAAAGCCCCGCCCCACGCCTCCGGCTCGTCGGGGTCGTAGAGCAGGATGAAGCGGCCGGTGCCGAAATCGGAGTTTCCGCCGTGCCGGCTCGGCGTGATGTCGGCGGAGAGCGCCACGGCGTGCGGGGCGAGGTTTCCGGGCGCGGAGATCTCGTTCACGATCAGTTCGACCCTGGACTGGGCGCGGCGGACGGCCTCAAGGGCTGCGGCGAACTCCGGCGGGAGCGGTTCCAGTGTTTCGGGCACGACTGCAGACTAGAGTTTTTTCAGGGTGCCGTACGCGAGGCACGCCGGGCAGCGGGAGGTAGCGGGTGGGCAGACGGTTCGAAGAGGGCGCACGGCCGGCGCGGATTGCAGCGGTGACCGGGCTGATCGGTGTCGCGGTGCTGGCCGTTGCCGGCCTGGCGGCGACCGTGCTGTCCGGCGTCATGGCCCGCCGGATCGTCACTCCGTCGACGAAGCGCGCCGACGATGTGCGGGTCGAGGCCGTCGACATCGCGGCCGGCACGATCACGCTGCAGTCCACGGCCGACTCCGTGCTCCAGGGCGACTACAGTTTCTGGTTTTCCGGCGACCATGGGCATGCGCACCTGGGGGAGGTCCTCCGCAGCACGCCGGAGGCCGTGACCCGGCGCATCCTGCGGGTCGACTACGGCGACCTGGCCGCGGCGCGGCGCGGCCGTCTCGGCGGCTACTCCTTCCTGGGTCCCTGGGACCTCGAGGTGGACTACGAGGATGTGCTCGTCCCGACCTCGGTCGGGGATGCGCCGGCCTGGCTGATTCCGGCTGCGGTGCCCGGCGGGCGCTGGGTGATCCAGGTGCACGGCCGCGGCGTGCGCAGGCAGGAGACGCTGCGGGCCGTACCGGTCTTCCGGGATGCGGGTTTCACGTCCCTTCTCATTTCCTACCGGAACGACGGGGAGGCACCTGTGAGCGCGGACGGGCGCTACGGGCTGGGAGACACGGAATGGCAGGATGCCGAGGCGGCCCTGGCATTCGCCGCGAGCCGCGGGGCAACCGAGATCGTGCTGATGGGGTGGTCGATGGGCGGCGCCATCGTGCTGCAGGCGGCCACCCGGTCACGGCTCCGTGAGCTGGTCGTCGGGGTCGTGCTGGACTCGCCCGTGATCGACTGGGCCGATGTCGTCGCGTACCAGGGCGGAAGCCTGGGTTTGCCCGGGATGGTGTCCAGTGGCGCCATGCAGGTGCTCGGCCGGCGCTGGGGTGGGCGGATCACCGGGCAGAGCGCCCCGATCGACTTCGGCCGGCTGGACTTCGTGTCGCGGGCAGGCGATCTCGACCTGCCGGTGCTTCTGATGCACAGCGACGACGACGGTTATGTGCCGGCGACCGGTTCCCGGGCGCTGGCCGTGCGCCGGCCCGACATCGTCACCTTCCTGCCGTTCACGGTCGCCCGCCACACCAAGCTGTGGAACTACGACCGGGAGAGCTGGAACCAGGCCATCACGAACTGGCTGGCCACCCTCCCGGCCAGGTGACCCGGGCGGACGCATCGGGGCGCACAGGCGTGCTCAGACGGCGCTCGCGCGGAGCCGTCGTTTCGTGCGAGCGAGCATGGCCGTCATCCCGCGGATCCGCAGGGGCGACACCGCCTTGGTCAGGCCGATCGAGTTGGGGTAGTCGTCGGGAACGGCGAGGACCTCCTCGGTGCTGAGGCCGTCGAGACCCTGGGCGAGGATGGACGCGAAGCCCCTGGTGGTCGGCGATTCCCGAGGTGCGGTCGCATACAGGTGCACCGTCCTGCGGGCGTCGTCATCGACCTCGACGAACATGAACACGGGGGACTGGCACTCGACGACCCGTTCCAGCAGGTCGGGATGCTCCTCGTAGCGCGCGGGGAGCGCCGGCAACTCGCCCGCGAACTCGAGCAGGAGCAGCAGGCGGTCGGGTTGCTCGAGGGCGAGGAAGTCGTCTCGGATCTCAGCCAGTTTCGGGCTCTCCTGACTCTTCCGTGGGTGGTTTCCGAGCTCCTTAACGAGTGCACGCCGCTCTCCGTCTAGGTTTCTAACTGACAAAGGTAAGAAACAC
>NZ_JADOVI010000002.1 GCF_015752155.1 Cryobacterium sp. MP_M3 | reverse complement strand
ATCTCCCTGTATACAGAGGAGAGGTGCTGTGCTCCTTAGAAAGGAGGTGATCCAGCCGCACCTTCCGGTACGGCTACCTTGTTACGACTTAGTCCTAATCACCGATCCCACCTTCGACAGCTCCTCCCCTTGCGGGTTAGGCCACTGGCTTCGGGTGTTACCGACTTTCATGACTTGACGGGCGGTGTGTACAAGGCCCGGGAACGTATTCACCGCAGCGTTGCTGATCTGCGATTACTAGCGACTCCGACTTCATGAGGTCGAGTTGCAGACCTCAATCCGAACTGAGACCGGCTTTTTGGGATTCGCTCCACCTTGCGGTATTGCAGCCCTTTGTACCGGCCATTGTAGCATGCGTGAAGCCCAAGACATAAGGGGCATGATGATTTGACGTCATCCCCACCTTCCTCCGAGTTGACCCCGGCAGTATCCCATGAGTTCCCACCATTACGTGCTGGCAACATAGGACGAGGGTTGCGCTCGTTGCGGGACTTAACCCAACATCTCACGACACGAGCTGACGACAACCATGCACCACCTGTATAGAGACCTTGCGGGGCGACTGTTTCCAGACGTTTCCTCTATATGTCAAGCCTTGGTAAGGTTCTTCGCGTTGCATCGAATTAATCCGCATGCTCCGCCGCTTGTGCGGGCCCCCGTCAATTCCTTTGAGTTTTAGCCTTGCGGCCGTACTCCCCAGGCGGGGAACTTAATGCGTTAGCTGCGACACGGAGACCGTGGAATGGTCCCCACATCTAGTTCCCAACGTTTACGGCATGGACTACCAGGGTATCTAATCCTGTTCGCTCCCCATGCTTTCGCTCCTCAGCGTCAGTTACGGCCCAGAGATCTGCCTTCGCCATTGGTGTTCCTCCTGATATCTGCGCATTCCACCGCTACACCAGGAATTCCAATCTCCCCTACCGCACTCTAGTCTGCCCGTACCCACTGCAGGCCCGAGGTTGAGCCTCGGGTTTTCACAGCAGACGCGACAAACCGCCTACGAGCTCTTTACGCCCAATAATTCCGGACAACGCTTGCACCCTACGTATTACCGCGGCTGCTGGCACGTAGTTAGCCGGTGCTTTTTCTGCAGGTACCGTCACTTTTACGCTTCTTCCCTACTAAAAGAGGTTTACAACCCGAAGGCCGTCGTCCCTCACGCGGCGTTGCTGCATCAGGCTTTCGCCCATTGTGCAATATTCCCCACTGCTGCCTCCCGTAGGAGTCTGGGCCGTGTCTCAGTCCCAGTGTGGCCGGTCACCCTCTCAGGCCGGCTACCCGTCGTCGCCTTGGTGAGCCATTACCTCACCAACTAGCTGATAGGCCGCGAGCTCATCCTTGACCAAAATTCTTTCCACCCCCAGAGATGCCTCCAAAGGTCGTATCCGGTATTAGACGTCGTTTCCAACGCTTATCCCAGAGTCAAGGGCAGATTGCTCACGTGTTACTCACCCGTTCGCCACTGATCAGAGAAGCAAGCTCCTCATCACCGTTCGACTTGCATGTGTTAAGCACGCCGCCAGCGTTCGTCCTGAGCCAGGATCAAACTCTCCGTAAATGTTTGATTGCACGGATGCAAGCATCCGGCACATCTAGTGTGACTGACCGCCGGAATGGGCGGACCAGACACAAGTTTGAAACTGACAGAACAAATCATTACTGACTTGCTTTGTTGTTTAAATGTTTTCCAAAGGAATCTCTTCCGCGGTACCCCCTAGAAAGGAGCCCTACGACCGAGGTTTTTGGCATTTGACATTGTGCACGCTGTTGAGTTCTCAAGGATCGGACGCACCCAACTTCAGGCCACGCTGTTTGACCAGCACTGCGGCTTTCGTTTTGGGGCAACTTGTCTAACTTACCTGCCCCGGCAATCCCTGTCAAATCAAGGCCTGCAGACCATTCCACGCACGCCGAAGCACACCGAAACAACCCACCACCTCGACCGACGAAACCAGCCGGAGAGAGTTACTAGCTTAGGCCTCCAGCACACCAAACTCCAACCGGAGCGGCACACTCAGAAACCGTCAAACCATGGTCCCACATGAGGCCGGGAAGCTCTGCGGCTTTCCGCACCTTTGGGGTACGTGAAGACATTACGGCCCCCAGCCCACCCCGTCAAAACCCGCCCCCGCCCGGGCGTGTCACGCCCGGAATGGAAGGGGTTACTGGACGAAGACGCCGGCCAGGGTCTTCTTGCCGCGGCGGAGAACCGCCACTCCCCCGGGCAGGACCGCGTTCTCGATCGTCTCGGCCTCATCGGAGACCTTCACGTTGTTCAGGTAGACGCCACCCTGGCTGATCGCACGCCGGGCCTCGCTCAGGCTGCCCGTGAGCCCGGTATCGACGAGAAGCTGCACCACGGTCGCGTGCGGGGCCGTCGTCGTGTTCGGGAGTTCGCGGAGCGCCGCCTCGAGGGTGGCTTCGTCGAGGTCAGCCAGGTCGCCCTGGCCGAACAGCGCGTGCGCGGCCTGGATCGCGGCCTCCGTGGCCGGCCGGCCGTGCACGAGCCCGGTCACCGCTACGGCGAGCGTGCGCTGGGCGAGGCGCTTGAATGGCTCGGTCGCCACGGCCGCCTCGAGCTCCTCGATCTCCGCCCGGGTCAGGAAGGTGAACACCTTGAGGCGGGAGATCACATCGGCGTCGTCGGTGTTGAGCCAGAACTGGTAGAAGGCATACGGGCTGGTCAGGGTGGGGTCGAGCCAGACCGCGTTGCCCTCGCTCTTGCCGAACTTCGTGCCGTCGCTGTTGGTGATGAGCGGTGTGCCGATGGCGTGCACGCTCTCCCCCTCCGCCTTGCGGATGAGGTCGGTGCCGCTGGTGAGGTTGCCCCACTGGTCGCTGCCGCCGGTCTGCAGCACGCAGTCGTAGCTGCGGTAGAGTTCGAGGAAGTCCATTCCCTGGAGCACCTGGTAGCTGAATTCGGTGTAGCTGATGCCGGCGTCGGAATTGAGCCGGGCGCTCACGGCGTCCTTCTTGAGCATGGTGCCCACCCGGAAGTACTTGCCGATGTCACGCAGGAAGTCGATGGCGCTCAGGGGCGCGGTCCAGTCGAGGTTGTTCACCAGGGTGACGGCGTTGTCTCCCTCCCCGCTGAGGAACCGGGAGACCTGGGCCTGGAGGTAGCCCACCCACTGGCCGACGACATCCTTCGTGTTGAGGGTGCGTTCCGCCGTCGGCCTCGGGTCGCCGATCAGGCCGGTCGACCCGCCGACCAGGCCGAGCGGATGATGTCCGGCAAGCTGGAGGCGCCGCATGAGCAGCAGCTGCACGAGATTGCCGAGGTGCAGGCTGGGCGCCGTGGGGTCGAAGCCGCAGTAGAAGGTGATCGGGTCACCCGCCAGCAACTCACGGAGTTCGGTCGGATCGGTCGAGACCTGCACCAGGCCTCGCCAGGAGATCTCCTCCCACACGTCGTCGAAGGTGAGGTCGTTGGCCTGTTGGGTGAGGATTACGGGGTCTGACACGGGTCCAGATTACCAGCGTGCCGGTGCGACCCGGGAGCCACGCTCCAGCCTTGATCGACGGATATTAAGTACACAACCTAAATTGTGTTATATTCAGCTTTCAACCTTACTTTTAGTGCGACAGGGAGGTGCGCTCGTGTTCGTGATCACCGCTGACCAGATCGACAGCCGCAATGACCGCGACCGGGCCGGCGAGATGATCGCCGGCCTCGTGTCGGAGTTCGGGGATGTCTTCACCCTTCCGCCCGATCAGACGGCCGGCGACGAGATCCAGATGCTGCTGGCGGATGCCGGCACCAGCCTCGATCTGGTGATGGCCCTCCACCGGTCGGGGCACTGGAGCATCGGCCTCGGCGTCGGCACGGTGCGCACTCCCCTGCCCGACTCCGCCCGCCAGGCATCCGGGGAGGCGTTCGTCGGCGCCCGCGACGCGGTCACCCGCGCGAAGAAAGCCGACACCCGATTCGCGCTCACGGCCGAGCCGGCCGAGCCGGTCGGCCGGGCCCGCGCCGGCCGGCACCGCCCCGTGCTCGACGGCGAGCAGGTCGAAGCGCTGATCGCGACGTTGCTGCTCCTGCGGCAGCGCCGCACGAGCGAGGGCTGGGCCGCGGTCGACCTGCGCGAGACCGGGCGAACCCAGGTGGAAATCGCCGCCCGCCTCGGCATTTCGACGGCGGCCGTCAGCCAGCGGCTGCGGAGCGCGCTCTGGAAGGTCGACCAGTCCGCGCGCCCGGCACTCGTTAGGCTGCTGGAGGATCTCGACAACCCGACGACAGGAACAGGACCTTCCACATGAATTTCCAGGCATTCCAGATTCTGGCCTACCTGTACTGGCTCCTGCTCCTGCTGGTCACCGGCGGGTCGCTCGCTCTCGCCGTGCTCGCGTTCAGGCAGCAGAGGCAGCAGTACGCGATCGCGTCGGCCGGGGGGCTCGCCGCGGCCCTGGTGATCGCCGCGGTTCCGGCCCCGGAGGGTGCGGGGTCGTTCGGCATCGTGCTGGCCATGGTGGCCCTGGCCCTCTCCGTGGTGGGCGGCGGCCCGATGGCGGTGCTCGCCCTCCGGCTGGCCACCAACAACACCGTGCCGCCCGGCGCGCACGGCGGCATCCTCGTCGGCGACGGCGCCGCCGCAGCGACGGCGGGCCGGCCGGATGCCGTCGGCACCGTGCACGAGGTGCTGCGCGGCGGCCTGATGATCGGGATCCTCGAGCGACTGGCCGTGGCCGGTGCGATCCTGGCCGGCTTCCCCGAAGCGATCGCCGTGGTCGTGGCGATCAAGGGCGTCGGGCGCTTCACCGAACTGGCCGCGGCCGAGGCCAGGGAGCGGTTCATCATCGGAACCTTCGCCAGCCTGATCTGGGCGTGCGCGTGCGCCGCCCTGGTCCGGCTCGCCACCGCGTAGGCAGTTCCTTCGTCGCGGCGCAGGGCAGACCGTGCGCCGCGTTCGCTAACGTGCGCCGCGAGGTGAGCGATCAGCCTGCCGCGGGAGAGAGCTTCGGATGCCGTCGGTACGGCGACACCGAGGCATCGTCCGGGAGCCAGAACCGCCACGGGTACTCGGCTCCCCCGCCGGCGCCGCTGACCCCGGTGCGCGGCCCCGCCAGGAACGCGGCGGGGCGGGCCGGCAGGGTGAGGTCGAACGGGTCCTCGGCGAGGTCGGCGCCGTTCTCGGCCAGGCTGATGCCGAGTGCGAGCGTGAGCCTCGCCGGCCCACGGGCAAGATCCCGGTCGGACTTGGCGGTGCTGCGGCGCAGCCGGGCCTCGGCCGCGCCCGCGATGATCTCCCCGCCGCGCAGGAGCACCGCAGAGGCCTCGCCCTCCGGCGAGCAGACGACGTTCGCGCAGACGTGCATGCCGTAGCTGAAGTAGGCATACAGGTGCCCGGCCGGACCGAACATCGCCGCGTTGCGCGGGGTGCGGCCGCGGAAGGCGTGCGAGCCGAGATCGGTGCCGTCGCCGAGGTAGGCCTCCACCTCGGTGATGCGGAGCGACACCCCGGCCCGGCTGATCACCGCGCCGAGCAGGAGCGGCGCCACCTCGATGGCGGGCCGCTCCAGCAGGCGTCGGTCGAAGGTCACATCCGGAGAGCGAGGGCGAGGGCACGCACCCGCGCCACCAGCACGGCGCGCTGCTCGGCGACCCGCACCGGCGCGGTTCCGGCCTGCCCGTCGCGACGGTCGACCGAGCCCTGGATGCTCAGCACCTCGCGCACGTCGGGCGTGAGGTGCACGGAGATCGTCTGCAGGGACGCGTCATCGACCTCGTGCAGGTCGAGGTCGTGCTGCTCGGCGAACTTGACCAGCGACCCGGTGATCTCGTGCGCATCCCGGAAGCTGACGTGCCGCTTGACCAGCCACTCGGCGACATCCGTGGCCAGCGAGAACCCGGCCGGGGCCAGCTCGGCCATCCGCTCGGTGTGGAAGGTCAGGGTGGCGATCATGCCGCTGAACGCCGGCAGGAGCACCTCGAGCGTCTCGATCGAGTCGAAGACGGGCTCCTTGTCTTCCTGCAGGTCGCGGTTGTAGGCCAGCGGG
Organism: Cryobacterium sp. MP_M3; assembly: GCF_015752155.1. Lineage (GTDB taxonomy): Bacteria > Actinomycetota > Actinomycetes > Actinomycetales > Microbacteriaceae > Cryobacterium. The sequence continues at coordinate 311,568 of NZ_JADOVI010000002.1, read as the reverse complement.
AGACCCTTGAGCGTGGTGAGCAGGCCGGTCAGGTTGCCGATCAGCCGGCCGGACTTGCCGCGGGCGAGTTCGGCGATGTCGGGGTTCTTCTTCTGCGGCATGATCGACGAGCCGGTCGAGTAGCCGTCGTCGAGCGTGACGAACCCGAACTCGCGGGTGTTCCAGAGGATGATCTCCTCGGCCAGGTGGGACAGGTCGATGCCGATCTGAGCGGTGATGAACGCGAATTCGGCGACGAGGTCGCGGCTGGCGGTGCCGTCGATCGAGTTCTCCACCACGGCGCTGAAGCCGAGGTCGGTGGCCACGAGCCGGGCGTCGAGGCCCAGGGTGTTGCCGGCCAGGGCGCCGGAACCGTAGGGCGAGAAATCGGCCCGCTTGTTCCAGTCGGTGAAGCGTTCGAGGTCGCGCACGAGCGGCCAGCAGTGCGCGAACAGGTGGTGCGCGAGGAGCACCGGCTGGGCGTGCTGCAGGTGGGTGCGGCCGGGCATGATCGCGTGCTCGTTCGCTTCGGCCTGCGACGCGAGGGCGTCGATCAGGTCGATCACGTGGGCGGAGATGGTGACCGCCTTGTCCCGCAGGAGCATCCGCACGAGGGTCGCCACCTGGTCGTTGCGGCTGCGCCCGGCGCGCAGCTTGCCGCCGAGTTCGACGCCGACGATGTCAATCAGGCCGCGCTCCAGTGAGGAGTGGACGTCCTCGTCGGTCTCGGCCGGCTGGAAGCGGCCGGAGGCGACCGCATCCGCCAGCTCGTCAAGGCCGGCGACCATGGCCGTGAGCTCGTCGCCGGTGAGGTAACCGGCCGCGGCGAGGGCGCGGGCGTGCGCCCGGGAACCGCGGATGTCATAGGGCGCCAGCGGCCAGTCGAACTGGGTCGACTTGCTCAGCTTCGCCAGTTCGGGCGACGGGCCGCCGGCGAAACGGCCGCCCCAGAGGGCGCCCGCCTTGCCCGCGCGGTTCGGGTTCTCGTCGGCAGCCACGCGTTGCCCCTACTTGCCGGCCAGATCGCGACGGGCGGAGATCTTGCTCGGCAGCGACCACAGCTCGATGAAGCCCTTGGCCATCGACTGGTCGAAGGTGTCGCCGGTGTCGTAGGTGGCGAGGTTGAAGTCGTAGAGGCTCTCGCCGGACTTGCGCCCGGTGACGACGGCGGTGCCGGCGTGCAGCTTCAGGCGGATGTCGCCGGTGACGTGCTTCTGCGTCTCGTCGATGAACACGTCGAGGGCGCGCTTGAGGCCGGAGAACCACAGGCCGTCGTAGACGAGCTCGGCCCACTTGGACTCGACGCCGCGCTTGTAACGGGCCAGGTCGCGCTCGACGGTCATGTTCTCGAGCTCCTCGTGCGCGGCGATCAGGGCGATGCCGGCGGGGGCTTCGTAGACCTCGCGGCTCTTGATGCCGACCAGGCGGTCCTCGACGATGTCGATGCGGCCGACGCCCTGGTTGCCGGCGAGCAGGTTCATCATTTCGATGGCCTGCAGCGGCGTGACGGCGACGCCGTCGATGGCGACGGGGACACCCTGGTCGAAGGAGACGACGACCTCGGTGGGATCGCGCGGGATCGACGGGTCCTGCGTGTAGGTGTAGAGGTCTTCGATCGGCGCGTTCCACGGGTCTTCGAGGAAGCCGGTCTCCACGGCGCGGCCGTAGACGTTCTGGTCGATCGAGTACGGGCTCTTCTTCGACTGCGCGATCGGCAGGTTGTGCAGCGCCGCGTACTCGATGGCCTTGTCGCGGGTGAGCGCGAAGTCGCGGACCGGGGCGAGCGAGGTGAGCTCGGGGGCGAGGGCGGCGACGGCGGCTTCGAAGCGCACCTGGTCGTTTCCCTTGCCGGTGCAGCCGTGGGCGACGCTGTCGGCGCCGAGCTCCTTGGCGGTGGAGGCGAGGTACTTGGCGATCAGCGGTCGGCTGAGAGCGGAGACCAGCGGGTAGCGCTTCTGGTAGAGCGCGTTGGCCTTGAGGGCCGGTACGACGTAGTCGCTGGCGAATTCTTCCTTCGCGTCGACGACGATGGCCTCGACGGCGCCGCAGTCCAGGGCGCGCTGACGGATGAGGTCCATGTCCTCGCCGCTCTGTCCGACGTCGATGGCGAGGGCTACGACCTCCTTGCCGGTCGCATCCTTCAGCCAGCCGATGCCAACCGAGGTGTCAAGTCCACCGGAGTATGCGAGCACAACACGTTCAGCCATGGTTCTCCCTAAAGATTGTTCAGTTCAAGTTTAACGGTGTCAGTGGGCGTCGTTCTGGCGGAGGAGCCAGACGAGGAGTGCCTTCTGGGCGTGGAGGCGGTTCTCCGCCTCGTCCCAGATGATGCTCTGCGGGCCGTCGATGACGTCGGCGGTCACTTCGAAGCCGCGGTCGGCGGGCAGGCAGTGCAGGAAATGCGCGTCCGGCCGGGCGAGGGCGAGCAGGTCGGCGTCGACGCGGTAGGCGCCGAGGGTGGCGAGCCGGTCGGCCTTCTCCTCCTCCTTGCCCATCGACACCCAGGTGTCGGTGACGACCACGTCCACACCGGCCACGGCTTCCGTCGGGTCGGTGAAGAGCGTGACGGAGCCGCCGGTGCGCGCGGCGATCGCCGCGGCATCCTTCACCACCTGCGCGTGGGGCGTGTAGCCGGCCGGTGAGGCGATGCGCACGTGCATGCCGGCGGTGGCGCCGGCGAGGAGGTAGGACTGGGCCATGTTGCAGGCGCCGTCGCCGAGGAAGGCCAGGGTCTGGCCGGCGAGGTCGCCGCGGTGCTCGCGGATGGTGAGCAGGTCGGCGAGCAACTGGCAGGGGTGGAAGTCGTCGGAGAGCGCGTTGACGACGGGGACCGTGGTGCCGAGGGCCATCTCCTCGAGGCCGGCCTGGCCGTAGGTGCGCCAGACGATCGCGGCAACCTGGCGCTCGAGCACCCTGGCCGTGTCAGAAGCCGTCTCCTTGCCGCCGAGCTGGCTGCTCGCGGTGGTGATGATGAGCGGGCTGCCGCCGAGGTCAGCGATGCCGACCGCGAAGGACACCCGGGTGCGGGTCGAGGACTTGTCGAAGATGACGGCGACGGTCTGGGGACCGGCGAGCGGCTTGGCCGCGAATCGGTCTCGCTTGAGCACCAGAGCCAGGTCGAGGATCTCGGCCTGTTCGGCCGGTGAGAGGTCGTCGTCGCGCAGGAAATGGCGGGTCACTGAGGTCACTTTCGGTGGATTGCGGGATTGAACAACTCTAGAGGCTGGCCAGAGCGCGGCCGAAACGGTGCTCGAAATCGGCCAGTTCGCCGTCGCCGACGATGAGAGGCGGGGCCAGCCGGATGGTCGACTCGTTGGCGGCGTTCACGATCAGGCCCTCGGCCAGGGCCGCAGCCGCGAGCGGGAGCGCGACCGGTTCGGCCAGGCCGATGCCGAGCAGCAGGCCGCGGCCGCGCACCTCGGTGATGTGCGGCGACGCGAACCCGGCGATGATCTCGCGCAGCTGCTCGCCGCGCCGTGCGGCGTTGGTGACGAGGCCGTCACGTTCGATCACGCCGAGCACGGCGTTGGACGTGGCGGTGACGAGCGGGTTGCCGCCGTAGGTCGAGCCGTGCTGGCCGCGGCTGAACAGCTCCGAGGTGGCGCCGTAGGTGACCAGGGCCCCGATCGGCAGGCCGCCGCCGATCCCCTTGGCGATGGTGATGGCATCCGGGGTGATGCCGTCGTGCTGGAAGGCGAACCAGGCGCCGGTGCGGCCGGCGCCGGTCTGCACCTCGTCGATGATGAGGAGCACGCCGTGCCGGGTGCAGAGTTCGCGGGCGCGGCGGAGGAAACCGGCCGGCAGGTCGATCACGCCGGCCTCGCCCTTGACCGGTTCGAGGAACAGGGCGGCGACGGTGCCGTCGATGGCCTCCTCGAGCGCCTCGATGGTGGTGTGGATGTGCTCGACCCCGCCGGGCACCGGCAGGAAGGCCTTGCGCATGGCGGGTTTGCCCGACAGGGCGAGCGCGCCCATGGTGCGGCCGTGGAACGATTCGTGCAGCGACAGGATGCGGGTGCGCTTGCCGCCGCCCGTGTTGAGCCGGGCCAGCTTGAACGCGGCCTCGTTGGCTTCGGCGCCGGAATTGCAGAAGTAGACCCGGCCGGCCTCCCCGGCCCCGGTGATGCGCTTGAGCCGCTCGGCCAGTTCGAGCTGCGGCGGCGAGGAGAAGTAGTTGGAGACGTGGGCGACACGGCCCACCTGCGCCGTGACCGCGGCGACGAGGTCGGGATGCGCGTGGCCGAGCGAGTTCACGGCGATGCCGGCGAGGAAGTCGAGGTACTTCTTCCCCTTCTCGTCCCAGACGTAGCAGCCCTCCCCGCGGACGAGCATCGCGAGCGGGGTGGCGAGGGTGCGCATCATGGCAGCGCCGAAGCGCTCCTGCCAGTGCTCGGTGCCCGGGGTCTGCTCGCTCGGGGTCGGGGTCTGCTCGCTCGGGGTCGGGGTCTGCTCGGTCGGGGTCGGGGTCTGCTGGTCGGGGGTCATGCCTGGAATCGTTGTCCCTGGGTTGGTGGTTCCGGGGTTGGTGCCGGGGTTGGTGCCGGGGGTGGTGGTGCCGGGGGTGGTGCCTGGGCCGGTCATGCGGGGACCACTTCGGTTCCGATTCCGCTGCCGGTGAAGACCTCGAGCAGGATCGAGTGCGGCACTCGCCCGTCGATGATCGCGGCCTTGGCGACGCCGCCGTCGACCGCGTCGAGGCAGGCGGTCATCTTGGGGATCATGCCCGATTCGAGGTCGGGCAGGAGTCGGCGCAGGGAGTCGGCGTCGATCACGGAGACCAGCGAGTCCCGGTTGGGCCAGTCGCTGTAGAGTCCGGCGACGTCGGTGAGGATCACGAGCTTCGCGGCGTTCAGGGCGATGGCGAGGGCCGCCGCGGCGGCGTCGGCGTTGATGTTCAGGGACTGGCCCGGGACATCCGTGTCGGGGGCGATCGACGAGACGACCGGGATGCGGCCCGCGGCGAGCTGGGCGAGCACCGCCTCGGGGTCGACGCCGATCACGTCGCCGACGAGGCCGAGGTCGACCTCTTCGCCGTCGATGACGGTGCCGCGGCGTCGGCCCTGGAAGAGCCCGGCGTCCTCGCCGGACAGCCCGGCCGACAACGGGCCGTGCTCGTTGATGCGGCTGACCAGCTCGCGGTTGATCTGCCCGGTGAGCACCATCCGCACGACGTCCATCGCCTCGGGCGTGGTCACCCGGTAGCCGCCGCGGAACTCGCTCTCGATGCCGAGGCGGTCGAGCATGGCGGAGATCTGCGGGCCGCCGCCGTGCACGACGACGGGGCGGATGCCGGCATACCGCAGGTAGACCATGTCCTCGGCGAAGGCCCGCTGCAGTTCCTCGCTGACCATGGCGTTGCCGCCGAACTTGACGACGATGACCTGGTCGTGGAACCGCTTGAGCCACGGCAGCGATTCGATCAGGGTCGCGGCCTTGACGGCCGCCTCGGCCCGGCTGTTTGACTCGGGGTCGGGGGCGTCGCCTGGCTCACGGCCCGCGGGGGCTGCGGGGGCGTCGTCGGGGGCCGGGATCGTCGGGATCAACTCGAGTACGCGCTGTTCTCTTCGACGTAGGCGTGGGTGAGGTCGTTGGTCCAGATGGTGGCCGTCGCGGCGCCCGCGTGCAGGTCGATGAGCACGGTGACCGCCCGCGGGGTGAGGTCGACGAGCTCGCGCGGCTGGTCGGGCTCCCCCGCCGTGCACACCTGCACGCCGTTGATCGCGACGTCGATCCCGTAGGGGTCGAAGACCGCCTGGGTGGTGCCGACCGCGGCGAGCACCCGGCCCCAGTTCGGGTCGTTGCCGAAAATGGCCGTCTTGAACAGGTTGCTGCGGGACACGGCACGGGCCACGGTGACCGCGTCGGTCTCCGAGTCGGCGCCCTGCACCACGATCGCGACGTCGTGGGCCGAGCCCTCGGCGTCGGCCTGCAGTTGCAGGGTGAGGTCCTGGCAGAGGGCGGTGAGCGCGGCCGCGAACTCGGCCGGGTCGGCGGCGACCCCGCTCGCGCCGGAGCCGAGGAGGGTGACGGTGTCGTTGGTGGACATGCATCCGTCGGAGTCGAGCCGGTCGAAGGTGACCTGGGTGGCCTGGCGGAGGGCCGTGTCGAGCTGGCCGGAGTCGAGGACGGCGTCGGTGGTGATCACGACGAGCATCGTGGCCAGGCCGGGCGCGAGCATCCCGGCGCCCTTGGCCATGCCGCCGATGGTCCAGCCGGCCGGCGAGGTGTGCGCGGACTGCTTGGGGGTCGTGTCCGTGGTCATGATCGCCGTGGCGGCGGCGAGGCCGGCGTCGGCGGATGCCGCGGTTCCGGAATGCAGGGCGAGCGACGCATCCCAGACCCCGGCGGTGATCTTGCCCAGGTCTAGCTGCTCGCCGATCAGGCCGGTGGAGCAGACGAGAACCTCGCCGGCGGAGATCTCGAGGCGGCCGGCCACGGCCTCGGCGGTGGCGTGCGTGGTCTGGAAGCCGATGCTGCCGGTGTAGCAGTTGGCGCCGCCGGAGTTCAGCACGATGGCGCGGACCACGCCGCCGCGCATCACCTGCTCGCTCCAGATGACGGGGTTCGCCTTGCAGCGGTTGGTGGTGAAGACGGTGGCGGCGCTGGTGAGCGGTCCGAGGTTCCGCACGACGGCGAGGTCGAGGCCGCCGGACTTCTTCAGGCCTGCGGTGACTCCGGCTGCGGTGAATCCGGCGGGGGCGGTGACGCTCACGGGGCAACTCCATTCGTGCTCAGGCCGAGGGTCTCCGGGAGGCCCAGGGCGATGTTGGCGGACTGGATGGCGGCGCCGGCGGTGCCCTTGGCGAGGTTGTCGACGGCGGTGACGGTGACGACCCGGCCGACGGCCCGGTCGATGGCGAGGCCGATCAGCGCGGTGTTGGCGCCGAGGACGTCGCTGGTGCGGGGGAACCGGCCCTCCGGCAGCACGTGCACGAACGGCTCGTCGGCGTAGGCGCTCTCCCAGGCGGCGCGCACGGCGGCGTCGGAGGTGCCCGGCACGAGCCGGGCGGTCGCGGTGCAGAGGATGCCGCGGGACATCGGCACGATCACCGGGGTGAAGGAGATGGTGGGGTTCGCGGCCCCGGCCCAGGCCAGGCTCTGCTGGATCTCCGGGATGTGCCGGTGCACCCCGCCGACGGCGTAGGGGTTCGCCGAACCGAGGACCTCCGCGGCGAGGTTGGGCAGCTTGAGGCTCTTGCCGGCGCCGGACGGGCCGACCGCGAGCACCGCGACGAGGTCTTCCGGCTCGATCACGCCGGACCGGATGCCCGGCGCCAGCGCCAGGGCGACCGTGCTGGCGTTGCAGCCCGGCGCGGCGATCCGGCGCGCGCCGACCAGCCGGCTGCGCTGTTTTCCGCCGGCGACGGGCAGCTCAGGTACCCCGTAGGCCCAGGCCCCGTAATAGTCGCCGCCGTAGAACGCGGCCCAGGCGGCCTCGCTCTCCAGCCGGTGGTCGGCGCCGCAGTCGACGACGAGGGTCTCCGGCGGCAGCGCGGCCGTGAGGGCGCCGGATGCCCCGTGCGGCAGGGCGAGGAAGACCACGTCGTGCCCGGCGAGGGTTTCCGCCGTCGTGTCGACGAGGGTGAGCCCCGAGAGGGACCGCAGATGCGGCTGGGCTTCGATCAGCCGCTGCCCGGCATTGCTGTGCGCGGTGACCGTGCGCACCTCGAATTCGGGATGCGCGGCCAGGAGCCGCAGCAACTCCCCGCCCGCGTAGCCGCTCGCACCCGCAACCGCCACCGAAAAACCCATGCGTCAAACTTAGCGCGCCGCCCCGCGGTGGCGAGAATCGGCGTCGGCGCAGCTTTCTTGCGTGCAGGGCGGAATTGCGGTGCGGTCGGGACCCGTGTGTTCGCCGAGTTCTGCCGTTTCGGTCGAGACCGACCGGTGTGCGGGGCGGTCTCGACCGGAAAGGTAGATCTGGGCGGGGGTGCAGCGCCGGGGGCGCCGGGCGGGGGTGCCGGTGGGAGCCGGGGCTACTCGCGCAGGGTCGCGCCGAAACGGGCGGCCGCGACGGCCACCCCCGCCAGCTTGGCGTCGCTGGCCTCGGCCGCGGTCAGGGTGCGGTCGGCGGCCCTGAACCGCAGCGCGAAGGTCAGCGACTTGCGGCCGGACGGGATGCCCGCCCCGCGGTAGTCGTCGACGAGCTCGGCATGGTCGAGCAGTGGCCCGGAGCCCTCGATCACAGCCTCGAGCACCTCCCCGGCCGGGACGACGACGTCGACCACGAGGGACAGGTCCTGTGTCGCGGCCGGCATGGTGCGGATCGGGGTGGCCTGGAGCTCGGCGCCGGCGCGGTCGAAGACCAGGCTGAGGTCGATTTCGGCGACCGCGACGACCGCGGGCAGGTCGAAACCGCGGGCGATGGCCGGGAGCAGCTCGCCGGCGAAGCCGACCGAGGCGGGGCCGGCATCCGTCGTCACGAACAGTTCGGCCGTGCGCCCGGGGTGCATCGCCTGGTGCGAGCCCTGGCTCACCTGGATGGCAACCCCGGTGGCCAGGGCGACCTGCTGCACGGCGGCAAGGGCATCCTGCCAGCCCGCGGCGACGGCGGGACGGCCCGGCTGCTGCCGGACGGCGTTGCCGGTGAGCACGACACCGACGGAGAACGGCTGCGGCGGGATGCCCGCGTTCAGCTCGGCCTCGAGGTGCGCGCTGGGGCGCACGGCGCCGAGCGGCACGACCGTGCTGCCGTAGACCACGCCGGCCAGGGGACGGAAAACCTGGCCCTGCTCGAAGATGGCCAGGTCGGTCAGGCCGCGGGACCGGTTGCGGTGCGCGATCTGGAGCAGCCCGGGCAGGATCGAGGTGCGCAGGAACGGCGCCTCACCGTCGAGCGGGTTCGCAACCCGCATCTGCGGCACTACCGGGCCGGCCGGGGCGCCGAACAGGTTGTTGGCCTTCTCGGCGACGAACGGGTAGGCGAGCACCTCGGTGTGGCCGGCGGCCGAGAGGGTCTGCGCGACCTGGCGGCGCAGCATCTGGGTGCGGGTGAGGCCACGCCCGGGCGGGGCGACGGGCAGCACCGAGGGGATGCGGTCGTAGCCGACGATGCGGGCGACCTCCTCGGCCAGGGTCCACTTGTCGGTCAGGTCGGGGCGCCAGCTGGGGGCGGTGACGGACAGCCCGCCCTCGGTCTCCGTGAGCGACGCGCCGATCTCGGCCAGCGAGGTGCGCACCGCCTCGGGGGTGTACTCGAGCCCGATCAGGCCGGAGATGAAGCCGGTGGGGAGGAAGATCGGCGCGGCGGCGGGGGTGGCGTCGTGCAGGGAGCCGAGGTCGTCGGCCACTCCCCCGGCGAGTTCGACCAGCAGTTGCACGACGCGGGCCGCGGCGACGGCGGCGACGGCGGGGTCGACCCCGCGCTCGAACCGGCGGGATGCCTCGCTGGGCAGCTTGTGCCGGCGGGCGGTGCGCGCGATCGAGACCGGGTCGAAGTTCGCGGCCTCTACCAGCACGTTGGTGGTGGTCGCCCCGATCTCGGTGGTCTGCCCGCCCATCACGCCGGCCAGGCCAATCGGGCCGGACCCGTCGGTGATCAGCAGGTCTTCCGGGCTGAGGGTGCGGGTGACGTCGTCGAGGGTGATGAGCTTCTCGCCGGTTGCGGCACGGCGCACGGTGAGGCCGCCGGCCAGCGCGTCGAGGTCGTAGGCGTGGATCGGCTGACCGAGCTCGATCATGACGTAGTTGGTCACGTCGACGATCAGGGATATGGAACGGATGCCGGCCAGCTTCAGCCGGGCGATCAGCCAGGCCGGAGACGGCCGGGTCGGGTCGACGCCGCGCACGGCCCGGGTGACGAAGACGCTGGCGCCGATCCGGTTGCGGATCGGGGCCTGGTCGTCGATGGTGACGACGAACTCGACCGAGGACGGTGCAGGGGTCACGGCGAGGGCCGGGTCGCGGAAGGTCGCCCCGGTGGCGTGCGCGTATTCGCGGGCGACGCCGCGGATCGAGAACGCGTAACCGCGGTCGGGGGTGACGTTGATCTCCACGGCGCTGTCGTCGAGGCCGAGGAGGGCGATCGCATCCGTGCCGACGGGGGCGTCGAGGCCGAGGGCCGCCAGGCGCAGGATGCCGTCGTGCTCGTCGCCGAGGCCGAGCTCGCGGGCCGAGGCGATCATGCCGTCGGAGACGTGGCCGTAGGTCTTGCGGGGTGCGATCGGGAACGGGCCGGGCAGCACGGCGCCGGGCAGGGTCACGACGACCTTGTCGCCGACGACGAAGTTGTGGGCGCCGCAGACGATGCCGTGCACGGCGGGGCCGCCGTCGGCGGCGAGCTCGTCGCCGGGCGCGACCCGAACCTGGCACCAGTTGATGGTCTTGCCGTTGGTCTGGGCCTCCGGTTCGATCGAGAGCACCTCGCCGACGACGATCGGGCCGGTCAGGTCGAAGCGGTGGATCTCTTCTTCCTCGAGGCCGACGCTGACCAGCGCGGCGTGCACGTCTTCGGGGGTGGTGCCGGGTTCGAGGTCGACGAATTCGCCGAGCCAGCTCAGGGGGACGCGCATCAGACGGTCATCCCGTACTGCTGGCTGAACCGGACGTCGCCTTCGACCATGTCGTGCATATCCTTCACATCGTTTCTGAACATCAGGGCCCGTTCGACGCCGACGCCGAACGCGAAACCGGAGTACACCTCGGGGTCGATCCCGGCGGAGCGGAGCACATTGGCGTTGACCATGCCGCAACCGCCCCATTCGATCCAGCGGGCGCCCTCCTTGAAGGTCGGGTGCCAGAGGTCGAGTTCGGCGCTCGGCTCGGTGAACGGGAAGTAGTTGGGGCGCAGCCGCACCTTCGCCTCGGGGCCGAACATGGCCTTGACGAAGTGGTCGAGGGTGCCGCGCAGGTGCGCCATGGTCAGGCCCTTGTCGACGGCGATGCCCTCGATCTGGTGGAACACGGGCGTGTGGGTGGCGTCGAGCTCGTCGGTGCGGAAGACCCGGCCGGGCGAGACGACGTAGACGGGCAGCTCGCGGGAGAGCAGGGCGCGCATCTGCACCGGGGAGGTGTGCGTGCGCAGCACGAGGTGGGCCTCAGGCGGGTCGACGAAGAAGGTGTCCTGCATGGCGCGGGCAGGGTGGTCCTCATCGAAGTTGAGGGCGTCGAAGTTGAACCACTCGCTTTCGAGTTCCGGTCCTTCGGCGACCTCCCAGCCCATGCCGACGAACACGTCGGCCACGCGCTCCTGCAACAGGGAGAGCGGATGCCGCGCCCCCGGACGCCAGGCGGATGCCGCCGCGGTCACGTCGACGGTCTCGGCCGCGAGCTGCGCCTGCGCCTCCGCCGCGCCGATCTCGGCCTCGCGGGCGGTGAGAGCCTGGCTGACCTGGCCCCTGGCCTGGCCGACCAGCTTGCCGGCGGCGGCCTTCCGGTCGTTCGGCACCGTGCGCATGAGCGCGTTCAGGCGGGCCAGCGGGGAGGCGTCCCCGGCGTGCTCTGTGCGCACCACCCGCAGGGCGGCGGAGTCGGCGGCGGAGGAAATGGCGGTGAGCGCGGCGGTGACGGCCGCGCTCACGGCCTCTTCGGAGATTTCGGTGGGATCAGACACAAGGCACAAGTTTAGTCCGTGGCGATTGTCCGGCCTTCGCCGACGGCTAGATCTCGCTCGCCGCCAGTTCGGCCTTCGCCACATTCGCGGGCCGCGCCCCACCGCGACTGCGCCGGCTGCGCACCTCGACCCACTTCGCCACGCCCGAGAGGGCGAGACAGAGGAGCACATAGATGGTGCCGAACACGATGGTTGCCGGGATGATCGGCGACCCGTAGGTGAACTGCGCGCCGTAGAACTTCGCCAGGTAGAGCAGTTCGTGGAAGGTGACGATGAAGCCCAGTGCGGTGTCCTTGAGCACGACAACCAGCTGGGAGATGATCACGGGCATCATTGCCCGGATTGCCTGGGGAAAGAGGATCAGCGACATGACGGCGCTCTTGCGCAACCCGATCGCGTAGGCGGCCTCCCGCTGGCCGGCGGGCAGGGATTCGATTCCCGCCCGGAACACCTCCGCGAGAACGGACCCGTTGTAGAGGGTCAGCCCGGTCACGACCGCCACGAACGGGGTGACGAAGGTCACTCCGAGCGGCGGCAGGCCGTAGTACATGATCATCATGAGGATGAGCACGGGCACCGCGCGGAACAGTTCGATGAAGACCGTGCACGGCACACGCAGCCAGGCGTGGTCGGAGAGCCGGCCGATCGAGAGCACCAGCCCCAGGAGCAGGCTGGCCACTGCAGCCACCGCGAACGCGCTCAGGGTGGCGAGAATCGCCAGGCCGATGTTCTGTTGCACGAGCGGGAAGGTGAAGACCCTCCATTTCGCGGCCGAGAACTGCCCGGTGTCGGCCAGTCGGTAGACGACGAAGGTGATCCCGGCCGCGACCAGGGCGATCGTGATCGCGCCGAGGACGCGGTTGCGCAGGATCGCACGGGGACCCGGGACGTCGTAGAGCACATTCGTCATCGGAGGACCTTCCATCGGCGCTCGAGGTATCGCTGCAGCACGGAGAGGACTCCCACCAGGATCACGAAGAAGAGCGCCACCCAGAGGAGGACGACGATGGCGGGCTCGCCCCGTTCGGAGAGATTGGCCCGGATCGCGCCTGCCTCCGCGACGGAGAACCCGGCTGCGACGGTGGTGTTCTTGAGCAGGGCGATGAAGACGCTCATCATCGGCGGGATCACGGCCCGGAAGGCCTGCGGCATGATCACGAGGGTCATCGTCTGAGCGAACGGCAGGCCGATCGCCCGTGCCGCCTCGGCCTGGCCGGTCGGCACCGTGTTGAAACCGGAGCGCAGCACCTCGGCAACGTACGTGGCGGTGTAGATGCTCAGCGCGATGATGGCGAGGGTCGTGTACGGCAGCTGGACGAGGTGAAGCTTCGGATAGCCGAACGCGAAGAAGAACATCAGCAGTGTCAGCGGCGTGTTGCGGACGAGGTTGACGTACAGCGTTCCGAACGCGCGCATGACCGGCACCGGCGACACCCGCATGGCGCCGACGACGATGCCGATGCCGAGGGCGAACACCGCCGAGACCGCGAACAGGAGGAGGGTGTTCTGGAATCCGAGCGCGAAGAGGTCAAGATTGTTGAACAGAGTGTCCATGACCTGGTCTTCCCTTCTCCTGCGAGTGCGAGTGGTGGTCGCCCGGGGTGATCCCGGGCAGTCGGCCGGCGCCGCCCGGATCGGGCGGCGCCGGCGACCTGGTGATTAGTACGCTTCGACCTTGGGCTGCTCGACCTTGGTGCCCGACTTGCCGAGTGTGTCGTCGTAGATCGCGGTCCAGGTGTCCCCACCCTTGGTGAACATGTCATTGGTGAACGCCCGCAGTGCGTCGTCGCCCTTCGGCATGCCCACGCCGTACTTCTCGACGGTGAAGGGCTCGCCGACGACCTTGAGGTTGTCGGGATCCTGCGCGGCATAGCCGATCAGGATCGCGGCATCCGTCGTGACGGCGTCGACCGAACCGTCCTTGAGCGCTTCGACACACTGCGAGTAGGTGTCGAATTCGGTGGTCTTCGTGTCGGGGAAGTTCGCCTTGATGTTCTGGATCGGCGTTGAGCCCGTCGCCGAGCACACCGTCGTCCCCGCGAGGTCCTTCTCGCTCTTGATCGTCTTGTTGTCAGCGGCGACCAGCAGGCCCTGCCCGGTGACGAAGTAGGGGCCCGCGAAGTCGACCTGCGCCTTGCGCTTGTCGTTGATCGAGTAGGTTCCGACGTAGAAGTCGACGTCACCGTTGACGATCGCGGACTCGCGGTTGGCGCTCGGGATTGCTTCGAACGTGATCTTGTCCTCGGAGAATCCGAGGGACGCGGCGATCCACTTCGCGATTTCGATGTCGAAGCCGCTGCGTTCGCCGGTGGCGGCGTCCAGGTAGCCGAGGCCGGGCTGGTCTTCCTTCACCCCGATCTTCACCGTGCCACGCTTCGTCATGGCGTCGAAGGTGGGGCTGCCGGTGAGGGACACGTCGGTGGCCACCGTGAACGGGGACTTGCTTGCGGAATCGGAGGCGCCGCCGCCCGCCGGGTTGGGCCCGGAACAGCCGGTGAGCGCGAGAGCGGATGCTGCGATCACGGCGAGGAGAGTCATTCTCTTGCGCATGTGAATTCCTTTCGTGGTGCGGGGCAAATCGCCACCGCAGAAGTTGTCGTTCAGGTCAATGCGTGATGAGTTTGGACAGGAAGTCCTTCGCCCGGTCGGTCTGGGGGTCGGTGAAGAAGCGCTCCGGGGTGGTCTCTTCGATGATTTCGCCGTCGGCCATGAAGATCACCCGGTTGGCGGCCTTGCGGGCGAATCCCATCTCGTGCGTCACGACGATCATGGTCATGCCGTCATTGGCCAGGTCGATCATCACCTCGAGCACCTCATTGATCATCTCGGGGTCGAGCGCGCTCGTCGGCTCGTCGAGCAGGATGACCTTGGGGTTCATCGCCAGGGCCCGCGCGATGGCGACGCGCTGCTGCTGCCCGCCGGACAGCTGCGCCGGCATCTTGTGGGCTTGGTTCGCCACCCCGACCCGCTCGAGCAGGGTCATCGCCTTCTCCTCGGCCGCGGCCCTGGAGAGACCGCGAACCTTGATCGGCCCGAGGGTGACGTTGTCGAGCACGGTCTTGTGCGCGAAGAGGTTGAACGACTGGAACACCATGCCGACATCCGCACGGAGGCGGGCGAGCGCCTTCCCCTCCGCGGGGAGCGCCTGGCCATCGATCGTGATGCTGCCGGAGTCGATGGTCTCGAGCCGGTTGATAGCCCGGCACAGCGTCGACTTGCCCGACCCACTCGGCCCGATGACGACGACGACCTCGCCGCGGGTGACGACCGTGTTGATGTTCTTGAGGACGTGCAGGTCACCGAAGTTCTTGTTGACGTCTTTCACGACGACCAGCGGCTCACCTCGGCGAACGGTGATGTTGGACGTAGCCGGCGCTGACTCAGTAGGCTCCATACCCCCAACCTAGGGGAGAAAAAAAGACGACGCCACCACAAATCATGTGGTAGCGCCGTCGTCGTTCGTGGCTAGCTGCGCTGGGCGAACGCACTCTCGTAGAGGCAGACGGAGGCCGCCGTGGCGAGGTTCATCGACTCGGCGTGACCGTAGATCGGCACCGAGATGGACCGGTCGACCTTGGCGAGGTCTTCGTCGCTGAGCCCGCGTGCCTCGTTGCCGAACAGCCAGGCGGTCGGGGCGAGGAGCAGCCCCTCGTTGCGGGCCTGGAGCAGGTCGGTTCCCTTGATATCCGCGGCGAACAGCTGCAGGCCGGCCTCCCGGGCGCGGTCGCGCACGTCTTCGAGGGTGACCCCGACGGCGACGGGCAGATGGAAGATCGACCCGGTCGACGAGCGCACGACCTTGGGGTTGTAGAGGTCGACGCTGCGGCCGGTGAGGATGACCGCGTCGGCGCCGGCGGCATCCGCGGCACGGATGATGGTGCCCGCGTTCCCGGGGTCGCGCACCTCTTCGAGAATGGCGATCAGGCGCGGCTCATTGGCGAAAATGTCCTTGACCGAGGTGGGGAACTGGTGGCACACGGCCACGAAACCCTGCGGGGTGACCGTGTCGGCCATGGTCTCGAGCACCTGTTCGGTAACGAATTCCACGTCGACGCCGGCTTCGACGGCCGTGTCGGCGATGTCGGTGTAGCGCTCGAGGGCGGTCGGGGTGGCGTACAGTTCCACGACGAGTTCGGGGCGGTAGGTCAGGGCCTCGGCGACGGCCTGCGGCCCCTCGAGGAGGAACAGTCCGGTCTCGGAGCGCGCGGCTCGATTCGCCAGTTTCGCGACAGCCCGCACGCGCGGAGAACGGGGATTATCTAACATAAGTCCAGCTTACCGGCCATGCTGCCGGGCGGCAGCAGCCGCGCGGGCGGCGCTCGTTTCGGCTCCCGGGCACGCAAAACGGGAGCGGGCGCTCGGCCCGCTCCCGTGAAGAGTGCGTGTTACTGGGGGTGAAAGCTACGCGGCAACCTTCGGCGCCGACGTGTCGGCGGGCAGTGCCGCCTTGGCGCTCTCGACGATGGCGGCGAAGGTGGCTGCCTCGTTGACCGCGAGGTCGGCGAGGATGCGACGGTCAACCTGGATGCCGGCCAGGGCGAGGCCCTGGATCAGGCGGTTGTAGGTGAGGCCGTTCTGGCGGGACGCAGCGTTGATCCGCTGGATCCACAGGCGACGGAAGTCACCCTTGCGTGCACGGCGGTCACGGTAGCTGTAAGTGAAGGAGTGAGTGAGCTGCTCCTTGGCCTTGGTGACCAAACGCGAGCGCTGGCCGCGGTAGCCCTTGGCGCGTTCGAGGATGACGCGACGGCTCTTGTGAGCGTTTACCGCTCTTTTTACTCTTGCCATTGTTCTGGTTCCTTTAGGGGTACGGGTCTAGCGACCGAGAAGCTTCTTGATGACCTTGATGTCGGCCTTGGCCAGCACCTGGTCGTGGTTGAGGCGAGACTTACGCTGAGTGCTCTTGACCTCGAGGTTGTGTCGCAGGCCGGCCTGCTGCTTCATGATCTTGCCGGAACCGGTCACCTTGAAGCGCTTCTTCGTCCCGGAGTGGGTCTTCATCTTAGGCATCTTTTTCCTCCAGTTTCGCTGCCTTATCGGCAACCTTGTCAGCCTTATCGGCAACTTTTTCTGCCTTGTCGGCAGCCTTGTGTGCGTTAGCCTCCGCCTTGGCCTCTGACTTGTTCTTCAGAGGTCCAATGACCATGACCATGTTTCGACCGTCGATCATCGGAGTCGATTCCACGGAACCGAACTCGGCGACATCCTCGGCAAATCTTTGAAGCAGACGTACACCCTGGTCGGGTCGGGACTGCTCACGGCCACGGAACAGAATCATGGCCTTGACCTTGTCGCCGGCTTTCAGGAAGCCTTCGGCGCGTTTGCGCTTGGTTTCGTAGTCGTGCTTATCAATCTTGAGACGGAACCGAACCTCTTTGAGGATGGTGTTCGCCTGGTTGCGCCGGGCCTCTTTGGCCTTCTGCGCAGCCTCGTACTTGAACTTGCCGTAGTCCATGATCTTGGCAACGGGCGGCTTGGAGGTCGGCGCGACCTCGACGAGGTCGAGATCTGCTTCCTGTGCCAGGCGCAGCGCAACATCGATGGCCACAACCCCGACCTGCTCGCCGTTAGGACCAACGAGACGGACTTCGGGGACGCGAATACGGTCATTTGTACGGGGATCGCTGATGCGTCTCTCCTCTTCTCATGCATCGTGGCTGCAGCTGACGACGGATGTCGCCCGCAGACGAAGAGAGGAAAATCGCGTATCCGGGTTTGAACTTTTCGGTTCGAACACCTTCTACGACACCCTGTCTACCTTCGCGAACTGGAATCCAGTGCCGCGACGGCGGAGTGTAAACAACCCGGTAACCTTGATGAAGCGGTATGCGCAGGTGGGAGATTATCCACTTTCGTACCGAGATTTGCATCTCGGAGCCCGGACGAGTCTAACAGAGGAATTCAGTGACGAGTAGCAACGAGCAGGAAGCACTTCAAGCCACCCGGGATATCGCCGACGTGGCCGCGGTAGAGATCATCACGACCGCATCCGTGCACCTGATGAGCGCGGCCGCGGTCAAGGTCGGCCTCGCCGACGACCCGGAGACGCAGACCGACCTCGACGAGGCGCGCAAACTCATCACGGCCCTCGCCGGCCTGATCACCGCCGCCGCCCCCGACATCTCTGACATGCACGCGCGCAGCCTGCGCGACGGCCTGCGGTCGCTGCAGCTAGCGTTCCGCGAGGCGTCGGCGATCCCCGACCCGATCGGCCAGGGCCCGGGCGAGAAGTTCACCGGCCCGGTCAACTGACGCGGGGTCTCGACAGGCTCGACCACCGGTGATTGGGCCTCTCGAAACTCGACCACCGGGGATTGAGCCTGTCGATACTCGACCACCCGGTGATTGAGCCTGTCGAAATCAGGTCTGGCAGGCAGCGCACCAGAAGGTGTCCCGTTGTTCGAGGTCGTTGCGGCCGAGCCGGCCGCGCTCGATCGGGGTGCCGCAGCGACGGCAGGGCAGGCCGGCCCGGGAGAACACCCAGTCCTGGGCTCCGCGGCGGGTGTTGCCGGTGGTGACCCGCTCGGTGCGGTCGCGGTTGAAGAAGATCAGGCGACGGGCCAGGGCCACCAGCGCCGGGACATCCGTCACCTCGCCGACCGGACGGGTCGGCAGCAGGCCGCGCAGGAAGCAGAGTTCGTTGACGTACTCGTTGCCGAGCCCGGCGAGGTTGGACTGGTCCGCCAGGGCCACGGCGACCGCGCGCTCGGGCCGGGACCGGATGCGGCGCACCGCCTCGGCCGCGTCCCAGTCGGGCCCGAGCAGGTCGGGTCCCAGGTAGTCGAGCCGGGCGGACTCCTCTACCAGCGGGAGCACCTCGAGCAGGCCGAGGTCGAAGCCCACCGCCACCCAGTCCGCCGTCTCGAGCACGGCGCGGGCCTGGAACGCGGGCCTCCGCCATGCCGCCCCTGGCCGGTACAGGTGCCAGGCCCCCTCCATCTTCAGGTGCGAATGGATGCTGGCCTCCCCCACCCGCATCAACAGGTGCTTTCCCCGGCTGGCCACCTCGTGCACGGTTTCACCGGTCAGGTCGACGGTGGCGAAGCGGGGAACGCGGAGGTCGCACCGGGTTAGCGTGGCCCCGTGCAGGGCCCCGTCGAGGGTGCGGGCGGCGCGGTAGACGGTGTCGCCCTCAGGCATGCAGCTTCAGCCCCTTGGGGGTGACGCCGAACCCGGCGGCCTGCAGCGCCTGCCCGGCCGGGGTGCCGATCACGAAGAGGCCGTTGACGGATTCGACGCCGAGCTTGACGACCCGGCCGGCGGAGATGGTGCGGGCCAGGGCGGTCGCCGCCGCGGCGAGCACGGCGTCCCCGGCTGCGTAGGCGAGCACGGATTTTCCGCCGCGTTCGACATAGAGGGCGAGGGAGCCGTCGACGATCACCACGAGGGCGCCGGCTTTCCGCCCGGGGCGGTGGCTGGTGCCCTCGGGCAGTGCCGGCCAGGGCAGCACAGCGCCGTAGGGGTTGGCCGGGTCGGTGGCGGCCAGGGTGACCGCCACCGGCTCGACGGGTGCCCCCGTGCCGCGGCCGAGTTCGACGAAGGAACGCAGCCGGTCGATCGTTCCGACGGTGGCGAACTGGGCCGCGCCGAGGCCCTCGATGAAGTAGCCGCGGCGGCACCGGCCGACCTCCTCGAAGCCGCGCAGGGTGCGGTAGACCAGGGAGAACCCGCCGGTCACCCCCTCTCCGGCCACGGCCCCGCGGGTCACCACGCCGTACCGTTCGAGCAGGGTCTCGCCGAGCGCATGCGCACGCCGGGTGGGCGAGTCGTCGGCGACGGGCACGATCGACCAGCGGCCGGAGACGGTCGGCGGCCCTCCCCGCTGCGGCAGGCTCGGCCTGGCCAGGATGCGCCCGCCGTGCAGCCGGGCGCGGGGGGCCGGCCGACGGGTGGAGTGGGCGGTGTGCCCGCCGGCGATGAGCGAACGTACCGGGGCGAAGGTGTCGTTGCCGACGAGCCCGGCCCAGACCAGGTCCCAGAGCGCGGCGGCGAGGACGGTGTCGTCCTGGCTGCCGACGGCATCCGCGAGCTGGCGGAAGAAGAACCCTCCCCCGCCGCCGAGCGTGCCGAGGATCTCCTGTTGCAGCGGGGTCGTCTCGAACGGGGACGGCGCGGGCAGGGTGAGCGGCGCCGTCTCGGCCAGGTGCAGGCTGATCCAGCCGTCGTTGCCGGCGAGGGTGCCGGCCCCGGCCCAGAGCACCTCGCCCGAGTTGGTGAGTTCGTCGAGCATGGCCGGCCGGTAGTCGGCGACCCGGGCGGGCAGCACGAGGGATTCCCAGGCCGAGGCGGGGATCCGCGCCCCTTCGAGCTGTTCGATCACGGATGCGACGCCGTCGATTCCGCGCAGGCGGCCGCCGACATGCTGCCAGACCGGCAGGAAGCGCCCGACCGTGACCTGGTCGACGGGTTCGACCTCGTGCCGGAGCGCCGCGAGCGAGCGCCGGCGCAGCCGCCGCAGCACCTCGGCGTCGCACCATTCGCTTCCCGTGCCGTGCGGGCGGAACTCGCCCTCGACGATCCGGCGGGCCCCGGCCAGCCGGCGCAGGGCGCCGAGGACGACGGCGGGGCCCAGGCCGAAGCGCTCGGCGACGTCGGCGGTGATGAACGGCCCGTGGGTGCGGGCGTACCGGCTGACGAGGTCGCCGAGCGGGTCGGGGACGGGCTCGGTGAAAGCGGCGGGCACCCCGAGCGGCACCGGCACGCCGAGGGCGTCGCGCAGCCGACCGGCGTCTTCGATTCCGGCCCACCAGTCCCGCCCGGCGTAACTGACCTGGAGCACCCGCCTGGCGGCGGCGAGTTCGAGCAGGCCCTCCGCCGCGTCCGGTCCCCGGACTGCCTCCGCACCCTGGGCGACGGCGAGCCGGGCGGCGACCTCGTCGGTGGTCAGCGGGCCGAGGCCGCGGAGCAGGTCGGCGATCCCCTCGATCCCCTTCGCCTTGCGGTCGTCGGGGAGCCTCTGCAGTTCCTGGTCGGTCGCCTCGATCACCGCCGGGTCGAGCAGCTCGCGCAGTTCGACCCGGCCGAGCAGCTCGGCGAGCAGGCTGGAGTCGATCGAGAGGGCGGTGGCCCGTCGTTCGGCCAGCGGGGAGTCGCCCTCGTACATGAAGGCGGCCACGTAGCCGAACAGGAGCGTGCTCGCGAAGGGGCTGGCGGTGTCCGTGTGCACCTCCACCATTCGCAGCGACCGGTCGGCGATCCGCCGGGCCAGGCCGATCAGCGCCGGCAGGTCGTAGACGTCCTGGAGGCACTCGCGGATGGTTTCGAGGATGATCGGGAAGGTCGGAAAGGCGCGGGCCACCTCGAGCAGCTGCGACGCCTTCTGCCGCTGCTGCCAGAGCGGGGACCGGGTGCCCGGGTTGTAGCGCGGGAGGAGCAGCGCCCGGGCGGCGCACTCCCGGAACCGGGAGGCGAACAAGGCGGACCCGCCCACTTCGTCGGTGACGAGCTGTTCGAGTTCGTCGGGGTCGAAGACGAAGAGGGAGGCGTCCGGCGGTTCGGAGTCGGTGTCGGGGATGCGGGCGACGATGCCGTCGTCGCTGGCGACGCAGCCCCCGTCGATCCCGTATCGCTCCCGCACCCGTGCGGCGACCGCGAGTGCCCAGGGTGAATGCACCTGCATGCCGAAGGGGGAATGCATCACGACGCGCCAGTCGCCGAGCTCGTCACGGAACCGTTCGACGACGAGGGTGCGGTCGGTCGGCAGGTGGCTGGTCGCGGCACGCTGGTCGCCGAGGAAGGCGAGCAGGTTGGTGACCGCCCGGTCGTCGAGGCCGCCGGCCGAGCAGCGGGTCCTGGCCTCCGCCCCCGGGAGCGCGGAGACCTCCCGGATGAACGCGCCGATGGCTTCGCCGAGTTCGGCGGGCCGGCCGAGGCCGTCGCCCTTCCAGAACGGCAGCCGGCCGGGTTCGCCGAACGCCGGGACGACGAGGACGCGGTCGTGGGTGATCTCCTGGATGCGCCAGCTGGTAGCGCCGAGGGCGAAGACGTCGCCGACCCGGGACTCGTAGACCATCTCCTCGTCGAGTTCGCCGACCCGGCGGCCGGTGGTCTGCTCGCCGCCGACCATGAACACGCCGAAGAGGCCGCGGTCGGGGATGGTGCCGCCGCTCGTCACGGCCAGCCGTTGGGCGCCGGGCCGCCCGGTGAGGGTTCCGGCTTCCCTGTCCCAGACGATCCGCGGCCGGAGCTCCGCGAACTGGTCGGACGGGTAGCGCCCGGCGAGCAGGTCGAGGGTGGCCTCGAACGCGGAACGCGGCAGGGTGTGGAACGGCGCGCTCCGGCGCACGGTGTCGAACCAGTCCTCGACCTGCACCGGTTCGAGCGCCGTGACGGCGACGGTCTGCTGGGCGAGGATGTCGAGCGGGTTGGCCGGCACGGACAGGGATTCGATCAGCCCGGCCACCATCCGTTCCGCGGCGACCGCGGAGTGGATGAGGTCGGCCCGGTGCTTGGGGTAGATGACGCCGCGGGAGACCTCGCCGACCTGGTGGCCGGCCCGGCCGATCCGCTGCAGCCCGCTCGCGACCGACGGCGGCGACTCGACCTGCACGACGAGGTCGACCGCGCCCATGTCGATGCCGAGCTCCAGGCTGGACGTCGCCACCACGCAGCGCAGCCGCCCGCTCTTGAGGTCGTCCTCGATCATGGCCCGCTGTTCGCGGCTGACCGAGCCGTGGTGCGCGCGTGCGAGCACGGGTTCCGCGCCCTCGCTCCGGCCGCTGGCGCCCATGAGCTCGGCCGGCTGGCGGGGCGCCGCCGTGGCGGCCCGGGCATCCGTTGCCGCCGGCTGGTCGTTGCCGGTCTGTCCGGCCGTGTCATCGCCCGCCTCGGCGTCCTGCAGCCGCCCGGCGTAGATCTCGTTGAAGCGCGCGGTGAGGCGTTCGGCCAGCCGCCGGGAGTTCGCGAACACGATCGACGAGGAATGCGCGAGCACCTCGTCGACGATCGCCTCCTCCACGTGCGGCCAGATCGACCCCGGCTGCGGTGCGGATGCCGCGGCCTGGCCTTCCCGGGGCTCGACCGGGCCGACCTGGCTCATGTCGTCCACGGGGACCACGACCCGCAGGTCGAACCGTTTGCCCGCGGCCGGGGCGACGATCTCCACCGCCGCGGAGCCGCCGAGGAACCGGGCGACCTCGGACGCCGGGCGCACGGTGGCGGACAGCCCGATCCGTTGAGCCGGGGCGGCGAGCAGGTCGTCGAGCCGTTCGAGGGAGAGGGCGAGGTGTGCGCCGCGCTTGCTGGCGGCGACGGCGTGCACCTCGTCGATGATGACCGTGTCGATGCCGCGCAGCGATTCCCGCGCCGCCGAGGTGAGCATGAGGAACAGGGACTCGGGCGTGGTGATCAGGATGTCGGGCGGCACCTTGACCAGGCGGCGCCGGTCGGCGGCGGGGGTGTCTCCGGATCGCACGCCGACGCTGACCCGGGGCGGTTCGAGCCCGAGGCGCAGCGCGGCCTGGCTGATGCCGACCAGCGGCGCGCGGAGGTTGCGCTCGACGTCGACGCCGAGGGCCTTGAGCGGGGAGATGTAGAGCACGGTCGTCGTCGTCGGAGCGTCGCCCGCTCCGGGTTCGCCTGCCCGGGAGGCCAGCCGGTCGATGGCCCAGAGGAAGGCCGCGAGCGTCTTGCCTGAGCCGGTCGGCGCGACGACGAGCGCGTGCGAGCCGCGGGAGATGGCGTCCCAGGCGCCGAGCTGGGCCGGGGTGGGCGCCGTGAACGCCTCGCCGAACCACGCACGGGTGGCCGGTGAGAATCGTCGCAGCACCTCGGTCATGGCACCATCTTGCCTGAAACGACTGACAGGGCGCCGTTTTCCACCGGGGCCTAGGCGGACCCGCTGAGCTGCACCCGGAGGGAATCGACCTGGGTGGCGATGACGTCGCTGGCCGACCAGCGGGCGGCGAGCCGGGCGAGCGTGGCATCCAGTTCGGTGCGGGTGAGCCCGTCGACCAGTTCCAGCCGCACGATCAGTTCGGGGCCGGCCAGCCGGGACTCGGGGTCCCCGGCACTGAGCCGGGCGTCGAGCACCGTCAGCTCGGTGGCGATCGAGGCGGCGAAGGCATCCGCCACCTGCCTGCTGGCATAGCTGGGGGTCCACGGCTGCGACTGGGCGATCGCCCAGAGGGCGGGGCGCCGGATGACGAATTCGGTGTCGGTGGTCGGATCGAGCACGACCAGGTCGGTGTTCTCCTGGGCTGCCGCCAGCGCCACCCGCACACCGTCGGACGGCACGGGCCGGGCCTCGGGGTTCCAGGACCGCATCGCGGCCGCCGAGGAGAACACGGGCAGCACCCCCCGGCCGTCGGGGCCGGCCACGGTGATGATCGAGAGTTCCTGGGTCTTGTCGATGACGAGACCGGTCGGGCCGACGCCGGCGTCGCCGAGCGCGGTCACCAGCGGGATGAGCAGCCGGGCCGTGCGGAGGGCGTCGACGACGCTCTCCTCCCCGGCCTCGCGGGCCCTGAAGAGCGCGAGGGCGGCGAGCAGTTCCTCGGGCGCCGCCCCGTCGTCATCCGCGTGGGTGTTCGCCTCGAATTCCCGGCCAGCCCACGGCTGCCCGGCGGAATCGGCGGGACCGGCCGGTTCGCCGGTCGAACCGAGGTTACGCGCCGGCGACATCCAGTGCCTCGCCCAGGGTGAAGGCACCCGCGTAGAGGGCCTTGCCCACGATCGTGCCCTCGAGGCCGAGCGGGACGAGTTCGCGCAGCGCGGCGATGTCGGCGAGGCTGGAGATGCCGCCGGACGCCACGACGGGACGGTCGGTGCGCTCCATCACCTGGCGGAGCAGCTCGATGTTGGGGCCCTGCAGGGTGCCGTCCTTCGTGACGTCGGTCACGACGTACCGGGCGCAGCCGGCGTCTTCCAACCGGGCGAGCACCTGCCAGAGGTCACCGCCGTCCTTGGTCCAGCCGCGTGCCGCGAGGGTCGTCCCGCGCACGTCCAGGCCGACCGCGACGGCGTCGCCGTGCTCCTTGATCACCCGGGCCGCCCAGTCGGGGTCCTCGAGCGCCGCGGTGCCCAGGTTGATCCGGCTGACGCCGGCGCCGAGCGCGGCCGCGAGGGACGCGTCGTCGCGGATGCCGCCGGAGAGTTCGATCCGCACGCCGGTGACCTCACGGATCACGTTCCTGATCACCTCGGTGTTGTTGCCACGGCCGAACGCCGCGTCGAGGTCGACGAGGTGGATCCATTCGGCACCCTGCCTGGCCCAGTCGAGGGCCGCGTCGACCGGGTCGCCGTAGTTGGTCTCGGTGCCGGCCTCGCCCTGGGTGAGGCGCACGGCCTTGCCGCCGGCCACGTCGACGGCGGGCAGTAGTACGAGACGCGGGGTGGGGTGCTGCTCAGTCATGGGAGTCCTCAGATCGGGGTGGGCGCTCGGCCCAGGGTCAGGCGAAGGGCCCGGCTAGTCGCGGAGCGAGCCGAGCCAGTTGGAGAGCAGGCGGATGCCGGCCTCCCCGGACTTCTCCGGGTGGAATTGGGTGGCCGACAACGGTCCGTTCTCGACCGCGGCGAGGAACGGGACGCCATGCTCGGCCCAGGTCAGCCGGGGTTTCGGGAACGGCGGCATCACCTCGAGGGTCCATTCCTGGGCGGCGTAGGAGTGCACGAAGTAGAACCGCTCCGCTTCGATGCCCCGGAACAGCACCGAGTCCTCGGCGGGGATGACGGTGTTCCAGCCCATGTGCGGGAGGATGGGCGCCTCGAGGCGGGTGACGGTGCCGGGCCATTCGCCCAGGCCCTCCGTGTCGACGCCCCGTTCGACGCCGTGTTCGAAGAGCACCTGCATGCCCACGCAGATGCCGAGGACCGGACGGCCGCCGGCGATCCTGCGGTCGACGATCTCGTCGCCGCGCACGGCCTGGAGGGCAGCCATCACCGCGCTGAACGCGCCGACCCCCGGAACCACGAGACCGTCGGCTTCGAGGGCCGATTTGCGGTCGCTTGTCAGCGTGACCTCGGCGCCGGCCAGCTCGAGTGCCTTCACGGCCGAGTGCACGTTGCCGGTGCCGTAGTCGAACACGACGACACGGCTCACAGTGCGCCCTTGGTCGACGGGATGCCGGAGACGAGCGGGTCGAACGCCTTCGCCTGTCGGAACGCGCGCGCGAACGCCTTGAACTCGGCCTCGGCGATGTGGTGCGGGTCGCGGCCGCCCTGCACGGTGATGTGCACGGTGAGGCCGGCGTTGAACGTGATCGCCTCGAAGACGTGCCGCACCATCGAGCCGGTGAAGTGGCCGCCGATCAGGTGGAATTCGAATCCGGCCGGCTCACCGCGGTGCACAAGGTACGGGCGGCCCGAGATGTCGACAACGGCCTGCACGAGGGCCTCGTCGAGCGGAACGAGGGCGTCGCCGTAACGGGAGATGCCCGACTTGTCGCCGAGCGCCTGGCGGATCGCCTGGCCGAGCACGATGCCGATGTCTTCCACCGTGTGGTGCACGTCGATCTCGATGTCACCGCGAGCACGCACGGTCAGGTCGGTGAGCGAGTGCTTGGCGAACGCGGTGAGCAGGTGATCGTAGAAGGGGACGGAGGTCTGGATGTCCGAGACACCCGTTCCGTCCAGGTTGAGCGTCAGGTCGATGCTCGACTCGCTGGTCTCCCGCTGAAGGTGGGCGATGCGGGGCGAGGAGGTCGTGGCAGTCAGGCTCATTCCGACAGTTTATTGGGCCGGGCGGCGGCGTGCTGCCCGAGGCCGGCCAGCGCCTCGAGGAACGCACTCGTCTCCGCCTCGGTGCCCGCCGTCACCCGCAGGTGACCCGGGATACCGACGTCGCGCACCAGGACGCCCTCCGCCAACAAAGCCTCGAAGGTGCCCCGGGGATCGTCCACCCCGCCGAACAACACGAAATTGCTCGCGCTGCGCAGGGGCCGGTAGCCGAGCACGGCCAATTCGGTGACGAGGCGGTCCCGCTGGCCGCGGATGTCGTCGACCATGGCGAGCATCTCCGGGCTGTGCGCCAGGGCAGCGATCGCGGCGGCCTGGGTGAGGGCGGACAGGTGGTAGGGCAGGCGCACCAGGCGGAGGGCATCCGTCACCGCCGGGTCGGCGGCCAGGTAGCCGACCCGCGCGCCGGCGAACGCGAACGCCTTGCTCATGGTGCGGGAGACGAGGAGCCGCTCCCGGCCCGGCAGCAGGGTGAGCGCGCTCGGCGCATCGGACGGACCGAACTCGGCGTAGGCCTCGTCGACGACGACGATTCCGTCGGCCGCGTCGTACACCGCCGCGATCGTGTCGAGCGACAGCGGGGTGCCGGTGGGGTTGTTCGGGGAGCAGAGGAAGACGAGGTCGGGCGACTCGGCGTCGACCCAGTCCCGGGCGGTCGCCGGGCTGAGCTCGAAGTCGGCGTCACGGGTGCCGGCGATCCACCGGGTGCCGGTGCCGGAGGCGAGCAGCGGGTACATCGAATAGGTCGGCGCGAAGCCGAGGACCGACCGGCCCGGTCCACCGAAGGCCTGCAGCACCTGCTGCAATACCTCGTTCGAGCCGTTGGCCGCCCAGATGTTCTCCCGGGTGAGGCCGTGGCCGAGATACCGGGCCAGCGACTCCCGCAGTTCGGTGAACTCGCGGTCGGGGTAACGGTTGATGGTGCGGATGGCCTCGGCCATCGCGGCGACGATGTCGCTGGCGACGGCGTCGGGGATCCCGTGCGTGTTCTCATTCACATTGAGAGCGACGGGCACGTGCAGCTGTGGTGCTCCGTAGGGGGTGAGTCCGCGCAGATTGTCGCGGAGGGGCAGGTCGTTGAGACTGGTCACTCCCCCAATGCTACCGGGGATGCCCGGGTGCCCACCCGGCGGTGCCGATCAGGCCGGTCAGCCCAGAACGAGCCAGATCAGCAGCCGGATCAATCAGCACCAGCCGGATCAATCAGGACCAGCCGGATCAGAACCTGGCAGGCAGGGCGAGACGCTGGCCCGGCTGCACGTTCTCGGAGGGCAGCTGGTTCAGGCTGACGATCTCGGCGATCACGTCGCGCGGATCGGAGGTGGGGGCGATGGTCTCGGCCAGCTGCCACAAGGACTGGCCCGACGCGATGGTGACGTAGTCGAAGACTGTTGCGACGTCGGCGACGGTGGCCGCGCCCGCGTTGGCGCCCTCGGCTGCTGCGATCCCGCCGTTGAGGGCCAGGGCGAGTGCAACGGCGGCGACGGGGATTGCCGCGAGCGTCGTGAAGACGACGCGGCCGCGACGGGTGAGGTGCAGGCGGGTGCGGACGGAGGCCATCTGGACGGCGCCCGATGGGACGACGCCCAGGTCGAGCGCCCCGTTGCTTCCGCGGGCAGTCATTGCGATTGCAGTGCTCATGTCGAACCTCCTGTGTAAAAACGCATCCGGCTCTCGGCCGGGAGAGCCGGATGCGAACCTATGTTCCGAATATATATTCGATTCTTCGAACAATCAAGAGATATTTCCGTTGTTTCCCGAAAAAGGTGACGACACACTCGAATGAATGTTTGTTTATCGTGCTCGAGATGGATACAGTTTCGATTGTCTGGATTGAATCAACCAGACGCCACCGACATTCGGGTCTGACGGCGGTTTCGACTGCTGACAGGACCGGTTCACCGAGACGAGGAGCGACATCGTGACGCAGGACAGCAGCGGTCCCCGCGACAAGGGCGGAACCAGGCGGCGCAAGAGCCTCAGTGAGAAGCAGCTCGCCATCCTGGACGTGATCCAGCGCTCGGTGAGCCAGCGCGGCTATCCGCCGAGCATGCGCGAGATCGGCGACGCGGTGGGCCTGTCGTCGCTGTCGAGCGTCACCCATCAGCTCAACCAGCTCGAGCTGAGCGGGTACCTGCGGCGCGACCCGAACCGTCCCCGGGCGCTCGAGGTGCTGATCGAGATTCCGCAGTCGCCGGAGGACGTGCCGGCCGGCGGTGCGGAGAGCTACCAGTCGGGTGTTCAGGTCGGCGATGCGGCCATGGTGCCGCTGGTCGGCCGGATCGCGGCCGGCGTGCCGATCATGGCCGACCAGATGATCGACGAAATCTTCCCGCTCCCCCGCCAGCTGGTGGGCAAGGGCGAACTGTTCATGCTCAAGGTGGTCGGCGAGTCGATGATCGACGCCGCCATCTGCGACGGCGACTGGGTCGTGGTGCGCCAGCAGAAGACGGCCGAGAACGGCGAGATCGTCGCGGCCATGCTCGACGGCGAGGCGACGGTCAAGGTTTTCCGCCAGCGCGATGGACACATCTGGCTGCTGCCGCGCAACACCAACTTCGAGCCCATCGTCGGCGACCACGCCGAGATCCTGGGCAAGATCGTGGCGGTTTTGCGCTCGGTCTGATCTTCTCGCGCGGAACGGCCCTGTCGGTGTTCCGGCAGGGCCGTTCTGCGTTCGGGTGACGCTCGGTCCGGGGGTTCGGCGTTTAGGCGGGGATACCGGCACCGAGGCGCGCGCGCACCGCGCGGGTCGCCGTCACCATGTTGTGCAGCGATTCGGCGGTCTCCGCGTAGCCGCGGGTCTTGAGCCCGCAATCCGGGTTGACCCAGACCTGACGCTCCGGAATGGATTCGAGGGCTCGGTCGAGAAGCTCCGTGATCTCCGCCACACTCGGCACCCTCGGTGAGTGGATGTCGTACACGCCCGGCCCGATGCCATGGTCGAATCCGCCGGCCTCGATGTCGGCGACGACCTCCATTCGGGAGCGCACGGCCTCGATGCTGGTGACGTCGGCGTCGAGGTTCCGGATGGCGTCGATCACCACACCGAACTCCGAGTAGCACAGGTGAGTGTGGATCTGGGTGGCGTCGGCCACGCCGGCCGTGGCGAGGCGGAAGGAGCCGACCGACCAGTCGAGGTAGTCGGCGTGGTCCTTCCTCTTCAGCGGGAGGAGTTCGCGCAGGGCCGGCTCGTCGACCTGGACGAGGCCGATCCCGGCCGCCTCGAGGTCAGCGATCTCGTCCCGGAGCGCCAGTGCGACCTGACGGGCGGTGTCTCCCAGCGGCTGGTCGTCGCGCACGAACGACCAGGCGAGGATTGTGACCGGTCCGGTGAGCATCCCCTTGACCGGTTTCTCCGTCAGCCCCTGGGTGTAGGCGGACCAGTCGACGGTGATCGGCCGGGGCCGTGACACGTCCCCCCAGAGGATCGACGGCCGGGTGCACCGGCTGCCGTAGGACTGCACCCAGCCGTTCTCGGTCACCCGGAAGCCGTCGAGCTGCTCGGCGAAGTACTGCACCATGTCGTTGCGCTCCGGCTCGCCGTGCACGAGCACGTCGAGCCCGATCTCCTCCTGCAACGCGACCACCCGGGCGATCTCCGCCTCCATCAGGGCGCGGTAGCCGTCGGCGGACAACGCCCCGGCGAGGTGCCTGGCCCTGGCCCGGCGGATCTCCCCGGTCTGCGGGAAGGACCCGATGGTCGTGGTCGGCAGCAGGGGCAGCCCGAGGGCGGCATCCTGCGCGGCCAGCCGAGTCTGGTAGTCGCCCCGGCTGAAGTCGGTCTCGGTGAGTGCCGCGGCGCGAGCCCGCACCGCGGCGTCTCGCACGCCGGGAGCGGTGAGCCGGGATTCGAGCGCGGCGGAGGCTGCCGACAGCTCGGCCGCGATGGCTTCCCTGCCCTGCGCGAGGCCTCGGGCCAGAGCCGCGACCTGGCCAACCTTCTGGTCGGCGAATGCCAGCCAGGACCTGAGTTCGTCGCCGAGCGCGGACTCGTCGTCGACGTCGTGGGGAACGTGGAGCAGGGACGTGGACGTGGAAACGGCTACCCGCGGGGAGAGCGCACTGAGCCGTTCGGCCTTCCCGAGCGCGCCGGCCAGGTCGCCGCGCCAGATGTTGTGGCCGTCGATCACCCCGGCGACGAGGGTCTTCCCGGCAAGGCCGGGGGTGTCCTGAGGCAGCGCGCCGCGCACGAGGTCGAGTCCGATCGCGTCGACCGGTGTGCCGGCGAGCACGGGAAGGGCGTCGTCGAGGCTGCCATAGGGCGCCGCAACGAAGATGGCCGGGCGGGCGGAGAGACGGCCGAGGGTCGCGTAGGCCCAGCCGAGCGCGCTCAGCGCCTCGCCCCGGGGGGCGTCGACGCTCTCACTGACCAGAGCCGGTTCGTCGAGCTGCACCCAGTCGGCGCCGGCCTCGGCCAGGCTCTGGAGCAGAGCGGCGTAGACGGGGAGCAGGTCGTCGAGGCGGTCCAGCGGCGAGAAGCCGGCGGGGGCCTCGTCGCTGGCTTTGCTCAGCAGGAGGAAGGTGACCGGGCCAACGATGACCGGGCGGGTGAGGTAGCCGGCCGTTCTCGCCTCGACGAACTCTCGAACGATGCGGTCGCTGGAGAGGGAGAACACGGTCTCCGGGCCGATTTCGGGGACGAGGTAGTGGTAGTTGGAGTCGAACCATTTCGTCATCTCGAGCGGCAGGTTGTCGCCTTCGCCGCGGGCGAGGGTGAAGTATCCGGCCAGGTCGATCCGCCCGTCGGGGCCCACCAGCGACGCATACCGGGCGGGGACCGCTCCGACGGTGCAGAGGGTGTCGAGCACCTGGTCGTAGAACGAGAAGGAGCCGGGGATGGAGGAGTCGTCGGCGCGGAGGCCGAGGGCCACGAGCCGTTCCCGGGTGGCCTGGCGCAGGGTGGCCGCGGTGTCCTCGAGCTCGGCGGCGTTGGTCGTGCCGGCCCAGAACGACTCGACGGCCTTCTTGAGTTGGCGCCGGGGACCGATCCGCGGGTAGCCGAGGATGGTGCCGGCGGGGAATGGGGAGGTGGCGGTCATGGTGTCCTTTGCGGGGTGAGATCGTGCCTCGGATGGTGCGTGTTTTTTCGGTGCGGGCAGTGCCTGTGGCCGCACGATTTCGGGCGCGACGGTGACTCCGAGTCGCGTGCGTGGCGTTCGGTGGGAAGGGAAAGGAAGAGGGTGACGCCCGGAGCGGGTCGCCGGGTGCCGGTCTACACGGTCGCCGGCAGCTTCGCCGGCGCCGTGACGGGGGCCGTGAGCAGGCCGCAGCCGCCGAGCACCTCGAGCACGGTCTCGTGCTCGTTGAAGGCGTAGAGGTGCAGCCCGGGAGCCCCGCCGGCGATCACCTGGCCGGCGAGGTCGATGGCGTGCTGGATGCCGATGTCACGCTGGCCTTCCCTGGTCGGCTCGATCTCGAGCCGGATGGACAGGTCTGACGGCATCTGTTCGCCGGACAGCTCGAGGATGCGGCGCAGCCTCGCCGGGCTCGTCACCGGCATGATGCCCGGCAGGATCGGGAAGAGGACGCCGGCCTCCCTGGCGCGCTGGGCGAAGCTCAGGTAGTGGTCGGCGTGGAAGAACAGTTGCGTGATGCCGAGGTTCGCGCCGGCGGCCTGCTTGGCGAGCAGGGTGTCGATGTCCTGCGCCGAGGACCGGGAGCGCGGGTGCCCGTTCGGGAACGCCGCCACGGCGATGCGCACCTTCTCGCGCCCGGGCTTCACGGCGCGGGCGGCCGGGATGCCGGGGATGATCGACTCCCGGTACGGTGATTTCTCGGCCTGCACCCGGTGGATGAGCTGCACGAGTTCGGCGGCGCTGCCGAAGTCGCCGAGGAACGCCTCCCCCTCCTTCGCTCCCGCCGGGGGGTCGCCGCGCAGCGCGAGGAAGCTGCGCACTCCCGCGTCGAGGAACTCGCGGATCAGCCGGTTCGCTTCCTCATGGGTAGAGCCGACGCAGGTGAGGTGGGCCATGGCCTCGACGTTCGTGGTGCGCAGGATGCGGCTGAGCACGTCGAGCGAGGAACGGCGGGAGGACCCGTTGGCACCGTAGGTGACCGAGAGGAAGTCGGGCCCGGCCGCGGCGAGGTGCTCGATCGTGGTCGCGAGAGCGGATGCGGCGGCATCCGTCCTGGCCGGGTAGAGCTCGAAGGAGAACGGGACTCGACCGGGACAGGCCGGGTTCGACGTCGTGTTCATGTGCACCTCATTCGACAGTTGCCCGCACCGGCGGGTGCCGGGCGGCCGCGGACCACCAGGCAGGCCCGGCGGGTGTTCGCGGGCGGATGCCGGGCTCGGCTGTCGCTCCATGCCACTGAGGTGAACCTCGGCGGCAACGATTGAATGAGACTCTAGCAACCCCGATCGGGGGCCGCCAGACTGTGACTTTATGTTTCACCGGGCCCGGTGATCGAGCCTGTCGAGATCCCGCCCCCGGTGATCGAGCCTGTCGAGATCCGGTCAGGCGCTGACGGAGGGCCGAACGATGAACGGGCCGAACTGGGCCTGGATGTCGGGGGTGACCAGGGCGGTCACCTCGGTGCCTGTCTCGACGTAGTCCGTCGAGAGCACCTGTCCCTGGTCGTGCAGCACCGCGATGAGGTCGCCGCGCTCGTAGGGGATGAGCAGCCTGAGCTCGATCTTCGGGCGCGGCAGGAGCTCGGAGATGGCCGCGAGGAGCTCCTCGATGCCCTCGCCGGTGCGGGCGGAGACGAAGATGCCCTGCGGCCACAGCCCCCGCAGCACGAGCCGGTCGTCCTCGGCGACCAGGTCGGCCTTGTTGAAGACGACGATCTCGGGGATGTCCCTGGCGCCGACCTCGCCGATCACCTCGCGCACCGTGGAGAGCTGGCTGGCCGGATCGGGGTGGGAACCGTCGACGACGTGCACGATGACGTCCGCGTCGGCCACTTCCTCGAGGGTGGAACGGAAGGCCTCGACCAGCTGGTGAGGCAGGTTGCGCACGAAGCCGACGGTGTCGGTGAGGGTGTACAGGCGCCCGTCGGCCGTTGTCGACTTGCGCACGGTGGCATCGAGGGTGGCGAAGAGGGAGTTCTCCACGAGCACGCCGGCCCGGGTGATCCGGTTGAGCAGGCTCGACTTGCCGGCGTTGGTGTAGCCGACGATGGCGACCGACGGCACGGAATTGCGCTTGCGGTTGGCCCGCTTGGCTTCACGGGCCGGTTTCATCTCGAGGATCTGCTTGCGGAGCCGGGACATCCGGGTATGGATGCGTCGCCGGTCGAGCTCGATCTTCGTTTCACCGGGGCCGCGGGAGCCCATGCCCGCGCCGGCGCCGCCGACCTGGCCGCCGGCCTGGCGGGACATCGAGTCGCCCCAGCCTCGCAGGCGCGGCAGGAGGTATTCGAGCTGGGCGAGTTCGACCTGCGCCTTGCCCTCGCGGCTCTTGGCATGCTGGCTGAAGATGTCGAGGATGACGGCGGTGCGGTCGATCACCTTGACCTTGACCACGTCTTCCAGTGCGCGTCGCTGGCTGGGAGCCAGCTCGGTGTCGGCGATCACGGTGTCGGCACCCATGGCCTTGACGATGCCGGCCAGTTCTTCGGCCTTGCCCTTGCCGAGGTAGGTGCTGGCGTCGGGCTTGGCCCGGCGTTGCATCAGCCCGTCGAGCACGGTCGCGCCCGCCGTCTCGGCGAGGGCGGCGAGCTCACGCATGGAGTTCTCCGCGTCGGCCACCGTGCCCTGCGTGTACAGGCCGATCAGCACGACGTTCTCGAGTCGCAGCTGCCGGTATTCGACCTCGGTGACGTCCTCGAGTTCGGTGGAGAGGCTGGGCACGCGGCGGAGCGCGTTGCGGTCCTCCCGGTCCTGCTGCGCCCCGTCGTGGCCCTCATCGGATTCCGGCGTCGACGAGTCAGCCTGCAGGGCCTGG
This sequence comes from Cryobacterium sp. MP_M3, assembly GCF_015752155.1. Classification (GTDB taxonomy): domain Bacteria; phylum Actinomycetota; class Actinomycetes; order Actinomycetales; family Microbacteriaceae; genus Cryobacterium. The sequence goes on along the minus strand of NZ_JADOVI010000002.1, from coordinate 277,473 downwards.
GCGGAGCCGCTCCGGAATAGCGAATAGCCAGCGGCTTTGCTCTCGGCGCTGGCCAGGACGCGCGCTACCACATCGTCGTCGTTGTCGTGCTCGGTTGGCTCAATCATTCCTTTAACCTTAGTTCCTCGAAGCACGGTAGGTTCCCTACTATGGCCTCAGACCACTACTTCACCCCGGCACCCGACAGCGCCCTGAAACTCAGGCAGATCACTGTCTCGCTGGGCGGCCAGGACCGGCAGTTGACGACCGCCAATTCGGTCTTCAGCCCCGACCACATAGACACCGGCACCCAGGTCCTGATCGGCAACGCTCCGACCCCGCCGCCGGGCGGCGACTTCCTCGACCTCGGCTGCGGTTGGGGCCCGATCAGCCTGCACCTGGCCCTCGCCTCGCCCCGGGCCACCGTCTGGGCGGTCGACGTGAACGAGCGCGCGCTCGACCTCGTGCGGCTCAACGCGGAGAAGCTGGGCCTGACCAATGTCACGGCCGTGCTGCCCGACCAGGTTCCGGCCCATCTGAGCTTCCGCACGATCTGGTCCAACCCGCCGATCCGGGTCGGCAAGAGTGAGTTGCACAACCTCCTGCACACCTGGCTGCCGCGCCTGGAGCCCGACTCGGATGCCTGGCTCGTCGTGCAGCGCAACCTCGGTTCCGATTCGCTGCAGCGTTGGCTCGACGGCGACCTGCCCGACGAGTTCACGACCAGCCGGCACGCCATCAGCAAGGGCTTCCGGGTGCTGCGCGTCAAGCACCACGAGTGAAGCCCGGGCACGACGACCCGCGCCGGATCCGGTCCTGCGCGTTCTCAGGCCAGGCGGAACACCCCGTCGAAGACCAGGTCGGCCGGGCCGGACAGTGACACGTGCTCGCCGTCCTCGGTCGGGAACATCCGCACGCCCAGCACGCCGCCCCTGACTTCGACCCGCCACTGGTTGGGTGCCCCGGCTCCGGCCCAGTGCCGGGTCGCGAGGGCCGCCGCGGCGGCGCCGGTGCCGCAGGACAGGGTTTCGCCGCTGCCGCGCTCGTGCACGCGCATCCGGATGCGGCCGACGCCGTCGACGACGAGCGGGTCGTTCGGCACGACGAACTCGATGTTCGCGCCGGCCGACGGCTCGGGGTCGAGCTGCGGTACGAAGGTGAGGTCGGCGTTCTCCAGTTCGGCGTCGTCGGCCAGGGCCACGACGACGTGCGGGTTGCCCACGTTGATGCCGAGGCCGGGGCGGGCGACCGGCAGGTTCTTCGCCCGCACGAGCGGTTCGCCGCCGTCGAGCTTCCACCGGCCGAGGTCGACCTGGTAGCCGGTTCCGCCGCGCTGCACGTCGCGCACTCCCCCGCGCGTTCCGATGCTCAGGGTCTCGCCGCCGGCGAGCGTCGCCAGGCCCTGCTCCACCAGGAACCGGGTGTACACGCGGATGCCGTTGCCGCACATCTCCGAGACGGTGCCGTCGGCGTTCCAGTAGTCCATAAACCATTCGGCCTGGTCGTCCTCGGCCAGCGCGGCGGCGCCCGCGTCGAGGCTGCGTGAGCGCACCGCACGGATGATGCCGTCGCCGCCGATGCCGAACCGGCGGTCGCAGACCGCGCGGATCTGGTCGGGGGTGAGGTCGATCCGGCCGTCAGGGTCGGCGAACAGCACGAAATCGTTGCCTGTGCCGTGTCCTTTGGTGAAATTCAGATCCAGTCCCATGGGTCCAGTTTAGGAGAGCGGCGTCGCCGGCATCCCGCCGTCGATCCGATCGAGGGCCTGCTGCGCCCGGTCGGCGGCGGCGGAATCGATCCAGTGGGTGTGCGGGGAGCGTTTGAACCAGCTGACCTGTCGCCGGGCGTAGCGGCGGGTGAACTGCTGGGTTTGCTCGATCGCCTCGGCGCGGGTGAGGGTGCCGCGCAGCTGCCCGAGCGCCTGCGCGTAGCCGATGGCCCGGCTGGCGGTGATGCCGGTTTCGATCCCCGCGGGGATCAGCGCCTCGACCTCGTCGGGCAGCCCCGCGGCCCACATCGCGGTGACGCGCGCGTCGAGGCGGGCCGTCAGCTCGTCCCGGGGCGCGCGCAGCCCGACGGTCACGGCCGGCCGCCAGTAGACCGGTTCTCCTGGCAATGCCGCGGCGTGCGGGGCCCCGGTGAGTTCGACGACCTCGAGCGCGCGCACGAGCCGGCGGCCGTTGCTCGCGCCGATCCGGGCCGCGGCGACCGGGTCGACGGCTTTCAGCCGGGCGTAGAGCGCGCCGGGGCCCTGCTCGGCCAGCTCGGCCTCGAGCCGTGCCCGGAGCACGGGGTCGGTGCCGGGGAACTGGAAGTCGAACACGACAGACGACACGTACAGCCCGGAGCCGCCGACGAGGATGGGCACGGCGCCCCGCCCGATGATGCCGGTGATGGCCGCCCTGGCCTCGACCTGGTACCGCGCGACGGTGGCCTCATCGGTCACCGCCAGCACATCGAGGAGATGGTGCGGGATGCCGCGGCGTTCGGACATCGGGAGCTTGGCGGTGCCGATGTCCATTCCGCGGTACAGCTGCATGGCATCCGCGTTGACGATCTCGGCGGCCCGGCCGCGCGCGACCAGGCGTTCCGCGAGGTCGAGGGAGAGCTCGGACTTGCCGGTGCCGGTCGGCCCGACCACGACCACCAGTCCGGAGCCGTCGCCCGTGTCGACGTCGTGCACCCGGTTAGCGCTCCCCGTCGGTGACGTCGTAGATCGGGGTCGTGGAGACCGCGCCGCGCGCCGCGGGCACCCCGGTGGAGGGCAGACCCAGAGTCGGCATCCCGAGGGACACGGCACCGCCCGTCGCCGCCGTGCCGCCGTGACTCGGCACCCCGCAGGCCTCGGCCTCGGCCAGGTCCCAGGCATCGTCGGCGCGGGTGCGCCGGATGCGCAGCGGGGAGCCGTCGAGCGAATCGGCGATCAGGTGGAACGGCGCGGCCTGGGTCACGGTCACGGTGACGATGTCGCCGGGACGGGGCAGCTCGGAGCCCGCCGGCACGTCGAAGTGCACCAGCCGGCTGTCGGGGGCGCGCCCGCTCAACCGGTGGGTGTCGGCATCCTTGCGGCCTTCGCCGTTCGCGACCAGGAGCTCGACCTCGCGGCCGATCACGGCCTGGTTCTCCTCCCAGGAAATGCGCTCCTGCAGCGCGGCCAGGCGTTCGTAGCGGTCCTGCACGACCTCCTTGGGCACCTGATCGGGCATGGTGGCGGCGGGCGTGCCCGGACGGATCGAGTACTGGAAGGTGAACGCGGTCGCGAACCGGGCCTGTTCGACCACGCGGAGGGTCTCCTGGAAGTCCTCCTCGGTCTCGCCGGGGAAACCGACGATGATGTCGGTGCTGATGGCCGCGTGCGGCATCTGAGCCCGCACCCGGTCGAGAATGCCGAGGAAACGTGCGGAACGGTAGGAGCGCCGCATCGACTTGAGGATGCGGTCGGAGCCGGACTGCAGGGGCATGTGCAGCTGCGGCATGACCGCCGGGGTCTCGGCCATCGCGTCGATCACGTCGTCGGTGAACGCGGCGGGGTGCGGACTGGTGAAACGGATGCGTTCCAGCCCCTCGATCCGCCCCGCGGCACGCAGCAGCTTGCCGAATGCGAGACGGTCGCCGAACTCGACCCCGTAGGAGTTGACGTTCTGGCCGAGCAGGGTGACCTCGATCGCGCCGTCGTCGACGAGGGACTGGATTTCGGCGAGGATCTCGCCGGGACGACGGTCCTTCTCCTTGCCGCGGAGCGCCGGCACGATGCAGAAGGTGCAGGTGTTGTTGCAGCCGACCGAGATGGACACCCAGCCGCTGTAGCTGGAGTCGCGCTTGGTCGGCAGGGTGGACGGGAAGGTTTCCAGCGCCTCGAGGATCTCGAGCTGGGCCTCGCCGTTGTGCCGGGACCGTTCGAGCAGGCTGGGCAGCGACCCCATGTTGTGGGTGCCGAACACGACGTCGACCCAGGGTGCCTTCGCCAGGATCGTGTCCTTGTCTTTCTGGGCGAGGCAGCCGCCGACGGCGATCTGCATGCCTTCATGACGCCGCTTGACCGAGGCGAGCTGGCCCAGGTTGCCATAGAGCTTGTTGTCGGCGTTCTCCCGCACGGCGCAGGTGTTGAGCACGACGATGTCGGCCTCCTCGCCGACCGCGGGAACGTAACCGGCCGCCTCGAGCGAACCGCTCAGGCGTTCGGAATCGTGCACGTTCATCTGGCAGCCGAAGGTGCGCACCTCGTAGGTGCGCACCCGGCCGTCCGCGGCGCGGGCCGCGCTCGACGGCGCGATGAGGGTGCGGGTGCGGGTCATCGGGTGGTCCTCGGTGCTCGCTGCCGGTGGGCTCAGCGTCACGGCGCCGGAGGATGGGGATGCGGGGGTGCTGCGGGTCATAGTGGCCTCAGTTTACGCGTCGAACCCTGAGCGCGGGGAAGGACCGCTCGATCAGCGGAACCGCACCCGGGAAGCTCCCCCGGACCCGGAACGGGATGCGAGGGCGGCCTTGACGGCCAGGCGCACCGCGGACGAGGCATAGCCCTTGCGCATGAGGAACCCGGTCAGCCTGCGGTCGACGGTCTGGTCGTCGAGGCGGCCCAGTTGCTGCACCCGTTTGCAGGCCAGTTCGATGGCACGTTCCGCCTCGTCGTCGGGGAGCTCTTCGAGCTTATCAAGGATGAGGTCGTGGTCGAGGCCCCGGCGGCGCATCTCGGCCTGCACCCCGGACCGGCCCAGGCCCTTGCGTTCGTGGTGGCTGTGCAGGATCTGGTCGGCCAGCTTGGCCTCGTCGATGTAGCCGAGCTCCGCGAACCGGTCGATGACCTCGTCGATCTCGTGTTCGGCGATCTCGGTGCCTGCCAGAACTGTGCGTGCCTCGGTGGCCGACAGCGAGCGTGCGCGCAGCCGCTGCAGCAGCATCTGCTCCGCGTGCTCACGTTCGGCCGCCGCGTCGGCCTCGGCGGTGGCCGAGGACGCCGCAGCCGGGGCATCTTCGTCCTCCTCGTGCGCCTCGTGGGGCGCCGGCGTTGCCGAACCGGTCGGGGCTGCACCGCGCAGGTAGGTGACCGGGGCCAGTGCCGGTGTGCCGGCCGTGGAGTCCTCCGCGGCCGGTTCGGCCGACAGGGCCTTCGCCGCGGCCCGCGCCTTGCTTTTCGCGCGGGCCGCGCTGATCGGGGTGACCTCGTCGGCCGGTTCGAAGTGCACCATCGCGGCTACGCGCCCTTGCGCGCTGCGAGCTTCGCCGGGACGGACTTGGCGTCCAGGCCGGCCTCCTTGGCCGCGGCCGCAGCAGCGGCCGTGACTGCGGCCGCCGCGGCGTCGGCGGCGAGCTGGGCCTTCTTGGCTGCGGCACCCTCAGGGCCGACACCGAGCTTGAAGAGGATCTTCTTCTCGATCTCGTTGGCCATGTCGGGGTTCTTGAGCAGGAAGTTCCGGGAGTTCTCCTTGCCCTGGCCGAGCTGGTCGCCGTCGTAGGTGTACCAGGCTCCGGACTTCTTGACGATGCCCTGGTCGACGCCGAAGTCGATCAGGCTGCCCTCCCGGGAGATTCCGATGCCGTAGATGATGTCGAACTCGGCCTGCTTGAACGGCGGCGCCATCTTGTTCTTGACGACCTTGACCCTGGTGCGGTTACCGACGGCTTCGGTGCCGTCCTTGAGCGTTTCGATCCGGCGGATGTCGAGTCGGACCGACGCGTAGAACTTGAGCGCCTTTCCACCGGCGGTGGTCTCGGGGCTTCCGAAGAACACGCCGATCTTCTCGCGCAGCTGGTTGATGAAGATCATGGTGGTGTTGGTCTGGCTGAGGCCACCGGTGAGCTTGCGCAGCGCCTGGGACATCAGGCGGGCCTGGAGTCCGACGTGCGAATCACCCATCTCGCCCTCGATCTCGGCGCGAGGCACGAGCGCGGCGACGGAGTCGATCACGATCAGGTCGATCGACCCGCTCCGCACGAGCATGTCGGCGATCTCGAGGGCCTGCTCACCCGTATCGGGCTGGGAGACCAGGAGGGCGTCGATATCGACGCCGAGCTTCCTCGCGTATTCGGGGTCGAGGGCGTGCTCCGCGTCGATGAAGGCGGCGATGCCGCCGCCCTTCTGTGCGTTGGCGATCGCGTGCAGGGTCAGCGTGGTCTTTCCGGAGGACTCCGGGCCGTAGATCTCGACGATGCGGCCGCGCGGGAGTCCACCGATGCCGAGCGCGACGTCCAGCGCGATGGAGCCCGTGGAGATGGTCTCGACGGGGGCTCGCTCGTCGCTGCCCAAGCGCATGACCGAGCCCTTGCCGAACTGGCGGTCAATCTGGGCGAGAGCTGTATCGAGTGCCTTCTCGCGGTCTGCTGCTGATGCCATGGTGGACTCCTTCGGTCATTCGTTTCGGCGCCTATAGGCTGTCGACCGCGGCGGCCGGGAAGACCCCGGGTGCCGCTCTCGACAAGGCATTCGCTGTCTGTCTCTGACGAAAACCGACTGTACGCCGCACCTCCGACACTGGCCGGAAACCATGGCGCACGTGCACAATTCGTCGTCGACGTCTGCTGTTGAGGAGCCTATCAAGATACGAACACGTATTCGAGCCATTGGCTCTCGGCACGGGCGTGTCGTCGAAACTCACAGCACCGCCGGAGGGTGCGGGTGCGGGTGCGGGTGCGGAGGGAGCGGATGCTATTTTCGCGCGGCGGGGAGCCCCGCGCCGTACCAGCGGCTCTTCGGAACGTCGGTCTCAGCGCACAGCGCGAGCCACACGTCGCGTGCCGGAGCACCGCCGGCCAGTGCCTGGTCGGCGGTGCTCCCGAAGGCGGTGAGGATGAGGTCCCTGGTGAGCACGCGGCCGTAACTCTCGCCGAACTCGTCTTTCAGGGCCTGGCGGAATTCACTCAGGCGCATACGGGGACCATGGTGACCGGGCTGACGGTCAGCGGACCATCAGACCGGTGTCGAAGTTGGCGACCAGTTCGTCCGGAACGGTGTCGGGGAACCGGTCGATTCCCTCGATGACCGCGAGACGGTCGCCGACCTCACGCATGATGACCGAGATCGGGGTCTCCAACGCGTCTGCGACGGAGGCCAGAATTTCGGAGGACGCTTCCTTCTGACCGCGTTCGACCTCGCTCAGGTAGCCGAGGGCCACGCTGGCTTTGCTCGCAACCTGACGCAGAGTGCGCCCTTTCTGCAGGCGGAAGTCCCTGAGCACATCGCCGATTTCCTGTCTTACAAGAATCATCGGAACCTCCTTCTCGTACCTTCTGAGTACTGCTTGTGAACTACTGGCGTCTGGTGTCTGGTGTGGCGGATGGCTTACAGTACTACATTCATCCGACACCCTGAGACTACCGACGACTACTGGGCTTTTCTTGTGAATCTGTCCTGTGTAACCGCCGTGTCTCGGGAACTATTCCGGGCGGGAACCGGCTATCAGGGTGTGCACAGCTTCGACGGCGCCGGCCACGGTCTGTGCCCGGATCGCCGCCCGGTCGCCGGCCAGGCGGAGCGGAATCGCCCACCCCTCGCCGCCGCGGGACAGCCCGAGGAACACCGTGCCGACCGGATGCCCGCCCTGGGGGTCCGGGCCGGCGACGCCGGTCGTCGCGATGCCCAGGTCGGCGTCGCGACCGGCCGTCGAAAGCCTCGTGCGCACACCGCGGGCCATCTGGATGGCTACCTCCGGATGCACCGGCCCGTGTTCGGCCAGGAGCTCGGGGTCCACGCCGAGCAGGGTGTGCTTGAGCTCGGTCTGGTACGCCACGACTCCCCCGTTGACGCAGAGGGATGCCCCGGGGATCCGGATGAGTTCGGCCGTGAGCAGGCCACCGGTGAGCGACTCGGCCACGGCGATGGTGAGGCCGGCCGCGGTCAGCGCGCCGATCAGATCGGCGGTCAGGTCCGGCGTCGCGGTCATCGACGTCAGTTCGCGGCCCGGGCGCCGCGGTTGTCGCGGCGGGCTGCGAGGAGGTAGTCGACCCCGGTGATCACGGTCGCGACCAGTGCCGCGGCCATGACCGCCGCGTTCACCCAGTGCACCCAGTCGCCGAGCGGCAGCCAGAGCGGCACGAGGGCCAGCGAGATCGCCACGGACTGCAGCACGGTCTTGAGCTTGCCGCCCCGTGAGGCGGGGATCACCCGGTCCTTGAGCATGACGAACCGGAAGACGGTGATGCCGATTTCGCGCACGAGGATGACGATGGTCACCCACCACCAGAGTTCGCCGAGGATTGAGAGCGACACGAGGGCCCCGCCGGTGAGGACCTTGTCCGCGATCGGGTCGAGGAGCTTGCCGAGGTCGGTGACCTGGTTGTTGCGGCGGGCGATCGCGCCGTCGATCCCGTCGGTCGCGATGGCGAGGATGAAGAGCACGGCTGCGGCCCAGCGGAGGGCGCCGTCCTGGCCGGCGTCGGCCAGCAGCAGCCAGATGAACACGGGGGCCAGCAGGATGCGCACCACCGTGATCAGGTTGGGCAGGTTCCAGTTGCCGGATCGCGCGACGGGCGAGAGTGGTGTGGCCATCGGTCATTCCCTGTCGGTCAGTTGCCAGGCATCCTCATCGGGGGCGGCCTCTTCTTCAGGGTACCCCTCGGACATCTTCGCGACCGGGTCGCCGGCGTACCGGGAGTCGGGGGCGCTGTCGGCCTGGTGTGCCGCGGCGGCCTGCGCGGTGGCGGTGGCCGCGTGGTGCTGCTCGTCCGACCCGCGCAGCAGCGCGAGCACGCTCGGCAGCTGTTCGACCGTGACGAGCACGTCCCGGGCCTTCGAGCCCTCGGACGGGCCGACGATCTCACGGGACTCGAGCAGGTCCATCAGGCGGCCGGCCTTGGCGAAGCCGACCCGCAGCTTGCGCTGCAGCATCGACGTGGAGCCGAACTGGGTGGAGACGACGAGTTCGGCAGCGGCGAGCAGCACCTCGAGGTCGTCGCCGATGTCGGAGTCGATCTCCTTGCGCGGGGCGACCATCGAGACATCCGGCCGGTAGTCGGGGCGGGCCTGCTGGGTGACGTGCTTGACGACCCGTTCGATCTCGGCCTCGTTGACCCAGGCACCCTGCACCCGGATGGCCTTGGACGCCCCCATCGGCAGGAACAGGGCGTCGCCCTGACCGATCAGCTTGTCGGCGCCCGGCTGGTCGAGGATGACCCGGGAGTCGGTGACGCTGGTCACGGCGAAGGCGAGCCGGGACGGCACGTTGGCCTTGATCAGGCCGGTGACGACGTCGACGCTGGGCCGCTGCGTGGCCAGGACGAGGTGGATGCCGGAGGCGCGGGCGAGCTGGGTGATGCGCACGATCGAGTCCTCGACGTCGCGCGGGGCGACCATCATCAGGTCGGCGAGCTCGTCGACGACGACGAGGAGGTAGGGGTAGGGCTTGAGGGTGCGGGCGCTGCCGGCGGGCAGCACGATCTCGTTGTTCACGACGGCCTTGTTGAAGTCGTCGATGTGGCGGAAGCCGAAGCTGGCCAGGTCGTCGTACCGCATGTCCATCTCTTTGACGACCCATTGCAGGGCCTCGGCGGCCTTCTTCGGGCTGGTGATGATCGGCGTGATCAGGTGCGGCACCCCTGCGTAGGCGGCGAGCTCGACCCGCTTCGGGTCGATCAGCACCATCCGCACGTCGCTGGGCTTGGCGCGCATGAGCAGGCTGGTGATCATCGAGTTCACGAAGCTCGACTTGCCGGAGCCGGTGGAGCCGGCCACGAGCAGGTGGGGCATCTTGGCGAGGTTGGCGATGACGAATCCGCCGCCGACGTCTTTGCCGACCCCGATGGTCATCGGGTGGGTGCTGTTGGTCGCGGTGCCGGAGCGGAGCACGTCGCCGAGGGTGACGATCTCGCGGTCGGTGTTGGGGATCTCGATGCCGATGGCGCTCTTGCCCGGGATAGGCGAGAGGATGCGCACCTCGTTCGAGGCGACCGCGTAGGAGAGGTTCTTGCTCAGCGCGGTGACGCGTTCCACCTTGACGCCCGGGCCCAGTTCGATCTCGTACTGGGTGACGGTGGGGCCGCGGGAGAACCCGGTGACCTTCGCGTCGACCTGGAACTGGCGGAGCACCTCGGTGATCGACTTCACGATCTCGTCGTTCGCGGCCGAGCGTGCCTTCGCCGGCGGGCCCTTGGTCAGCGTCGTGTTCGACGGCAGCTGGTAGGGGGCTGCCGGCTCGGGGGCGGCGGCTTCGGGGCGCGGGGCCAGCGCGGCCGCGTCGAGCTCATCGAAACCGGGGAGCACCTCGGTGAGACCGGTCGGGTCGTCGGCGTACAGCCCTGTGGCCGAGCCGCGCGGCACGTCGATCTCGCCGGTGAAGCGCTTGATGGCGTTCTCGGCGCGCAGGAGGTCCTCGAGCACCTCGGTGCCGTAGTGGTCCGTGTCGCCGTGGTCCTTGTCGCCGCCCGCGGCCGGCTCGGCGCCCTCCAGCGCGGTGGCGAAGCTGCCGCGACCGTCGCCGCCGAGCAGGGTGCTCAGCGGGTCGGATGCCGGCGGCTCCGCCTCCCCGGCGGGGTGCGCATCCGTGCTGACCGGGCTGCTGAAATCGGGGTCTTCCTCGCGCTTGCTCGTGTTGCGCCGCCACCAGGGCAGGGTGCTGGTGTCCTCGTCGACGCCGTCGAGTTCGACCTGCACGGTCTTCTCGAGCTTCGCCTCCCGGGCGGCCGCGCGTTCCTCGGGGTCGGGGAGCTGGGCGCCGAACAGCCAGGCGTAGAGCTCACGGCTGCGCGCGCCGATCCGGTTCGGCGGGGTCTTCGTGATGATGAAGAGGCTCAGGGCCAGCAGCAGGATCACGACGATGGTGGCGCCGATGGCGGTGGTCAGGTAGATCAGCGGCGCGGCGATCATCCAGCCGATCACCCCGCCGGACAGGGCGAGCACCTCCATGCCGTCGCTGGGCGCCGGCTGTCCGCCGAAGATGTGGCAGAGGCCCGAGACCGACACGAGCAGCAGCGACAGGCCGATGCCGATCCGCCCGTTGTCGTGGACCGAACTGGGATTGCGGAAGAGCCAGACCGCGAACACCAGCATGATCACGGGCAGGGCGAACGCGACACGGCCGAAGAGGCCGCCGAAGGTCCAGGCGTCGAGGGTCTGCGCCACGGGGCTGTTGATCAGGAACCACTCGATCACCGCGCCCACGATGGCCAGGAGCACGAGGAAGAAGGGCAGTCCGTCTCGGCGTTCCTCTTTGGAGAGCTGTTCGGGGCCGAGGGCGCGCGCGGCGCCGCCGGTGACATGGGCGAGGGCCATCCAGATGCGGGCGAACAGTCCGGGGCCGGGGTCGCCGGCCGTGAACTTGACGGTCTTCTGGGTTGCGGTCTTCTGGGTTGCGGTCTTCTGGGCGGGCTTTCGCGCGGCCGTCCCGCGCGCAGGCGAGGTGCGGGCGCGCCCGGTCGACTTAGTGCTCGTAGCCATGAAATCTACGGTACCGTCGCCCTCCGACATCCGGGTCACCCCACGCCCACGCGATTGCGCCCGGTTGTCGTCTCACCGGTTCGGGATGGAGTTTTTCGCGACCCGCCGTGCCCGGCGCCCGGGAAACCCGCGTGGCGCGAATTCCTCCGGTCGGAGCGTGGGGAGCGCCGGGCGGCGGGGCGCCGGAGCGGGTTACGCCTCGATCACCAGGGGGACGATCATCGGGCGGCGGCGGAATGCCACGTTCACCCAGCGGCCGACCGTGCGGCGCACGATCTGCTGCAGGGCGTGCGTGTCGCGCACCCCGTTCTGCGCGGCCTCGGCCAGGGCGGCCTCGATCTTGGGCCGCACGGCGTCGAAGACGGAGGCGTCCTCGGCGAATCCCTTGGCGTGGATCTCCGGGCCGACGATGACCTTCCCGGTGGAGGCGTCGACCACGATGATGATCGAGATGAACCCCTCCTCGGCGAGGGTGCGGCGGTCCTTGAGGTCGGCGTCGGTGATCTCGCCGACGCTCGACCCGTCGACGTAGACGTAGCCCAGGTCGAGCTGGCCGACCTTCCGCACGACGCCGGCGCGCAGGTCGAGCACGGTGCCGTCCTCGGCGAGGATCACATTCGCGTCGGGCACCCCGGTCAGGGCGGCGAGCTTGGCGTTGGCGACGAGGTGGCGGTACTCCCCGTGCACGGGCAGCACATTCTTCGGCTTGAGGATGTTGTAGCAGTAGGTCAGTTCGCCGGCGGCGGCGTGCCCGGAGACGTGCACCTTCGCGTTGCCCTTGTGCACGACGGTGGCGCCGAGCTTGGTCAGCCCGTCGATGATGCGGTAGACCGCGTTCTCGTTGCCGGGGATCAGGCTGGAGGCGAGGATGACGGTGTCGCCGAGACCCACCTCGACCTGGTGGTCCATGTTCACCATCCGGCTGAGCACGGCCATCGGCTCGCCCTGCGACCCGGTGGACATGTAGACGATCTTGTCGTCGGGGATGCTGCCGGCCTTCTTGAAATCGACCAGCACCCCTTCCGGCACCCGCAGGTAGCCGAGTTCGGCGGCGATGGTCATGTTGCGCACCATCGACCGGCCGAGCAGGGCCACCCTGCGGTCGTTCGCGTGGGCGGCGTCGAGGACCTGCTGCACCCGGTGCACGTGGCTGGAGAAGCTCGCGACGATCACCCGGCGCGGGGCACGGGCGATGACGTCCTCGAGCACCGGGCCGATCAGGCGCTCGGAGGGGGTGAAGCCCGGGACATCCGCGTTCGTCGAGTCGACCAGGAAGAGGTCGACGCCCTCGGTACCGAGCCGGGCGAATTCGCGCAGGTCGGTCAGCCGGTGGTCGAGCGGCAGCTGGTCCATCTTGAAGTCGCCCGTGTGCAGCACGGTGCCGCCGACGGTCTTGATCGCCACGGCCAGGGCGTCGGGGATCGAGTGGTTGACGGCGACGAACTCGAGGTTGAACGGGCCGAGGCGTTCCTTCTGGCCCTCCTTGACCTGCAGGGTGTACGGGGTGATCCGGTGTTCCTTGAGCTTCGCCTCGATGAACGCGAGGGTCAGCCCCGACCCGATCAGCGGGATGTCCTGGCGCAGCTTGAGCAGGTACGGCACGGCGCCGATGTGGTCCTCATGCCCGTGGGTGAGCACGACCCCGAGGATGTCGTCGAGGCGGTCCCTGATCGGGCTGAAGTCGGGCAGGATGAGGTCGACGCCCGGCTGGTGCTCCTCAGGGAACAGCACCCCGCAGTCGACGATGAGGATCTTGCCGTCGATCTCGAACGAGGTCATATTGCGGCCGATCTCGCCGAGCCCCCCGATCGGGATGACCCGCAGCGTGCCCGGTTCGAGTGGGGCCGGGTCGTAGACGTCGATGGGCATGGGCCCTCCTAGGGGGTCGGTGGCGTGATTAGCGTGTTGTTCCGGCGATCTTCGGCAGCGCGCCGCCCGCGGCGGCGTTGCGGTCGGGGCGGAAGTTGGAGAAGTCGACCCCGGGGATGTTCTTGACCAGGTCGATCTCGTCCTCGATCTGCGCGGCCTCGAAGTCCTCCGGGCCGACCAGGGGCAGGCGCACCCGCGGGCTGCCGATCCGGCCGAGGCCGTGCAGGATGTACTTGACCGCGACGGTGCCGGGCACGTGGGTCATGCAGGCCCGCACGAGGGGTTCGAGCTGGCGGTGCGCGGCGGTGGCCGTCTTCAGGTCGCCGGCGTTGACGGCGTCCACCATCTGGCGGTACGGCGTGGCCGCGATGTTCGCGGTGACGCCGATCAGTCCGGTCGCCCCGATCGACAGATGCGGCAGCACGTTCGGGTCGTCGCCGGAGAAGTAGAGCAGGTCGGTCTGGTTGAGCACCCGGCTGACCTGGGCCAGGTCGCCCTTGGCGTCCTTCACGGCGAGGATGTTCGGGTGCTTCGCGGCGCGCAGGATGGTCTCGTAGTTGATCGGGACGCCGGTACGACCGGGGATGTCGTAGAGGATCACCGGCAGGTCGGTGGCGTCGGCGATCATCCGGAAGTGGGTGAGGATGCCCGACTGGGTGGGCTTGTTGTAGTACGGGGTGACGATCATGTTGCCGTCGGCGCCGGCCTTCTCGCTCTGGCGGGCGAGCTGCATGGCGTGCGCGGTCTCGTTGGAGCCGCCGCCCGTGATGATCTTGGCGCGGCCGGCCGCGACGTCCTTGCCGACCTCGACCAGCCTGATCTTCTCCGGGTCGGTCAGGGTGGACGTCTCCCCGGTGGTGCCGGTGACGACGATGCCGTCGGCGCCGGCGGTGATCACGTCGTCGATGTGTTTCGCCACTCCCGCCCAGTCGACTTCGCCGTCGGCAGTGAAGGGAGTGACCAGGGCGACGAGGACCTGGCCGAAAGGGTTATAGGACGTAGACACGGATTACAGGCTATCGGTCACGGTGCGAGATCGCACGCGGTGCGCGGCGCGGCCGGGCCTGCGCCGTAACCTGTCGTCACACTCCCCCGGCCGCGCCGGGACGCCCGTACCGTTGCGGGATGGATCCGATTCTCGCCCTCGGCAGCGTGCTGGCGCTCGTGGCCGCCGCGACCGGCCTCGGGCTGGCCTGGCGCGCCCGGCAGGGCCGCTTCACCGAGGTGGCCGAGGCGCCCGCGCTGACCCCGGCGGATGTCGCCAGCACCGTTTCGTTCGGCGCGGAAGCCACCCTGGTGCAGTTCTCCACCGAACACTGCTCCCGCTGCCCCGGCACCCACCGGATGCTCGCCGGGGTTGCCCGGTCCCGGCCCGGCGTCGTGCACGTGGAGGTGGACCTCACCCATCGGGCCGACCTGGCCCGCCGGTTCCAGGTGCTGCAGACCCCGACCACTCTGATCCTCGACCGGACCGGGCGGGTGCAGGCCCGGGTCGGCGGCGCCCCGCACAAGGCCGGCATCCTCGCCCACCTCGACGACCTCCCCGGGAGCCTCCATGCCACTCTTGCCCGCTGAACCCGGCACGCCCGGGGCCGGAACGGGTGCGGGCCGCCCCCGCCGGCCCGACCTCGACCCGCGCGGCCCGCGCTTCGGCGCCGGGATCACGGCCGGGCTGCTGCTCGTGGTGGTGTTCCTGTCGCTGACCGGGGCATCCGTCGCCGCGCTCTCGCTGCTCGTCGTGCTGGCCGCCCTGTTCGCCTGGGGAGCGATCGCGGGCGCCGGCCGGCACCCCTGGGGTCTGCTCTTCAAGCGTTTCGTGCGACCCCGGCTGGCCCCGCCGCGTGAACTGGAGAACCCCGCCCCGCCGACCTTCGCGCAGGGCGTCGGCCTGCTGGTCACCCTCGTCGGCGTCGTGCTCGGCCTGGCCGGCCTGGCCCCGGCCGTGGGCATCACCGCGGCCGCCGCGTTCGTCGCGGCCTTCCTCAACGCCGTGTTCGACTACTGCCTCGGCTGCCAGCTGTACCTGCTGCTGGTGCGGTCCGGACTGATCGGCCGGGGGCCGGCCACCGCCCGGTAGCGGCCTCCCTGCCGATTCCCAGACTGGGTAGACACCTGCCGCCGGCCCCCATGGCTAGGCTGGAGTTTCACTCAGGAGGTAACACCATGGCATTGACCAGCGAAGCGACCACCGTCTGGACCGGCGATCTGAAGTCCGGCCAGGGCACCGTCTCCCTCGATTCATCGCACGCCGCCGAATTCCCGGTCACCTGGCAGGCCAGGTCTGTCGGCAGCCCGAACACGACCAACCCGGAGGAACTCCTCGGCGCGGCCCACGCCGCCTGCTTCTCGATGGCCCTCGCCAACGGCCTCAGCGCCGCCGGTCACACGCCGGAGAGCATCCAGACCACCGCGGCGGTCACCTTCGAGGCCGGGGTCGGCGTCGTCGGCAGCCACCTCCTCGTCAGCGCCAGCGTGCCCGGCCTGACCGAGGAGGAGTTCGAGGCCTTCGCCGCGGACGCGAAGGCCAACTGCCCGATCTCCAAGGCGCTGGCCGGCATCCCGATCACGATCGAAGCCGAGCTGGCCTAGCAGGGCCGGGCGTTCATGCGAGTTCTGGTCTCCGGGGCCTCCGGCCTGATCGGCACCGAGGTCTGCCGCCAGCTCGGCGCGGCCGGCCACACGGTCGCGCGCCTGGTGCGCCGCGACCCGCGGACGCCCAATGAGTTCCGCTGGAATCCGGCCGCGCTGACCCTGGACGAGGCGGCGCTCGGACAGGTGGATGCGGTGATCAACCTGTCCGGCGCCTCCCTCGCCCGGCTGCCGTGGACCACCGGGTACCGGCGGCAGATCCTCGAGTCGAGGGTGCAGGCCACCCGCACGCTCACCGACGCCATGCGGCGCAGCGCCCACCCGCCGGCCGTGCTGCTCAACGCCTCCGCGGTCGGCATCTACGGCGACCGCCCCGGCGAGGTGCTCACCGAGGAGTCCGCGCCGGGCACCGATTTCCTGGCCGGCGTCGTGGCCGCCTGGGAGGCCGAGGCCGTTCGCGCACCGGAGCAGACCCGGGTCGTGACCTTCCGCACCGGGCTCGTCATCGCCAGAGGCGGCGCGCTGCGCCCGCTGCTGCCGCTGGTGCGCCTCGGCGTGGCCGGCCCGCTCGGCCGCGGCACCGCGCACTGGCCGTGGATCAGCCTGCACGACGAGGCCGCCGCCATCGTGCACCTGCTCGGTTCGACCCTGTCGGGCCCGGTCAACCTGGTCGGCCCGACCCCCGCCACCTCGAACGACGTGATCAAGGCCGTGGCCACGGCACTGCACCGCCCGTTCCGGATCCCGGTACCCGAGCTGGTGCTCACCCTCGCCCTGCAGGACGCCGCGCGCGCACTGCTGCTGGCCGACCAGCAGGTCGATTCGACCTTGCTGCAGAACGACGGTTTCGTCTTCTCCCAGCGCAGCGCGGCCGAGGCCGTCGACTGGATGCTCGCCCAGCCCTGATCAGGCCCGGCGGGCCACACTACCGCTACCGGGGCGGCGCGACCGCGGGGGCGGAGCGTTCCAGGTCAATGGCGGTGCGGATGGCGCCGCGGGCGCGGCGACGGTCCCCCGACGCGTCGTATGCCAGTCCGAGGCGGAACCAGGCCCGCCAGTCGCCGGGGGCGGCATCCACTGCGGCCTTGAACCGGGGGAACTCGGCGTCGGCGGCGTCCCGGAGCGGCCGTCCGCTCGGACGGGTGGGCAGGTCTTCGACGGGAAGGCCGCCCTCGCGCTCCAGCTGCCGCACGAGGCGTTCGGAATTGCGGCCGAACCGGAGCTCGAGCACGAGCGCCCAGACCCCGATCAGCGGCAGGATGATCAGCGCCACGCCGATCAGGATGCCGACGGGGTCGCCGCTCTGTACGAACAGCACCGCGCGCCAGCCGACGAGCACCAGGTAGAACGCCAGGAGGAGGGCCATCGGGACGACGGCCAGACGGCCCTTCATGCGCCGGCGCCTGAGCTGTCGAGAACCGGGCCGTCGGGTGCGGAGCCGTCGGGTGCGGAGTCGTCCGGTCCGGGTTCGGCCGGGGCATCCGGCCGGGCCGGCTCCCCGAGGCCGAGGTCCACGACCTGGTCGAGTCCGACCGTCACGCCGCGCGCCGAAACGGCCGCGGCGAGGGCCAGCAGGATGCCGCGCTCGTAGGCCGCCGCGGAGAGGGTGTTGTGGCTGATCGTGAGGGTCTCCCCCGTGCCGCCGAAGATGACGTCCTGGCGGGCGAGCAACCCCTCCAGCCGGAGGCTGTGCACCGGGACGCTGGAGACCTGCTGGCCCCGGGCCCGCTGGTCGATGTGCGGCGCGGACACCGGCCCGAGGCCGGCCCTGGCCCGCCCGATCATTTCGGCCGTGCGCACCGCGGTGCCCGACGGCGAGTCGACCTTGCCGGCCTGGTGCGCCTCGACGATCTCGATCGAGTCGAAGAACCGGGCGACCATGGCCGAGAGCGCGGTGCCGATGACCGAGCCGATGGAGAAGTTGGGGATGATGACCACGCCGGTGTCGTCGCGCCCGGCGATGCGGCGGGCGAGGGCGTCGATCCGCTCCTGCGACCAGCCGGACGTGCCGACGAGCACGCGGAGCCCATGGTCGACGGCGAAGTCGACGACACCCTGGCTGGCCCGGGGCACGGTCAGGTCGATCACCACGTCGGCGCCGAGCATCTCGGCCAGGTCGCTGGCGGAGTTCAGCCCGGCGACGAGTTCGTAGCCGTCCGTCTTCTCGATCAGTGCGGCGACGAGGCGGCCCATCGTTCCCGTTACGCCGACGATGGCCACCCGTGTTGTCATAGGTCCAATCTACCAAGGGCGGCGGGCCCCTTGCCGCAGCGGCCGGGCGAAGTAGCCTTGACCCATGTCCGATTCCCCAGTGCCGGCCTTCAGCGACGTGTCGGTGACGGATGCCGGCTCGATCGTGCTGCTCACCCAGTACTTCAGTGATCGGGAGTCGAGCTTCCCGGTCGATCAGGGTGCCTACCGCACCACGTTCCCGACGCCGGGCCAGTTCGTGCCGCCGAACGGGGTGTTCCTGCTGGTCAGCGAGGAGCCCGCAAAACGGGAGCGCGCGTTCGTGGGGTGCGGGGGCATCCGCCGGATCGCGGACTCGCCGGCCGGCCGGGTGCGTTACGAGGTCAAGCACCTCTGGCTGCAGCCGCAGGTGCGTGGCCGGGGCTGGGGCCGCGCCCTGCTCGCCGAGCTCGAACGGCGGGCGCGGGCCTTCGGCGCCGACGAACTCGTGCTCGACACGAACGCGAGCCTGACAGCGGCCGGGGTGCTCTACGCGAGTGCCGGGTACGAGGACTGCGCCCCCTACAACGACAACCCGAACGCCACCAACTGGTACCTCAAGCTCCTTGCCTGAGGCCGGCCCCGGTCGCGCGCCGCCCGGATCCGGCCGCTAGAACAGGAGCGGGTCGGGCAGGCCGGTGCGCAGCTCCACGGGGAGGTGCCCGGTGTCGTTGTGGGTGACCATGGTCCACGGCCGGCCCGGCTTCTGGTGCAGCACCGTGAGGCCGCAGTTGGCCTGGTTGATGCTGATCCAGCGCCAGTCCGGCGCGCCGAGCACCTCACGCACGAACCAGGCGATGACGAAATTGTGGGTGATCAGCAGGTCGTGGTGCTCCCCGCGCCGCGGCTGGAGGAACTCGGCGACGGCGTCCTCCATCTGGGCACTCCCGGCCTCGATCTCCGCCTCGGTGACCGCACCGAAGAACGGGGCGTACGCCGTCGGGGTCTCCGGCGCCTTGCCGGACGGGATGCAGTCGAAGAGCAGCGCCGAGGGTTCGGGCGTGAGCGCGGGCAGGCGCTGGGCGATGATCTTCGCCGTCTCCGCGGCCCGCTGCAGCGGGGAATGGTACGCGGCCGTGAACGGCACCCCGCCGAGACGCTCGGCGATCAGCTGGGCCTGTCGCTTGCCGCGCGCGGACAGCGGGCCGTCCGGAAGGCCGTGTTCGGCATCCTGCTGTTCACCGTGGCGCACGAGGTAGATGTAGTGGGGCACGTTGTTCTCTTTCGATTCGCTGCGACCGGGCAGCTGGGGCGGCCGGGCCGGATGCCGGCGTCTGCGCCGGAGTCGGTTGGTGGGGAGTCAGGAACGGATCGGGTCCGGCAGGATGGCCGCGAAGGCGTCGGGCTCCAGGGCGCCGACGGCCGCGATCGACAGCGGACCGGCGGCCAGGTCGGCCGCCAGCGCCTGGACGTCCGCGGCGGTGACCAGGGCGAGGCGGCGGAGCGCCTCATCGAGGTCGATGAACTCACCGAGGGTGATCTCGGAACGGCCCAGCCGGGACATCCGGGTGTCGGAGTCCTCGAGGGCGAGGGCGGATGCCCCGGACAGCTGGCCCGACGCCCGCTTCATCTCGTCGGCGGTGACGCCGTGCTCGGCGAGCCGGTGCAGCTCGCTGAGCATCAGCTCGGCGACCTGGCCGGCCTTCGCCGGCGTGCAGCCGGCGTACATGCCGAACAGTCCGGCGTCCGAATAGCCGGGGGCGAAGGAGTAGACCGAGTAGGCCAGGCCGCGCTTCTCCCGCACCTCCTGGAACAGCCGGGAGGACATGCCGCCGCCGAAGATGGAGTTCAGCACGCTCATCGTGACGCGCCGGTCGTCGGTGGCGAGGAGGCCGGGGAACCCCATCAGGAGGTTGGCCTGCTCCAGCGGTCGCGGCACGATCGTGAGCCGGGCACCCTGGCTGATGCTCGCCGGACTGCCGGATCGGCGGCCGACGGGCGCGGCGTATTCGCTCAGGTCCCAGCCGGCCAGGGCGAGGGCACGGGTGACGGCCGCGACGAGCACGTCGTGGTCGACCGCGCCGGCCACCGTCACGACGAGATCCTGGGGACGGTAGTTGGCCCGGTAGTGCTCCTGCACGGCGGCGTGGGTGGCGGCCCGGATCGTGTCGGGGCTGCCGCCGATCGGCCGGCCGAGCGGGTGTTTCCCCATCACGGCCTCGAAGAACCGCTCGTTCGCGACGTCGGACGGGTCGTCGTCGGCCATGGCGAGTTCTTCGAGGATGACGCCGCGTTCGTTCTCGAACTCGACCGGGTCGAGCAGCGACGAGGTGAGCATGTCGGTGAGCACCTCGACCGCCATCGGCAGGTCACGGTCCTGCACCTTGGCGTAGTAGCAGGTGTACTCCTTGGCGGTCATCGCATTGTGCTCGCCGCCGACGGAGTCGAAGGCGATCGCGATGTCCAGCGCCGTGCGCTTCGCCGTGCCCTTGAACAGGAGGTGCTCCAGGAAGTGGGTCGACCCGAAGTGGCCGGGCTCCTCGTCGCGGGAGCCGACGGCGACCCAGTAGCCGATGGTGAGGCTGCGACTGCCGGGCACGTGCTCGCTGACGATGCGCACACCGCTCGGCAGCACGCTGCGGCGTACGAGGGACTCACCGGCCGCTCGGAACGAGAGTTCGGCCAGGTCCAGGGGAAACTCAACGGCACCGTTCATATCTCCCCCACCCTACGTCACCGGGCCTGCGCGGCCGAGGCCCGACTCGCGCCCGCGGGCGACTCGTTCCCGCCGCGGCGGGCGTCGGCTGCGTGTCGCCTCGGGCGGCGCCGCGCGCGTGGCGGCGGCGTGGCTAGGCCGAGGCCCGGTCCAGGTCCACCATGTCGCCGCGGGTCAGACGGATGCCGGCAGCGGCCACGAGCGCCTCCACCTGGTCGGGGTGGCTGGCGCTGGCCACCGGGGCGACGACCTGGCCGCGGGCGAGGAGCCAGGCGATCGCGATGGTCGCCGGGGCCACGGCGTGCTCCTCGGCGATGCGGTCGACGACCGCGAGCATCCGCAGACCGGTGCGGGTGACGTATTTGGCGGCGCGGGCGGCGCGGGTCGTCTTCTGCAGGTCGGCCTTGGACCGGTAACGGCCGGCCAGGAAGCCGTGCGCGAGCGCAAAGTAGGGCAGCACCGAGAGCCCCTGCGCCCGGGTGACCAGGGCCAGCGAGGACTCGAACGGGGCGCGGTGGAGCAGGCTGTACTGGGTCTGCAACGCCACGAACCGGGGCAGGCCGTTGGCGGCGAGCACCCGGGCCTCCATCAGCCGTTCGGCGGAGAAGTTCGACGCGGCGAGGTAACGCACCTGGCCGCTGCGGATGAGCACGTCGACGGCGCCGAGGCTCTCCTCCAAGGGAACGGTCGGGTCGTCGAAGTGGAAGTGCAGCAGGTCGATGTAGTCGGTGCCGAGGCGGTCGAGTGAGGCCTGCACCGCGCCGATGATGCTGCGCGGCGACAACCCGGGGTTGTCGCGGTTCTTGCCGATCTTGGTGGCGATCACGGTGCTGTCGCGTGCGCCGCGGGAGCGCAACCAGTTGCCGACGATCACCTCGCTTCGCCCGGAGGTGTAGCTGTCGGCGGTGTCGAGGAAGTTGCCGCCGAGATCGCGGTGCGCATCGAGCACGCGGGCGCTGGTCTCCCCGTCGGCGGTCCAGCCGAACACGCTCGTGCCGAGGGCGAGCGGGTGGACCGTGAGGTCGGTGTCGGCGATGGTGCGGCGGAGGCTCCGCGGCGTCGGCAGGGGCTGCACGGAGACGGGTACGGGGATGGGGAGCGAGATGGCGGGCGGGCCCTGCAGCGCTGCCGGCCCGGTGGGTGGCGCGGCGACGGTCCGCGTGCCGTGTCCGTGCATGGCCGGTCGGGGCATCCGTCTCTCCCTCCGTTCAGTGCCGACAATAACCCCCGCGCCCGCGTCGGCAAAGGACACGCCCGAACCGTTACCAAAATGTGGGGTGCCGGGTGCGAAACGCCCGTCTCGCGGGTCAAGTTAGAGTTGGAGGGGAACGATTCTGACCTGGCCGCCGCAGAGGCGTCGCCTCCGCCTGCCTGAATCGCCCATGAAAGAAGGATCCATGACGCAGCCCATCGGCCTGTCCACGCCCGAGGTACTTTCCGAGGCTCGACGACGCCGCACGTTCGCCGTGATCTCCCACCCCGACGCGGGGAAGTCGACGCTCACCGAGGCATTGCTGCTGCACGCGCGCGCCATCACCACCGCCGGGGCTACCCATGGCAAGGCCGGGCGTCGCGGCACGGTGTCCGACTGGATGGCGATGGAGCAGGCTCGCGGCATCTCGGTGACCAGCGCGGCGATCCAGTTCGAGTACCGCGACGCCGTGATCAACCTCGTCGACACCCCCGGCCACGCCGACTTCTCCGAGGACACCTTCCGAGTGCTGTCGGCCGTCGACGCCGCCGTCATGCTCGTGGACGCGAGCAAGGGCCTCGAGGTGCAGACCATGAAACTGTTCGAGGTCTGCCGGCAGCGCAACCTCCCCGTGATCACCGTCATCAACAAGTGGGACCGCCCCGGCGCCGAGGCGCTCGACCTGATGGACGAGATCCGCCGTCGTACCGGCCTGATCCCCACTCCGCTGACCTGGCCGGTCGGGATCGCCGGGGACTTCCGCGGCGTGATCGAACGTTCCAGCCACGAGTTCGTGCGGTTCACCCGCACCGCCGGCGGCGCGAAGGCCGCCGGCTTCGAACGGGTGAGCGCGGACGTCGCCGCCGCGGACGAGGGCGACGCCTGGCAGACCGCGACCGAGGAATCGGAGCTGCTCACCGAGGAGGACCAGGACCACGACGAGGCCAGGTTCCTGGCCAACGAGACCACGCCCGTTCTCTTCGCCGCCGCCGTGCTCAACTTCGGGGTGCAGCACATCCTCGACACCCTCGTCGATTTCGCCCCGGCCGCCGAGGCCCGCGAAGACGCCACCGGCGGGCACCGGCCCGTCGGCAGCGCGTTCTCCGGCTTCGTCTTCAAGGTGCAGTCCGGCATGAACGCCTCCCACCGGGACCACGTCGCGTTCGTCCGGGTCTGCTCCGGGCAGTTCCGCCGCGGAATGATCGTCACCCACGCGGCCAGCGGCCGGCCGTTCGCCACGAAGTACGCGCAGCACCTGTTCGGCCGGGAACGCGAGGTGGCCGATGAGGCCTGGCCCGGCGACATCGTCGGCCTGGTCAACGCGTCCGCGCTCCGGGTGGGCGACTCGATCTTCGAGGGCGACCCGGTGGAGTATCCGCCGCTGCCGATGTTCGCCCCGGAGCACTTCCGGGTGGTGCGGTCGGCCGACAGCAGCAAGCACAAGCAGTTCCGCCGCGGGATCGACCAGCTCGACCACGAGGGGGTCATCCAGGTGATGCGCTCCGATCTGCGCGGCGACCAGTCCCCCGTGCTCGGCGCGGTCGGGCCGATGCAGTTCGAGGTGGTCGAGGAGCGGATGACCCACGACTTCGGCGCGGCCATCCGTTCGGAGGCACTGCCCTACCAGATCGCCAGGCGCACCGACCGGGAGAGCGCGTTGATCCTGGGCCACGACCGGCAGGTCGAGGTGCTGATGCGTTCGGATGGCACCCTGCTCGCCCTGTTCAGCACCGTCTGGCGGCTGCGCAACACGGTGCGCGACCACCCGGAACTGCTGCTCGAGGACCTCGCCACCGGCAGCCCTGAGGTGGCCGCCGCACACTGACCCGGTCGTCTGTGGCTGATTCAGGACATCGCCGGATCTCCTGAGTCAGCCACTCCCCCGCCGGCCATGGTGCCGGGGCCGGAACAGGTCAGCGGGTCATGCTTCGCGGCGGCTCGGGAAACTCGTCGCCGCCGAACTTCCGGTTGGCGACGCTCATCATGTCCGGCCACATCCGGTGCCGGGCGGTAGCCGCCTCACCGCTGTCGAAGTAGGTGTCCCGCTGGTCGACCCCGGCGCCGGACACGGTCACGACGCCGACGACGGTGGCGACCTTGGTGCTCGCCCCGGCCATCCAGGTGTCCTTGTTCTCGTCGGTGGTGCCGGTCTTGCCGATCATCGGCACCTCCGGGTCGGTCCGCCAGTTCGAGGCCGACCCCGTGCCGCTGGTCATCACCCGCTGCATCGCATAGGCCATCGCGGCCGCGACGTCCGGGCTGACGGATTGCGTGCAGGTCGACTTCGGGGCGGGGATCTCCTCGCCGTCCGGCCCGACGATCCGGTCGATCAGGATCGGGCTGCAGGTGGTGCCTTTGTTGGCGATCCCGGCATACGCGGCCGCCATGGTGAGCGGGGCGATCTCGTTGGTGCCGAGCACCGACGCGGCACCCTGCTGGAGCGGATCCCCGTCGGCCCGGTGCACGCCGAACGCCTCGGCGGTCTTGCGGATGCCGCACAGGTCGAGTTTCTTCGCCATGCCGATGAACCCGGTGTTGATCGAGCCGATCGTCGACTGGAGGGCGGAGTAGTACGACCCGTTCTCGTAGGAGGCGTCGTTGTTGGGGTCGAAGCTCGTGCCGTATTCCTGCGGTCCGTTGCAGCTGTCCTGGAAGACGCCCCAGTCGGAGCGCTGCCGGGAGCTGACCGAGTCGGCGAGGGAGTTGCCCTCCTTGAGCCATTCGGCCAGGGTGAAGACCTTGTAGGTCGACCCGGTCTGGAACCCCTTCGACCCACCCTGGTCGTAGTCGGTGTTGAAATTGATGCCCGTGGCATCGGGGTTGGCGGCGGCGACTGCCGGATCCTGGGTGTAGTCCTTGTTCTGGGTCATCGCGAGCACCCGTCCGGTGCCGACGCCCACGCTCGAGACGACGCCGCCGACATCCCAGTCCTCGAAGGACTTCGGGACGTTCTCGGCCATGGTCGTCTCGGCGGCGGCCTGCAGGTCGAGGTCCAGGGTCGTGTACACCTTGTAGCCGCCGAGCCGGAAGTTGGCCAGCCGGGTGGCGCGATCCGAGCCGAAGGCCGGGTCGTTGCGCAGCGTGCGCAGCACCAGGTCGCAGAAGTAGGCGCTGCCGCCGGCGGTCTGGCAGCCCGTGCTCGGCTCGGTGATCGTCGGCGTGATCGGCGCAGCGACCGCGGCGTCATGGTCGGCCTTGCTGATCTTCTTGTGCTTGAGCATCTCGCCGAGGATGTAGTCCCGGCGTTCCTTGTTGTCCGCGTAGCCGTTGGCCGCGCCGTTGGTGGTGCTCTCCGGCTTGTCGAGCTGGAACTTGACCGGGTTGTTCACGATCGCGACGAGGCTCGCCGCCTGGGGCAGGGTCAGCGCGGCGGCCGTCGTGTTGAAGTAGTAGTTCGCGGCGGCTTCGATGCCGTAGACGGACCCGCCGAAGCCGGTGATGTTCAGGTACTGGCGCAGGATGTCGGCCTTGGAGGACTTCTTCTCCAGGCCGATGGCGAGGCTCATCTCCTTGAGCTTGCGGTCGGGGCTCGTCTCCGTCGCGGTGTTGTAGCAGTCGGCCCGCTTCTTCTCGTCGCCCAGAGTCTCGCATTTCTGCACGAGCACGTTCTTCACGTACTGCTGGGTGATCGAGGACCCGCCGCGGGCCGTCCCGGTCACCAGGGTCGACACAAGACCGGAGACCGTCCCCCAGATGTCGACGCCGCCGTGCTCGTAGAAACCGGGATCCTCGGCGGAGGTCGCCGCATCCTTCACGAACGGGCTGATCGCGTCGGAGGCGACCTCGACCCGGTTCTGGTCGTAGAACGACGCCAGCAGGTAAGGCGAACCGTCGGCGGCGGTGGCGTAGACGTTGCTCTTCTGCGACAACCGGCCGATGACCAGGTCGTCCGGCAGGCTGACGACGAAGGCGACCACGGTCGTCGCGAGCAACGCCACGATGACGGCGGCGGAGATCAGCACGATCGACCGGCGGCGCGTACGACGTGCCTTCTTCCGGGTGGGCAGTTCAGGAGTCATGGGGCGATATCACTTCCGGTTTCGGCGAACACGGCGGCCGCCGGGCCGGGGGCCCGGCGGCATCCGCTCACGCGTCGACGACGACCGAGGTGATCACCGGGATGCGGCGGTACTTGCGCTGCATCCACCGGGTCACGCTCTGGGTGAAGATGTCCTCGAGCTGCGGCCCGTCGACGATCTTGATCTTGTTGGCGGCGCGGAGGGCGTCGTCGATCGACTTGGTCGCGCCGGCGATCCATTCCCTGTCCTGCACGAAGCCGCGCGCGATGAACTCGACCGGTTCGGTGAGCACGCCGGTGCGGGTGTCCAGGATGCCGAGGATGGTCACGGCGCCGTCGTTGGAGAGCTGCAGGCGGTCGGCGAGGGCTTCCTCGGTGGCGCCGCTGCCGACGGTGACTCCGCCGTTGCCGGTCATGCCGTCGACGAAGACGAGTTCGCAGGCGACGCGGCCGGTGATCCGGGCCAGGCCGTCGACGAGGTCCACGACGACGCCGTCCTCGACGATCAGGACCTGCTCCTCCGGGATGCCGGTGCGAACGGCGAGTTCGCCGTTCGCCTTGAGGTGGCGCCATTCGCCGTGGATCGGCATGACGTTCTTCGGCTTGACGAGGTTGTAGCAGTAGACGAGCTCGCCGGCGCTGGCGTGGCCGGAGACGTGCACCCGGGCGTTGCCCTTGTGCACGACGTTGGCGCCCCAGCGGGTGAGGCCGTTGATGACCCGGTAGATCGAGTTCTCGTTGCCGGGGATCAGCGAACTGGCCAGGAGCACGGTGTCGCCCTCGCCGATCTTGATCTGGTGCTCCCGGTTCGCCATGCGCGACAGGGCCGCCATCGGCTCGCCCTGCGAGCCGGTGCAGATGAGCACGACCTTGTCGTCCTTCATCCGGTCGAACGCTTTGACGTCGACGATGAGGCCCTTGGGCACCTTGAGGAAGCCGAGCTTCTCGGCGATGGCCATGTTGCGCACCATCGAGCGGCCGACAAAGGCGACCTTGCGGTTGTGGCGGGCGGCGGCGTCGATGACCTGCTGGATGCGGTGCACGTGGCTCGCGAAGCTGGAGACGATGATCCGGCGCGGCGCGGTGCGGAAGACGGAGTCGATGGCCGGACGGATGTCTTCCTCGGTCATCGTGAACCCGGGAACCTCGGCGTTGGTCGAGTCGGTCATGAACAGGTCGACACCCTCCTCGCCGAGCCTGGCGAAGCCGGGCAGGTCGGTGAGGCGGTTGTCGAGCGGGAACTGGTCCATCTTGAAGTCGCCGGTGGCGAGCACCAGGCCGGCCTCGGTGCGGATGGCGATGGCGAGCCCGTCGGGGATCGAGTGGTTGACGGCGAGGAACTCGAGGTCGAACGGGCCGGCCTTGCGACGCTGCCCTTCCTTGACCTGGACCAGGCGCGGGACGATGCGGTGCTCTTCCATCTTGGCGCTGAGGAAGGCGAGGGTGAGCTCCGACCCGATGATGGGGATGTCCTTGCGCTCGCGCAGGAGGTACGGGACGCCGCCGATGTGGTCTTCGTGGCCGTGGGTGAGCACGATGGCCTCGATGTCCTGCAGCCGTCCGCGGATGGCGGAGAAGTCGGGCAGGATCACGTTGATGCCGGGCTGGGTCTCTTCGGGGAAGAGCACGCCGCAGTCGACGATGAGCAGTTTGCCCTTGTGCTCGAAGACGGTCATGTTGCGGCCGATCTCACCGAGGCCGCCGAGCGGGGTGATGCGGAGGCCGCGCTTCGGCAGCGCCGGCGGCGTGGACAGGTCAAGCTGGTGCTTGGTCAAGGAAACTCATTTCTCAGGGTGAGACCGCGCGCAAGGCAGTCAGGTCTCGGTAGGGGACCGGCGTGCGGTCCTGGTGAACGGGTGGTGCAAAGTTAGGATTCGCGCCTCGTCCTGGGGGACGTGGCCGGTCTGGCCGCCCGATGGGCAACGGTGCCCGGGGCCGGCTCGAGGGCGGCGGAGTCGCGATCTGGCGGCTGCCGATGCCGGGCAGGCGCGATGATGGCGACTCTCCAGCCTACCGCACCGGGCCGCGGGCGACGGGCCGGCGTCCCGGCTCCCCCGTCCCGCAGCGTTGCCCCGGCCGTCCGCCCAGCGATCTCGAAGGGTGCGCCGCTAGCATCGCCTCATGTCAGCCAGCGCACTCTACGAGACCCCCCTCACCCTCATCGACGGCACCGAGACCACCTTCGGGCAGTTCCGGGGAAAGACGGTGCTCGTCGTGAACGTCGCCTCGAAGTGCGGGTTCACCCCGCAGTACGCCGGCCTCGAGGCGCTCTACGAGAAGTACGCGGACGACGGCCTGGTCGTGCTCGGTCTGCCGTGCAACCAGTTCATGGGCCAGGAACCCGGCGACGAGGCATCGATCGAATCCTTCTGCCAGCTGAACTTCGGCGTCACGTTCCCGCTGACGGAGAAGGTGGATGTGCGCGGCCGGAACCAGCACCCGCTCTACGCCCAGCTCACCAAGTTCAAGAGCGGCCTGCTCCCCGGCCTGATCAAGTGGAACTTCGAGAAGTTCCTGGTCAGCCCGACCGGGGAGATCGTCGACCGGTTCGCCTCGACCGTCGAGCCCGAATCCGACGAGATCGTGCGCGCGATCGAGAAGACCCTCGCCGCCAGTGCAGCCTGACCGTTCCCTCCCCGCCGCCGGAGCTCAGTCGGTGACGGCGCCGCGCGGGTCGGTCGGCGCCGCCCGCCGCAGCACCGCCTCGGCGTGCCGGAGCAGTGGCGAGTCGATCATCCGCCCCTGGTAGGCGAACACGCCGTCCTCGCCCGCGGCGGCTTCCAGGAGCGCCCAG
The DNA here is from genome assembly GCF_015752155.1 of Cryobacterium sp. MP_M3. Classification (GTDB taxonomy): domain Bacteria; phylum Actinomycetota; class Actinomycetes; order Actinomycetales; family Microbacteriaceae; genus Cryobacterium. The sequence continues at coordinate 248,782 of NZ_JADOVI010000002.1, read as the reverse complement.
GCGGCGGCGACCTCCTCCTCGGTGGGACGGAACGCATCCCGGATCACGGCGACCTGGCTGGGGTGGATGCAGGCCGTGGCCCGGAACCCGCTCGCCACGGCGTCGGCGACCTCGGCGGCCAGGCCGGCCAGGTCGGGGATGGCCAGGAACACGCCGTCGACGGCGGCCTTCCCGTGTGCCCCGGCCGCCAGCAGCACGGCCGAGCGCGCGTGCCGGGCGACGGCCCGGTAGCTGCCGTCGGCGAACCGGCTCGAGCTTCCGTCGAGGGAGGCCACCAGGTCGTCCGCACCCCACATCAGGGCGACGACGTTCGGTTCGGCCGCGATCGACGGGGCGGCGAGAACCCCGGCCGCGGTCTCGCAAAGGGCGACCACCTCGAACCGGGCCAGCGGTCGCACCTGGGACCCGTCGACGGTCTTGGGCAGCATGACGGTGCGGTACGCGGTCTCCTCCAGCGCGGCGAGGTCGAGGGCGAAGTCGGGGGTGCCGACGGGGTTGACCCGCACGATCGTGCGCTCCGGGTCGAGCGGATGCCCGATCAGCGCGCCCCTGGCCCTGGCCCGGTTGGCCGGCAGGATGGCATCCTCGAGGTCGATGATCACCGCGTCGGCCCGGTCGGCAGCCTTGCGGTACCGGTCGGGGCGGTCGGCCGGGCAGAACAGCAGGGCCGGCCCGAGGTCGAAGCTCACGGGGCCACCTCCTCGCACCAGACCAGCACCGTGCGCACCGCCGTGGCGACGACGCCGCCGGTCTGGTTGCGCCCGGTGTGGCTGAGCGTGACGAGACCCTGGCCGGGCCGGGAGGCCGACAACCGCTTGCCGGTCACGATGGTCTCCGAGTAGAGGGTGTCACCGTGGAAGAGCGGATGCGGGAAGGTCACCTCGGAGAACCCCAGATTGCCGACGATGGTGCCCTGGGTGAGCTGCGCGACCGAGCTGCCGACCAGGGTCGACAGGGTGAACATGGAGTTGACCAGCCTTTGCCCGAACGGCTGGGTTGCCGACCAGGCTGCGTCCAGGTGCAGCGCCTGGGTGTTCATGGTGAGGGTGGTGAAGAGCACGTTGTCGGCCTCGGTGACCGTGCGGCCCGGGCGGTGCAGGTAGCGCACGTCGGGGTCGAACTCCTCGTAGTACAGGCCGCGCTGTTCGATGCTGCGGCGTTCGTCGGTCATCCGTCGTCCCTTCCTAACCCGTGAAGCCCAGCGCCCGGGAGATCACCATGAGCTGCACCTCGGTGGTGCCCTCGCCCAGCTCGAGCACCTTGGAGTCTCGGTAGTGCCTGGCCACCGGATTCTCGTTCATGAAGCCGTAGCCGCCGAAGATCTGGGTGGCGTCGCGGGCGTTGTCCATGGCGGCTTCGCTGCCCACCATTTTGGCAATGGATGCCTCCATTTTGAAGGGCTGTCCGGCGACCATTTTCAGGGCCGCGTTCTGCCAGGCGAGCCGGGCGGTGTGCACCCGCGCCTGCATCCGGGCGATCTTGAAGGCGATGTGCTGGTTGGACCCGATCGACCGGCCGAACACGTTGCGGCTGTTCGCGTAGCGGATGGATTCCTCGAGGCAGCCGGCTGCGGCGCCGGTGCAGAGCGCGGCGAAGGCGATGCGGCCCTCGTCGAGGGTCTGCACGAAGTTCGCGAAGCCGCGGCCCCGCTCCCCGAGCAGGTTCGCCTCCGGCACGCGCACGTTGTCGAAGACGAGCGGGTGGGTGTCGGAGGTGTGCCAGCCGACCTTGTCGTAGGCGGGGAGCGCGGTGAACCCGGGCGTGGGCGTCGGCACCAGGATCGCCGTCAGCTCCTTCTTGATCGAACCGTCCGGCCGGGTCTCTACGCCGGTGACGGCGGTGACGGTGACCAGCCGGGTGATCTCCGAGCCGGAGTTGGTGATGAACTGCTTGGTGCCGTTGATCACCCATTCCCCGCCTTCGAGCGAGGCGGTGGTTTTCGTGCCCGCGGCGTCCGAGCCGGCGTCCGCCTCGGTCAGGCCGAACGCGGCGAGCGCCGACCCGCTGGCCAGGCGCGGCACCCACTCCTGCTTCTGCTCCTCGGTGCCCCGGCGGTACACCGGCATGATGCCGAGGCCGACGCCGGCCTCGAGGGTGACGGCGATGCTCTGGTCGACGCGCGCGAGCTGTTCGACCGCCAGGCAGAGGGCGAAGTAGTCCCGGCCCTGACCGCCGTACTCCTTCGGGAAGGGAAGGCCGAACAGGCCCATCTCCCCCATCTCGGCGATGATGCCGTAGGGCAGGGCGCGCTTGGTGTCGTACTCGTACGCGGCGGGAGCGACGACCGTGTCGGCGAAGTCGCGCACCATGGCCTGCAGCTTCCGGTTCTCGTCGGTCAGTTCGTAACTCATTGTGGTGCTCCCTTGTCTGCGTTGACGGTGGCGGTGTCCGGCCCTGGCGCGCCCGAATCGGGCGCGGCGGTGACGGTGGCGACGATCTGGTCGAGTCTGACCAGATCGCCGGGTTTGAGGGTGAGGGTGACGATGCCCGCGGTGGCCGCGGTCAGCTGGTGCTCCATCTTCATGGCCTCCACGGTGAGGATGGCCTGCCCGACGGCGACGAGAGCACCGCTTTCCGTGTGCACGGCGACGACGGTGCCCGGCATCGGCGTGCGCACGTCGGGTCCTGCCGCGCCCGCGACCTGGCCCAGCCCGGCGAGTTCGTCGGCCAGGATCTCCGCCCCCGTGCGGTGCACGAGGTCGAACGAGGAGCCGTCGACGCCGATCCAGAGCCGGGGGCCGTCGGCGTTGTCTGCTTCGGCGATGGAGAGCATCCGCAGGACGCCGCCGACCTCGACGCCGAAGGCCTCCTCCGGGCGAAGTGCCGGGGACAGGGTGGCGGGCAGGGCGGGCCGGCCGTCGATCGAGACGGATGCCCCGCCCGGGGTCCCCTCGACCGTCACGGTGACCGACTCGGTCGCGTTCGTGGCCAGCACGTACCGGGTGGGAACGTGCGGGCCCATCCGCCACCCGGTGGGCCGGGACCAGGCCAGGTCGGCGCCCGGCGGCACGGCCCAGGCGGCCCGGTGCAGGAACAGGGCAGCGGCCGCGAGCACGTGGTCGTCGGCGGCGCGGAAGGCGAGCCCGGGGAGCTTGCGCTCGATCAGCCCGGTGTCGAGGCGGCCGGCGTTGACATCGGCGTCCTGCACGAGCAGCCGCAGGTACTCGACGTTGGTGCGCAGCCCGAGCACGAGCGTGCCGGCGAGCGCGCGATCGAGCCGGGCGAGCGCACCGGCCCGGTCGGGAGCCCAGGCGATCACCTTGGCGAGCATCGGGTCGTAGTCGGCGGACACGACCAGGCCGGCCGTGAGCGCGCTGTCCACCCTGATCCCCTCGCCCGTCGCCTCCTTGAGCGCGAGCACGGTGCCCGTCGTCGGCAGGAACCCGCGCTCGGGGTTCTCCGCATACACCCGGGCCTCGATCGCATGCCCGGTCAGCACGACGTCCTCCTGCCGGTGGCCGAGCCGCTCCCCCGCGGCCACCCGCACCTGCCACTCGACCAGGTCGATGCCGGTGATCATCTCGGTGACCGGGTGCTCCACCTGGAGCCGGGTGTTCATCTCCATGAAGAAGAACTCGCCCGGCGCCTCGTCGGAGACGAGGAACTCGACCGTGCCGGCGCCGGCGTAGCCGACGCTGCGGGCGGCCGCGCAGGCGGCCTCGCCGATCCGGGCCCGGGTGGCGTCGTCCAGGAGCGGGGACGGCGCCTCCTCGATCACCTTCTGGTGCCTTCGCTGCAGCGAGCATTCGCGTTCGCCGAGGTGGATGACGCCGCCGTGGGTGTCGGCGAGCACCTGCACCTCGATGTGGCGGGGGGTGCTGACGAAGCGTTCGATCAGGAGGGTGTCGTCGCCGAAGGCGGCGGCCGCCACCCGGCGGGCGGTGACCAGTGCCGCGGCGAGGTCGTCCGGCCGGTCGACCCGCACCATGCCCTTGCCGCCGCCGCCCGCCGACGGCTTGATCAGCATCGGGTAGCCGACGTTCGGGGCGGCCGCGGCGAGCTGTTCGTCGGTCTGGCCGGGCAGGGACACCCCGGGGATGACTCGCACCCCGGAGTCGGCGACGTGGTTCTTCGACCGGATCTTGTCGCCCATCACGGTGAGCGCGTGCACGCTCGGCCCGATGAAGACCACGCCCGCGGCGGCGCAGGCCTGCGCGAAGTCCTGGTTCTCGCTGAGGAAGCCGTAACCCGGGTGGATGGCCTGGGCGCCGGTGGCCGCGGCGGCGGCGAGCACGGCACCCTGGTCCAGGTAGCTCAGCTGGGCCCGGGCGGGACCGAGCCGCACCGCGACATCCGCCAGCCCCACATGCCGGGCGCCGCGGTCGGCGTCGCTGTAGACGGCGACCGAGCGGATGCCGAGCCTCCGCAGGGTGCGGATGATGCGGCAGGCGATCTCGCCGCGGTTGGCGACGAGCACGGTGTCGAAGGTCGTCATGGCGGTCACATCCGGAAGAGACCGAAGGCGGTCTCGGGTAGCGGGGTGGCGGCGACGACGCCGAGGGCGAGGCCGAGCACCGTGCGGGTGTCGGCGGGGTCGATGACCCCGTCGTCCCAGAGCCGGGCCGTGGAGTAGTAGGGGCTTCCCTGGTGGTCGTACTGTTCGGTGATCGGCGCCTTGAACCTGGCCTCCGCCTCGGCCGGCCACTCCTCGCCGGCGCCCTCGAGCTGCTCGCGTTTCACGGTGGCGAGCACGGAGGCCGCCTGCGGCCCGCCCATCACCGAGATACGGCTGCCGGGCCACATCCAGAGGAACCGCGGCGAGTACGCGCGGCCGCACATGGAGTAGTTGCCGGCGCCGAAGGAGCCGCCGATCACGACGGTGAGCTTGGGCACCCGGGCGGTGGCGACGGCGGTGACCATCTTGGCGCCGTTCTTGGCGATGCCGCCGGCCTCGTAGTCCCGCCCGACCATGAAGCCGGAGATGTTCTGCAGGAAGATCAGCGGGATGCCGCGCTGGTCGCAGAGCTCGATGAAGTGGGCACCCTTGAGCGCCGACTCGGAGAACAGCACGCCGTTGTTGGCGACGATGCCGACCGGGTGGCCGTACAGGTGCGCGAAGCCGGTGATCAGGGTGCTGCCGTACTCCTTCTTGAACTCGTGGAACTCGCTGCCGTCGACGAGCCGGGCGATCACCTCGTGCACGTCGTAGCGGCCCTGCACGTCGACGGGGACGGCGCCGTAGAGCTCCGCCTCGTCGGCCGCGGGGGCGACGACGGGTCGCACGGCCCAGGCCGGGGCGAGGGGGCGCGGCAGGGTTTCGACGATGTCGCGCACGATCTGCAGGGCGTGCCGGTCGTTCTCGGCGAGGTGGTCGGTGACGCCGGACGTCTTCGCGTGCAGTTCGCCGCCGCCGAGCTCCTCCGCGGTGACGATCTCGCCGATGGCCGCCTTCACCAGCGGCGGGCCGCCGAGGAAGATGGTGCCCTGCCCGCGCACGATGACCGTCTCGTCGCTCATCGCGGGCACGTAGGCGCCGCCGGCGGTGCAGGAGCCCATCACGGAGGCGATCTGCGGGATCTTCGCCGCGGACATCCGGGCCTGGTTGTAGAAGATGCGGCCGAAATGGTCGCGGTCGGGGAAGACGTCGTCCTGCATCGGCAGGAACGCCCCGCCGGAGTCGACGAGGTAGACGCACGGCAGCCGGTTCTCGAGGGCGATCTCCTGCGCCCGGAGGTGCTTCTTGACCGTCATCGGGTAGTAGGTGCCGCCTTTGACGGTGGCGTCGTTGGAGATGACGAGCACGGGGCGGCCGTGCACGAGGCCGATGCCCGCGATGATCCCGGCGCCCGGGCTGGCGTCCTGGTAGAGCCCGTTCGCGGCGAGCGGGGCGATCTCGAGGAACGGGCTGCCCGGGTCGAGCAGGGTGTCGATGCGTTCGCGGGGCAGGAGCTTGCCGCGGGCGAGGTGGCGCTGCCGGGATTTCTCCGGGCCGCCGAGGGCCGCGACGGCGAGCCGCTGCCTGAGGTCGGCGACGAGGGCCCGCTGGGCGGCATCGTTCGCGGCGAATGCCGGGCTGGTCGGGTCGATCCGACTCGCGAGTGTCTCCATCGACAGCTTCCCGTTCGAGCGTGCCCGCCGCGCGACACCCGGGTTTCAGACCAGGAGACAGTTCGCCGGACATCCGATACAGTTAGTGATCCCTAACCGAAAATTCAGGTTAGCGGTTCGTAACTGAGAAGTCCAGACCCTGCCGGAAAGGAGCCGCCCGTGGCCACCGCCGTTCCGCCCGCCGCGCCGCCCGTGCACTCGCCGACCCCCGCGACGCCGCCCACGCCGCGGAGCCGGGCGAAGGCCGACCGGCGCCAGGCCCTGCTCGAGGCGGCCGCGGCGTTATTCGCCCGGTCGGGCTTCAACGGCGTGTCGATCGAGGACCTCGGCGCGGCCGCCGGCGTGAGCGGCCCGGCCGTCTATCGGCACTTCAGCGGCAAGCAGGCCGTGCTCGCCGCGCTCCTGGTCGGGGCGAGCGCCGACCTCGTCGAGGGCGGCCGCACGGTCGTGGCGACGGCGACGGATGCCGCGGCGGCGCTCCGCTCACTCGTGCGTTTCCACCTGGCCTTCGCCCTGGCCAACCCCGACGTCATCCGGGTGCAGGACCGGGACCTGGACAGCCTCGCCGAGGCCGAGCGGCACGAGGTGCGCGCCCTGCAGCGGAGCTACGTGGAGCTGTGGGTGCGCCTGCTCGGGGAGGTGCACCCCGAGGTCGAGGCGAAGCTGTTGCGCATCCGCGCCCAGGCCACCTTCGGGCTGCTCAATTCCACGCCCCACAGCATGCAGGCGTCCTCGGCGCGCACCGTGCGGCCCGTGCTCGAGGAGATGGCGCTTGCCGCCCTGGGCGTGCCGGCCGGTCAGTAGACGGTGGTGCAGACGCAGAGTTCGTTGCCGTCGACGTCCGCCAGCACCCACCAGTCGGGGGCGTGCTCGTCGGTGAGCAGCACACCGCCGGCCTCGACGATCGCCTGCACGCGCTCGTCGGCGTCACCCGTGGGCAGGTACACGTCGAGGTGGATCCAGTTGCGGTCCGTGCGGGCGATCTCCATGTGCTGGAACCAGACCTTCGGGCCGTCGCCGCGCGGGTCGACGAGCTCGATGCCGTCGGGGGTGTCCAGTTCGACGTAGCCGAGGCCGACCCGCCAGAACGGGCGGATCGCGTCGGCGTCGGTGCTGTCGATCGCCACGTCGTAGCGGGCCGGGGCCGGCTGGGCGCGTTCGGCGCCCTGCGCGTCGGCGAGCTCCTGGCAGCGCAGGGCCAGGGCGAGGTCACGCTCGGTCACCCCGCCGGCGTCGTGCGAGCGGAGCCGGATGCCGACGGTGCCGTAGCCGAGGCGCACCTCCGGGTGGTGGTTCGCCGCATCCGCCGCCTCGGCGATCGCCGCGACGAATCGGGCGGCGGAGGCGAAGTCGGTCGTCCGGAACGCGCCGTGGAGGGTGCCGTCCAGGTGCACGAAAGCGCCCCCGGCCAGCACGGATTCGGTCTGGACAGGGGTGAGGATGGTGCTCGCCGGGCTCATGCCCCCACTCTGCTCCGTCGCCCGTGGCCGGTCAACCGGTCGACGGTGCGGCTGGGGGCCTAGACCATGGTGAGGACCATGGCCGGGTCGGAGAGGATGGTGCCGATGTCGACCAGGAACCGGGCGCCCTGTTCGCCGTCGACCAGTCGGTGGTCGAAGGAGAGGCTGAGCGTCATCACCTGGCGCAGCGCGATCCCGCCGTCGTGCTCCCAGGGCTGGCGACGGATGCCGCCCACGGCCAGGATGGCCGCCTCGCCCGGGTTGAGGATCGGCGTTCCGGCGTCGATGCCGAAGACGCCGACGTTGGTGATCGAGATCGTGCCGCCGCGCAGCGAGGCCGCGCTGGTCGTGCCGGCCCTCGCCGCCTCGGTGAGCTCGGCGAGCGCCGCGGCCAGGTCGGCGAGGCCGAGCCGGTCGGCGTCCGGAATGTTCGGCACCAGCAGGCCGCGCGGGGTGGCGGCCGCGATGCCCAGGTTGACGTGGTGGAACTGCACGATCTCCCCGGTCGCCTCGTCCCACCGCGTGTTCAGGTCTGGGTTGCGGGCGACGGCGAGGCAGAGCGCCTTCGCCACGACGGCGAGGATGCCGATGCGCACCCCCTGGAAGGACCGGTTCGTCTTCAGCGCGTCGATCAGCTCCATGGTCGGGGTGACGTCGATGGTGAGGAACTCGGTGACGTGCGGGGCGGTGAAGGCGCTCCGCACCATGGCCGCGGCGGTGTGCTTGCGCACGCTACGGATGGGCCTGCGGGTCTCCCGCTGCCCCGGGCCGGGCGCCGGGGCAGCGGCGCCGGTCTCGGTCCCGTCGGGCGCCTCCGCGGGCCGGGCGAGCTGGGCGCGCACGTCCTCCCTGGTGATCAGGCCGGTCGGCCCGGTGCCGGTGAGGTGGGACAGGTCGACGCCGAGCACCCGGGCGAGGGCGCGCACGGGCGGGGTCGACCGGGGGCGGGCCGCGGCGGGCTCGCTGGGCTCAACGGCGGGCGGCTCAACAGTGGGCGACTCAGCGGCGGTTGGCTCAACAACGGCGGGCTCAGCCGAGGCAGGCGCCACGGCGGCGGGCATCCCGGCAGCCGCCGCACCCGTGCGGGCCCGCCGGTGCGGCCGGCCCGATCGTTCGGGTGCGGCGCCGTAGCCGACGAGCACGGCCTCGCGCTCCTCGGCCGGCTCGGCCGGAGCGGCGGCATCCGTTTGGCCGGGGGTGGCGCCCGCCGGTTCGGCCGGCTCGGCGCCCGCCACCTCGAACGAGACGATCGGCTCGCCGACGTGCACGACCGTTCCGGGCTGCTGGTGCAATTGCGTGACGACCCCGGCGAACGGCGACGGAAGCTCGACGACGGCCTTGGCGGTCTCGACGTCGGCGATGAGCTGGTTCAGCTCAACCGTGTCGCCCGGCGACACCCGCCAGGCGACGATCTCGGACTCGGTCAGCCCCTCGCCGAGGTCGGGAAGCCGGAACACCTTGATCATCGCTGACGCCCCAGGGCTCGGTCGACGCCGTCGAGGATCCGGTCCAGGTCGGGCAGGTGGTGGCTCTCCAGCTTGGCCGGCGGATACGGGATGTCGAAGCCGGTGACGCGCACCGGGGCGGCCTCGAGGTAGTCGAAGCAGCGCTCGGTGACGACGGCGGCGATCTCCCCGCCGAGCCCGCCGGAGCGGGCGGCCTCGTGGGTGATCACGAGCCGGCCGGTCTTCCGGACGGATGCCTCGACGCTCTCGTAGTCCACCGGGGAGAGGGAGCGCAGGTCGATGACCTCGATCGACACGCCCTCGTCGGCGGCGGCGAGCGCGGCATCCTTCGCGGTGCTCACCAGCGCCCCGTAACAGAGCAGGGTGACGTCGGTGCCCGCGGCCACGACCCGGGCGCGCTCCATGGGCGCGCCGAGCTCCGGCGACACCTCGCCCTTGACGTGGTAGCGGCGTTTGGGTTCGAAGTAGAGCACCGGGTCGTCCGAGGCGATCGCCTGGCGGATGAGCCCGTAGGCGTCCTGCGGGTCGGAGACCGCGATCACCCGGAGGCCGGAGGTGTGGGTGAAGTAGGCCTCCGGGGACTCGGAGTGGTGCTCCGCGGCGCCGATTCCGCCGCCGAAGGGAACCCGGATGGTGATCGGCATGCTCACCCGCCCCTGGGTGCGATAGTGCAGCTTGGCCACCTGGCTGACGATCTGGTCGAAGCCGGGGAAGATGAAACCGTCGAACTGGATCTCGCAGACCGGGCGGTAGCCGCGGTAGGCCAGGCCGACCGCGGTGCCGATGATCGCGGACTCGGCCAGTGGCGTGTCGATCACCCGGCGGGCGCCGAACTCGGCGAGCAGGTCGCTGGTCACCCGGAACACGCCGCCGAGCAGGCCGATGTCCTCACCGAGCAGCACCACCTTCGGGTCGTCGAGCATGGCCTGGCGCAACCCGGCGTTGATGGCCTTGGCCATGGTCAGCGTGGTCGTGCCGGCCAGCGGAACGGGGGTGCGGAGCGGGGCGCCCGGCAGGCTCTCGCCCGGGCGCGGGGCGGAGCCGCCCGAGCCGCTCGTCTGGCCGAGCAGGGCGGATGCCGCCGGCCTCATCATGGTCGTCATGGTCATCAGGCCTTCCCTCCGGTGGAGTCGAAACTTGCGAGATAGTGGGCGTACTCGGCGCGCTGCCGGTCGAGCGTGGCGTTCGGGGTGGCGAAGACATGGTCGAAGACCGTGAGCGGCTCGGGGTCGGGCAGGCCGATGCAGCCGGCCCGCAACTCGGCGGCCGCGGCATCCGCGAGCCCCCTGGTCTGGTCGGCGAGCTCGATGCTGAGCAGCCCGAGCGAGTCGAGCAGCCGCTCCAGACGCAGGATCGGGTCCTTCGCCTTCCACTCCTCCAGTTCGGCGGCGGGCCGGTAACGGGTGGGGTCGTCGGCGGTGGTGTGCGGGCCCATCCGGTAGGTGACCGCCTCGATGAAGGTGGGTCCGCCGCCGGTGCGGGCACGGCGGAGGGCCATCCGGGTGGCCGCGAGCACGGCGAGCACGTCGTTGCCGTCGACCCGGATGCCGGGGATGCCGAAGCCGAGTGCCCGGTCGACCAGGTTCGCCCGGGACTGCAGGCCGACCGGTTCGGAGATCGCCCACTGGTTGTTCTGGCAGAAGAAGATCACCGGGGCCTGGAAGCTGGCCGCGAAGACGAGCGCCTCGCTCACGTCGCCCTCGCTCGTGGCGCCGTCGCCGAAGTAGGCCACCGCCACCGAGTCCGTGCCGTCGTGCTGGGCGCCGAGGGCCCAGCCCGTCGCGTGCAGGGTCTGGGCGCCGATGATGATCGCCGGGGTGGCCATCCCGACGGAGTACGGATCCCAGCCGGATTGCGCGTTGCCGCGCCACACCCGGACGATGTCGGTCAGGCCGACCCCTCGGCACCAGGCCACCGCGTTCTCGCGGTAGCTGGTGAAGACGAAGTCGTCCGCCCGCAGGGCGCGGGCCGAGCCGATCTGGGCTGCCTCCTGGCCGAGCAGCGGCGGCCAGAGGCCGAGCTCCCCCTGCCGCTGCAGCGCCGTGGCCTCGGTGTCGATCCGCCGCACCACGACCATGTCCTGGTAGAGGGCGACGAGGTCGGCCCCCGAGACATCGTCGAGCCAGGGATCGGCTGTTTCCGAAGCCACCCGCGCACCCTCAGGTGAGACGAGTTGTAAGAGATTGACGGGGTTTTCCCCCGGGAAAGATTCTGACATGGTGAGCCGCTCCCAGCGTCGTTGCCGAAGTTGCACCGAGCGTACGGTCATGCGGCACAGAGCACAACCATCCCGCTTGAGACTGCGCATTCTGCTCTATTCAGGGACCAACCGGCGTGCTAATCTCGTGCACTATGCACAGTCTGGACAGAGTCGACCTGCAGCTGCTCCGCGCCCTGTGCGTCGATCCGCGCAGCACCTTCGTCGCCCTCGCGCAGCAACTCCGGCTGTCCCGGAACACCGTGCAGGCGCGGATGGCCAGGCTCGAGGAATCCAACGCGTTCCTCTCCTTCGACCGCCGGATCAACCCCGTGGCCCTCGGCTACCCGTTGACGGCCTTCATCGAGGTGCACGTGCAGCAGAAACGGCTCGCGCAGATCATCGCCGAGCTCACCCTCATCCCCGAGATCGTTCAGGCGCACGGGATGAGCGGATCGACCGACCTGCTGGTGCGGGTGGTCTGCGCGGATGCCGACGACCTGTTCCGGATCGACGGCACCATCCTTGCCTGCGACGGTGTCGAGCGCACCGAGACGTCGCTCGCGATGGGCGAGCTCATCCCCTACCGGGTCACCCCACTGCTCGAGCGCGCCGGACGCGACTCCGGCGCCGACCGCCCGGACGCGTAGTCCCTCAGGAGGCCGCCGCCCGGCACATCTATTTGATAAATCCATCATATAGGTATATAAAGAAGTAATGATGTTTAGCGCGCAATTCGACCTGATGCCCGCCGGGTCCGCGCTGCTACTGTCGAGTCAGGGCCGGCGCCGAACGGACCGCCCGCAGCGAGAACCGAGAACGCGATGACCGCCAGCATCCGCACGATCACCGAGGCCTGAGGTGAGTGTCACGCGGCTCGCCGCCCTCATCCGGCAGAGCGGGCGCATCGCCGAACCGGCCCCGCCCGCCCCGGCGCTGTTCGCCGGTGCCGAGGTCTTCGGCGGCAGCGTGCAGGTGCGGTTCATCAACGCCGGCGGGTGCAACGACTGCGCCCAGGAGGTCGCGAGCGCCTTCGGCCCGGTCTACGACGTCGAGCGGTACGGCATCCGTCTCGTGGCCTCGCCGCGGCATGCCGACGTGCTCCTGATCACCGGTGCCGTGACCCGCAACATGATCGAACCGCTGCGGCGCACGGTCGACGCCACGCCCACCCCGCGCTTCGTGATTGCCGTGGGCGATTGCGCCATCACCGGCGGCGTCTTCGCGGAGGGGTACGGGATCGCCGGCCCCGTGTCGGACTTCGTCGACGTCGACCTCTCCGTGCCGGGCAACCCGCCCGCCCCCGCCCTCATCGTCGAGGCCCTGCGCCGGATGACCGGCCGATGACGCCCGTCGAGGCCGGGATGCTCGGCCAGGTCGCTCTCCTCGCCGCCGCGGTCGCGTCCGCCCTGCTGGTGCCGTCCGCCCGGTGGCGCTCGCGGGTGAGCGGCATCCTCTGCGCGCTGCTCGCCGCCGCCGGCGTCGTCACCGGCGCCATCGCCCTCAGCGGCGGCCGCGGGGCGCTCACCATTCCCACCACCCTGCCGATGGACCCTCTCGTGCTCTCCCCCGACCGGCTCGGCGGCCTCGTCATGGTGGTCGTGTCGGTGGTCGGCGTGCTGGCGTCGCTGTTCGGGATCGGCTCGGCCCGGGTCGCCTCCGCCTCCCGCACCGCCTGGGCCTCGATGGCCGTGTTCCTGTTCGGGATGCAGCTCGTGCCCGCCGCCACCGACGTGGTGTCCTTCCTGCTGTTCTGGGAGATCATGACACTGGGGTCGACGGCGCTGCTGCTGGCCCACCACGCGACCCGCGGCACGGTCGCATCCGCCCTGGTCTGGTACTCCGCGATGAGCCAGCTGAGCTTCTTCTTCGTGCTGGCCGGCTTCGCCGTGCTGGCCGGCGCCACCGGCGGGACGGGATTCGCCGCGCTCGCGACCCTGGACCCGTCGTCCTGGCAGGCGAGCCTCGCCTTCGTGCTCCTCCTGCTCGGTTTCGGAGGCAAGGCCGAGCTCGTGCCCCTGCACGTCTGGGTGCCCCGGGTGCTGCCGGAGGCTCCCGGCCACGTCGCCGCCGCGATGAGCGGCGCCATGGTGAACATCGGCGTCTACGGGGCGCTCCTGGTCTGCGTGCGCCTGCTGCCGAACGGCCCGGCCTGGTGGGGGGTGCTGATCATGGCGCTCGGCGCCGTCTCCGCCCTCTACGGGATCCTGCAGGCCTCGGTGGCGAGCAACCTCAAGGTGCTGCTGGCCTACTCCACGACCGAGAACATGGGGCTTGTCTTCCTCGGCCTGGGTGCCTCCGTGCTCCTGCGCGGCGACCACGCCACCGGTGCCGCCGACGCCGCCCTCCTCGCGGCGCTGCTGCTCATGGTCAGCCACGCCGCATTCAAGGCCACCCTGTTCCTCGGCGCCGGCGCCGTGGCCCGCTCCACCCGGGAGATGAACCTCGACCGGCTCGGCGGGCTCGGCAGCCGCATGCCCTGGACCGCCGGCGCGTTCGGTGCGGCCGCTCTCGGCGCCGCCGCCCTGCCGGTGACGAGCGGATTCGTGGCCGAGTGGATGCTGCTCCAGGCCCTCGTGCACGGCTCCCGGGTCGGCGGGGAGGTCGTCTCCGTCACCTCGTCCGTGGCCATGCCGCTGGCCGTGGCCGTGATCGCCCTCACCGCGGGTCTCGCCCTGCTCACCTTCGTCAAGGCGTACGGCATCGCGTTCCTGGCCCGCCCCCGCTCCGCGCAGGCGACGGCGGCCCGCGAGGTCCCCCTGATCATGCGCATCCCCCTCATCATCGGCGCCCTCCTCGTGATCGGCCTCGGCCTGCTGCCCGGACCGCTCACCGTGGCCCTCGCCTCCGCCGTCGGCCCGGCGTTCACCCCCGATGTGCGCACGATCGGGCTGGCGGGCGTCGACGCCCGCGGGATCGACGTGGTCCTGGACCCCACCACCTTCGTCGCCCTCGCCGCGCTCGTGCTCCTGCCGGTGCTGGCGGCCATCCTCATCTCGGCCCGGCGGCATCCCACCCGGGTGTCTCCCCTCCCGTGGGCGGGCGGCGGCTCCAGGCTGCGGCCGCGGATGCAGTACACCGCCACCTCCTACGCCGAGCCCCTGGTGCGCGTCTTCGACGACGTGCTCCGGCCCACCCGCGACGTGGAGGTCACCCACGTCGGCGAGTCCCGTTACCTGGTCGAACGCGTCCACGTCGAACAGACCGTCTCCGACGTGATCGAAACCCGGTTCTACCGCCCGGTGCTCGGCCTCGCCCAGCGTTTCGGCGTCCTGGCCCGCCGAGCGCAGAACGGCAGCATCCACCGCTACCTGTCCTATTCCTTCGTCGCCCTGCTCGTCGTGCTGATCGTGGTGTCCCTGTGATCCCGGCGATCGCGATCGCCCTGCTGCAGCTGGTGCTCTTCGTGTTCCTCTCCCCCCTGCTGATCGGCGTGATGCGCCAGGTGCGGGCGCGGCTCGAGGGCCGCGCGGGCTCCGGCATCTGGCAGCCGTGGCGCGACGTCCGCAAGCTCGTGGCCAAGGACCCGGTGCGCGCGGCCGACAGCAGCTGGATGCTCGCGGCCGGCCCGGTCACCCTCCTCGCCAGCAGCCTGCTGCTCTGCGTGCTGCTGCCGCTGGTCGGCACGCTCCCGCTGCCCCTGGTGCCGAGCGACCTGTTCGTCATCGTCTCGATGATGCTGATCGGCGTGGTGGCCCTGGCCCTGGTCGGCCTGGACGCGGGAACCGCTTTCGGCGGCATGGGCTCCAGCCGGCACATGACCGTGGCCGCCCTGGTCGAACCGACCCTGCTCCTCGCGGTCTACGCGTTGTCGATCCCGGCCGGCACCTCCACGCTCTCCCTGATCGTGGAGACCCGGCTGCAGAACCCGGCCGTGATCATCTCGCCGGTCAGCCTGCTGGCCATGGTCGCCCTGGCCATCGCCATCATGGCCGAGACCAGCCGCCTCCCCATCGACAATCCCTCCACCCACCTCGAACTGACGATGCTGCACGAGGCCATGGTGCTGGAGGCCTCCGGGCGCGACCTGGCCTGGCTGGAACTGGGCTCCTGGCTCAAGCTCGCCGCCCTGCTCGGCCTGCTCAGCAACCTGATCCTGCCGTGGGGCGTGCTGACCGACTTCTCCCTGCCCGGCGTGCTGGTCGGACTGGGCGCCGTCACCGCGAAGATCCTCCTGCTCGGCGTCGCCCTCAGCGTGGGCGAGGTCTTCCTCGCCAAGGTGCGCCTGTTCCGGGTGCCCGAGTTGCTGGCGGGGTCGTTCGCCCTCGCCCTGCTCGCCGTGACCGCCTCCTACCTGGTCGCTTAGGAGCATCCGTGTTCGACACCGTCTTCCCCCAGCTGATCGGCCTCTGCACCGGAGCGCTGCTGCTGACCAGCGCCCTGATGGTCTGGCGGCATTCCCTGCTCGCCTCGATCCGGCTGCTCAGCGTGCAGGGCTTCGCCCTGGCCGCCCTGGTCGCCGTGATCGGCCTCGAGGAGGGAGAGGCGGAGGTCATCATCGTCTCCGTCCTCGTGCTGCTGGTCAAGGGGATGGCCCTGCCCTGGGTGCTCGCCCACGAGACCCGCGCCACCACCCGCACGGATGAGGCGCCGCGGCTGAACCCGACGGCCGGCCTGCTCACCGTGGCGCTGCTGACCATCCTCAGCTACGTCGTCGCCAGCCGGCTGCTCAGCGGCGACACCAGCATCTCGGCCCACGCCGCCCCGATCGGGCTGGCGATGGTGCTGATCGGGTTCCTGCTGCTGGTCACCCGGCGGCAGGCCGGGTCGCAGCTGATCGGCTTCCTCGTGCTCGACAACGGCATCGCCACGGTCGCGTTCCTCACCTCCGGCGGGGTTCCCCTGTTCCTCGAGCTCGGGATCTCCCTGGACGTGCTGCTGGTCGTCGTGATCCTCTACGTCTTCGCCGGCCGGATGCGCAACAAGTTCGGCAACACAGACATTGATCAGCTCAGAAAGTTGCACGACTGATGAATTTCGCCCTGTGGACCCCCCTGGCCGTACCGGTCGTGCTGGCCGTGCTCAGCCTCACCGGCGGCGCCCGGCCGCTCGGCCGCCTCGGCCCGATCGCCTCCAGCGCTGCCGTGCTGCTCTCCGGCCTGCTGCTGGTCGCCGCCGTGCTCGGCGGGCAGGTTCCCACCCTCG
This sequence comes from Cryobacterium sp. MP_M3, assembly GCF_015752155.1. GTDB lineage: Bacteria > Actinomycetota > Actinomycetes > Actinomycetales > Microbacteriaceae > Cryobacterium. The sequence continues at coordinate 232,466 of NZ_JADOVI010000002.1, read as the reverse complement.
GTGGCGGCCTTCTCCGCGCGGACGCTCTCTCCGCGTACATGCTCACCGTCGTCGGGGCGGTCGGCCTCGTGTCGACCTGGGGCGGGCTGGGCCACACCGAGAAGGCGCCCGGCCGGTTCGCCGGCTCGTACGACGCCTTGATCTCGGTGTTCCTGGCCGCGATGTCCCTCGCCGTCCTGGCCGACAACATCGGGCTGATGTGGGCGGCGGTCGAGGCCACCACGATCACCACGGCCTTCCTCGTCGGTCACCACCGCACCCGGTCGTCGCTGGAGGCAGCCTGGAAGTACGTCATCCTCGGCTCGGTGGGCGTCGCCATCGCCCTGCTCGGGATCGTGCTCATCTACGCCGCCTCGCGCGGCACCGGTGAGCCGACCCTGTCCTGGCTGGTGCTCAGCCGCACCGACCTGCCGCTCGACCCGGCGCTGATCCGTGCGGGTGGCGCGCTGGCCGTGCTCGGTTTCGCCACGAAGGCGGGACTGGCCCCTATGCACAGCTGGCTGCCCGACGCGCACAGCCAGGCCCCGGCGCCGGTGTCGGGCCTGATGAGCGGCGTGCTGCTCGCGGTGGCCCTCTATGCCATCCTGCGCATCCAGACCATCACCGACGCGGTGATCGGGCCGGACTTCCTCCGGGTGATGCTCAGCGTCGGCGGCCTGCTCTCCCTGTTCGTGGCCGCCGCCCTCCTGATCCGCCAGCGCGACTTCAAACGGATGCTGGCCTACTCCAGCATCGAGCACATGGGGATGATGGCCGTGGGCGCCGCGATCGGCCCGGCCGCCCTGCCGGCCGTGCTGCTCTACATGCTCGGCCACGGCCTGACCAAGGCGACGCTGTTCGTGCTCTCCGGCCGCATCCTCGAGGTGGAGGGAACCCCCCGGATCGACGACGTGCGGGCGCTTCTCGTGCGCCGCCCCGGCCTGGCCGTTCCGTGGCTGATCGCCATGGCGGCCCTGGTCGGGTTCCCCCCGTTCAGCATCTTCTTCTCCGAGGTCGGCATCATCGTCGCCGGCTTCGGCACCGGGATGGGCGTCGTCGTCGGCATCGCGCTCGTGCTGCTGCTCGTCATCTTCGCCGCCCTCACCCGGCTGACCGTCGCGATGACCATCGGCGCCCCGGCTGCCGCTCCCGGCACCGACCCGGCGGGGGCCGCCCTTCCCGGAACCGACCCGGCCGGCACCGTCGCCGTCCCCGTCCGCGCGACGCCGGACCGGTCGGCGCACGGACCGCGCCTGCCGCTCATCCTCGCCCTGGCCACCACCGCCGTGGTGGCCTTCATCGCCGAGCCGGTGGGCACGCTCCTGGCGCGCGCGGCCGCGGTTCTGGGAGGAGCCCAGTGACGACACCCGACCTGACACCGACCGCGGGCCCGAACGCACCGAGCGCGGGCCCGGCGGCCGCCGGCGCCCCCGATGTGCGCCGGCTCACCCGCGACGACCTGCGCGAACAAGCCGCCGCCGTGCTCGCCGACGGCAACCGGCTCGCGATCATCACCTGTCACGACGACGGCGACGCGCTGCGGGTGGTCTACTCCTTCGCGGCGGTGTATCCGCGACGCCAGATCGACCTTGTCGTGCCGGTCCCCTACGACGATGCCTGGGTGCCGAGCCTGGCCGATCTCTCCTACCCGGCCGGCAATTTCGAACGCGGAATGCGCGACCTGTTCGGGGTGCGGCCGGCCGACCACCCGCAGCCGTTCCGCCTGGTGCGCCACGGCCACTGGCCGCGCGGCTGGTACCCGATGCGCCGCGGCGCCAGGGTCACCCCCGAGTTCCTGCCCGACACCGAGTCTTTCCCGTTCGTCGAGGTCGAGGGCCCCGGCGTCTACGAGATCGCGGTCGGCCCGATCCACGCGGGCATCATCGACCCCGGCCATTTCCGGTTCTCCGTCGTCGGCGAGACCATCGTGCGGATGGAGGCCCGCCAGTGGTACATGCACCGCGGTGTCGAGCGGCTCTTCGAGGCCCGCCGGCCCGAGGATGCGGTCGAACTGGCCGAGCAGGTCACCGGCGACACCGTGGCCGGCCACACCGTCGCCTGGCTGATGGCCGTCGAGGCCGCCGCCGGGATCGAGGTGTCCGAGGAGGACCGGATGCTGCGCGCACTCCTGCTCGAGCTCGAGCGCATCTACAACCACGTCTCCGACCTCGGCTCCCTCGCCAACGACGTCGGCTTCGGCATCGTGCACTCGCACACCCAGCGGCTGCGGGAGACCCTGCTCCGCCAGAACCAGGCGGTCACCGGGCACCGCTTCCTCCGCGGCGGCCTGACCATCGGCGGCGCAGCCGTGCGCGCCCTGCCCGACCCGGCGGTGCTCGCCCAGGTGCAGGCGGACATGCAGGAGATCATCGCGATCACCCTCGGCCATGCCATCGTGCGGGACCGGTTCACCGGCACCGCCCCGCTCTCGACCGGCCAGGCCGAAGCGATGGGCACCCTCGGCTACGTGGCCAGGGCGTCCGGCATCGACGCGGATGCCCGCCGCGACCACCCGTTCGTCGACCTCGGCGAGGCGTTCCACGTCGTCACGGACACCGGCGGCGACGTGCTCGGGCGCTACCGGGTGCGCGCGGGGGAACTGGCGGTGTCGATCGCCGTGGCGACCGACCTCATCCGCCGCCTGGACGGCCGGCTGGGCAGCGGCCGCACGGTCGCCCCAGTCGGCTCCGGCACCGGCGTTTCCCTGGTCGAAGGCTGGCGCGGCACGATCTGCCACCGGGTCGAACTGGGCGAAGACGGCCGACTGACCCGGGTGAAGATCGTCGACCCGTCGTACTTCAACTGGCCGGCCCTGCCGGTGGCATTGGCCGAGACGATCGTGCCCGACTTCCCCCTGGTGAACAAGAGCTTCAACCAGTCCTACGCGGGGAACGACCTGTAACGACGGTCAGGACACGTCCTGTTCGATCGTGCGGAGGAGGGCGTTGGAATCCTCGAGGGTGGCCACCAGCATCCGCTTGGCGACGGAGAGCAGTTCGGCCACCATCGGGTCGCGCAGCCCGTAGTAGATCGTGTTGCCCTCGCGCCGGGTGACGACGACCCCGGCCCGGCGGAGCACGCCGAGCTGCTGGGAGAGGTTCGAGAGCTCCGAGCCGAGCGCCTCGGCCAGGCTGCCGACGGAGCGTTCGCCGCCGGCGAGCTGCTCGAGCACCTGCACGCGCAGGGGATGCCCGAGCGACTTGAACAGTTCGGCCTTGAGCAAGGCCATGGGCAGTCCGGTGGTCGACACCGTCTGAGCATATCGCTAATCTATAATATCTTCAAATAGATGAGGGATCTCCCGTCCACGACGAGTCGGCGCCCGATGCACCGTGGGCGGCGAGATGCGGTGTGCGGTGCGGTCCCACCCCGACCGCACCGCGTCACGCAAACGACCACGCGCCCCCCCAACTTGTGTCCGGCACGTGACGCGCAGGCCGGACAAGGGTCCTGGCAGCCTCCGGAAACCGGTAGCCTAGACATGTCCAACCGAATCCAACGGTAGCACGAATTAGACATGTCCAACGCACGGCGACACGCCATGGGACCATCGATCCACCGAGTAGGGAATTGCGTGATGCGCGAAGAACGCCGAGAGCGGGCCCGCCGGCTGGTCGAGGCGCTCGACCTGCCGCGTCCGCTCACCGCCGAGAGGCTCCACCGGCACATGGAGGGCGTTCGGAAGAAGAAGATCATCCTCCGCCCCGCCAGCGCCGACCTGATCGCGTCCGGCGTCTGCGGCCTGTGGCTGGAGATCGCGGGCGAAGACTTCGAGCGGGTGCACTACGCGCCGACGGAGTCTGCCGTGCACCGCCAGCAGTTCATCAACCACGAGTACGGGCACATGATCCTCCGGCACGAGAAGGAACTCCTCACCGCCGAGCGCGTCGCCCTGCTCGCCCCGCTGATCCCGATGGACGCGATCGTGCACGCGCTCTCCCGGAGTTCCTTCACCGACGAGCAGGAGGCCCTCGCGGAGGCCATCGGCGACGAGCTCGCCCTGATCATGCTGGACGACCGCACGGATGCCCGGAACGGGCCGCGGACCGGCTTCGGGAGGGTGCTCTGATGATCGCCCTCCTCCAGCTCGCCGTCTGTTCGATCCTCTGGCTCGCCGCGCTCTTCTGCCTGCCCTCGGCCATCCGAGGCCGGCGCCGGCTGTTGTTCTGGTTCCTGGCCGTCTTCGCCCTGACGATGACCCTGCAGCCGCAGCCGGTCTACGACGCCGTCGATGCGGTCCTCGGCGGCGTGAACACGACGTTCTTCCTCTTCCACGCGACCGTGATCGTCGCGGTCGCGCTGATGAACAGCCTGGTCCAGCTCGCCACCACGGAGGGCGGCATTTCCCGCGCCGGCCGGCGGTCGACGGTCATCGCCGTCGCTGTCGTGATCGGCGCCCAGGCCGTGCTGTTCTTCGGCAGCGACTGGCGGTTGACGAGCGACGTTCGCGCGATGGACTTCGACCGCTGGGACTACACCCTCTACGCCATCACCACCTGGCTCGCCCTGGCCTACTTCGCCGTGTCGGTCCTGGTCGCCTGCCTGGCCGATTATCCCCGGCAACGCCGGATCGTGACCCGGGTCTCCCTGGCCTTCGTGTCCCTGGGCTGCCTGGCCGTCCTGACCTACGCGGTGGTCAGCGTGTGGAGCGCGATCGCGTCGGGCCAGGATCCGCACTCGACCTTCACCGCGTCCTCGCGCGGCGTGTACTTCACCGCCCTCCTCGCCGCCCCGATCTGCGTATCGATCGGCCTGGGCGTCACGACCGTCGTCGACGCCGTGGCCGGTGCGTGGCGCAGCGGCCGGGATCGCGTGCTGCTCTGGCGGATCACCCCGCTCTGGGAGCGCCTGATCAAGGACTCCCCCGAGCTCAGCCTCGAGACGGCCTCGCCGCGCCTGCGCCTCGCCTTCGGGCGTGAGCCGGGGGCGCGGCTCTACCGGCGCTACGTCGAGGTGCGGGACAGCCTGCTCCTCCACCCGCGGGAGGCCACCGCGGCCGAACGGGCCCTCCTCGACGCGGTCGAACGACAGACCCACGCCGACCGCACCGAGACCCCGCCGAGGCGCCTGCCCGCGGCCGTGGCCTCCGCCACACTCCCCTCGACGCGTCTGAGAGGCCCCCAGCCATGACATCCGCACCCGTGCCAGTCGACGACGCGCTGACCCCCCAGCAGGATCTCGCCCGCAAGCTCACCCTCCTGCTCGACGTCGTCGTCGCCGAGGGAAACACTCCGTACACCTACCGGGCGATCGCGAAGGGCCTGGCCGAGCAGGGTCTCTCCCTCTCCCGCGCGCGCTGGGCCTACATGATCGCCGGCACCGGGCCGCTCGTCACCGATGTGGCCCTGCTGACCGGGATCGCCGAGTTCTTCCGGATTCCGCCCGCCTACCTGCTCGGTTCCGACGACGACATCCCCGAGCGGGTGGATGCGCAGCTGGCGTTCGTGAAGAAACTGCGGGCGAAACGCGTGGTCAGCTTCGCTGCCCGCACCCTCGGCGACGTGTCCCCCGAGATGCTCCGCTCGATCACCGAACTCCTCGACGAGTGATTCCGGGCCGCATCTGAGCCGCACGTAGAACACCCGCTCGACCGTGGGGGGACGGGAGCGGGTGCGGACTCATATTAGCCCAGTATTCCCGGACATCCGCGCGTTTGGCGCGCTCGAGGCATCCGCGCCCCTCGCCGCACCGATCCCGATGTCGGGATCAGGCGCCCGGCTCCTGCTTCGCCATGAACGCCTCGGGGCCGATCTCGGCGGCGACCGGGTCCATCCAGAGCGCGCTGAACAGGTTGCCGTCGGGGTCTTCGAAGTCGCGGGCGTACATGAAGCCGTAGTCCTGCGCTTCGTGCGCGGTCCCCCCGGCCGCGACGGCCTTCTCGAGGATCGCGTCGACCTCTTCCCGCGACTCCCGGCTGAATGCGGTCTGGGTCTGGAGGGCGGTGCCCGGGTCCACGATGGGCTTGTCGGTGAAGGTGCCGAGGTACTCGCGGGTGAGGATCATCAGGAAGAGATTCTCGTCGATCACGATGCTGGCGGCGTTCTCATCGGTGAACAGGGGATTGATCTTCCAGCCGAGGCCCGAATAGAACTTCTTGGCCCGTTCGAGGTCGCTGGTGGGGAGAGTGACGAAGATGCTGGTGACCACGGTGACTCCTTCTGCACGTCGAGCGGCCCGCCGATTGACGCACCATCCAGCATGCTGACAAAGAGCCGGATGCCCGTCAAGGGTCAGGGTGCGAGAGTTCCGGCACCGGGTCACGGCCCCCAGCGGCAGGCGCGAAAAAGCCCGCCCTGCCGAAGCAGGACGGGCTTCCCGTCTCACCGACTAACCTGGCGAGAGGTTGTCGGCAGAACTACCAGACTACGCCTCGGTGGTGACCGATGCGTCCTCGGAGTCGGCGTCGGCCGATTCCTCGAGAACCGGGGCGAGCGAAAGCTTGCCGCGGTCGTCAATCTTGGTGATCTCCACGAGGACCTTCTGGCCCACGCCGAGCACGTCTTCGACGTTCTCCACGCGCTTGCCACCGGCGAGCTTGCGCACCTCGCTGATGTGCAGCAGGCCGTCCTTGCCCGGGAGCAGCGAGACGAACGCGCCGAAGGCGGCGATCTTCACGACGGTGCCGAGGAACTGCTCGCCGACCTCCGGGTTGGTCGGGTTCGCGATGGAGTTGACCATGGCGCGGGCGGCCTCGGCCGACGGTCCGTCGACGGCGCCGATGTACACGGTGCCGTCCTCCTCGATGGAGATGTCGGCGCCGGTCTCGTCCTGGATCCCGTTGATCGTCTTGCCCTTCGGGCCGATCAGCTCGCCGATCTTGTCGACGGGGATCTGCACGCTGATCACGCGGGGCGCGGTCGGTGCCATCTCGTCGGGGGCGTCGATGGCGGCGTTCAGCACGGCGAGGATGGTCGTCCGAGCATCCCGTGCCTGCGTGAGCGCGCCGGCGAGCACCGAGGCGGGGATGCCGTCGAGCTTCGTGTCCAGCTGGATCGCGGTGACGAACTCGCTCGTGCCGGCAACCTTGAAGTCCATGTCGCCGAGTGCGTCTTCGGCGCCGAGGATGTCGGTGAGAGCCGCGTAGCGGGTCTTGCCGTCAACGGTGTCGCTGATCAGGCCCATCGCGATGCCGGCGACCGGGGCGCGCAACGGCACTCCGGCGTTGAGCAGCGAGAGGGTGGATGCACAGACGGAACCCATCGAGGTCGAACCGTTGGAGCTGAGCGCCTCGGAGACCTGACGGATGGCGTAGGGGAATTCCTCGCGCGACGGCAGCACGGGAACCAGGGCACGCTCGGCGAGCGCTCCGTGGCCGATCTCGCGGCGCTTCGGCGTTCCGACGCGGCCGGTTTCACCGGTCGAGTAGGGCGGGAAGTTGTAGTTGTGCATGTAGCGCTTCTTGGTGACCGGGCTCAGGGAGTCGATCGTCTGCTCGAGCTTGAGCATGTTCAGCGTGGTGACACCCAGGATCTGGGTCTCGCCGCGCTGGAAGATCGCCGAACCGTGCACGCGCGGGATGATCGCGACCTCGGCGTCGAGCGGGCGGATGTCCGCAAGCCCACGGCCGTCGATGCGGATGCCCTCGTTGAGCACGCGGGAGCGCACGACGAGCTTGGTGACCGACTTGTACGCGGCGGAAACCTGAGCGTTGGCACCGGCTTCGAGCTCGCCGGCTTCGACCTTCGCGGCGATGGCTGCCTTGACGGATGCCTTGAGCGCGTCATCCGCGTTCTGGCGCTCGATCTTGTCGGCGATCTGGTAGACGGCCTTCAGCTGGTCGTACGCGAGGGAGGCGACGGCGTCATAGGTGGCCGGCTGGTAGGACGGGAACACCGGGTAGGCGCCGGTCGGCTTGGCGGCCGAGGCGGCGACCTTCTGCTGCGCTTCGATGAGCTGCTTGATGAACGGCTTCGAGGCTTCGATGCCCTCGGCGATGACCTCTTCGTTCGGCTTGATGGCGCCGCCCTTGATGAGGTTCCACGCGTTGTCGGTGGCTTCGGCCTCGATCATCATGATCGCGACATCCTGCGCACCGCTGGCGTCGGTCACCACGCGGCCGGCGACGACCATGCTGAACACGGCGTCGACGATCTGCGAGTGCTTGGGGAACGCGACCCACTGGCCGGAGCCGTGCTCGTCGGGGATGAGGGCGACGCGGACGCCACCGATCGGGCCGGAGAACGGGAGGCCGGCGAGCTGGGTCGACATCGACGCCGCGTTGATCGCGAGCACGTCGTAGTACTCGTCGGGCGCGATGGCCAGCACGGTCACGACAACCTGGATCTCGTTGCGGAGTCCGTCGACGAACGACGGGCGCAGGGGCCGGTCGATCAGGCGGCAGGTGAGGATCGCCTCGGTCGACGGGCGACCTTCGCGACGGAAGAAGCTGCCCGGGATGCGGCCGGCAGCGTACATACGCTCCTCGACATCGATGGTCAGCGGGAAGAAGTCGAAGTTCTCCTTCGGCTGCTTGCTCGCGCTCGTCGCGGAGAGCAGCATGGTCTCTTCGTCGATGTACGCGGCGGCCGAGCCCTGCGCCTGCTGGGCGAGACGACCGGTTTCGAAGCGGATGGTGCGCGTGCCGTACTTGCCGTTGTCGATAACGGTTTCGGCGAACGTGATTTCTGGACCCTCCATATGGGGGTTCTCTCCTTTGTTTAGACTCGTTTGCCCGGATGGCGCGCGAGTGGGGCATCTGAGCAGGCAACAGGCAGAACTACACTGCCCGTGAGCGCCGTTCGGCTGATTGCTCAACCGGAAACCGGTGCGTCACACTGTGCTCGAGCTGGCCACCAGTAGAAATTCACCATCCGCGGATGCTGCCACCCGCGTTGGGAAACCACCACCGAGGGCCAGCGTTCCGCCGACCTGCTCCGTTTTATTCGGCCGATCCGGAGATTGACCTCCACCAGTCTAACAGAGCGCTCCTCGAACGGGCGGTGGCGCGGCGAACGGCCGGGAGTGCGGTCAGTGCGATCCGGCGGGCAGGACCGCGTCGAATACCGGGCCGTCGACGCAGACCAGCGGCCCCTCCGTTTCGGGGTCGGTGGCGACCGGGGCGGCACAGCCGTGGCAATAGCCGAGGCCGCAGGCCATGTGCGCCTCGAGCGAGACCTGCACCGGCACACCCCACTCGGCGCCGAGTTCGGCGGCGAGGCGGGCGAGCACGCCGGCCCCGCAGACCAGGATCACCGCCGGCGGCGCGGCCCGGAACTCGGCCCGCAGCCGCGCGGCGAGCGCGGGGATGGCGCTCGACCCGTCGTCGTCGGTGACCGGGATGACCGCGGCGCCGAGTTCGGCGCAGTCGGCGACGCCGATCAGGTCGGAAAGGGTGCGGCCACTGAGCACCACGGTCGCTCTGATGCCCCGCGCCGCGGCATCCTCGACCGATCCCATGATGGCGCAGACACCGACACCCCGGCCGATCAGCAGCGCCGTGCGGGCACCCTCCGGGAACTCGAAGCCGCGGCCGAGCGGCCCGGTGACGAGCAGGCCTGCCCCCACGGCGACGTCGGCGAGCGCGGTGGTGCCGCGGCCGGAGACACCGTAGATGACCTCGACGGTCCCTGCCTTGGGGTGCCGGCGGTGGATCGCCATCGGGCGCGGCAACAGGATCCGTTCCCCGCCGCTGGGCGGCACCGTGATCATCAGGAACTGGCCGGCGAGCGCGGTGCGGGCGATGGTGCCCGTCGACAGGAGGAGGCGACGGTACCGCTCGCCGACCTCGGTGTGTTCGAGCACCCTGGCGTCGTCCCAGACCGGTTCCGGCCGAGGTTCCGCGGCGGGAGGGCGCACGGCGATCAGGCCGTCGAGGGCGGCCTCGTCGGCCGCGGCGAAGGCCTGCTGGCGCCGCAGCGCCTCGCGGGCGAGGGAAGCCATTCCGGTCATTGAGCCCTCCACAGGTCGATCAGGTCACGGATGCCGGCCACCTCGTCGTCGGCGCAGCGTTCCTGCAGCGCGCGCACGATCTCGACCATGGCGAATGGCCGGCCGAAGCTCGCGGTGCCCACCTGCACGGCCCGCGCCCCGACCGAGAAGTAGTCGAGGGCGTCATCGGCGGTCTCGATCCCGCCGCAGGCGATGACAGGGATCTCCACGGCGCGGGCGGCCAGCCAGACCAGCCGGAGCACGATCGGGCGGATCGACGGGCCGGAGAGCCCGCCGATCACGTTGCCCAGGGCCGGGCTGCGCGTGTACGGCTGGAGCGGCAGGGCCGGAATCGAATTGGCCACGCACAGGGCGTCGGCTCCCGCCTCCTGCGCGGCGAGCGCGCACTCCGCGATCGAGGAGGCCAGGACCGGGAGCTTGACGATCAGCGGCTTGTCGGTGGCCGCGCGGGCCGCGTGCACCACGGCCGAGATGGCGTCGGGGTCTGAGCCGATGTCCGTGCCGAGGCGGTCCAGGTTCGGGCAGGACACGTTGAGTTCGTAGGCGTCGCCCGCGCCGCGGAGGTCGGTGATCACCGGTGCGTATTCGCCGGGGCGATGGCCACCGATACTGATGATGACGGGCACGCCGAGGGCCAGGTAGCGCGGATGCAACTCGGCCAGGTAGCCGGACGCACCGCGGCTCGGGATGCCGACACTGTTGACCATCCCGGCGCGGATCTCGGTCAGGCGGTGCGCCGGATTGCCGCCGCGGGGGCTGCCGAAGACGGTCTTGGTGACCACGGCGCCGAGTTCGCCGGCCGGGATGAGCCGACCCAGGGCCGGGCCGAAGCAGCCGGACGCGGGCATGACCGGGTTGGCCAGGGTGAGTGCGCCGATGCGTACGGACAGGTCGACAGAGGCGGGGATCGCCTTGCGGGCGGCGAAGAATGCCTCACGCGCATCCGTCGGGGGCTGCGGGGGCGCGCTGGTCATGGTGGTCTGCTTCCGGGGGCTGGAAGCATCCGTTCCAGGCCGCCAGACCAGTATCCCGCCTGGGCGGCGCCCGGCCAAAACCAGCGCGCGGCCCGGTCCGGCGAACGGGGACGTCGTGACCTAACCGTTACAACCAACCCCGTTCGAGGGTGAACCGCGGACTAGGTTTGGGCCACTGCGCAATTTCGCGGCACGGTTTTCGCCGTGTCACACCACGAAAAGGACCAGTTCATGAGCCAAAAGCCCAGCCGAAGAATGTCCATGCTCGTCGCTACCCTGGCTGGAGCGGCGCTCGTCGCTGCCGGCCTCGTGGGAGGGAGCCCGCTGACCGCGGCCGCGTCCCCGCCGTCGGCGGCACCCCCGGCGGACACCGCCGCTGCTCCCGCGTCCGATGAACTGCCCAACCCCGCCGAGGACAAACGACGCGCGCTGCGCGAGGAGGCGGTGCAGCAGGTCCTCAAGGGTGAGGCCACCGCGACCAAGAGCGACGGGAGCACGGTCGTCCGTCTCAACGGGAAGGCGCGCGAGGGCAAGAAGCAGGACAAGTTCGTCGAGATCGCCCGGGAGAAGACCGACAAGATCTTCGTGATCCTGGCGGAGTTCGGCGACCAGCGGGATCCCGCGTATCCCGACCAGGACACCGACCCCTCTACCCCGGGGCCGTCGGTGTTCACCGGCCCGCTGCACAACGCGATCCCGCAGCCGGACCGCACGGTCGACAACAGCACCGTCTGGCAGGCCGACTACGGCCAGGCCCACTTCCAGGACCTGTACTTCGGCTCCGGCGCGGGCGTGGAGTCGCTCAAGACGTACTACGAGGCCCAGTCGTCCGGCCGGTACAGCGTGGACGGGCAGGTGTCCGACTGGGTGAAGGTTCCCTTCAACGAGGCTCGCTACGGCCGCTCGAACGGTTTCCCCTGCGCCTCCAACGTCTGCAGCAACACCTGGGACCTGGTGCGCGACGGCGTCAACCAGTGGGTCGCCGATCAGGAGTCCGCAGGCCAGACCGAGGCGCAGATCAAGGCGGCACTCGCCGGCTACGACCAGTGGGATCGCTACGACTTCGACCAGGACGGCAACTTCAACGAACCGGACGGCTACATCGACCACTTCCAGGTCGTGCATTCGGGCGGAGACCAGGCCGACGGCGACCCGAACCAGGGTGAGGATGCCGTGTGGAGCCACCGCTGGTACGCCTACTTCGACCAGGCCGGGCAGTCCGGCCCGGCCGACAACCTGCTCGGCGGCACCGAGATCGCCGATACCGGGCTGTGGGTGGGCGACTACACGATCCAGCCGGAGAACGGCGGGCTGAGCGTGTTCGCGCACGAGTACGGCCACGACCTGGGCCTCCCGGACGACTACGACACCGCGGGCGGCCCGAGCAACAACAACGAGTGGTGGACCCTGATGTCGCAGAGCCGGCTGGGCGCGGCCGGCCAGGCGCTCGGCGAGAAGCCGGGCGACATCAGCGCCTGGGAGAAGCTGCAGCTGGGCTGGCTCGACTACGAGGTCGTGCTCGCCGGTGAGAAGAAGACCCTCCAGCTCGGCCCTGAAGAGTACAACTCGGCCAAGGCGCAGGCCGCGGTCGTCGTGCTTCCCAAAAAGGTGGTCACCCACACGCTCGTGACCCCGGCATCCGGGTCGTACGAGTGGTGGAGCGGCCAGGGCGACGATCTGAACCAGACCCTCGCCCGCAGTGTGACCCTCCCGGCCGGCTCCGCATCCCTCACCTTCCAGGCCAACTGGAACATCGAGGACTGCGGACCGGACCCGTGCGACTACGCGTACGTCGAGGTGGACGACGGAACCGGCTGGAAGGCGGTTCCCGGTTCCATTGCGAACGCGGCGGAGGGCAACGGCATCGACGGCCTCAGCGCCGGCTGGCAGCCCGCCAGCTTCGACCTGACCGCCTTCGCCGGCAAGACGGTCAGCGTGCGTTTCAGCTACGTGACCGACGGCGCGGCCCAGGGAACCGATGCGAGCCTGCCGTCCGGCCTTTTCGTCGACGACGTGAGCATCGCCGCCGGATCGACCGTCGTCTTCTCGGATGGGGCGGAGACGCTCGATCCGGGCTGGACGGCGAGCGGTTTCATCCGCACCACGGGTGTCGAAACGGCGGAGTACGACAACTACTACATCGCCGGCAATCGTTCGTACGTCGCCTATGACCGCTACCTGAAGACGGGGCCGTACAACTTCGGGTTCGCGAACACGAAGCCCGACCTCGTGGAGCACTTCCCCTACCAGCAGGGACTGATGATCTCCTACTGGGACACCTCGCAGGCCGACAATAATGTCAGCGCGCACCCAGGGGCCGGGCGCAACCTGTACGTCGACGCACACCCTGCGCCCATCATCAGTCTCAGCGGGGCACCATGGCGAAACCGGATCCAGCTCTACGACGCACCGTTCAGCCTGACCAGGGCCGACTCGTTCACCCTCAACCAGAACAGCAAGCCATCGTTGATCCGCGGCCAGGCCGCACAGCCGGTGTTCGACGACACGAAGAACTGGGAGGGAATCGCGGCGATCGGCCAGGGCGTGAAGGTCGCGAACGCCGGCGTCAAGATCGAGGTCGTCAAGCAGAACGGCACATCGATGACGGTTCGGTTCTCGGGCACGAAACCGAGGAGCTGAGCGGAATCGCCACAGCCAGGCGCGCCCGTCCGGGCGCTGCGCGAACCCGGTGGGCAGGAGCCATGCTCCTGCTCGCCGGGTTCGCGCTCGCGGGATGCGCGGGCGCACAAGGAGGATCCGACCTGAACCCGTCCGGCTCCCCCGGTCCGCCCCTGTCGTCGACCCCGCCACCGACGATGTCACCGTCGGCGAAACCGCCGAAGGAGCCCTCGGACCTGCAAGGGGCCGCGTGGCGCGCGGGCACCGTCACGGTCGGTGGAACCGGCCCATGCTACGGATTCCTGACCGACGACGGCGCGATCCTCGCGCTCTACTCCGAGGCCGGGCTTGACCTCACGCCAGGCGCGAAGCTCACCGTGCAGGTGAGTCCGGCATCCTTCACCGCCGACTGCGGACCCGGCCTCCTCATGAGGTTGATCAGCGTCAGGACAGACTGATCCACCGACCGGCGGACTAGCCGGTCGGGCCGAGGTTGAGCCAGGACGTCCCTAGGTCGCTGCCGTCGCCTCCAGTATTCTGGGCCTGTCCTGCACCGGTGCTGCGGGCGCGGCGGAGGGAGAACGGATGACGCTGAGTCTGAATCGACCACGCCTGTTCCGTGCGAGGGATGAGAGCGAGGGCCAGGACCGGGTGACCTTCATCGAGCTGTTCTTCGATCTCGTCTTCGTCTTCGCGATCACCCAGCTCTCCCACACCATCGTGGACCATCTCGACGTGCGGGGCCTGGCCGAGGCAGCGGTCATCCTGGTCGCCGTGTGGTGGGTCTGGATGTACACCGCCTGGGCGACCAACTGGCTCGACCCCGAGACCGGGCCGGTGCGCCTGATGCTCTTCGTTCTGATGCTGCTCGGTCTGGTGCTGAGCACCTCGATCCCCGGGGCGTTCGGCGACCGGTCGCTGGGATTCGCCATCGCGTATGTCGTGATGCAGGTTGGCCGCACCGCTTTCCTGGCCTGGTGTTACCGCGCCGTGGACAGGGCCAACGGGATGAACATCACCCGGATCACGATCTGGTTTCTGGTCACCGCGCCGCTGTGGATTCTCGGGGCCATTCTCGGCGGCGACGCACAACTCGTTCTGTGGGCCGCGGCGATCCTTGTCGAAGTCCTCGGCCCCTCGGTGCGCTACTACACGCCGTTCCTCGGGGCCTCGCCGACGTCATCCTGGTCGGTGTCCGGCGGGCACATCGCCGAGCGCAGCGGGCTCTTCATCATCCTGGCGCTCGGCGAGTCGATCCTGGTGACCGGCACCGCCTTCAGCCAGGGCGACCTCAGCGTCGCCGCCGTCAGCGGGGTTCTGGCCGCGTTCGTGAGCACGATCCTGTTCTGGCTGTTGTACTTCAGCCACGGAGCGGAGCACGGCTCACGCTTCATCCGGTCGTCGGAGCTGACCGGACCGATCGCCCGGCTCACCTATGTCTACCTGCACATTCCCATTGTCGCGGGGGTAGTCCTCAGTGCGGTCGGCGATGAACTCGTGCTCGTGCACCCGGAGGATCCGCCGAGCGCCGGCGGCCTCGCCGTCGTGGTGGGCGCCCCGGCCCTCTACCTGATCGGGAATCTGCTGTTCAAACGGTCGATCGGACGCCCGTGGCTGAGATCCCATCTGGCCGGCGTCGCGGTTCTGGCCGCTGCCTATCTGGCCACCGCGACCGTCCTCCCCCCGGTGGACGGACTCGCACTGCTCTGGCTCACCAATGCGGTCGTGGCGCTGGTGGTGATCGCCGACGAAGTGAGCACCCGCCGGGCCGGTTCGAGTCCGGTGGCAAACCCGCCCGCGTCGGGCAGTCTGACCGAGTAGCTTCGCACAGCCCGTCACTTCCTCCATTGTGTGGGCTGCCGCCTCGTCTCGCTCCCGCAGACTCACCGAACTGTGAGCTGTGCACCCTTTTCCCGGCTGAAAACGGTGCATTCCTCACAGTTCGGGGAGGTGGTGGGCCCGGGCGGTCAGGCTGGCGTGGGTCGGGGCATCCGGCACGTGCGCCGGGCGGTTCTTCGCCAGCTCCCGGCGGAGCACCGGCACGACCTCGCCGCCGAGGATGTCGAGCTGCTCGAGCACGGTCTTCAACGGCAGGCCGGCGTGGTCCATCAGGAAAAGCTGGCGCTGGTAGTCGCCGAAGAAGTCGCGCATGCCGGCATACCGGTCGATGATCTGCTGCGGGCTGCCGACGGTGAGCGGGGTCTGCTCGGTGAAATCCTCCAGACTCGGACCGTGGCCGTAGACCGGGGCGTTGTCGAAGTACGGGCGGAACTCGTCGACGGCGTCCTGCGACTTCGCCCGCATGAAGACCTGGCCGCCGAGGCCGACGATGGCCTGGTCCGCGGTGCCGTGGCCGTAGTGCTCGAACCTCGCCCGGTAGAGGCCGATCAGCTTCTGGTAGTGCTCCTTGGGCCAGAAGATGTTGTTGGCGAAGAATCCGTCACCGTAGTAGGCGGCCTGTTCGGCGATCTCGGGGCTGCGGATGCTGCCGTGCCAGACAAACGGCGGCACCCCGTCGAGCGGGCGCGGCGTGGCGGTGAAGCCCTGGAGCGGCGCGCGGAACTGGCCCGCCCAGTCGACGACGTCCTCCCTCCACAACCGGCGCAGCAGCGCGTAGTTCTCCAGGGCGAGCGGGATGCCCTGTCGGATGTCCTGGCCGAACCACGGATAGACGGGGCCGGTGTTGCCGCGGCCGAGCATGAGGTCGACCCGGCCGTCGGAGACGTGCTGCAGCATCGCAAAGTCCTCGGCGATCTTCACCGGGTCGTTGGTGGTGATCAGGGTCGTCGCCGTCGACAGGATGATGCGCTCGGTCTTGGCCGCGATGTAGCCGAGCAGGGTCGTCGGCGACGACGGCACGAACGGCGGATTGTGGTGTTCCCCGGCCGCGAAGACGTCGAGGCCGACTTCTTCGGCCTTGACCGCGATCGCCACCATCGCCGTGATCCGGTCGTGCTCGGTCGGAGTGCGGCCGGTCGTAGGATTGGCGGTCAGGTCGCCGACCGTGAAGACTCCGAACTGCATTTCCAGCCTCTCGCTCTCACTGCGTGCACCGGATGCCGGTGCACGCGGTCGCGTGCACGATCCTATTCCCGTCGCTCGGCCGGCTAGCGCGGCAGGGCCAGGCGGTCGAGGGAGGCCTGGATCGCCACGGCCGCCGCGCCGCGAGCCCAGGACGACACCCCTGCGTCGTCGACGATGATGCGGAGCGGCGCGGCATCCCGGTCGCGGTCGCGGCCGGCCGCCGCGGTGGCCTCGACGGCCGCGAGCGGCCAGAGCCCGATTCCCTCCCCGGCGAGCACGATCGTGTCGAGCATGGCGATGTTGGCGATCACGGCGATCAGCCGGCCGAGCGCCCGCCCGGTCGCGAGCACCACGGATGCCGCCGCCGGGTTCCCCTCGGCCACCAGCCGGAGCACCTCGTCATAGCCGACCTCCCGGCCGAGCGCGATGCCGACCTGGCCGCAGACGCTCGAACTCGTGAGCATGGCCCGCGAGCATCCGCGGTGCCCGTCAGGGCAGACCGGGCCGTTCGCGTCGAGCGGGATGTGCCCGGCCAGGCCGAGGCCGCTGTCGGGCGTGACGATCACCCGGTCGTTCACGACCAGGCCGTAGCCGACGCCGACGCCGATCGTGAGCACGGCGAAGTTCGGGGCGCCGCGGCCGGCACCGAACCACTGCTCGGCCGCGGTGAGCGCCACCACGTCGTTCTCGATCGTGACGGGCAGCCCGAGCGCGGCCTCGAGCGCCCCGGCGAGGTCGACGTCGTGCCAGTCCAGGAACGGGGCACGCCGCACCACCCGGGCTCCGGCGACGGAGCCGCCGACGCAGACGCCCAGCGCCGACACCCCGTCGGGGCCCTCGAGTTCGCGCACGACCGCACTGATCTGCCGCACGACCTCCTCGAGGGAGTGGCCGGCCAGCGGCCGCTCGGCCGCGGCGAGTTCGTTCGCGCGCAAGTCGGTGCGCACGCCGAAGACGTCGTCGCCGGTGAGTTTCACGCCGATGAACCGGCTGGCGTCGACCCGCACGTCGAGCGGCCTCGCCGGGCGCCCGACGGTGCCGTCGTGGTCTTCGGCGGCCTCGACGAAGAGGCCGCGATCGAGGAACGGCTTGCTCAGCCGGGTGAGGCTGGCCGGGGAGAGTCCGAGGCGCCGGCCGAGCTCGCCGCGGGCGATCGGCCCGTGGATGAGCACGGCCCGGGCGAGTTCGCGGGAGGACGCGCTCAGGGTGGCCGCCGCATCCGTCACCGTCGCTGCAGGCATGGTGCCTCCCTTCTCGGTCGCCGGCGTCCGATGCCGGCCACTATTTGTTTTATATTGGCACAAATCTGCGAATTCGAACCGATATTTACGTGGAAAACCGGAGTTGACAGCTTGATTCTTTTTGCAGTAGAAAGAATAAAGGCAACGCTGCAGCAGGCCCCGGTTAGCACAACCGGAGGCTCCGGCGTCGCACCGGATGCGCGAGGAGCACAACTTGACGGATACGACGGAGTACCAGAACGACACCGGACGGAGGCGCCGACCGAGAAGGGTGCGCCGGGTGCTCGCCCTCTCGCTTGCCGGGGTGCTCGGCCTCGGCGGACTGGCCGGCTGCGCCTCTGCCGACACCGGCATCGTCACCCTCGACTTCTTCCAGTTCAAGCCCGAGGCCATCGGCAACTTCGAGGCGATCATCGCCGACTTCGAGGCGGAGAACCCGGGCATCAAGGTTAGGCAGAACGCCGTGCCGGATGCCGACACCGCCATCCGTACGCTCCTGGTCAAGGGCAAGGTGCCCGACGTCATCTCGCTGAACGGCTCGGGGAACTTCGGGCAGCTCGCCCGCGCCGGGGTCTTCCACGACTTCACCGGCGACCCGGTGCTGAAGCAGATCAACCCGGCCGTGCAGGACATCCTCGCCGGGCTCGGCACCTACAACGGCGACGAGGTCAACGCCCTCGGCTTCGTGAGCAACGCCAACGGGATCCTCTACAACCGCGACATCTTCACGGAGCAGGGCATCAGCGTTCCCACCACCTGGGACGAGCTCATCGCCGCCTGCGACCGCCTGAAGGCAGCGGGCATCACCCCGTTCTACGGCACCCTCGCCGACTCCTGGACGACGATGCCGCCCTTCACCGGACTCGGCGGACAACTCGGCGGCGACGGTTTCTTCCCCCGGCTGCGGGCCGAGGGCGCCGACGTCGGCCCGGACTCGGCCGTCTCGTTCACCAGGGACTACGCGGAGACCCTCGGGAAACTGCAGACGCTCTACTCCTACGCGCAGCCCGGCTTCCAGAGCCGCGGCTACGAGGACGGCAACCAGGCCTTCGCCGCGGGCAAGTCGGCCATGCTCCTGCAGGGGGTCTGGGCGATCGCCCCGATCCTCGCCGACAACCCCGACGTGAACGTGGGTTCGTTCCCCCTCCCCGCCACCGACGACCCGGCCCAGACCAGGCTCGTCTCCGGCGTCGACGTCGCCATCACGATCGGACGGGACACCCCGCACCTGGCCGAGGCGCAGCGCTTCGTCGACTTCCTCTTCGACAAGAAGGTCCTCGGCGACTTCGCGGCCTCGCAGAACATGTTCTCGACCGCCGCGGATGCCGGGCCCAACACCAACCCGACCCTCACCGAACTGCAGCCGTACTTCGATTCAGGCCGGATCGTGGGCTTCATCGACCACCAGGTGCCCGCCAGCATCCCGTTGCCGGCCATCATCCAGCAGTTCCTGCTGGACCAGGACAGCACGAAGGCGCTCACCACTCTCGACAACGAGTGGCGCAAGGTCGCGGCCCGCACCACCTCAACGAGAAGCGGAGAATGATCATGGCCACCCCCGTCCTGACCCGGCAGACGCCGCCGGCCGCCCCGGCCGGCGGTCCACGACCGGCCCGCCGGCGCGGTCTGACCGCAACCCCCCGCGCCTTCTATTGGATGGTCGTTCCGGCCGTCGCCCTGTTCGCGCTCCTGCACACCGTCCCGGTGCTCATCGGCGT
Organism: Cryobacterium sp. MP_M3; assembly: GCF_015752155.1. Classification (GTDB taxonomy): domain Bacteria; phylum Actinomycetota; class Actinomycetes; order Actinomycetales; family Microbacteriaceae; genus Cryobacterium. The sequence goes on along the minus strand of NZ_JADOVI010000002.1, from coordinate 213,023 downwards.
CTTCTACAGCTTCACCGACTACGCCGGCTTCGGCAGCTGGGACTTCGTCGGCCTCGGCAACTTCATCGCCCTGTTCCAGGACGACCGGGTGCTCAAGGCCTACGGCTTCACGTTCGGCTTCGCCATCGTCGCGACGGTCCTCACCAACCTGATCTCGCTCGCCATCGCGGTCGGCCTCAACGCGAAGATCGCCCTCCAGTCCACCTTCCGCGGAATCTTCTTCATCCCCTACGTGCTCGCGATCCTGGTCGTCGGCTACGTGTTCCAGTACTTCTTCGCCAACTCACTGCCGGTGATCGCGTCCGGCATCCCCGTGCTGCGCGACAATATCCTGACCAACCCGGACTGGGCCTGGCTGGCCATCGTCGTGCTGGCCGTCTGGCAGTCCTGCGCGTTCGCGATCGTGCTCTACCTGGCCGGGCTGCAGACGATCCCGGCGGAGCTGTACGAGGCATCCGCGCTCGACGGCGCCCGCCCGTGGCGGCAGTTCCGGTCGATCACTTTCCCGATGATCAGCGCCTTCTTCACGATCAACATGGTGCTGAGCCTGAAGGGCTTCCTGCAGACCTTCGACCACGTCGTCGCCCTCACCAACGGCGGGCCCGGCACCTCGACCGAGTCCATCACCCTCCTGATCTTCCGCGGCGGCTTCCAGGGCGGCGAGTTCGCCTACCAGTCCGCCAACGCCGTGATCTTCGTGATCGTGATCATGCTCGTCTCGTTCCTGCAGTTCCGTGCTCTTCAGCGCAAGGAGGCCGATTTCTGATGGCTGGCACACAGACCGACCCGCGCCGCATCAACTGGTGGGCGACCGCGCTGATCGCGGTCTGCTCGATCACCGTGCTGGTGCCGCTCTACTTCGCGGTGGTCACCGCGCTGAAGACCCCCGACCAGCTCGGCGGCACCGGCTTCGAACTGCCGACCGGGATCAACTGGCAGAACTTCGTGGATGCCTGGACGCTGACGAAGTTCCCGCAGGCGCTGATGAACACGGCGTTCATCACCGTCGGCGCGGTCGTGCTCACGCTGCTGACCAACTCGCTCGTGGCGTACGCGATCGCCCGCAACCTGCACAAGCCGTTCTTCAAGGGCATCTACTTCTACCTGCTCTCGGCGGTCTTCATCCCGTTCCCGATCATCATGCTGCCGGTGGTGAAGGAGACGGCCATGCTCGGCCTGGACAACCCGCTCGGCCTGATTCTGCTCTACGCCGTCTTCGGGCTGTCGCTGAACGTGTTCATCTACGTGGCGTTCATCAAGTCGATCCCGATCGAGCTCGAGGAGGCTGCCTACACCGACGGGGCGAGCACCTGGCGGGTGTACTGGCAGATCATCTTCCCGCTGCTGACCCCGATGAACGCGACCGTCGGCATCCTCACCTGCGTGTGGGCGTGGAACGACTTCATCCTGCCCCTGGTTGTGCTCTCCGACCCGGGCTCCCGCACCCTTCCGCTCGTGCAGTTCGTCTTCCAGGGCCAGTTCAACACCAACTACCCGGCCGCTTTCGCCTCCTACCTGATGGCCATGGCGCCGCTCCTGATCGTGTACGTTTTTGCCCAGCGCTGGGTCATCTCCGGCGTGATGAGAGGATCCATCAAATGACCAGCACCACCCCCGCCACCCCGATCGCCGACGCCGGGGCCGCAGCCCCGTGGTGGACCCGCGCCGTGGTCTACCAGGTCTACCCGCGCAGTTTCGCGGACTCCGACGGCGACGGCATCGGCGACCTCGGCGGCATCCGCGGCCGGCTGGACTACCTCGCCGAGCTGGGGGTGGATGCCCTCTGGCTCTCCCCCGTATACCCGTCGCCGCAGCACGACAACGGCTACGACATCAGCGACTACCAGGAGATCGAACCCGTCTTCGGCGACCTGGCCGAGTTCGACCTGCTCGTGGCCGAGGCGCACGCGCGCGGAATCAAGATCGTGATGGACCTCGTGGTCAACCACACCAGCGACGAGCACGCCTGGTTCCGGGAATCGCGCTCCTCGCTGACCAACCCGAAACGCGACTGGTACTGGTGGCGGAAGCCCCGGGGCGACGGAGGCCCGCCGAACGGCTGGGGCAGCGCCTTCAGCGGACCGGCCTGGACCCTCGACGAGCAGACCGGCGAGTACTACCTGCACCTCTTCGCGAAGCAGCAGCCTGACCTCAACTGGGAGAACCCCGAGGTGCGCCAGGCCGTCTACTCGATGATGAACTGGTGGCTGGACCGCGGCGTCGACGGGTTCCGGATGGACGTGATCAACTTCATCGCGAAGCAGGTCGGGCTGATCGACGGCCCGGCGCCGGCGACCGGCGGCGGCTCCCCGATGGGGCCGCAGATCCACGACTACCTGCACGAGATGCACGAGGCCGTCTTCGCCGGGAGGACCGGCGAGCACCTCACGGTCGGCGAGATGCCGGGCGTGGACACCGGCGACGCCGTGCTCTTCACCGACCCGGCCCGTGGCGAGGTCGACATGATCTTCCAGTTCGAGCACGTCGGCCTCGACCAGGGCGCGAACAAATTCGATGTGCTCCCCCGCAGCCTGCCGGCGCTGAAGAAGAACCTGGCGCACTGGCAGGACGGCCTGGCCGAGACGGGCTGGAACAGCCTCTACCTCAACAACCACGACCAGCCCCGGCTCGTCTCCCGGTTCGGCAACGACACCACCTGGCGCTACGAGTCGGCGACGCTGTGGGGGCTGGTGCTGCACCTGCACCGCGGCACCCCCTACGTCTACCAGGGCGAGGAGATCGGCATGACCAATGTGCGGTTCGACTCGATCGACGACTACCGCGACCTCGAGTCGCTCAACCACTACCGGGAGGCCGTGGACGAGTTCGACCTGGACCCGGGCAGCGTGCTCGCCGGGGTGCAGACCATGAGCCGGGACAACGCGCGCACGCCGATGCAGTGGGATGCGACGGAGCAGGCCGGCTTCACCACGGGCACACCCTGGCTCCCGGTCAACCCTAACCACAGGCAGATCAACGTGGCGGCCGACCGGGCGGCGGAGAAGAGCGTGTTCCGGTTCTACCAGCGCCTGATCGCCCTCCGCCACGAGAACCCCGTCGTCGCGCTCGGCTCGTTCACCCTGCTCGAGCCGGAGCACGAGCGGCTCTATGCGTTCACGCGCACCCTCAGCGAGGAGACGCTCCTCGTCGTGGCGAACGCGTCGGATGAACCGCTCGACGCCCCGCTGCCGGTGGACGTGTCCGGGGCCGAACTCATCCTCGGCAACTACCCGGGCGACGCCGTCGCCGCCGCGGCGCTCCGGCCGTGGGAGGCCCGCCTGTACCGGATGTAGGGGAACCAGCCGGGAACACGCCGATGCCGGCGAGGTGGTCTGCGGACTCCTCGCCGGCATCCGGCGTTTCCGCGGGGGCACTCTGCGGCCATCCGCCACGTCGCGGCGCACCTTTGGCCGGCTGGCGCAGGTTCTACCGTGCGCCGGCTTCCCCAACCTGCGCCGCGAAGCGCGGCCTCGCCGTCAGGGGCGGAGGATCGCCTCTTCCTCGGCGATGGCCTCCTCGCGGAGGGTGGCGTCGTAGACGCGCTTCGCCTCGATGCCGACGACGGACCGGCTGCGGCCGTAGGCGAAGTACACGGCCAGCCCGATCGCGAGCCAGACCGCGAACCGCACCCAGGTGAGCGTGGTCAGGTTGAGCATCAGCCAGAAGCAGAGCACGGCCGAGAGGATCGGCAGGTAGGGCGAGAACGGAACCGAGAAGGCCCGCTTGAGGTCGGGCCGCTTCTTGCGGAGCACGATCACGGCGATGCTCACCAGCACGAACGCGGACAGCGTGCCGATGTTGATCATCTCCTCGAGCACGCCGACGTCGGTGAAGCCCGCGATCAGGGCGACGGCGGTGCCGGCGATGATCTGGACCCGGGCCGGCGTGCCGCGCTTGGCGGAGGTGACGCTCAGGCTGCGCGGCAGGAGACCGTCGCGGCTCATCGCGAAGAGCACCCGGGACAGGCCGAGCAGCAGCACCATGATGACCGTGGTCAGGCCGACCAGGATGCCGACGGAGATCACCTGGGCCGCCCAGCCGGCGCCGACGGCGATGAACGCCGTGGCGAGCGAGGCGTTGGGGTCGTCCGCGAGCACCGTGTACGGGACCATGCCGGTGAGGACGAGGCTGACGCCGAGGTAGAGCACGGTCACGATGGCCAGGCCGGCGAAGATGCCGCGCGGCAGGGTCTTCTGCGGATTCTTGACCTCCTCGGCGCTGGTGGCGACCACGTCGAAGCCGATGAAGGCGAAGAAGACGAGCGATGCGCCGGCGAGCAGGCCGAAGATGCCGTACTGGGCCGGGTGCGCGCCGGTCATGAAGGAGAACAGGGACTGCATCCAGACGTCTCCGTCGCCGCCCGGGCTGGGCACGGCCTTGGGGATGAACGGGGTGTAGTTCTCCGGCTTGATGTAGAAGGCGCCGACGACGATGACGAAGAGCACGATCGCGACCTTGAGGATCGTGAACACGCTGGCCACCCGCGCGGAGAGCTTGGTGCCCAGAACGAGCAGCGCCGTGAAGATGGCGACGATGACGAAGGCGCCCCAGCTCACCTGCAGGCCGAAGACCGAGATGGTGGCCGGGACATCCCAGTTCGCCAGTTCGAAGACCTTGCTGAGGTAGATGCCCCAGTACTTGGCGATCACGGCGCCGGCGGTGAGCATCTCCAGGATGAGGTCCCAGCCGATGATCCAGGCCAGCAGCTCACCGAGGGTGGCGTAGGTGAAGGTGTACGCGGAGCCGGCGACCGGTACCGCGGAGGCGAACTCGGCGTAACACATGATGGCCAGCGCGCAGGTGATGGCGGCGAGCAGGAAACCGAGGGTGACGGATGGCCCGGCGTAGCTTCCGGCCGCCTTCGCGCCGACCGAGAAGATCCCGGCGCCCACGGCGACCGCGACGCCCATGATCATGAGGTCCCAGGTGCCCAGCGTTCGCTTGAGGCTGTGGCCCTTTTCGTGGGAGTCGGCCATGGAGGCCTCAATGCTTTTGGTGCGCCAGAGGCTCATAGCGGGGGGTGTCCGTTCCGTTGGTTACCGGTCCATGCTACGGCCCTGCGGCCCCCGTCCGGGTGCCCGACGACACGACCGCCCCGCTTTTCCGAGCGCGACCGGCCCTAACGCTGCAGGAGGGAGAGCGCGAGCCTCGGGCAGAGCGCGACCGCCTCGACGGCCGCGTCGACCAGCCGGTCCGGCACGGGCACGTCGGACCCGTGCCGGGGCGCCAGCGGAAAACCCCAGTCGTCGCGGGTCAGCAGTTCGGGCAGGATCTCGGTGCACAGCCCGCGCCCGTCGCATCGCGTCCAGTCGATGTGCAGCAGGGTGCGGGGCTCGTCGCGGGTCATGAGTGGTCCTTCCGGCAGCGCCCGGTCTGGCACGGGAGGGCGCTGCGGCCATCGTCGCGGGTCATGAGTGGTCCTTCCGGCAGCGCCCGGCTTGGTGGGCTGCGACATCCTCGGCGAAGACGGTCAGGGTGCTGAGCACGAACCGGGCCGTGCCGTCGGGGTGGTTGCACGACCCGCGTCCGGTGACGAGGCCGGCCAGGCGGCGCACCTCGGCGGCCAGGGCCGGGTCCTGGTCGCCGCGGGCGAGGCGGCCGAGCACCGCGGCCATGGCCGGCAGCCCGTTCACGCACGGACCGCACCGGCCGGCGGATTCGCCGGCCAGGTAGGTCGCGATCGCGGCGGCGACGGTGAGCGGGCAGTGCCGCGCGTCGAGCCCCATCAGGATGCCCGCGCCCGGGGCAGCGCCGAACACGGCCAGGTCCTGCCGGTCGAGCCGCGCCTCGAGGGCCGACGCGGGCAGCCAGGCGCCGTGGTACCCGCCGACCAGGACGGCGGACAGCGAGCCGGGGTCGATCCCGGCGAAGCGCAGCACGTCGCCGAGCCTGCTCCCCCCGGCGATCTCCAGCACGGTCGACGACTTCCCGTCGCTGCCGACGGTGACCAGGCGGGTGCCCGGGTCGGAAGGGGTGCCGATGGACCGGAACCAGGCCGCGCCGAAGCGGGAGATCAGAGCGATGTGCGCGAGCGTCTCCACGTTGTTCAGCAGGGTGGGCCGGCCGCCGAGGCCGGATTCGGTCAGCCGCATCGTGCGGTCCTGCGGCACGGGGCTGCGTCCGGCCAGGGCACTGACGACGGCGGATGCCTCGCCGGAGATGAAGCTGTCCGCCGCCTCCCGCAGCTGGATCGACCGGGCATCCCGGCGCTCGGCCAGCGCGCGGGAGACCGATTCCAGCACCGACGATTGGGCGTAGAGATGGACGGAGTGGGCGTCGACGGCGGCCGCGACCGTGAGCAGGCCGTCGATCACCAGGTGCGGGGCCACTCGGAGCAGCGTCGCATCCTTGAAGCTCTGCGGTTCGCCCTCCGCGGCGTTGCCGACGATCACGGCACGGCGGCCCCGCGCCCGTTCACGGGCGGGCAGGGCGGCCAGCTTGCGCCAGGCCGGGAAGGCCGCGCCGCCGCGCCCCTCCAGCCCGGATGCGCGCAGCTCGTCCAGCAGCACCGCCGGCCCGGCGCGCACCGGCAGCGGCCCGAAGGTGGCCAGGTGGGTGGCGAGGTCGGGCGACCCGGGGCTGGTCAGGCGCGCCGTCCCGGTCGGGGCAGCCACCCGGGCAGCGGCCTCGGTGGCCTCGGCGACGCTCACGGCCTCTGCTCCATCCGAACCGAGCGGAACTCCACGAAACCCGGGGTCAGCCGCCAGAGCACGGCGGCACCGACCGACGCGACGCACGCCAGCGCGAAGATGACGAACCAGGCCTGGCCGGCATCCGTGCCGTTGCCGATCGAGTGGGCCAGGGCGACCGGCCAGAGCAGGTAGGTCAGCCAGTGCACGGCCCGGAAGACCCTCACCCCGACCCGGCGCCTGAGCAGGCCGGTCACCACGACGGCGATCAGCAGGTCGACCGCCACGGTGCCGAGGCCGAGCCAGAACGGTTTCGCCGCGCCGAGGAACGGCACGACGAAGTCGACCAGCCGCAGCTGGGCGTAGGAGTCGCCGAGCAGGCTGAGCAGGTGCACGCCGAGGAACACCGTGGCGAGCAGGGACACGTTGCGGTGCACGAGTGCCACGGAGAACCGCGGCAGTCCGGCCGGCGACCGGCCGGACCGGTTGACGATGCCGAGAAGCACCGACACGGTGATGAGCGCCAGGGCGACCACACCGGTCGAACGTCCGAGGGCCCACAGCGCCTCGTTCATGACGCTCCCCCCGGCCCGGCCGCCGCTGCCGCGGGTGCGGAGCGGAATGCGGCCGCGGGTGCGGAGCGGAATGCGGCCGCGGGTGCGGCCGGGGCGGCGTGCTCGTCGTCCGGCCAACCGCCGAGGGTCACCACGGCACCGTCGGCGGCGACCAGCCGGGCGGGAACCCCGAGGGCGCCGAGCCAGCCGACCGCGGCCTCGCCGCGCACGATCGCGGCGGTGCTCAGGGTGTTCGCGCGGTGGCAGGTGGCGGCGGCGACGCTGACCGAACGCCAGACGGGCTCGGCCGGCCGGCCGGTGCGCGGGTTGAGGATGTGGTGTTGCGGTTGACCGGCGCGGGTCCACCGTCGTCGCTGGGTGCTCGAGGTGGCGACGGCCATGCCGCCGGTCAGGGTGACCTGCGCGCTCGGGTCGAGCGGGGCATCCTGCACGCGCACCTGCCAGCCGCCCTCGGGCGAGGGTCCGGCCGTGGCGATGTCGCCGCCGAGGCTGACGAGCACCCCGCAGCCGAGGTCGCCGAACACCTCGCGGGCGGCCCGGTCGGCGGCCACGGCCTTCGCCGTGGCGCCCAGGTCGAGACCGAGGTGCGCCGGCACGGTCAGCCGGTTGCCGGCGAGGGTGACGCCCTGCCAGCCCGGACGGTCGGAGGCGATCGCCCGCACGGGCACGCCGTCGTCGAGGACGAGACGGATGTCCCGGTCATAGCCGACCGCGTCGAGGGCGTTGGCGAGGGTCGGGTCCACGTCGCCGTCGGTCTGCCTGGCGGCGGTGAGGGCGTCACGGACGAGGCCGGCGAGCGTGTCGCTGACCAGGGCGCCGTGCGCGAACTCTCCGGACCGGGCCGCGAGCTCCGAGTCGGGGCGGAACCGGCTGGCGGCCGTCTCGATCTCGGCGAGCACGGCATCCGTGATCGCGCGCGCCTCGATGAGCCGGGCCGGGTCGGTGACGACCAGGCGGGCCGTGGTCGACCAGAGCGGCCAGTCGAGGGTCGAGGTGGTCATCTCAGGACCCGTTGGTGGTGGCGTGCGGGGCCCGCCCGTTGCCGGGCGAGACCGGGGCGACATTCTGAAGCGGGGTCGACGCCGAGCCGCCGTCTGAACTGCCCTCGTCGTCGCCTTCCCCGTCGCCCTCGCCCTCGCCGACGCTCGCCCCGTCGCCGGTCGACGGCTGGGTGACCTGGCTCGTGGTGCCGGCGGCGGCCTTGGTGGCGAGAGTGTCGGCCCAGTCGTGCAGCCCGAGCGCCGAGGCGGCGACCACGGCCAGGAGCCCGATCATTCCGGTGACCGCCCTGCTGAGGCGCTTGCCGCGTTCGTGTGCGTTCATGTCCGTGCCGCCCTTCTCTCGTCTACGTTAACGAGATTGCGGGCGCGACCTATGGGTTTCCTATGACGACGCCCACAGCACGCCGGGTGTTGAGGAGAACCCGTTGAGCGTGCGCACAGGCGGGCCGGGCATAGAAAACGGGCCGCCACCCGAAGGTGACGACCCGTCTCGACGCTCTTGCGAGCAAGAAGTTCGCGTTGTCTGCGAAAAGCTGCCTTAGCGGCGCAGTCCGAGGCTCTCGATCAGCTTGCGGTAGCGGCTGATGTCGATGTCGGACAGGTAGCCGAGCAGACGGCGACGCTGACCGACCATGAGGAGCAGGCCACGACGCGAGTGGTGGTCGTGCTTGTGCTCCTTGAGGTGCTCCGTGAGGTCCAGGATGCGCTGCGTGAGCATGGCAATCTGAACTTCAGGGGAACCCGTGTCGCCTGGGTGGGTAGCGTACTTTTCGATGATCGCCTTCTTAGCATTAGCTTCGAGTGCCATAGATGGGATCCCCTTTCTCTCACTGCGCGGTGCCCGGGGCCGAATGCCTGGGCTCTCTTGATCCGCGGCCGTCAAACGGCAACCCACCGAGTTTAGCAGAGTCGCGGATGCCCGGTCTCCCCGCGTCAGAGCACCGTGAAGCCGGTCGGCAGCGGGCCGCGGCCGGTGGCGGCGAGCAGCAGTGCCGCGGCCAGCCCCTTCCCGACCGCGAGGTCGGCGAGCAGGTGCAGGCCGGCGGATGCCGCGGCATCCGGAACCGAGGCCGGCCCGCCGAGGGCCGCGGCCAGGTCGCAGGTGTGCACGGTGAGCTCGAAGGTGCGGGTGGGCAGGTAGTCGGCCAGGCGCATGCCACCGACGGGGGTGACGACGAGCTCGTCGGGCGTCGCCGCGTCGATCTGTGCCAGCACCCGGCGGGCGATTGCCGCCACCGCGCGGGCCGGGTCGTCGCCGAGCGCCAGCCCGGCAGCACGCCCGCGCGCGGCCACGGCCGACGGCTCCCCCAGCGAGGCCATCGCGAGGCGGTAATAGTCGACGGGCGAGGCCACCCTCCTGCCGGCAGCCGCAGTGGCACCGGCGCCCGCGCCGAGGTACGCCTCCACGGTCAGCAGCGCCCGGCTGGTGTGCCCGACGAGGTCGCGCACGGTCCAGTCGCCGAGCGCGGGCCGGTCCCACTCCGTGTCGATCGTCGCGGCGGTGGCGACGAACCAGTGCGCGGCGGCGGCGAAGGCGGCGCGGTCCCCGGTCCAGTCCCCTCCCGGGTCACCGGACGGCCCTGTTGCGCGCCCGCCGGTCATACGCCCGCCGGTCACGCGCCCGCCCGCTTCCGGCGGAACGGCAGCGGCGCCCGCCGGGTGAGCGACTCGTCCGGGCCGTCCCACACCTTGACCATGGCCCAGGTGACCGCGACGAACGGGACCGCGAGCACGGCCCCCGCGATCCCGCCGAGGATGGTCCCCGCGGTGAGCGCGACGAGGATCACCAGCGGGTGCAGCCTGAGCGACTGAGCCATCACGAGCGGGTTGAGCAGGTCGCCCTCCAGCTGGTTGACCAGGACCACGATCGCCACCACGATCAGGGCGACGACGGGGCCGTTTGCCACGAGCGCGACGAGGGCGGCGAGGATGCCCGCGATCGTCGCGCCGATCAGCGGCACGAACGCGGTGAGGAACACGATCACCGCCAGCGGCAGCGCCAGGGGCACCTGGAGGATCGCCAGCCCGGCGCCGATGGTGACGCCGTCGAACAGGGCGATGATCGCGGTGCCGCGCACATAGTCGCCGAGCACCTTCGGCGCAATCACGCCGATCCGGCGGGCCCGCTCGAGGCGGGCGCCGGCCAGCGGACGGAGCACGAACGCCCAGATCGCCGGGCCGTCCTTGAGGAAGAAGAACACGATCACCAGGACGAGCAGGACGCCGGTCAGCACCTCGGCGGCGGCGGAGACCCCGGCGATCGCGCCGGTGCCGAACTGGCTGCTGGTCACGAAGCCCACCAGCGCCGCCCGGGCAGCCTCGAACTGGGCGGCGTCGAACGACAACGGCCCCTCGACGAGGAAGCCCTGCAGTTCGTCGAGCCCCTCGGAAGCCGCGGTCGCCAGGGCGGCCCACTGGTTGCGCACCGCGAACACGATCAGGGTGACGATACCGCCGAGCACAAGCACCCCCGCGAGCAGGGTGATCCAGGTGGCGAGGATCGCCGGCACGCCCCGGCGGAGCAGCCAGCCGACGACCGGGCGGAGCGCCGCAGCCAGGATGAGCGACACCAGCAGCGGGATGACCACCAGTTTCACCTGCACGAGCGCGAAAAGCACGATCCAGCCGAGCGCGAGGACCACGATCAGCTGGCCGCAGCGGATGCTCAGCCGGCCGAGCCGGTCGGTGAGCAGGGAGCGGAGCGGGTCCCGGCCGGTGCTGTCGTCTGCTCGCATGCCTCCACCATAATCACCCTCCCGTTCGGTCGCGGTTGAGTTGCGGACAAAGCACCCTCGTGGCGACGATGGAGGTGTTTTCTCCGCAACTCAGCTCGGGCTCCCGCCGCTACGACGTCGCCGGCACCGCGAACCGAGTGAGGACCTCGCCGATCCGGGTCTTGCAGCCGCCGCAACCGGTGCCGGCCCTGGTGGCGGCGCCGATGCAGGCGACCGTCGAGTTGCCGGCGGCGGCCGCATCCTTGATCGCGCCGACGCTGACCCTGTTGCACCAGCACACCGTCGCGTCTGGGGCGAAGGCGTCCCCGCCCGCGCCGGGCACGTCGTCGGGCCCGTCGAAGCGCAGCAGCACCGAGCGGTCGGCGGGCAGTTCGCTGCCGCGCTCGAAAAGCAGGATGAGCTCGGCGGCCGTGCGCGGCATCCCGACGCAGACAAAGCCGGTGAGGATGCCGTCGCGGGTGACCATCTTGACGTAGCGGCCGTGCTCGGGGTCTGCCCACTGCGACACGCTGACCGGGGCGGCCGCGCATCCGCCGGTGTGGGACGGCTCGCTGTCCCACGGGTCCGGTGCGGTGTCGCCGGCCGCGACGACGTCGACGCCCTCGGCCTTGAGCATGACGACCGCGGCGGCCTGGCCGGCACGGCCGCCCGGCCTGGCGCCCGCCCCGAGCTCCGCCGGCGTGTTGTCCGAAGCCGTGCCGGGCGCCTGGCCGGTGAGCCGGGCCGTGAAGTCGGCGGCGAGCCGGTCCGCCTGGCGCCAGCCCGGCCCGATCAGCCCGGCCGGGCCGCCGGCGGGGCGGGCGAGGGAGGCGCCGGGCGCGGGCGGCACCGCGACGTGGGCGCAGTCGCCGATCGCGTGGATGGCCGGGTCGGCCCAGCTCCGGAGCGACTCGTCGACGAGGATGCCCGTGGAGACGGGCAGGCCGGCCAGGTGGGCGAGTTCGGTGCGGGCGCCGGTGCCGCAGGAGAGCACGAGCAGGTCGCCGCCGATCTGCTTGCCGTCGGCGCAGATGAGGGCGTCGAAGCGCGCCGCTCCGTCGTCGTCGACATGGAACAGCACGCTCTCGGCCCGGGAGTGGTTGACCATGCTGACCCCGGCCGCGCGGGCGGCGCGGGCGAGCACGGTGCCGCCGCCGCGGTCGAGGTTGCGGTTCATCGGGATCTCGCCGTGGTAGACGACGCAGACCTCGGCGCCGCCCTTCGCCGCCGCGAGCGCGAGTTCCATCCCGAGCACGCCGGCGCCGAGCACCACGATCCGGCCGCCGGTGCTCACGGCGCCGAGCACGGTGTGCGCGTCGTCCAGGTCGCGGAGCGCGACCACACCGCGGGGAAGAGCCGCGCCTGCCGAGTCGAGGGTCGCGGCATCCGCCGGCGGCGCCATCAGGGTGCGGCGCAGCCGGGTGACGCCGTCGAGGGTGGGCACATTGGCCCGGGCGCCGGTGGCGAGCACGAGCCGGTCCCAGGGCAGTTCGGCGCCCGTGCCGAGGGTGACCGTGCGCCGGGTGCGGCTGATCGCGGTCACACTGGTGCCGGTGCGGATGCTCACCCCGGCGGCGAGCGCGGCCGCGGTGTCGGTGACCTCGAGGGCCTCACGGCCGGCCTGGCCGACGGCGTAGTCGGCGATCAGCACCCGGTTGTACGCGTCGGCGGCCTCCGCACCCACCACGGTGAGGGTGGCGAGGCCGGCGCGCACGACGGGGAGAAGTTCCTCGACGAAACGGGCGCCGACCGGTCCGTAGCCGACGAGCACGATGCGTTCGGGGGCCGGCTCAGCCACGGGTGCCTCGTTCCTCGTCGGCGAGTGCGCGCACCCGCACGGTCGTGCGCTTGAATTCGGGCATCCCCGAGACGGGGTCGGTCGTGTCGGCGGTGAGCCGGTTGGCGCTCTGCTCGCCGGGGAAGTGAAACGGCAGGAACACCGTGTCGTGACGGATGTCCCCGGTCACCTCCGCCCGGCAGCGCACCACCCCGCGGGAGTTCGTCACGTCCACCCAGCCTCCGTCGGCGACGCCGAGCTGGGCCGCGGTGGCCGGGTGCAGCTGCAGCCGCGCCTCCGGCCTGGCCTGGGCCAACTCGGGCACCCGGCGGGTCTGCGCCCCCGACTGGTAGTGCTCGAGCAGGCGACCCGTGATCAGGGTGAGGATGCCGCCCGCCTGGGCGGGGGCATCCGTCGCCCCGGCGCGCACCAAGTGAATCCGGGCCCGGCCGTCGGCGTGCCAGAAGCGCTCCTGGAAGAGCCGCGGCGTGCCGGTGGACCCGGCCGGGTAGGGCCAGTAGGCCGCCTCCCCCGCATCGAGCAGCCCGTAGCTGAGCCCGGAGTAGTCGGCGGGGCCGCCCGCGGAGGCGCGGCACAGTTCGTCGAAGACCTCGGCGGGGTCGGTGCGGAAGGTGGAAGGGGCGCGCAGCCGGCGGGCGAGCTCCCGGAAGATCCAGAGTTCGCTGCGCACCCCGGCCGGGGCGGCCACCGCGGTGCGGCGACGGATGACGCGTCCCTCCAGCGAGGTCATCGTGCCGTCCTCCTCGGCCCACTGGGTGACCGGCAGCACGACGTCGGCGAGCACCGCCGTCTCGGAGAAGAAGAAGTCGCAGACGACGAGGAAGTCGAGGGCGGCGAGGCCGGCGCGCACCCGCTCGGCGTTCGGCGCGGAGACGACGACGTTCGCCCCGTGCACGAGCAGGGTGCGGATGCCGCCGTGTTCGCCCATCGAGGCGAGCAGCTCGACCGCGGGGATGCCGGCCCCGGGGATGCTGTCGGGGTGCACTCCCCAGACGCCGGCGACATGCGCGCGGGCGGCCGGGTCGGTGATCTTGCGGTAACCGGGCAGCTGGTCGCACTTCTGGCCGTGCTCACGGCCGCCCTGACCGTTGCCCTGGCCGGTCAGCGTGCCGTAGCCGGAGTGGCTGGTGCCGACGAGGCCGAGGATGAGACTCAGGTTGATCGCGGCGGTGGCCGTGTCGGTGCCGTCGACGTGTTGCTCGACGCCGCGCCCGGTGAGGATGTAGGTGCCGCCGCCGGCCGCGAGCCGGCGGGCCAGGTCGCGCAGTTGCCGGGCGGGGACGCCGGTCTGCGCCTGCACCCGTTCGGGCCACCACTGGCCGACGCTGCGGCGCAGTTCGTCGAAGCCGACGGTGCGCCGGTCGATGAAGTCCAGGTCGATGAGGTTCTCGGCGATGACGATGTTGATCAGGCCGAGCAGCAGCACGAGGTCGGTGCCGGGCGTCGGCTGCACGTGGCTGCCGGCGCCGTTCTCGGTGAGCCGGGCGGTCGCGGTGCGGCGCGGGTCGACGACGATCAGGCCGCCGGCGGCGCGCGCACCCTCCAGGTGCCCGATGAACGGCGGCATGGTCTGGGCCACATTGGAGCCGAGGATGAGGATGGTGGAGGCGGCGTCGAGGTCCTCGACCGGGAACGGGAGCCCCCGGTCGAGACCGAAGGCCCGGTTGCCGGCCGCCGCGGCCGAGGACATGCAGAACCGGCCGTTGTAGTCGATCCGGGAGGTTCCGAGGGCGAGCCGGGCGAACTTGCCGAGCTGGTAGGCCTTCTCGTTGGTGAGCCCGCCACCGCCGAACACGCCGACCGAGTCGGCGCCGTGCCCGGCCCGGCCGTCGGCCAGCCGCGCCGCGACCAGGTCGAGCGCCTCGTCCCAGGTCGCCGGGGCGAAGCTGCCGTCGGGCTGCCGGAGCATCGGCTCGAGGATGCGCTCGGGTGAGGAGAGCAGCTCGGCGGAGGTCCAGCCCTTCTTGCACAGGCCGCCCCGGTTGGTGGGGAACGCCCGCCCGGCCACCGTGACGCTTCCGGCGTCGCCGGTGAGTGTCATGGCGCACTGCAGTGCGCAGTACGGGCAGTGGGTCGCGGTTTTCGTTGTCACGGGGTCCTCCGGTCGGTGGCGGGGCGGGCGGTGGTCGTGGTGGCGGTGGTCGCGGGTGCGCTTGCTCAGATGCGGTGCCCGGCCACCGAGGAGCCCCGGCGCAGGTAGACGAACGCCGTGACCGCCATCATCACGACGTAGGCGCCGACGAATCCGTAGATCGCACTCGTGTAATCGCCGGTGGTGGTCTTCGAGTAGCCGAGCACCTGCGGGATGATGAACCCGCCGTAGGCGCCGACGGCGGAGATGATGCCGAGGGCGGCGGCAGTCTTGCGCTGGGTGCCGACGTCTCCCGAGTCACGGTGGGCATCCGTCACACCGCTGCGGGCGGCGAACACGCTCGGGATCATCCGGTAGGTGGAGCCGTTGCCGACGCCCCCGGCGACGAAGATGACCAGGAAGGCCGCGAGGAAGGCCCAGAAGTTGCCGAGCGGCAGCGTCCAGATCACCAGGAGCGCGCCGACGGCCATGGTGCCGAAGGCCGCGACGGTGACCAGCGCCCCGCCGAACCGGTCGGCGAGACGGCCGCCGGCCGGCCGGGCCAGGGAGCCGACGAGCGCGCCGAGGAACGCGAGCGAGAGCGACGCGGAGCCGACGGCGAAGGTGGAGAAGGCGGGGAACTGGTCGGCGATGAGCTTGGGGAACACGCTCGCGAAGCCGATGAAGGAGCCGAAGGTGCCGATGTAGAGCACGGCGAGGATCCACAGGTGCGGTTCCCGCACGGCGGCGGCGGAGCCGGCGAAGTCGGCCTTCGCGTTGGAGAGGTTGTCCATGTACTTCCAGGCTCCCCAGATGGCGACGAGGATGAACGGCACCCAGATGAACCCGGCGAACGGCAGGTTGAGGGTGCCGACGGCGCCGAGGGTGATCGCGATCGGCACGCCGAGCTGGGCGATCGCCGCGCCGAGGTTGCCGCCGGCGGCGTTCAGGCCGAGCGCCCAGCCCTTCTGGCTCTGCGGGTAGAAGTAGGTGATGTTGGACATCGAGCTGGCGAAGTTGCCGCCGCCGAACCCGGCGAGCGCCGCCACCAGCAGCATCACGGGGAATGGGGTCTCCGGGTTGCCGACGCAGATGCCGAGCAGGGTGGCGGGGATCAGCAGCAGGGCGGCGGAGATCATGGTCCAGTTGCGCCCGCCGAAGCGGGGCACCAGGAAGGTGTAGGGGAAGCGGAGGGTGGCGCCGACGAGGCTCGGCATCGAGATCAGCCAGAAGATCTGGCCGGTGTCGAAGGTGAAGCCGGCGGCCGGCAGCTGCACCACCACGATGCTCCAGAGCTGCCAGACGACGAAGCCGAGGAACTCCGCGAAGATCGACCACTTGAGGTTGCGGGCGGCGATGGCCCGGCCGCCGCCCTCCCACTGCACGTGGTTCTCAGGGTTCCAGTTGTCGATCCAGCGGCCGGGCCGGTGCCCGAGCGCGTCGTTGGTGGCGTGCGGGGCCGGGACGGTCTGCGCGACGGCGGTCGCGGGGGGTGTGCTGCTGGGGCTCATCAGGTGCTCCTCTGGAGAAAGGGGTAAGGGAAGGGGTAAGCGGGCGGGAAAGGGGAAGTGAACGGGCCGGTCAGCCTGTCCGGCCGGCATCCAGCCGCACCTGCACGAGGCCCGCTTCCACCCGCACCGGGAAGGTGCGGAGCGCGTACTCGGCGGTGGTGAAGCAGTGGCCGGTCTCGAGGTCGTAGACCTGCTTGTGCAGCGGAGAGGCGATCGTGTGCCGGTCGCCCCTCGACCCCACGATGCCGCGGCTCATCACGAAGGAGCCCGTGGCCGGGTCCTCGTTGGTCACCGCGTAGAGGTGGCCGTGCGGCAGCAGCACGAGGGCGAGCTGCTGCCCGTCGATGAGGGCGGCCTCACCCCAGAGCGGTTCGAGCTGCTCGAGGGCGCAGACGCTGGTCCAGGCGCGGGGGTTCGGTGGCACGACGACGGATGCGTCGGGGCGGTCGATCCGGGTGACTGTGGACACGGGGCACCAGACCTTTCTTGGCGTGTGGGGCGTCTCGGGGGTTCGTCGGTGTCCCCACGCTAAACAGCGCGTGTTTCGCCGCCCGGCACCCACCGTGTCGTTTGCGTGAAAAGAACCTCACCGGCCCCGGGCGGCGTTGTGAGGTCGCGGTCACACATTGTTACGTGGGCGCAACGGAGGGGAAACGCGCCGCTTTTAGGCTGGCGGCACCCCAACCCGGAAGGCTCAGCCATGGAAAACGTCAGCAGCACTCCCGCTGAGTCCGGCGCCTCCCGCCGGGTGCTCGTGATCGGCGGCGGCCCGGCCGCGCACCGGTTCGCCGAGGCGATGGCGGCCCGCGGCACCGCGGGGCACAGCGTCACGGTGATCGGCGAAGAGTCGCACCTCCCCTATGACCGGGTCGCCCTGTCCCGCCGGCTGGTCGACTCAGAGGACCTCACCCTGGGCGACCGCGCCATGTGGGGCTCCCCCGGCATCCGTTTCCGCGGCGAGTGCCGGGTGACCGGGCTCGACCCGGCGGCCCGCACCGTGACCCTCGACGGCGGTGAGACCCTCGGCTACGACGAGCTCGTCTTCGCGACCGGCTCCGCCGCCGGCGTCCCGCCGATCCCCAATGCTTCCGCCGGCCACGTCTATCGCACGATCGAGGACGTCGACTTCCTCAGCACCGAGGTGACGCGGCTCGCCGACCGGCTCGGCCGGCCCGCGAACGTCGTCGTCGTCGGCGGCGGGCTGCTCGGCCTCGAGGCCGCGGGCGGCCTGGCCCGGCTCGGCGGGCTCGCCACGATCGTGCACTCCGGCCGCTGGTTGATGAGCGCCCAGCTCGACGAGGGCGCCGGCCAGGCCCTCGGCCGGCTGATCCAGGCCCAGGGCATCGGCCTGGCCCTCGGCAACCGGCCGACCGAGATCCTCACCTCGCCGACCGGCCGCGTGCTCGGCGTCAGCCTCACCGACGGCACCGCCCTGAACGCCGACCTGGTCGTCTTCTCGATCGGGATCACCCCCCGCGACGAGCTCGCCCGCCTGGCCGGGCTCGAACCGGGCCCGCGCGGCGGGATCGCGGTCGGCGAGGACTGTGCATCCTCCGTTCCCGGGATCTGGGCGATCGGCGAGGTGGCCAGCATCGGCGGGGTCTGCGTCGGACTCGTCGCGCCGGCCAACGCCATGGCCGAGGTCGTCGCCGACCGGCTGCACGGCGGCGCGGCGGTGTTCCCCGGCATCGACGACGCCACCAGGCTCAAGTTGTCGGGGGTCGAGGTCGCGAGCTTCGGCGACGCCCTGGCGACCACCCCGCACGCCCTCGAGGTCGTCTACGCCGACCCGGCTCGGGGGCTCTACCAGAAGATCGTCGTCACGAACGATGCGAAGACGCTGCTCGGCGGCATCTTCGTCGGTGACGCCGGGCCGTACACGTCCCTCCGCCCCCTGCTCGGCCGGGAGCTCCCCGCCGAACCCGGCGCCTACCTCTCTGCGGCCGGTGCCGAACCGCCCGCCGGCTCCGACCTGCCCGACGACGTGCAGCTCTGCTCCTGCAACAACGTCTCGGTCGGCGCCGTGCGCGCCGCCATCCGCGGTGACGAGGCGGCCGGCCACAGCGCGGCCTGCACCGAACTCGGGCCGCTCAAGGCCTGCACCCGCGCCGGCACCCAGTGCGGCTCCTGCGTCCCCCTGGTCAAGAAGATCCTCGAGACCGAGCTGACCCGGGCCGGAATCGCGGTCTCCCGCGCGCTCTGCGAGCACATTGCGCAGAGCCGCAGCGAACTGTTCGAGTCGGTGCGCATCCTGCAGCTGACCTCGTTCGAGCAGATCATGGACCGGTTCGGCAGCGGCCTCGGCTGCGACATCTGCAAGCCCGTGATCGCCTCCATCCTGGCCACCCAGACCTCCGGCTACATCCTCGACTCCGGCCGGGGCGCGCTGCAGGACACCAACGACCGGGCGCTCGCGAACATGCAGAAGGACGGCACCTACTCGGTGGTGCCCCGCATCCCCGGCGGCGAGATCACCCCCGCCAGGCTCAAGGTGATCGCCGAGGTCGCCGCGGACTTCAACCTGTACACGAAGATCACCGGCGGGCAGCGGATCGACCTGTTCGGGGCCCGCCTGGAGCAGCTGCCCGAGATCTGGAAAATCCTCGTCGACGCCGGCTTCGAGTCCGGTCAGGCCTACGGGAAGTCACTGCGCACCGTGAAGAGCTGTGTCGGGTCGACGTGGTGCCGGTTCGGCGTGCAGGACTCCGTCGCCATGGCGATCAACCTGGAGCTGCGCTACCGCGGGCTGCGCGCGCCGCACAAGTTCAAGCTCGGGGTGTCCGGCTGCGCCCGCGAGTGCGCCGAGGCCCGCGGCAAGGATGTCGGGATCATCGCGACCGAGCTCGGCTGGAACCTCTACGTGGGCGGCAACGGCGGCTTCCAGCCCGCGCACGCCCAGTTGCTCGCTCAGGACCTCGACGACGACACCCTCATCCGTTACATCGACCGCTACCTGATGTACTACATCCGCACGGGCGACCGACTGCAGCGCACCGCCCGCTGGCAGGAAGACCTCGACGGCGGCCTCGACCACGTGCGCGACGTGGTCGTCAACGACTCCCTCGGCATCGCCGGGGAACTGGAACGCGCGATGCTCGACCACGTCGGCAACTACGAGGACGAGTGGGCGGCCACCCTGAAGGACCCGGAGCGGTTGCGCCGGTTCCGTTCGTTCGTGAACGCACCCGAAACCGGCGACCCTGCCGTCGTGCAGGTGCTGGAGCGCGGCCAGCCCCGTCCGGCCCGGCCCGACGAACGCGCCGCCGCGGCGGCCGGGCCGGTGCTGCTGGCCGGAACGACGATCCCGGTCCGCCCAGCCGACCGCCCGTCCGACCCGGCAGCGGGCCCCGCGGCCGGCCTGCCCCGCACCCAACCGATCGGAGCGTGAACCATGGACATCAACCTCGACCTCGCGGGGCGCCGGGTGCTGGTCTTCGGCGAGGCCCGGCCGGCCAGGCGCGTGCTGGCCCGGTACCTCGCCGCGGGCGCCACCGTCTACCTCGCCACGACCCCGGTCGACGGCCGCACCCCCGACCGGCCGCACCCCCAGGTGCGCCCGGTCGAATACCCGCACTTCCCGCACGGCTGGCGTGACCTCGTCTCCGCCGTCGACCTGGTCGTGCTGGTCGACGTCTCCGCGGCCACCGACGGCATCGTCTCCGACGCCTGCGCCACGGCGCGGGTCTGGCTCTCCCGTGAGCGGGCGGCGGCCGTCGCACCCCTCGGCCGGGTCAGCCTGGTCGGCGGCGGGCCCGGCGATGTCGGCCTGCTCACCCTCGCCGCCAGGCGCGCGCTCCGCGACGCCGACGTGGTCTACCACGACCGCCTCGGCCCGACCGATCGGCTCGCGGACTGGTGCCCCGGCGCCGAACTCGTCGACGTCGGCAAGACCCCCGGCCACCACGCCGTGCCGCAGGCCGAGATCGAACGGATGCTCGTGGCCAGCGCCAGGAACGGCCAGACCGTCGTGCGACTCAAGGGCGGCGACCCGTTCGTCTTCGGTCGCGGCGGTGAGGAGGTCATCGCCTGCCGGGCCGCCGGCATCCCGGTCACCGTCATCCCGGGGGTGAGCAGCGCCATCTCGGTGCCCGCCGCCGCCGGCATCCCGGTCACCCACCGCGACGTGAGCCGCATCTTCACGGTGCTCTCCGGGCACGCCCCGCTCAGCGACGCCGAACTCGCGCACCTGGTCGGCCTCGACGGCACGATCGTGGTGCTGATGGGCATCGGCACCCTGCCGCACCTGGCCGGCGGCCTGGCCCGGCACGGGATGACGGCGGGCATGCCGGTCGCGATCATCGAGCAGGGGTACTCCACCCGGCAGCGCACGACCATCACCAGCCTGCGCGAGGTCGCCACGGTGGCCGGCACGCTCGGCGTCCGGTCGCCGGCTGTGCTGGTGTTCGGCGAGGTCGTACGCTTGGCCCAGCAGGATGACACGGCGGCCGTCGAGCTCATGCGGAGCGCCGCCGAACTCGCCGATCGTGGGTAGCCCGCACCAGCGGGCCGCCCGCCCGAACGATACCGGAGACACCATCAGCGACGTGGGCAGTGACCCGACCCATCCCGGGGTGCGCCCCGACCAGCTCGACGGCTTCCGGATCGCCGTGACGAGCGACCGGCGCTCCGAGGACCTCATCGCCGCGTTCGAACGACGCGGGGCGGAGGTCATCCACGCCCCCGCGATCCGCATCGCCGCCACCGCCGACGAGGCCCGGCTCACCGAGGACACCCGGTTGATCATCGCCGCCCGGCCGGATGTGCTGCTGGCCACGACCTCCTACGGCATCCGTCGCTGGTTCGAGGCGGCGGATGCCGCGGGTCTCGGCCACGACCTCACGACAACCCTCGAGCACTCCCGCATCCTCGTGCGCGGCCCGAAGGCCCGCGGAGCGGTGCGGGCCGCCGGGCTCGACGACTCGGGCATGAGCGACGAGGAGACCACCCGTTCCCTCGTCGACTACGTGCTCCGGGACGACGCGGCCGGCACCACCGTGGCCGTCCAGCTGCACGGCTACACCGACGAGCCGCAGCTCGAACGGTTGCGGGCGGCGGGCGCGAGCGTGCTCACCGTGGCGCCCTACCGCTGGCTGCTGCCGGAGGACTCCGGGCGGGTGCTCAAACTCGTCGACCTGATCTGCACCGGAGCGGTCGACGCGGTCACCTTCACCAGCGCCCCCGCCGTGGAGGCCCTGTTCGGCGCGGCCGACGGGATCGGCCGGCTGGACGACCTGCTGGACGCCCTCAGCGAGAACGTCGTCGCCGCGGCGGTCGGCCCGGTCACCGCCGGCCCGCTCCGGGCCGCCGGGATCGAACCGCTCGTGCCCGACCGGTTCCGGATGGGCGCCCTGATCCGCCAGGTCTGCGACCACCTCGAGCAGGAGCGCGTGTTCCGGCTGGACACCCGGCACGGACCGGTCGAGCTCCGCGGCCGGCTGCTCCGGCTGGGCGGCGCCGAAGCGG
The DNA here is from genome assembly GCF_015752155.1 of Cryobacterium sp. MP_M3. Taxonomy (GTDB): domain Bacteria; phylum Actinomycetota; class Actinomycetes; order Actinomycetales; family Microbacteriaceae; genus Cryobacterium. The sequence continues at coordinate 191,261 of NZ_JADOVI010000002.1, read as the reverse complement.
TGCTCGCCCCTGGCTCGCTCACCCTGTTGCGCGCCCTGCTCGACCGGCGCGGCTCCGTGATCTCCCGGGCGGAGCTCACCGCGGCCCTGCCCGACATCACCGACGACCACGCCGTCGACGTGGCGATCAGCCGGCTGCGGCAAGCCCTGCCGGTGCCGGGCCTCGTCGCCACGGTGATCAAACGCGGCTACCGCATCGACGTTTAGCCGGTGCGGCGGCGGATGCTGTCGGCAACCTCGTCGAGCACGGCCTCCGACCCGGCGTAGATGCCGTCGGCGCGCGGCCAGTGGCTGATCACGTCCGTGAAGCCCAGCCGGGCCGCACGGTCGACGGCGTCGTCGAACGCCGCGACGCACGCCAGCGAATAGGATCCTCCGCTGTCGAGGTTGAGGTACCGGTCGATCGTGGCCGGGTCGCGCCCCTCGGCGACGGCGGTCTCGTCGAGCCGGGCCGCGAGCCGTTCGACCGAGGCCCACCAGTCGTCGCCGCTGACGCCGTCGGCTCCCGTGGTGACCCAGCCGGCGCCGTGCCGCACGGCCAGGCGCAGCCCCTTCGGCCCGTTGGCCGCGATCACGAACGGGAGCCGGGGCCGCTGGCGGGGCTCGCCGACCATCCGGGCGTTGACGGCGCTGGCCCACTCGCCCGCGAAGCTGATACCCGCGCCGGTGCCGGTGCCGGTGCCGCCGGGCTGTTCGTGCCGGAGCAGCACGTCCAGCGCGTCGACGAATTCCGCGAACCGCTCGTGACGCTGGCGCGGAGAGTACCCGGGCTGGCCGAGCACGGAGGCGTCGAAGCCCGTGCCGCCCGAGCCCACGCCGAGGAGCAGGCGGCCGTCTGCGATGTCGTCGAGGGTGGCGAGTTCCTTCGCGAACGGCACCGGATGCCGGAAGTTCGGTGAGGAGACGAAGGTGCCGAGCCGGATCCGCTCGGTCACGACGGCCGCCGCCGTGAGCGTGGGGATGGTCGCGTGCCACGGCTGGTCGGCCAGGCTGCGCCAGGACAGGTGGTCGTAGGTCCAGGCGTGGTCGAATCCGAGCTGCTCCGCCCGTTCCCATTTGAGCCTGGCGACCCGCCACGGGTCCTGCGGGAGGATGACGATTCCGAAACGCATGCTGCGAGTCTACGGACCGCGGCCGCCGCAGTCTTCTCCGCCGCCGAGGCCGGTGCTATAACTGGGGCGCACGCTCATCGCGGGCGCGCACAGCAAAGGAGCACCAGATGAGCGCCGCAATCTCCGCCGACCGCTTCGCCGGGAAGACCGCCATCGTCACCGGGGCCGGGTCGGGCATCGGGCGAGCGACTGCCGTCCGGCTCGCCCAGGAGGGTGCAACCGTCGTCGCCGCCGACGTCGTCGCCGATCGCCTCAGCGAGCTGGTGGCCGAGTTCCCCGACCTCGGGTTCATCACCGTGGCCGGCGACGTGAGCAGCGAGGAGACGACACAGCGCATTGTCGAGGCCGCGGGGCCCCGGATCGATGTGCTCGCCAACGTGGCCGGCATCATGGACGGATTCCTCCCCCTCGGCGAGGTCGACGACGAGACCTGGGAGCGGGTGTTCCGGGTGAACGTCACCGCGGTGATGCGGCTGACCCGCGCGGTGCTGCCCCGGATGCTCGAGGCCGGCTCAGGCTCGATCGTCAACGTGAGTTCGGAGGCGGGCATCCGGGGCGGCTGCGCCGGAGTGGCCTACACCGCGTCCAAGCACGCGGTGATCGGGCTGACCCGCAACACCTCCGTCATGTATGCCGCGAAAGGCATCCGTTCGAACGCGGTGGCCCCCGGCGGGGTCGCCACCAACATCGAGGCGCCGTTCAAGTCGGCCCTGGCCGGCGAGGCGCTCGGCCCTATCCGGCAATCGATCGTGCCGCCGATCGCGACGGCCGAGCAGCTGGCCGCGGCCATCACCTGGCTGGCCAGCGACGACTCGGCCAACGTCACCGGCACCGTGCTCGCCTCCGACGGCGGCTGGTCCGCGATCTGACCCGGGCCGGTCACGGGTCGGGAACGGCGCCGCTCGCGTCGGGCGTCGACGACAGCCCGGCGCGGTCCTGCCGCGCCCAGCGGCTGCCCAGCGCCGCCGCCGCGACCACTCCGACTCCCGTCGAGGCAAGCCACGGCAGCACGGCCAGGCTCTCGATACAGATCGTGGTGACCGCGACGTAGCCCAACGCGCAGGTGCAGGAGAACGCGTCCCTCGCCGGTGTGGCCCACAGCGCCCTGAACGAGTCCGCAGACAGCGCTTCCCAGATCTTCATGGCATTGCCCCCTGACGACCATCGGGTTGGCCCTCAGCCCGCAACCTAGCCAAGGTGTCCCGTCCCCCGCGCGTCCCAGTCCGAGTGCCCGGACCGATGTGGGCGCACGGGGTGCGCCTGTCACCGGCAGGTGACACACTCGAGCCATGACAGGAAGCGTGCACGCCCCGACCCGATGCGCCATCGTCCCGCCCTACCTGCTGGTGCGGCTCGCCCGGCTCGACGACCCCCGGTTCGCCGCGGCCGCCGAGGCGGCCCGCCAGTCCCTGCTCCGCGACTCCCCGCTTCGCACCCACCGCGAGGTGGCGCATCCGCCGCACCGGCCCGAAGTGCGAGGTGGCGGGCCGGCCCGGGTGCCGGGCCGGATCGACCGCAGCGTGTCGGATGCCGCCGGCCTCGAGCGCCTGCCGGGTCGCCTGGTGCGGTCCGAGGGTCATCCTCCCGTGCCCGACGTCACGGTCCAGGAGGCCTGGGACGGGCTCGGCAGCACGCACGACCTGTTCTGGAGCCGGTTCCACCGGGACTCGGTGGACGGCCGCGGGCTGTCCCTCGACGCCACCGTGCACTACGGGCGCAACTACGACAACGCCTTCTGGGACGGCGAACGCATGGTCTTCGGCGACGGTGACGGCCAGGTCTTCAACCGGTTCACCGCGTCGCTGACGGTGATCGGGCATGAGCTCACCCACGGCGTGACCCAGTTCACCGCGAATCTCACCTACCAAGGCCAGTCCGGCGCCGTCAACGAGTCGATGTCCGACGTGTTCGGCTCGCTCGTCGAGCAGCACGCGCGAGGCCAGTCAACGGCCGAGGCCGGCTGGCTGATCGGCGAGGGACTCTTCACCGACCAGGTGCAGGGTGTCGCCCTGCGGTCGATGAAGGCCCCCGGCACCGCCTACAACGACGACGTGCTCGGCCGGGACCCGCAACCGGACAGCATGGCCGGCTACGTGGAGACCGAAGACGACAACGGCGGGGTGCACCTGAACTCCGGCATCCCGAACCGGGCGTTCTACCTGGTCGCCGAGGCACTCGGCGGCAACGCGTGGGAGGCGCCGGGGCAGATCTGGTACGACACCCTGACCAGCGGCACACTCGGCAGCGCCGTCACCTTCGCCGCCTTCGCCCGGGCCACCGCCCGCGCGGCCGTGAAACGCTTCGGGATCGGATCGGAGCAACACCGGGCGGTCGTGGCCGCCTGGACCACGGTCGGCCTCGGCTCTGGTCTGGCAGCCGGGCTCGGGACCGGCCGACCCGGCGGGACGAAGCTCCCGGAAGCACAGCGCCCTGAAGCACAGCGCCCGGAACAACAGCGCCCGGAACAACAGCGCTCGGAGTAGCATCGGCCGCATGAAGGTCGTCGTTTCGCGGAGCGGAGGCATCGCCGGCATCCGCACCACCTGGGAGGTCGACGTCGACGCGCAGCCCGACGCCGCCGACTGGGCCGAGCTGATCACGGCCTTGCCGTGGGCCGAGGTGAGCGCGCGGGCACCCGAACCGGACCGGTTCGTCTACCGCATCCGGTGTGCACCGAACGAGGTTGTCCTCGCCGAACCACAGGTCTGCGGGCCGTGGAAGGAACTCGTCGACCGGGTGAAGGCGTCCCGGCGGGCCGAATCCGGGCCAGGACCACGGCCGGCCGGGCCCCGTCGTTCCCCTGACTCGCCACTCGGCGGGTTTGGAGCCGACTCCCAGCCTCCCGGATGACCGCCGCCCCGGCTCGGCGGCGGATTGCCGCGCCACATGCTCGCATCCGACCCGATGGCGTGGGAATATGGGGCATGGAAACCAACGACCTGTATCCGGTCCGGCACCTCAGCGAAGACGAATGCTGGGAGCTCCTGATCTCGTCGAGTTTCGGGCGCCTCGCGATGAGCATCTCCGGGGAACCCGACATCTACCCGGTCAACTTCATCGCCTCCGACCGGCGGCTGGTCTTCCGAACGGCCGAGGGCACGAAACTCCTCGAACTCACCGTGAACGACAAGGTCGCCTTCGAGACCGACGGAATCGGCCGCGACGAGGCCTGGAGCGTCGTCGTGCGGGGAAAGGCCCGCGTGCTCGACACCCAGCACGAGATCGAGGCCGCCGACCAGTTGCCGCTGCGGCCCCTCATCCCCACCCTCAAGTACATCTACGTGGAGATCACCCCGCAGGTGATCACCGGGCGGCGCTTCCAGCTCGGCCCGGAGCCCGACCGCTACTAGGCTCGCCGGCATGACGAACTCATCTGACGGACACACGCCGAACATCGTCCTCATCACCGGGACCTCGTCGGGAATCGGGTTGCACGCCGCCATCGCGGCGGCCAGGGCCGGCCACACCGTCGTGGCCACCATGCGCAACCTCGAGGGCTCGCGGGCGCTGCGGGGCGCCGCCGACGCCGCCGGGGTGACCCTCGACATCCGCCGCCTCGATGTGACCGAGGCGCAGTCGGTGACCGAGGTGGTCGCCGAGATCGTCGGCCGCTACGGCCGCCTCGACGCGGTGCTCAACAACGCCGGATCCGGCCACCTGGGCACGATCGAGAACGAGACCATCGACCAGGTCAGGGCCGTGATGGAAGTGAACTTCTTCGGGGTCGTGGCGGTCACCCGGGCCGCGCTCCCCCACCTGCGCACGAGCCACGGCCGGCTGATCACCGTGACCAGCGTCGGCGGCGTCATCGGGCAGCCGTTCAACGAGGCGTACTGCGCCGCGAAGTTCGCCGTGGAGGGATTCATGGAGAGCCTCGCGCCCGTGGCGCGGTCGGCGGGCGTGTCGGTGACCGTGGTCGAGCCCGGCGCCGTCGCGACCTCATTCGTCGCCAACGTCGGCTTCGATCCGGCCGCGCCGGCTGTCGTCGGCGACCCGTACGCGGCGGGCCTCGCCGCCTACCTCGCCCGCGCGGGTTCCTCGTTCGCCTCGGCGCAGTCGGCCGAGAGCGCCGGTTCCGTAGTCGCCGCCCTGCTCGACGGCGATGTCCCGCCGTTCCGGGTGCAGACCTCGGATGCCGCCCGTCAGTTCGTCGGCGTCAAGCTCGCCGACCCCGACGGCTCGGCCGTGCAGCGTCTCACCGGCAGCTGGATCGCCTAGCAGCCCGATCGCCCGGCGGCCGGATCAGTCCGGCCATCCTGCTCGGGACCCGGCCCGCACCAGCCCGGACATTCTGCGCGGGACCCGTCCCGCGCCGGTTTCGGCAGGCAACTACCGCGCCGCGGGCGCGGCATGCCGAAACGGGTGCGTGGGGCGGCTCCTGGTCAGATCCCGGCCAGGGTTCGCAGCACCGCCAGTCCCTGCGGAGTGCCGGGCCAGTGCCGCTCGACCGCTTCCGCTCCCGCACGGCGGGTGACGAACCGCAGCACGAGGGCGACGATGATCGCGTCGTCCGCGTAGCCCAGCACCGGGATGAAGTCCGGCACCAGGTCGATCGGCGAGAGGAGATACCCGAGGAGTACGAGCAGCCAGACCCGCACCCCGGGCGAAACGGTCCGGTCGGCCGCCAGCCGCCGAAGCAGCCGCACCACGTCGGGGATCAGGCGCAGCGCGTCTCGCAGCCGGGTCGGGTCGGGCTGCTTGCGGGCGGACCGCCAGAGCAGGCCGACCAGCACCAGCCAGAGCAGCAGGATGCCGCCGGCAACGGCGAGCACGATCTCCCACCACTCGGGGCCGGTCGGGCTCACGAGACCAGGTCGTCGCCGGAGCGCCGGATCAGCCGCAGCAGCGCCAGGGCGTAGGCATCCGCCGGGTCGGCCGCGTCATGGTGCTCGTCGGTGCCGGCCAGGGCGACCCGCACCCGGTAGGCGTCCTCGCCGAGCCGGGTGAGCGAGCGGAAGGTGCTGCGGAGCAGGTCTCGCAACTGGTCCTCGCGCGGCAGCCAGAGCGCGTCCTCGAGGGCCAGCGAATCGAGTGCCCACTCGGTAGTGCCGTTGAAGCCGAGGATGGTGCCGGTGTCGAACTCGTGCGGCTCGATCGTCATGTCACTGACCGTGAAGACGTCGTTCTCGAAGCCCGACCGTTCGATCCGGAAAGCGTCGCCCGAGACCGGGCGCCAGCGGAGCCCGGCGTCGGCCAGGGCGCGTGCGCAGTCGATTGAGATCATGGCCCATTATCTCCGCCCACTGGCGTTGTCGGGGTAACCATTTCCCGGAGCAGGACGAACCGGCGACCGGTGGAACCGGCCCGGCGGCGGATGCCGCATGCACGGTCTCCCTGCAGCAGCGCCGGGCCGGGTCTCGACAGGCTCGACCACCGGCGGCGGTCGAGCCAGTCGAGACCGGCGAGTCCTAGCTGACGCCGAGCAGGTCGATCACGAAGATCAGGGTCTGGCCGGAGAGGCGGTGGCCGCCGCCCGCGGGACCGTAGGCCAGGTGCGGCGGCACGACGAGCTTGCGACGCCCGCCGACCTTCATCCCGGGAATGCCCTGCTGCCAGCCGGCGATCAGGGAGCGAAGGGGGAAATTGATCGACTGGCCGCGGCTCCACGACGAGTCGAATTCGGCCCCGGTGTCGTACTCGACGCCGAGGTAGTGCACATCGACGGTGGCGCCGGGGGTCGCCTCGGCGCCCTCGCCAACCACGATGTCGGTAACGGTGAGGGCCTCGGGCGCGGGGCCCTCCGGCGCGTCGAGTTCGGGCTTGGAGTTCAGATCAGTCATGGTCCTATCCAACCCGATCCCGGCCCCGATCGCACACCAGGAAATTCCCCCTTGCGCGAACGGGGCCGGGAGGCGCACTATGAAATCAGTAACTCGCCGCTCCGGGAGAGTCGTCGGCATCGCCACACCACCGGGCGGCGAGTTCTTTGTCTGCCGAGGTGCTGCCGAGGGCCTGCCGAGGCTCTGCCGCACGGTTCACCCCGGCGGATGCCGCGTGACCCGGTCAGCGCACCGGTCCGGCGGCGCCGACCACGGCCGCCCGATCGTGCTGCACCAGCGCCAGGAGCTGGGCCTCATCGGCCCGGTCGACGTTGCCGGCGCTGCCATTGAGCATCCGCTGGCGGGCGAAGGCGAGGCGGGTGGCATCCGTGATGAAGTCTTGCATCCCGGTGCGCCGGTCCCGGGGCTGGCCCGCCGCCCAGCCGCGCGCCTGCCGCCGCCCCTGCGGTGTGGCCAGCATCTCGACCTCCGCGGTGGAGAACCAGCCGGCCGCCGCGTACTCCATCAGGCAATGCTTCGTGATCCGCTCCTCCTGGCGGCGCAGCAGCACCACCACCACGACGGCCGTGATGAAGAGCGGAACCTGCACGAGCAGGTAGTAGGAGATCAGGCCGGTGTCGCCGACGAGCAGGTAGAACGCACCGTTCCAGAGCGCGTGCAGCGCGATGGCGGAGATCAGCCCGAGCAGCACGGTGCCGGCCGCGCGCCCGGCCCGGCGCCGGGCCGCCAGCCCGAACGCGATGCCGGTGCACGCGGTGAACATGACGTGGGCGAACGGCGAGAGCACGCCGCGCACCAGGAAGGTGAAGCCGAGGGTCTGCGCCCCGCCCTCGATCATCGCGACGCCGAAGTACTGGATGTTCTCGGAGAACGCGAAGCCCGCCGCGATCGTCGCGGCGTAGACCACGCCGTCGACCGGGCCGTCGAACCGGCGCCGCATCGCCCAGAACAAGAGCAGGATGCCGGCCCCTTTCGCGGTCTCCTCCACGATGGGCGCCTGGATCACGCCGGTGACGAAGTCGGCGCCGTCGCCGGTCGCGGCCGCACCGGTGGCCGCGAGGGCCAGCTTCACCCCGAGATCGAAGACCAGGGCGGAGACGACGGACACCCCGGCACCCCAGAGCAGTGCGAACCAGAGGGCCGGCCGCGGCTCAGGCTCCCACCGGTCGATCCAGCGCACCGCGAGCAGGATCACGCTGAGCGGCACGAGGGCCAGGGCGAGGCAGATGAGGAGCGCGCCGGGGCCGAGGAAGGTGGAGAGGTAGACCAGGACGAGCAGCAGCGCCGCACCGGCGACGACGATCCCGATGATCGCGAGCGCGACCGCGGCCCCGCTGGGGCGGCGCACCGGGGTGGTCCAGACCTGCCGCACCGGGTGGAGCGCCGGGTTCACCTCGGGGGCGGCCGGGGCTCGTTCGGATGCCGGGGTCTCAAACGTCATGCGCAACACATTACTGGTGGCCGCCGGATTCCGCTCCGGCCGGGAAACCCGGTCGCGCGGTCAGGACGCGAACATGGTCCCGGGGTTCAGGATGCCCAGCGGGTCGAACACGGTCTTGATCCGTCGCTGCAGGTCGAAGCTCGTGTCGCCGAGCTCCTCGGCCAGCCAGCGCCGCTTCAGCACCCCCACCCCGTGCTCACCGGTGAGGGTGCCGCCGAGGTCGAGCGCGGCCCGGAACAGTTCGCCCGCCGCCTCCCAGATCGGCTCCGGGACCACCTGGTCGTCGGCGCCGCGGACCCGGTCGACGGGGATGACGAAGTTCGGATGCAGGTTGCCGTCGCCGGCGTGGGCGATGGTCGGGATCGGCACTCCGGTGCGCGCGCTGATCTCGGCGATCCGGTCGAACATCTCCTTCATCCGGGACCGGGGTACGCAGACGTCCTCGATCAGCACCTGGCCGTGGGCGGCCAGCGCGGGGTGCGCGGCCCGCCGCACGGCGAGCAGGCGCTCAGCCGAGGCGGCATCCGTGGACACCCGGGCCTCGCCGCCCGCCGCGCGGAGCACGGCCACGGCCTCCTCGGCCTCCGCCCGGGCGGCCGGCCCATCCGTCTGCAGCAGCAGGAACGCGCCCCGGCCGAGCGGCAGCCCGGCCGACGCCGCCGGCCCGAGGTGCGCGGCGATCAGGGCGAGGGCGACGGGGTCGATCAGTTCCATCACGGCCGGGCGGATTCGCGCCGCCGTGACCTGGGCGGATGCCGCGGCGGCCCCGGCGACGTCGGCGAAGACCGCTCCGATCGTCACCGTCTCCCCCGCGGTGATCGCCCGGGCGCGGACAACCGCCTCGACGATCACGCCGAGGGTGCCCTCCGACCCGGTCAGCAGCGCGGTCAGGTCGTAGCCGGTGACGCCCTTCACGGTGCGCCGCCCGGTGCGCAGCAGGCTGCCGTCGGCGAGCACAAGGGTCAGCCCGAGCACGGCTTCCCTCGTCACGCCGTACTTCGCGCAGAGCAGCCCGCCCGCGTTGGTCGCGATGTTGCCGCCGACGGTGGAGATGGCCTTGCTGGCCGGGTCGGGCGCGAACCAGAGGCCATGCGAGTGGAGGGCGTCGTTCAGCTGCTGGTTGATCACGCCGGGTTCGACCACCGCCAGTTCGTCCTCCGGCCGGATCTCGAGGATGCGGTTCATCCCGGCGACGCTGAGCACGATCGACCCGTCGGTGCCGCAGGCGCCCCCGGCCAGGCCGGTTCCGGCACCGCGGGTGACCACCGGGACGCGCCATTCCGAGGCGATCCGCAGTGTCGCCTGCACGTGCTCGATCGTGCCGGCCCGCACCACCGCCAGCGGCAGCCCGGCGGCCACCCACCCGGATTTGTCGGCGCGGGCGGCCGACAGCTCGGCCGGGTCGACGCTCACGATCGTGCCCAGTTCGGCCTGCAGTCGCTCCAATGCGGTCATCCCGCCACAGTACCGGCCGGCGGACGGCCCGGCGCCCGACCGCCCCCGGTGCTTCCCCGGAGCGGCCCGGGCGAGTGATGTCCGATTCCCGCTACCGGGGCGGTCCCGGACCTGTCAGGCTGGGAGGGTGAAGCCGCCCGAACCCAGCCAGCCTGCGCCCAGCCGGCACGCGCCCAGCCGACCTGCGCCTCGTCCGCCCGCGACTCCCCCGGCCGGGGCTCGCGCCGCGGCGGGAGCCGGGGCCGCCGACACAGCCTTCGCCGAGCGGTACCGCGCCATGTCGTCCCGGGACTCCCGGTTCGACGGGCAGTTCATCACCGGCGTGCACTCCACCGGCATCTACTGCCGGCCGAGCTGTCCGGCCGTCACCCCGAAGCCGTCGAACGTGTCGTTCTACCTCACCAGCGCCGCCGCGCACGATGCCGGCCTGCGCGCCTGCAAACGCTGCCTGCCGGATGCCGTACCCGGCTCGCCCGACTGGAACATCCGAGACGACCTGGCCGCCAGGGCGATGCGGCTGATTGCCGACGGCGCGGTCGAGCGGGAGGGCGTGACCGGGCTGGCCGCGCGGCTCGGTTACAGCGAACGGCACCTCACCCGGGTGCTCGTCGACGAGCTGGGCGCCGGCCCGCTCGCACTCGCCCGGGCGCACCGCGCACAGACCGCCCGGCTGCTGCTCGGCACGGGGCTCCCGATCAGCGAGGTCGCCTTCGCCGCCGGGTTCGGCAGCATCCGCCAGTTCAACGACACCATCGCCGCCGTCTACGAACGCACGCCGTCGGAGCTGCGGGGCAGGATGCAGGCGGCCTCGCGGGCGGGCAACGCGAACCCGCACCGGGCCGGCGACACGCGGGCCGGTGGAAAGTGGGCCGGCGAAAACGGGGCCCGCCGAAACGGGGCCGGCGAGATCGCGGCGGACCCGGTCGCCGCCCACCGCGACGAACCGGCGAGCGAGCCCGGCATCGGCACGACGGTCACCCTGCAGCTTCCGGCCCGGGCGCCGTTCGACGGTCGCGGAGTGCTCGGCTTCCTCGGCGTGCGCGCGATCCCCGGCGTCGAGGCGGCCACGGCGGACACCTACTCGCGCACCCTCCGGCTGCCGAACGGCTTCGCCACGGTCGAGCTGTCCCTGGCCGGCACCCCGGCCGCCCCGCTCGTCGGCTGCGTCGCCCGGCTGACCAGCCTCGCCGACCTCTCCCCGCTGGTCAGCCGGGTGCGCCGCCTCCTCGACCTCGACGCCGACGCTCAGGCCATCGACCTGGTCCTCGCGGCCGACCCGCTGCTGGCCGCCTCGGTCGCCGGCACCCCGGGCATCCGGCTGCCGGGCAGCATGGACCCGGAGGAGACCCTGTTCCGCGCCCTGCTCGGCCAGCAGGTCTCGGTCGCGGCCGCCCGCACGGCGCTCTCCCGCCTCGCCGAGGCCCTCGGCGACCCGTTCCCGGATGCCGGCGCCGGCCCGGGACTGTCCCGGCTGTTCCCGACCGCCGCCCGGATCGCGGCTGACGGTCGCGACGTGCTGCGCGGGCCGGCCGCACGGATCGACACGGTCATCCGGGTCGCCGAGGCCCTCGCCTCCGGCGACCTGGTGCTCTCCTACGGCCAGGACAGGGAGACGCTGGAGTCGGGCCTCGTCGCGCTGGCCGGGATCGGACCGTGGACGGCCGGCTACGTGGCCATGCGCGTGCTGGGCAGTCCCGACATCCTTCTCACCAGCGACCTGGCACTGCGGCAGGGTGCCGCACGGCTGTCGCTTCCCGCGGATCCGAAACGGCTCGCCGCGGCCGGCGCCGGCTGGGCACCGTGGCGCAGCTACGCGGGCATGCACCTGTGGCGGGCGGCCGGCGCGCCCGCCGTCTCGCCGCCGGAACCGGCCTGAACGGCCCGGCCACAGGCAAACCCCTCCGGCGGCCGATAGCCTGAACAGGTGAAATTCGCGCACCTCAGAGTTGATGGCCAGTCCACCCCCCGTCTCGCCGCGGTTTTCGACGACTCGGCGGTGTTCCTCGACGACATCATCGACGACGCCCCACGCGACCTTCAAGACCTGGTCGAGAAGGGCGACGAGGAATACGACCGGGTGCGCGCGCTGACCCTGAACGCCGTGTCCCACGGTGCCACCCTCACCCCGCTCGACGAGCTGCGGTACTCCTCCGCCGTGCTCCGCCCGCCGCAGATCATCGCCATCGGCGCCAACTACGCGGCTCACTCCTCGGAGCTGAAGCTCCGCTCCGAGTCGGCGGCGACGGTGTTCTCGCTCTGGCCCAACTCGCTCACCGGCCACGAGTCGACGATCACCTGGGCGACCGACCTGACCGGCCAGGTCGACTACGAAGCGGAGGTCGGGGTCATCATCGGCCGCGCCGCCCGGAACGTGGCGGTGCAGGACGCCCTCGACTACGTCTTCGGCTACACGGTCGTCAACGACATCACCGCCCGCGACCTGCAGTTCTCCGAGGCGCAGTGGTCGCGGTGCAAGTCCTTCGACGGCTTCACGCCCACCGGCCCGGTGGTCGTCACCGCCGACGAGATCGGCGATCCGCAGGACCTGTGGCTGACCACCCATGTCGACGGCCGCCTTCTGCAGGACGCCTCCAGCGGCGACATGGTGCGCACGGTCGCGGAGATCATCGCCTACCTGTCGAAGACGTCGACGCTGCTGCCGGGCACCCTCATCTCCACCGGCAGCCCGGGCGGCGCCGGCTACAGCCGCAAGCCCCCGGTGTTCCTCAAGGACGGGTCGACCGTCACCGTGGCGATCGACAAGATCGGCCTCCTGACCACGCACTGCCGCGCGCTCTGAGCCCGGCAGTGCCGGCCGGTTCCGCGGGCCCGGCCGGATCGGCCGCGCGAGCGTAGGCTCGGCTCCAGAAGCCGGTTCGGGCGGAGAGGCGGGAGTCATGGCCACGATCTCCGTCGTCATCCCGTGCTACAACGACGCCGACTTCCTGGCCGTCTGCCTTGCCGCGCTGGCGGCCCAGACCCGCCTCGCCGACGAGGTGATCGTCGTCGACAACCGCAGCACGGATGCCTCAGCCGCCGTGGCCCGCGCCGCCGGCGCCCGCGTCGTCCCTGCCCCCGTTCCCGGCATCTGGCCGGCCGCGTCGACCGGGTTCGACGCGGCGACCGGCGAGGTGATCGCCCGGCTCGACGCGGACTCGATCCCGCCGGTCGACTGGCTCGCCCGGATCGACGCGACCCTGGCGGCATCCCCGGAGGTGGACATCGTCACCGGCCCCGGCGACTTCTACGATTGCTCGCCGGCCCTGGCCCGGCTCGGCCGGGTCGCCTATATCGGCGGCTACTTCTGGGCGATCGGGCTGTGGCTGGCCGGGCCCCCGGTCTTCGGCTCCAATTTCGCCATGCGCCGGGCCGTCTGGCTCGAGCTGCGCGGGCAGGTGCACCGGGATCGGGCCGACATCCACGACGACCTCGACCTCAGCCTCCACCTCGGACCGTCGATCACGGTCGACTACCAGCACACCCTGCGGGTGGGCATCTCCGCCCGGCCGTTCCAGACCTGGGCCGGCCTCCGGCGCCGGCTGGACTGGGCGTACCGCACCCTCGCGCTGCACTGGCCAGCGGCCTCGCCGTGGCGGATCCGGGCCGCACGACGTGCCTGGCGTGCCGGGGTCGCCGGCCGGGCCGGGCAGGCACGCCGCGAACCGGCCTAGCCGAGCGGCATCCGTCAGGCAGGCTCAGAGCCGGCCCTGGAAGAGGGCGAGCATGTCCCTGGCCAGCTGGTGCGGGGTGGTCTCGCACGGGCTGTGGCCGGTGGGGTAGACCCGGAGCTCCGCACCGATCCGGTTGGCGAAGTCCCGGTGCAGCCCGAGCGGCCAGAGATCGCGTTCACCGACCGCGACCAGCATCGGGATCGGCGATCGCAGCAGCAGCCGGCGCAGGTCGGGCGAGTGCTTCATCAGGCCGACGATGTCGTCGACGCTCCGCCTGCTCGTGTAGTCGAACCGGCTCCGCACGAGCTCGAGGCGGCCGGGCGGCACGTGGTTGCGGTTGCTGAGCAGTCCCCAGATCAGCAGGGAGGCGATCCCGGATGCCGGGATCAGCCAGCTCAGCGGGCCGATCCAGCGCACCCGGCGGAAGACCTGGCCCGGCTGCGGCGGTGCGCCGAGCAGCGTCAGCGATGCGAACAGGTCAGGGCGTTCGGCGAGCGCCATCTCGGCGACGATGCCGGCGAACGAGTAGCCGAGCACATGGGCAGGTGAGGAGCCGGTGGAGAGGAACGCGATCAGGTCGGCGACGAAGAGGTCGTAGCGGAACGGTTCCCCGTCGGCGGGGCCGGCCTGCGCCGACTCGTACTGTCCGGCCAGGTCGAAGCTCTCGACGAGGTAGCCCGCTTCGGCCAGCAGCGGGGCGAGCAGCACGAAGTCCTCCTTCGACCCGGTGGCGCCGGGCACGAGCACGACCCGCGGATGCGCCGCGTCGCCGAGGCGCATGGCGGCCAGCGCGCCGCTCGGCGCCGGGAACCGGAAGACCCGGCTCTCCGGGGGCAGCACCGTCCAGTCCCGGTCGGGGAGGGCGCGGTCCAGCTCGGCGGCCAGATCGACGGGGCCGGCATCCGGTTCGCTCCTGCTGTGGCGCAGCCGTGTGGACATGCCGTCAGAGTAGCGCTCCGGCGATCCCGCCGCGAGGCGCACGGGGAACGCCCGCCCCAGCGGGACGGGCGTTCCGGCGGGCAGCGAACCCCGGGTCAGGAGGTCGGTTCGTCCCGGCCGTCCAGGGCCAGGAGCTCCTCTTCGACGGCGCCGCCGTAGCCTTCCTTCTGCGGGTCGCCGTGCAGGCCGCCCGACACCGCGTACTCCTCCTCCGGGGAGAGCACCAGGCGGGTGCGCCCGTAGAGCGCGAAGATCAGCAGCATCACCACGTAGACCACGGCGATCGCCGCGATCGCCGGCCGGGCCGGCTCGTTGATGAAGAAGCCGAAGAAGATGGCGAGCGAGAGGATGCCGGCGATCACCGCACCGGGTACACCCCAGGGGCTGCGGTAGGGGCGGCTGGCCTTCGGGTACTTGCGCCGCAGGATCACGAACGACGTCATCTGCAGCACGTAGGCGATCACGGCACCCCAGACGGCGATGTTCAGCACGATCGCCCCGGCGACGCCGGTCGCGCCGCCGAGCGCGTCGACCAGCACGAGGGCGACGAACCCGAACACGGCCCCGACCAGCAGGGCCACCGCGGGGGTCTGCCGTTTGCCGGTCAAGGAGAGGAACTTGGGGTAGTAGCCGGCCCGGGACAGCGAGTACATGTTGCGCCCGTAGGCGAACATGATGCCCTGCAGCGAGGCGAGCAGCCCGACGAGCGCGAACAGGGCCAGGACCGCGGCCGCCCCGTCGCCGACGATGGCGCGGAAGCCGTCGAGCAGGGGTTCCCCGGCGGTCGCGATGCTCCCGGCCCCGACGATCCCCGTGTTGAGGAACAGCACGAGCAGGCCGGTGATGATGAGGGTGGTGCGGGCGATGAGTCCGGCCCGCGGGATGTCGCGCACCGGGTTGTGCGATTCCTCCGCGGCCAGCGGCAGCTCCTCAATCCCGAGGAAGAACCACATGGCGTACGGCAGGGCGAAGAGGATCGGGATCACGCCGTGCGGCAGGAATGTGGTCTGGCCGGCATCCGGGGCGATGTCGAAGAGCTTGTCGACGCTGAACAGCCCGGAGAAGATCGCCATCGCCGAGAACACGAGCAGGATGGCGATCGAGATGATCGAGACGACGATCGCGAACCGGAACGAGATCGCCGCCCCGGCCGCGTTCAGTGCGATGAACACCGCGTAGAGGATGACCCACCAGACCCAGGCCGGAAGGGAGAAGCCGAGCAGCTCGCTGGTGATCCCGTCGGCGTAGGAGGCGGAGAAGTAGACGATCACCGCGGTGGTCGCCACGTACTCGATCGTCTCGGCGAGGCCGGTGACGAAGCCGCCCCATGGCCCCATCGCCGCCCGGGCGAACGAGTAGGCCCCACCGGTGTGCGGCATCGCCGACGCCATCTCGCCGATGCTGAAGATCATGCCGTAATACATCACGATCAGCAGGGCGAAGGCGATCAGCATGCCGCCGAAGCCGGCGAAGTCGATGCCGAAATTCCAGCCGGAGAAGTCGCCCGAGATGACCGCCGCCACGGCGAGTCCCCAGAGCCCCCAGATCCCGGCGCTGCGCCGGAGACCGCGTTTCTCGAAGTAGCCTGCCTCCGCCGTCGTGTACTGCACGCCCGAGACGTTCAAGGTGTCTTTGGACATCCTGGTTTCCTTTACGCTCTGGTTGCGCGCGTCCACCCGGGACCGAACAACGCCGTCAGTTTTCTTGGCACGACTATAGAACCCCAATGGTGGCATGTACATACCTTTAGAAGATTGTTTCCCCTCCGAAGAGGTGAAATACGCCTGCCTCGATCGGGTGTTCTGTGTTCTAATGGTCGACAAGTTCACCTTTTGACCGGCTCATCGAGGAGAAGCTCATGACACCCCGCACCGGAAACCTGTCACTGGAAGACCTGGCCGGGCTGGTCGGGGTGGGCGAGATCGACACGGTCATCGTCGCCTTCACCGATATGCAGGGCCGGCTGGTCGGCAAACGAGTCTCCGCCCGGCTCTTCCTCGAGGACGTCGCGACGCACGGCGCGGAATGCTGCAACTACCTGCTGGCCGTCGACGTCGAGATGAACACGGTCGACGGTTACGCCATGTCCAGCTGGGCGCACGGCTACGGCGACATGGCGATGATCCCCGACCTCGCCACCCTGCGCCGCGCGCCGTGGCTGCCGGGCACGGCCCTCGTCACCGCCGACCTGCGCTGGCTCGATGACTCGCCCGTGGTCGCCTCGCCGCGCCAGATCCTCAAGGCCCAGCTCGCCCGGCTCGCCGACCGCGGCCTGGTGCCGTTCGTCGGCACCGAGCTGGAGTTCATGGTCTTCGACGACGACTACCGGGAGGCCTGGAAGAAGGGCTACCGCGACCTGACCCCCGCGACCGATTACAACATCGACTACGCCCTGCTCGCGTCCACCCGGATGGAGCCGCTGCTGCGCGACATCCGCAATGCCATGGACGGCGCCGGGATGTACTGCGAGGGCGTCAAGGGCGAGTGCAACCTCGGCCAGCAGGAGATCGCGTTCCGGTATGCCACGGCCCTGGAAACCTGCGACAACCACTCGATCTACAAGAACGGCGCGAAGGAGATCGCCGGGGCCCACGGCAAGAGCCTCACCTTCATGGCCAAGTTCAACGAGCGGGAGGGCAACAGCTGCCACATCCACATCAGCCTCCGCGGCACCGGCGGGGAGGCCGTCTTCGCCGACCCGGCGGCGGACGACGGGATGTCCACTCTGTTCCGTCAGTTCGTGGCCGGCCAGCTGGCCGTGATGCGGGAACTGACCCTGTTCTCCGCCCCCAACATCAACTCCTACAAACGCTACGTCGAGGGCAGTTTCGCGCCGACCGCGGTCGCCTGGGGCTTCGACAACCGCACCTGCGCCCTCCGAGTGGTGGGCCGCGGGCTCGGCATGCGGGTGGAGAACCGGGTTCCCGGCGGCGACGTGAACCAGTACCTGGCCGTGAGCGCCCTGATCGCGGCCGGCCTGTACGGCATCGAGAACGAGCTGGAACTCGAGGATGCCTTCACCGGCAACGCCTACGACAGCGACGCCGCGAGGGTGCCGGCGTCGCTGCGCGAGGGTGCCGCGCTGTTCGCGACCTCCGTCGTGGCCCGGGAGGCGTTCGGTGACGACGTCGTCGACCACTACCTCAACAACGCGAGGATCGAACTGTCGGCGTACGACGCGGCGGTGACCGACTGGGAGCGGGTGCGCGGCTTTGAGCGCCTCTGACCCGGCCCGCCCGCTGATCGGCCTGACCACGTACCTCGAGCAGTCCCGCACCGGCGTGTGGGACGTGCCGGCCGCGTTCCTGCCCCGGGTCTACTTCGACTCCGTGATCCGGGCCGGCGGCATCGCCGTGCTGCTGCCCCCGCAGCCGGCCGACCCGGACTCCGTCGGCCGGGTGCTCGACAGCCTCGACGGCCTCGTCGTCACCGGCGGCAAGGACGTCGACCCGGCGCGTTACGGCCAGGCGGCGCACCCCGCCACCGACGAGCCCCGGCCCGACCGCGACGCCTGGGAGGACGAGCTGTTCCGGCAGGCGATCGACCGGCGCCTGCCGTTCCTCGGCATCTGCCGCGGCGCCCAGCTGCTGAACGTGGCGCTCGGTGGCACCCTGCACCAGCACCTGCCCGACCTGGTCGGCCACGGCCGCTACCAGGCCGGGGAGGGCGTGTTCAACACCGTCGACGTCAGGGTCGAGCCGCAATCGCGCCTGCACGGCCTGTTCGACGCCCTCGCCGGGCCGCACAGCGTGCCCGTCTACCACCACCAGTCGATCGACGCGCTCGGCGACGGCCTCGTCGTGAGCGCCCGCACCGCCGACGGGGTGATCCAGGCCGTCGAACTCCCGGCCGTGCCGTTCGGGGTGGCGGTGCAATGGCACCCCGAGCAGGTGGCCGACGACCTGCGCCTGTTCACCGGGCTCGTCGAGGCGGCCGACCGGCACCGCGCCGGGCGCGACCACACCCCCGCCGACCATGACAGCACCGGCCACGGCCGAAAGGATCCCTCGTGAGCAGCTACACCGTCATCAACCCGGCCGACGAGACCGAGGTCGCCGTGGTCGAACACCTCGACCGGGACGCCACCGACGAGGCCATCGCCCGCGCGGTGGGTGCGCAGCGGCACTGGGCGCCCATCGCCCCCGCCGACAAGGCCGCCATCCTGCGCCGGTTCGCGGAGGCGGTGGACGGCGACCGGGAGACGCTCGCCCTGATCGAGGTCGCCAACTCCGGGCATCCGATCGGCCAGGCCCGCTGGGAGGCGGGCCACGTTCGCGACGTGCTCTCCTACTACGCCGCGGCGCCCGAGCGGATGTTCGGCCGCCAGATCCCGGTGGCCGGCGGCCTCGACGTGACGTTCAACGAACCGCTCGGCGTGGTCGGGATCATCACCCCGTGGAACTTCCCGATGACGATCGCGGCCTGGGGTTTCGCGCCGGCCCTCGCGGCGGGCAACGCCGTGCTGCTCAAGCCGGCCGAGTGGACGCCGTTGTCCAGCATCCGGCTGGGCGAACTGGCCGTGGAGGCCGGCCTGCCGGAGGGGCTGTTCCAGGTGCTTCCCGGGCGCGGGTCGGTGATCGGGGAGCGGTTCGTCACCCACCCGGCCGTGCGCAAGGTCGTCTTCACCGGGTCGACCGCGGTCGGCAAACGGATCATGGCCGGCTGCGCGGAGCAGGTCAAACGGGTCACCCTCGAGCTCGGCGGCAAGAGCGCCAACATCGTCTTCGCCGACGCCGACCTGGAGAAGGCCGCCGCGACGGCGCCGTACGGCGTGTTCGAGAACGCGGGCCAGGACTGCTGCGCGCGCAGCCGCATCCTCGTCGAACGCGGCGTCTACGACCGGTTCATGGAGCTGCTCGAACCGGCCGTGGCCGGGGTGCGGGTCGGCGACCCGGCCGATCCGGCCACCGAGATGGGCCCGCTCGTATCGAAAGGCCACCTCGCGGCCGTCACCGCGTTCGTGCCGGACGGCTCCCCCGTCGCGTTCCGCGGCTCCGTGCCCGACGGGCCGGGGTTCTGGTTCCCGCCGACCGTGCTCACCCCCGCGTCCCGGACCGACCGCACCGTCACGGAGGAGATCTTCGGACCGGTCGTGACAGTGCTCCCCTTCGACGACGAGGCCGACGCCGTGCGCCTGGCCAATGACACCGAATACGGGCTGTCGGGCTCGATCTGGACCCGGGACGTCGGCCGCGCCATCCGGGTCGCCCGGGCCGTCGAATCCGGCAACCTCTCGGTCAACTCGCACTCCTCGGTGCGCTACTCGACCCCGTTCGGCGGGTTCAAGCAGTCCGGCCTCGGCCGCGAACTCGGCCCGGATGCCCCGCTCAATTTCACCGAGACGAAGAACGTCTTCATCGCCGTCGACTGAGTTCCCGCCAGCAGGAACGCCCGCAGTCCCGGTCACCGCCCATCGAAGGAGCATCCCATGAGCAGCATCACCCCCATCGACCTCACCAGGCGGCTCGCCGGCAAGGTGGCCGTCGTCACCGGCGGCGCCAGCGGCATCGGCCTGGCCACCGCGCGGCGGTTCGCCGCGGAGGGTGCCACCGTCGTCATCGGCGACCTCGACGAGAAGGCGGGGCTCGCCGCGGCCGAACTCGTCGACGGCCTGTTCGTGCGAGTCGACGTGACGGATGAGGACGAGGTCAACGCTCTCTTCGACACCGCCTACCTCACCTACGGGTCCGTCGACGTGGCCTTCAACAACGCGGGGATCTCCCCGCCCGACGACGACTCGATCGAGACGACCGAGCTCCCGGCCTGGCAGAAGGTGCAGGACGTCAACCTCAAGTCGGTCTACCTCTGCTGCCGGGCCGCGCTCCGTTACATGGTCAAGCAGGGCAGCGGGTCGATCATCAACACGGCCTCGTTCGTGGCCGTGCTCGGCTCGGCGACGAGCCAGATCTCCTACACCGCGTCGAAGGGCGGCGTGCTCGCGATGAGCCGGGAACTGGGCGTGCAGTTCGCCCGCCGGGGCATCCGGGTGAACGCGCTCTGCCCGGGGCCGGTGAACACCCCGCTGCTGCAGGAGCTGTTCGCGAAGGACCCGGAGCGTGCGGCCCGGCGGCTCGTGCACATCCCGGTCGGGCGTTTCGCCGAACCGGAGGAGCTCGCGGCCGCCGTCGCGTTCCTGGCCAGCGACGACTCGTCCTTCATCACCGGCTCCACCTTCCTGGTCGACGGGGGCATCAGCTCGGCCTACGTGACGCCGGTCTGAGCCGGAACGTGGTGGACTGAAGGCCCGGGTGACCGGGGAACACGCACGAAGCAGGGACGACACCATGATCGACGACCAGCCAGGCCTGGACAGCGGGCTGCTGCTGCGCCCCGTGCACAGCGGCAACGCGTTCGAGGAGACCGTGCAACGGCTGCTCCAGACCGTGCGGCTGGGCCTGATCGGCCCGGGTGAGCGGCTGCCGGCCGAGCGGGAGTTGTCCGCCATGCTGGCGGTGAGCCGGGACACCCTGCGAGACGCGATCGCCTCTCTCGCGGAGGCCGGCTACCTCGTCTCGCGGCGCGGCCGCTACGGCGGGACCTTCGTCAGCGACGAGCTGCCGGCGCAGACCCCGGGGGTCGACCCCGGCGGCGAGCTGGTGGCCCGGCGCGAGATCGGCGCGGCGGAGATCGAGGACATCCTGGCTTTGCGGGAGATCCTCGAGGTCGGCGCGGCCCGGCACGCGGCCGGCCGCGCCCTGACGCCGGGCGAACGCGAGGTGCTCTGGAACAGCCTGAGCGACTCGATCGGCGCCGCCGGCGAGGACTACCGCCGGCTGGACTCCCGGCTGCACCTGACCATCGGCGAACTGGCCGGGTCGGCGTCTCTCCTGCCGCTGCTGGCGGAGGTGCGGATGCGGGTGAACGAGCTGCTCGACAACATCCCGTCGCTCGGGCCGAACATCGCCCACTCGGATCTGCAGCACGAGCAGATCGTCACGGCGATCCTGACCGGCCGGGCGGATGCGGCCGCGCAGGCGATGACCGAGCATCTGGCCGGCACGGCCCTGCTCCTGCGCGGCTTCCTGGAATGAGCCTCGGCCGGGCGCCCGGCGGGTCCTAGAAGACGAAGGCGAACGGCAGCAGTGCGAGGCCGAAGCCCAGGGCCAGCAGCACGACGATGACGGCGCCGGCGAGCATCACCGCGTTGAGAGCGATGCCCCACAGCGCCATCGTGCGCGCCTGCGGTTCCCGGCCGAGGGCGAGGATGCCGGTGATCAGCCCGGCGAGCGGGGCCAGGAACGTCCAGCCGGCCAGGATCGAGACCAGTCCGAGCACGAGGCTCGACACGGCGAGGGGGCTGCTCGGGGCGGTGGCCTGGGGGCCGGTCGGTGCCGGCTGGGGGAATGACACCGGCGCCTGGTCCGGGGCGATGGTTGACATGGGTGATGCTCCTTCTGGTTGGGAGAGCCGCAGCTGCGGCTCTCCCCATCACGTTACGGGCGCCCCGGAACACCGACCATGGGGTTAGCCCCCGAATCGACCCGGGGGCTCCCGGCGATCAGGCGCCGAGCAGCGCCTGGATCGGTCCGCGCACGAAGTAGACCAGGAACCCGGCCGCGACGATCCAGAGCAGCGGGCTGATCTCCTTCGCCTTGCCCGAGAACGACCGCACCAGCACCCAGCTGACGAAGCCGGCGCCGATGCCGTTGGCGATCGAGTAGGTGAGCGGCATGACGATGATCGTGAGGAACACCGGGAAGACGATCGAGAACTCGGAGAAGTCGATGAAACGGATCTGCGACACCATCATCGCGCCGACGATCACGAGGGCGGCCGCGGCCACCTCGAGCGGCACGATCTGGGTGAGCGGCGTGAAGAACATCGCGGCCAGGAACAGGGCGCCGGTGACGACGTTGGCCAGGCCGGTGCGGGCTCCCTCGCCGATGCCGGCGCCGGATTCGATGAACACGGTGTTCGAGGACCCGGAGGTGGCCCCGCCCATGACGGCGCCGACGCCCTCGACGATCAGCGCGGACTTGAGCCGGGGGAAGTTGCCCTTCTCGTCGGCGAGCCCCGCCTCGTTGGCCAGGCCGGTCATGGTGCCCATCGCGTCGAAGAAGTTGGTGAAGACGAGGGTGAAGACCAGCATCATCGCGGCGAGCACGCCGATCCGGTCGAAGGCGCCGAAGCTGACCTGGCCGATCAGGCTCAGGTCGGGCAGGGCGACGACGGTGGTCGGCAGCACGGGCGCGTTGAGGTTCCAGCCGTCGGGGTTCTGGCCGAGCGACGGGCCGACCTTGAAGATGGCCTCGAGGATGACGGCGATGATCGTGGTGCCGAGGATGCCGATCAGCAGCGCGGCCTTGACCTTGCGCGCGACGAGGATGCCGAGGATGATCAGGCCGATCACGAACACGGTCGTCGGCAGGCTGACGATCGAGCCGTTGTCGCCGAGCTGCACCGGCGGGGATGCCGTGCCGCTGGAGCGCACGAAGCCGGAGTCGACCAGGCCGATGAAGGCGATGAACAGGCCGATGCCCACGGTGATGGCGATCTTGAGCTGGCGCGGGACCGCGTTGAAGATGAGTTCCCGCAGCCCGGTGGAGGCGAGCAGCACGATGATCAGGCCGTTGATCAGCACGAGGCCCATCGCCTCCGGCCAGGTGACCTGGCCGACGACGCTGACCGCGAGGAACGAATTGATGCCGAGGCCGGCGGCGAAACCGAACGGCAGCCGGGCGATCACGCCGAAGAGGATCGTCATGACGCCGGCGGTCAGGGCCGTGACGGCCGCGACCTGCGCGTTGGGCAGCCAGCCGCCGACAACGTCGACCGACGCCTGGTCGGCGCTGAAACCACCGAGGATGAGCGGGTTCAGGATGACGATGTACGCCATCGTGACGAAGGTGACCAGTCCGCCGCGGATCTCCCGGCCCCAGGTGGAACCGCGTCCCGTGATCTCGAAGTAGCGGTCAAGCCTGGCCTTCGCGCCCGGCTTCGGGGTGGGCTCGGCCATGGTGTGGGTCTCTGTTGCAGAAATGGTGTGCTCCTGGTGTCCGACTCAGCGTATTTTCAGTTCCCTAGTTTACGGCCCGCCGGAGCGCCCGCCCGACGCAGCCCTCGTGCGGGGGTCAGACGTGGGGCACGAACTTGCCCCAGGCGACCCGGCGGTCGCCGAGCGGATCGGATTCGACCCGGTCGACGGCGTCGATGATGAGCGTGCGGCGGCGGGCCTCGTCGTAGGGCGGCCACGCCGCATCCGGTTCCCCCGTGGCGGCGAAGGCGAGCCACCAGCGTTGCATCCGCGCGCCGATCGCCGCGAACGCCCGGCGGCCGCCGAGCGCGGTCATCGACCGGCCGAACCAGCCGTCGAGCCGGTCGAACAGGGGGAAGAGCTCCAGGCCGTGGGTGGCGTCGAGGCCGAGCAGCCGCACCAGCCGGGGCGCCGCGTCGAAGCGGTAGAAGTAGACCGGCGCATAGCGGGAGTGCCGCTCCCCCACCTTCACGCTCGGATACCAGAACGAGAAGTCGCCGCCGAAGTCGAGCGCCGGCCGCAGCGCGGGGATGCCCGGGTACTGCGCCTTGAGCGCCCGGCGGGCCTTCTTCTTGGTGTTGACGAAGATCGCCCTGATCCGTTTCGGCGTGGTCGCCAGGATGTCGATCCGGCCGTTGAACAGCGAGCCCTCCCGCGCGTTCGTGCCGATGATCAGGGGGATCCGGTGGGCACGTCCGCCCTTGAATGCGTCCAGCGGCCGCTCGGGAAGGAACGTGCCGTCGATCACCGGCGAGAGCGGGATGGTGCCGGGGTACCGGTCCGGGGCGAGCAGGGTGAGCTCGGTGGTCGCCGCCGCGAGCACGGCCGGGTCGACGGCGAGGAGCAGCGAGGCCGCATCGGCGGCCGGTCCCTCGGCCGCGCCGCCCGTGCCCTGCCCGGTGGCGCGCCGGAGGATCTCGACGAAGTCGCGGGCCCACTCCCCGGACTGCTCCGGCAGGTAGACGGCGTTCGGCGGGGCGCTCTGCGCGATCGCGCGCTGGAACAACCCGGCGGCACTCGGCACGGTCATCAGGGTCGTCACCGCGTTCCCGCCGGCCGACTCGCCGAACAGGGTGACGGCATCCGGGTCGCCGCCGAACCGGCGGATGTTCTCCCGCACCCACTGCAGGGCCGCAACCTGGTCGCGCAGGCCCAGATTGCTCTCGAACGGGCGCTCGGCGCTGCCGTAACGGCTGAAGTCGAGGTAGCCGAGGGCGCCCAGACGGTAGTTCAGGCTGACATAGAGCACCCCGCCGCGCCGCACCAGACCCTCGCCCTGCCGGGGCACCTCGCGGGAGGACCCCACGCTGTAGGCGCCGCCGTGGATGAAGACCATCACCGGCCGGAGGTTGCCCGGGTCGACGGGGGCATCGGGGGCGATCACGTTGAGGTTGAGGCAGTCCTCGCCCTGCGGGATCCTCGGGTGCGCGCCGATGAACTGGCCGCGGTGGCTCTGCGGCGCGACCGGCCCCCAGCGCTGGGCGTCGCGCACCCCCGGCCAGGCCGGGGCAGGCTGCGGAGCCCGGAAACGGAGCGCCCCCACCGGCGCCGCCGCGTACGGGATGCCCCGCCAGGCGCGCACGCCGCGCTCCCGGATCCCCCGCACCGTGCCGGTCGAAATCGGGATGTCGAGCGTGTCTTCGCGGGTGGTCTGCACGGGTCGGGTCACCGTCCGATCCTAATTCTTCACTACGATCGCAGGAGACGTCAGACAAGAAACGAGACACACATGGCACTGCCCTGGACCCTGCACGGCGACGGAAAGACGGTCGGAGCCCAGGATGTGGTCGGCCCGGGCGAGCGCCTGAACTGGCCGCTGACCATCGGGATCGGCGCCCAGCACGTGGTGGCCATGTTCGGGGCCACCTTCCTCGTGCCCCTGCTCACGGGCTTCCCGCCGAGCACGACCCTGCTCTTCTCCGGCATCGGCACCCTGCTGTTCCTCCTGATCACGCGTAACAAACTGCCCAGCTACCTCGGCTCATCGTTCGCGTTCATCGCCCCGATCACCGCCGCGACGGCCACGGCCGGGATGGGCAGCGCCCTGTTCGGCATCGTCGTGGTCGGATTCCTGCTGGCCGTCATCGGCCTGGTCGTGCAGCTCACCGGGACCGGCTGGATCGACACCCTGATGCCGCCCGTCGTGTCGGGCGCGATCGTGGCCCTGATCGGGTTCAACCTGGCCCCGGTCGCGAAGAGCAATTTCGCCGCGGCCCCGCTGACCGCGATCATCACGCTCGCCGCCGTCATCCTCTCCACCGTGCTGTTCAGGGGCATCCTCGGCCGGCTCTCGATCTTCATCGGCGTCGTCATCGGATACCTGGCCGCCGTGTCGTTCGGCGAGGTCGACTTCGGCAAGGTGGCCGCCGCGCCCTGGTTCGGCCTGCCCCAGTTCACCGGTCCCGCGAACCCGTTCGAGAACCCCGCCGTGTTCGGCCTGCTGCCGGCGTTCCTGCCGGTCGTGCTGGTGCTGGTCGCCGAGAACGTCGGCCACATCAAGGGCGTCGCCCAGATGACGGATGCGAAGGTGAACCGGTACACCGGTCGCGCCCTGATGGCCGACGGGCTGGCCACCATGCTCGCCGGGTTCAGCGGCGGGTCGGGGACCACCACCTACGGCGAGAACATCGGCGTGATGGCAGCCACCCGGATCTACTCCACCGCCGCGTACTGGGTGGCCGGCATCGTCGCGATCCTGCTGGGCCTCTCCCCCAAGATCGGCGCCGTGATCAACACGATCCCGGCCGGCGTGCTCGGCGGGGTCACCACCGCGCTCTACGGCCTGATCGGCATCATCGGCGTGAAGATCTGGCTCGACAACAAGGTGGACTTCAGCCGGCCGGTCAACCAGTTCACCGCCGCGACGGCGCTGATCATCGGCATCGCCGACTACACCTTCACCATCGGGTCGCTCAGCTTCAACGGGATCGCGCTCGGCACGATCGCCGCGATCGTGATCTACCACCTGATGAGCTGGGTCGGCCGCCTGCGCGGCACCGACCGCTGACCCCCGCCCTCGCCCTGCCGGCACCCCCGGCAGAGCGTGTTCCGAATTCAGGAGAACAGCCCGGATGCCCGGCCGTGGCAGACATCCGTCGCACTGTTCCGGGCCCAACTCCTGAATTCGGAACAGAACTGGCTGACGGTTGGGACGACCGGGAGGCGAGGCGACCGGGAGGCGAGACCTCCGACAACCCAGGCCGGACCTGTGCCGAATTCAGGAGAACAGCCCGGATGCCCGGCCCAGGCGGGCATCCGTCGCACTGTTCCGGGCCCAACTCCTGAATTCGGAACGGAACGGAACGGGCTAGCGGTGCAGGGCCGGGACGATCAGGTAGACGCCGTAGAGCACCGCTCCGACGCAGAGCACGAAACAGGCGTAGGCGCCGACGAGGGCGAGCCGCTTCTGGCCCACGGTGAGCGGGTTGGCGGATGCCGTCTTCCGGGCCCGCTTGGCTTCCTTGGCCGCCCGCTTCGGGGTGAGGATGGTGATCGCCCCGGTGAACGACTGCGGGTCGACGACGAGGGCGCGGCCGGCGCTGGTCAGCAGCCGGAGGCCGAGGGAGTACAGGCTCACCACCACAACGGAGCCGAGGAGCGACGCCCCGGCGACGACGACGAATGCTGCCCAGTCGATCACAGCGCGACCTTCTTCCGGTCCCGGCGCGCGATCTTGCGCGGTGTCTTGCGGATCTTGACGACGCGGCCGGCGTCATCGATGTCGTGCAGGTTGTCGTGCGAGATGCGGCTGCGCTGGGCGCGGCGGAACAACAGCACGACGACGAGCGAGCCGAGGAGCAGGTCGATCACGATGCCGACCGGCCCGAGCAGGGCGAAGCCGGCGGCGAAAGCACCCATGATGGCGGAGGCCGGCAGGGTGAGCACCCAGCCGAGCGCGATCTGGCCGGCCATCCCCCAGCGCACGGTGGCGCCGCGACGGCCGAGGCCGGAACCGATCACCGAACCGGAGGCCACCTGGGTGGTGGAGAGGGCGAAGCCGAGGTGACTGGAGGCGAGGATGGTCGCCGCGGTGCTGGTCTCCGCCGCGAAGCCCTGGGCCGGCTTGACGTCGGTCAGGCCCCGGCCCATGGTGTGGATGATCCGCCAGCCACCGGTGTAGGTGCCGATGGCGATGGCCAGGGCGCAGACGACGATGACCCATAGCTGGGGGCCGCTGCCGACCGACTGCACGCCGCCGGCGATCAGGGTGAGCGTGATCACGCCCATCGTCTTCTGCGCGTCGTTGGTGCCGTGGGAGAGGGCGACGAGCGAGGAGGAGAATATCTGGGCGTAGCGGAAACCGCCCCGGCCGTCCGCGCGGCCGGCGTCACGCCGGGTGATGAAGTAGGCGAGCCGGGTGGCGATGAACGCGACCACTCCCACGGTGAGCGGCGCGATCAGCGCGGGCAGGATCACCTTGGCCACGACCACGTTGTAGTCGACCGACTGGAAGCCGATCCCGATGATCGCCGCGCCGATCAGTCCGCCGAACAGGGCGTGGCTGGAACTGGACGGCAGGCCGCGCAGCCAGGTGATCAGGTTCCAGACGATGGCGCCGATCAGTCCCGCGAAGATGATCTCCGGGGTGATCTGCACCCCGCCGTCGCCTTCACGGATGATTCCGCCCGACACCGTCTTCGCCACCTCGGTGGAGAGGAACGCGCCGACGAGGTTGAGCACGGCGGCCAGGCCGACGGCGACCTTGGGGCGCATGGCGCCGGTCGCGATCGGGGTTGCCATCGCATTCGCGGTGTCGTGGAACCCGTTGGTGAAGTCGAAAACCAGGGCCAGTGCGATGACCAGCACAACGATCAGGGTGAAATCCACCGGCATCTCTCTTGACTGTGTTGAAGTTGGAGTGCCGAATCCGTTCGCTTCCCCGCGGAGGCCGTGCGATCAAGCTTCTCCACTGATCCTGACAGCCTGAGGCAGGCAGGTCAATTCAGCTCCGCGCGACCACGGATGCGAGGTCCTCGCCGAAGGTGAAGGTGGCCCGCACCGGGATCCCGGACAGCACCCCTGGCAGCCAGTGCCTGGCGTCGTCCCACATCTCGTCAACGGGCAGGGACGCCACGTCGAACCACTCGGGATCCAGCTCGTCGGACTCGCGTGGAATCCCCTCCCACCGGGCGCAGACGAAGACGGTGGACTCCTGGCTCCAAGACTCCCGGTGCGGGAACAGGTAGGTCAGCACACCGAGGGGCGAGAGATCGGCCTCCGCGACGGACAGGCCGGACTCCTCCTCGATT
The DNA here is from genome assembly GCF_015752155.1 of Cryobacterium sp. MP_M3. Classification (GTDB taxonomy): domain Bacteria; phylum Actinomycetota; class Actinomycetes; order Actinomycetales; family Microbacteriaceae; genus Cryobacterium. The sequence continues at coordinate 162,641 of NZ_JADOVI010000002.1, read as the reverse complement.
TCGCGCACCGCCGCCTGCACGGGGGTCTCCCCCGGCTCGAGCTTGCCGCCGAGGCCGACGATGTTACCGAGGCCCAGGCCTTTCTTCTTGCGGCCGAGCAACACCTGGAGAGCCCCGTCAGGGCTCCGCCGGGTGAGGTAACAGGCGCACACCTGGGGAAGGGCCATTGCCCCATGGTACCGGCGCCGGCGGGCTGCGACGGGGGCCCCAGCATTGCCCGGGCCGGGCCTTGTTAGGCTTCGGGGATGAACTTCGTGCCCGCATCCGGAACCATCACCATGTTCACGACGACCTGGTGCGGCTATTGCTCGCGCCTGAAGTCCCAACTCGACCGGGTCGGCATCGGCTACACCGAGGTGAACGTCGAAGAGGTCGACGGCACGTCAGAGCTCGTGATGAGCCTCAACGGCGGCAACCGCACTGTCCCGACCGTGCTCTTCCCCGACGGGTCGGCGGCAACGAACCCGTCGCTCGCGCAGGTGCAGGCCAAACTGGCCTGAGCCCGAGCCGGGAACCAACGGGAACCGACGACGGAACCGAGGCAGAACCGGCGAAGGGTCCCGAACCGGACTCCCGCGATGCGGGAAGAACGGTTCGGGACCCCTCGGTGCCGGTCCTGACGGGTTTAGCCGAAGAGAACGGCGGCCTCGTCGTAGCGGGCCTGCGGGACGGTCTTCAGGCCGATGGTGGCGTCGGCGATGCTGACGATCTCGATGTCGGTGCCGCGCAGCGAAACCATGGAGCCCCACTGGCCGGCGTAGACGGCGTCGACGGCTGCCATTCCGAGGCGGGTGGCGAGCACCCGGTCGTAGGCCGACGGGGCACCGCCGCGCTGGGTATGCCCGAGCACGGTCGCGCGGGTCTCGATGCCCGTGCGCTCCTCGATCATGGGGGCGATCATCTCGCTGATGCCGCCGAGGCGGGGGCGGTTGAACGCGTCGAGGCCCTTGGTGGAGAGGGCCTCATCCATGCCGGCGAGCTTGAAGCCCTCCGACACGACGAGCACGGGTGCGCGGCCGCGGTCGCGAACGTGCAGCACCCAGGCGCAGATCTGGTCGATCGTCTGCGGCTGCTCAGGGGTGAGGATGGCGTGGGCTCCACCGGCCATGCCGGCGTGCAGGGCGATCCAGCCCACGTGGCGGCCCATGACCTCGACGATCATGCAGCGGCCGTGCGAGTCCGCGGTGGTGCGGAGGCGGTCGATGGCCTCGGTGGCGATTTCGACGGCGGTGTTGAAACCGAACGAATAGTCGGTCGCCTCGAGGTCGTTGTCGATCGTCTTGGGGACGCCGACGATCTTGATCCCGGCATCCGTCAGACGGCGTGCCGCGGTGAGGGTGCCCTCGCCGCCGATCGCGATGATCGCGTCGATGCCCTCTGCGTCCATCGTCTTCTGGATGTTAACGGGGCCGCCGCGATCGCCCTCGAACGGGTTCGTGCGCGAACTGCCGAGGATCGTGCCTCCCTGGCGGGAAAGACCGCGCACGCTGTGCCGGTCCAGGGTCATAAAGTCGCCCTCTACAAGGCCTTTCCAGCCGTTCCGAATGCCGACGAATTCGGCATCGAGAACGCGAACGCCTTTAAGGACGGAACCGCGAATAACGGCGTTCAGTCCTGGGCAGTCTCCACCGCTGGTGAGGATACCAATTTTCATTTTGTGACAGCTCCTTCATGCACGATTAACCATGTCGGCGCCTTCACCGCCTACTAATGATGGTCCCGTAATGGGCCCGGATTCAAATCAACGCCGGTGAGGGGCGCTCCTACAGCTCCCCGTCAAGTGCCTGGGTGAGCAGATAGATCAATGCGCTGGCCTGAACGGAGTCGGCGGACGAGATCTCGTCCTCTGCCCCGTCGAGCGCGCGGGCCGCGAGGCCCTGCTTGCTGCCGATCAATTCGGCGATGCGAGCGTCGATGGTGTGGGCGGCGATGATCCGCCACGCGGTGACGGGTTCGTCCTGGCCGATCCGGTGCACCCGGTCGATGGCCTGCGTCTGTTCGGCGGCGGTCCAGCTGAGCTCGGCGAGCACGACGTTCGACGCGGCCTGCAGGTTGACGCCGACGCCGGCCGCGGAGAGCGAGCAGACCACGACGGCGACGCCCGGGTCGTTGTTGAACGAGTCGATCGCGGCCTGGCGGGCCAGGGCCGTCTGGTCGCCGCGCAGTGAGACGGAGCGCAGGCCGCGCTTGGCGAAGATGTCCTCGGCGGCATCCATCACGTCGATGTGCTTGGCGAAGAACACGACCTTGCCCACCGAGTGCGCGAGCTGCACGGTGTAGTCCGCGGCGAGGCCGGCCTTGGCCTGGCCGATCTTGCGCACCATGGTGAAGACGTTCTCCCCCGTGGTCTGGCCCTTCGATTCCTCGAGTTCGGCGTGAGCGACGGCGCGGATGAATGCGGCACGCTGCTCCTCGGTGAGCACGGGGTGCTTCTCGCCCGGGTGCCGGGCGGCGACGAGGCCGTTGTACCGGGTGACCAGGCGGGCGGCGAGTTCGCGCTCGGCCTGGCGGATGGACCGGCCCAGGTCGTCGTCGAGTTCGACCGGGAGGTCGGCGATCCGCTTGGCCGGCAGGTCGGCGGCGACGTCGATCTTGCGGCGGCGCACGATGCCCATGTCGATCACGGCGGCGCGAGCCTCGGCGTAGAAGCCGGGGTCGGCGGGGGTCAGCCCGGTCGCTTCGAGCCGCTGCATGAGCTTCGGGGTGGGCTTGTCGCCGTCGATCCAGCCGAGGAACTGCCAGATCGCGCGGAAGTCGTCGACGTCGTTGATCAGCGGCGTTCCGGTCAGCGCCATCAGGAGCGGGTTCCCGCCCGGGGTGCGGCGGCGGATCTGCTCGGCCAGGGCCAGCACATGCTTGGACCGCTGGGACTGCAGGTTCTTGATGAAGTGGGCCTCGTCGACGACCATGCCCTTGAAGCCGAGCGTTCCGAGCCAGGTGCGGTGCCGGTCGAGCACGTCGTAGTTGACGATGACGACGTCGGCGAACGCGTCGAGGGTCTGGCCGTCGCCGTGGATGACGGTGGCCCTGCGGTGCGGGGTCCACATTTCGACTTCGCGAACCCAGTTCATCTTGACCACGTTGGGCACGATGGCCAGAAGCGGGTAGGCGCCGGCGACGGATGCCGCGAGCAGGCTCTGCGCCGTCTTCCCGAGCCCGGGCTCGTCGGCGAGCAGGTAGCTGCGGTGGCCGAGACGCGCGCTCTCCACGAACCGGGCCTGGTGACGCATCAGCTCCATCCCGGGAGGCGACAGCCGGTCAACCTTGGGTGCTTCCGGCAGGTCCATGCTGGCGGCCTGGCCGCCGGACCCGTACTCGAAGGACTTGAACAACGGGCCGATCAGGTCCCAGTTCGCGAGCCGGCGGGCGGAGACGACGGGGCGGGCCTGGGCCGCGCTGAAGTCGGGCGCGAGGAACGGGTTCGCGAGCTGACGTGCCTTGACCGACTGCGGGACGACCTGGTTCTCGGCGACCTCGGGCTTGGCCTCCGGTTCGCGGGTGATGATGAGCTCGTCGGGGCTGAGCTCGGCCCCGGATTCGAGCAGCCAGTCACGGCGGAACCGCTGCGCGACGGTGGAGACACCGGCGTCGGGTTCGAGCAGGGTGATCAGGCTGGTGTCGCGGGCGGCCGTCTTCGCGAGGATCTGGGCGATGCCGTCGAGGCGTTTGAGCAGCTCCGCCCGGTTCGCGTCCGTGAGTTCCTTGTCAGCCTTGACCCTGGCGCGCTCCTCGCGCATGAGCAGGGCGATGACCTGGTACTTGGTGCGGTTGGTCGGGCCGAGCTTGCCACCAGTCTGCGCCTTCGCTTCCACTTCGCGCACCTTGCGGGCGAGGATGGGGATGATGGGCGCGTCGTCGTCACGGGAACGGGGCCGCTGCCTGGCGCGGCCTCCGGCCGCGGCACGGTTGTTCGAACCTGCGGCCTGCTGGCGGGTGTATGCCATTCTTCTCCAACTTCACAGCAGCACGGCAGACGGAGCCGCGCTCGTCGTGGTGCGGCATCCGTGGACGCCGGTGCGATCGATACGCCGAACCCTGAATCGAACACCGCGTCAACCATATTCGTGCAGCTCACGTTTTTCGGGGAGCGGCACGGTCAAGACGGTGGCCGGGCTTTCAAGGCGCTGATTCAGTCTACGCCCGCGCCACCGGCCCGCTGCACCGGTACTTTGGTGAGCACGCCGACGACGATGAAGACCAGCGCGGCCGCGAATTGGGCGGACACCCAGCCCTGCCCGTGCAGCGCGATCACGAAGACCGGGTTCCACAGCACGGCGATCGGGCCGAGCAGGAGCAGCCACCACCAGGACCGTGCCTGCCAGGCGAAGACGCAGATGATCAACGCCAGGATGCTCACGGCGTAGCGGATGACGATGTAGCCGGGCGAATCGAGCAGGGCGAGGCCGCCGAGCAGCGCCATGGCGCCGAGCAGGCCCGGTGCGAGCGCGGACCGGGTGAAGGTGGGAGCAACAGGAGTGCCCATCAGACGCCCCCTCCCCCGCCGCCGCCGCCGCCCCCGCCGACGGAACCGCCGCCTCCCCCGCCCGAGCTGGACGAGCTGGACGCCGTTCCCGACCAGGCGGCCGAGGTGGAACTCGCGAACGAGCTGATGCCCGCCGCGAAGTAACCGGCGTTGAAGCCGGCACTTCCGGCGTACCAGTCCGGCTGGGTGCCACTGCGCGTGTAGTACTCTCCGAGCACGCCGGACCACTCCTTCTCCTGGCCGAACAATACGGCGTACGGCAGCAGCCGTTCGTAGAGTTTCAGCACCTGCAACGGCCGGTTCGGATCCATCGCGCCGGCCGGCAAGCCGGTCGCGTCGAGCCCGGCGTCGGCCAGCACCTCGGCCGGCTCGGGCCGGTACGGCGACCGGAGGGCGCCGACCGGGCTCTGCAGAACGCGCAGCCGGTCGGCTTCGGCCACGCCGATGTAGAGCTTGACGCCCTTGAGGTAGTCGCGCAGCTCCGAGCCGGCCGCGGTGAGCGGCCGCACGCTCCCGGCCATGATCATGGTGACCGCGGCGAAGAGGATGCCCAGCACGAGCACCAGGGCCGGCCACCCTCCGCCGATCTCGGCGACCAGGCCGATGATGCTCGCGACGATCGCGATCACGGCGCTGGCCACGGCCGCGAACAAGAGCCAGCGGCGGGTCGAGCCGCCCTTGTGTTCCCGGAGGCCGTCAATGAGCATCCGTTTGCGGTTGGTGCGTTGTTCGGCCAGGAGCGCGGTCGCCAGTCCCGTGTCCTTCGCTTTCAGGTCGCGCAGCGTGCCGGGGGCGAGGCCCGGGAAGAGCTTGGCGAGCACCGCGTGCTCGGTCGGGTCGAGACCGCGGGAGTACCGCAGCTCGAGCAGGTAGTGCTTCTTGCCGTCACCCTCGAGCACCCGCACGTTGCCGCGCACGGCGAAGGAGAGGAATTGGGCGGCCATGGCCTTGGCGGATGCCGCTGACACGTCGCCGGCCTGGAGCAGGTTGACGCCCTTCGGCGGCAGGTACTCGGCAATGATGGTGGGGCGCCCCGGCGCGTTGCGCCAGCGGGTGGCCCGTTGCACGGAGGCCATGATCGCCCCGATCAGGCCGATCAGGGCCGCGCCGAGGCCGATGCTCGGGAACGGGTTCGCCGTGAAGGACGAGTCCCGGGGCACGAAGGTGCCGGGTTCGAACGCGACCACCATGGTGAGTCCCTCGTGCGGGCCGAGGGCTCCGGCGGTTGCCGTGACCTGGCTTTCGTCGGCCGAACTGGTCAGGCCGGCGCAGGCAGCGGAGGAGTCGATGCCGCCCTGGTAGCAGTCCGTCTGGCCGGTGAGCCGGGGCACGAGCGCGTCGGCCACGGTCAGCGTTGCCGAGACGTCGCCGAACGGCTGGTTCCAGCCTGTGCCGTTGACCTCCCAATAGAACTCCTCGTCGTTCGCGTTGTCGGGAACGAGGGTGACGTCGATCTGGCGGTAGGTGATCACGTAGGTCTGCGCGCCGTGCACGAAGTCGTCGGCCGCGATCGTCAAGGTGAGGAACTCGGGCCCGTTGTCGCTGGTGGTCTCGCTCTCCGAGGCGCGGGGCGTGCCGTTCTCGTCGGTGACGCTGACCAGGGTGAGGCCGGTCGGGTGGCCGTCGTAGTGGGTGGGGATGGCACGACGGATGCCGTGGTTCTGGTCGATGTCCGGGAACCGGGCCACGATCGTCTCGGTGGTGGTGAGGCTGGAGTGGCCGTCCGCGGTGAGGCCGAGCCGGAACTCGGAGTGCCAGGAGTCGAAGGTGAAATCGTCGGTGCCGGAGCGGAGAGCGCCGGGGGCAGCCGCCGGCTGTCGAGGGTTCGTCAGGCCAGGCACCGAGGCGCTGGCCGGTGATGAGGCCGTCCCCCCGAGCAGCACGAGAGCCCCGAGCGAAACCGCGAGCACCAGTGAACCGGACAGGAGAAGGCGAACCAGGCGACGCATGCCACCAACTCTACTCAGGGCAGCCAGACCGATCCGCCGGTACCCCACCGGGGTACCGGGAACTGCGGTACTCTGAAGCCATGATCGAAGACATCAAGAAGCGCGCGCTGCACCGCGCCCGCATCCTCGAGGGCCAGATGCGCGGCCTGGAGAAGATGATCGAGAACGAGGAGTACTGCATCGACATCCTCACCCAGTCCCTGTCGATCCAGAAGTCGCTCGGCTCGCTGAACAAGCTGCTCGTCGACAATCACCTGCAGACCCACGTGACGGCCATGTTCGAGGCCGGCGGCGAGGAGCGCGAGACCGCGATCGCCGAACTGCTGAAGGTGTTCGAGCTCAACAACAACCGGGCCTGACCGGTTCGACGTCGAGCCCCGGGGCGCGGCCGGTCCGCGGGCCGGCCGCGACCATACTGGGAGGCGTGGACAACCAGACGGAACGAACCATCAGGGAATTCCCCGGCCTCGTGCCGGAACTGATGGTCGGCGACCTCGCCGCCAGCCTCGGGTTCTGGGTGACGCTCTGCGGGTTCGAGGTTCTCTACGACCGGCCGGAGGAGGGATTCGCCTACCTCCACTGCGGAACGGCCCACCTCATGCTCGACCAGATCGGGATCGGCCGCGACTGGGTCACGGGCACCCTGGACCGGCCCCTCGGCCGCGGCGTGAACTTCCAGGTTGCCGTTCCGGCGATAGCACCCCTGGTCCATCGCCTCTCGGCGGCGGACTGGCCGCTCTTCCTGGCCCCCGAAACCGAGTGGTACCGAACGGGTGACACCACAGCCGGGGTGTCGCAGTTCCTGGTCCAGGACCCGGACGGTTACCTCGTGCGCTTCTCCGAATCGCTGGCCGACGTGGGCGACGCCCCAGCGAAGGCGGCATCGGCCTGACGCGCGCCCGCATCCACGCGGACGCCCTGACTCGAACATAAACTTGATTCTCTTCTAAAATTCAGTGACAGAGTCTCGACTTTATGTTCGATTCGGCGTACACTGATGGCATGGCAGGAGCCTCGGATCCGCAGTCACAGGCCGCCCCGGAAGGGGCGGCGAATCGGTCGGCGTTCGGCCTGGCCGGCTCGAAGTCGGCTGCCGATCCGGCTGGGTTTGATACGGCAGGGTCTGATCCGGCACGGCTGATCGGGCGGGCGCGGGAGGCCGTGGCCGCGGCCCTCGACGGGATTTCATTCGGGTTGCTCAGCGACACGGAAGCGGTCGCGGTGCTCGGCGCGGTCGAGGACCTCGGCCGGAGGGTGGACGCGGCCCGGGTCGGAGCGGCGGCGGAGGTCGGTTCCCGAGCCCGGAACGGCCTGGGCCATGACTCGCTGGCGTGGAAGCTGGGCTGCCAGGGGCAGGTCGACCTGATCACCCGGGTGACTCGGGTGTCGGGCCGGGAGGCCACCCGCCGGCTCCGGCTCGGCGGCAACGTGACCGAGCGGATGAGCGGGGCGATGCTGCTCCCGCCCTACTACCCGGCCGTGGCGGCCGCCCTGACCTCCGGGGCCCTCGGGGTAGACGCGGCCGACGCGATCGTGACCGCCCTCGACCAGGTCGGCCCGCGGGTCGCCCCCGATGACCTGCACACAGCCGAACGCGCCCTGGTCGCCTCGGCGACCGGCGCGAGCACCGACGAGACCCGCGGCCTGCCCGGCGAAGGATTCGCGTTTCCCGCCGACCTTGTCCGCGGGCTCGCCGGCCAGTGGCAGGCCCGCCTCGACCCCGACGGGGCCGCCCCCAATGATTCCCTGTTCGAGCCCCGCAGCACGGTCAGCTTCGGCCGTCTCACCCGGGGCGTGTACCCGCTGCGGGGCCAGGTCACCGCGGACCTTCGCGGCATCCTCAACGGCGTCTTCGATTCCTACCTCTCCGCGCACGCCGCCCCCGCGTTCCCGACCGAAGAAGAACAAGCCCTGATCCAGGGCGGGGAGCTGGTTCCCGGCGCCGACGGCGCCGCCGCCCGCGGTGACGACCGCACCGGCGGGGAGAAACGCGCCGACATCCTCCGCGGCGTGTTCTCCGCCGCCGCCCGCCACCCCGACACCCCGCGCATGGGCGGCGCCGCCCCCACCGTGATGGTGCACGTGAACGCCACCGACCTGGCTGCCGGCACCGGGGTCGGCTGGATCGACGGCGTCGACGCACCCGTGTCACTGCGGAACGTGAAACAACAACTCTGCACCGGCGGCTACCAGAAGATCATGTTCGGCGAGAACGGCGAAGTGCTCTACCTCGGCGGCAAGAAACGCTTCTTCACCACCGCGCAACGCAAGGCCATCGCCGCCCGCGACGGCGGATGCATCATCCCCGGCTGCAGCGTGGCCGCCCACTGGTGCGAAGTCCACCACGTCATCCCCTGGCAGAAACACGGAAAGACCGACATCGACAACGGTGTGCTCCTCTGCTGGTACCACCACCACAGCATCGACACCTCCGGCTGGCTCATCCGCATGATCCGCGGCAAACCCCAGGTCAAAGCACCCGCCTGGGCCGGAACCACCACCACCTGGCAGCCCGGCGCCACCCACCGCGCGCAGCAGGCCAGCCACAGCCGCAGCTGAGCCGGTGCCCGGGGGTCTCGACAGGCTCGACCACCGCGCGCTCGACCACCCGGGCTATACGTGCTGGATGGGGATCGCCGTGCTCGACGGCGGCCTCTGGAACAGGAACTCGAGCGCCGGTTTGAGTTCGGCCACCCAGGTCGCGTAGCCGTCATCGGTGAGGTGCAGCCGGTCCGTCGTCAACGCGATCGCGAGCTCGCCATCGGGCTCGGCCATCGACGGCCAGAGGTCGAGGAACTGGGCGTGCTGGGTGGGCGCGAACTGGCGGAGATGGCGGTTGATCGAGCGGAGGAGATGGCAGTAGTCCCGCTCGCGCGGCGGGACCGAGACCACCAGGATCCGGGTAGCCGGCAAATGCTTGCGCAGCTCGACGATGATGGTCTCGAGGTTGCGCACGATGTACTCGTCCGAGCGCCGCCAACCCAGGTCGTTCGTGCCCACCTGGAGCACGACGGCATCCGGTGCCGTTGCGACGATCTCCGGGAGCGAGGCGACCACCTCCTCGGTCGTATACCCGCTCACACCGAGATTCCGCACCTCGTATTCGGGAAGCCACTCGTTCCAGCGTCCCCCGGCGGTGAGCCCATCCCCCACGAACACCACGGTCTGCGACATAACGGCCTCCCTCACGTTCGTTAATCATGCCCCCGGGCGGGGCAGTCGGCCTAGCTCTTTCCGGCCGGCAGCGAGCTGTCTACGACGGCGGCCTCGGCGTCGGCCTCGGCGGCGACGGAAGCCTGCTTCGACGCCGCCGCGGCCGTGATCCGGTTCGCCATGCCGCTGAAGATGACACCGTGGAACGGCAGGATGGAGAACCAGTAGAGCCGGCCGCCGAGTCCGCGGGGGAAGAACACGGCCCGCTGGCGGTAGATCGAACCGCCGTCGGGGGCCGGTTCCGCCGTCATCTCCAGCCAGGCCCGCCCGGGGACGCGCATCTCCGCCCGCAACCGCAGGAACCTTCCGCGATCGATCTGCTCGACCCGCCAGAAGTCGAGCACGTCACCGGTGTGCAGGCGCTGCGGGTCCCGGCGGCCGCGCCGCAGTCCCACGCCGCCGACGATCTTGTCCATCCAGCCGCGCACCGCCCACGCCAGCGGGAACGAATACCAGCCGTTGTCGCCGCCGATGCCCTCGATGATGCGCCAGAGGTCGGCGGGTTTCGCCGCCGTGTGCTTCTCCCGCAGGTCCGTGTAGACGAGGTGGCCGGCCCAGTCGGGGTCACTCGGCAACGGGTTGCTCGAGGCACCCTCGATCGACGCGTTGCGCCAGCTCGTCTCGACGTCCCCGTCGCGCATCCGCCCGAGGGCGAGGCGCACTGCCCGCCGGTACCCGGTGAGGCCGCCGGGCGGGCGCGGGATGTACTGGTCGATGTCGCGCTCGTGCACGACGCAGTCGTTCTGCAGCGAGGCGATGATCGGCACGGCGAGGCTGCGCGGGATGGGGGTGACGAGGTTCACCCACTGCGAGGCGAGCCACGGTGTGAACACGGGCAGCGAGGCGATCGGGCGCTGGCGGAGGCCTGCCTCGAGCGCGTAGCCGTTCATCATCTGGCCGTAGCGGAGCACATCGGGGCCGCCGATGTCGAACGCGCGGTTGACGTCGGCGGGAAGGTCCGCGGCGGCCACCAGGTAATAGAGCACATCGCGCACCGCGATCGGCTGGATGCGGTTGCGCACCCACTTGGGCGCCGGCATGTACGGCAGCACATCGGTGAGGTGCCGAATCATCTCGAACGAGGTCGACCCGGAGCCGATCACGACGCCGGCTTGCAACGCGGCCGTCGGCACGCCGGAGGCGAGGAGGATCCGCCCGACCTCGGCGCGGGACCGGAGGTGCTGGGACAGCTCGGCGGCATCGGGGTGCAACCCGCCCAGGTAGACGATCCGGGAGACCCCGCCCGCGGCGGCGGCGTCGGCCACATTCTGCGCGGCGACACGCTCGGTGCGCTCGAAGTCGCCGCTGGTGCCCATCGAGTGCACGAGGTAGTACACGGTGTCGATCCCGGCGAGCGCCGCCCGTACTCCGGCCGCGTCGCCGAGGTCCCCTTGCACGACCCTGACCTGGTCTTTCCAGGGCACATCGGTCAGTTTCTGCGGCGACCGCACAAGCACGGTCACCTCGTTTCCGGCATCAAGGAGCAGGGGAACAAGGCGCCCGCCGATGTATCCGGTGGCGCCGGTCACGAGAACTTTTCTGGCCGTCATGAGGCCAGCCTAAAGGCGCAATCTGGGTTGGAGCCGAGGATCGGGCGGACCTGTCCGCACGGCCCGCGCCGGCCCGCCGACCCTGTGGATGACTCGCGCGGGCGGGCACGGACTCCGGCATCATCACCGCATGACTCTTCGACTCAACCCCCGTTATCCCCTCGTCTGGCGCACCCCCGACACCATCCAGATCGGCATCGACCATCCCCTCGTCGTGATTTCCCCGGTCGGCGCCGGACAGGAGCACGTCCTCGCCGCCCTGGTCTCCGGGGTGCCGCGCTCCGGTGCGATGATGCTCGGACGGCGGGCCGGGACATCCGAGGCCGCCACCCTGGCACTGCTGGAGTCCCTGCGACCTGCCCTCATCGTCACGAACGAACGGGAGCCGTGGCCCACCGGCGCGGAGCCTGTCCCCGTCGCCACACCGCCGCGCTCCCCCGCCCTCGTCTGCGTGGACGGCGCCGGCCCGACCGCGTTGCGGATCGGAGCACTGCTGCAAGACCTCGGCCTGCTAGTCGTCGGCCCCGCCCACGACCCGGCCCGGCCGAACCGGGCAGCCGTGAATCCTGCCGCGCCGAACCCGCCCGCACTGGCGGTCATCGTCGGCCATTACGCGCTCGAGCCGGCCCGGCACGGCCGCTGGCTGCGCGGGGACGTGCCGCACCTGCCGGTGGTCTTCAGCGACAGCGAGGTGCGAATGGGTCCGCTCGTGGAACCGGGGGCCGGCCCGTGCCTCTACTGCCTCGAGCTGGCCCACCTCGACTCGGACCCGGCCTGGCCCGCGATCGCCTGCCAGCTCCTCACCCGCACCGCCCCCACCGAAACCCGCCGGCTGGGCATCGACGTCGCCGCACGCGTCGCCGGCCTCGTGCAGGACCGGCTCGACACCGGCCGGTCGAGCCTGACCCGCACCTCACTGGTGCTCGACGTGACGACGGGGGTGATCAGGCGCCGCGAGCACCGGCCACACGAGCGGTGCGGATGCCGATCTCTGCCAGGAACCGCGACTGCTCTCGTGGGGAACGCTGCTGGTGGCCCGCCGCCGACCAGCTCAGGCCGAGCCGCCGACGTGCCCGGGTGATGCCCACGTACAGCAGCCTGCGTTCCTCGTCGATCTGGTCGAAGCCGGCGGCGTAACTGATCGGCACCAGCCCCTCGGACAGGCCGACCAGGAACACGGCGTCCCATTCGAGCCCCTTGGCCGAGTGCAGGGTGGCCAGGGTCACGGCCGACACCGTTGGCTCGTGCTGCCCGGCCTGGCGTTCCATCAGCTCGTCCGTGAACTGGCGGAAGGTCGTGCCGGGGGCGGCCTGGTCGACGAGGCCCATGATCGCGTTCAGGGACTCCCACCGGTCGCGCACCGCCCCGGCGGCGTCGGGTGCCCTCTGGCTCCAGCCGAGGGAGCGCAGCACGTCACTGACCGATTTGAACAGGGGTTCGCCGATGATCGACACGGATGCCGCGCGCAGCTGCATCACCGCCTGCTTCACCTCGGCGAGGTCGAAGAACCGCTTCGACCCGCGGATCTGGTAGTTCACGCCGATGTCGCCGAGCGCGGTCTCCAGCGCCGCCGCCTGCACGTTCATCCGGTAGAGCACGGCGATGTTCTCCGGGCGGGTTCCGCCCTCGATCAGGTCGAGGATGCTCTGCGCCACTCCCCTGGCCTCCGCCATGTCGTTCGGGTACTCGCGCACGATCGGCACGACTCCCTCCTCGCTGGCGTGGGCGTGCAGGGTGAGGGCGCCCGCCCGGCCGCGCATCAGCTGGTTCGCCGCGGCCACGATCGAGGCCGTCGACCGGTAGTTCTGCTCGAGCCGCACGACCGTCGCATCCTCCCACCGCTTCGGGAAGTTGAGCAGGTAATCGCTGCGGGCCCCGGCGAAGGAGTAGATGGTCTGGCTGGCGTCGCCGACGACGCAGAGGTCCCGGCGCTCGCCCAGCCAGAGGGTGAGCAGGTCGTGCTGCAGGGGCGACACGTCCTGGTACTCGTCGACGATGAAGAACCGGTACTGCTCCCGCACCTGCAGGGCGACCGACGGTTCCGCCTCGATCATGCCGGCCATGGCGAGCAGCACGTCCTCGAAGTCGATCTGCTTCCGCTCATCCTTGAGCCGCTCGTAGCTCTCCTGCATGGCCATGACCTGGTCGACGTCGAGACGCCCGGGCAGGCTGCGCCTGGCGATGCCCGCGCCGTACTGCTCGATGCTCAGCCCGCTGGTCTTGCGCCACTCGATCTCGGCGGCGAGGTCGCGCAGGGTGGCCGTGTCCAGTTTCAGCTTCAGGGTTTCCGCGGCGTGCCCGAGCAGCCGGCCCTTGCCGTCGAGGATGCGGGGCGCCTGTCCGCCGACGACGTGCGGCCAGAAGTAGTTCAGCTGGGACAGCGCTGCGGCGTGGAAGGTGCGCGCGGCGACCCCGCCGGCGCCGAGCTGGCGCAGCCGGCCGCGCAGTTCCGCGGCTGCGCGGGCGGTGAAGGTGAGGGCCATCACCCGGTCGGGTGCGTAGGCGCCGGTCAGCACGCCGTAGGCGATCCGGTGGGTGATCGCCCGGGTCTTCCCGGTCCCCGCGCCGGCAAGCATGCAGACGGGCCCGACGAGGGCCTCGGCGGCGACTCTCTGCTGGTCGTCGAGGCCGGCCAGGAGCTCGTCGCCGGTCAGCGCCATCCGTGCACCTGGTCCGGTCCGAAGTCGATCGGTTCGCCCAGCCACGCTTCGATGATCGCCCGGGCGATCGACGAGCGTCCCGGCAGGATGATGCTCGCCCCCGCCGCGCGGAGTTCGTCGCGGCTGAACCAGCGCAGGTCGAGGATCTCCTCCCCATCGGGCAACAGCCCGCCCGGCGACTGCCCGTCGGCGAGCCTGGCGGTGAAGCCGAACATGATCGAGGCCGGGAACGGCCAGGGCTGGGAACCCAGGTAGACCGGGTCGGTGACCCGGAGCCCGGATTCCTCGAACATCTCCCGGATCACGGCGGCTTCGAGCGACTCGCCCGGTTCGACGAAACCGGCCAGCAGCGAATACCGGTTGCCCTCCCAGAGCGCGTTCGAGCCGAGCAGGATGCGGTCGTCGGCGTCGGTGATCAGCACGATCACCGCCGGGTCGGTGCGCGGGAAGACCTGGCCGCCGTCCACGGGGCAGAGCCGGCTCCAGCCGGCCGACTCGACCGTGGTCGCGGCGCCGCAGCGCGGGCAGTGCGTGTGCGAGACGTGCCAATTGGCCAGGCCGAGGGCCTCGGTGAAGAGGCCGGCGTCACGGTCGGACAGTTCGGTGGCCACGGTGCGCAGCGACACCCACGCCGCCGGGCGCGGTTCGAGGGTGTGCGCTGCCTCGTCGCCGAGCACGGCGGCCACCAGCCGCGTGCCCACAGGTTCGGCGGCGCCCTCGGCCAGCGACCGGCCGAGGTAGACCCGAACGGTCGCCTCGGGCACCGTCTGCGGCTCGAGCAGGAGGATCCGCGGTGCGTCGGTGCTGCCGGCGGCGGGCGCCAGCAGCACCGAGCCGCGCCAGAGCACGAGCACGCGGGTGCCGGCATCCGCCCACAACTCGTCGAACAGGCCCGGCCGTGACCGGGTCTCATGGTCACGGTCGACCGCGTGACGGGACAGCGGCAACCGGGCCGTGAAAGAGAACGACATGGTGACCCCTTCGGGCTCTGGCGTGACAGCCGAGTAGGTGTGGGGCGTGGCGGACAACCGCGCCGGGGGGAAGTCGACCTAACCTAGTAGGCATGGCCAGATCCCACCTCACTCTAGCCGCGCTGGCCACCTCCGCTGTCCCGGGCCTCGACGTGGTCCAGGCTCGGCTGCACGGGTCCAGCGCGCGCACCCCAGGCGCCCACGGCGCCTTCGACTCTGCCCTGCTCATCGACAGCGACGGCCGCAAGCTGATCATCCGCGTGCCGGCCAGCCAGGCTGCCGAGACCGAGCAGTCCGCCGATCTCGTGGCGCTGCGCGCGCTGACGACCGGCACCCGAAGCCGGCTGCCGTTCGACGTGCCCGAGTTCGTCGGCCAGGCGCCGCTCAGCGGCACCCGCGCGGTCGTCTATGAGCTGCTGCCCGGCGATTCCTTCGACGCGGATGCCCTGACCGGCCACGCGGGAGTGTCCGGTTCGATCGGGCGTGCCATCGCCGCGATCCACGGCCTGCCGACGGCGTTCGTCGGCACCGCCGGCCTCCCCCAGCAGAGCGCCGAGGAGTGCCGCACCTCCACCATCGCGCTGATCGACCGCGCCGCGGCAACCGGCTACCTTCCCGCGGCGCTGCTGCGCCGGTGGGAGCTGGCCACCGACGACGACTCGCTCTGGCAGTTCGCCCCCTGCGTCGTGCACGGGTCGATGTCAGCCGAGTCCTTCCTGATCAGCGAGGATGCCGTCTCCGGCGTGCTCGGCTGGTCGGCGCTCAGCGTGGGCGACCCGGCCCGCGACCTGAACTGGCTGCTGGCGTCGCGCGGCGCGGCCGGCGAGACGGCTGTCGCGTCGTACGCCGCCGCCCGCCAGGGCAACGACCCCCGGATCACCCAGCGCGCCATGCTCTACGCCGAACTGGAGCTGGCCCGCTGGCTGCTGCACGGCACCGACACCCGCAACCAGTCGATCGTCGACGACGCCGTGGCCATGCTCGACGGCCTGGTCGACAGCGTGCACACGAACACCATGCATCCGTTGTCGCCGAAGACCGGGCCCATCCTCGACGTCACCGACGTGGAGAACATGCTCGCCGCCACGCCGCGCGGCATTCCCCGCCGTGACCTGGGCTCGTCGATGCACACGGATGCCTACAACCTCTCCGAGTTCGGGCCGAGCGAGTTCGACGATGACACCGCCGGCTCGGCCGACTCCGCCGGCGGGGCCGCGTCGGACACCTCGGCCAGCCCGTTCGCGGACGACGCGACCGGGCCGATCGGCGTGGTTCAGGTCGACGCCGGGCCGGCGACCGACGACCAGGCCGCGACCAGGTCCTCCTCCGAGTAGAGCCGGTCGGGGGTGACGACCGTGTCGTCGGCGACGAAGTAGAACACGGCGTCGACGATGGCCGGGTCGATGCCCTTCCAGCGCGCGTAGGCCAGGCGGTAGAGCGCCAGCTGGGTCTGTTTGAGTTCCAGGTCCGCCGCGTTCTTCGGCGCCCGGCCGGTCTTCCAGTCCACGACCTGGTAGCCCGTCTCGGTGCGGTACACGGCGTCGAGCTTGCAGACGAAGACCTGCCCGGCGAGCACGTGGTGGATCTCGATCTCCACCTCCTCGGGCGCGAGGCTGCCCCACGGTGAGCGTTCGAAGGTGCGCTGCAGCCGTTCGAGCTGCGCTTGTTCGAGCGGCTGGTCCTGGTCGAGGTCCAGGTCGAACGCGTCGGGGTCCAGGTCGCCGAGGTCAAGCTCGCCGAGGTCCGCGTCGATGACGTCCCCGGCGCCGGCACCGCCGGCCCGGCGCTCCACCCAGGAGTGGAACAGGGTGCCCAGCCGGGTGGCCCGGTAGGGGCGCTCGGGCATCGGGCGGCGCAGGCGGGCCAGGGCACCGGCCGGGTCGTCGACGAAGTCCTTGAACCGTGAGGCGGAGATGCGGGTGGGCAGCGCCATCAGGCCCGAGCCGGCCAGGCGCTGCGCCCGTTCCTCGAGCAGCAGGGTGACGGGGTGCGACCAGCGGGTCTCCAGGTCGGTGCCCGCCTCGGCTGCCTCCGCGGCCCGGGTGACGCGGGCGGCGGCGGCCTCGACGACGGCGCGCCGCGTGCCGAGCGGATCGAACGGCCACCGTTCCGCCTGGTCGAGGCCGGCGTCGGGCTTCTCCGACGCGTCGCTGACGGGCGGGACCGGGCCGATCAGGCCGGCGTCGGCGAGTTCCAGCAGGTACCGGCTCGGTTTGCGCATGGTGCTGCCGCTGCCCCAGAACGACCCGGTGAGCAGCAGCTCGCGCTGGGCCCGGGTGGTCGCGACGTAGATCAGCCGTCGTTCCTCATCGTCGTGGCGGGCGGCGAGCTGCTCCTTGTAGGCCGTGAACTCGAGGTCGAATGAGAGCTGGGTCTCATGCCCGTGCCAGTGCAGCTCGGGGAGCTCGGCGCGGTCGCCGCGGAACGGGTAGGGCAGTTCGCCGAAGCGCAGCCAGCCTGCCCCCTCCCTGGTCTGGGCCGGCAGGCTCTTCTCGGTGAGGTTGGGGATGGCGACGTAGTCCCATTCGAGCCCTTTGGCGCCGTGCACGGTGAGCAGTTGCACGGTTCCCTTCTCCGACGGCTCGACCCGGGGGCCCAGGTCGTCGGCACGTTCTGCGCGCGCCAGCCAGCGCAGGAAGCCGGCCAGGCTGCCGACCTCATCGCTGGCGAGGAACGCGGACACGGTGTCGTGGAAGGCGTACAGGTTGGCCAGGCCCAGGCCGTTCGCCTCGTTGGCGACGAGTTCGACGTCGAGCAGGGTCTCCTGTTCGATCAGCCGCACGAAGTCGAGCAGGGGCAGGCCGGCCCGGGAACGCAACCAGGCGAGCTGCCGGCCGGCGGCGCGCAGCCGGGCCAGGCCCGGCTCGCTGAAGCCCGCGAGCTGCCCGTGCCGGTCGGGCGCCGTTGCCACGAAATCGAGGGCGTCGACGAGGGAGGCACCCTCGTCGACGGCGACGGACGCCCGCATCCTGACCTTGACCTCGTCGGTCACCGCCCGCTGGGCCCAGTCGTGGGCGGCCAGCCAGCGCGCCACCGCGGCGAGCTGCTGCAGGTCGCGCGGGCCCACCCGGTGGCGGCCGCCGCTGAGCAGCCGCACGAGTTCGCTGCCGGATGCCGGGTCCGCCACGACGCGCAGCACGCTGACGACATCGGTGACCTCGGGCGTGGACAGCAGCCCGCCCAGGCCGAGCACGTGCGCGCGCACCCCGTTCTCCCGCAGCACCTCGGCGAAGAACTCCATCTCCCGGCGGGCCCGGAACAACATGGCCCCGGAGTGCTCCCCGCCCGGGGTGAGCCGTCCGGCGAACCAGCGGGCGACGGTGCGGGCCTCCTCGGCGATGGTCTCGCACATCCCGGCCTCGACCTTGCCGGGCTCCTTGCCGGCCGGCACCTTGAGCGTGTCCACCTGGATGCCGTCGGGCCGGGCCCGCAGCGCGTCGCTGAGCGGCGCCACGAGAGCGTTGGCCACGCCGAGCACCGTCACCGGGTTGCGCCAGGTGTAGGAGAGCGACATTGACGGGGCCTCGGCGTTGGAAAGGCCGGCGAAGCTCTGCGAGAAGCCGAGCAGGTTGGCGGAACTGGCCCCGCGCCAGCCGTAGATGGACTGGTGCGGGTCGCCGACCGCCATCACCGGATGCCGGGCGAACAGGGTGTGCAGCAGCTCGGTCTGCAGCACGGAGGTGTCCTGGTATTCGTCGAGCAGCACCACCCGGTACTGGTCGCGGTAGCGGGTGACGACCTTCTCCACCTTCTGGCAGACCTGCAGCGCGAGCGCCACCTGGTCGGAGAACTCGATCAGTCCGAGCCGGCGTTTTTCGCTGCGGTACCGTTCGGCCAGTTCGAACAGCACCGGCAGCGGCCCAACGGCGGCCAGTGATTCGTCGACCGACGCGTAGGGGATCTTCTTGCGCGGGTTGCCGAAGGGGAGGTCGCGCAGGTAGGCGAAACCGTCGGCCAGCCCGGCCAGGTCGTGGCCGGCGGGCGGCCGGCCCGGGATGACCGGGGGCGGGTTTTCGGCGAGGGTGCGGCTGAACGCGAGCACGGCATCCGTGACCGTGTCGACGCTCTTGCCGAACGGGACGAGCCGGCCGTCGCCGTGCTCGACCACGACCCGCCGGGCGAGCAGCCACGCGCTGGTCTCGCTGAGCAGCACCGATTCGGGTTCCCGGCCGAGCAGCAGGGCGTTGTCGGTGAACAAGCGGCTGGCGAACGAGTTGTAGGTGGAGACGGTGGGGCTGTTGAACAGGTCGGTGGAATCGATGGGCGGCCCGTCTGGCCCGGCCGGTTCGCCCCGCGGCAGCAGGCCCTTCGCGTCGAGCTGGTCGATCCGCTTGCCGATGCGGTCGGCCAGTTCGCCGGCCGCCTTGCGGGTGAAGGTGAGCCCGAGGATCTGGTCGGGCCTGGCGTGCCCGTTGGCGAGCAGCCAGAGCACCCGGTTCGCCATGGTCTCGGTCTTGCCGCTGCCCGCGCCGGCCACGACGAGGGTGGGGGCGAGCGGGGCCTCGATCACGGCCTGCTGCTCGACGGTCGGCGGGAACATCTCCAACGCCTCGGCGATCTGGAGGGCCGAGATCCGGGCGACCGGGGTGTGGGCGGCGGGGTTCTGCGCGGCGGAAAGGGGTGCGTTCATGAGCTGACCTGCTTGATGACGTGGATTCGGCAGGACCCGTGCGAGCGCGGGTCGAGGCAGTGGGAACTGATTTCGGCGACGAAGGTGGCCGCGCCCATCCCGGCGGCGTCCTCGCCGACCCGGCGACGGAACGCGTCGAGCTCGTCGGGGGTGAAGGCCGGCTGGGTCGGGTTGCGGTAGTTCTGCTTGACCGTGCCGGAGGAGACGATCACGAGGCGGGCGCCGGCCAGGGGGGTGCCGGGCGGGATGCCGTCGATGGCACCCCCGGTGAAGGCCAGCTGGTAGGCGCCGAGCTGCGGATGCTCCGCCACGCCGGCGTCGCTGATGGGGTCGCCGCGGCCGGTTTTCAGGTCGACGATCACAGCCCGCCCGTCGCGGAGCCGTTCCACCCGGTCGACCGTGCCGGAGAGCACGGCGCCGTCCACGTCGAGCGCGAAGGTGCCCTCGGCGCTGAGCAGGGCGCCGCCGGTGTGTTCGAAGTCGAGCAGGTACGAGGCGAGCCGGTCGGTGAGCACCCGCGCCTCGATCTTCTGCAGCCGTGACTGCCAGTCGGCGTCGAAGTGCAGTTCGTCCCAGCGGGCGTCGACGGCCTGCCAGAGGGCGTCGGGGCTGCGGTCGGCGGATTCCTCCAGCACCTTGTGGATGATCGTGCCGAGGTTGGCGGCGGTGTTCGAGGTGCCGCCGCCGACCTGTCCGATCACCCAGTGCAGTGGGCAGGTTTCGAACGCGGCCATCCGGGACGGCGAGACCCGCACCGGCCCGTCGCCGGCCTCCGGGTCGTTGAGCGGGCGCACGGTGCTCGGGTCGGTGAGGCCGTACCACTGGTCGGGGGCGGCGCCGGCCACGCCCTCTCGGGCGAGCCGGGCGAGGGTGGCCGCGGCTTCCGTGGCCCGGTCCGTGGCCCGGTCGGTGGCCTCGCCGCCCGGCCCGGATACGCCGCCGAACCGGGTGAGGTCGCGGCGGAGCCGGCCGACCAGGCCGCGCAGCGACAACGGGTAGCGGCTGGCATCGCCGGCGTCGAGGTCGCCGGTCGCGACGGCCTCCGGCAGCAGCCGCAGGAACACCGACGGCTCGTTGTCCTCGTTGTCGACGGCGGTGACGAGCAGCTCGGTGCGGGCGCGGCTGGCGCACTGGGCGAACATCCGCAGTTCGTCGTGCAGCACGGCGGTGCGCTCCCCGCCCGGCTGCGGCACGAGGCCCGCGGCGAGCGCCGCCAGGTCGCCGGCGCCCAGCAGCGAGCCGCGGATGCGCAGGTCGGGCCAGACGTTCGCCTGCACCCCGGCGATGACGACGAGGTCGAAGTCGCGGCCGATCAGTCCGCTCGGGGTGGAGACGACGACCGCGTCGCCGAGCGCGCGCGGAGCCAGGGTGTCCTCGGGCACGTCGGTGTCGACGAGATGTTCGAGGAACAGAACCGGCGGGGCGGCCGGCGTGCGCTCCACGTAGCGCTGGGCGGCGGAGAACAGCGCGACCACGGCGTCGAGGTTGTGGTTGGCCTCGTCGGCGACGATGCCGGTGCCGGCGGCCTGCTCATGCCACTCCCTGGCCAGGCCGCTGCGCTGCCAGAGTCCCCAGAGCAGTTCCTCGATCGTGGCACCGGCGTCGTATTCGACGGCCGCCGCACGGAGGCTCTCGCCGCAGCTCGCCGCCCGGCGGGCGGTGCGGTTGTCGATGCCGCCGAGCAGCCCGGGGTCGGCCAGGGCGTCGACGAGCAGTTCGTCCGCGCTGCGCCGGCCCGCGGCGGGCAGGTCGTCCGGGCTGGGCTCCTGTTGGCTGGGCTCCTGTTGACTGGGCTCCTGTTGACTGAGTTCCTGTTGGCGCAGAGCTGCGCGGAGGCGGCGCAGCGTGATCGGGTCGAGGCCGCCGAGCGGGCCGCGGAGGAGGTCGACCGCCGTCGTGGTGTCCAGGGTCTTGCGTCCCAGGGTGATCTCAAGGGCGAGGATGAACGCCCGGACCGCGTATTCGTCGCGGAGCGCGGTCTGCGCGCTCGACACCTGGGTCGGCACCTCGAGCCCGGCAAGCCCGCGGGACAGCGATGGCACCAGGGAGCCGCTGCGCACGGCGACCGCCATCCGGCCCCACGGGATGCCGCCGAGCACGTGCCGTTCGCGGAGGCGGCGGGCGACGACCGCGAGCTGGTCGGCGGGGCTGGCCGCGAGGACGGCCTGCACGGCGGGCGTTTCGGGCTCCTTGCCTGCCGCCGCGACGACCGGGACGGCGGCGGCGCGCTGGAGGCCGGCGGCCGCGGCGCCGATCCGGTGGCTGATCCCTTGCACCACCTGGCGGATGGCGTCGCCGTGCCGGTAGACCGTGCCGAGGACCAGGGTGGTCACCGGGATGCCGCCCAGGTAGGTCGAGAGCCGGCCGAGGGCATCCGGGTGGGCGCCGTGGAAGGACCCGGTGCTGATGTCGGGGTCGCCGACCGCGACGACGGCCACCCCGCGGGCCGCGAACTGGCGGATCAGGGTCAGGACGCCCTGGGTGAGCTCCTGGGCGTCGTCGAGCACGATCAGGCGCAGTCCGGCGAGCCCTCCGATGACGGCGGCGCCCGCCGGACCGGCCGGGGCCTCCGCCACCACGGCGGCGGCGAACTGTGCCAGCTCGGTCGAGTCGTACTGGCTGGGCCTGGACTGGTCCTTCACGTCTTCATAGCCGCGGATGAACTCGGCGGCGGCCACCCACTCCGGGCGGTCATTGCTGCGGCCGAGCCGGGCCAGCGCGTCCGCGGTCACACCGTATTCGACGGCGCGCATCATCAGGTCGCGCAGCTCCGTGCGGAAGCCGCGCAGGGCGCGCACGTCGGCGCCCAGGGTGTCCGGCCAGTCGGGGCCGGACCGGTCCAGCCGGTGACCCTCGAGGAGTTCGGCGATGATCTGGTCCTGCTCGCCGCCGGTGAGGAGGGTCGGGGCGGGGCCGCCGGCGCGGGCCACGGCATCCCGCACGATCTGGAACGCCACCGAGTTGGCGGTGCGGGCGAGAGGACCGTTGGTGGGCACTCCCAGCCGTAGGGCGAGGCGGTCACGCAAGGCGGTGGCCCCGGTGCGCGTGGGCACCAGCACGAGCACCTCGCTCGGCGAGTAGCCGCGCTGCAGCACCCGGTCGGCGACGAGTTCGACCAGTGCCGTGGTCTTGCCGGTGCCCGGCGCGCCGATCACGGCCGCTGAGATGCCGTCGGCAAGGTCGACCACGGCGCGTTGGGCCTCGTCGAGGCCGACCGGGTTCGGCCCGGCTTCCCGGCCGAACGGGCCGGAGCCGGCCGGGTTCGCGGCTCCTCCGGCGGCGGAATCGGTGTCGGTGCGCTGCGCGAATCCCAGGGTTGTCACGTTTTCAAAGCTAGCCGGTTGCGCCGACAGTGAACGATGTCGGGAGGGCGGGTCGTTCTGTCGTAATCTGGGCGCTTAGGCAACGAAAGGCGCATCTGGTGGATATCCGCATTGGCATCTTCAACTCTCCCCGGGAGATCAGCTTCGAGACTTCGCAGCCCGCGAACGAAATCGAGGAGACGGTCGCTGCCGCCCTCGCCGGGCAGACCGGTTACCTCAAGCTCTCCGACAGCAAGGGTCGGGTGTACATCGTCCCCACGATCGGGCTGGCGTACGTCGAGCTGGGCGCCGAGACCACCCGCCGCGTCGGTTTCGTCGCCTAACCAGCCATGGAGCTCCTCTTCGTCGCCCTGGGCGGCGCGCTGCTCGGGCTCGCGGCCCGGTACCTGCTGCCCGGGCGGCACAGTCACGGTTCCGTGCTGGTGCCGGCCGTCGGCACGGCCGTCGCGTCGATCGCCTGGGTGGCGCTGACCTGGCTCGGCTGGGCGTGGGACGGCGGCTGGATCTGGTGGGTGTCCCTCGGCCTCGCCGCGCTCGCATCCGTTGCCGCCGACCTCCAGCTGGGCCGCTCGCGCTCGCGGGGCGACCGGCGGATGCTGCACACCCTGATGAAGACCGGGCACCCCGGCCACGCCTGACCGTGCCGGGCCCGGGCCCGGTGTCGCCGCTCAGGCGGTGAGGCCCAGCCCGTCCATCCGGCGTGTGTGCGCCGCGATGAGTTCGGTGAAGACCGGTTCGATCTGCGCCTCGCCGTGAGCGGATGCCGGGCCGTGAGCGGGCACTGTGCCGTGGGCGGGCACTGCGCCCTGGGCGGGCACTGTGCTCTGGGCGGGCACTGACGCGCCGTCCGCCGGAACGGCGGCCGGGATGGACGACCGCGCCACCAGCAGGGTGTCGCCGACCAGGCGCCGCCCCCACAAGGCCAGGTGCGAGCCCAGTCCGGGGTTGCCGTCGATGGCGGCCTTCAAATGCTTCACGAGAACGTCGGTGCCCGCGCCCTGGCCGAGCAGGTGCGCGACTCGCGGGCCGACGTCGCCGGGCAATCCATCGGACAGCCGGATGAAGAAGTCGTCGAGCAGGCCGCCGGCCAGGTAGCAGCTGAGCAGCAGCTCGTGCCAGTCCGCCCCCATGGTCTTCGTCCGGAAGTCGTCGAGGGCGGGCGCGAACGGCGCCATCACCTCGGAGGGTTCCCCGCCGCGCCGGCGGATCTCGGCGACGAGACCCTGGTGCTTGGCGAGCGCCCGGCCCGCGGCCGCGCTCAGCCCCTCCTTGGCATCAAGGTCGGGGGCGAGCCTGATCGCCTGGGCGAGGTTCTCGAACATTCCCAGTTCGAAATATGCCGCCTGGCCGAGGTAGGGAAGCAGCTCGGGGGTCAGGTCGGCGATGTCCACCTTGGTGGTCGACAGACGTGCTCCCCTGGTCGACGGACGAGGGATCTCCACACGCTTCGCGCGCCGATCGAGCCACGAGATCACACGCCCAGCATAGGACAGTGCGGGTCCGCGCGGAGCGCCTCATCAAGTTCACAGGGGCTGCCCGGTAAGGTTGGACCACGCCATCGGCATGGATCGATGGCCGGTGCCCGAGGCAGAAAACGGGCGCATTCAACGCATCCAGCTAATGACAGGCAAACATTCGTGACTTTCTCCGAACTTAATATCGACCAGGACATGGTCCAGGCCCTCGCCGATAAAGGCATCCTCGAGCCCTTCCCCATCCAGGTCCAGACCATCCCGCTCGCTCTCAGCGGCCAGGACATCATCGGCCAGGCCAAGACGGGAACCGGCAAGACCTTCGGCTTCGGCCTCCCGCTGATCCAGCGCCTCGGCCTCAACCCCGCACCGGGAGTGCAGGCGCTCGTCGTCGTGCCGACCCGCGAGCTGTGCGTGCAGGTCAGCGAAGACCTCGAACTCGCCGCCCGCAACCGCGACACGAAGATCGTCTCCATCTACGGCGGCAAGGCCTACGAAGGCCAGATCGAGCAGCTCAAGGCCGGCGCCCAGATCGTGGTCGGCACCCCCGGCCGTCTGCTCGACCTTGCCAGCCAGCGCCTGCTCAGCCTCGCCAACGTGAGCGAGATGGTGCTCGACGAGGCCGACAAGATGCTCGACCTCGGCTTCCTCGCCGACATCGAGAAGCTGTTCTCGCAGACCCCATCGACCCGCCACACGATGCTGTTCTCGGCGACGATGCCCGGCCCGATCGTGGCCCTCGCCCGCCGGTTCATGAACCGCCCGATCCACATCCGGGCGAGCGACCCCGACGAGGGCCTGATGCAGGCCAACATCGAGCACCTCGTCTACCGCGCGCACAACATGGACAAGGACGAGGTGATCGGCCGCATCCTCATGGCCGAGGGCCGCGGCAAGACCGTGATCTTCACCCGCACCAAGCGCGCCGCCGCCAAGCTCGTCGAAGAACTCGGCGACCGCGGCTTCAACGCCACCGCCGTGCACGGCGACCTCAACCAGGAACAGCGCGAACGCGCGATGGCCGCGTTCAAGGCCGGCAAGAAGGACATCCTGATCGCCACGGATGTCGCCGCCCGCGGCATCGACGTCGAGGACGTCACCCACGTGATCAACCACACCATCCCCGAGGACGAGAAGGCGTACCTGCACCGCGTCGGCCGCACCGGGCGCGCAGGCAAGACCGGCATCGCCGTCACCTTCGTCGACTGGGACGACATGCACAAGTGGACGCTGATCAACAACGCGCTCGACTTCGGCACGCCCGTGCCGATGGAGACCTACTCCTCGTCCCCGCACCTCTTCACCGACCTGAACATCCCGACCGGGTCGAAGGGTCGCCTCCGCGCGTCGCCGGTCCGCGAGGCGCCGGCCGGCGGCGGTCGCTCCGACTCGGGCCGTTCAGGCTCCGGACGCTCCGACTCCGGGCGTTCGGGTTCCGGACGCTCCGACTCCGGGCGTTCGGGTTCGGGACGCTCCGATTCCGGCCGCTCGGGCTCGGGTCGCCCGGCATCCGTCGGCGCCGGCGTCAGTGCTGGTGCGAGCGCTGGTGCGAGCGCTGGTGCGAGCGCTGGTGCGAGTGCCGGTGCCGGCGCCGGCGCAACCGCCGGTGACCAGGGCGGCGACCGCGCCGGTCGCGGACGCAACCGCACCCGGGTCGGTCAGTCCACTAACCCGGATGCCCCGGCCGCCACTGCCGCGGCCGGCACCCACGACGGCGGCGGCGCCGAGCACCACGACGGCAACAGCGCCCCGCGGCGTCGCAGCCGCACCCGCCGCAGCGCACCGCAGTCCGGCACCGCCAGCTGACCATCCCGGTGGTCGAGCGTGTCGAGACCCCGCACCGGGGTCTCGACAAGCTCGACCACTGCGGCCAGCCCCCGGCGGGCTAACCGAAGATCGGCTCCGATCCGGTGCCCTGGGCGATCAACGCCTCCAGCACCTCCGGCGCCGTCGTGTTCTCCCCCAGGCGATTGGGCTTGCCCTCGCCGTGGTAATCGCTCGAGCCCGTGACGAACAGGCCGTACTTCGCGGCGAGCTCGTAGAGCCGGGCCTTCGCCGCCGGCTTGTTCTCGCGGTGCTCCAGCTCCAGTCCGAACAGTCCGGCCTCGACGAGTCGTTTCAGCCGGGCCTCCGGGATCACGTCGTGGACGCC
Organism: Cryobacterium sp. MP_M3; assembly: GCF_015752155.1. Taxonomy (GTDB): domain Bacteria; phylum Actinomycetota; class Actinomycetes; order Actinomycetales; family Microbacteriaceae; genus Cryobacterium. The sequence continues at coordinate 136,238 of NZ_JADOVI010000002.1, read as the reverse complement.
CCGGGTCGCCGGATGCGCGATGACCGGCACTCCCCCGGCCGCGCGCACGAGTTCGATCGCGCGCAGGGGGTCCGGAGCGTAGTGCGGCTGGTAGTAGCCCGCATCCCAGTGCAGGATCCCGGCGAACGCCTCGCTCCGGGTGAGCGCGAGGCCGCGCGCCACCAGGGCGTCGGCGATGTGCGGACGGCCGACGGTCGCATCCGGGGTGGTCTGGGCGAGCACGTCCTCCCAGGTCAGCGCGTAGTCTTCCCCGATCCGTTCCACCATCTGTTCGGCGCGCACGAGGCGGGCCTGTCGCACCCGGGAGGTTTCGGCGACGATGCCGGCGTCGGACGGGTCGAACAGGTAGGCGAGCAGGTGAACGCTGGCGAAGGAGACCCTGGTGCTGAATTCCATTCCGGGAATGAGCGTGATCCCCACCGTGCGCGCCGTCGCCGCCGCCTCGAACCAGCCCGCGGTCGAGTCGTGATCGGTCAGGGCCATCGTGCCGATCCCCGCATCGGCCGCCGCCCGCACGAGCTGGGCCGGGGTCTCGGTGCCGTCGGACACGCTCGAGTGGGTGTGCAGGTCGATGGGACCCCTGAATCGCCGTTCGCCTGCCATTCCCCCATGCTAGTTGGGCCGGGCAGGGGCTTCGCCCAGCCGGGTCGCCTACCATGGTCACTCCATGCTGCCCAGAATCCTCACCACCCTCGTCCTCGGCGGCTCCGCCCTCGCGTTGTTCGCCGTCGGCTGGCCGCAGGCGTTCGGCCTGCAGAACAGCTGGGTCTTCGCCCACGCCGTGTCCCTGCGCGGGCTGGGCGTGGCCGTCGCCGCGGCCGGAATGGTCGTGCTGGCCCTGCTCGCCGCGATCCGGCCGTTGCGACGCCTGGCCGGGTCCCTCGCCGTGCTGCTGCTCCTCTTCGGGGTCGGCAACGCCGCTGTGCTGGCCGCCAGGGGAATCGGCGTTCAGCCGGCGTCGGCGGCCGAGCGGCCCGCGGCATCCGCCGGCACCACCGGCGACGTGACCGTGCTCAGCTGGAACACCCTCGGTGACGAACCGGGGGCGGCGGCAATCGCCCGGCTCGCGATCGACCGCGGCGCGGACATCGTCACCCTCCCGGAGACGACCGAGGCCACCGGCGTGAAGGTCGCCGAGGCGATGCGAGAGGCCGGACGGCCGATGTGGGTGCACACCATCGCGTTCGATCTGATCTCCAAGGCACGCTCGACCACCCTGCTGATCAGCCCCGAGCTCGGTGACTACACCGTGAGCAGCGCCGCGGGTTCCGGGCCTCCCGGAAACACCAATGTGCTTCCGACCGTCGTCGCCCGGCCCGTCGATGCCTCAGGGCCCACGATCATCGCGGTGCACGCCGTCGCCCCGATCAACTGGGAGATGTCGAACTGGCGCTCGGACCTCGACTGGCTGGCCCGCCAGTGCACGGCTGAGAATGTGATCATGGCCGGGGACTTCAACTCCACCGTCGACCATATGTCCGGACGGGAATCTTCCGGCTCGGCCGTGCTCGGCGACTGCCGGGATGCTGCGCTGGCCACCGGGTCCGGGGCGGTGGGCACCTGGCCGACGTTCCTTCCGCCCCTGCTCGGCAGCCCGATCGACCACGTGCTCTCGACGCCGAACTGGCAGACCGAGAGCATGAGCGTGATCGAGTCGGAGGACGCCGCTGGAAGCGATCACCGCCCGATCGTCGCGACCCTTTCCCCCCGCTGAGCGCTCCCCCGGGCAGCCCACAGCGCGCGCCCGGCCGGGAATGGGACAATGGGCGCATGGCCAACCCCAACGAATCCGCGATCACCCCTGCCCCCCGATCGAACGAGAACCGGTCCACGACGCCCGGGTCGGCCGGTTTCAAGGCCTATATCTCCAGTTCCTGGGCTGAGCGCACCGCCGAGCTGCCGCCCGCGCGGGAGCAGGCCCCGTTCGCGGCCGCCCGCCGGGCCCGGCTCTCCGCGATGTACCCGGGAACCCGGCTGATCATCCCGGCCGGCCGGCTCAAGCAGCGCTCGAACGACACCGACTACGCGTTCCGCGCGCATTCCGCCTTCGCGCACCTCACCGGCTGGGGCAGCGACTCCGAGCCGGGGGCCGTCCTGGTCCTCGAACCGACCCAGGCCGGCCACGATGCCACGCTCTACTTCCGGGAGCGCGCCGGCCGCGACTCCGACGAGTTCTACGCCAACCCCGACATCGGCGAGTTCTGGATCGGCCCGCGCCCGTCGATCGCCCAGGTCGCCGCCGACCTCGCCGTGCAGGTGCGCGGCATCGCCGACCTGTCCGCCGTCCTCGAGGCCGTGGACAGCGAGACCGTCGTCGTGCGCGAGGCGGACCCGTTCTTCACCGACGAGGTCGACGAGGCCCGGTTGCGGTTCGCTGCCGAGAAGGTGCTCACCACCAACGCGTCGGACTCCCCGTTCAGCCTGGAGATCAACGCCGAGCACGAACCGGACGACCACTTCGCCCGTGACCTCTCCGAGTTGCGCCTCGTCAAGGACTCCTACGAGATCGCCCAGATGCGCCTCGCCGTGGCGGCCACCGCGCACGGCTTCGACGACGTCATCCGCGACCTTCCCCGGTCCAGCTCCCACCTGCGCGGCGAGCGCCTGGTCGAGGGCGTGTTCAACACCCGTGCCCGCTCCGACGGCAACGCAGTCGGCTACGACACCATCGCGGCGTCCGGCGCCCACGCCTGCATCCTGCACTGGACCCGCAATGACGGGCCGGTCACGCCGGGCGACCTGATCCTGCTCGACGCCGGGGTCGAGGTCGACAGCTACTACACGGCCGACATCACCCGCACCCTCCCGGTCGACGGCACGTTCACTCCCGTGCAGCGCAAGGTCTACGACGCCGTACGCGAGGCAGCGGATGCCGCGTTCGCCGTCGCCCGGCCCGGCGCCGTGTTCCGCGACGTGCACGCCGCCGCGATGGGCGTGATCGCCCGCCGCACCGCGGAGTGGGGCATGCTGCCCGTCACCGCCGAGGAGGCGCTGCTGCCCGACAACGGCCACCACCGCCGTTACATGGTCCACGGCACCAGCCACCACCTCGGTCTCGACGTGCACGACTGCGCCCAGGCCCGCCGCGACATGTACATGGACGGCGTGATCGAACCCGGCATGGTGTTCACGATCGAGCCCGGACTGTACTTCCAGCCCGACGACCTCACCGTGCCGGCCGAGTTCCGCGGCATCGGCGTGCGGATCGAAGACGACATCCTGATCACCTCCGACGGCCCCGAGAACCTGTCCGCGGGCATCCCGCGCACCTCGGCCGACGTCGAGGCCTGGATCGCCGCCCTGACCGCCTAGCGCCTCGTGCCGGGCCTCAGACCTCGGGGGCCGGCGGGGCGGGCGGGGTCACCGGGTCGGCGCTCCGCGGGGGCTCCGACGGATGCGGCGCCGCCGGCGCCACCGCCTCGGCTTCGGCGTGCCCGGCGAGCAGGTTGCGCGCCCGGTTGACCAGCGCCGCATCCACGATCACCTGGTAGTTGCTCGCGATGACCTGCATGGTCGAGGTGAAGTCGCGGCGGCGGCGGTTGAGCGCGTAGCTGACCACCCCGAACAGCATGCCGAATCCGGCGCCGATCAGCACCGCGGCGAGCACGAACGGCAGGCCGGCACCCGCGGGCGAGAAGATGAAGAAGAGCAGCCCGAAGAAGACACCGAGCCAGGCGCCGGAGGCCGCCCCGGCGAGCGCGACCCGGCCCCAGGTGAGCTTGCCGGTCACCCGTTCGACGCTTTTCAGGTCGTTGCCGACGATGGAAAGCTTCTTGACCGGGAAGTCCGCCTTTGCGAGCGTGTCCACCGCGGCCTGCGCCTCGAAGTAGGTTTCGTACGTCGCGAGCACCTCACCCTTGGGCAGAACGGGGAAGAGTGCGGGGCCGCGGGCGCCGAAAGGGCTCTGGTTGCTCATGCCGCCATTCTCCCACAGCACCGTTATCCCCTGAAGGTGGCCTAGATTTGTACTGTGAGTGCCACCAGAGTCTTCGTTGCCCGTTTGGCCGGGTGTACCGTCTTCGACCCCGCGGGCGACCGCGTCGGGAAAGTTCGCGACGTGCTGGTGGTCTACCGAAAAAACGACCCGCCCCTCGTGGTCGGCCTGATCGTGGAGATCCCGGGCAAACGACGCGTCTTCGTGTCGATGAGCCGGGTGACCAGCATCGGCTCCGGCCAGATCATCACCACCGGCCTGATCAACGTGCGCAGGTTCGAGCAGCGCGGCGGCGAGGTGCGGGTGATCGCCGAGATGCTCGGCCGCACCGTGGTCTTCAACGACGGCTCCGGCGAGGCCACCGTCGAGGACGTCTCGATCGAGGAGTCCGCCCAGGGCGGCTGGGCCATCAGCCAGCTCTTCGTCCGCCGGCCCAAGACGAGCCTGTCCCTGTTCGCGAAGGGTGCCACGGCGTTCGCCGCCTGGGGCGAGGTGCGCGAGCACGCCACGGTCGGCCAGGCCCAGTCCGCCGAGCAGCTGATCGCCACCTACTCCGACCTCAAGCCCGCCGACCTCGCCAACACCCTGCTCGACCTGCCGCAGGAGCGCATGTACGAGGTGGCCGGGGAACTGCCCGACGGGCGCCTCGCCGACGTGCTCGAGGAGATGCCCGAGCGCGAGCAGGTGGGCATCCTCACCCGGCTCGGCGACGCCCGCGCGGCGGACGTGCTCGATCACATGCAGCCCGACGACGCCGCCGACCTGATCGCGCAGTTGCCCGAGGAGCACGGCGAGCAGCTGCTCGACCTGATGGAGCCGGAGGAGGCCGACGATGTGCGCTTCCTGCTCACCTACGCCCCCGACACCGCCGGCGGCCTGATGACGACGGAGCCGATCATCGTCTCCGCCGACGCCACGGTCGCCGAGGGCCTCGCCCTGATCCGCCGCCACGACCTGGCCCCCGCCCTCGGCGCGGCGATCTGCGTGACCCTGCCGCCCTACGAGCCGCCGACCGGCCGATTCCTGGGCATGGTGCACTTCCAGCGGATGCTGCGCTACCCGCCCCACGAACGCCTGGGCACGCTGCTCGACCAGGGTCTCGACCCCGTCTCCGCGGACACGTCCGCAGCCGAGGTCACCCGCATCCTCGCCAGCTACGACCTCGTCTCCGTGCCGGTCGTCGATGAGAACCACCGACTCGTCGGGGTGGTGACGATTGACGATGTCCTCGACTATCTGTTGCCCGACGACTGGCGAAGTCACGACGGGAACGACGATGTGCGGCGCCGGGCCGCGGCCCGCACCGAATTGACCACGGGAAGCATCCCGCTGCACCACGGAAGGAGGACCGGCAATGGCCCGAGCTAACCGTTCTGATCTCCGTCTCGACTCGCCCAAGGGCCTGCGCACCGCAGCCCTCGGCCGCAAGCGCACCCGCGACCGCAACCGACCGAGCAGCGACCGGTTCGGCCGGTTCACCGAGGCCATCGCCCGCGGCATGGGCACCCCGTGGTTCCTGCTCGGCCTGACCTTCTTCGCCGTCGGCTGGATCGCCTGGAACACGCTGGCACCCGCGGCCTGGCGCTTCGACTCGGTGTCGCTCGGCTTCATCGCGCTGACCCTGGTCCTGTCGATGCAGGCCTCCTACGCGGCGCCGATGATCCTGCTCGCGCAGAACCGGCAGGACGACCGCGACCGGGTGCAGTTCGAGCAGGACCGGCAGCGGGCCGAACGCAACCTGGCTGACACCGAATACCTCGCCCGTGAGGTCGTCGCGCTGCGCCTGGGCATGAAGGACCTGGCCTCCAGGGACTTCCTCCGCGCGGAGCTGCGGGCGCTGCTCGAGAACCTTGAGGAACGCGAGGACCAGGACAAACGCGAACGCAAGCGCGCCCGCAAGGGTGAGCGCGACCACGACCACGACCCGGCGCCGGAACGCCGCCGTGAGGAGCGTCCCCGGAGTGAGTGACGTGCAAGCGACCCGCGACGGGGTGCTCGCCGCCCTCGTGCGGGTGATCGACCCCGAGATCCGCCGCCCGATCACCGAACTCGACATGGTCGCCGGGGTCGAGGTGGATGCTGCCGGCCACACCACGGTCGGCCTCCGCCTGACCATCGCCGGCTGCCCGGCCGCCCGGCAGATCGAACGCGACGTGCGTGAGGCGGCCGAGTCCGTCGCCGGGGCCGGCCGGGTGAGCGTGGACGTCACCGTGATGACCCGCGAGCAGCGCCGCGCCATGACCGAGAAGCTCCGCGGCGGCCAGGGCGCGCGCACCAGCCAGTTCGGGCCGGACTCCCTGACCCGGGTCTACGCCATCACCAGCGGCAAGGGCGGCGTCGGCAAGTCCACGATCACCGCGAACCTCGCGGTCGCGCTCGCGGCGCGGGGACTCCGGGTCGGCGTCGTCGACGCGGATGTCTACGGGTTCTCCATCCCCGGCCTGCTCGGCCTGGTCGGGCCGCCGGCTCCCGGCAGCGACAAGGGCACCGCGGTCAAGCCCACCCAGGTCGGCGACATGATCCTGCCGCCGATCGCCTTCGACGTGAAGGTCATCTCGATCGGCATGTTCGTCGACGACTCCTCCGTGGCCGTCGCCTGGCGCGGCCCGATGCTGCACCGCACGATCAACCAGTTCCTCACCGAGGTGTACTTCGGCGACCTCGACATCCTGCTCCTCGACCTGCCGCCGGGCACCGGCGACGTGGCCATCTCGGTCGGCCAGCTGCTCCCCCAGGCCGACGTCATCGTCGTCACCACCCCGCAGCCTGCCGCCGCCGACATCGCCGAACGCAGCGGCGTGGTGGCCAGGCAGACCGGGCAGACGATCTACGGCGTGATCGAGAACATGGCCGGGATCGTGCAGCCCGACGGAACCGTCCTGGATATCTTCGGTTCCGGCGGCGGCGCCGAAGTGGCCCGCCGGCTCGGCGCGGGACAGGAGACCCCCGTGCCGCTGCTCGCCCAGGTGCCGCTCAGCGTGCCGTTGCGCAGCGGCGGCGACACCGGCCTGCCGGTCGTGCTGGGCGACCCGCTCGACCCGGCGGCCATCGCCATCCAGGCCGTCGCCGACCGGCTCGCCACCCGCGCCCGCGGGCTCTCCGGCCGCAGCCTGGGCATCTCGCCGAGGTAGGCCGTGCGAGCGCGCCGTGGGCCCGTGGTGTCCGCCCGGATGCCGGTGGCGCTGCTGCTCGCCGGCCTCCTCGCCGGCACCTCCGGTTGCGCGAGCGCGCCGGACCGGCCCGAACCGCCGACCAGCACGGGCGGGACCCCGGTGGCGCCCACGGCCGGCCTGCCGACCGGCGTGACCGTGAGGATCTACCAGACCCGGTTCGACTATGCCGACCGGGTGCTCGAGCTCAGCGTCAGCAACGCCGGCCGGGCGCCGGTCGACCTGCGCTCCGCCCGCTTCGATTCCACCCGGTTCACCGCCGCCGCCGACTGGTCCGGCCGGCTGCGGCTCGAACCGGGAATGACCCGCGACCTGCGGGTGCGCCTGGCCGCCGCCGTCTGCGCACCGTCGCCGGCAGCACCGAACACACCGGCGACGACCCCGATACCCGCACCGAAACCCGCACCGAAACCCACACCGACGGACACCGTCACCCTGGTCTGGGCCGAGCCGGGCGCCGGCACCGGCAGCGCGACGGTGCCCGCGACGGACGACACCGGGGCCCTCGACCGGATCGAGGGCGAGGACTGCCTGGCCGGCGCGCTGACCCGGCTGCTCCGCATCGACGTGGCCGCGGAGCTCCGCGTCGACGGCAGCGGGTCCGCCTCCGCCGCCTGGATCGACCTCACTCTCACCCCGACCGGCGCGCCGGGCGCCGTCACCCTCGACCAGGCAGGCTCGACGCCGCTCCTCGCCGCCGCCGGCGGGCTCGACTGGCCGATCAGGCTGACCCTGGACGCGGCCACGCCGCCCACCCGGGTCGCACTGGGCCTGCGCCCGGCCCGTTGCGACCCGCACGCCATCGCCGAGGACAAACGCGGCACCGTGTTCCCGCTCACGGTGCACGTCACGGCCGGGCCCGGCTCCCCTGAGCGCACCGGAGACTGGGACCTTGTCGTCGACGACGCGCTGCGCGCCCGGATCTACGCCTGGATCGCCGACCGCTGCGGCTACTGAACCGCGGCCTAGACTGGCCGGATGTCCGCCTCCCCGTTGTCCCCGTCGTTCATCGCCGACGCCCACCGCGACATCAGCGCCAGCACCGGAACCACCGTGCCAGTGACCATGCCGTTCACCGGTGAGGTGCTGCACGAGCTGCCCCGGAGCAGTCCCCAGGACGTGCGGGATGCCTACGCCCGCTCCCGCCTGGCCCAGCTCGCCTGGTCCCGCGCCGGGTTCGCCCACCGCCGCCGGGTGCTGCTCCGCGCCCACGACCTGCTCCTCGACCGCGCCGGGCTGCTCCAGGACGCGGTGCAGTCGGAGACCGGGAAGACCCGCGGCCAGGCGTTCGAGGAGGTCTTCCAGGCCGCCGGGGTCACCCGGTTCAACGCCCTCGCCGCCCGCGGGGTGCTCCGCGGGGGCCGCCGCCACTCGGCCCTGCCGCTCGTGGTGACCACCCGGGTGCGCTACCGGCCCAAGGGGGTGGCCGGGGTGATCACACCATGGAACTACCCGCTCAGCCTCGCCGCGATGGACGTCGTCCCTGCCCTCGCCGCCGGCTGCGGTGTGGTGCAGAAGGCCGACGACCAGGGCGCGCTGAGCATCCTCGCCCTCCGCCGGGCGTTCATCGACGCCGGGGTCCCGGCCGGGCTGTGGGCCGTGGTCACCGGCGAGGGCGCCGTCATCGGCACCGCCGTCACCGAAGAGGCCGACTACGTCTGCTTCACCGGGTCGACCGCGACCGGGCGCCGGGTTGCCGCCCAGGCGGCCGGCAACCTGACCGGGGTGTCGCTCGAACTCGGCGGGAACAACCCGCTGATCGTGCTCGACGACGTCGACCCGGCCCGCGCCGCCGCCGACGCCGCCAACGCCTGCTTCTCGTCGATGGGCCAGCTCTGCGTGTCGATCGAGCGCATCTACGTGCAGCGCGGCGTCGCCGCGGAGTTCCTGCGCGAGTTCGGCCGGGTCACCGCCGGCCTCCGCCTCGGCGCCGGCTTCGACCATTCCGCGGATGTCGGATCGCTCACTTCCCCTGCCCAGCTGGAGCGCGTGCGGGCGCACGTCGAGGACGCGGTCGCGAAGGGGGCGTCGATCGAGGCCGGCGGGCGGGCGCGTCCCGACCTCGGGCCGTTCTTCTTCGAACCGACCGTGCTCACCGGCGTCACGGCGTCGATGGACTGCTTTGCCGCGGAGACGTTCGGCCCGGTGGTCGCGGTCTCCGTCTTCGACACGGAGCAGGAGGCGATCCTGGCCGCCAACGACAGCGAGTTCGGCCTCAACGCCTCCGTGTTCTCCGGCTCGGCCCGGCGCGGCCTGCGCCTCGCCGGGGCGATCGAGGCCGGCAGCGTGAACGTGAACGAGGGCTACCGCGGGTCGTTCTCCTCGGTCGCCGCTCCGATGGGCGGGCTCAAGCAGTCCGGCCTCGGACGGAGGAACGGCCCGGAGGGCCTACTCCGGTTCGTGGACGCGATCACCATCTCCCGGGCGACAGGACTGCTCCAGCTGCCCCGGACCGGGCGCGAGTTCGAGGCCCTGGCCGGCCCGATGCTGCTCCTGGCCCGCGCGCTGAAGACCCTCCGCCGGCGCTAGGGCGTCGCGTCCGTCGACTCCTGGGATTCCTTGGAATCCTTGGATTCCTTGGGGACCTTCGGCTGCCCGTGCGGCTTCGGCTGCCCGGCGGCGACCGCGACGTCCGCCGCATGGTCGAGCACCGGGCGATTCAGCTCCCGCGGCGGCCGCTCGTAGTCCGACCCGGTCGGCCGGTGCGGGATCTTCACGGCCGGCGGCTCGCGGTGCTCGTACGGCACGATCGATAGGAGATGGTTGATCATGTTCAGGCGGGCTGCACGCTTGTCGTCGCTCTCGATCACCCACCACGGCGCTTCGGGGATGTCGGTGTGCACGAACATCTCATCCTTCGCCTTTGAGTAGTCGACCCATTTCGTGATCGACAGCAGGTCGGTCTCGGACAGCTTCCATCGGCGCATCGGGTCCTTCTGCCGCGAACGGAACCGAGCCTCCTGCTCGTGGTCGGACACCGAGAACCAGTACTTGACCAGGAGGATGCCGTCTTCGACCAGCATCCGCTCGAACAGGGGCGCCTGGTGCAGGAACCGGCGGTACTCGTCGGGCGTGCAATAACCCATCACCCGTTCGACCCCGGCGCGGTTGTACCAGGACCGGTCCATCAGCACGATCTCGCCCGTGGACGGCAGGTGCTCCACGTACCGCTGGAAGTACCACTGGCCGCGCTCCCGCTCGGTCGGGATCGGCAGGGCCACGATCCGGGCGCTGCGCGGGTTGAGGTACTCGGTGACCCGCTTGATCGCGGAACCCTTCCCGGCCGCGTCCCGGCCCTCGAAGATCACCACGACCCGGGCCCCAGACTCCTTGACCCACTGCTGCATCGACACCAGGTCGGTCTGCAGCCGGCGGAGCTCCGCCTCGTACAGCGACTTGTCCATGCGCTTGACCTTCACGGGTTTGTTCGTCATCAGCACCTTCCCTGGCTTCAGCGTAGTGCCACGGGATTTGCGCCACGGTGAAGATGTGCAGCCCGCGACCAGGCGTCCCCGTCCTCGGGTTCGCTCCCCCGCAACCCCTATCCGGCACGGACTCCCCTGTCTATCCTGTTTCGAATAGTCACCCGTGCGGGAGCCAGATGCCACAGGATCGCCAGACCCTCATTTCCTCCGTGCAGCGCGCCTTGAAGCTGGTCGATATCATCGCCACCGCCGACAGGCCGCTGCCGGTCAAGGCCGTCGCGAACGCGGCGGGGCTCAGCCTCGGCACGGCCTACAACCTCACCCGCACCCTGGTGCACGAGGGATACCTGGCCGCCGAGCCCGACGGGCTGGTGCTCGGCCATCGCTTCCCGAGCCTGCGCGGCGCGGACCACGCCGGGGTCTTCCTCGCCCGGGTGCGGCAGACCCTGCGACGCGTCGCGGAGGAGCAGGATGCGACGGCGTACCTGGCCCGGTTCAGCGGCGGCGATGTGCAGCTGATCGACATCGTCGACCAGACCGGGGTTCCCCGGCCGGAACTCTGGTCCGGGCTGGCCGACGGCGCCCATGCCACCGCCCTCGGCAAGCAGATCCTGGCCCAGCTCAGCCGCGAGCAGCGGGCCGAGTACCTCACCCGGCACCCGCAGGTGCGGTTCCCCCCGCGCCCGAGCACCAGCCGTCGCGCCGTGCTGAACCACCTCCAGCGCGGAGCCGAGTCCACCGTCGACCGGGAAGCGTACCGGCTGGGGCATTCCTGCGTCGCCGTTCCGGTGCGCGCGCCCGGCGTGATCGCGGCCCTGGCCGTCACCGTCTCCGGCGACCGCCTCGACAACGGGTTGGAGGCGATCACTCGCCAACTCCGGGATGCCGCGACCGCCCTCGCACACCAGCTCGGCGCCGGGACCCGGACCACGTTCACCATCTGAAATCCACCCTCTGCCTGCAGGGTCCCGTCCGGCTTACCCTGCGCACCATGGGCGCCACCGGCAACGGCCGGTCGGGTGCCGCACGAATTGCCGCACGACCCTGGAGGAGGAGCAATGACGCCCACCCATTCGCAGGCACTGACCGACGACATCCGGCGGGGGCTCCTCGACACGATGGTGCTGATCAGGACGTACGAGGAGGCGATCCGCCGGGAGTACTACGCCGACAAGCAGCCCGCCTTCGACATCGGGGCGGGCCTGGTCCCCGGCGAGATGCACCTGTCGGCCGGGCAGGAACCGGTCGCGGCCGGCGTGTGCGCCCATCTGACCGGCGACGACGCCCTCACCGCGACCCACCGTCCCCACCACGTCGCGATCGCGCATGGCGTGGCCTTGCGGCCGATGACGGCGGAGATCTTCGGCCGGGAGACCGGGCTCGGCCATGGCCGGGGCGGGCATATGCACCTCTTCGACCCGGCCACGCACTTCTCCTGCTCCGGAATCATCGCCGAAGGCCTTCCCCCGGCTCTCGGCCAGGCCTTCGCCTTCTCACGTCGCGGCAGCGACCGGGTGGCGGTCGCGGTGACCGGGGAGGGCGCCGCCAACCAGGGCGCGTTCCATGAGTCGCTCAACCTGGCCGCGCTCTGGAAACTGCCCGTGGTCTTCGTCGTCGAGGACAACGACTGGGGCATTTCCGTGCCCCGGAGCGGTTCCACCTCGGTCGCCTCGAACGCCCTCCGCGCCGCGGGCTACGGGATGCCGGGAGTGCGGGTTGAGGACAACTCGGTCGAGGCCGTGTACGCGGCGGCCGGTGAGGCCGTCGCCCGCGCCCGGGCCGGCGAGGGACCATCCCTGATCGAGGTGCACACGCTCCGGCTCTGGGGCCATTTCGAGGGCGACGCGGAAGGGTACCGGCCGGAACTGGCAACCGTCGCCGAGCACGACCCGATCCCCCGCTACCGGGACACCCTGCTGGCCGCCGGCATCCTCACGACCGAATCGTATGAGGCGATGCAGGCGTCCGCCGTCACGAAGGTCGAGGACGCCATCGACTTCGCCCGTAACTCAGCCACCCCTGACCCACTCGGCCATCTCGGCTACGTCTTCTCCGAAGGAGCACACACATGACCGACGCCTCCTCCCCCCGCCGGCTCGCGCTTCCCACCGAGCCTGCCGCCGGATCCCGCAGGCTGTCCACTGCCAAGGCCATGCAGGAGGCGATCGCCCAGCGGATGGACCGGGACGACTCGGTGTTCGTCATGGGCGAGGATGTCGGCCCGTACGGCGGGATCTTCTCCTCGACGAGCGGCCTGATCGAGCGGTTCGGCCCCGACCGGATCCTCGACACCCCGATCTCCGAGACCGCGTTCATCGGGCTGGGCATCGGCGCGGCGGTGGAGGGGATGCGCCCGATCGTCGAGCTCATGTTCGCCGATTTCTTCGGCGTCTGCATGGACCAGATCTACAATCACATGGCCAAGATCCACTACGAGTCCGGCGGCAATGTGCGGGTGCCGATGGTGCTCATGACGGCTACCGGCGGCGGGTATTCCGACGGGGCCCAGCATTCCCAGTGCCTCTGGGGCACGTTCGCGCATCTGCCGGGGATGAAGGTTGTTGTGCCCTCGAATCCGTATGACGCGAAGGGACTGATGACCTCGGCGATCGAGACCGACGATCCGGTCATCTTCATGTTCCACAAGGGCATCATGGGGCTGGGCTGGATGAAGAAGAACCGGCGCTCGGTGGCGGCCGTCCCGGAGGAGGAGTACCTCGTCCCCATCGGGAAGGCGAGGATCGCCCGGGCCGGCACCGACGTCACCATCGTGACCCTTGCGCTGTCGGTGCACCACAGCCTGGATGTGGCGGAGAAGCTCGAGGCGGAGGGAATCAGCGTCGAGGTGCTCGACCTGCGCAGCCTCGTCCCGCTCGACCGGGAGGCGATCGTGCGCTCGGTCGCGAAGACCGGGCGGCTGATCGTCGTCGACGAGGACTACCAGTCGTTCGGGCTCTCCGGAGAGGTCATCGCCGCGGTCGCCGAACACGACCCGACCCTGCTTCGGTCGGTGACCCGGGTCGCCGTCCCCGACGTGCCCATCCCGTACGCCCACCAGCTGGAGTACGCGGTGCTGCCCACGCCCGCCCGGATCGAAGCGGCCGTGCGCGACGCGATGGCGACATGAGCGACATCCTGTTCCCCCGGATGTCCGACGATGACGACGCGACCGGCGTGCTGGTGACCTGGTTCGTCGAGTCGGGAGAGCAGGTGAAGCCGACCACCCTGGTCGCCGAGGTCGCCATGGACAAGGTCGACGCCGAGGTCTACCCCGAGACGGGCGGGGTGATCACCCTGCTCGTCGACGAGGGCGCCCAGGTGGCGCAGGGGTCGCCGATCGCGAGAATCGGCTGACCAGGGCCGGCCGGGGCGAGGTCAGGTGGCTTCGGAGTCGAACGGGGCGGGCTGCGCGGCGGCGAGGTCCGCCTCGCGGGCGCGCTTGCGCTGCAGGTACGCGCCGTCGGGGTTCGGGCCGGCCCGGGTCACCGTCGCCGACTGGTCCTTGACCGCGCCGTCGTCGTCGATCAGGGCCTCACGGATGATGCGGCGCGGGTCGTACTGTCGCGGGTCGAGTTTCTTCCAGTCGACATCGTCGAACTCGGGGCCCATCTCGTCGCGCATGCGCTCCTTGGCCCCGTTCGCCATGTCGCGGAGTTGCTTCACCAGGCGTGCCAGCTGGGCCGCATAGTGCGGGAGTTTCTCCGGTCCGAGCAGGAAGACGGCGACGATCCCGATCAGGAGGATCTTCTCGAACGTCAGACCAAACATTCCCTCAGAATAACCCCCGGCGAGGCCTCCCCCGACCAGAGCGGCGCCGGCCCTAGGCTGGACCCAATCATCAACTGGAGTTGCGCTTGTCTGACAAAGATCTGAACTGGAAGTTCTCCGACGATTCCGTCGTCGAGTCCGACGCTGTGGCCAGGGCCAGGCAGCAGTCCCTCGAGCTGGGAATCGACGCGATCTCGCCCGCCGTCGGCGCGCAGTCGGCCGTGATCGCGGCAGCGACGGGCGCCCGCAGCATCCTCGAGGTCGGCACGGGAGCCGGCGTCTCCGGGATCTGGCTGCTCACGGGCGCGCCCGGCGCCACCCTCACCTCGATCGACACCGAGGTCGACCACCAGCAGCACGCGCGGGCCAGCTTCGCCGAGGCCGGCATCCGCTCGAACCGGGTGCGCCTGATCACCGGCAAGGCCGCCGAGGTGCTGCCGCGGATGAACGAGAACTCCTACGACATCGTCTTCGTCGACGCCGACCCGCAATCGGTGATCGAGTACGTCGAGCACGGCCTGCGCCTGGCCCGCCCCGGAGGAACGGTGCTCGTCGCCCACGCCCTCTGGCGCGGACGCGTCGCCAACCCGGCGCAGCGCGACGATGTCGCCACCGGCTTCCGCACGCTCCTCGCCGAGATCGCCGGTTCCACCGCGGTGATCAGCGCCCTCTCACCCGTGGGCGACGGGCTGCTCCAGATCACCAAGATCCGGGCCTGACCTGCCGCGTCCGGTCCAACGCAAACGCGCACCCTCGTCCGGGCCAACGCATCCGGGCAAAAAAAATCGGCCGCGCAGCAAGGCTGCACGGCCGATCGGTAAGGCTATACGGTCGACTGGACAACGCCGGCAAGGGCGTCGTGGAGCTCTTTGGCCTCGGCGTCGTTCACAGAGACGACAAGTCGGCCTCCACCCTCGAGCGGAACACGCACGATGATGAGGCGCCCCTCCTTTACAGCCTCCATTGGCCCGTCTCCGGTCCGTGGCTTCATGGCCGCCATGAACTCCCCTTCCATTCATTCGTCTGAACTTCCATTATCGACCATTACCGCCCCAGACAGTAATTAGGGGGGCGTCCAGTCCGCTCCGTCGACCCCCCAGCAGAGCAGGAGCCAGCCCCACTGGCCTGCGATGGCGAGCAGCACGAGCGCCACCCGGTAGACCGGGTTCTTCGGCACGGCGGCGGCGCCGAGCAGCGGGAACAGCGGCATCAGCAACCGGAACGTGCTCGACTGCGGAAAGAACACCGCGAGCAGGTACAGCCCGTAGGCCGCCAGCCAGAACCGCAGGTCGACGCCCAGCCGGCGCACCGGCGGCGAGAACAACAGCGCCGCGAAGCCGACGATCAGGACGACGACGACGACGATGCCCAGCGGCATCCCCAGCCACCACACGCCGCTCTGGAACCACGCGGTGAAGGGCACCAGCTCCTGGTAGCCGATGTACGCCGACCGCCAGGCCAGCTCGGTGTCGGTGTACGCCGAGACCGACCCGGTCGCCGCCCAGGCGATGAGCGGCCAGGCCAGCCCGCAGGCCGCGCTGAACCCGGCGACGGATGCCGCGACCACCCGCTCCCGGACCGGGAACGGGTCACGCCGCCGGCCCAGCCAGCGCTGCACGAGGTGCAGCCCCATCGCCAGGGCGAAGGCGAGCCCGCTCGGCCGGGTGAACGCCATCACGAGGATCACCGGGAACAAAAGCACATACCGCCGCTCGAGCAGCAGGAGCAGGGCGAGGGTGAGGAAGAACAGGTACATCGACTCGGCGTAGCCGAACTGCAGGATCGGCGACAGCGGCGCGACGCAGAACAGCACGGCCGCGAACAGCGCCGCCGGCTCGTCCAGCACCCGCAGCATCAGCCGGTAGAACAGCAGGGCGCTGCCGAGGCTGAAGGCCAGCGAGACGAGCACGGCCATCGGCGCCCACGGCTGGTCGAGCACGATCATCAGCAGGCGCACCACGGCCGGGTAGCCCGGTATGAACGCCCAGGCGTTCTCCGCGACGTGCCCGTCGATCGTGACCGGGAGCACGGACGGGTAGCCGGCCACGGCGACGATGTTGTACCAGCGTCCGTCCCAGATGTTCGCGAAGTCGGCGTACCCCGGGCTCGCGGCCGTCCACGGGTTCGCCCCCTGCACCCGGGCGAGCAGCAGCACCAGCGTCGTCGTCACGACCCGGGAGGCCGCCCAGATCATCGCGACCCTGGCCCACCACGGGACAGGGCGCAACCGGGCCGTCAGCCCGGCCGGCCGGGCCGGTGCGCCGGGGTTCAGCCGGCGGATGCGGTCAGCCACGAACGCAGGCCGTCCTCGCACTCCGTGATCTGGTGCAGGGCGACGCGTTCGTCGTCCGCGTGGGCCTTGAGCGGGTCGCCGGGGCCGTAGTTGACCGCGGGGATTCCGAGCGCGGAGAACCTCGCGACATCCGTCCAGCCGTACTTGGGGCGCGCCGTGCCGCCGACGGCGACGAGGAATTCCTGGGCCAGGACCGCGTCGAGGCCGGGCCGGGCGCCCTCGGCCAGGTCGACGACCGTGACCTCGTAGTCGCCGAACAGCTCGGTGAGGTGCGCGACGGCTTCGGCGCCCGACCGGCTGGGCGCGAACCGGTAGTTGACATGCACCATGCACTCGTCGGGGATGATGTTGCCGGCGATGCCGCCGCTGATGCCGACGGCGTTCAGGCCCTCGCGGTAGACCAGTCCCTCGACCTCGACCTCGCGGGCCTGGTAGCCGGCCAGCACGTCGAGGATCGGCGCGACCTTGTGGATGGCGTTGTCGCCGACCCAGCTGCGAGCCGAGTGCGAGCGCAGCCCGAAGGTGCGGATCTCGATCCGCACGTTGCCGTTGCAGCCGCCCTCGACCTGGCTGTTGGTCGGTTCGCCGAGGATGGCGAAGTCGCCGACGAACAGGTCGGGCCGGTTCCGGGCGAGCCGGCCGAGGCCGTTGAGGTCGTCCGAGACCTCCTCGTGGTCGTACCACATCCAGGTCACGTCGACGGCCGGGTCGGTGAGCTCGGCGGCCAGCTTGAGCTGCACGGCGACGCCGGCCTTCATGTCGACCGTGCCACGGCCCCAGAGGTAGTCCACCCCGTCCAGGGTTTCGAACCGGGTCGGCACGTTCCCGTTCAGCGGGACGGTGTCGATGTGGCCGGCGATGACCACCCGCTGCGCCCGGCCGAGGTTCGTGCGGGCCACGACGGTGTCGCCGTCCCGGATGACCTCGAGGTGGCCGAGCCCGGCGAGGGCATGTTCGATGGCGTCGGCCAGCACCGTTTCATTGCCGGACACCGACTCGATATCGCAGATCGCCCGGGTGAGGTCGATCGAGGAGGCGGACAGGTCCAGAGTCACGAGGTTGAGAGGCACCCTACTAATCTAGAGCCATGATCACCGCAGTGTCCCCGCAGTCCACCGTCCCCGCCAACGCCTGGGGGTACGGCCTGGCCACCGTCGCCGGTGACGGCACGGTGCTGGACACCTGGTTCCCGGCCCCCAGCCTCGGCACCCTGCCGCCGGGGCGCGACCGCTGGATCGTGCCGTCCGAGCTGGAGGAGTTCGCCGGGGACGACCCCCGCCGGGCCGTGCGGATCGAGGCCGTCACCGTCGAGATCGACCTGGCCGCGGCCCCGGCCGGCACCTCGGATGCCTACCTGCGCCTGCACCTGCTCTCCCACCTCCTCGTGCGCCCCAACAGCATCAACCTCGACGGCATCTTCGGGCACCTCCCCACCGTGGCCTGGACCACTGCCGGCCCGATGCTGCCCGCCGACTTCGCCCGGCTCCGCCCCGCGCTGCAGCGCGCCGGCATCCAGGCCACCGGGATCGACAAGTTCCCGCCGTTGCTGAACTACGTCACGCCCGACCGGGTGCGGATCGCCGACGCGTCCCGGGTGCGCCTGGGTGCCTACCTCTCCCCCGGCACCACGGTCATGCATGAGGGCTTCGTCAACTTCAACGCCGGCACGCTCGGCACGTCGATGGTCGAGGGCCGGATCTCCCAGGGTGTCGTCGTCGGCGACGGCGCCGATATCGGCGGTGGGGCGTCGATCATGGGCACGCTGTCCGGCGGCGGCACCGAGCGGGTGTCGATCGGAGAGCGTGCGCTGCTCGGCGCCAACTCCGGCGTCGGCATCTCGATCGGCGACGACACCGTGGTCGAGGCGGGGCTGTACGTGACCGCGGGCACCAAGGTCACGCTGCCCGACCAGCCGCGCACCGCCGACGGCAAGGCCCGCACGATGAAGGCCGTCGAACTCTCCGGGGTGCCGAACCTGCTCTTCCGCCGCAACTCGGTCTCCGGGGCGGTCGAGGTGCTCCAGCGCAGCGGAACCGGCATCTTGCTGAACGAGCAACTGCACGCCTAGCGGACCCCTGCGCGGGAGTACGCTGCCAGTCACAAAGGAGTGATGTGGGAACCGACGCACCGCGCAGCAGGCGCCACCGCAGGATCAGGTCCGCCCTCGCCGTGCTCGCGGTCGTGCTCAGCCTCGCCCTGGTCGGCACCGGCCTGGGCGTGTGGACGGTCGTCCGTTCCTTCCCCGCCCTGTCCGGGCAGGTGACGCTGCCGGGGCAGGGCGCCGACGTGACCGTGTACCGCGACCAGGCCGGTATCCCGCAGATCCTGGCCCGCAACGCCGGCGACCTGTTCAGGGCGGAGGGCTACGTGCACGCCCAGGACCGGTTCTGGGAGATGGACTTCCGCCGGCACGTGACGAGCGGGCGGCTTTCCGAGCTGTTCGGTGCGAGCCAGGTCGGCACCGACACCTTCATCCGCACCCTCGGCTGGCGTGCCGTGGCCGAGCAGGAAGTGGCGCTGCTCGACCCGGTCACCCTCGGCTATTACCAGTCCTACGCCGACGGGGTGAACGCCTACCTGGCCGGGCACAGCGGCGCCGACCTCTCCCTCGAATACGCGGTGCTCGCCGTGCAGAACCCGGGCTACACCCCGGAGCCGTGGACGCCGGCCGACTCCGTTGCCTGGCTCAAGGCGATGGCCTGGGACCTGCGCTCCAACCTCGACGACGAGATCGACCGGGCCATGCTGGCCGGCAGCCTGAATCCCGCGGAGGTCGCCCGGTTGCATCCGGACTACCCCTACACCGCGCACCCGACCATCGTCGGCGGGATGCCGGCCGGCGCCGCGGCCGTTGCGGCATCCGTCACCCCATCGCCCGTGGCGGCGGATCCCGTGGCGGCGGCTCCCGGGGCGGCCGGCGCGGAGGCCGCACTGGCGTCGACGCTCGGCGGCCTGCACGACACACTCTCGGCCGTGCCCGAGCTGCTCGGGCCGGCCGGCGGGGAGATCGGCTCCAACTCCTGGGTCGTGTCGGGGGCTCACACCGCGACCGGCAAGCCGATCCTCGCCAACGACCCGCACCTGGGCGCCGTGATGCCGTCGGTCTGGTACCAGGTGGGGCTGCGCTGTACGTCCGTCACCGCGGACTGCCCGTTCGACCTGGCCGGCTACGGCTTCTCCGGGCTGCCCGGCATCATCATCGGCCACAACGCGAGGATCGCCTGGGGCTTCACCAACCTGGGCCCGGATGTCGCCGACCTCTACCTCGAGAAGGTCACCGGGGACAGCTACGAGTACGACGGGGCCGCCAAACCGATCCAGGTGCGCACCGAGAAGATCCGGGTCGCCGGCGGCCCCGCGGTGACGATCCGGATCCGGTCGACCGAACACGGCCCGATCGTCAGCGACCTGCAGGGCAGCGCCTTCCCGGCCATCGCCGCCGACTACCCGGAAGCGGCCGACCTGCCGCCTGCCACCACGGAGACGGGCTACCAGCTGTCGCTGCAGTGGACGGCCCTGACCCCCGGGCACACCGCCGCCGCCATCTTCGCGCTCGGCGCCGCCACCGATTGGGCGAGCTTCCGGCGGGCGGCCTCGCTCTTCGACGTGCCGTCGCAGAACCTGGTCTACGCCGACGTCGACGGCAACATCGGCTACCAGGCGCCCGGCCTCATCCCGATCCGCCGGGCCGGCGACGGCACCGTCCCGGTGCCCGGCTGGACCAGCCAGTACGGCTGGGACGGGTACATCCCGTTCGACGCGCTGCCCCAGACGCTGAACCCGGCCAGCGGATTCATCGTGACGGCCAACAACGCCCCGGTCGGAGCCGACTACCCCTACCTGATCACCAGGGACTGGGACCTCGGCTATCGGGCGACCGAGATCACCGCCCGGCTGCAGGCGCTGATCGACAACGGCACGCCGATGACCCCGGCCATGATGAGCGAGATCCAGGCCGACACGTTCAGCCCGCTCGCCGCCCGGCTGGTGCCGGTGCTGCAGGCGGTCAAGTCGACCGGGCAGACCGAGCAGACCCGCGCTGCCCTGGCCCTGTTCGACGGCTGGGACTACCGGCTGGAGAGCGACAGTGCCGCCGCCGCCTACTTCAACATCGTCTGGCGGAACCTGCTGGCCGACCTGTTCGACACGAAACTGCCCGAGTCCACCTGGCTCACCGGCGGCGACCGGGCCTACGCGGTCGTGATCGCCCTGCTCGACGAGCCCGACTCGCCGTGGTGGAAGAACGCCAGGGTCGGCTCGGCCGGGCGGGACAGCATGCTCCAGCGGGCGCTCAAGCAGGCCGCCGCCGAGGGCGAGCGGCTGATGGGGCCGGATGCCTCCGCCTGGCGGTGGGGTAGCATCCACACCCTCGAGGTCACCAACGCCAGCTTCGGCAAGTCGGGCGTGGCCCCGCTGGAGTGGCTGTTCAACCGGGGCCCGTATGAACTGGCCGGCGGGTCATCCGTCGTCGACGCAGTCGGCTGGGATGCCACGGCCGGCTACACGGTCGACTGGGTGCCCTCGATGCGCGAGGTGGTCAGCCTGGCCGACTGGGACGACTCGACCTGGCTGAACCTGACCGGCAGTTCAGGTCACGCATTCCACCCGAACTACGCCGACCAGACGGCGCTGTGGCAGCACCAGGAGACCAGGCCCTGGCTGTTCTCCCTCGCCGCCGTGCGCGCGGCGGCGACGGACACCCTGGAACTCCGCGCGGGCCGGTAGCCCGCCCGGAGCCCAGCGCTGCCGAACGACCCAGCGCTGCCGAACGACCCAGCGCTGCCGAACGATCAGCGCTTCGGGAAGTCGCGCTCCGGCGAGCCGATGTACAGCTGCTGGGGACGGCCGATCTTGGTCGTCGGGTCCTCGTTCATCTCACGCCAGTGCGCGACCCAGCCGGGCAGGCGGCCGATGGCGAAGAGCACGGTGAACATGCTCGTCGGGAATCCCATCGCCTTGTAGATGACGCCGGTGTAGAAGTCCACGTTCGGGTACAGCTTGCGTTCCCGGAAGTAATCGTCGTTCAGGGCGATGTGCTCGAGCTCCTTGGCGATGTCGAGCAGGTCGTCCTTGACGCCGAGCGCGGCGAGGACCTCGTCGGCGCTCTCCTTGACCAGGGTGGCCCGCGGGTCGTAGTTCTTGTAGACCCGGTGGCCGAAGCCCATCAGGCGCACGCCCTGTTCCTTGTTCTTGACCCGTTCGACGAACTTCTCCACACCCTCGCCCGAGGCCTTGATCTCGCCGAGCATCTTGAGCACGGCCTCGTTCGCGCCGCCGTGCAGGGGCCCGGAGAGGGCGTTGATGCCGGCCGACACCGACGCGAACAGGTTCGCCTCGGTCGATCCGACCAGGCGCACGGTCGACGTCGACGCGTTCTGCTCGTGGTCCTCGTGCAGCATCAGGAGGCGCTCGAGCGCCTTGCTCACGACGGGGTTCACCTCGTACGGCTCGGCCAGCGTGCCGAAGATCAGCCGGAGAAAGTTGTCGACGTAGCCGAGCGAGTTGTCGGGGTAGAGGAAGGCCTGGCCGATGCTCTTCTTGTAGGCGTAGGCCGCCATCACCGGAAGCTTGGCCAGCAGGTGCACCGTGGCCAGTTCGACCTGGATCGGGTCGTTCGGGTCGAGGGCGTCCTGGTAGTACGCCGCGAGGGCGGAGGTGCCGGAGGACAGCACCGACATCGGGTGCGCGTTGTACGGCAGCACGTCGAAGAGGCGTCGCAGGTCTTCGTGCAGAAGGGTGTGCCGGCGGATCCGCTGGTCGAAGGCGGCGAGTTCGCTCGCGCTGGGCAGCGCCCCGTAGATCAGCAGCCAGGCCGTCTCGAGGAAGTTGGAGTTCTGGGCGATCTGCTCGATCGGGTAGCCGCGATAGCGCAGGATGCCCTTCTCGCCGTCGATGAACGTGATCGCCGACCTCGTGGCCGCGGTGTTCACGAACCCGGAGTCGAGGGTGATCAGGCCGGTCTGGCGGGTGAGGCTCGAGATGTCCAGGCCGGACGCGCCGGCCGTGCCGCGCACGATCGGGAATTCCGCCGACCCTCCGGGGAAGGTCAGGCTGGCCTTTTGCGGATCGATGGACGGTGTTCGCTGTGCGTTCTCGCTCACGGCGGCTCCCTGGGTATCACTGAGTGTCACTGAGTATCACTGCCTCTCGGCGCGCGGTCTTCTACACAGCACACCGGTGTGGCTGGAGACGTCAACGCTGATACAGCCTAATCGGCCCGACCGCCTACTGTTGCATCCGATAAGAATGCCCGGGTTTCGTTGGTGATTGTCCACAAGCCTCGATCGAGCCCGGGCGGGGCGCCGCGACCGGCACCACCGGTGGTCGAGCCGGTCGCGACCGGTGTCATCAGGTGCCGCTGAGCCGCTCGGCGGCGGCGGATACCCGCTCGTCGGTGGCGGTGAGGCTGAAGCGCACGTACTCCGCGGCCCCGGCGCCGTAGAACGGGCCTGGACCGGCCAGGATCCCGAGGTCGGCAAGCCGCCCGATCGAGTCCCAGGCGCCGCGCCCCTCGGTGGCCCAGAGGTAGAGCCCGGCCTCGCTGCGGCTGATCCGGAAGCCGGCCGCCTCGAGCGCCGGCAGCAGCAGCATCCTCCGGGCCCGGTACAGTTCCTTCTGCTCGGCCACGTGGCTGTCGTCGCCGAGGGCGGTGACCATGGCGGCCTGGAGCGGGGCCGGGAGCATCAGGCCCGCGTGCTTGCGCACCGTGAGCAGCCGGCCGAGAACGGTGGCGCAGCCGGCGGCGAACGCACCGCGGTAGCCGGCCATGTTCGACTGCTTGCTGAGGGAGTAGATGGCGAGGACGTCGCGGCGGTCGGTGCCGATCACGCGGGGGTCGAGGATGCTGGGGATCGGCTCGCTCGCCCACTGTCCGGCCCAGCCCAGTTCCGCGTAGCACTCGTCGGAGACGGTCACCGCGCCGAGCTCCCGCGCCCGTTCGACCGCCCGGCGCAGTTCGGCGACCGTGAGCACGCGCCCGTCGGGGTTTCCCGGGCTGTTCAGCCAGACCAGTTTCGTCGTGGCCGGCCAGTCGGCCGGGTCGTCGGAGGCCACGGCATCCGCCCCGGCCATGGCCGCGCCGATCGCGTAGGTGGGGTAGGCGGCGACCGGGTGCACGACGGTGTCGCCCTCGCCGAGGCCGAGCATGAACGGCAGCAGGGCCACCAGTTCCTTCGACCCGATGGTGGGCAGCACATTGGCCTCGGTGAGGCCGGCCACGCCGCGGCGGCGGGCGTACCAGTCGATGATCGCCCGCTGCAGCTGCGGGGTGCCCGCGGTCTGCGGGTAGGCGTGCGCGTCGGTGGCGTCGGCCAGGGACTGCCGGATGAGCATGGGCGTCGGGTCGACCGGCGAACCGATCGACAGGTCCACGATGCCGCCGGGGTGCGCGCGGGCACGCTCGGCGAAGGGGACCATCTGGTCCCACGGGTAGTCGGGCAGCGGCCTGAGCACGGGCCGTCTAGACCTGCGGGGGAAGGACGGCGATGATCGGGTGGTCCTTGTGGATGACGCCGACCTTGGCCGCTCCGCCGGGAGACCCGACGTCGTCGAAGAACTCGACGTTCGCCTTGTAGTACTCGGCCCACTGTTCGGGCACGTCGTCTTCGTAGTAGATCGCCTCGACCGGGCAGACCGGTTCGCAGGCACCGCAGTCGACGCATTCATCGGGGTGGATGTAGAGCGAACGGTCGCCCTCGTAGATGCAGTCGACAGGGCATTCGTCCACGCAGGCGCGATCCTTCACGTCCACGCACGGCAGGGCAATGACGTAGGTCACGGGTGACGAGCTCCCTTCACGAGCGGAACTGCAATTCTATGCCGTACCGCGGCGGCCCGGAATCCGCGGCCAGGCGAGCACGATGGTGGCGACCAGGGTCGGACCCACCGTCCAGAGGGTGCCGGGCAGCCCCTGCGGCACGAGGACGGAGCCGCCCTCGCTGCGCAGCGACAGCAGGAAGATCGTGCCGAGCAGGCCGATCGCGGCGAGCAGCACGACCAGCCGGTCGCCCACGACCAGGCGCAGGCCGGCCAGCAGGGCGGTCACTCCGGCGAGCGCGAGGACCAGGCCGATCGGGATGGTGACGGGGCCGAGCACGATCGTCGCCTGGTGCGCGATCGTGCCGAGGACGCCGAAGGCCACCCCCACCACGAAGGCGAGCAGGCCGGCCAGCGCCCGGGTGCCCGGGCCGGGAGGGACCTCCGCGGGATGCCGCGCCGGGGGCGGGGGAAGGCGCACGTAGGTCTCGGTCCCGCCGACGACCGTGCCTGCGCCGGTGGCGACGGCGGCGCCGGCGGCGCCGGCGTCCGGCGGTGTCACGGGGGCGACGGAGTGGCCGGTCACGCTCCAGCGCCCCGCATAGGCGGCTATGGCGGCGAGCTTGCGCTCCACCTGATCGCTCACGTCGATCGCGATCAGGCGCAGGCCGATCGCGCCGGAGACGCGTTTGCTCTGGAAGACGGGAATGCCCGCCGCGTGGGCGGCCTCGGTCGCCGCGGCCTGCAGCCGGGCGTCGTCGGTGCCGAGCACGAGCGCGGTGGCCTCCACCTCGAGCAGCACGTCGGCCACCTGGGCGGTCAGGACGTGCGGGTCCTGGTCTGCGCCCGGGCCCGGCAGCATCCGCCAGTCGCTCACGCCGAGCCCGCCCAAGGCGGCTCGCACGTCGGCGCTGCCGCCGGTGTCGTCGCCGGTGTCTCCGTGGGTCCTGGCCCCGAACAGCACCACGACCTCGGCACCGTCGGAGCGGAGGCGGGCGATCGTGCCGCCGGTGAGCAGCGCCTCGTCACCGGGGCGGTCGTGCACGAAGACGACGCTCTCTCCGCTGCCGGACATGACCATGCTGGGCTCCACTAGGTAGGCGACGGGCAGACACCCACTGAAGAACACTAGCTGGACACGGCGGCCCCGGCGAAGTTAGAGTAGCCTGAGTTAGGTAAGCCTATCCTTTGCTCGCTGCTCCCCGACCCCGACCAGGAAGTCCCGTGCTCGCAAATTATCTGATCGGACTGCGTGAAGGCCTCGAAGCCGCGCTGATCGTGACCATCCTCGTGGCCTACGTGGTCAAGATCGACCGCCGCGACGTGCTGCGCCGGATCTGGCTCGGCGTCGGCCTCGCGGTGCTCCTCGCCCTCGCGATCGGCGCCGCCCTCACCTTCGGCACCTACGGGCTCTCCTTCGCCGCCCAGGAGACGATCGGCGGCGTTCTGTCGATCGCCGCCACCGGCCTGGTCACCTGGATGGTGTTCTGGATGCTGCGCACGGCCCGTGACCTGTCCGGCCACCTCCGCGGCAGCATCGACCGTTCCCTGCTCGGCACCGGGCTCGGCCTCGTCGTGGTCGCGTTCGTCGCCGTCGGCCGGGAGGGAATCGAGACCGCCCTGTTCATCTGGGCGGCCGTGCAGGCCACCGGGGAGACGACGCTGCCCCTGATCGGTGCCGCCCTCGGCATCGTGACCGCGGTCGGCCTGGGCTGGCTGGTGTATTCGGGGATGCTGCGGATCAACCTGGCGAAGTTCTTCACCTGGACCGGCGGCATCCTGATCGTCGTCGCCGCCGGGGTGCTCTCCTACGGGGTGCACGACCTGCAGGAGGCCGGTCTGCTGCCCGGAGAGCACAGCCTGGCCTTCGACGTGAGCGCGGCGATCCCGCCCGACAGCTGGTACGGCACCCTGCTCAAGGGAACCCTCAACTTCTCCCCCGTGACGACGTGGCTCGAACTGGTCGTCTGGACCGGGTACACCGCGACCTGCCTCACCCTGTTCATCCGGGCGAGCCGGCACGGCGGCCGGGTGCGCCCGGAACCCCACCGGCCGTCGCCGACGGCCGTGCCCGCCCGCTGACCTGGGCATCCGCACCCGGTCTCTTCCCGTTCTTCTTCCTGTTCACTCCCCAGCAAGGACCCTCATGCGCGCTCGCTTCCCCCTGCTCGGATTCGCCTCGGCGGCCGGCCTCCTCGCCCTCACCGGCTGCGTCCCGAACGCCGGCGCCCCCGGCTCGTCCCACGCCGCCCTGACCGTGGACAGCAGCGCCGCCGCGTGCACCGTCTCCGCCGCCGAGGCGCCGGCCGGCAACGTGCGGTTCAGGGTCGCCAACTCCGGCGACCAGGTCACCGAGTTCTACCTGCTGGCCGACGACGGGCTGCGCATCGTGGGCGAGGCGGAGAACATCGGGCCGGGCCTCAGCCGCGACCTGGTCGTGCAGCTGCCCGCCGGCAGCTATTTCACCGCCTGCAAGCCGGGCATGGCCGGCGACGGGATCGGCAAGGCCGAGTTCACGGTGACGGAATCGGCGGGTGCGGCACCCGTGAGCGTCGACCTGGCCGCCCGGATCGAGACGGCGAACACCAACTACGCGTCCTACGTCAGGGACCAGGTCGCCCAACTGGTCACCGGCACCGCCGCGTTCGCCGCCGCGTACACGACCGGCGACCTCGACGCCGCACGCGCCCTGTACGCCCCGACCCGAGCCCACTGGGAGCGGGTCGAGACCATCGCCGAGTCGTTCGGCGACCTGGACCCGAAGCTCGACCTGCGCGAGGCCGACCTCGAGGAGGGGCAGGACTGGACCGGCTGGCATGCGATCGAGAAGGACCTCTGGCCGGCGGATGCCGAGGCCGGCTTCATCGCCTACGGCTCGGAGGAGCGCGGGCGCCTGGCCGGTCTCCTCATCGCCGACACCGCCACTCTGAACGACAAGGTGCAGGACCTCCGCTTCACCCTGGCCCAACAGACGAACGGTGCGATCGGGCTGCTCGACGAGGTCTCGACCGGGAAGGTCACCGGCGAGGAGGAGTTCTGGTCGCACACCGACCTGTCCGATTTCCAGGCCAACGTCGACGGCGCATCCGTGCTCTACGCCGGCGTGCGCGACATCCTCGTCGAGAAAGACGCGGAACTCGCTGCGCGGCTCGACCGGGAGTTCGCGGCGCTGCAGGAGTTGCTGGACGCCCAGCGCGCCGGGGACGGGTTCCGGCTCTACACCGAGCTGTCCCCCGCCGAGATCCGGGCGCTGGCCGACCAGGTCAATGCCCTCGGTGAGCCGTTGAACCAGCTCACCGCCACCCTGGTGCTGTGATGGGCCGGACCGACCGCGGGGCCGCCCCCGAACCCACCGTTCACGAGGCCGACCCCGTCTCCCGGCCGGAGCCGCGCGGCCTGTCCCGCCGCGGCCTGCTCGGCCTGGCCGGGGCGGGCGTGGCCGGGCTCGGGCTCGGCGTAGGGGGTGACCGGGTGGCGCAGGCCGCGGTCGCCGCGGCGAGTCCCTCCGCCGCCGTGTACCCGTTCTACGGGGCGCACCAGGCCGGAATCGTGACCCCGGCGCAGGATCGCCTGCACTTCGCCGCGTTCGACCTCGCGGCCGACGCGACCAGGGACGACCTCGTCGCCCTGCTCAGGGACTGGACCGCGGCGTCGGCCTCCCTGGCCGCGGGGGCGGCGATCGGCCAGTTCGGTGCCGCCTCCGGGTCGTACGACGCCCCGCCGGAGGACACCGGCGAGGCGCAGGGGCTGCCCGCCTCCGGCCTGACCCTCACGTTCGGCTTCGATCCCGCCCTGTTCGAGACGCCGGCCGGCGTCGACCGGTTCGGTCTCGCCGCCCGCCGCCCGCCGCTGCTCGTGGACCTGCCGCACTTCCCGGGGGATCTGCTCGAGGAGGGCCGCGGCGGCGGTGACCTCTGCATCCAGGCCTGCGCCGACGACCCGCAGGTGGCCGTGCACGCCATCCGCAACCTGTCCAGGATCGCCTTCGGCCGGGCCTCCCTCCGCTGGTCCCAGCTCGGGTTCGGCCGCACCTCGTCGACCAGCACCAGCCAGGCCACCCCGCGCAACCTGTTCGGGTTCAAGGACGGCACCGCGAACATCAAGGCCGAGGAGCCGGCGGTGGTCGACGAGCAGGTCTGGGTGCCGGCCGCCGACGGGCCGGCCTGGCTGGCCGGCGGCTCCTACCTGGTCGCGCGGCGCATCCGGATGACGATCGAGGCCTGGGACCGCACGATCCTGCGCGAGCAGGAGGCGGTGTTCGGCCGCACCAAGGGTGAGGGGGCGCCGCTTTCGGGCGGGACCGAGTTCACCGAGCCGGACTTCTCCCTGGCCGGACGGGGCGACACGCCCCTGATCGACGCGGCGGCCCATGTGCGGCTCGCCCACCCGGCGCAGAACGGCGGGGCACGGATGCTGCGCCGCGGCTACAACTTCGTCGACGGCAACGACGCGCTCGGCCGCCTCGACGCCGGGCTGTTCTTCATCAGCTTCCAGCGCTCACCGGAGCAGTTCAGCCGGGTGCAGCTCAGCCTGGCCCGCCACGACGCCCTGAACGAGTACACCCGTCACGTCGGCAGCGCGCTCTTCGCCGTGCCGCCGGGCGCCCGCCGCGGCAGCCACATCGGGGCCGCCCTCTTCGCCTGATCCAGTCCGTGAGAGTGCCGGGGAGGTCAGGCGATGGGGCTGACCGTGTACAGGAGGCCGTCGGTGTTGCCGACGACGACCACGGTGAAGTTCGCGTTCTTCATCGCCACGACCCCGGCGGTGCCGACGGAGGCCGACGGCGACTCATCGAGCACGAACCCCGCATCCGTCAGCGTCGTCTTCACCTCGGCCAGCGGATCGGCGGCGTCGGACTTCACGGTGACCACCCAGGTCCGCTTGCCGTCCTCGGTCTTCGTGGCGCCGAAAAGCAGCTTCCCGTCGACCACCGGCACCTCGGCCGGCCAGCCGGACGGCAGCTGCCCGGCCAGGCTCACGTCGCCGCCGGTCGCGCCCTGGACGGCGCCGTTGACGGCTCCGCCGACCGCGTCGGCCGAGCAGCCGGCCAGCAACGGGCCGGCGAGCACGGCGGCGGCCACCGCCGCGATGATGCGGAGCCGGGAGGTGGTGGAGGTGGTCGGTTTCAGTGCGCTGCTCATGAGGTGATGCTACGTCACCCGCCCGCCTCGCCTCCCACCCGGACGTGAAAACGCCGGTGGCGCCGCCCCGGACGAATCCAGGACGACGCCACCGGCGACGCGCAGCGGGCGAAGGCTAGTTCGCGTCCTGCTTCTTCAGCCGCGAGGTCTGGCGTTGGCGGGCGGATGCCGCGAGCTCGACCTTGCGGATGCGCACCATGGCCGGGGTGACCTCGACGCACTCGTCTTCACGGGCGAATTCGAGGCATTCCTCGAGCGTCATCTGCTTGGACGGGGTCATCGACTCGAAGGTGTCGGAGGTGGACTGACGCATGTTGGTCAGTTTCTTCTCCTTGGTGATGTTGACGTCCATGTCGTCGGCGCGCGAGTTCTCGCCGATGACCATGCCTTCGTAGACCTCTTCGGTCGGGTTGACGAAGAACGACATCCGTTCCTGCAGGGCGATGATGGCGAACGGGGTGACCACGCCGGCGCGGTCGGCGACGATCGAGCCGTTGTTGCGGGTGACGATGTTGCCGGCCCAGGCCTCGTAGCCGTGGAAGATCGCGTTGGCGATACCGGTGCCGCGGGTGTCGGTGAGGAACTGGGTGCGGAAGCCGATCAGGCCGCGGGACGGAACGATGAATTCCATCCGGACCCAGCCGGTGCCGTGGTTCGCCATGTTCTCCATGCGGCCCTTGCGGGCGGCCAGGAGCTGGGTGATCGCGCCGAGGTATTCCTCGGGCGAGTCGATGGTGAGGTGCTCGTACGGCTCGTGGATCTTGCCGTCGACGCGGCGCACGACGACCTGCGGCTTGCCGACGGTGAGCTCGAAGCCCTCGCGGCGCATCTGCTCGACCAGGATGGCGAGGGCGAGTTCGCCTCGGCCCTGGACCTCCCAGGCGTCGGGGCGTCCGATGTCGACGACCTTGAGCGAGACGTTACCGATCAGCTCGCGGTCGAGGCGGTCCTTGACCATGCGGGCGGTGAGCTTGTGGCCCTTGACCTTGCCCATGATGGGCGAGGTGTTGGTGCCGATCGTCATCGAGATGGCGGGCTCGTCGACCGTGATGGTCGGCAGCGCGCGGGGGTCGTCGGGGTCGGCGAGGGTCTCACCGATGGTGATGTCCTCGAAGCCGGCGACGGCGACGATGTCACCGGGGCCGGCGCTCTCGGTCGGGTAGCGGTCGAGTGCCTTGGTGATCAGCAGCTCGGTGACGCGCACGTTGTGCACGGAACCGTCGTACTTGATCCAGGCCACGGTCTGGCCCTTGCGGATGGTGCCGTGGAAGATGCGGAGCAGGGCGAGACGGCCGAGGAACGGCGAGGCGTCCAGGTTGGTCACGTGCGCCTGCAGCGGGTGCTCGTCGTCGTAGACCGGGGCCGGGATGTGCTCGAGGATCGCTTCGAAGAGCGGTTCGAGGTCGTCGTTGTCGGGCAGCTGGCCGTTCTCGGGCTGGTTGCGGCTCGCGGCGCCGTTGCGGCCGGAGGCGTAGACGACGGGGACGTCGAGGATCGCGTCGAGGTCCAGGTCGGGGTAGTCGTCCGCCATGTCGCTGGCCAGGCCGATGAGGAGGTCCTGGCTTTCCTCGACGACCTCGACGATGCGAGCGTCGGGGCGGTCGGTCTTGTTGACGAGCAGGATGACGGGCAGGTGCGCCTCGAGCGCCTTGCGCAGCACGAAGCGGGTCTGCGGCAGCGGGCCCTCACTGGCGTCGACGAGCAGCACGACACCGTCGACCATGGACAGGCCGCGCTCGACCTCGCCACCGAAGTCGGCGTGGCCGGGGGTGTCGATCACGTTGATCGTGATCGGTCCGTCGGTTGCGTGGATGCCCTTGTACGAGACCGCCGTGTTCTTGGCGAGGATCGTGATGCCCTTTTCGCGCTCGAGCTCGTTGGAGTCCATGGCGCGTTCTTCCACGTGTGAGTGGTCGGCGAACGAGTTGGTCTGCTGGAGCATCGCGTCTACCAGCGTGGTCTTGCCGTGGTCGACGTGGGCGACGATTGCGACATTTCGGAGGTTATTGCGCGTGGCAATCGCCATGAAGTAAATCCTTACGAAGAATGATGTCGCAGAGTACCGCATGCGACGAAGAATGGATGTGTGTGGGCAAAGTCCGACCCAACGGATAATCCTACCGCACTCTCCCTGCCCGGCGCCTGAGAGCGCTCGGTTCGGCCCGGAAACGGCGAAGCGGGGCGGGAACCGAAGTCCCCGCCCCGCCGTCGTGCCTGAGGGCTGGTGCCTACTTCTTCCAGCCGACGACGGTCCAGTCGACGGACTGGAACTGGGCGGCGCCGTAGTTGACGAGCCCCTTCTTCACCGCGTACACGTTCGGCAGCGGGGCGAGCGGGATGATCGGGACGTAGTCGGCGAGCACCTTGTCGATCTTGTCGGCGATCACGAGGCGCTTGTCGGCGTCCAGTTCCTTGTTCGCCTCCTTGTAGAGCGGCGCCAGCTTCTTGTCGGTGATCCCGGTGAAGTTGGACTCGCTCTTCACGGGCGAGAACAGGGCCTCGCTCGAGGAGATCGGGAACGCGGTGCCCTGCCAGGAGAAGCTGGTCATCTCGAAGTCGCCCGGGATGATGTAGTCGGAGAAGTACTTGGCCGACGGGACCTCGTTGAGCTCGACCGTGATGCCGACGTCCTTGAGGTCCGCCTGCACCTGCACGGCGCGCTGCTTGTTGGTGGGCGTCTCGGCCGGAACGGTGATCGAGAGCTTGAGCGCCTTGCCGTCCTTCTCGCGCACCCCGTTGCTGCCGGCCTTGTAGCCTGCCTCATCGAGCAGCTTCTTCGCGGTCTCCACGTTGAAGCCGATCGCGGCGCCGACGTTGTCGGCGTAGCCCTTCTGGCCCGGCATGAAGATGTAGGAGCCCTGGGTGGTCGCGTCGACGCCGACCGGGGTGTTGGCCGACTCAGAGATCAACTGGCGGTTGATCGCGTGGCCGATGGCGCGCCGCAGCTTGACGTCGGCGAGCGGGCCCTTGGCGCCGTTCATGGTGACGTGCGTCCAGGTGAGCCCTCCGGATGCCTGGATCTCGGCATCCGCCCGCTTCTTGGCGGTCTGGTAGGCGTCGGCGTTGGAGGAGATGTAGAGCACATCCGTCTCCGAGTTGCCGAATGCCGTGCCCTGCGAGGATCCGCTGACGACCTTGACGATGACGGTGTCGAGCTTGGGGGTCTCACCCCACCACTTCGGGTTGCGGACCAGGGTGACGACCTGGCCGGTGGTGTCGATGTTCGAGATCATGAAGGGGCCGGAGGAGGGCAGCGCCTTCGTCACGTAGCCCGTGTTGAAGACCTCGGGGTCGGAGGCGACCGCGGCGGGCAGCACACCCTGGCTGCCGACGAAGATCGACGCCCAGTCGGCGTTCACCGAGCTGAAGGTGACCGTGAAGTCGAAGTCGCTGCCGGCCGACTCGATCGATTCGATCTGGTCGAAGATGGCCGTCGACGCGGGAGAGTAGGCCTCGTTGGTGCCGTTCATCGCCTTCCAGGTCGCGACGTAGTCCTTGTAGGTGATCGGCGTGCCGTCTTCCCAGACGGCCTTCGGGTTGAGCTTGATCTCGACGACCTGCGGGTCGGTGCTTGTGACCTCGACGCTGGTGGCGTAGTCAGGGTCGACGCTGGTCGTGCCGTCTTCCTTGATCCGGATCGGGCCACCGGTGGTGAGGGCGACGGTGTTGACCGTGTCGACCTCGTTGCCGTCGACCTCGTAGGTGTTCCAGTTGGAGGGCAGGGCGTTGATGGCGAGGTTCAGGGTTCCGCCTTCCTGCACATCGGCGGCGGCGGCGCTCTCCCAGGCTGTGGAAGGGAGGGCTTTGCTGCTCGATTTTGCGGGGCTGTCCTGTGCTGTGTTTCCGGGAGCGCATGCCGTGAGGAACAGGGCAGACGCACTCAGAACGGCAACTGCTGCGAAAACAGTAGTTTTCCGTCTCATTGTGTTTCTCCTTCTCTTGGTGGGTACTTTTCCTGGTGCGGAAGGTAGGTCTGGTGGGGCCGGAGGCTCACGGAGCGAGCTCGTCCTCGCGGCCGGCGAGGGAGGCCGAGATGGCCAGGTCATTCCGCTCCACGTGGTGGCAGGCGGTCTCGACCTGACCGTGCGACCGGAGCGCGGGGTCCACGGTTTCGCAGAGCGCCTTGTCCGCGTCGGCGAGCAGGGTGTACAGCGGGCATCGGCTGCGGAAGTTGCAGCCGTCGATCTGCTCGGTGGGGCTGGGCAGGTCGCCCTCGAGCAGCACCCGTTTGCGGCTGCGCTCGATCACCGGGTCGGGGATCGGCGCCGCGGAGATCAGGGCCTGGGTGTACGGATGCCGCGGCCGGGCGAAGACCTCGGCCACCGGCCCGTATTCGACGATCCGGCCGAGGTACATGACGGCGACCGTGTCGGCGATCTGCCGAACGATCGCGAGGTCGTGCGCCACGAACAGGTAGGAGAGGTTGAGCTTCTCCTTGAGGTCCTCGAGCAGGTTGATCACCCCGGCCTGGATCGACACGTCCAGGGCCGACACCGGTTCGTCGAGGACGACGAGCCTCGGGTTGGTGGCCAGGGCGCGGGCGATGCCGATCCTCTGGCGCTGGCCGCCGGAGAACTCGTGCGGGTAGCGGTCGGCCATCTGCGGGTCGAGACCGACCAGGTCGAGCAGTTCGGCGACGCGGCCCTGCCGGGCGTCCGGCTTCACCCCGTGCACGGTCAGGGGTTCGCCGATGATGTCGCCGATCGGCAGCCGCGGGTCGAGGGCGGCCATCGGGTCCTGGAAGACGATCTGCACGTCCTTGCGCAGCCGGAGCAGTTCGGCCCGGCCGAGGCCGGACACGTCCTTGCCGTCGATCAGGATCCGGCCGGCCTGGGGCCTGGTCATCTCGAGGATCTCGAGGATGGTGGTGGACTTGCCGCACCCGGATTCGCCGACCAGCCCGAGGGTCTGCCCGGCCTGGATCGAGAAGGACACGCCGTCGACGGCGCGGACCGTGCCGATCTGCCGGGAGAACACCCCGCCCTTGGTGAGCGGGAAGTGGCGGACGAGACCGGTGACGCTGAGCACGGGCTCGGCCTCGGCGCGGGCCCGGCTGTGCTGCACGGCGAGCGGGGCCGGGCGGGGGAAGACGTCGGCGCGGGTGAGCAGGCCGCTGGCGATCTCGTCCGAGCGGTGGCAGGCGGAGACGTGATCGGCGACGTGTTCGGCCGCGAGGTCATCCGGGAGGTCGTCCGGCAGCGTGAGACCGTGCACGAGCAAACCCGGCTCGGTCTCCCGGCAGACGTCGATGGCGATCGGGCAGCGGGCGGCGAACGGGCAGCCGCGGGGCAGCGCGGTCAGCGACGGCGGCCGGCCCTCGAGCGGCACCAGCCGCTCCGTCCCGGCGGTCTGCATGTTCGGGACCGAACGGAGCAGGCCGATCGTGTACGGCATGTGCGGCGCCGCGAAGACCTCGGTGGTGGTGCCGTTCTCCACCAGCTTGCCCGCGTACATCACTGCGATCCGGTCGGCGTGACCGGCGACGACGCCGAGGTCGTGGGTGATCAGCACCACGGCGGCGCCGGTGAGCTCCTTGGCCTTTTCGAGCACCTCGAGGATCTGCGCCTGGATCGTCACGTCGAGGGCCGTCGTCGGCTCGTCGGCGATGATCAGCTGCGGGTCGTTGGCGATCGACATCGCGATCATGGCGCGCTGGCGCATCCCGCCGGAGAACTCATGCGGGAAGGCCTTCGCCCGGCGCTCCGGCGCGGGGATGCCGACGATCTTGAGCAGTTCGACGGCCCTGGCCTGCGCCGCCCGTTTGCCCAGCGCCGAGTCGTGCAGCAGCAGCGCCTCCGCGATCTGGTCGCCCACCGTGTAGACCGGGGTCAGGGCGGAGAGCGGGTCCTGGAAGATCATCGAGATCTCGCGGCCGCGGATGCCGGACAGCTGGCGGTCGTTGAGGTCGAGCAGCGAGCGGCCGCCGAAGCGGATGCTGCCGGTGACCCGGGCGGAGCTCGGCAGCAGGCCCATCAGCGCCAGCGACGACACCGACTTGCCGGAGCCGGACTCGCCGACGATGCCGAGGAACTCGCCCTTGTGCACCTGGTAGCTGATGCCGCGCACCGCGTTGACGTCGGGACCGCCGCGCTGCGGGAAGGTGACCGACAGGTCGGTGACCTCCAGCAGGGGCGCCCCGGTTCGGGCCGGCGTCGACGGCCCCTGGGCGCTCACAAGATCAGTCACGGTTGACTCCCGAGGTCGGGTCGACGGCGTCGCGCAGGGCGTCCCCGATGAGGCTGACGGCGAACAGGGTGAGGATGAGCACCCCGGCCGGGAACACGAACAGCCACGGCCGGGTCACGGCCGCGCTGGTGCCCTCGGCCAGCAGGGTGCCGAGGGAGACATCCGGTGCACGGATGCCGAAGCCGAAGTAGCTGAGGCCGGTTTCGGCGAGGATCGACGCCACCACCCCGAGGGTCGCGTCGATGATCAGGAGGGAGGCGATGTTGGGGATGATGTGCCGGCCGAGGATGGTGGGCATCGGCACGCCCATGTAGCGGGCGGCCTTGACGAAGTCGCGGTCGCGCAGCGACTTGGTCTGGGACCTGACCACCTGGGCCATGATCATCCAGCTGAACCCGGCGATGAAGATGGTCAGGAACACCCAGGACAACCCCTTGAACAGCGGGCTGAGGATGACGAGCAGGATGAACGAGGGCAGCACGAGCAGCAGGTTGATGCACCAGACCAGCACCCGGTCGACGACGCCGCCCATGTAGCCGGCGACCGAGCCGACGACGGCCGCGATCAGGGTGCCGAGCGGGCCGGCGATCAGGCCGATCACGATGGACTTCTGCAGCCCGACGAGGGTCTGCGCGTACAGGTCCTGGCCGATGTTGTTGGTGCCGAACCAGTGCAGCTGGGTCGGGCCGAGGCCCATATTGAGCGGGTCCCGGCCGGTCGCGTTGTAGGGATAGAGCAGCGGGCCGAGGACAGCCCAGAGCAGGATGACCGCGATGGCGATCGCGCCCACCCAGAACCGCGAGGTCTGGGTGAGCCTGCGCCAGATCAGGCGGCCTCGGGAGAGCGGTTTGGCCGAGCGGATGACGTCCGGCCCGGCCGGGCCGGGTGCCGGGGTGACGACGGGGGTGCCGCCGGCGGCGTTCGTTTCTTCCAGCAGGGACATGTCAGTTCCTCACCCTCGGGTCGAGTGCGGCGTAGAGGACTTCGGAAAGGGTCGAGGAGAACAGCACGAGCACCGCCAGGAAGAGGGTCGACCCGGCCACGGCGTTGATGTCGCTCTGGGTGATCGCGTTGAGGGTGAACTCCCCCATCCCGTGGAAGGAGAACACGATCTCCAGCATGATCGACCCGGAGACGAGGGTGCCGAAGCTGTAGGCGAAGAAGGTGGACATCGGGATCAGGGCGACCCGCACTCCGTGGCGCACCAGGGCGGCGTTGCGGGAGCGGCCCTTGGCCCTGGCCGTGCGGATGTAGTCGGCCGAGAGCACGTCGAGCATGACACTGCGCTGGTAGCGCGAGTAGCCGGCCGCGCCGATCAGCACGAGCGCGACCGTCGGGAGCAGGAGGTGCACCGCCCGGTCGGCGGTGAGATCCCACCAGGAGCCGCTGAGCCCGGCCGAGTATTCCCCGGTGAAGTTGATCAGCTGCATCCCGGCCGCCCCGTTCAGCGCGGTCGCGCCGATCATCAGCAGCACGCCGATAACGAATGTGGGGGTGGCGAAGACGAGGTAGGAACCGTAGGTGACGACCTGGTCGCTGAACTTGTACTGGCGCACGGCACCCCAGACGCCCAGGGTCACGCCGACGATGGCGCCGATCACGGAACCGATCAGGAGCAGCCGCAGGCTCACCCCGGACCGGGAGACGATCTGGTCGACGACCGAGGTGCCGCCGACGGTGTTGCCGAGGGAGCCGTGCACGACGAGGTTGACGATCCAGTTCCAGAGCCGCTCGAGCACCGGCACGTCGGGGTTGACGCCCAGGCCGTTGAGGATGTTCGTGATCGTCTGCTTCGACGGTTGCGGGTTGCGCCCGTAGTACTTGGACGCCGGGTCGAGCGCGAGGCTGGCGACGACGTAGGCCAGGCAGGTGGCGATCGCGGAGAGGATGAAGTAGTTGACGAAACGCCGGAAGATGTAGAAGGCCATGCCGGGTGCCTACAGGACCGCTGGCCCAGACCGACGGCGCGAATGACGCGCACTGCACCGGAAGGCGATCCTCAAACGGGTTGAAACCACGATTTTCTCCTTCGGTCTTCTTCGTGGGAAGAACACAGGTGCAGGCCGACGCAACGTTGCGTACCCGAGAGCCTATGCCAGAGTGAGGGAACTGCGCGCCACCACCCGGTGCGTCGCAGCATTCACGGGAAGTCGATTTATCTTCGAATTTTCTGCGGGCGCGGAACGTTCGGGATGGCCCAGATCAGAGAAAGCGCGATCCGGCGGCCGCGAGCTGGGCCGCCACGACCAGGGCGAGGGCCAGGCCGGCGCCGATCGGAACGATGTTCCAGCGCCGGAGCACGGCTCCGGCCGGGCCGGCCGGTCGACCGGCTCTCGCCAGCCGGGACTCGACGAGCGTCTGCACCGGGGAGCCGGGCATCCGGCCGTCCGGGCCCAGGGCCGCGTCATTCCTGCGGCCGGGCCGGGCTGGCCGGGCCGCCGTCGGCGCACCCCAGCAGCGCAGCCGCTCCCCCGACACCAGGATCACGACCGTCTGGAACCGGGTCGTCACCTCGTCGACCTGGTCCCACGGCACCACGGTGGTCCGAACGATGTTCACCACGGTGAGCCCGTCCTCACCCACCCGGAGGCACGGCCGCAGGAACACCAGCCAGGCCGCCCAGAGCACCAGGACCGCCGCAGGCAGCGCTGCGGCGACGACGTCCCAGCGCTGCCGGGCACCGGCATCGCCAAGCAGCACGGCGCAGGCGACGACGACCGCGGCGAAGACCAGAACGGACGAGTTCGCGCGGAACGTGATCGCGCGGACCGCGGGTGCGCCGGTCGCCATCTGTCCTCCCCGGGCGGGTCGGCGGGAGGCCGGGCGACCGGCCTCCCGCACGGCAGGCTGTCTAGACGCCGAGCTTCAGGTTCGCACCGGGGATCGCGTTGAGCAGTTCCCTGGTGTAGTCCTGCTGCGGGTTGTCGAAGACCTTGTCGACGGTGGAGGATTCCACGATCTTGCCGCGCTGCATGACACAGACGTGGTCGGCGATGACCCGGACGACGGCGAGGTCGTGGGTGATGAACAGGTAGGTCAACCCGAGTTCGGCCTGCAGGTCGGCGAGCAACCGCAGGATCTGTGCCTGCACCAGCACGTCGAGCGCCGACACCGCCTCGTCGAGGATCACGATCTCCGGCTTGAGCGCGAGCGCCCGGGCGATCGCGACACGCTGGCGCTGACCGCCGGACAGTTCGTTCGGGTACCGGGTTGCCAGGGCGGAGGGCAGCGCCACCTGGTCGAGCAGTTCGTCCACCCTGGACCGGCGTGACGCCCGGTCACCGACCCGGTGCACCTGCAGCGGTTCGGCGATGGTGTTGCCGATGTTGCGCAGCGGGTCGAGGGAACCGTACGGGTCCTGGAAGACCGGCTGCATGGTGCGCCGAAGGTCCAGGAGGGCGCGGCCGCGCAGCGTCGCGGTGTCTTGTCCGCCGATCGCGATCGTGCCGCTGGAGGCATCCTCGAGGCGGAGCAAGAGCTTCGCGACGGTGGACTTGCCGGATCCGGACTCGCCGACGAGCGCCATGGTGGTGCCGCGCTCGACCGTGAAGGAGACGTCGTCGACAGCCTTGAAGTCCCGCGCGTCCCGCTTCGCACCGCGGATCTTGTAGATCTTGGTCAGGGCGTCGACCTTGATCGCCGGTCCGCCGGCGGTCGTGGTGGCGGCCTGCTTGCCGGCGCGGGCTTCGGCCGCCTCGACCAGGTCGAGGCCCGCGGCGGCGCGCGGGGCGCTGTAACCGAGGTCGGTCAGGTTCTTCTGGGAGGACTGGATCCGGCGGGAGGCGAGGCTCGGCGCCGCGGCGACGAGACGCTGCGTGTACGGGTGGATCGGGTTCTCGAGGATCTCCCGCGATGGACCGGACTCGACGACCTTGCCCTTGTACATCACGACGAGCTGCTCGGCGCGTTCGGCGGCGAGGCCCAGGTCGTGGGTGATGAAGAGCACGGCGGTGCCGATTTCCCGGGTCAGGGTGGCGAGATGGTCGAGGATGACGCGCTGCACCGTGACGTCGAGGGCCGAGGTCGGCTCGTCGGCGATGAGCAGCTTGGGCCTGGAGGAGAGACCCATCCCGATCAGGACGCGCTGGCGCATGCCGCCGGAGAACTGGTGCGGGAACTGGCGCAGGCGCTTGTCGGCATCCGCGAGCCCGGCCTCTTTGAGCACCCGGATGGCGTGCTGCTTGACCTCTTTGCCGGTGGCGATGCCGTTGGCCCGGATGGCCTCTTCGACCTGGAAACCGATGCTCCAGACAGGGTTGAGGTTGGCCATCGGGTCCTGGGGCACGAACCCGATCATCCGCCCGCGCACCTCTTCGAGCTGCTTCTCGTTGAGCCTGGTGAGGTCGCGGCCTTCGAAGAGCACCTCACCGCCCGTGATCCGGCCCGAGCCGGGGAGCAGGTTGATGATCGCGTGCGCGGTCGTGGACTTCCCGGAACCGCTCTCGCCGACGATGGCGAGGGTCTGCCCCGGCATCAGGGTGATGTCGATGCCGTTGACGGCGGGGACGAGACCGTTCTGGGTCTGGAAGCCGACCTGGAGGTTCTTGATCTCGAGGAGCGGCTTCACCGCAGCAGTGGTGGAAAGTGGCTCGCTCATCGAAGCGCCCTCGCCTTCGGGTCGAGTGCGTCGCGTACGACCTCGCCGAGCGAGATGAACGCGAACACGGTAACGGAGAGAGCGATGGACGGGAGGATCAGCGTCTGCGGGGCGGTGCGCAGGTCGTTCTGGGCCTGGTTGATGTCGTTGCCCCAACTCATGATGTTGCTGCCCAGGCCGACGCCGAGGAACGACAGGCTTGCCTCGGCGACGATGGCGCCGGCTAGGGAGATGGTCGTGATCACGATCACGGGGGCGATCGAGTTCGGCAGAACGTGCTTGAGCAGGATCTTGAACCGGGACAGGCCGAGCGCGGTGGACGCCATGACGAAGTCCGCGTTCTTCACCCGGAGGATCTCCGATCGCAGCACACGGGCCGTCGAGGGCCAGGCGAAGATACCGATCGCGAGCGAGATGCTCCACACGCTCCGGTACTGGGACAGCACCGACATGATGACGACCGCGGCGAGGATGTACGGGATGGAGAAGAAGATGTCGCCGAGGCGGGACAGCACGGCGTCGACCCAGCCGCCGTAGAAACCGGCGAATGCACCGAACAGGATGCCGAGGGTCGTCGTCAGCACGATCACGATGAATCCGACCGACAGCGACGTCGACGTCCCGTGCACGATCCGCGAGTAGATGTCGCAGCCCTGCTTGGTGAAGCCGAGCGGGTGGCCATCGGCCGGCCCGCCGTTGCTGTTGCCGAGGATGCAGTTGTTGTTCGGCGGCGTCTGGGTGAACAGGCCGGGGAACAGCGCCACGAGGGCGACGACGAGGATCAGTGCCGCGGAGATCCAGAACATCGGCCGACGACGCACGTCCTGCCACGCGTCGATCCAGAGGTTGCTGCGCTTCTCGGCGACCTTGACGGCGTCGACGCTGACCAGCGGCGTCT
Organism: Cryobacterium sp. MP_M3; assembly: GCF_015752155.1. Lineage (GTDB taxonomy): Bacteria > Actinomycetota > Actinomycetes > Actinomycetales > Microbacteriaceae > Cryobacterium. The sequence continues at coordinate 95,071 of NZ_JADOVI010000002.1, read as the reverse complement.
CGTCCAGGGGGGCGACGTAGTGGGTGCTGGAGCGTCCGCCGACGGGTGTGACGTCGGTGGGCCCGCCGGTGGGGTTACTTGACATAGCGAATCCTTGGGTCGAGCAGACCGTAGAACAGGTCCACCAGGATGTTGACGACGAGGTAGATCAGGACCATCACGGTGACGAAGGAGACCACGGTGGGTCCCTCGCCGCGGATGATGGCCTGGTACAGGGTGTTTCCGACGCCGGGCACGTTGAAGATGCCCTCCGTGATCGTGGCGCCGACGAGGAGCACGCCGAAGTCGGTCGCGAGGTACGTGACCACCGGGATGAGCGAGTTGCGCAGGATGTGCACGGGGATGACCCGGCGGCTGCTGAGCCCCTTGCTGTAGGCGGTGCGCACGAAGTCGAGCCCGGAGGTCTCGATCACCGACGCTCGGGTGAGGCGCACGATCTGGGCGAAGCTCACGCTCGCGAGCACCAGGGCCGGCAGGACCAGGTCCTGCAGGGGGGCGCCGCTGCTCACCGTCGTGCGCGCCCAGCCGAGCCAGACGCCGAACACGTACTGGCCGACGAATGCGATCACGAAGATCGGCAGCGAGATGAGGATCAGGCTGACGGCGAGCGAGCTCGCGTCGAACAGCTTGCCCTTGCGGAGGCCGGAGACGAGCCCGACCAGGATGCCGAAGAACGTCTCGAACAACAGGGCCAGGATGGCGAGCCTGGCCGTGACCGGGAACGTGCGGGCCAGGATCGCGGTGACGGGCTCGCCGGAGAAGGACAGTCCGAAGTCCCCGCGGAAGATCCCGCCGAGGTAGATCAGGTACTGCACGATGAACGGCTGGTCCAGGTGGTACTGGGCCCGCAGCTGGGCCACGACGGCCGGGTTCGGGGTCTTGTCGCCGAAGAGGGCGACGATCGGGTCGCCCGGCATCGCGAAGACCATGAAGTAGATCAGGAAGGTCGTGCCCAGGAACACGGGGATCGCCTGGAGGATTCGCCTGAAGATGTATCCGGTCACGAGGCGCCTATGCCTTGCGGATCAATGTAGTTGGTCATACGGGATGAGGAACCTATCTGTGATCGAGCGACCGGAGTTTTTACAGATTACCTGCAAGGCGGCACACTCCGGGCCGAGCCCGGGTGCAGCGTTCATTCGTGTCGGTCATGGTGCGGGGGCGTTGAGTCGGTCACCGCCCCCGCGCGCGTTTAGTTCAGACTAGCCCTTGGTGATCTCGTTGAAGAGCGGAACCGAGTCCCAGCCGAAGACGACGCCGTGCACATCGAGCCCGACACCGCCCGTGACATTGGCATACCAGAGCGGGATGGCGGGCAGGTCCTGCAGCAGGATCTCCTGCGCCTTCTGGAAGTCGCTGTTCGCCGCGGTCACGTCGGCCTCGGCGGAACCGCGCGCCAGCAGCGCGTCGAACTCAGGGTTCGAGTACTCCCCGTCGTTGGATCCGGCCTTGGTCGCGTACGACGGCTGGAGGAAGTTGTACAGGCTCGGGTAGTCGGCCTGCCAGCCCGACCGGAAGGCGGTCTGGATGCTGCGGTCGGCGATCGCGGTGCGCGCCTGGGCGAACGTCGGTGTCGGTGCTCCGGAGGCGTCGATCCCGAGGGTGTTCTTGATGCTGTTCGACGCGGCGTCGACCCAGCCCTGGTGGCCGCCGTCGGCGTTGTAGGCGATCTGGAAGCTGCCGGTCCACGGCGAGATGGCGTCGGCCTGGGCCCAGAGCTTCTTGGCGGCCTTCGCGTTGAACTTCAGCACGTCCGCGCCCTTGAGGGTGTCTGACCAGCCGTCGACCACGGGCGAGGTGAAGTCGGAGGCCGGGGTGCGGGTGCCGGAGAAGATGATCTTGGTGATCTCCTCCCGGTTGATCGCCATCGACAGCGCCCGGCGGCGCAGGGTGCCCTCCTCGCCGGAGAAGTGCGGCAACCGGGCCGGGATCGTCACGGCCTGCAGGATCGCGGCCGGCTGGTTGACGACCCGGTCGCCCAGGTCGCTCTGGTAGGTGCCGTAGGCGCTGTCCGGGATCGCGTCGAGCACGTCGAGGTTGTTCGCGAGCAGGTCGGAGTAGGCCGCGCCCTCGTTGGCGTAGAAGGTGATCGACAGGCCGCCGTTCTTCGGCTTCCGCCCGCCGTCGTAGGCCGGGTTGACGACGAGGTCGATCTTCTCGTTGTGCTTCCAGGCCTTGGGGCCGGCGAGCATGTACGGGCCGTTGCCGATCGGGCTCTCACCGAAGGCGGCCATGTCCGCGAACGCGGATGCCGGGAGCGGGTAGAACGCCGCGTAGCCGAGGCGCTGGGGGAAATCGGCCAGAGGGGCGGTCAGGGCGACGGTGAAGGTGGTGTCGTCGACGACGGTGAGGCCGGTCAGCGGGCTGTCCTTCTCGACGCTGTATCCGGCGATGTCCGAGAAGAAGGAGCTCCCCAGCTGGCCGTTGCTGAGCAGCGCGCCGTACTGCCACGCGTCGACGAAGCTGTTCGACGTGAGCGCCTGGCCGTCGCTGAAGGTGAGGCCCGGCTTGATCTTGATGGTGTAGGTCGTGTTGTCGTCGGTCGTGATCGCCTCGGCGACGTCGTTGACGGTCGCTCCCTTGGCGTCGTAGTAGACCAGTCCGGCGAAGATCGAGTTGACGATCTTGCCGCCGCCGGTCTCAGTCGTCGCCGTCGGGATCAACGGATTCTGTGGCTCCGACCCGTTCGTCGAGATGATCGCGGCCGCGTTCGCCTTCGACGCCGGCGCGGCGCCCCCTCCGGCGCAGCCGGAGAGCGAGAGAGCCCCGATGGCGGCCAGCGTAATGGCGGTGACGCCTAGTTTGGTGATATTCACTTTTTCCTCCTGTGCCGGGCGAACGCACACTGCGCGCCGGGCAGGAAGAAAGGGCGATGACAGTGCGTCATCGCCCTTTCCTCGTGCTCAGTTCAGACTAGCCCTTGGTGATCTCGTTGTAGATCGGTACCGAGTTCCAGCCGAACTTCACGTTCTGAACGCTCGTGCCGAAACCACCGGTCACGTTGGCGTACCAGAGCGGGATCGCCGGGAGGTCCTGGAGCAGGATCTCCTGCGCGGCCTGGAAGTCCTTGTTCGCTGCTGCCAGGTCACTTTCGGTGGAGCCCTTCTTCAGCAGTGCGTCGAACTTGGGGTTCGAGTAGTCGCCGTCGTTGGACGAGGCCTTGGTCGCATAGATCGGGCCGAGGAAGTTGAACAGGCCCGGGTAGTCGGCCTGCCATCCGGTGCGGAACGCGGTCTGGATGGTGCGGTCCGTGATCAGCGTGCGGGCTTCCTTGAACGTCGGGTACGGCGCGCCGGACGCGTCGATGCCGAGGGTGTTCTTGATGCCGTTCATGGCCGCGTCCACCCAGCCCTGGTGGCCGCCGTCCGCGTTGTATGCGATCTGGAAGGAGCCGGACCACGGGGAGATGGCGTCGGCTTCGGCCCACAGCTTCTTCGCCTGCTTGGCGTTGAACTTGAGCATGTCCGCGCCCTTGAGCTTGTCGGACCAGCCGTCGATCACGGGCGAGGTGAAGTCGGATGCCGGGGTGCGGGTGCCGGAGAAGATGATCTTGGTGATCTCCTCACGGTTGATCGCCATCGAGATGGCCGCACGACGCAGCTTGCCCTCTTCGCCGTCGAAGTGCGGGAGCCGGGCCGGGATGGTGAAGGACTGGAACACGGCGGACGGCTGGTTCACGGCGCGGTCGCCGAGGTCCTTCTCATAGGTGCCGTAGGCGCTGTCCGGGATGGCGTCGAGCACGTCGAGGTTGTTCGCGAGCAGGTCGGAATAGGCGGCGCCCTGGTTGGCGTAGAAGATGATGGACAGGCCGCCGTTCTTGGCCTTGCGTCCACCGTCGTAGGCCGGGTTGACGACGAGGTCGATCTTCTCGTTGTGCTTCCAGGCGCCCTTGGCGGCCAGCATGTACGGGCCGTTGCCGATCGGGTTCTCGCCGAAGGCTGCAATGTCCTTGAACGCGGCGGCCGGGAGCGGGTAGAACGCCGAATAACCGAGGCGCAGCGGGAAGTCGGACAGTGCGTCCGTCAGGGTGACCGTGAAGGTGGTGTCGTCGACGACCTTCAGGCCGGTGAGGGGGCTGTCCTCGTCGTAGCTGAAGCCTTCGATGTTCTCGAAGAAGTAGCTCCCGAGCTGCGCGTTGCTCAGTAGCGCGCCGTACTGCCAGGCGTCGACGAAGCTCGACGACGTGACGGGCTCGTCATTCGTGAACTTCAGGCCGGATTTGATCTTGATCGTGAAAGTCTTGTTGTCGTCCGACTTGATCGAGTCGGCGACGTCGTTGATCGGCGCGCCCTTCTCGTCGTAGTAGACGAGCCCGGCGAAGACCGCGTCGACGATCTTTCCGCCGCCCACCTCGTTGATGTTGGTCGGGACCAACGGGTTCTGCGGCTCGGAGCCGTTCGTCGTGATGATCGCTTTCGCGTTGCTCGACGCCGTCGGAGTGGCAGCTCCGCCGCCGGCGCAGCCGGACAGCGTGAGGGCCCCCACCGCGGCCAGGGCGATGGCTGCGATACCCAGTCTGTTGATCTTCAATTTTCCTCCTGTGCAATGTGAGCGCGCGGCTGATTTGTGGCCAGGCTGACGCGCCAGATAAATTCGACCTTAGGTACCCGCCCTGCGCTCCGCATACTGAAACGCAATAACGTTACCGATGCGAAACACAACACGCACGATTGTTTCGTCATCCGGTGCTATTCCGCCGGATTCTGCGCCGCGGCGGGAAATCCGCGACAGGGACGCACGATGCGATGATTGCTCCATGGACAGTCACACCACGGCGCGGCCGCCGCTTCTCATCTTCGACGGCGACTGCGCGTTCTGCACGACCTCGGTCGGCTGGCTCGGACGCATCCTCCCGGCCATGCCGGCGGCGGCGCCGTACCAGTGGACGGACCTGGCTGCGTTCGCGCTGACCACCGCGGATGCCCGGTCGCGGGTCTGGCTCGTCGACGGGGATCGGCAGTTCGGCGGCGCCGCGGCGGTCGCCGCGCTGCTCCGGCGCCAGCCGTCACCCGGCTGGCGGATGCTCGGCTGGCTCGGCACGGTTCCGCCCTGGTCCTGGGCGGCCGGCATCGGCTACCGGCTGGTCGCCCGGTTCCGGCACCGGCTCCCCGGCGGCACGCCCGCCTGCCGGATGCGGCCCGCCGAGTGAACCCGGGCCGCCCGGACGCCGGCCGCCCGGACGCCGGCCGCCCGGACGCCGGCCGCCCGGGCCGCGCCGGCCGGTACTGGGAGGTGGCGATCGTCCTCGGGCTCTCGCTCGGGGCATCCGCCGTGTATTCCATCGTGGCGATCATCGGCCGGCTGACCGACACGACCCCGCTGGCGAAGCAGACGGCCACCATCAACGGGTCGCAGTCGCCGCGGGAGTGGCTCGATTTCACCTACCAGTTCCTCGACCTGTTCTTCCAGTTGTTCGGCGTCGCCCTGGTGCTCTTCCTGCTCTGGCAGCCCGGGCGCAGCGCGTTCCTCCGGCTGGGTTTCGACCTGACCGAGAAACGGAGGGACCTGCTCCGCGGCGCCGGCCTCGTGCTCGCCATCGGCATCCCCGGCCTGGCCCTCTACCTGGCCGGGCGGATGCTGGGGATCACTGTCGCGGTCGTGCCCAAGCCGATCGACACGTTCTGGTGGACGATTCCGATCCTCGTCTTCTCCGCCCTGCGGGCCGGCCTGACCGAGGAGCTCATCGTCGTCGGCTACCTCTTCACCCGGCTGCGGGAGCTCGGCTGGTCGACCTGGACGATCATCGGGTCGACGGCACTGCTCCGCGGCAGCTACCACCTCTACCAGGGCATCGGCCCGTTCATCGGCAACGCGGTGATGGGCGTCGTGTTCGGGTGGTGCTACACCCGCTGGGGGCGCACGATGCCGCTGGTGATCGCGCACGCGATCCTGGACATCCTCTCGTTCGTCGGCTACCCGCTGGCCCTCGCCTGGTGGCCGGCGCTCCTCGCCCCCGCCGCCTGAGCCGCGGTCTCGACAGGCTCGACCACCGGCGGTCGAGCCTGTCGAGACCCGGAGGTCAGTCGGCGAAGGCCTCCGGCGGCGGGCAGGCGCAGACGAGGTGGCGGTCGCCGTAGGCGTTGTCGATCCGGCGCACGGGCGGCCAGTACTTGCCGCGGATGAGGCTGCGCACCGGGTAGACCGCTGTCTCCCGATCGTACGCGTGGGTCCATTCGCCCTCGATCACGGATTGCGCCGTGTGCGGCGCATTGTGCAGCGGGTTGTCGTCCGCGGGCCAGGTCCCGGCGGCCACGGCATCCGCTTCGGCCTTGATCGCGATCATGGCCTCCACGAACCGGTCGATCTCACCGAGGTCCTCGCTCTCGGTCGGTTCGATCATCAGGGTGCCGGAGACCGGGAAACTCATGGTCGGCGCGTGGAACCCGTAGTCGACGAGGCGCTTGGCCACGTCGTCGACGCTGACCCCGGTCGCCTCGGTGAGCGGTCGCAGGTCGAGGATGCACTCGTGTGCGACCAGGCCGTTGTCGCCGGCGTAGAGCACCGGGTAGTGTTCCTCGAGCCGCTTCGCCACGTAGTTGGCGGCCAGCACCGCGGCGCCGGTGGCCTCGCGGAGCCCCTCGGCCCCCATCATCCGCACGTAGGCCCACGAGATCGGCAGGATGCTCGGGCTCCCGTACGGCGCGGCCGAGACCGGGCCGCCGCCGTGCACCACGGTGTCGCCGGCGTCGCTGTGCAGGTAGTGCTGGTCGCTCTGGGCCAGCGGGTGGCCGGGCAGGAACGGGGCCAGGTGCGCCTTCGCCGCGACCGGGCCGACGCCGGGTCCGCCGCCGCCGTGCGGGATGCAGAAGGTCTTGTGCAGGTTGAGGTGCGAGACGTCGCCGCCGAAGTCGCCGTAGCGGGCGAAACCGAGCAGGGCGTTGAGGTTGGCGCCGTCGACGTAGACCTGGCCGCCGGCATCGTGCACGGCCCGGCAGATGGTGCCGACCTCGTGCTCGTAGACGCCGTGGGTGGACGGGTAGGTGATCATCAGCGCGGCGAGGCTGTCGGCGTGCTCGGCGATCTTCGCCCGCAGGTCGACGAGGTCGACGTTGCCGAGGTCGTCGCAGGCGACGACGACGACCCGCATCCCGGCGAGCACCGCTGACGCGGCGTTCGTGCCGTGCGCGCTGGACGGGATCAGGCAGACGGTGCGGTCGGCGTCGCCGTTGGCGTGGTGGTAGCCGCGGATCGCGAGCAGGCCGGCGAGTTCGCCCTGGCTGCCCGCGTTGGGCTGCAGCGAAACGGTGTCATAGCCCGTGACGTCGGTCAGCCAGGTTTCGAGCTGGCGGATGAGTTCGAGGTAACCCTCGACGTCGACCTGCGGCGCGAACGGGTGCAGTCCGCCGAATTCGGGCCAGCTGACGGCCTCCATCTCGGTCGCCGCGTTCAGCTTCATCGTGCAGGAGCCGAGCGGGATCATCCCGCGGTCGAGCGCGTAGTCGAAGTCGGCAAGGCGCTTGAGGTAGCGCATCATGCTCGTCTCGGAGCGGTGCGTGTTGAAAACGGGGTGGCCGAGGTAGCCGCTGGTGCGCGCGAGCTCCCCCGGCAGCCCGGTCACGGGGGCGCCGAATTCGACCTGGCCGAACGCGTCCTGGCCGCCGAACGCGGCGACCACGGCGGTGAGGTCCCGACTCGTGGTGGTCTCGTCGACCGCGATGCCGACCAGGTCTGCGTCGACCTGGTGCAGGTTGACACCGGCCCCGGCCGCGCGGGCGACGATCTCGGCGGCCCGCGACGGGACCGACACCCGGATGGTGTCGAAGAAAGTGTCACCGACGACGTCGACGCCGGCGGCCCGGAGCGCGGCGACGAGCCGGCCCGCGGACTCGTGCACCTCGGTCGCGATCTTCTTCAGGCCGTCGGGGCCGTGGTAGACGGCGTACATGCCGGCCATCACGGCGAGCAGCACCTGGGCGGTGCAGATGTTCGAGGTGGCCTTGTCCCGGCGGATGTGCTGCTCACGCACCTGCAGCGACAACCGGTAGGCCGGGTGGCCGGCCGCGTCGACGCTGACGCCGACGAGGCGGCCGGGCAGCTGCCGTTCGAGGCCCTTGCGCACGGCCATATAGCCGGCGTGCGGTCCGCCGAAGCCCATCGGAACGCCGAAGCGCTGGCTGGTGCCGACCGCGACGTCCGCGCCGAGTTCGCCGGGTGAGGAGAGGAGGGTGAGCGCGAGCAGGTCTGCGGCGACGACGGCGAGGGCCCCCTGCGACTGCGCGGCGGCGATCACCGCGGCGGGGTTCCAGACCCGGCCGGATGCGGCGGGGTACTGCACGAAGATGCCGAAGTGGTCGCCGAGTTCGGCGGCCGTGGTGTCGGCCTGCAGGTCGGTCACCGCGAGCTCGATGCCGAGGGCCGCGGCGCGGCTGGCGAGCAGCGCGTGGGTCTGCGGCAGGGCGTCCGCGTCGACGATGAACCGGTGGGAGGCAGACTTCGAAGCCCGGCGGGTGAGGAGCATGCCCTCGACCACCGCGGTGGCCTCGTCGAGCATGGACGCGTTGGCCGTGGCCAGCCCGGTGAGGTCGGCGACCATGGTCTGGAAGTTGATCAGGGCCTCGAGCCGGCCCTGGGAGATCTCCGGCTGGTAGGGCGTGTAGGCCGTGTACCAGCTCGGGTTCTCGAACACGTTGCGTTTGATCACGGCGGGCGTGATCGTGTCGTAGTAACCGAGGCCGATCATCGAGCGCTTCACGGTGTTGCGGCCGGCCAGGGCGCGGAGTTCCTCGATGGCCTCCCGCTCGGTCGCGGCGGGCGGCAGGGCGCTGTCGCCCGCCGTGCGGAACCGGTCGACGTGGATGGTCTCGGGGACCGCCGCGTTGACGAGGTCGCCGACCGAGTCGTAGCCGAGGGTGGCGAGCATGCGGGACTGCGCGTCGGCATCCGTGCCGATGTGACGCTGGGTGAAGGGCTGTGACATGTGTGGGGAGACCTGGCTTCGCTGGGGACTACTCGCCGACGAGGGCGGAGTATTCGGAGTAGCTGAGGAGGGTGGGCAGCTCGGTGAAGCTCACCTTGAGCAGCCAGCCGGCGCCGAACGGGTCGCTGTTGACCAGTTCGGGGCTGTCGACGACGGCGTCGTTGGTTTCGACGACGGTGCCGTTGACGGGGGCGAAGAGCTCGCCGACCGACTTCGTCGACTCGATCTCACCGACGACGGTGCCCGCGGCGACGCTGCTGCCGACAGCCGGAAGTTCGACGAAGACGACGTCGCCGAGCTTGTCGGCGGCGTAGGCGGTGATGCCGACGAGGGCGGTGTCGCCGTCGACGAGCACCCACTCATGCTCGGCGGTGTACTGGAGTTCAGTCTTGTCTGCCATGGGGTTTCCTCTCGAGGGGTGGACTATTTCTGGCGCTTGTAGAAGGGGAGCTGGGTGACCGTGGCGGGGATGCGGGTTCCGCGCACGTCGACGAAGACGTCCGTGCCGAGGCGGGCGAGGCCGGGGGCGACGTAGGCCATGGCGATCGGATGTCCCAGTGTCGGTGACAGCGCACCGCTCGTGATGACGCCCTCGGCGACGGGCGCGTCGGCGCTGCGGAAGACCGGGTAGTCGGCGCGGCCGGCGCGCTTGCCGGCCGCGACGAGGCCGACCAGCACCGGCGCGTCGGCTGGGGGGCCCTCCTCGCTGGCCGCGCGACCGATGAAGTCGGTCTCCTTGGCCAGGTTGACGACGCGGCCGAGCCCGGCCTGGGCCGGGTAGCCGGTCACCGAGAGTTCGTGGCCGTAGAGAGGCATCCCGGCCTCGAGGCGCAGCGTGTCGCGGCTGGCGAGGCCGGCCGGAACGAGGCCGAACGGCTCCCCGGCGGCGCGGAGCGCGTCCCAGAGCGCGGCGGCGGCGGGCACGTCGATGTAGAGCTCGAAGCCGTCCTCGCCGGTGTAGCCGGTGCGGGCGACGAGCACGTCGCTGTCCTGGAAGGTGCCGCCGAGGGCCCGGTAGTACTTCAGTTCGGCGAGCTCGCCGTCGACGGTGAGCCCGGCGGTGGCCTCGAGGATGGCGCGGGAGACCGGCCCCTGCACGGCGATCAGGGCGACGTCGTCGCTCTGATCGGTGACGGTGACATCGAACCGGGCGGCCCGGGCGGACAGCGCCTCGAAGGCCGGGACCCGGTTGCCGGCGTTGGCGACGACGAGGTAGTCCTCAGCGTTGGTGCGGTAGACGACGATGTCGTCGATGATGCCGCCGGCGTCGTTGAGGATGAGGCTGTACTTGGCCTGGAGCAGGTCGATGGTGGAGAGCTTGCCGGCGAGCGCGTAGTCGAGGTACGCCCCGGCATCCGGCCCGGACACCGTGATCTCGGCCATGTGCGAGAGGTCGAAGATGCCCGCTTTGGTGCGCACGGCGTGGTGCTCGGCGAGATCGCTCGAGTACCGCACGGGCATCTGCCAGCCGGCGAAGTCGGTGAAGCTGGCGCCGGCGTCGACGTGCGCCTGGTGCAGCGGCGAGAACCGCTCCGAGCTCGCCTGGGCGGTGTTCGACGAGGCGTCGTTCGGCAGGGAGTCCGAAGCGGGGTGGGCGGCGGTGTCCGGGGTCATGAGTTCTCCAGGTTGTCGTCGGCCGGGGCCGAGCGAGAATCTCCGGGGCGCGATCGAGCCCCTGGGAACTCCCCCTCTGTCGTCAGGCCTGAGAGCTTCGCCGCCCCAACCGGGTGCGGCTTTCACCATGGGCGAGCCGCGCTGGTGCTGCGGCTACTTTTCAGAGTGGCCAGTTCGATGCGGTACGAGTACCTGAGAGATTGTCGGGGAGGATTGCTCCTTCGGTGTTCGCACGCCTGTCGGCGTCGAACTCTCCCGCATCGACCGTGATGGCCCGATATTCGGTTTTCGCCACCAGCCTAGCGCCCCGCGCCCCGCCACCGGCACCGGGCGAGTGCTGGGGCGGCTCATTCCTCCGGCCACGGGAAGCGGAAGGAATCCACCGCTGCGGCCGTGTAGACGAGCACCGCGGTGAGCAGTCCCTCCATGGTCGTCGACCGCAGCAGGGCGATCTGGTCGAGCGGGCCGACCGGGGTGATGCCGGCCAGCTGCCAGGCGGCGGCCGTCGGGTCCTCGGAGAGTTCGACATCCGGCGACCAGGCCTGGTCGGTGAATTCGCTGGCCAGGGCCAGGGCCCGCCGCACTGCCTGTTCGGCCTCCTCCCGGAGCGGGTACAGGTCGTCGTCCCAGTCGAGCTCCGGGATGTCGCGGATGAGGGCCTCCGGGTAGGGGTCTTCGTCAAGCCATTCGAGCACCTCGACCCGCCGCTCACCCTGGGCGAGCACACCGACGAACCCGTCGGATGCCGCCAGCTGGGTGACTTGGGCGACGGTGCCGTAGCGGAACCTGTGCTCTCCGCCGCCGACCTCCTGCCCGCGTTCGATCAGCACAACGCCGAACTCGGCCGGCTCGTCGGCGAGGATGCGGGACAGCATGACCAGGTAGCGCTCCTCGAACACCCGCAGTTGAAGCGGCAGGTACGGGAAGAGCACGGACCCGAGCGGGAACATCGGCAGGTTGGTCATTCCCCCAGCGAACCACTCCACGGCCCATCCGCCAAGGGCCGATCAGTGCAGGATCGCAGCCAGGTCTACGCCGACCTCGGCGAGCGCGGCGAACAGCATCCCGTAGCCGACGTAGAGGGTGACCGGGATCAGCAACGCCCATTCCCGGACGGAGCCCGCGTTACCGAGCACCGGGAGGGCCAGATAGCCGCCCGAGGTCCAGAAATGCCGCAAGACCGGGACCTTCCGCCAGGCCCGTGGCGGCTTGGGCACCCAGGGCCAGAAGAGCGGCAGGCCCCCCGTGGTCAGCAGGTCGCCGGCCAGGTGCACGCCGTAGCCGAGGGTGATGCAGACGATGAACCAGTCGGAGCGTTCCGGCGCGAAGACCGTGATGCCGGCGGCTCCGACCAGGCCGATCAGCCATGCGATCGGCCAGGACCCCTGGGCCAGGCCCAGCGCGTAGCCGGCGAACGCGATCGCGGCGGCGCTCGCGGCGGCAACCCCGACGTCGATGGGTTTGGCGGCCCAGGGCGACTGCCACGACAACCGGTCGAGGCCGGTGGCGAGCAGCCAGGCGCAGAGCACGGCGAGCAGGCCGTGCAGCCCGTGCCGGTGGCCGCCCGAGGCGCGGGAAATCCCGCCGGTCACGAGCCGGCCGAGCACGGGAAGGGAGCGCGAGATGGTGGCGGAGCCGTGGTCGGCGTCGGCGAGCAGCGCGGCCCCGGCGCAGAGGAGCGCACCGGTGATCGTTCCCGCGGGAGACACCGGGAACAGGCCGAGACCGTGCCCGGCGGTCGCCGTGACGGCGATCCACGCGGCCGCGCCGGTCATGGCGTGGTGGGCACCCATCATCCCTGGGTGACCTGCCCGGCGTCGACGCTCCAGCGCCGGTCGGTGGTGACGTTTTCGAGCATCCGCCGGTCGTGGGTGACCAGCAGGAGCGTGCCCTGGTAGGACTCGAGCGCCTGTTCGAGCTGTTCGATGGCCGCCAGGTCGAGGTGGTTCGTCGGCTCGTCGAGCACGAGCAGGTTGACCCCGGTGGCCTGGAGCAGGGCGAGGCCGGCGCGGGTGCGCTCGCCGGGGGACAACTCGTCGACGGGCCGGCCGACATGGTCCGCCTTCAGACCGAACTTGGCGAGCAGGGTGCGCACCTCGGCGACGGACAGGTCGGGCAGGAGCGCCTCGACGCTGGTGGAGAGCGGGCGGTTCCCGGCGAGGAGCGCGCGCGCCTGGTCGATCTCGCCGATCCGCACGCTCGCCCCGAGTGCGGCCGTCCCCTCATCCGGAGCCTGCCTGCCCAACAGTGCCCGGAGCAGCGTGGTCTTACCGGCTCCGTTGGGGCCGGTGATGCCGATCCGCTCCCCCGCGTTGACCTGCAGCGACACCGGGCCGAGGGTGAACTCGCCCTGGCTGTACACGGCCGCGCTGAGCGTGGCGACCACGGCGCTCGATCGGGGAGCGGAGCCGATGGTGAACTCGAGCTGCCATTCCTTGCGCGGCTCCTCGACCTCCTCGAGGCGGTTGATCCGGCTTTCCATCTGCCGCACCTTCTGGGCCTGTTTCTCGCTGGACTCGGCGGAGGCCTTGCGCCGGATCTTGTCGTTGTCCGGGGCCTTCTTCATGGCGTTCCGCACACCCTGGCTCGACCATTCGCGCTGGGTGCGGGCACGACCGACCAGGTCGGCCTTCTTCGCGGCGAACTCGTCGAAGTCCTCGCGCTTGTGGCGCCGGGCCCTCTCGCGTTCCTCCAGGTAGGAGTCGTAGCCGCCGCCGAACACCCGGTTGGCGTTCTGGGCCAGGTCGAGTTCCAGCACCCGGGTGACGCAGCGGGCGAGGAACTCCCGGTCGTGGCTGACCAGCACGACGCCGCCGCGCAGCCCGCGCACGAACGTCTCCAGCCGCTCCAGCCCGTCGAGGTCGAGATCGTTGGTGGGCTCGTCGAGCAGCACGATGTCGAACCGGGACAGCAGCAAGGCGGCGAGGCCGACCCTGGCCGCCTGGCCGCCGGAGAGCGCCGTCATCGGCGTGTCCTCGGCCAGATCGGCGCCGAGCCGGAGGCCGAGCTCGGCGAGCACGATCGGCAGCCGGTCGTCGAGGTCGGCGGCCCCGCTCGCGAGCCACCGGTCGAGGGCCCTCGAGTACGCGTCGGCCGGGTCCAGGCCATCCGGACGGGGCACCGGATCGGCGAGGGCGGATGCCGCGGCATCCATCTCGCGGGTCGCCTCCGCACAGCCGGTGCGGCGGGCGATGTAGCCCGAAATCGTCTCGCCCGCGATGCGTTCGTGTTCCTGGGGCAGCCAGCCGACGAAGGCATCCGTCGGGGCGAGGCTGACCGTGCCCGCCTGCGGGGCGAGGATGCCGGCGAGCAGCCGGAGCAGGGTGGACTTGCCGGCCCCGTTGGCGCCGACCACCCCGATGACGTCGCCGGGGGCGACAGTGAGGTCGAGTGAGTCGAACAGGGTGCGGTGCGCGTACCCGCCGGCAAGGCCCCTGGCCACGAGCGTTGCGGTCATTACTCCATGTTCTCATTGCAGCGCGTACCCTGTTACTGCCCCGTGACCGGCACGGCGGCAGTTCGAAGGGCTTTCTTGTGGATACCACCCTGCTCCGGCGTTTCGTCACGACCGCCGAAGCCACCAACTGGGGTGCCGCGGCAAAGACCCTCAACATGACCCGCGCCACCCTCCTCATCTCCATCCGCACGCTCGAGGACGAGGTCGGCGGCGAACTGTTCGTCACCGTCGACGACGTGCCCACGCTGACCCGCGCCGGAGTCGAACTGCTCGAGGTCGCCCGGCCTCTGGTGCGCAAGCCCGGGGCAGCGGCCGCACCGAAGGCTGCGGTGAAGGCCGGCGGCAAGGCGAAGGCTTCCAAGGGCCAGGGGCGGGCGCCCGCCGTCAAGGGTGCGCCGAAGGCGAAGGGGCGCCAGTCGCGCTGACCCGAATCCCGGCTGCGGTTAACCACATGCGGAATGCGGTTAACCACACGAAAGGGTAGATCGAGGGATCCTCGATTGCCGCTCCCCCACGCCCTGCCGAGACTGTTTACGGTGCACCAAGGCGGAGGAGCGCTGCATGATCCGATCACGCAGGAACCCGGGCACGCGGAGTCACGTCCGGGGCGCGTGGATAGCCGTGTCCGCCGTGCTGGCGCTGGCGGCCCTCACCGGAAGCATCCCCGCGCAGGCCGCGGGCGATTCTCCGCCCGCCGGTGCCCCCGCGGGCACGGACGCCGCGGTGCAGGGTGCCGCACCGGCCACGGTCGTCAGCCTGACCTTCGACGACGGCAATGCCGACCAGCGCGAGGCGGTCGCGGTCATGAACGAGCTCGGGCTGAAAGGCACCTTCTTCATCACGACCGGATTCATCGACAATCCCGGCTGGTTCACCAAGAGCGACCTGCGGGCGCTCACGGACGCCGGGCACGAGATCGGCGGCCACACCGTGACCCACGCCGACCTCACCACGCTGACCCGCGCCGAGGCGACCCGGCAGGTCTGCGACGGCCGGTCGACCCTGGCCGCCTGGGGGTTCCCCACCGAGAGCTTCGCCTACCCGTTCGCCGAGGCGAACGCGGAGACGGAGAAGATCGTGAAGGACTGCGGGTTCACCAGCGCCCGCGGGCTGGGGGCCCTCAAGACCAGGTTCGGTTGCCCGGACTGCGCCGTCGCCGAGAAGATCCGCCCGGCTGATCCGTATCTCACCCGGGCCCTCGGCAAAGTCGACCTGGCCTGGACCCTCAGCGACCTCAAGAGCGCCGTCACCGAGGCCGAAACCCACCACGGCGGTTGGGTTCAGTTCACCTTCCACCATGTCTGCGCCGACGGCTGCGATCTCCTGTCGGTCGACCCCGGCGTGTTCGCCCAGTTCGCGGCCTGGCTCGCGCCCCGGGCCGCCAGCCATAACACGACGGTGAAGACCGTGGCGGATGTCGTCGGCGGCCCCGTGCGGCCGGTCGTCTCCCCTGACGCGACGGTCGCACCCGCACCGGGTCCCGGCGTGAACGGCGTGGCCGACCACGAGCTCGAGCAGGTCGGCGCCGACGGACGGCCGCGGTGCTGGTCGGTCGACGCCTTCGGCACGAACGAGTGGACCTACGACACGGTCACGGCAGCCCATTCCGGCCGGGCCGCGGGTCGGCTCACGATGACCGGCCGCCGGACCGGCGCGGTCAGGCTGCTGCCCACTTTCGACCTCGGTGAATGCGCGCCGACCATTGTTCCCGGCCGGCGCTACTCGCTGCGGGCCTGGTACACCTCCACGGCCAGGACGCAGTTCGACGTGTTCCTCCGTGACGCGGTCGGCGGCTGGCGATACTGGACCTCCAGCCCGTTCCAGCCGGCGAGCGCCGAGTTCACCCGGGCGGTCTGGAAGACCGCCGCCATCCCGCCGGGCGCCACCGGAATCAGCTTCGGGCTCATCCTCGGCGCCGACGGCACCCTGGTGGTCGACGACTACGCCCTGTACGACTCCGTGGGGGCGCCGTCGCTGACCGACCCCACGGGCAATGTGGTCCTGGTCAGTGTTTTCGTCCCCGCCGCCCTCGGCACTATCGTGCTGATCGTGTTCGCCGCCCCGCGCGCCGGGAAGGTCAGGGGCGGGCGCGCCGGTCTGCCGCGCGGGAGATCAGGCCGGCACTAAGCCGATCGCCGCCCGGCGCTGGCCTCGCGCTCGAGTGGTGTGACCGCGGCCAGGGACACGTTCAGGAAGTCGACGACGGGGGCGATCGCCCGGAAACGTTCGATCACGAGGTCGATGAACCCGTCGCCCAGCGCCGCCGCGCCCGGCAGGTTCGAGAAGAGCGCCCATCGCCGGTTCCGCAGCAGGTCGGCCGCGGGATGGTCGGCCGGGAACCCCTTCGGGGAGCGGAGGAGCGGATGGCCGTCCAGCGGCTCGGTCAGCCGAACCAGGGACTCCTCGGCCAGAAGTGCCCGCAACCGGGCGTGGTGCTCGAGCAGGTGCTGGCGGATGGCGAGCAGCTGCGGCGGACCCGGGCTATAGGAGCCCCCGGCGACCATGACCCCGTGCACGCCGACCTGGAGGAAGAACCCGGCGCCCCCGGTCTTCTCCAGCCCCTGACGCGGCCAGGATGCGGCCAGGTGGGTCTTGTAGGGCGTCTTGTCGTTCGAGAAGCGCACGTCTCGGTAGATCCGCAGCATGGCCTTGCTCGGCGGCCGGATATGGTCGGGGGCGAAATCGGCCAGCCGGGCGTTGACCGCGTCGATGACCTCCAGCATCCGTGCCTTCAGCTCACGTTCGTAGCTCGGCCTGTGTTCCTCGAACCATTCACGGTTGTTGCGGTGTTCCAGCTCCTCGAGGAAGTCGAAGGCCTGCTCGCTGAAATGGGGACCCACCGTTGCCCTAGGCCTTCTTCGCGGCGGCCTTCGCCGCACGCTTGGTCTCGCGCACCAGGGCCAGCGATTCGGCGTCGACGATGTCGGCGACGGAACGGTGCGAGCCCTCCTCGCCATAGGGGGCGGATGCCTCCCGCCACCCCTCGTTCGTCACGCGCAGCCTCTTGCCGAGCAGGGCGAGGAAGATCCGCGCCTTCTGGTCGCCGAACCCCGGCAGTTTCTTCAGCCGGCGGAGGATCTCGGCGCCGTCCGGGGAACCGGAGGTCCAGAGGGAGGCGGCGTCGCCGTTCCAGTCGCGGGCGATGATGCCGGCCACCTCCTGCGCGCGCGCCGCCATCGAGCCGGGGAAGCGGTGCACGGCCGGGCTGGTGCGAAAGACCTCGGCGAACGCGTCGGGGTCGAAGCCGGCGATGGTCGCCGGGTCGAGGGTGCCGATCCGGTCGCGGATCTTGGCCGGCCCGGCGAACGCGGTCTCCATCGCGATCTGCTGGTCGAGGAGCATGCCGAGGAGGAGGGCGAACGGGTCCTCGGTGAGCAGGGTGTCCGCCGCGGGGTCGCCGGTGAGATGCAGTGTCATGCCGCCATTGTCCCACCGGACGTGCTCCCGGCCGAGGTGGCATACGCGGAGGCGTCCCCCCGGGCACAATCACCACATTGATCACCACGCCCGGTGATGCCGAGTCACCACGTGCCTCCGTAAATTCAGGTCTCGTGGAGTCCGCGCTGAGGACCTCGCTTGGGCTGAGTCCCACCATCTCCACGCCATACCCCCGAAAGGACCCCTATGTCATTCCCCGCAGCAATCCAGATCGTCGTCCGCAAGTACGCGGAATTCACCGGCACGGCCGGCCGAGCCGAGTTCTGGTGGTGGATTCTCTTCACCACACTGGTCACCGCCGTACTCGGCGCCCTCTCGAATCTGACGGAGAACCCCGCGACCGCGCTCAGCGGGGCATGGAACCTCGTCGTCCTCCTGCCCACCCTGGCAGTCCAGATCCGACGCCTTCGCGATGCCGGGTACCGCTGGGGGAACATCTTCTGGCTCGCGCTCCCGGGGGCCGGGCTCATCGTCCTCGCGGTGTTGCTCGCCCAGCCGTCCCGACCGAGCACGGCGCCCCGGGTCCTCGACGCGAACGCTCCGGAACCCGCACGGGCCTGATTCGAGGGCTCCACAATCACCACAGACAATCACCGCACAGATCACCACACCGGGTGATGCCCGGTCACCACGTGCCTCCGTAGATTCAGGTTGTCGTCAGGCATCCGGCCAGGCATTTCGGAACATTCAATTCCAGAGCATCCATTTCAGAGCATCGGAGAATCACCATGAGCATCACCTCGTCCCCCCTCACCCGTGCGGCCGGCATCGCCGCCGCACTGTCAGGACTGATCTACATCGTCATCCAGTTCATCCACCCGGCCGACGAGGTCTCCTCCCTCACCACGCAGGCCTGGGTGACGGTGCACAGCCTCAGCTTTTGCATGGCCGTGCTCGGGATGGTGGGCCTGACCGGCATCTACCTTCGCCAGGTTCGGCAATTCGGGCTGCTCGGCCTGATCGGGTATGCGATGTTCGGGCTCTTCTTCATCCTCCAGTCGGCTTTCGTGTTCGCTGAGGCGTTCATCGCGCCGTTGGTCGTGGCCGACGCACCGCAGTTCGCCGAAGACTTCGTCGGGCTCTTCGGCCGGTACCCGGCCGTGACCGACCTCGGCCCACTCGCCGCGCTGCCCGGTGTCGGAGGCGCGCTCTACGTCATCGGCGCGCTGGTGTTCGGCATCAGCATCATCCGCGCCCGGGTGCTCTCCCGCGGGGCCGGCATCCTGCTCATCGTCGCCGCCGCCGTGACGCCCGTTGCCGGCGCGCTCCTCCCGCACACCCTCGAACGGATGGCCGCCATCCCCATGGGCCTGGCCCTGATCTGGCTCGGCTACTCCCTGTGGTCGGACCAGCGCAAATCCGCGGGCCAGACCCTGTCCGGCGACAGCGGCTCCCGCCTCGACCGCACGACCGCGGCCTGAACCCCGCCCCGGGGCCCTTGCGAATCGAAAGGAAGTGCGCAATGAATGAGGAGCACACGATGCCGGCCGGGCACGATCAGCTCGACCGGTATGAGATCCGCCTCCAGGGCCAGCTCGATGAATGCTGGAGCGACTGGTTCGAGGGCTTCACACTGACCAACGAGAGCGACGGAACCACCGCCCTCACGGGACCGGTCCTCGATCAAGCCGCACTGCACGGGCTGTTGCGGCGGGTCAGCAACCTGGGCGTCACATTGGTATCGGTCAACGTGCTGAGGAGCGGACAATCATGACGAAAGTCGTCGTAACCGCTGCGATCCCCCGCGGCAGCCGCAGGAAGGGCCCTCGAGCAGGATGGCTCGCGGCGACCGGGTTGATCCTCCTCAGCCTCATCCCGATCCTGGCCGGCGCGGCGCGGCTCGGCGAGTTGACCGGCGGGGCCGTCACCACACCGCAGAATGCCCGGTTCCTCGACTCGCCGGTGCCCGTGGTGACGCACATTGTGAGCGTGACCGTGTTCAGCCTGCTGGGCGCGTTCCAATTCGTTCCCGCGCTCCGTCGCCGCACAGGCGGCTGGCATCGCATCGTCGGCAGGATACTCATCCCCGCCGGCCTGCTCGCCGCCCTGTCCGGCATGTGGATGGTGATCTTCTACCCGCACCCGCCCGGCGACGGTGTGCTCCTCTCGGTCCTCCGGCTGGTCTTCGGGTCCGCGATGGCGGCGAGTGTCGGCCTCGGGATCCGCGGAATCCTGCGCCGAGATTTCCTCCGGCACGGCGCGTGGATGACCCGGGCCTACGCGATCGGCGTGGGCGCGGGCACCCAGGCGCTGCTACTGATCCCCGAATCGATCTTTTTCGGCCCGACCGCCGAGCTCCCCCGAGCCGTGGCGATGGGGGCGGCCTGGGTGATCAATCTCGCGATAGCCGAGTACGTCATCCGTCGACACGCACGACGGGCCCGAGGTCGGCCCGGCCACCCGAGCCGGCCCGGAAGATCGAGTGCATCCGCGTCACACGCACCCACACCTCAACTCAGAGAGTCGTCATGAATCCGCAACGAGTAACTCGCATTCCCGCCCAGGATGTCCGGATGAGCGCCGCCGTCTACCGCCGGTTCGGGTCCCCGGAGGTGGTGCACATCGAGCAACTGCCCAAGCCCTCGCCGGGCCACGGCGAGGTGCTCGTCAGAGTTCGAGCGAGCACGGTGAGCGCTGCCGACCACCGGGCTCGGGGGCGCACCATCCCCGCCGGGCTGGGCCTGCTATCCGCGCTGGCGCTCGGCGTGTTCCGCCCTCGCAAACGCGTCCTGGGCATGGACGTCGCCGGCGTTGTCGAAGCCGTCGGCGGCGCCGTCACGAAATTCGCCCCCGGCGACGAGGTGATCGCCATGCTCGGCAGCAGGTTCGGCGGTCACGCCGAGTACGTGTGCGTTCCGCAGGACGGGGCGATCACGGCGAAGCCACGGAACATGACCTTTGAGGAGGCCGTGACCCTCGTGTTCGGGGGTATCACCGCCCACGTCTTCCTGGGCCGGGCCACGATCGCACCGGGTGCCGGCATCCTCGTGAACGGCGCCTCCGGTGCCGTGGGGACCGCGGCCGTGCAACTCGCCAAGGAGATGGGGGCGCACGTCACGGCCGTGTGCAGTGGCGCCAACCGGGAATGGGTCACCGCGCTCGGCGCGGACCGGGTGATCGGCTACACCGCCGAGGACTTCCTCGCCGAGGGGCGTGCGTACGACGTGATCATGGACTGCGTCGGCAACGCGCCCTTCGAACGGGCTGGAGAGCGCCTCAACCCCGGCGGCGCACTGCTGCTCGTCATCTCCGACCTCAAGGGAATGCTTCTGGCCCCCTGGCACACCAGGAGGAGCGGGAAGTTGGTCACCTCGGGCAACGCGCCGAGTACGGCCGAGGCGCTCGCGCACCTCGTCCGACTGGCCGAATCGGGTCGGTTCCAGGCGGTCATCGACCGCACCTTCGACCTGGCCGACATCGTCGACGCCCATCGCTACGTCGACGCGGGCCACAAAAAGGGCAACGTCGTCCTGCGCGTCGCCCACTGACGGTCCCGAGGTGCCGAATTCAGGAAAACTGTCGGGCCCTGGTCGGGAGACCCGCGGAAGTACGGTCGGATCGCATCCGCCGGCTGCGGATCTCCTGAATTGGCCACGCCCACCCCGCGGGTTTGCGGGCCGTCCCCTGGCTCTGGCGAGGGGGTGATTCTGACGGCACGGCGAAGCGGAAATGCAGGGTGACGACGCCCGGATGCCTGGCTATTCTGGGTGCATGTGCCGGAACATCCACACTCTGCATAATTTCGAGCCCGCCGCCACCGACGACGAGGTCCACGCGGCTGCCCTGCAGTTCGTGCGCAAGATCAGCGGATCCACGAAGCCGTCGCACGCCAACACCGAGGCGTTCAACCGCGCCGTCGAGGAGATCGCCCACATCTCGAGGCATCTGCTCGAGGACCTGGTGAGCTCAGCTCCCCCGAAGAACCGGGAGGTCGAGGCCGAGAAGGCGAAGGCCCGCTCGGCGAAACGGTTCGCCGCGGCCTAGCTGCGCCGGCGCCACGTCGTCTCAGCCCGCAGATCAATCCAACTGTTGCCGGTACGGACAACTGCGTCCGGCACACCAGCAACACTTGTCCGCAACGGCCACAGTTCCCCCGGACGTTGAAGCGGAACTCCACCGGGGCAGCATGCGAAAAGGCGTCATATACGCATGGGTCGTTCAGTCTCGCCACGGTTCACTCCTGCGATTGGCTTGCCATCGGCCTGAGGAAGCCTGAATGAACGACCACGGCTTTGCACCGATGTTGCAGTCAGCCGCAGTATTCGCTGTCCACGTTTGGACTGGCACGCACAACAATCGCGTCAACGAGCCCTCCATCGTTGACAGTGAAGTTGATCCACTTCCCGTTGTCGTTGGTCACTGAGTAGAACGGGGCGTACTTGCCCTCTTTTTGGGCGAGCGCGGGGTAGGCCGCCCGAAGTCGGTCGAGTGTTGCGCCGATGCCGATTCCGGTGCTCGTATGCGGAGAATTGGCTGCGACATCCTGAGGCGCGCCCCACTTCTGCAGAACGATTTGCTCGACAATTCCCGAATCGGACAGGTCGGGGATCCAGATGCTGGGAAACCCGGACTTATCGAATGCCGTCACCCAGGGGCACGCATCCTGCCGGGTGGTGGTGAAGGAAGTCATCGATTCCTCCCGCTTACTGACTCGATCTCCCAGCACTAACGGGCCAATGCCCGCGAAATCGATGAGCCACGAACGCGGATCCTCGAGATTCACTGCTGGCGATGTCGAGGTTGGCGCCATCGTGTTTCCGGTTGGAAGGTCAGAGGTCGAAGGAGTCTCCAACGGCACGTTGGACTGCGGGCCTGCACACCCCGAGAGGAGCAGTATGGCCAGTGCGGTCCCAGTGGCGACTTCCAGATACCGGCGCCGGGAAAAATGGATGAACAAACGAGTTACCCCCAACTCAGTTCTGAGAACCTGAACTGACTCTAGGGGAACTGCGCTCGGTCGCGCCACTCATATGCTGCCTCCGCGCCCGACCAGGGAACCTGAGGCCTCACCGAGGAGGCACTACAAGGTCCTGGAGTCACCGATAGCTGTGATGCACTCCAACGTGCGCCGCCGATTTCTTCGTCTCTGAGTGGCCTAGCCGCAAATCTCTCGGGGAATGACTGGCATGGGGCGAACGACGATCTTGTTCACCAGACCTTCAAACACGGCGAAATTGATCCAGTTACCGTTGCCGTCCGGCAGCGCGTAGTGGGGCGTGAAATGGTCGTCCTGATAGGTGATCGCGGGGTATGCGGACTTGAGCTCATCGAGGGTGGCGCCGATCCCGATTCCCGCGCTCGTCCGCGGGGATGTGGCGGTGTACTCCGAGGAGGTCGGTCCTCCCTCAAGGGCGATCAGTTCCACGAGGCCATTCTCGGAGCTGTCGGCGATGACCAGATTGGGAAATCCGGGCCGTTCGAAGGAGATAATCGAAGGACAGCCTTCGAAAACCGCACTGCTGGAGAACGCGGTCATCGACCGGCTCGTCGCACTGATCTCATCCCCGATCGCCAGCGGCCCCACGCTGGTGAAGCCGATTAGCCACGATTCAGGGTCTGCGAGGTCCATCGCGATCGGTGTCGGTGTCGGTGCGGGTGAAGTCGTGCTGACCGTCGAGCCGCCGGAACTGGTCGGATTCTCCGTCGGCGCATCCGCCCGCTGACCTGCACACCCTGATAGCAGCAGAATCCCGATTGCCGCCAGGGCGATGCCTGGAAGCCACCGACGCTTGGAAACATGAACGAACACCCGATTCCCCCAATTCCGTTCTCAGAACGTGGTTCCACACTAGTGACGCTCTGCTACACGTTGAAGCGGAACTCCACCGCGCTGCGCCGCACAAAAAGCATCAGGAGCGAAGGAACGAGGACGATCGGCAGAATTTGAACCTGTGAGACACGCAAGCCTGACAAGGTCGACTTCCCTCCGGGCCCGCCGGGCCGGAAAGGACGCACGCTCGGCCGGGACTTTCGGTCCTTGTGGGGTCTCTCACAACGATTGAATCTGGGCTACCAGGACCGGTTCGGTGTCAGGGAACGAGGACAATATGCGCGAACACGCAGCAGCCGCGACGACCGCCGGGATCCTGTACATAGTCGGCACCGTGGCCGGCGTCCTCAGCAAGGTCGCGGCTATCGCTCCGGTCAGCGTCGCGGACGATCGGCTTGCCGCCAGCGCGGAGCACCCCGGCGCCGTCGTGACGTGTGCCCTGCTCGTTCTCGTCATGGGGCTCTCGCTCGCGTTCGTCCCCGTGGTGCTCTTTCCCGTGCTGCGCCGCGTTGACGAGGTGCTGGCGATCGGCTACCTGGTTATTCGAGGAGCGGTCGAGACCACCTGCTATGTCTTGTCCGCTATCAGTTTGCTGCTGCTGCTGCCACTGGGTGAAGTGATGTCGGCAGGACCGGGCACGGCGTCACCGGTAGGCGTACGTCTGGGCAGCCTTCTGCTCGACCACGCCGATGTCGGCGCCGTGACCGCGCTCGTATTCTGCCTCGGCGGCGTCATGTTCTACCTCCTGCTCTATCGGTCGCGCATCGTCCCCCGCTGGATCGCGATATGGGGTCTCGCGGCAATCCCGTTCTACGTGGCCGCCTATGTGCTCGCGATGTACGGGGTCATCGGCACCGACTCCACGGCCCAAACCCTGTTGTACGTTCCCCTCGCCGTGCAGGAGATGGTCTTGGCGGTATGGATGATCGCGCGCGGCTTCCGCCCAGCGGCTGTTTCCCCCGTCCCGGAGGCGGGAGTCGCACCTCTGGCCGGCTCCTGATCCCCCCGCCGGAATGATGGGTCTCATGGGTTAGCCACACGCCCACGGCGCCCCAGCGCGGCTGGCCCGCGCAGCATGTCAGCCTCTGCGGGCGGTGGTGAGCCTCGTTGCGATGGACAGTTGCGGTCGAGTTCGACAGGCGTACCCTCCGAACTCGTCCGCATCCGTCGAACCCGGCGGCCAGCGCTCCAAGGGAGAATCAGGCGCATGAACATCTGCGTCAAGTCGCGCGCGACTGTCTGCCGCGGACTAAACGTTGAAGCGGAACTCCACCGAATTCCGCCACCGAAAACCATTACGAAGACCGCCCCGTTCAGCGACACCCTGACTTCCACTGGCTCGGCCGCTCGTGTCGACGCTCGGCGGCAGGGATCTTCACGTGGTCGGCCCCACGCCCGCGCAAACTCCCTCGGCGAGATCGTTCGTCAGAAATCCTGGAGGCAGGCTAGCCGTAGAGACGCCGGGACAGGGCAATCAGCGGGCGATAAGCGGGCGATAACCGTCGTGGTGCAGAGTTCCAATCAGCCGGAGAATCCGGCGGAGGATCACCCCCAAGGAGCACATCATGAACGTCAACACCATCCGCCCGGTCCGCGCCCGCTGGGCCGCGCTCGTCGCCTCCGCGATCGTCGCGATCAGCGTCTTCGCCGCCGCAACACCGGCGTCCGCCGCCACCTCGATGACCGGACCATCAAACTTCTACTGCAACTCCTCATCAGACACTCTGCAGATGAGCCCGGTCCGGATGTGGGCCAGCGGCGGATCTGAGTCGGTCACCTGGGCCAACGACGTATATCGCTGGAATGCCTCGACGCGCGTCTGGTACCTCTACGGATCGTTCCGCAACTACAACACGTTCAATTCTTACGGCCAAGCCGTCAGCATGACCTCCTGGATCGGCGACGGCCGCAACCCCTCCGGCAGCTACACAAACAGCATGCTCAACCTTCGCGTCGCACCCGGCACCTACTACGTCATCTCAGTGGCCGCCGGAGCCAAGAGCGGAGCGACGTGGGGCACCGACTTCGGCTACGGCTACTGCACTGTCAACTGAGCGCCCACCTCGCACCGTGATGGCCTCGTCTCACCGAGCCGGGGCCATCCGCGCGCGTCCGGACACTGCCATCACCGATAGTATGCCGGACTGTTCCGAATCATTTCCAACAGTCGGGCATCGTCGATCGCGTCGACAGTGCCGGAAGCGCTCTCGACGTACCCGATCGTCTCGCACAGCTGAGTGACCCGCCCCGTGATGAACGTATCGGACATGTTGGGCATGCTCGTGACGCGAGGGATAGCCGCCGTCGCGACGTCTGTCGCCGTTGCCAGGTCTCCGAGGGCCGCCAGTGCGAGGGCGGAGATCACGAGGGCCTCAGAGAAGGCCGCCCAGTCGGCCTGCCCACGGTGACCGGCCAGGTTTCGCACGACCAGGCCCAGGGCCGCGGAGGGGTCACCGCACTGAAGCTCTACCCAGGCGAGGTTCAGCTCTGCGGCCGCGAGCCCGCGCACAAGCTCGGTCTCGTCGGCGATGAGAATGGCTTCTGTCAGTGCGGTACGCGCCTCCTCATACTCCTCGAGGACCAGGCAGCAGTACCCAACGTTGCACAACTCGAAGACCCGGCCCGACCGGTTCACGGCCTGCACCTCGGCCAATGCGAGACGCGCATGCTCAAGCGCTTCTTGTGTGCGGCCCAGCACGAGCAGCAACATCGCCCGCAGGGATTCGGCGACCCCACGACTGCGTGCACTGTTCCTGCGCATGCCGCCAGCCAGGTCAAAAGCCCCCTCGAGGTCGCCGTCGAGCCGGCGCAATCCCACTGCCGCAATGATCCAGCGTCGATGCCACGCATCATCGAACTGCTCCGCGCTCGCCTGGGCGAGATCTCTCGCTGCGCGCATGGAGCCGTCGATCGGCAGCGCCTCGTCGGTCGTGGAGACCAGATAGCACACCGCCACCCGCGCGCGTTCCAGCTCTGTGCCCTCCGTGCCGCCGAGAACCGCGGTAGCCAGTACCTGCAGGTCACGGTGCCGACCGCCCTCACACCAGCCCCAGAGCACGACATCCAGATGCCGGATCGCCAAAGGTCGATCCTCAACGAGCGCCCAGGTCAACGCCTGTGTGATGTTGGCGTCCTCCACGCGCGCCATATCGTCGAAATCGTCGGGCCGAGCGTCGTAGTTCTCGTGCACGGCGGCCAAGGCCCGGAGGTAATGCGTTGCATGCGCCCTGTGGTCCTCGACTGTTGGCTTCGCTACGTGGGAAGAACTCTCCACATACAGGCGCACCGATTCCAGGATCCTGAACCGGATCTGGCCCGGCACGCGCAGTCGCTTGACCAACGACAGGTCCACCAGCTCGACGAGGCCCGCCGACGACGACGAGCCACCGCCGGCGGCGGTCAGGGCGCGCGCCGTTGGCTCAGTGAACGAGCCGCGGATGAGCCCCAGCACGCCGAGCGCCCGACGCGCGTCCTCCCCGGCTTGAAGCACGCTCCACTCCACAACGGCGCTGATATTCGCGTGCCGGGACGGTCTGTTCCGCGTCTCGTCCTGAAGGCCGGCCATCACCTGTCCCAGCGAGTCGACGACTTCCCCGGGAGAACTCCAGTGCAGCGCGGGCGCGATCAGCTCCAGCAGCAGGGGGATCCCGTCCGAACGTTGTACCAGCACTGCAAGCTCGTCGGCATAGCGGCTCTTTTCCGCTGGCGAGAAACCCACTCGGTCCGCGAGCAGCCGCGTGGCGGGCCCGGGCTCAAGTCCGTCAAGGTCGATCACGAACTCGCCGACGAGCCGAAGCGGGCTGCGCGAGGTCACCAGAACGGACACTCCCGCCACCGCGAGGAGCCGCGGGACCAGTTCGAGCACCGCCTCGAGCACGTGCTCCGCGTTGTCCAGGACCACAAGCATCCGAGTACCGGCGACGGATGCCGCGACCTCGTCCGCGGCGACGCCGAGCGTGTTCGCGACGACGGCATCGACCTCGCTGGCAGTTCGTGCGGTTGAAAGATCCACGAAGGTCACCGGACGGGCGTCATCGTCCCCGCTGATCCGCGCCGCCTCAATTGCCAGCCGGGTCTTGCCGATGCCTCCCGGGCCGATCAGGGTGACCAGGCGATGACCATCTCGGAGCCGGCTCAGGATGCCCCGCATGTCCTCATCGCGCCCGACAAGCGGCGACGCCGGGGACGGCAGCGAGTTGTTTGGTGTTCGCATCGCGATCGGAGCAGGAATCACGACGCCGACCGTTCCCGCGAGTACGCCGGAGAACACATCCGATACCAAGGCAGAGGGGTCTGTTCCGAGTTCGTCGGCGAGCCGGTGGCGCAGCTGGCCGTAGTGCTCGAGTGCCTCGGATGCACGTCCATCAGCTGCCAGGACGCGCATTAGGAGCGCATGGATGGTTTCGTTGAGCGGATCAGACTCGAGTTCACCCCGCAGATCTGCAATGGCCTCGCCCGGCCTCCCCAGCTCCAACAGAGCAGCCGAATGCACCGTGACGAGTTCCTGACGCAGTCGGAGCAGCTGTTCTCGCCGCTGTTCCGCCCGCATCGTGGTAAGCCCGGCCAGCGGCTCGCCATCGAACATCGTCAGGGCCGTAGCCGCCTGACTCCGGGCCTCGCCGAATCGCCCCGCGCCAAACATCTGCCGACCCCGCAGCAGTAGGTCGGCCGCTTCGTTCGAATCCACTCTGAGCATTCCGGCTCGCAGCCGGTATCCGTCGCGGCCTCCATCGATCAGGTCGGCACCGCACCTCTTCCGCAGACCAGACACGGCCACCTGGATGGCATTCCGTGCTGACGGCGGAGGGTCATCCCACACGCAGTCCATCAGGCTCTCCAGCGCCACGACCTTACCCTCGGCCAGGGCGAGATGCGCGAGTACAGCCGAGGGCACACGGCCTCCGACCGGCCGCAGGCTGGCCACGTCGGCACCCGTGGAGACGATGCCCAGCAGATGAACGAACACGAGCACACCTCCAACGTTGGTGCACACGCTAGCGGAAAGGAGTCGAGAACCTAAGGCTTCATTTGCGGCCGAAGCACGTGAATCTCGCCCTGGGAGTAATCACCGCGTGAAGGGCCGGCGAGATCAAGCCCATTCATCGACGCGAGGATGCGAAGAGAATCGACGATTTGGCCTTGCATCCCCGGGCTCGACTTCAACGCCTGCAATACGTCAGAACTTGAATACCTGATCAAACGCAGAATTAGACTCCAGGTTAAACGTTAAACCTAAATTCAACCACGTCGCCGTCCTGCATGACGTATTCCTTGCCCTCGATCCGGGCCTTGCCCTTCGCTCGGGCCTCGGCGATCGAACCGGCGGCGACCAGGTCGTCGAAGGAGAAGACTTCGGCCTTGATGAAGCCCTTCTGGAAGTCGGTGTGGATGACGCCGGCGGCCTGCGGGGCGGTCCAGCCCTTGTGGATCGTCCAGGCGCGGGTTTCCTTCGGGCCGGCGGTCAGATAGGTCTGCAGGCCGAGGGTGTCGAAGCCGATCCGGGCGAGCTGGTCGAGGCCGCTCTCGGCCTGGCCCGTGGAGGCGAGCATCTCGGCGGCGTCCTCGGCGTCGAGCTCGCTGAGCTCCGACTCGAGCTTGGCGTCGAGGAACACGGCGTTGGCCGGGGCCACGAGCGCGGCCAGCACGGCCAGTTTGTCGGCATCCTGCAGCACGTCTTCGTCGACGTTGAACACGTAGATGAACGGCTTGGCGGTGAGCAGGCCGAGTTCCCTGATCGGTTCGATGTCAAGGGTCGCCGAGGACAGCGGCTGGCCGGCGTCGAGCACGGCCTGCGCCTTGAGCGCGGTCTCGAGCACGATCGGGGGCATCTTGCGGCCCTTGACCTCTTTCTCGAACCGCGTGATGGCCTTCTCAAGGGTTTGCAGGTCGGCGAGGATGAGCTCGGTGTTGATGGTCTCCATGTCGCCGGCCGGGTTGACCGCGCCGTCGACGTGCACCACGTCGGGGTCGGCGAAGCCGCGGATGACCTGGGCGATGGCGTCGGCCTCACGGATGTTGGCCAGGAACTTGTTGCCGAGCCCCTCACCCTCGCTCGCGCCGCGCACGATCCCGGCGATGTCGACGAACGACACGGGAGCCGGCAGCAGCCGCTCGCTGCCGAAGATCGAGGCGAGCGCCGCCAGCCGGGAGTCCGGCAGGTTGACGATGCCCACGTTCGGCTCGATCGTGGCGAACGGGTAGTTCGCCGCCAGCACGTTGTTTTTGGTCAACGCGTTGAAGAGGGTGGACTTGCCGACATTGGGCAGTCCGACGATTGCAATAGTAAGAGCCACGAGAGTCCATCGTACCGGCTGGGCCCGGTGCCGCGCTCTGGCGCCGGGGGAAGCCGTGTCGGCGGCCCGTGAGAGCATGAGGGGGTGCCAGTCAATTTCACCGCCATCGACTTCGAGACCGCAAACTCTTCGGGCGCTTCGGCGTGCTCGGTCGGGCTGGTGAAGGTTCGCGACGGGCGCGTGGTCGACCGGGTCGGCTGGTTCATCCAGCCCGCGCCGGGGCACGACGCGTTCCTCGAGTGGAACATCAAGATCCACGGCATCCGCCCCACGGATGTCGTCGGTGCGGCCACCTGGGCGGAGCAGCTCCCCGATCTGGTCGCGTTCGCCGGCGGCGACCATCTCGTCGCCCACAACGCCGGCTTCGACCTCGGCGTGATCAAGACGGCGTCCACGGTCGCCGGCCTCGCCGTTCCCGATTTCAGCTATGTCTGCAGCCTCCAGGTCGCCCGGCGCACCTACCAGCTCGATTCCTACCGGCTGCCCGTGGCCGCGATGGCGGCCGGGTTCGAGGGGTTCGCCCACCACGACGCCCTCGCCGACGCCGAAGCGTGCGCGGCGATCATGATCCACGCCGCCGGGCGGCACGACGCCGACACCCTCGAAGAACTGGCCCGCATCTCCGGAGTCAGGATCGGGGCGATCGGCCCGGTCGCAACCCAGGAGATGGCCGCCACGCACGGCCCGATGGCGCTCAACCACCCGTAGCGCGAGGCCAGGCGGGAGAGGAGAATCGGCGGATGCGCTCCTCCGACGACATGCCGGGCAATCCCTGGCCGCACGACATGCAGGTCGGTGTCGAGGAATGCTGGCCCCCGCTGATCTACCTGCTCTTCGTGCGGAGCGCCTGGCGGCTGGACATCGATGCCGTGCCCCGGCTCGATTCCGAGCCCGATCCGGGCTCCTCCGATCGACCGGAGAACCTCGACGTCGACGCCGCACGCCGACGCTGGCTGGCCGAATGGCAGCGGGCCTGGACGCACTTCGACCCGCCGAGCGTCACCGTCAGCACCCCCGACGAGACGACCCAGCACCTCCTGGACACCCTCAGCGACGACGAGCTGTGGCAGGTGACCTCAACCTGGCCCTCGGATTTCTGGGAAGCCGGCATCGACCGGGACGCCTGCGAGAGGTGGCGGTCGTCGATGGCCGCGCCGCTCGGCGACCTCCCCGAGACCCGCGTCATCCCCGCCCTCGCCGAAGCCTGGCGGGCCGGGCTCACCACCGTGATCCAGCTGCCCTACATCGGCTCCTTCGCGCTCCGGATCAATCAGGAGCACCTCGTCGTGTCGCCCACGACCCGGAACGACCCCGACCTGTACGCCCGGGCGCTCGAGTCGTGACGCGGGCTCCGAACTGACGCGGGCGGGCGCGTCGACGAACCTGCGCGGCCCGCCGCCCTTTTCCCGGCGATGTCGGTGGCCGCTGGCAGAGTAGTGGCATGGATCCCTGGCTCACACTCCTTCTCGGCATCGCCCTCGGCGCCCTGCTCGGCGCCCTGTGCGCGCTCGTCCTCGTCCAACGGCGTGGAGTGCAGCAGCGCGGAACGGCCTCGGGCACCACCCCGGCCGAGGACCCCGCCATTCTGGAGGCGCGGCACCAGGTTGCGCTGGCCGAGTTGCGCTCCTCCGAGGCGGGCGTGTCGGCCATCCTGCGCGAAGAACTCGCGTCGGTGCAGGCCACGACGGATGCCCTCCGCGAGCAACTCGCAGACGCTCAGCGCCGCGCGCGCGAGTTCGAGGAGCGTCAGCGCGAAGAGACAGCCGCCCGCACGCAACGCGAGCAGCGGGAGAGCACGGTCCTGCAGGCCCTCGCCCCCGTGCGGGAGAGCCTCTCCGACATGCAGAAGAAGGTCACCGAGCTGGAAGCCCAGCGCAGCGTGCAGCACGGCGAACTCAGCCAGCAGCTGCGCAACGCCACCGAATCCGAGGAACGCCTGCGCAGCACCGCCGAAACCCTGGCGTCCGCCCTGCGTTCCAACAGCACCAGAGGAGTGTGGGGCGAGACCCAGCTGCGCAGCGTGGTCGAGGCCGCCGGCCTCATCGAGCGCGTCGACTTCGACGTGCAGGCGAGCATCACCTCCGATGCCGGGGCCGGCCGCCCCGATTTGGTCGTGCACCTGCCCGGCGGCAAGAACATCGCCGTCGACGCCAAGGTGCCCTTCTCCGCGTTCCTGGAGGCGAGCCAGATTCCGGCCACGGCGACCGGCGCGGAGGGAGCCCGGCGCACCGCGCTCCTCGGAGCGCACGTCAAGGCGGTGCGCGATCACATCACCACCCTCGGCGGCAAGGCCTACTGGCAGGGGCTCGAGGCCTCCCCCGAAATCGTGATCGCGTTCATCCCCAGCGAGTCGCTCGTCTCGAGCGCGCTCGAGGCCGACCCGTCCATCATGGAATTCGCCTTCTCCAAGCGGGTCGCCCTCGCCTCGCCCGTCACGCTCTGGTCGGTGCTGAAAACCGTCGCGTTCACCTGGCAGCAGGACGTGCTCACCCACGACGCGAAGGTGCTCTTCGACCTCAGCCGCGAGCTCTAT
Organism: Cryobacterium sp. MP_M3; assembly: GCF_015752155.1. Lineage (GTDB taxonomy): Bacteria > Actinomycetota > Actinomycetes > Actinomycetales > Microbacteriaceae > Cryobacterium. Next base: position 63,049 of record NZ_JADOVI010000002.1, on the reverse strand, counting down.
GCCCGGCTGTCGACCACGGCGACGCACATCGAGAAACTGGGCCGCTCGATCGAGCGCACGGTCAAGGACTACAACGGTTTCGTCGGCTCGATGGAACGCCAGGTGCTGCCGACTGCCCGCAAACTCAACGCCCTCGACGAGTCGAAGGTGCTCGCTCCGCTGGCGGCCATCGAGGAGAGCACCCGGGAGCTGGCGGCCTGGGAGTTCGTGGCCGAACTGGAAACCGTGGAACGGGATGCCGCCGAACTGGAAGCGGCCCGCGCCGGCGACGCCCGCTGACGCGGACCGGTTAACGACGAGAGTCGCCGCTCGCGCGGCGACTCTCGTCGTTTCAGGCCGGCACCCGGCAGGCAGGCCGCCGGGAATCGGAGGCTAGAGCCACTTCGAGGCGAGGTGCTCCGCGATCACGCGACGGGTGGTTCCCGACTTCGAGCGCAGCACGATGCTCTCGGTGCGGATGATGGGGCCCTGGCGGCGCACGCCGTCGACGAGCCCGCCATCGGTGACGCCGGTCGCCACGAAGAACGTGTTGTCGCCGCTGACCATGTCGTCGAGCTCGAGCAGTTTGTCGATGTCGAGACCGGCCGCAATGCCGCCGGCACGCTCCGCGTCATCCTTCGGGGCGAGTCGCCCCTGCATGTACCCGCCGATGGCCTTGAGCGCGCACGCGGTGGTGATGCCCTCGGGACTGCCGCCGATGCCGACGCACATGTCGATGCGCGTCTCCCAACGGGCCGCGTTGATTCCGCCGGCGACGTCGCCGTCGCTCATCAGCCGGGTTCCGGCGCCGGCGCTGCGGATTTCGTCGATCAGTCCGGCGTGGCGCGGCCGGTCGAGCACGGCGAGGACCATTTCACCGACCGGCTTGCCGGTCTTCTTCGAGAGCTCGCGAATATTGTCGCCGATCGACGCATCGAGGCTGACGGCTCCGCGACCGGCGGCGCCGGTGACGATCTTGTCCATGTAGAAAACGGATGACGCGTCGAGCATGGTGCCGCGGGAGGAGACCGCGATCACGGACAGGGCGTTCTGGCGGCCGGCGGCGGTGAGGCTGGTGCCGTCGATCGGGTCGACGGCGATGTCGCAGGCCGGGCCGCGGCCGTTGCCGACCCGCTCGCCGTTGAAGAGCATGGGCGCTTCGTCTTTTTCGCCCTCACCGATGACGATGAGGCCGTCGAAGTTGACGGTGCCGAGGAAGACGCGCATGGCGTCGACGGCCGCTTTGTCTGCGGCGTTCTTGTCGCCGCGGCCGATGAACGGAACCGCGCGAATCGCGGCCGCCTCGGTCGCGCGCACCAGCTCCATGGCCAGGTTTCGGTCGGGATGGGTGAAATTGGGGGCGATTTCGGGGCTGTTCACAGATGGTCCTTCCCGGACGAAGAGTGCGGCAGTGGCGTGACCCGTCTTTGGGCCGGCGCTGGTGGATCAGCGCTGCCGCCTTCAGCCTAGCGCCCGACGATACCGAACCGGCCTCACGGTCTCGTACGCCCGGCGACCCTCCCTCGATAGTATTGAAGGACCGAAACGGTTCAACCGAGGAGACTAAACAATGCCCATCGCAACCCCCGACCAGTATGCAGAGATGCTCAACAAGGCCAAGACGAATGGGTTCGCGTATCCCGCGTTCAACGTTTCGTCCTCACAGAGCATTAACGCCGTACTACAGGGCCTGACCGAGGCCGGCTCAGACGGCATCATCCAGGTCACCACCGGTGGCGCAGATTACTTCGCCGGCCACACGGTCAAGAACCGCGCATCCGGTGCGCTCGCGATGGCGCACTTCGTGCAGTCCGTCGCCGACAATTACCCCGTTACCGTTGCCCTGCACACGGACCACTGCCCCAAGGGCGCCCTCGAGGATTTCGTCCTGCCGCTGATCACCGCCTCCGAAGAAGAGGTCAAGGCCGGCCGCAACCCGATCTTCCAGTCGCACATGTGGGACGGCTCCGCTATCGCGCTCGGCGAGAACCTGGACATCGCCAAGGACATCCTCAAGCGCACCAAGGCGATCAACGCGATCCTCGAGGTTGAAATCGGCGCCGTCGGCGGCGAAGAGGACGGCGTCGAAGGCGACATCAACGAGAACCTGTACACGACCCTCGACGATGCCCTCGCCATGATCGACGCCCTCGGCATGGGCGAGAACGGCCGCTACATGGCCGCGCTCACCTTCGGCAACGTGCACGGCGTCTACAAGCCCGGCAACGTCAAGCTGCGCCCGGAACTGCTCAAGGAGATCCAGGACGGCGTCGCCGCCAAGTTCGGCACCGGCCCGAAGCCGCTCGACCTGGTCTTCCACGGCGGATCGGGCTCGACCGACGCCGAGATCGCCGAGGCCGTCGCGAACGGCGTCGTGAAGATGAACATCGACACCGACACCCAGTACGCGTTCACCCGCGCGGTCGCCGGCTACATGCTCAGCAACTACGACAGCGTGCTCAAGGTTGACGGCGAAGTCGGCAACAAGAAGGTCTACGACCCGCGCGCGTGGGGCAAGGTTGCCGAGACGGCCATGGCCGCCCGCGTCGCCGAGGCTACCCGCCAGCTCGGCTCCGCCGGCCACTCGAACAGCTAGCACCCGGGATGACGATGGCCGAGAATCCTCTGTCCACGCCAGCGGGGACCCCGCCCGAGGATTCCCGGCCACGCCCGCGATACGGCGAACTGGCGCCGGAGGGCTGGAGCTGGACTCCGGCCCCCGACGCCGTCCCGCCGGTTCCGTCGGCTACGCCGACGTCCGGCCCGAACCCGGCCGCCCGGGCGCGCGGAACCGTGCCAGCCTGGGACCGGCCCGTCACGCTCGCCCTGCTCGTCTTCGGGCTCCTGGCCACGTTCTTCGCGATCGGGGTGCTCGGCGCCCTCCCCCAGGCTGTGCAGATGCTCTACACGCAGCAGGACCTCGGGGACTACACCCCTGCCGCCTCGGTGGCCGGGCTGATCACCGCCGGGAGCTTCACGGAGGCAGCGGTCTGGCTCGCCTCCGCGGCCGGAGCGATTCTGCTGCTCGTCCGCGGCAAGCGCGCCTTCTACCTGCCGCTGATCGGCGCCGTCGTCGCCTTCGTCGTGATCTTCGTGTTCATGTCGGTCATCCTGGCCACCGACCCGACGCTGCTCACTTTCTACAGCCAGCCGTGACTCCAGTGGCCGGCCCTGACGGGCCGGACCGGCGGCGCACCGCGAGAGCCGGCCTTCGTCCCTCGTCTATTCGGCGCGGGTGACCCGGCCGCCGAGCCCGCGAGCGTCCTCGTTGCCGGCGAGGTCCTTGCGCAGTTCCTTGGGGAGCGAGAACAGCAGGTCTTCCTCGGCCGTCTTGACCTCCTCGACGCTGCCGTAGCCGGCGTCCTCGAGCGCCACGAGCAGTTCGTGCACGAGCTCCTCCGGCACGGATGCCCCGCTCGTCACCCCGACGGTGACCACACCGTCGAGCCACTCCTGCTTGACCTCGCTGGCGAAGTCGACCCGGTAGGCAGCCCGGGCGCCGTACTCCAGGGCCACCTCGACCAGTCGCACCGAGTTGGACGAGTTCGCCGAACCGACCACGATCACGAGGTCGGAGTCCTCCGCGATCTTCTTGATCGCGACCTGCCGGTTCTGGGTGGCGTAGCAGATGTCGTCGCTCGGCGGGTCCTGCAGCAGCGGGAAGCGCGCCCGCAGGCGGCGCACGGTCTCCATGGTCTCGTCCACGCTGAGGGTGGTCTGCGAGAGCCAGACGACCTTCTCGGGATTGCGTACCTGGATGGTGTCGGCCTCATCGGGGCTGCCGACGAGGGTGGTGTGCTCGGGGGCCTCCCCCGCGGTGCCCTCGACCTCTTCATGGCCCTCGTGGCCGATCAGGAGGATCTCGAAGTCGTCCCTGGCGAAGCGCACGGCCTCGCGGTGCACCTTGGTCACCAGGGGGCAGGTCGCGTCGATCGCGAGCAGGCCGCGGTCGGCGGCGGCGTTGACGACCGCCGGCGAGACACCGTGGGCGCTGAAAACGATGTGGGAGCCGGTCGGCACCTCGTCCACCTCCTCGACGAAGATGGCACCCTTCTTTTCCAGTTCGGAGACGACGTGCACGTTGTGCACGATCTGTTTGCGTACGTAAACGGGCGCGCCGTACAGGTCGAGGGCCTTCTCCACGGCGATCACGGCGCGGTCCACTCCGGCGCAGTAGCCGCGCGGCGCCGCCAGCAGCACCCGCTTCGTTCCGTCGACGGGGGTATCCTTGAGCCTGTTGCGTGCGCTCGGGATACGTGGCATGCCAAGGCCGATTACGGGCGAATCCATACTAATAGTCACGCTGCCAGTCTAAGCGTGCAGCGCTGACGCGCTGTGGGAGGAACGATCGATGCAGGATGCACCCCCCACCGTCGAGACCCCGTGGCCGGTCGCACTGCTGGCGAACAAGATCCGCGGCTACATCGAACGGCTCGGCACCGCCTGGGTCGAGGGCGAGATCACCCAGTGGGGCGTCAGCGGCGGGAACGTCTACGGCAAGCTCAAGGACCTGACCGAGGACGCCACCGTCGGCTTCACCGTGTGGTCCTCCGTGAAGGCCCGGCTCACCGACGAGTTCAAGCAGGGCGACCGAGTGATCGCCCTGGTCAAACCCAACTACTGGGTCAAGGGCGGCACGCTCACGATGCAGGTGTTCGAGCTGCGCCACGTGGGCCTCGGCGACATGCTCGAACGGCTCGAGCGGCTGCGCAAGCAGCTGGCCGGGGAGGGCCTGTTCGACGCCTCCCGCAAGGTGCCGCTCCCGTTCCTCCCCCATTGCATCGGCCTGGTCACCAGCAAGGACTCCGACGCGGAGAAGGACGTCATCCGCAACGCCCAGTTGCGCTGGCCGGCCGTGAACTTCCGCATCCACTACGCGGCCATGCAGGGCGACCGGATGGTGAACGAGGTGACCGCGGCCATCCAGGCCCTCGACGCCGACCCTGAGGTCGATGTGATCATCGTGGCCCGCGGCGGCGGCGACTTCCAGAACCTGCTCGGCTTCAACGACGAGAAGGTGCTCCGGGCGGCGGCGGCCTGCGCGACCCCCCTGGTCAGCGCGATCGGCCACGAGGCCGACCGGCCGCTGCTCGACGAGGTCGCCGACCTGCGCGCGTCGACGCCGACGGATGCCGCCAAGCGCGTCGTGCCCGACGTCTCCGACGAGCTCAACCGGGTGCAGCAGGCCCGCGCCCGGATCAGCACCCGCCTGACCGGAATCGTCGCCACCGAGATCGACCGGATCGGCCAGCTCCGTTCCCGCCCCGTGCTCAGCTCCCGGGACTGGATCATCGACTCCCGCGCCGAAGACCTCACCCGCTATGTCGCCCGCGGCACCGAACTCGTCGACCGGGTGGTGGAGCGCGCCGCCGCCGCCATCGTCGACCTGCGCTCCCAGCTGCGCACCCTCTCCCCCCAGGGCACGCTCGACCGCGGGTACGCCATCGTGCAGCTCCCCGACGGCCACGTGCTTCGCCGCCCCGACCAGGCCCCGGACGCCACGAGACTCCTGATCACCCTCGCCGACGGCACCGTGTCGGCCACCGCAGACGACAGCGCGGCCGACACCGCCGGCGACACCGCCGACCTGATCGCGTCGAAATAGAATGGATGCCATGACCTCGCCCGCAGACGACCTTTCCGCGCTGAGCTACGAACAGGCCCGGGACGAACTCGTGCGCGTCGTGAACGCCCTCGAGCAGGGATCCTCGACCCTGGAGGAGTCGCTCGCGCTCTGGGAACGCGGCGAAGCACTGGCCCGACGCTGCGAGGAGTGGCTGATCGGCGCGAAGGCGAGGCTGGACGCCGCGCGCGCCGGCCAGGCCGACACCGCCGCATCCGCCGGATGAGTCCCGCCAAACGGGCACCCCGCGTCGTCGCCGAACTCGGCCGCCCGGAGACCCCCGAGGAGACGAGGACCCGGCTGGCCGAGAACTCCCGCAACTACCGGGCCCGGAAAACCGTGAACAACCTGGTGCTGTCGCTGCTGGTGACCGTCGGCGCCGTGCTCGTGCTGGTGCTGCTCGTGCCGCGCAGCGAGGCCCCGCTGGACCGCCCGGTCGACTTCGCCACGGTGGCCGCGCAGGTGCAGACCGGGATCGACGAACCACTGCTGGTGCCCGATCTCCCCACCGGGTGGCGGGCCAACGCCGCGCAGTGGCGCCTCGGCGGCTCGGACAAGATCCCGTCCTGGTACATCGGCCTGCTCACGCCCGGAAACGAGTTCATCGGGCTCACCCAGGGTCTCGGCGCGAACCCGTCCTGGGTCGCCGCACAGTTGAAGAACGCCCCGGCCGGCGACACCGTCACCATCGACGGCGTCACCTGGGACGTCTACCGCAACACGGCCCCGGAGAAAGACCGCGGCAACTTCGACTACGCCCTGGTCACGGAGGCCGGAACAAGCACCTACCTCCTCGTCGGAACGGCGACGGAGGCCGAATTCGCCGAGCTCGCCGCAGTGCTCGCCGACCAGATCACGGCCAATGCCACCACCACCGGAGGAAAATGATGACCGGAAACGACGACAACGCATCCACCCCGGCGAGGGTCTGGAACGAGCTCCAGCGCGGGAACGAGCGCTTCGTCAACGGTGAGCCGCTGCATCCGCGACAGGACGTGGACCGGCGGGCCGAGATCGCCTTCGTGCAGACCCCCGACGCGGCCCTCTTCGGCTGCAGCGACTCGCGCCTGGCCGCGGAGATCATCTTCGACAAGGGCCTCGGCGACCTGTTCGTGGTGCGCAACGCCGGCCAGGTCATTTCGGACTCGGTTCTCGGTTCGCTCGAATATGCCGTCGCGGTGCTGCAGGTGCCGCTCATCCTCGTGCTCGGCCACGACGGGTGCGGTGCCGTGCGCGCCGCCATCGACTCCCAGGCGCCCGACGCCCAGCCGTTGCCCGTGCACATCGCGAAGATCATCGAGAAGATCGTGCCGGCGGTGCGCCGGGTGAGCGGGGCGACGGATGCGACTCCAATCGACCCGCACAGCGTCGACGCCCTCGCCGTCGGCCGGGAACACCTGCGCGACACGGTCGCCGAGCTCCTCGAACGTTCAGAGATGATCAGCGCCGCCGTCGCAGAAGGTACATTGGCTATCGTCGGGGCGAACTACCGGCTGCTCGAGGGCCGGGCCGTGCCCGACATCGTCGTCGGCGTGGTCTGATCCGCCTGCCCAGCCGCGGGTGACCTGCCGCGACTCCTTTTCCCAGCTCCCCGTCTCACAATCGAAAGGTAATACACACCGTGGTGGACAAGACCGCTGAAGCCGGCTTCCGGATCGAACACGACACGATGGGCGAGGTGCGGGTCCCTGCGTCCGCCCTCTACGGCGCCCAGACCCAGCGCGCCGTCGAGAACTTCCCGATCTCGGGCTCCGTGCTGGAGCCCGCGCAGATCGCGGCCCTCGCCCGGATCAAGAAGTCCGCGGCCCTGGCCAATGCGCGCCTGGGCGTGCTCGACCAGGACATCGCCGACGCGATCGCCGCCGCCGCCGACGAGGTCATCACCGGCCGCTACGACGGCGAGTTCCCGATCGACGTGTACCAGACCGGCAGCGGCACGTCCTCGAACATGAACATGAACGAGGTGCTCGCCACCCTCGCCACGCGCAGCCTGGGCCGCCCGGTGCACCCCAACGACCACGTGAACGCGTCCCAGTCCTCCAACGACGTCTTCCCCACCTCGGTGCACATCGCCGTGACGAGCGCACTGATCGACGACCTGATCCCGTCGCTGGACCACCTCGCCGTCGCCCTCGAGGAGAAAGCCGTGCTCTGGGCCGGCGCCGTCAAAGCCGGCCGCACCCACCTGATGGACGCCACCCCGGTCACCCTCGGCCAGGAATTCGGCGGCTACGCCCGCCAGATGCGGCTGGGAATCGAACGCGTGCGCACCGCACTCCCCCGCGTCGCCGAGGTCCCGCTCGGCGGCACCGCCGTCGGCACCGGCATCAACACGCCGGCCGGGTTCCCGCAGCTCGTGATCGAGCTCCTCGTCGAGGAGACCGAGCTGCCCGTGACCGAGGCCCGGGACCACTTCGAGGCGCAGGCGAACCGCGACGGCCTCGTCGACGCATCCGGCGCCCTCCGCACGATCGCGGTCAGCCTCACCAAGGTCTGCAACGACCTGCGCTGGATGGGCTCCGGACCCAACACAGGCTTCGGCGAACTGCACATCCCCGACCTGCAGCCCGGCTCCTCGATCATGCCGGGCAAGGTGAACCCGGTCATCCCCGAGGCCGTGCTCATGGTCTGCTCGCGGGTCATCGGCAACGACGCCACCATCGCGTGGTCCGGCGCGTCGGGCTCGTTCGAGCTGAACGTGGCCATCCCCGTGATGGGCACGGCACTGCTCGAGTCGATCCGCCTGCTCTCCAACGCGACCCGCGTGCTGGCCGACAAGACCATCGACGGCCTCACCGCGAACCTCGAGCGCGCCCGCGCCCTGGCCGAGTCGTCGCCCGCGATCGTCACCCCGCTCAACCGGGTGATCGGCTACGAGGCAGCCGCGAAGGTCGCCAAGCACTCCGTGGCACAGGGGATGACGGTGCGCGAGTCGGTCATCGACCTCGGCTTCGTCGACCGCGGCGAGGTCACCCTCGAGCAGCTCGACACGGCGCTCGACGTGCTCAGCATGACCCGTCCGCCCCAGGCCCGGTAGCCGCCCGGCCTGCGACTCCGACGGAGATTCCGGCTGAACGCATGTGTCAGCAGAATCTCCGTCGAAGTCGACGGGCGCGGTCCTCAGGCGGGTTCGTTGCCCTCGAGCATCTCCGTGACGAGCGCGGCGATCGCGCTGCGCTCCGACCGGGTGAGCGTCATGTGTGCGAACAGCGGATGCCCCTTCAACGTCTCGATCACCGAGGCCACCCCGTCGAAGCGGCCGACCCGGAGGTTGTCCCGCTGGGCGACGTCGTGGGTGAGCACGACCCGGGAGTTCTGCCCGATCCGGCTGAGCACCGTGAGCAGCACGTTCCGCTCCAGGGACTGCGCCTCGTCGACGATCACGAACGCGTCATGCAGCGAACGGCCGCGGATGTGCGTGAGCGGCAGCACCTCGAGGATGCCGCGGTCGAGGACCTCCTCGAGCACGTTCTCCGAGACGATGGCCCCGAGCGTGTCGAAGACCGCCTGAGCCCACGGGCTCATCTTCTCGTTCGCGTCGCCGGGAAGGTAACCCAGCTCCTGCCCGCCGACCGCGTAGAGCGGCCGGAAGACCATGATCTTGCGGTGCTGCTGGCGCTCCAGCACGGCCTCGAGGCCCGCGCACAGGGCGAGCGCCGACTTACCCGTACCGGCTCGCCCCCCGAGCGACAGGATGCCGATCTCCGGGTCGAGCAGCAGGTCGATGGCCAGGCGCTGCTCGGCCGACCGGCCCTTCAGCCCGAAGACGTCCCGGTCGCCGCGCACGAGCTTCATCTCACCCTTGCCGGTGACCCGCCCGAGGGCGGAGCCACGGTCGGAGTGGATGACCAGGCCCGTGTTGACGGGCATGTCCTGCACGAGCCGGGTGTGCATGACCTCGTTCTCGTACAGTTCGTTGATCTGGTTGGAACCGAGGGTGATCTCGTCCATCCCTGTCCAGCCGGAGTCGACCGCGAGCTCGTGCCGGTACTCGTCGGCGAGGAGTCCGATCGACGCCGCCTTGACCCGCAGCGGGAGGTCCTTGGAGACGACGGTCACGTTGAGCCCGTCGTTGGCGAGGTTCATCGCCACGGCCAGGATGCGCGAGTCGTTGTCGCCGAGCTGCAGCCCGGACGGGAGCACCGACATGTTGGAGTGGTTCAGTTCCACCCGCAGGCTGCCGCCCTCACCGACCGGGATCGGGAAGTCGAGTCGTTCGTGCTTGACCCGCAGCTCATCGAGGAGCCGCAGGGCCTGGCGGGCGAAATACCCGATCTCCGGGTCGTTGCGCTTGGACTCGAGTTCCGCGATCACGACGACGGGGAGCACGACCGCGTGCTCCGCGAAACGGAAGATCGCCTTGGGATCGGACAGGAGGACGGAGGTGTCAAGCACGTACGTGCACTCGGCTTGGTCTGCCCCGGTGATGCTTCGGTGCGAACCTTTTTGGTCGATCTGATTAGCGGTCACAACCACTCCCACCCCGGCCTCGAAAGGCGCGGATTGTGTTTGCGAGCTGGCCACTAAGGTCTCGAGCCGTACTTATGTGGCCGTCTCGACCAGGCGCTATACCTGATGGATGTGACGCTACTTTCCGAAGGGTTCCAGGGGAAGTCCGACACGCCCATTGATATCAGACGTTAATCAATCCGTCACCGGGTCGTCGGCGTTCCCCACGAAAACGCCGGTTCAGTAGATCGCCGCGGTGGCATACGACGTGAACGCCCCTCGGAGCATGTCGACCGTGTCGACCGAGAGCACGGCGTGGGCGCAGAGCCGCACCGTTCCGCCCCGGGTGGTGGCCGTCACCCCGTGGTTGTGCAGGGCCGCGGTCAGCACGGTCAGCTGGGCCTTGGGCGGTTCGAGCACCACGATGCCGGCCCGTTCCCGCTCGTCCCGTGAGGAGACGACCGGGATTGCGAACTCGTCGGCCAGGTCGATCAGCTCCGACACGTTCACGGCGACCGCGGCCTCGATCCGGCCGATACCGACCTGGGCGACGTCGTCGAGGGCGGCGGCGAACCTCGCCTGGGCGATCGGGTCTCCATTGCTCACCCGGAATGCGTTGGCGCTCCGGCTCGGCGGCAGCACCTCATCCCACGGCTCGGCGGTGTCGGTGCCGGCGAAACCGGAGAAGACCGGCACCAGCCGCTCCACCGCCCGGTCGCTCAGGGCGAGGAACCCGGTGCCCCAGCCTGCCCTGGTCCATTTCTGGCCCCCGGAGGCGACGACATCCGCCACCTCGTAGGGGGCGTCGACGATCCCGAAGCCCTGGATGGCGTCGACGATCAGCAGACGGTCACCGATGACCTGGCGGATGCCGTCGAGGTCGGCCCGGTGACCCGTGCGGGAGTCGACCAGGCAGACCGCGACGGCGACGGTGGCCGGGGTGAGCTGCTCCCTGATCTCGCCGGGCGTGACCCTGCCGTGCTCGGTCGCCAGCCAGACCGGCTCGACCACGCGCAGGGCCTCGGCGGCCCGCACGGCGGCGAAGGGAACGGTCGGGAAGTCGTTTGGCGACAGGAGCACCGCACCGGTCAGGCCGAACATGGCCTGCATGATCCCGGTGGTGGTGTTCGGCTCGCAGACGACCTGGTCGGCACGGAATCCCGTGGCCTGCGCGACCGCGGTGCGCAGCCGTTCGTCCTGCTCATGCAGGTGCGCGAGGCTGCCGTAGCGGACGCGGGAGAGCACCTCGCTCTGGCCGAGGGTCTCGGCGACGACCGACGCGGACATCGGCCCGACCCGGGCGTAGTCGAGGTAGCCGGGCTCCTCGAGGAAGCCCTCCGCGAACCGGTCGATGGCGTCCATCGGTCTCCTACCCGCCGAATCGGCGCTGGCGTTTGGCGAAGTCGCGGAGAGCCCGCAGGAAGTCCACCTGGCGGAGGTCGGGGCCGAGGGCCTCGACGAAGTAGAACTCGCTGTGCGCGCTCTGCCAGAGCATGAAGTCGCTGATCCGCTGCTCCCCCGAGGTGCGGATGACCAGGTCGGGGTCGGGCTGGCCGCCGGTATAGAGGTGCGCGCCGATCAGGTCGGGCGTGAGCGTCTCGGCAAGGTCGGAGAGCGTGCCGCCGTTCTCGAGGTGCGCGCCGACGATGCTGCGCATCGCGTCGGTGATCTCCGTGCGTCCGCCGTAGCCGACGGCGAGGTTGATGTGCAGGCCCTTCTTCCGGGCGGTTCGCGCCTCCGCGGCGTCGAGCGCCGCGACGAGGGCGTCGGGCAGCCCGGCCTTGGAACCGACCTGCTGCACCCGCCAGTCCCGGTAGCGGGAGAGTTCCTCGGCGAGTTTGGCGATGATCTTGGTCAGTTCGGAGAGTTCTTCGCTGCCGCGGTTGGTCAGGTTGTCCGAGGAGAGAAGGTAGAGCGTGACCACCGAGATGCCCAGGTCGTCGCACCACTTGAGGAACTCGCGCATCTTGGCGGCCCCGGCGCGGTGCCCGTGGGCGGCCGAATCGAAGCCGAGCTGCCTGGCCCACCGCCGGTTGCCGTCGATGATCATGGCCACGTGGTCCGGAAGCACATCCGGCGTCAGCCCGCGACGAAGGCGGCGCTGGTACACCCCGTAGAGGATGCCGCGCGCCCAGGGAACCTGCCGCTTCTGCACACATTCACGGTAGCCCACATTGGCGCTCGCGTGCCGCACCGGGCATGCGCCCTGTCGTATTCTGGCTGCATGGCCACCGAGGACGACATCCCCAACCTGCCGCTGCTGGAGAATGACATTCCGCACCCGGATGACGTCAAACCCACCTGGCGAGGCTGGATCCATGCCGGAACGTTCCCGGTCACGATCGTGGCCGGCATCATCCTGCTCGTGCTCGCCGACGGTGACGCGGCGAAGTGGAGTTCGTTCGTCTTCGTGCTCAGTTCGATGCTCCTGTTCGGCAACTCGGCGCTATACCACCGGTTCAACTGGAAGCCGATGACCAGGCTCGTGCTCAAGCGCATCGACCACGCCAACATCTTCCTGCTGATCGCAGGTTCATACACGCCGATCGCGGTTCTGGCCCTGCCGCCGGCCAAGTCGATCCTGCTGCTGTCCCTGGTCTGGGGTGGCGCGATCCTGGGGATCGCCTTCCGGGTGTTCTGGATCCACGCGCCGCGCTGGCTCTACGTTCCGCTCTACCTCGCCCTCGGCTGGGGCGCGCTGATGTTCATCGTCGACTTCTTCCAGGCGAACGCGGCGATGATGGCCCTGATCATGATCGGCGGCCTGTGCTACTCGGTAGGGGCCGTGGTCTACGGGATGAAGAAGCCCAACCCGGTGCCGGGCGTCTTCGGGTTCCACGAGATCTTCCACAGCCTGACCGTGGTCGCGTTCCTCTGCCACTGGGTGGCGATCCTGATCATCGCGACCCACCCGCTCTACCCCTGACGAGGGCGGCCGGTCTACTGGTTGGGCTACTGGCCGGGCGACTGGCCGGGCGACTGGCCGGGCGACTGGCCGGGCGACTGGCCGGGCGACTGGCCGGGCGACTGGCCGGGCGTCGGCTGGCTGCCGGCTTCGCCGGCGGCATCCGTTTCGCCCGACTCCTGCGCGGCGTTCGCGGCCATCTCGGCGGCGAGGCGCTCCTTGATCTGGGCACGGTAGGTGTTGCGGCGGATGCGCCGGTTCAGGTCGAACCCCAGCAGCACCACCATCGCGGCGACGAAGAAGATCGCCACGAAGCCGGCCGGCCCCGGGGTCACGGTGTCGGGGTTGAATTCGGGCGGCGGGGTGTTCGCCAGCACGAAACCCGCGACCGGCCCGGCGAGCAGGAACGCGGTCACGAGTCGTCCCGCACGCCGGCGAAGAGATCGGATTCGGGCATTTCGGTGTCAACTTTCGATTCGACGAGCTGGAAGTCCTCGTACGGCCAGGCCTTGCGGATGAGGTCGTTGGGCCAGAAGAAGAAGCTGCTGCCCGGCGCCACCTGGCTCGCGTGGGAACGGAGGGCCGCGTCCCTGGCCTCGAGGAAGTCGCCGACGGGCACGTGGGTCGTCGCCAGCTTCGGGTAGTTCTTCATCCATTCGCGTGCCTCGCCGAGCGGCTCCAACAGCGGGGACTCCGGCTCGGTGACGCTCAGTTCGAGGAACATCGCGTCGACGCGTTCGAGGTTGAAGATCCGGTCGAAGTAGAGCTTGTCGACCTGCCAGGGGGCACCGGCATCCGGGTACCTGGCCGGGTCGGCCGCAGCGCGGTAGGCCTCCATCGACACGTCGTGGCAGCGGATGTGGTCGGGGTGCGGGTAGCCGCCGTTCTCGTCGTAGGTGATGAGCACATGCGGCCGGAACTCCCGGATGACCCGAACGACGGGTTCGGCCGAGGTGTCGAGCGGGATGGCGGCGAACGAGTTGGACGGAACGGAGCCGTCGTCGTTCATTCCGGAGTCTTCATAGCCCAGCCAACGGTGCTGCACACCCAGGTGGCCCTGCGCGGCCTGCATCTCGAGCCGGCGGAGGCCGGCGAGGTCGCGCTCGGCCATGGCGTGGCCGGCCATGGCGTCGTTGAGGATGCTGCCGCGCTCGCCCCCGGTGCAGCTGAGCACCATCACCTCGGCGCCGAGGCTCCGATAGTAGGCGTAGGTTGCCGCACCCTTGCTCGACTCGTCGTCGGGATGGGCGTGCACCGCCAAGAGTCGCAGTGTCATCAAACTCCTCAGAAATGCCAGATAACCTTGAGATAAGACTAATCGTTGAACAGTGAGTGTGGAGCCGCAGTGGCCGTCAGCAGCAACCTCGACACCCGGTACGGCCGCGCCCCGAATCGGCGCATCCGTGACCGGCGACTGCTCTGGATCGGCGCCGGGACCCTCCTCACCGTGCTCGTGGTATGGGTGGCCTGGATCGGGCTGGGCGGGTCGCAGCCCCTGCTGGAGACCCGGGACATCCGGCACAGCATCATCGACGAGCACAGTGTCAGTGTCACCTTCGAAGCGTCGATCCCGGTCGGCCGGCCTGCGAGTTGCGCGGTCGAGGCGCTGAACGAGGGCTTCACCGTCGTCGGCTGGAAGGTGATCGACCTGCCGCCCAGCGAGCGGTATTCACGGGCCTTCACCGAGGTCGTGCGCACGACCGAGCAGAGCAACACCGGATTGATTTACCGGTGCTGGCTGACCTAGACTGATCACTTCGCCCTGACGTAATACGTCGGGGCGTCCGTTGTATTGCCGCAGGCAGACCCTGCGCGTCACACTCACCGCACTACGCGCACGAGGAGGAGAACCCATGACTACCCCAACAACGGTCACCTGGCTGACCCAGGAGGCCTATGACCGCCTGGCCGCCGAGCTTGAGTCCCTGAGCACCGTCGGACGGGTCGAGATCGCCAAGAAGATCGAGTCCGCGCGTGAAGAGGGCGACCTCAAGGAGAACTCCGGCTACCACGCCGCCAAGGACGAGCAGGGCAAAATGGAGGCCCGCATCCGCACCCTCGTCGTGCTGCTGCGCAACGCCGAGGTCGGCCACGCGCCCGAAAGCCAGGGCGTCGTCGAGCCGGGCACCGTCATCACCGCGACGATCGCGGGCGATGAGACGCGATTCCTGATCGGCAGCCGTGAGATCGCCGGAGGCAGCGACCTCGACGTGTTCAGCGAGCAGAGCCCGCTCGGCTCCGCCATCCTCGGCCTGAAGGTCGGGGCGAAGACGTCGTACACCACGCCCGGCGGCAAGGACATCGCCGTCGAGATCCTTCTCGTCGAGACCTGGGCCGGAAACTAACCGGCCGAGCGGGCGGGGGCTCGTCAGGCTCGACCACCGACGGCGGTGCTCGAGCCGACGTAGACCGGACTAGTCGATCTGCGGGTCGTAGCCGGCCGAGCGAAGCACGTCAACGACGTGCTGGCGGTGGTCGGGTCCGCGCGTTTCGACGCTGATGTTCAACTCGACCTCGCTGATCTGCAGGCCGACCCCGTGCCGGGTGTGCAGCACCTCGATCACATTGGCGTGCGCCTCCGCCAGCAGCTCCGAGATGCGGGCAAGCTGACCCGGGCGGTCGGGCAGCATGATCCGCAGGGTGAGATACCGACCGGATGCCGCGAGGCCGTGGCTGATCACGCGCTGCATCAGCAGCGGGTCGATGTTGCCGCCGCTGAGGATCGCGACGGTGGGCCCGGCCGCGGTGATCTTCCCGGCCAGGATCGCCGCCACGGCGACCGCCCCGGCGGGTTCGACCACGAGCTTGGCGCGCTCGAGCAGCACGAGCAGCGCGCGGGCGGTGTCGTCCTCGGTGACCGTGACGACCTCGTCGACCACGTCGCGCACGATCTGGAAGTTGAGCAGGCCCGGCTTGGCGACCGCGATGCCGTCGGCGATCGTCGGCGAGATCACGATCTCGGTGGCCACGCCCGCGGCCAGGGACGGCGGGTAGGCAGCGGCGTTCTCCGCTTGCACGCCGATCACCCGGATCGTGCGCCCCTCCCGGGCGGCGCGCTGTTTGAGCGCGCTCGCGACGCCGGAGATCAGGCCCCCGCCGCCGATGGGCACGATGACCGTGTCGAGGGCCGGAACCTGGTCGAGGATCTCCAGGCCCAGCGTGCCCTGGCCGGTGACGACATCCGGGTGGTCGAACGGCGGGATCAGGATCGCGCCGGTCTCGATGGCGTAGGCCGCGGCAGCCAGGAGCGGCTCGGCGACCGTGTTCCCGCGCAGGATGACGTGCGCCCCGTAGTCGCGGGTGGCCTGGAGCTTGGGCAGCGCAACGCCGACGGGCATGAAGATGGTGGCCTTGATGCCCAGTTCACGGGCGGCGAAGGCGACCCCCTGGGCGTGGTTGCCGGCCGAGGCCGCGACGACGCCGTGGCTCTTCTCCTCGTCGGTCAGCTGGGAGAGCCGATTGTAGGCGCCGCGGATCTTGTACGACCCGGTGCGCTGCAGGTTCTCGCACTTGAGGTGCACGGGCGAGCCGAGCAGTTCGCTGAGATAGCGGGAGCTCTCCATCGGGGTGACCCGGGCGACCGTGGCGACGACACCGCGAGCGGCCTCGAAGTCGGCCAGGGTGGGGCCGACGAGGGAAACGTTACTCATGGGCGGCACTCTCGTTCGGGCGGAAGCCGGGGCGGCTTTGCGGCACGGTCTGCCAGAGCGGGGAGCTGATGGCGGGCACCGTGTCCGCGGGCACGGCACGCCAGGTGCCGCGGTGGATGAAGTTGATCATGACGTTCAGCACCGCCGCGATCGGCACGGCGAACAGGGCGCCCGGGATGCCGGCGAGCAGCGACCCTGCCGCCACGACGAGGACCACGCCGAGCGGGTGCACCTTGACGGCCGTGCCCATGATCAGCGGCTGGAGCACGTGGCCTTCGATCTGCTGCACGAGCAGCACGACGCCGAGCATGGCCAGCGCGATCGGCCAGGAGTTGAAGAGCAGGGCGATGACCACGGCCACCGCGCCGGTCGCGACGGCGCCGACGATCGGGATGAACGAACCGAGGAAGACCAGCACGCCGATCGGCACCGCGAGCGGCACCCCGAGCAGCGCGGCCCCGACGCCGATGCCGACGGCGTCGATCGAGGCGACGAGGATCTGCACCTTGGCGAAGTTGCCCAGGGTCTCCCAGCCGGCCTTGCCGGCCCCGGCGACGGCGGCGCGGGCGCGACGCGGGAAGATCCGCACGATCCAGGCCCAGATTCCGGCCCCGTCGATGAGGATGAACAGGAGGCTGAACAGGGTCAGCAGCAGCCCGGTCAGCAGGTGGCCGAGCGAGGATCCCACCGACAGCGCCCCGCTGACGAAGACCTGGCTGTCGGCCTGGATGGCCGTCCACGCCTGCTGCAGGTAGTCGTTGATCTGCGGTTCGGTCAGGTGCAGGGGCGAGGCGAGCAGGAGGTCTTTCAGCCCGGCGTAGGAGGCGGCGAGCCGGGTGCTCAGGCCGGTCGTGCCATCCGCGATCTGGGTGGCGGCCAGGGTGATCAGGCCGCCGAGCACGGCGAGGGTGCCGAGCAGGGAGAGCGCGACGGCGAGGCCCTTCGGCCACTTGTGCCGCACGAGGAACGCGACCAGCGGGACCAGGAGGGACGAGACGAGCACGGCGACGAGCAGCGGGATGACGATGAGCCGCAACTGCACCACGACGAAAAGGAAGACGGCGATCGCCGCCCCGATGGCGACGAGCCGCCACGACCACGCGCCGGCCAGGCGGATGCCGGCGGGGATGTTCTCATCGACCCCGTTCGGGATCGGTTCCAGGGCGCGCCGTTTGCGCCCGCTCAGCAGTGCGCCCCAGCCTGGCTTTCCTGTGGATTCAGTCACCGGATCATTCTAGGCAATCCCGCATTCGCCGCCGTGCATGCCCGTTACCGGGACACCGCGACCGCCTCGACCGAGACCGGGGCGCCGCAGAAGCGTAGCCGCACGCTGTCACCGGGAACGGGCTGGACCCGCACGACGTGCTGCACCGACAACTCGGCGCCGTCGGCGAGCCGCACCCGGGTGCGGCGGAGCGAGCCGTGGAAACTGGACGCGACAACGACGCCGGCCACCCCGTCGCCGGAGAATTCGAGGTCTTCCGGCCGGACCGCGACCAGCACGTCGCCGTCGGCCTGCGACGGGTCGACGAGCGGCAGCTTCGTGCCGTACAGCTCCGCGAAACCGTGGCGCACGACCCCGGCCAGCTGGTTGCTGAGGCCGACGAAGTCGGCGATGAACGGCGACGCCGGCCGGGAGTACAAGTCTTCCGGCGTGCCGACCTGCTCGATCCCGCCGTCACGCATGACCGCGACCCGGTCGGCCACGGCGAGCGCCTCGTCCTGGTCGTGCGTGACGAACAGGGTGGTGATGCCCAGCTCGGTCTGGATCCGCCGGATCTCCTCGCGCAGGCTCACCCGCACCTTGGCGTCGAGCGCGGAGAGCGGCTCGTCGAGGAGGAGCACCCTCGGTTCGGTGACCAGGGCGCGGGCCAGGGCGACCCGCTGCTGCTGGCCACCGGAGAGCTGGTGCGCGAACCGGTCGTAGTGGTCGTCGAGCCCGACGAGGGCGAGGGCGTCCCTGGCCCGGCTGCGACGGGCCGCGGCGGCGACCCCGCGCATCCGGAGGCCGAATTCAACGTTCTCCCCCGCGCTCAGGTGTGGGAAGAGCGAGTACGCCTGGAAGACCATGCCCATGTCGCGCTGGCTCGTCGGCAGCAGGGACACGTCGACGCCGTCGATCAGGATGGTGCCGGCATCCGTCGATTCGAGGCCGGCAAGAGCTCGCAGGGCCGTCGTCTTGCCGCTGCCGCTCGGACCGAGCAGCGCGACGAACTCACCGGCGTGCAGGGTGAGGTCGAATCCGTCGAGCGCCCGATGGCCGCCGAAGTGCTTGGACACTCCGGTGAACTCGACCACGGCTCCGCGCCGCCCGGCCTGCCCGGGCGGCGCGGCGTTCGGGCTCTTCGGGGCGTTGCCGGTGCCGGCTGTGGTGATGGTGTTCCGGGTCATGGCCGGCCTCCGATGGGGCGTCGTCGTCGCGGGCGGGTGCGTTCGGCGCCGAGGCGGCCGATGAGGAGCAGGAGCAGGAACGCGAAGGTCAGGGCGAGCAGGGAGAGGATCACGGCCGTGTACGGGTCGGCCTTGCTGACCACGACGAGCGCGGTCTGCAGGTTCACCCGGCTCAGCAGGGAGGCGATGGTGAACTCGCCGAGCACCACGGCGACGGCGATGAACGCCCCGGCCAGGATGCCGCGGCGCAGGTTGGGCACGAGCACCCGGAACAGCACACTCCCCCAGCCGGCGCCGAGGGTGCGGGCCGCCTCGCTGAGGGTGCGCACGTCGACGCCGTCCAGGTTCGCCTGGATCGCCCGGTAGGCGTAGGGCAGCACGGTGATGCCGTACGCGAAGGCGAGGGTCCAGACGCCGCTGCCGGCGAGCCGGGAGAGCAGCGAGTAGACCGGGGCCAGCCCGACGACGAGCACGATCGCCGGGATGCTGATCGGCAGGATGCACAAGAACTCCATCACCCGTCGCAGCCGGGGAAAACGGATGTGCACCAGCAGCAGGGTGGGCACGAGCAGCAGGAGCACGATCAGCACGGTTCCCACGGCCAGGCCGACCGAATTGCCGAGGGCGACGAGCACCTGCCGGTATTGCCCGGTCAGGCCGCCCTGGGCCAGGGCGATCCAGCGGGAGGCATCGTGCCCGCCGCCGAGGCCCTTGCGCAGGGTGAACTCGACCATGGCCACGACAGGGATGAGGAAGAACAGGCCGATCCCGCCCAGAAGCACCGCCCGCATGGTGCGCGAGGGAGCGTGGGCGACGCCGGCCCGCGCGACCGGACCCGGCCGGGCGCCGCGCCGGGTGCGGTCGCCGGCTTGCCGGACGACGGTCATCGCTGCCACCGTGCGGCGCGGGACTGCAGGGCGGAGTAGCCGGCCATCACCAGCACCATCACCAGCACCATCCCGAGCGCGAGCGCCCCGGCCAGGTTCTCCCGGCCGAGCAGGGTCTCACTGGTGAGCGCGGAGCGGATCTGCAGCGGCACGATCTGGGATCCCTGGCTGGTCAACGCCGCGGCGGTCGCGTAGGAGGAGAACGCGTTCGCGAAGAGCAGCAGGAGGCTGCCGAGGAAGGAGGGGGCGAGCACGGGGCCGGCGATCCGCAGCCAATAGGTGGTGCGGCTGCCGCCGAGGGTCGCGTTGGCCTCGGCCCAGGTCGGTTTCAGCGCCTGGAGGGCGGGCATGAAGGTGATGATCATCAACGGCACCTGGAAGTAGAGGTAGGGCAGCACCAGCCCGGGCAGCTCATAGAGCCAGACGCCGTCGGCGAAGATGTCCACCCCGAACGTGTCGCGAAGGAAGAGCGTGACCATGCCCTGGATGCCGATGGTCGCCACGAAGGCGAAGGCGAGCATGACCCCTCCGAACTGGGCGAGCACGCCGCTGAGCGAATCGACCACGGCACGGAGGGCGCCGTCGGGCCGGGCGCCGAGCAGGCCGTAGCAGGCGGTCGCTCCGACGAGGGCGCCGATCACCGAGGTGAGGGTGGAGAGGGCGAACGAGTTGCGGAAGGCATCCAGCACCACCGGGTTGCCGAGGGCGGCCACCGTGTCGAGGGTGAACGCGCCGGACTTGTCGAAGAACCCGGTGCCGACGGCGATCAGGGTCGGCACGACGAGGAAGAGGAGCACATACACCGCGAACGGCAGCAGCCCGAAGGCCGCTGCCGTTCTGCGGAGGCTACTGGACAGCAGCGGCCCACTTCGTTCCGAGCAGGGCGGCTCCGGCGGCGCTCTGCTCCTTGGTCGGGACCACGGTCTCGGCGGGGGCTTCGGGGAGGGCGCCGAGCAGTTTCGCGTCGATGGTGCCCGCGGCGGTCATCGCCTCGGCGCGGACGGGGCGTGCCCCGCCGCCGAGCCACAGGTTCTGGCCCTCGTCGCTGTAGAGGAACTCCTGCCACAGCCGGGCGGCGGCCGGGTGCGGGGCATCCTTGCTCACGGCCTGGTTGTAGTAGCCGGCGTAGCCGGTGCCGCTGAAGACGACGACCTTCCAGTTGCGCTGGCCGTCGAGCTTGGTGCCGTAGCCCACGTTGAGGTAGTCCCAGTCGAGCACGACGGGGGTCTCGCCCGAGGCGATGGTGGCCGGGGTCGGGTCGATCTTGACGAAGTTGCCGGCCGCGTTCAGCTTGCTGAAGAAGTCGATGCCGGGCTGGAAGTCATCGACCGTGCCCCCGTTCTGCACGGTCGCCATGCCGACGGCGGCGAAGGCGGCCCCGGCCTGGGTCGGGTCGCCGTTGATGGCGACCTTGCCCTTGTACTGCGCGCCGAGCAGGTCGCTCAGCTTCTTCGGCGCCGGGACGGCGTCGGGGTCGTAGCCCACGGCGAGGTATCCGCCGTAGTCGCCGGTGTAGAGTCCGCTCGCCTCCTTGAGGGCGTCGGGGATGTCGGCCCAGGTGGCCACCTGGTACGGCGCGAAGCGGTCGGTGCTGGAGAGGGCGACGGCCAGCCCCAGGTCGAAGACGTCGGGGGCGGTGTCCTGGCCCTTGAGGGTGTCGGCGGCCTGGATCTCCTCGGCGCTCGAACCGTCCGGCGAGGCCTCGTTGATCGTGATCTCGGGGTACTTCTTGGTGAACGCGTCGAGCACGGCGCCGTAGTTCGCCCAGTCGCGCGGCAGCGCGATGACGTTGAGGCTGCCCTCCGCCTTCGCGGCGGCTTCGAGGGCCGGCAGGTCGCCGAACGCGCTCAGGCTGGTGGCGGTGGCGGCGTCGGTCGTGCCGGTGCCGCTCGCTGCGGCGCCGGAGCATCCGGTGAGGCCGATCGCGAGGATGGCCGTGGCGGCCAGGGACGCGACCAGGGTGCGTGTGGTGATCAAGTTGTCCTCCGTTGGGCCAGCGACAGGCCGCATGCGTATCGACGCGCGCAGTTGTATGCCGGGTTGCTGGTCACCGCGAGACTAGGAGGCGCGGTCGACCGGCGTGCGGCACCCGCCTGAACGGCACGTGAATGCTCGGCGACGGATGCCGCAGGCCCCCGCCCCCGGCATCCGTCGCCCCCAATCCGTCGCCCCGGGATGGAGTTTTTCGCGACGCGCCGCGATCCGCGGCGCCTGGGCCGGCGCGCCACGAGAATCTCCATTCCGAACGTCGCGGACCACAGTCCGGGAGGCGAGCAGTAGGGTCGATCTGATGGTCCAGACAGTCTCCCCCGCGCTCGCGCGCCGCGTCGCGCTGGCCGCCCAGGGCTTCGGCCGCCGGTCCGCGGCGACGCCCGGCATCCGTCAGCTGGATGCCCTCGTGAACCGGATCGAGCTGCTGCAGATCGACTCGGTGAACGTCTTCGAGCGCAGCCACTACATGCCCGCGTTCAGCCGTCTCGGCGCCTATGACAAGGCGAAGCTCGACCGGCTGACCAGCGGCCGCGAGGCCCGGTTCACCGAGTACTGGGCGCACGAGGCGTCGTTCCTGCCGCTGGACACCTGGCCGCTGTTCGGCTGGCGGATGCAGCACTACCGCGACGAGGCCGCCGGCATGCCCGACAGCTGGGCGGCCGGCAACCGGCCGATGCTGGACTGGCTGCTCGCCGAGCTGGCCGAGAAGGGCCCGCTGCCGGCCAGTGCGATCGAGCACGACGCGAACAAGCGCAGCGGCCCCTGGTGGGGCTGGTCCGATGTGAAGACCGGGCTGGAGGTGCTCTTCCGCTGGGGCGACGTGGTGAGCGCCGGACGGCAGCGGTTCGAACGGGTCTACGGGCTGCCCGAGCAGGTGTTCCCCGCTGAGCTCCTCGGCCGCCGGGTCGACCGGGCCGACGCCCACCGGGAGCTGATCAGCCGGTCGGCGCGCGCCCACGGCATCGGAACGGCGAAGGATTTCGCGGACTACTTCCGGCTGAAGTCGGTGCCGGCGCTGGCGGCCGTGCGTGAGCTGGAAGATGCCGGGGAGCTGATCCCGGTCGAGGTCGCCGGCTGGGGCGGGCCGGGCAAGGCCGGGGCGGCCTGGCTGCACCGGGACGCCAGGCTTCCCCGCTCGATGGACGCCGCCGCCGTGCTCTCCCCGTTCGACCCTGTCGTCTGGGAACGAGCGCGGGCGCTGCGCCTGTTCGACTTCCACTACCGGATCGAGATCTACACTCCGCAGCCCAAGCGCGTGTTCGGCTATTACGTGCTGCCGGTGCTGCTCGGCGACACGATCGTCGGCCGGGTGGACCTGAAGAACGACCGCCAGTCCGGGGTGCTGCGGGTGCAGGCCGCGTGGGCCGAGCCGGATGCCCCGGCCGACACCGCCGGACGCCTCGCCGCGGTGCTGCGGGAGACCGCCGCCTGGCAGGGGCTGGACGAGATCGCGGTGGTGCGGCGCGGCAACCTCGCCGCCGGCCTGGCGGCGGAGCTGAACTGACCTGAAGCGACCCGACTCGGCGCGGTCTCGACAGGCTCGAGTACCGGCGGTGATCGAGCCTGTCGAGATCAGGCCGAACGGGTCAGGCAGAACGCGTCAGGTCAGAACTTGCGGCCCATGGTGTGCAGCCGTTCGATCCGGTCGTCGATCGGCGGGTGGGTGCTGAACAGCTTCGCCATCATGCCGGGCTTCAGCGGGTTGGCGATCCAGAGGTGCGCCATCGAGGAGTTCTGCTTCTGCATCGGGCGCCCGTACGTCTCCAGCTTGGCCAGGGCGCTGGCGAGGGCGTCGGGGTGCCGGGTGGTCAGCGCGCTGGTCGCATCCGCGAGGTATTCGCGCTGCCGGGACACGGCGAGCTGAACCATGCTCGCCACGAGCGGCGCCACGATGATCGCGACCAGCCCGAACACCATGACGATCGGGTTGCCGTTGTTGTTGTTATTGTTGCGGCCGAAGAACGCCATCCGCAGGAACATGTCCGAGATGAAGCCGACGGCGACGACGAGTCCGAAGACCACCATCGACAGCCGGATGTCGTAGTTGCGCACGTGGCCGAGTTCGTGCGCCATCACGCCCTCGAGTTCGGAGTCGTCCATGATCTCCAGGAGCCCGGTCGTCGCCGCGACGATCGCATGCTGCGGGTCGCGGCCGGTCGCGAACGCGTTCGGCGCCGGGTCGCTGATCACGTAGATCTCGGGCATCGGGGTTCCCGTGGTGATCGACAGGTTCTCGACGATGTTCCAGAGCCGCGGATGCTCCGCCTTGCTGTTGATGCGGATGCCGCCGCTCATCGCGACGGCCTGGCGTCCCGCCATGAAGTACTGCACCAGGGCGTACCCGCTCGCCACCACGAGGGTGAGGATCAGGATGCCGTAGCTGCCCCGGGGGCTGTAGACGTAGTTCGCAATCCAGCCGAGCCCGGCGATGATCGCCAGGAACAGGATGATGATGAAGACGGTGTTGCGCTTATTGCGCGCGATGGCACTGTACATCGACGCCTGCCGCTAGAACTGCACGCGAGGCGGCTCCGCGATGGCGGCGGAGTCGGACACCTCGAAGAAGTCACGCTGGGTGAAGCCGAGGTTGCGGGCGATGAGGTTGTTGGGGAAGACCTGGATCTTCGTGTTGAGCTCGCGCACCCCGCCGTTGTAGAACCGGCGTGACGCCTGGATCTTGTCCTCGGTGTCGACCAGTTCGGCCTGGAGCTGCAGGTAGTTCTGGCTCGCCTGCAGCTGCGGGTAGGCCTCGGCGACGGCGAAGATGCTCTTCAGCGCGGTCTGCATGTGGTTCTCGGCGGCGGCCGCATCGGCCGGGCCCTGGGCGCTCAGCGTCTCGGCGCGGGCCTTCGTGACGTTCTCGAAGACCGCCTTCTCATGCGCGGCGTAGCCCTTGACCGTTTCGATCAGGTTGGGGATGAGGTCGGCCCGCCGCTTCATCTGCACGGTGATGTCGCTCCAGGCCTCGTCCACCCGCACCTTGAGGGTGACGAGGGAGTTGTAGGTGGCCCAGAGGTAGATCCCGATGATGGCGACGAGGGCAACAACGATGAGGACCGGGATGAGCCATTCCATGGCAGGGTCTCCTTGCGATAAGCGGGGCGGGCAACGGCCCGGGGCACCGTGACTTGCGATGCACGCCCATCATAACCGCGCGCCCTGACGCTCCCATGCACTTCCCATGACACTCCAAGAATCACCCTCCGCGGAGGATGACTTCCGGGCCTGATCGGCGAATAATGCAACCATGGTGCACAAAGCCGCTCCCGCCGTCGTGGTGCGCGACCTGCATGCCCGGCGGGGGAAGCATCCGGTGCTGCACGGGCTGAGCCTGACCGTGCCCCGCGGCCTGGTCGTCGGCCTGATCGGGCCGAGCGGATGCGGCAAGACCACCCTCATGCGCTCGATCGTGGGGGTGCAGATCGTGCAGTCCGGGGAGGTCACCGTGCTGGGCCGGGCGGCGGGCACCGCGTCGCTGCGCGGCCGGGTCGGCTACGTCACCCAGGACGCCAGCGTCTACGAGGACCTCACCGTGCGCCAGAACCTGGCCTACTTCGCCGCCGTGCTGGGCGCGACCCGTGACGACATCGACCGGGTGATCGAGGCCACCGACCTGGCCGCCAATGCCGGCCAGCTGGCCGGGTCGCTTTCCGGCGGGCAGCGCAGCCGGGTGTCCCTGGCCGGCGCCCTCCTCGGCTCCCCCGAGCTCCTCGTGCTCGACGAACCGACCGTGGGCCTGGACCCCGTGCTGCGGGTGGAACTGTGGGCCCTGTTCCACCGGCTGGCCGCCACCGGGACGAGCCTGCTCGTGTCCAGCCACGTGATGGACGAGGCGAGCCGCTGCGACCGGTTGCTCCTGATGCGGCACGGCGAGGTCCTCGCCGACGACACCCCGGCCGGCCTGCTCTCCGCGACGCGCACTCGCGACGTGGAGGCGGCGTTCCTCGCCCTGATCGCGGCGCATCCGTCGCCCGACCCGGCCGCCCGGGAAGCCGGCGACGCGTGAACCCGCGCCGCACGCTGGCCACCGCCGGGCGCGTGCTCACCCAGATCCGCCACGACCCGCGCACGATCGTGTTGCTGCTCGTGGTGCCGAGCCTGCTGATCGGCCTGCTGGCCTGGATCTTCTCGGACACCCCGGTTTTCGACACGGTCGGCCCGGCGATGATCGCACTGTTCCCGTTCATCGTGATGTTCCTGGTCACGAGCATCACCACCCTGCGGGAACGACGGACGGGCACGCTCGAGCGGCTGCTGTCGATGCCGCTCGGCAAGGGCGACTTCATCCTCGGGTACACGCTGGCGTTCGGACTGCTCGCGGTGCTGCAGTCCGCGGTCGCGGTGGGCTACTCGGTCTGGGTCTGCGGCCTGACGATCACGGGATCGGTCTGGCTGCTGCTCGCAGTCGCGGTCGCCGACGCCGTGCTCGGCACGGCCCTCGGCCTGCTCGCCAGCGCGTTCGCGCGCACCGAGTTCCAGGTCGTGCAGTTCATGCCGGCGCTGGTCTTCCCGCAGATCCTGCTCGGCGGCATCTTCCTCCCGCGCGACCAGCTGCCGGATGCCCTCCGCGCCTTCAGCGACTGGCTTCCGCTCTCGCACGCGATCGACGCGCTGCAGGCTGTGGCGAACGATTCCCAGGATGCCGCGTATGTCGGCGGTGAGCTGCTGATCATCGGGGCGTGGATCGTCGGCGCGGTCGTGCTCGGCTCGATCACCCTGCGCCGCCGCACCCCGTAACCCGCGCGACCACCCCCGCCCACCTCGCCGAACTGTGACTTAAACGCGGTTTCGGGGCCGAAAACCGGGCCGACGTCACAGTTCGGCGGAGAATGCGGGGCAGGTCAGCGGGCGGCGAGCACCTGCTGGAGCCAGCGGTAGGAGGACTTCGGGGTGCGCTTGCGGTTCCCGTCGGCGAAGTCGACGTGAACCAGGCCGTAGCGCTGGGTGTAGCCGGCCGTCCACTCGAAGCCGTCGAGCAGGGACCGCACCAGGTAGCCGCGCAGGTCGACGCCGTCGGCGACGCCCCCGGGCGCGACGGCGTCGAGGGCCGCGCCGAGGTGCTCGGCGAGGTAGTCGATCCGGGCCGGGTCGTCGACGACGCCGTACCGGTCCGCCGCGTCGGGGAACCCGGCGCCGTTCGCGGTGATGTACACCGGCGGAAGCCGGTCTCCGTAGCGGGTGTGCAGTTCGCCGAGGGCAACGGCCAGGTACTCGGGGGCGATGGCCGCCCCGGCCCCGGTGACCGGGAACTCGCGGAACGGGGTGACGTGGAACGGGAACGACACGGTCGTCTCGGACTTCGCCGGGTCCCGCGGCGGGCCGGCCGGGGGCTTCGCCGCGGCCGGGCCGGCCTTGATCCGGGACGGCTGCAGGTAGTTCAGCCCGTAGAAGTCGAGCGGCTGGTGGATGGTGGAGAGGTCGTCGGGGTCGGTTTCGAGGAGCATCCGCAGGTCGAGCGCATACGGCTCGGGCGGCTCGGGGTAGCGGCCGAGCAGCACCGCGTCGGCGAAGAGCCGGTTGTGCAGCACGTCGAACAGTTCGGCCGCGACCTCGTCGGCCTCCCGGCCGCTGTCTGCCTGCACGGGGGTGTGCAGGTTGGCGATGCCGATCCGGCCGGGCACGTCGGCCGCCCGCAGCGCCTGCACGGCCAGGCCGTGGCCGAGGAGCTGGTGGTGAGCGGCCGGCAGGGCGGCGAAGCGGCGCTTCTCCCCCGGCGCATCCGTGCCGAGCGCGTACCCGTTCAGGAAGACGGTGGCCGGGTCGTTCAGGGTGAGCCAGGAGTCGATCCGGTCGCCGAAGACCTCGCCGAGCATGTGCGCGTAGTCGCCGAAGCGCAGCGCGGTGTCGCGGCCGAGCCAGCCGCCGCGGAGCCGGAGCGGCGTGTCCCAGTGGAACAGCGTCGCCATCGGGCTGATCCCGGCGGCGAGCAGTCCGTCGAGCAGCCGGTCGTAGAAGGCCAGCCCGGTGCGGCTGAGCGCGCCCCGGCCGTCGGGTTGCACCCGTGACCAGGCGAAGGAGAACCGGTAGACGTCGGCGCCCAGCTCGCGGAGGAGGGTCAGGTCTTCGTCGAGCTTGTGGAAGTGGTCGGCGGCGACGGATGCGTTCGAGCCGTCCACGATCCGGCCCGCCGTGGCGGTGAACGGGTCCCAGCTCGACTCGCCCCGCCCTCCGTCCCTGGCGCCGCCCTCGACCTGGAACGCGGACGTCCCCGTGCCGATGACGAAGCCGGCGGGCAGCCGGTCGCCGAGCTCGCGGGCGCGGTGGGGCCAGGCCCTCGCCGCGGGGGTGTTGCCTGCCGGTTTGGTGCTCATCGACCCAGGACTCTTTCCAGATAGCTGTTGCTGAAGCGGCGCTCCGGGTCGAGCCTGTCACGCACCTGGAGGAAATCCGCAAACCGGGGGTAGGCCGGGCGGAGCGTCTCGGCGTCGCGGTAGTGCATCTTGCCCCAGTGCGGGCGTCCGTCGTGTGCGCGCATGATCGCCTCGACGGCGTGGAAGTACTCGGCCGGGTCTTCCCGGTGGTACCGGTGCACGGCGATGTACCCGGTCTCCCGGCCCTGCGCGGTGGAGAGCCACAGTTCGTCGGCGGCGGCTGAGCGCACCTCGAGCGGGAAGGAGATGCGCCAGCCGCGGGCGTCGATCAGGGCCCGCACCTCGCGGAGGGCGGCCGGAACCAGGTGCCGGGGCAGCGCGTACTCCATCTCGTGGAAGCGCACGGTGCGGTGGGAGATGAAGACGCGGTGGGAGGCATCCGTGTACTCGCGGCGGCCGGCGAGCCGTTCGGCCAGCCGGTTGAAGCCGGGCACCAGGCCGGGCAGCGCCGTGCTCGCGGCGCAGATCGCCCGGTAGGCGCCGTTGGCGAGCAGTTCGTCGTCGACCCAGCCGGCGACCCGGCCGACCGGCACCCTGGCCGCGTCCCCGGGGAGCCGGGTGTTGCTCTTGGTCAGGGCGCTAATGGTGTGCGGGAACCAGTAGAACTCGAAGTGGTCGACCGTGCGGGAGCGTTCGAGGTACCCCTCGAGCACCTCCTCGAGCGGCTCGGCGGTCTCGACGGCGTGCAGCAGGAAGCGGGGCACGCACTGCACGGTGACGTCGACGAGGATGCCGAGGGCTCCCAGTCCGAGCCGGGCCGCCGGCAACAGCTCGGCGTTCTCGGCGGCGTTGACGCGGAGCAGGCCGCCGTCGGCGGTGACCAGGGTCACCGCCGTGATCTGGGTGGCCAGCCCGCCGAAGCCGCCGCCGGTGCCGTGGGTGCCGGTGGAGGTGGCCCCGGCGATGGTCTGCCGGTCGATGTCGCCCATGTTGGCCAGGGCGAGCCCGCGGGGCGCGAGCAGGGCGGGCAGCTGGTGCAGCCGGGTGCCGGCGGCCAGGGTGACCTGGCCCCGGGACTCGTCCACGGCGACCAGGCCGGAGAGGCCGTTCAGGTCGAGCTGCACCCCCGGGGCCACGGCGATGCCCGAGAAGCTGTGGCCGGAGCCGACGGCCTTGACCCTGAGCCCGGCCGCGGCGGCGGCCTGAACCGCACGCTGCACGGCGCCGACGCTCGTCGGGCGTTCCACCCGCACCGGCCGGACCGTCTCACTGCCGGCCCAGTTGCTCCACCGGGCGCCGCTCGCGCTCACAGGAACGCCTTCCCTTCGCCGCGGTAGGTGGGCAGCAGGTCGACCACCTGGCCGTCGTCGACCACCGCGAACTCGT
The DNA here is from genome assembly GCF_015752155.1 of Cryobacterium sp. MP_M3. Classification (GTDB taxonomy): domain Bacteria; phylum Actinomycetota; class Actinomycetes; order Actinomycetales; family Microbacteriaceae; genus Cryobacterium. The sequence continues at coordinate 33,476 of NZ_JADOVI010000002.1, read as the reverse complement.
TCACGTGCTCGCTCGGCTCGCCGGACTTGGTGTGCCGCAGCCACACCCGGTCGCCGACCCGGAGCCTGGCGGCGGCGGCGCCGGTGACCGGCGACTGCACCTCGCCGGCCATTTCCCGCGGCACGAACGCGAGGCCCTCCGGCCAGACCGGCAGCGGGCTGCGGTCGGGCCCGGGCGGCCCGGAGGCGATCCAGCCGCCGCCGAGCAGGGTCGCGGTCGCGGCAGTCGGCTTGCGCACGACGGAGAGGGCGAACGCGGCGGCCGGCGCCGGCCGGAAGTCCGAGTAGTGGTCGAAGAGGTGCCCGCCGAAGAACCCGCTGCCGGCGGCGATGTCGGTCACCGAAGCGTCGGCACGGGTGCTTTCCAGCGACCCGGTGCCGCCGCCGTTGACGAACTCGAGGTTCGCGACCTCCCGCACCGCCGCGACGGCGGCGGCACGGCGCGTGGCCAGCTCCTCGCTCGAGCGGCGGCGCATCCAGCGGATGGCGACGCCTTCGAGCGGCTTGGCGGCCGGCCGGTCGCCGACCCCGGCGATCTGCGCCTCGTAGCCCATCAGCCCGACGAGGCGGAAACCGGGGCGGGCGGCGATGCCGGCGGCGAGCGCGCGGGCCTGGCCGACCGTGTGCACCGGCGAGCGGTGGACGCCCAGGTGGCCGAGCACGGGCGCGTCCCAGCCGGAGTCCAGTTCGAGGCAGAGCCGGATGGTCTCCCGCCGGCCCGGAGGGAGGACGGCGTCGATGAAGTCGAGATGGTCGAGCGAATCGACCATCAGGGTGACCCGCCTGGCGAGTTCCGGCGACCGGCCGAGGGCCAGGATCGCCCCTCTGTCGGCGGTCGGGTAGCCGACGACGATGTCGGTCATCGTGTCGGCCAGCCAGAGCGCCTCCGCGAGCGTGTAGGCGAGCAGCCCCTGGTAGCCCGGCACGGCGAGGATGGCCTCGATCACGCCGCGCACCCGGATCGACTTGGTCGCGACCCGGATCGGGCTGCCCGCCGCGCGGGTGAGCAGGTCGGCGGTGTTGTGCCGGAGGGCGCCGAGGTGCAGCGCGGCGACGGGAGTGTCGAGGCCGGAGGTCGCTTCGGTGAGGGCGGGCCAGTAGCGGCCGGGGGTCAGCCAGGGCGCGGCATCCGTCGTGATGGACAGGTCGATGCCCATCAGCGCACCGCCGTGACCTTCTCCACGGCGATCGCCCCGGCGAAGGCGCACAGCCCGGCCAGCACGAAGAGACCCTGGAAGCCGCCGAATGCCGCCACGACGCCCGCGCCGAGCAGCGGGGCGACGGCCTGCGGCACGGCGGTGGCGATGTTCATGATGCCGAGGTCCTTGCCGCGCGTGGCCGGGTCGGGCAGCACCTGGGTCGCCAGCGCCTGGTCGACCGAGAGGAAGGCCCCGTAGCCGAGGCCGAGGATCCCCGCAGCGACCATCGCCGCGGGGAGCGCGGGGATGAACGCGAGCATGACCGCGGCGACACCGTGCAGCCCGGCCGCGACGAAGACGAACAACTTGCGCCGGTTCAGCACGTCGCTCAGGCGTCCGAAGGCGATCGACGCCACGATCACGAAGACCATGTAGACCAGCGTCAGCAGGATCAGGTCGTCCTCGGCGTGGGCGTCGCCCAGCCCGAACATCAGGAAGTACAGCAGCAGGGTGGTGCCGAGGGCGTTCCCGAGACTGACCAGCACCCTGCTGAGCAGGGTCCAGCCGAAGTCCGGATGCTCGCGCGGGCTGATCCACAGGCCCTCCACGACCGCGCGAAGGGTCAGGCGCTCGTGCCGGGCGGGCAGCACCGCGTCGGGCAGCAGCAGGAACGGGACGGTGAGACAGAGCAGCAGCACCGCCACGACCGCGTACCCGGCGAGCTGGCCGGTGAACAGCATGGTGACCAGCAGCAGGCCCAGGATCGTGCCGATGGCCTGCGGCGCGGACAGCCAGCCGGACACGAACCCGCGCTGCCGCACCGGGACCTGATCGGAGATGGTGGCGGTGAGCGCGGCCGTCAGCACGCAGAAACCGGTGAGCGCCAGCGCCCAGAACACGCCGATGCCGACGAGGGTCACCTGCAGGCCGAGCAGCAGCAGGGCCGCGGCGAACAGCAGCGCTCCGCCGGCGATCCAGGGCCGGCGGCGGCCGAACCGGCTCGTGGTGCGATCGGAGAGCGCCCCCGCCAGGGGATAGGCCACGATGGCGCAGGCCCCGGCGATGCCGGAGATGACGCCGAACGCCACGACGCTGTCGATCCAGTGCTCCGGGTGCAGCCGGCGGTCGATCTGCGCGGGCAGCAGCAACTGGATCGGGGTGAGCTGCGCCATCCAGATGCCGAGCCAGGCCGTGGCGAAGGCGGCGATCCACCGGCCCGGCACCCGCCGGTCGGGCTCGGCGAGGACGGCGACGACCGTCGTGCCGTCGGCGCCGGTCATCCGGCGTCCGGGCGGCCGGGGCGGGACGCCAGGAGGGGGCGGGCCTGGACCATGAGAGACCTCACCCTTCGCCGACACGGAGCGGGACGAACGACCCTGACGTCAGTATGCACCATGGCCGGAGAGAACGAATCTGCCGCGTCAGAGACACGCGGGGTCACTGACGTTGACTTTTCCGGCCATGACCCCTGAAATGGTGGCAGGGGGAATTCATGCTTCGGTCTCGCTTCGCCGTATCGCGCCCCACGGGCGCGCGACAGTGCCGCCGATCGAACCCGGGGCGGGCCGCCGCATCCGCTCTCGGCCTGGTGCTGGTGCTCGTGTTCGGGGTGTGCGCCGCGGCCGTCTCCGCCCCCGCCGCGGCCCACGCCCAGGCCGGACGGCCGGGGGCCGCGCAGTCCGTCCCGGCCGACCCGGCGCCCACGCCGACCCCGTCGCCGACTCCGACCCCGACCCCGCGAGACACCGCGGCGGCGGTCGCCCCCACCATCGACAGCCCGCCCGCCGGCAGTTTCGTCGGCAGCGGAACCACCACGGTGTCCGGCACCCGGGAGGCCGGCCAGGAGATCCAGTTGCTGTCCCCCACCGGCGACGACCCGCTCTGCATCGTGGCCGCCGGTCCGTCCACCGCCTGGACCTGCACCCGCGTGCCGCTGCCGAGCGGCCCGTCCGTTCCCCTGCGGGTCGTCGTCACCGGGCAGCCTGCCCTCGCTGCCGAGCAGACCATCGCGGTACTCGCGGCGCCGAGCGTCAGCGGCGGGCCCACCGGCGGCGACGACTCGAACGGCGTCGTGCGCGGGAACGGCTACCCGAACGCATCCGTCATCACCGAGCTGAGCAGCGGCCAGCGGTGCACGTCCACCGCTGACGGGGCCGGCGCCTGGTCGTGCACCTTCGCCGGCAGCCTGGCCGACGGTCCGGTCGACGTGACCGCGGTACAGCAGACCTCGTTCAGCGTGCCTTCCTCGTCCAACTCCAGCGCCCCCGTCACGCTCCGGTTCGACGTCGACGCCCCCGCCGCCCCGGGGCTGGCCTCCCCCGCCGACTCGGCGCGGGTGCCGCTGAGCGGGACCAGCTATGACGGCGCGGGTGAGGACGGCGCGACCGTGACGGTCTTCGCCGGGCCGTATTCGGTGTGCACGGCCCGGGTCTCCGGAGGCGTCTGGCGCTGCACCGCCGGCGGTGTCGCCGCCGGCTCCTACCAGGTGCGCGCCGTGCAACAGGATCCGGCCGGCAACATGAGCGGCGGCAGCCCGGCGAGGACCGTGTTCTACGGCGACGCGCCGGCTGCGGCACCACCCTCGAGCGGCGGGGGTGCCGGGGCCGCTCCCGCAACACCGCCGGCCGGGGGCGGCGGTGCCGGCGACGGCACGACGACGGCCCCTCCGGCGCAGCCCGTCCGGCCGCCGGACGCGGCACCGCCGGGCCCGCAGGCGCTCCCCCCGGTTCCCCGCCCGGATGCCGTCGTTCCGCCGACCGGGCTCGCCGGCGGCTGGAACGACCCGACCCAGTTCACGACGGCCGTGCTCCCGCCCGGCTCCGGCTTCTCCTGGCTGCAGGCCGCGCTGCTCGCCCTCGGCAGCCTCCTGCTCCTGGCCATCCCGGCCCGCCTGCTCACCGGCACCATCTCCCGTGCCCGGGCCGGGCGCCCGCTCTGGCCCCGCGCCCCGATCGCCGGCCGCAACCACCCGCGGGACGACTTCGAGACCGCACCGACCGTGCTCGTGAACCGCTGGCTCGTGGCCGGGGCGGCCCTGGTCTCCGCCGCGACCCTGGTGATGCTGTCGGGGCCGGTGGGCAGCCGGCCGGCCTACCTCAGGCTGCTGGTCGCCGTCATGATCGCCCTGCTGGTGGTCAACGGGGTCGGCGCCCTCGTACCCCGGTGGTGGGGCCGGCAGGTGCTGCGGCTGGACGCATCCGTCACCTTCCTGCCGCGCTACCTGCTCCTCGTCGGGGTGAGCGCGCTCGCGTCGCGGGTGTTCGAAATCCACCCGGCGCTGCTGTTCGGGCTGCTCGGCAGCGTCACGATCGCGGCCGACGCCCGGCCGGAACGCCGCGGCCAGCTCGCGGCCGTGCGGGCCGGGAGCCTGATCCTGCTCGCCGTGGCGGGCTGGCTGGCGCTCGGGGTGCTGCCGCAGGCCACCGGTTTCGCCAGCGCCTTCGGCGCCGAGGTCGCCAACAGCGTCGTTCTCGCCGCGATCGGGTCGGCCGCCATCGTGCTGGTGCCGATCGGCAGCACCAGCGGGCGCAGCATCCTCGCCTGGTCTCCGCCGGCCTGGGCCGGCCTGACCGTGCTCGCCTTCACGATCATGTTCGCGGTGCTGTCGCCGGCGATGACGCCGTGGCACGGCAACGGGACCATCACCCTGCTCTGGGTGGCGGCCGGCGCCTTCGCGGCGCTCAGCACGGGGGCCTGGGCGTGGCAGCGTTTCGTCGCCCCCGCGGTCGACTGACCCACCAGGCACGAGCCGCCGTGCCGGCGGCTACTGCCGGCGCAGCAGCCCGCTCCGGCGCGCCGCCGCGACCGCGGCCGTGCGGGAGGACACCCCGAGCTTCGGGTAAATGTGCGCGAGGTGCGACTTCACCGTGGTCTCGCTGAGGTGCAGGTGGGCGGCGATGTCGGTGTTGCTGCTGCCCTCGGCGACCAGGGCCAGCACCTCCAGTTCGCGCGCGCTGAGCGCCGGACTCGCGTTGCGCACCCGCGACAGCAGCCGGGTCGCCACCGCCGGGGCGAGCGCGGACTGGCCGGCGGCAGCGGCGGTGATAGCGGCGATCAGGTCGTCGGGCGGCGTGTCCTTGAGCAGGTAGCCGGCGGCCCCACCCTCGATCGCGGTGATGATGTCGCTGTCCGAGTCGTAGTTGGTGAAGATGAGCACGCTCGGCGGGTTCGGCAGGGCACGGATGCGCCGGGTGGCGTCGGCCCCCCGGAACTCGCCCGCGAACTGCAGGTCCATCAGCACGACGTCCGGCCGGAGGCGCTCCGCCGCGGCGACGGCTTCGTCCGGTGTGCCGACTGCGGCCACGACGCTGATCGTCGGCTCGGTGTCGAACAGCGCTACCAGGCCCGATCGCATAATCGGGTGGTCGTCGGCGATCAGGACTCGGATGCTCATTCGCTCACCTCGAAGCCGGCCACGACGCTCGTGCCGCCTCCCTGCGTGCTCTCGACCGTGAGGGTGCCGCCGAGTTCGGCCACCCGTTCCCGCATCGCCCGCAGCCCGAACGAGGTGCGCCCGGCCCCGGCTTGTGCCCCGGCCGTTGCCCCGGCTGTTCCAGGGGCCGGACCTGCCGTCGCGGTGTCGAAGCCGACACCGTCGTCGACCACGTCGAGGATGACCTCCGTGTCGAGGGTGCTCAGGGTCAGGTCGATCCGGGTGGCTCCCGCGTGCTGCACGGCGTTCGACAGCGCCCCTGGGCGATGCGCAGCAGCGCGGTCTCGTACCGGGTCGGCAGAGGCTCGAACTCGCCGGCGACGGTGACGCCGATCCGGATGCCGCTGGTGCTGCCGGTCTCGGCGGCAAGCCGTTCCAGGGCCTCGACCAGGGTGCCCTGCCGGAGCATCGGCGGCGCCAGCTCGTCGATGAACTGCCTGGTCTCCGCGAGCGCCGCCGTGGCGGCGTCCCGCGCCTGCCTCATCCGCACCGCCGCGGCGTCGCCGGCCGGGTCGCTCCGCTCGGCCGCGTGCAGCAGCATGACGATGCTCGACAGGGACTGGGACACGGTGTCGTGGATTTCCCGGGCGAGGCGGCCGCGTTCCTCCTGAACGCCGGCGGCCCGCTCGGCGGCGGCAAGCCGGCTGCGGGCGGTCAGGAGTTCGTCGATCAGCATCTCGCGCTCCTGCGCCTCGCGGGCGAGCGAGCGGTAGGCCAGCCCGATGGCGACCGCGACGGCGGCGCCGAGCAGCGGACCGACGACGCCGCCGACGCTGAAACCGCGCTGGTTGCCGAAGGCGAGGATCGCCAGCAGGGTCGTGACGAGCACGGCCACCGGGCCCCGCCAGCCGGCCAGGACGTGCAGGTAGAGGAAGAACAGCGGGAAGACCAGGTACATCGCTTCGGCGCTGAGCGCGGCGAGGACCAGCCATTCGGCCGTGAGCACGCCCAGCCAGGCCGGGGCCAGCCAGGCGCCGGAGCGGAGAGCGCCGCCCGCGCCGCCCAGGCTGCGGCCGAGCAGCGCCCCGAAGGCGTAGCTGCCGAGGAAGACGACGGCGACGATGGTGAGCACCATCGCCCCGGGAAAGCCGGCGGCGCCGGACGTCGCGATTACGAGCACGACCAGTCCGAGGACGAGCGAGTGCAGCCCGATCCGCAGGCCGAGGAAGACGGGGTTGAGGGCGGAGCCCTGGGGCCCGGTCACGCTGAGATCACTCCCTCAGGCTACGCCGAGCCGGCCCGGCCGGCATCCGTCGAAAGGTGGAAAGGATCTTCCTCCTTCGGGCCGGAGAAGACGGTCAACCCGCACGATGACGGCGAGCGCCGCCCGGGCGAGAGTTGACCTGTCCGGCAGTCCGGACGCTCATCCCGACGAAGGAGCCCTTTTCGTGTTCGTAGCCTGGCGTGACCTCAGATTTGCCAGGGGACGGTTCGTGCTGATCGGCACCGTCGTCACCCTGATCACCCTGCTGGTGGGCTTCCTGTCCGGCCTGACCGCCGGCCTGGCCGACCAGAACATCTCGGCGGTCACCGGCCTCAGCGCCGACCGGATCGTCTTCTCCGCGCCGGAGGGGGACGCAGCGGTCAGTTACTCGGACTCCGAGGTCACGGCCGCCGACGCCGAGGCGTGGAGCGAGCGCCAGGGGGTCGAACAGGTGAGCCCGCTCGGGATCAGCCAGCTGCGGCTGTCCTCCGGAGGAGGAACGGCGGCCGTCGCCGTGTTCGGAGCCGGATCCGGCTCGGACCTGTCCGGCGACGTCCCGACCCGGGCCGGCCACCTGAGCCTCCCGCAGACCGTCGCGGAGGACCTCTCCCTGCGCGCCGGCGACCCGGTCGAGCTGGCCGGTTCTCGCTACCTCGTCGACACGGTCACCGCCGACACCTGGTACTCGCACACTCCCGTGGTGTGGCTGCAGCTGGCGGACTGGCAGGCGATCGGTGCCGCGACCGGCCGGGCGGACGCCTACGCCACCGTTCTCGCGGTGACCGGCCCGGGCGTCGACTACCCGGCCGCGGATGCCGCCACGGGCACCTCCTCCGCCGGGGTGCTCGCCTCGCTCACCGCGCTCGGCGCATTCCGGTCCGAGATCGGGTCCCTGCTGCTGATGGTGGCGATGCTGTTCGGAATCTCCGCCCTCGTCGTCGGCGCCTTCTTCACCGTGTGGAGCATCCAGCGCCAACCGGATGTGGCCATCCTCAAGGCGCTCGGCGCCTCCAACCCGATGCTCGTCCGCGACGCGCTCGGCCAGGCGGTGCTCGTGCTCGTCGCGGGCGTCGGGGTCGGCATCATCCTGACCGCCCTCCTCGGGGCCGCCGCCGGCACCGTGCTGCCGTTCGTGCTCAGCCCGCTGACCACCGTGGTGCCCGCCGCCGCCATGATCGTCCTCGGACTCGCCGGCGCCGCGTTCGCCCTCCGCTCCGTTACCACCACCGACCCCCTCACCGCCCTCGGGAGCAACCGATGATCCAGCTCGACAATGTCACCCTCACCTTCCCCGACGGCGAGAACCGCATCACCGCGGTCGACCACGTCACCTTCACTGTGCGGCAGGGCACCGTGGCCGGCGTGACCGGGCCGTCCGGCTCCGGCAAATCGAGCCTGCTCGCCGTCGCGTCGACGCTGATCACCCCCGATAGCGGAACCGTGCGGATCGGCGGGGTCGACGCGACCGCGCTGTCGATGTCCGAGCGGGCGGAGCTGCGCCGGGACCGCCTGGGGATCATCTTCCAGCAGTCCAACCTGCTGCCGGCGCTCACGGCCGCCGACCAGCTCGTGGTGATGGGCGAACTCGGCGGCCGGGCGAGCGGGCGGCGCGGGCGGCGGGCCGCGGGCATCCGTGCCCTGGAGCTGCTGGATGCGGTCGGCCTGGCCGACCAGGCCGGCAAACGGCCGGCCCAGCTCTCCGGCGGGCAGCGCCAGCGGGTGAACATCGCCCGGGCGCTGATGAACGAGCCGACCGCGCTGGTCATCGACGAACCCACGAGCGCGCTCGACCAGGAGCGGGGCGCGAGCATCCTCGACCTGATCTTGCGGCTGACGAGGGAGCACGACACCGCCACCGTGCTGGTCACCCACGACCAGCGCCTGCTGCCGCTGATGAGTTCCGTGCACACCATGGTCGACGGCACCCTGCGGGCGAGCCGGCACACCGTCACCGCGTAGCCTGAAAACGGGCCCGCACCGCACCGCACCGCACCGCACCGACGAAGGATCGACATGACCAAGCTGTACTACGCCGCCCTCACCTGCCTGGTGGCGGGACTGGCCTCCGGGTTCTTCTACCGGGAATTCACCAAGGCGAACGACTTCACGGGCGACAGCCAGCTCTCGCTCGTGCACACCCACCTGCTCGCGCTCGGGATGCTTTTCTTCCTCCTGGTGCTGGCCCTCGAGAAGCTGTTCGACCTGTCCTCGACCGGCCTGCTCACCCCTTTCTTCTGGGTGTACAGCGCCGGCCTCGCCGTGACCGTGTCGACCATGATCGCCAACGGCGTCATCACCGTCACCGGCGGGACCTCGTCGCCGGCGATCGCCGGTATCTCGGGGCTGGGCCACATCCTGATCACGACCGCGCTGGGAATCCTCTTCGTCGCGCTCGGACGACAGGTGCGGGCCCACGCCCGCGAGGCGCTATCGTCGGAGCGTGCGCCTCGGAGTTCTTGACGTCGGTTCGAATACCGTCCACCTGCTGGTCGTCGACGCGCACGCGGGCGCGCAACCGGTGCCGATGGCCTCCGACAAGGCCGTGCTCCGGCTGATGCGCTACCTCACCCCGGCGGGCGAGATCACCGAGGAAGGCTGCACGGCCGTGCTCGAGGCCGTGGGCAACGCCGCGGGCATCGCCCGGCGCCACCACGTCGACGACCTGCTCCCCTTCGCCACCTCGGCGCTCCGCGACGCGACGAACGGCGCCGAACTGCTGGCCAGGGTCGAACGCGAGACCGGCGTCGCCCTGCAGGTGCTCTCCGGCCAGGACGAGGCCCGGCTCACCTTCCTCGCCGTGCGCCGCTGGTACGGCTGGTCGGCCAGGGACATCCTGCTCTTCGACATCGGCGGCGGCTCGCTCGAGATCGCCGCCGGCGGCAACGAGATCCCGACCGTCGCGGTGTCGCTCCCGCTCGGCGCCGGGCGCTCCACGATCGGCTTCCTGCACAACGACCCTCCGCTGCCCGAGCAGGTCAGCGCGCTCCGGAAGCACGCGGCCGCCGTGCTCGCGGATGCCGTCGACGCCTTCGCCGGGCTCCCCGCGCCGCACCACGTGGTCGGCTCCTCGAAGGCGATCCGGTCCCTGGCCAGGCTGGCCGGTTCCACCTCCGAGGGCTTCGGCTCCGGCGAACGGATGCTGCTCGGCCGTTCCCAGCTCGCGGACTGGGTGCCGCGCCTGGCCCGGATCCCGGCCGAGGCGCGCCCGGCCCTGCCCGGGATCACCGCGGACCGCACGTTCCAGATCGTCGCCGGCGGGATCGTGCTCAGCGCGGCGATGGCGGCCTTCGACGTGACCGAGCTCGAAGTGTCACCCTGGGCGCTGCGCGAGGGCATCATCCTGCGCTACCTCGACCACCTGGGCTAGGCTCCACCGCCGCGCGGAAGCTGCACCGTGTGCACCGGCGAGAAATCCGCTAGCATCCAGACAAACGGGATCCTGCAGTGGTACCGCGAACCGGACGGCGTCGTCCGGAATTGTCTAGGGGGACGAAATGGGAAACACGCCGGGCGAGGACTTCCTGGCGCGGCAGCGGGTGCTGGTGATCTCTCCGCATCCCGACGATGAGGCCTACGGCTGCGCGGGCACGATCGCGAAGGTCAAGGCGCTGGGAGGCGAGGCCTACGTGCTGTTCGGCTCGATCGGCACGATGGACCACTACGGTTCCGACGACAACGACGACGACTCCGGCATGCTCACGGTCAGCGCGGACACCCGACTGCAGGAATGCCGCGCGGCCATGGAACTGCTCCAGGTCGACGACTGGGAGGTGATGTTCACCGACGACGACATCCACATGGCCCTCGACACGGTCCCACGCAAGGAGCTGGTGCGGCTGATCGAGCGCGACGCCCGGCTCGCCATCGAGACGATCAAGCCGACGATGCTGCTGATCCCGGCGACGAGCTACAACCAGGACCACGAGGCGCTGCACCGGGCCTGCATGACCGCAACCCGGCCCGGCCCCCGGTGCTCGCGCCATTTCGTTCCGCTCGTGCTTGCCTATGACAACACGAGCCTGTTCTGGGCCCCCGACCATGAACGATTCCACCCCGACTTCTTCGTCGATATCACGGACTATCTTCCCCAGAAGCTGGACGCCCTGCGCACGCACGCGTCCCAGATGCGCGACCCGCTGTTCCACGGCAGCCCGGAGGGCCTGGAGCTGCAAACTCGGCTGCGCGGCCGGGAGATCACTACGGACAGCGCCGAAGGATTCATGACTCTGAGGGCGGTTTTCTGATGCCTACCGTCTCGGTGCACCAACCGAATTTCATGCCCTGGTCGAAGCTGTTGGCCAAGGTCCTGGCCAGCGATGTCTTCGTCGCCTACGACAGCGTGCAGTTCACCCGGAAGGAATTCCATGCCCGCCAGCTGTTCCGCACCCGCGCGGGAAAGCCGGAATGGCTCAGCGTTCCGGTGCAGAGCACCGGTGACCGTCAGGTTCTAAAGGACGCCCGCATCGCGGAGAGCCTTGACTGGCGCTCCGATCACCTGCGTTTCCTGCGCACGCACTACGGGGACACGCCGTTCTTCGGCGAGGTCTTCCCGCTCATCGAGAACATCTACGCGCGACGCCACACGATGCTCGTGGACCTCAATCTGGACCTCATCGAGACCCTCTGCCGCTACCTGGCCGCCGACGTGCGGATCGTGCGGGCCCGGGACCTCCCGCACTCCGGGGATCGCGAGCAACGGCTCCTCGACCTGGTGCAGGGTGCCGGCGGCGACGCCCACCTCACGAGCACGTCCACCACCCATCACATCGATTGGTCGGGCTTCGAACGGACGGGGATTCCGGTCTTCGAACAGGTCTTCACCGAGCCGGTCTATCCGCAGCCGACCGGCGACTTCGTGCCGCACCTCGCGGCCGCCGATCTGCTGTTCGCCTGCGGACCGGCCGCCGGGCCGATGCTCGCCGGCCACACCCGATTCGAGCGGATCGGCGCGGATTCGAGCGCCGCGGATCTGCTCGGCTCAGAGCTGCTCGGCTCTGAACTGCTTGGCTCTGACCTGCTAACCGGGCCCCTCGGGGCCAGCTGACGTCCGGCAGCGGCGGACACCGGCCGTCGCCCGCCCGGCCGTTCGCTGGTTCGCGTGCGGCCTAGACTCGGCGGATGACCCGCCTCGTCGTCGTTCTCCCGCTCGTCCCACTCCGCACCGGCGACAGCTTTCTCGTGCCGGATTGGCCGCCGCACATCACCGTGTTGCCGCCGTTCCACACGGATGCCCCGGCCGCCGAGATCGCGGACGCGATCGCCGCCGCCACCGCCGGCCAGACCGTGCTCTCGGTCACCGCCGCCGAGGACGACTTGTTCGGGCGGCGGGAGAACATCCCGGTGACCCTGATCGCCCCGAACCCGGCCCTGGCCGGGCTGCACCGCACCCTGGTCGACGCCGTTCGTCCGCTCGCCGCGGCGCCGGACGAACCGGCCTTCACCGGGCCGGGCTTCCGGGCCCACGTCACGGTCAAGCGCGCCGGGCGGGTGCACCAGGGTGACGAATTCGAACTGACCCAGATCGCCCTGGTCGACATGGCGCCCCGGTCCCGGCCGGCCGGCCGGGCGGTGCTCGCCACGCTCCCGCTCGCGCCGCTCCGGCCACCCGGCTGAGCGCAGCCCGGCTGAGCGCCGCGGTTCGGCCGCTAGGCGTGCGACTCGGTCTTGAGCAGCTGCCTGGCGAGGTCTTCCGGTGCGAGATTGGCGTCGCGGAAGGCATCCGTCAGCGGCAGCTGCAGCCGCAGGTCGGTGCCGAGGCACAGCGCGGCGCGCCCGGAGCGCAGCTTGAAGTCGAGCACATGCCCGCCCGCCGTGCGATCGTCGGTGATGAAGTGCGCGTGACAGCCGGGCACGCCGATGCCCTGCTCGTAGAGCGGGGTGCGGAAGCCGACGACGACGCCGGTGACGTCATGCAGCTCGACGATGGCGTCCTCGTCGGTCGCCTCGACCATCGGCCGGTAGGGTTTCTGCTGCTTGACGACGGTGCGCATCCGGATCCACTCGAAGTCGCCGTCGATGCGCAGCGCGTACATGTAGTTCTCGGATGCCGTCATCCGGTCGATCACGTCGGAGGCCTCGGCGCGCAGCACGCCGGGCGGCAGCTCGCTCTCGATGTGCGGCACGAAGTTGGTGACGACCGCGTACGGGGTGTGGGCGCCGAGGTCGGCCTTCGACACGCCGCCGTCGGCGCGCAACTGGTAGCAGCTGCCGTCGACGATGAGCATTTCGCCGTCGAGGCCGTTGAAGGTGCCGATGCCGAAGCTGCCATGGCCGAGCAGGTCGCGCACGGTCATCTCACCCTCGTACACGCCGTCGAGCAGGGCGCTCATCAGGCTCGTCTGGAAAATCTCGTGCCGGGACACGGTCATCTCACTCATTGCAGCACATCGCTTTCCAGGTCGGCCATCAGTTCGTCTCTATTGTTGCGGTAGTCGACCCGCACGTCGATGATGCTCGGGCCCGGCTCGGCCATGGCCGTGGCCAGCACGGCGGCGAAGTCGGCGAGGTGGGTCACCTGGTAGCCGTGCGCGCCGAACGATTCGGCGTAGCCGACCACGTCGTAGTCGCCCAGCTGGACCCCGGAGGTGCGACCGTACTTGCCCTGCTGCTGGAACGCCACCATGTCGTAGCTTCCATCGTTGAAGATCACGTGCGTGAAGGTCGACCCGAGCCGCACGGCCGTCTCGAGTTCCATCGCGGAGTAGAGGAAGCCGCCGTCGCCCGACACGGACACCACCGGGGTGCCCGGCCGCACGAGGGTGGCCGCGATCGCCCAGGGCAGGGCGACTCCGAGGGTCTGCTGCCCGTTCGAGAACAGCAGGGTGCGCGGGTGGTAGGTGCGGAAGTGCCTGGCCATGTAGATGTAGTGCGAGCCGACGTCGCAGAGCACCGTGGTGTTGTCGGGCAGCAGCTCCCGCATCATCAGGGTGAGGTCGGCCGGGTGCACGCCCTCGGTTTCGTCGTGGCCGGTCGCCTGGTCGGCCTGCGCGAGGCGAGAGCGCTGCTCGGCGACCACGGCGGCCGCCGCCGCGGGCAGGCTGAGCCCGTCGATCTGGCGAGCGAGCGCGTCGAGGGTCTCGGCGACATCCCCGCGGAGCTCGACGGTCGGGCGGTAGTAGTCGTCGAGGTCGGCCGCGAGCTCGTCGAGGTGGATGATCACGCGCTGGTGGTCCTTGTTCCACTTCGACGGTTCGTACTCGACGAAGTCGTAGCCGACGGCCAGGATCACATCGGCCTTGTGCAGCAGGATGTCCCCCGGCTGGTTGCGGAACAGGCCCACCCGGCCCAGGTAGTGCTCTTCGAGCTCGTGCGAGATGACCCCCGCGGCCTGGAAGGTCTCGACCACGGGCAGGCCGGCCACGCCGAGCAGCCGGCGCACGGCCGCGGTGGCGCGGTCGGAGCCCGAGCGCGCGCCGGCGAGGATGACCGGGAAGGTCGCGTTCTGCAGCAGTGCCGCGGCGCGCTGCACGCTCTCGGCCGGGGCGGCGCCCAGTTGCGGCACCCAGTGCGGGTTCTTCATCGTCACCATGGTCGAGTCGACGAGCACGTCGTAGGGCAGCACGACCGCGGCGGCGCCCTTGGGCTCCTGGGTCGCCTGCCGGAAGGCATTGGCGATGGCCTCCGGCACGTTGTCCGCGACGCTGACCTCACCGGCGGATTTCGTCACGGCGGAGAGCATGCCGACGGCGTCCATCGACTGGTGGGTGCGCTTGAGGCGGTCGGCGCGGGAGACGGCACCGCAGAGGGCGACCATCGGGTCCCCCTCGGTCGTCGCGGTGAGCAGGCCGGTCGCCAGGTTGGAGGTGCCCGGGCCGCTCGTGACGAGCACGACGCCGGGGTGGCCGCTCAGGCGGCCGACCGCCGCGGCCATGAACGCGGCGTTCTGTTCGTGCCGGCAGACGATCAGCTCCGGGCCGTCGTCGACGAGTGAGTCGTAGACCGGGTCGATCTTGGCGCCGGGAACCCCGAACACCCACTTGACCCCGTAGGCGGTGAGGCACTCGACGACCCGGTCGGCGGAGCGGCGCGCCAGGGCAGCGGTGCCGGCGCCGTAGGACGTGACCGGGTCTGCCGGCGCGTGCGCGGCATCCGTCGCCTCGTCGTTGCGTACGGATGGGTTCGTCATGATGCCTGCCTCCCGGCACCGAGAGTCCGGTGCCTGCATCAATCGTCCCTCGCCGACCGATACGAAACAACGCCGATGACGGATGCCACCAATCTGGGAATGAGATGATTGACGGATGGACCTCCGCCAGCTCGAATTCTTCAGCGCCGTCGCCGCCGAACTGAACTTCACTCGCGCCGCCGACCGGCTCACCATCGCCCAGTCCGCCGTGTCGGCCGGGGTGAGGTCGCTCGAGAGCGAACTCGGCGTCGAGCTCTTCGACCGCAGCCGCCGGCAGATCCGGCTCACCTCCACGGGCGACCTGCTCCTGCCCAAGGTGCGGGAGGCGCTCGACGCCGTGAACGAGGTGCGCGACGCCGCCCAGCAGACCACGCACGCCATCACGGGGTCGATCGTGATCGGGCTGATGACCTCGGTCACCCTGGTCGACGTCCCCGGGCTGCTCGGCCTGTTCCGCACCGGGCATCCGGGTGTCGGCGTGCGCCTGCGTGCCGCCCGGCGCGGGTCGGCCGGGCTGGTCGACGACCTGGCCTCCGGCGAGCTCGACCTGGCCTTCCTCGCCCTGAGCGGACCGGTGCCGGGGGCGCTGATCTCCCGGCCGATCGCGTCGTCGCCGATGGTGCTGGTCGTGCCGGATAGCCACCGGTTCGTCTCCGCCGGCCCGGTCGAACTCGACGGTCTCGCCCAGGAGGAGTTCATCGACCTCCCGCCCGGCTATGCCAGCCGCGGGATCGTCGACGACGCATTCACCGTGGCCGGCGTCGAACGGAGGGTGATGATCGAGGTTTCGGACATCGGCACCGCCGCCGAGTATGTCGCCAACGGCCTCGGCGTCGCCCTGCTGCCGCAGTTCGCCGCGCGCGACGCCCACGGCGTGCGGCGGCTCCCGGTCGCGAACGTGCCGGAGTTCACCGTCTACCTGGCGGCGTCCCGCAGCAGGCGGGTCTCGGCGGCGGTGCGCGCCTTCGTCGACCTCGCCCTCCCTGGCAAGGACACAGCAGGCTGACGCCGCCCGGTTGTTCGTGCTAATGGTGGCTGAGGTGGGCGTTGTCCTTCCAAATGCCGTCACCGGGCATGTCGAGCCGGTCGGTCAGTGACGTGCGCCACTGTGGGGTGTCGGTCGGCTCGCCCCAGTAGTCGGTGACCCGCACGGCCGTGCCGTCCTCGAGCTCGCCGATTGTCACGTTACGGAAGAGTCGTCCGTCGCCGTAGTTGCACGTCCATTCGACCACCACGACATCGGGGAGGCGCAGGCGTCTCCCGACTTCGAGCGTGAGCTCGGGAAAGTTGCCCTCGACACTCCCGATGAGCTCGCGGGTACGCACGATCTCGCCCATCTGCGGCCATTGGCGCACCACGTCCTCGGCCAGGGGCACACCGAGGATGTAGGCCAGACGGGTCGAGCCGTTGGACTGGTGTTGGTTCGCGTTCATTGTGATCATGTTCCTTCTGTCGGTGGTTCACGGAGAGGGTCGCCCGTCGCGGGGGACTCTGTACGATTGGCTCGACCTGGTTCCTCCACCTCTTGTCAAAACGGGACGCATCATCATGAGACTCCTGCTCGTTTCAGGCAGTACACGGCAATCATCGACCAACAACGCCGCGTTGGCTACCGTGCGCGAACTGGCTCCCGCCGGCTCTGCGGCGATCGTCTATCAGGGTCTGTCGGCACTACCCGCCTTCAACCCTGATGACGACCGCGACCCCGTTCCCGCCACGGTAGCGGAGCTGCGGGAACAGATCATTGCTGCGGATGCGGTCGTATTCAGCACGCCCGAATACGCCGGCACCTTGCCCGGCAGCTTCAAGAACCTCCTGGACTGGACCGTCGGCAGCGAGGTGGTCTCCGGGAAGCCCGTTGCGTGGATCAACGCGGCTGCCCCCGGGCGCGGCCACGGTGCCATTGCCACTTTGGAGTCGGTCCTCGGCTACGTCGATGCACAGATTCTCGACCGGGCCTGCATCGACCTCCCGATCACCCGCGACATGGTTGACTCCGGCACGATCAGAACGCAGCCGGAGCGCGACGCACTGGCCCGCTGGTGGACCACGATGCTCGATCAGGAGCAGCGGAACAGCACGGACGCGTAGCGGCCACCGCCGGTGACCAGGGCCATCACCACACCGGAAAGTCGACGCCGAGTTCGGACTGTGGACGGGACCCGAAAATGCGTCGTTCGGCCGCGGTGATCTCGTGGTCGTTGATGGATGCCTCGCGACGGCTCATGGGCCCGCTGGACTCGAACTCCCAGAGTTCGTTGCCGTAGCTGCGCCACCACTTGCCGTGATCGTCGTGCCATTCGTACTGGAACCGGACGGCGATCCGGTTTTCGCGGAAGCCCCACAGCCCCTTGCGGAGTGCGTAGTCGTGCTCGCGTTGCCATTTCGCGGTGAGGAACTCGATGATGGCCGGCCGACCGACGACGTGCACGTCGCGGTTGCGCCAGATTGAGTCCGGCGTATAGGCGAGGGCGACCCTCTCGGGGTCGCGGCTGTTCCAGCCGTCCTCGGCTGCCTGCACCTTCTGCAGGGCCGAGGCCAGATCGAATGGTGGGAACGGGGGGCGGGTTTCGGTCATCGGACTCTCCTCGTCAATCGGTCAGCGCGGGGTTGCGCGGAGGGGGGTTGAGCGGTCTCCCGTGCCGGGAGCAGCGGCCCGGCCACGAGGCGTTGCAGGGTGAATCGTGCGATTCGGCCGGTGTGTCCGTCGTCTCCAGGGCGGCCGGGTTCGCCCCATTCGATCTCGGTCGTGCCGGACAGGTGGAGCGTCTGCCCCGTGGTGAAGTCGAAGAACAACAGTGCTGCTTCGGAGTTCACGGCGAGGTTGCCGAGGCTGTTGAAGAGATTGTTGCCCGTGTAATCGGGCCACCACAGTCCGTGTCCGTCTGCGCGGACGACCCCGGCCGGGCCGCCGCGGTGGGATGCATCCGTTCCCCGTCCGGGGTGCGCGGTGCCGAGGAAGAACGTGTCGGCAGCCTGGACCAGCGCGATGTCTTGCGGCTCGAGCGTGCTGCCGTACCGGACCTGATCAAGGCCGCCCCGGTCGAGGTCGACGGGCGCGAGAATGCATTGCTGGATGTACTGCGGGCAGTTGCCAAAGGCCTGCTCGACCTCGACGAGGAGAAGGTCACCGTCACTCACGGTGAGGATGCCGTTGAGGCGCACCCGGCGCCGGGTGGCGAATTCGACCGCTGTCATCCCGATCTTCTGGCCTACGGGCAGCCCGTGGAGCGGATCTCCTGCGGGGATCACGGCATGGACCGCGAGGATGGTGTCGGACAGCACCTCCAGGAACCCGGGAGGGCCGACCAGCGGGGACGTCCAGAGACGCCCCGCGGCGTCCCTCCCGGAGATGACGACGAACGTCCGGTCGCTGAGGAATCCGGCGATGCCGCCGGTCAGCGTGACGGGCTCGAGCATCCGGGACAGACGGGCCGCGTCCTTCTCCACCCCGGCCTTGCGCTGCACTGCCCGCTCGCCGGCGTGGAAGCCCACGTCGGCGAGCTGCTCAGGGCCAGCCATCGGCATCATCTCCGTGAGGGTCGCGTCGCGGCTTACAGCCCGACGACGGGCCAGTCGTTTTCCACATCGGCGAGGACGTTGAAATAGTTGGTGAGGATGTTCAGCGCGAGGTTGGCGACCAGCTCACCGATCTCCTGGTCGGTGACCCCCGCGGCCCGTGCAGCGGCGATCGCCTGGTCTTCGACGGCGCCGGCATTCTCGGCGATGGTGTTGGAGAGCTTCAGCAGTGCGGCGACATGCGGGTCACTCGACTCGGCGCGACGCGCGGCGTCGAGCTCGGCGGCATCCACCTTGGCGATGTTGCCGCCGATGTAGGTGTGGGCGGAGAGGCAGTACTCGCAACCGTTCAACTGCGCGGTGGAGATCGCCAGGCGCTCGCGCACCGCCGCGGGGAGGCTGCCGGATCCGACTGCAGCGGACAAAGCGAGGTATCCCTTCAGCAGCGCGGGGCTGTTGGCCATGACCTTCGTCATGTTGGGAACGAGACCCAGTCCCTTCTGCACCTGGTCGAGCAGGTCCTTGGCGAGGCCTGTGGCCGTCTCGGGCTGGACGGGAGCGATGGTAGCGGCAGTGGTGGCGATCATGATTGTTCTCTCTTAGGTTCTAATGCATGAATTGAACTTCTTCCGTTAGAAGTTCTACCATGAATGTTCTAACGGATGCAACTCTTTTCTTCCGTGATAGATTGTGTCCATGGAGAATGAACGACCGGAGCACGAGTGGGTGCTCGCCGACGAGCCGGTCCCCGTGCGGCTGATGGCGACGATCTGGGCAGACACGGACGGCCTGCATGACGACTTCGCGGCGCCATCGGACCTGGACGCGTGGCTGGACGCCGTCGGCGTCGACCGTTCGGGGGTCGCCGCAACGGTAGCGGAGTTCCTGAGCGCACGGGACCTGCGCGACGCGGTGCGCCGACTGGCGGCCCACATCACGGGCGATCAGCGTCCCGCCGCCGCGTCGGCCATTGCCGGCGTGGAGGAGGCGGTTCGTATCGTGAACGCCGCCGCCGGCAAGCGTCCGATTCCACGATTACGCCTCGATGGCGCAGTCCTGGAACTCTCCGCCGATTCTCCGGCCTCTCCGGTGGACGCCTGCCTGGCCGAAATCGCCGGCGACGCCCAACACCAGTTGGGCGAGAACGGTGCCCGGCTGCGGGCTTGTCACGCGCCAGGGTGCGTGCTGTACTTCGCGAAAACACACCCCCGCCGGGAATGGTGCTCTGTCGCCTGCGGCAACCGCGCCCGTGCGGCGCGGCACTACCGGTCAGTGCGGTCCGCGCGCGGCATACAGAGGTCCACGGCCGAGTGAATCGGGCCGTTGCGCTTCGGCGTCAGGCGGAATCGCGCGCCGTTGGTACCGGCGATCTCGTGTCACTCGTCGCCTGACACCAGATGTGATCAGGCATTCCTGTGCCCCCACTGGGACTCGAACCCTAGATCCGCCCCAGCCATGGCCTCACACAAGGCCAACTTCCGCGTAATTTCAACGTTTTTCGGTCACTCGGGAACTTGAAGAATCACAGTGATTTCTGGCAAGTGTGGGCAAAATGTGGGCACGGTAGCAATGCCGCTGTGATGTGTGATGCATCGGGACAGGGGTGACAATTCTCTATCAGGACATCGGTAACACTTCCTGTATCAGGACATCGGTGACAGTTTGATGGTTTTCGGTCGCCGTCCGCGCGGTCTGCCGGAGCTGACGTAGGCGGTGCCGGGCTCGGGCCAGCTGAATTCCAGGATCTCGGTGCCTTCGTCGTCGAAGACGAGGAGGTGGTCGGTGGTCTCGACGAGTTAGAGGGTCTGGCCGGCGAGGGCGCGGCTGATGTGGAATCGGGTTTGGCGGACTTGGACGATGCCGTTCCGCGCGACCATGATGCAGCAGATTCCGTCCGAGCCGATCGGTCGATGTTGGTTCCTCTGCCTGGGCGGTCTTCTTGCCCGAAGTCGGAGCCTGGCAAGTCGTATGTATACGTGTCGGGAATTGGTTAGAGGTGCGGGTTGATTCGGTCTGGGTAGACCATGGTGAGTTGATCGAGGGCTTGCTTTCAGTTCGTGGTGACTTGGCCTTCGACTAGGTGTCCTTCGACGGTGCGTTTCTCGGTGCTTCGGCGGCCTCGTTACGTCAAACGGTCTCGGGCCCGCTTGTCCTCGATAATGCAGATCACGAGTACGAGTCCATATCTTGACGTGCACGAACTGTGCGCCGGCCGGCAATCTTCGAGCCGGAGGCCTCAGATCACCAGGGTTTGCTCAACGAGGCCTTGGGCCACTCGCGAGAGCAGCAAGCGGTTGGTTCGGGCGTACGTCCTGAGCAGCGTGAACGCTTCCTCCATGGAGATGCCGCGAGAGTGCGCGAGCACGCCTTTGGCCTGTTCGATCACTACCCGGGACGTCAGTGCGTTGGTGAGCTGTTCGCGGACGGACATGCTTTCTCGGAGAGTGCGTTCCTGAAGGATTCCAATCGTCGCCACGTCGGCCAGGGCCTGCGCGGCTCGAACGTCCTGGGGCGGTAGTGCGCCGGGAAGGTTGGACAGCAGGTTGAGTGCGCCGCGATACGACCGCGCCGGTCGTGAAGGATTCCACACAGGGTCCCGCACGGGCACTCAATTGCATGATCTCGACAAGCCTGCTCGCCTCGCTTGTCGAGGCGAGCACCTCCAACTCGCCGTCGTCATCCGCCAAGAGGATGCCCACCGCTGCAATGTCGAAGAGATCCGCGCAACTCTCGACCAGCGTCTGTAGACGATCGACCACGTCGCAATCGGCTACGAGAGTGTCAGCGAGGGTCGCGAAGGTGTCGATCAAGCGATCTTCGCGAGTGCTGTCAATCATGGGACCCTTCGATCTGCTTTTCGTGAAGGCATCCGCGGCGGGAATGCCCAGCTGCGCCAGGACCATGCCCGTGGCTTGATGAATCTCCCGGCGAGAGAACGCTCTCCGGGTGGCCGTGTCCGCCTCACCCACAAGGTCACTCTCGGACAGTCTGAGAGCTCGAGAGAGGACCATCCGGCTCACGACGGTTGTGAGGACCTCTATGTGCCGAATATCTTGCTCACCGAGTTGATAGGGCTGATTCGTGTACAAGTCGATCGCCCCGATGCGTAATTCGGGTCTGATGCAGGTGTCGCCAGCTCCTGCATCAGGCCCGACAGTCGACGTGGGCTCCCGATGTCGGCCTTGTCGACATACCGAGCTGGGTTATTGCACCCACTGCTTCCAAGTGGGGTGTGGCCCGCCGCTGTTCGCGATGTCCACAGACCGCGACGCACATTCTGAGATCGCGATGGGATGGTAGCCCGCCACTTGCGATTTCAAAGTGTCATTCAGAGGATCGGCCCAGGCGGCAGGGATCGAAGACGCTCCGTTCAACGCACCGACGATCGAACCGACCGTAGCGCCATTACAATCGGTATCCCACCCCGCCATCACCGCAAACGTAGTCGCGGTATGGAAGTCTCCGCCGCTGACCAGCAGGGCTGCAACGACGACGCACGCGTTGTTAATGGTGTGGGTGGCGTGGTAGGAGCCGAACGCTTCATAGAGCTCCGCAATAATCTGTTCGAAATCGTCGAAAGAATTGCCGTGGGCAGCACAGATGTCTATCGTCTCTCGTACCGCCGCAAACAGGCGCGAAGTTGCGGGTATCTCCCCCAAGCCCGCCTCGACAATTCTGTGTACGTCTCGGGTGATGAAGGCCTCAGCGATCATGGCGGCACAGAGCATTGCCCCGTATACGCCGTTTTTGACGTGGCTGATGCGCGCATCACGGAACGCGAGCTCAGCGGCAAGTTCCGGCCTGCCTGGTGCTGCGTACCCGTAGGCGTCGACCCGGATTTGTGCGCCTATCCACTCCCGGTAGGGATTCATCGTGGTAGCCACTGACTCCCAGTCGATGACAGAGTCGTCTTCGGGCTCGAAGGCGGGGTCTTGGTATCGGACAGCGTCGTAATGGCCTACAAGGTTTCGGTAGGCCTGCGTTTCGGCGGTGCAGACCCAGTTGTATGGAAGGCGGTCCAGCCACGTTCGTGCGACGTCGGCGGAGGTGAAATCGATGCCGTAGCGACCAAGGATCAGTTGCCCCAGTACGGTGTACCGGATGTCGTCGTCGGATTCCATATACGCGATGTGCTCGCGGGTGGACGCAGGGCACCAAATTTCACCAGTTTGTTCCGCGGCTGGGGAGTGTTCGGGGATGTACCCGCGGATGGGCCACTCCTCGGCGGAGATGGCCGTCAAGTAGTTTCGCTGCCTGATCCAGGATGGGTCGGAATGTGGCAGCATGAAGGCTTCGACCGGTTTCCCGAGCGCGCATCCGATTGCTCGTCCGAGCCAGGCCCCGTGCATGGCGTCCTTCAGATCGGTGGGCCGATCGTCAGGTTGGTGCTGCGGGCGCTCCCTCAACGCACGAATCCCGTCAAGGGAGTTTGGTTCAGTGAAAGGAAAATCGCGTCGTAGCGGGAGGCGGACGAGTCGCTCATGAAGGTCCTGTGCTTCGGCAGCGGTGATGGTGTCGGCGAGTTTGTCCGCTACTTCGGCGACGGCCGCAGGATCTTTGCCCTCTTCGACACTTTGCCGAAGTTCCTCATTCAGGAGCTCTCTTGAGTTTGCCCAGCCAGCCATGATTCTTCCTTTTCCTACGTTCGTTGTGAGCTGATTGTTTTTGTGTGGGGACGGTTAGCCGCGCACGGCTCCCGACGCGACGCCGTCCATGATGTATCGCTGCAGAACCACGTAGAGGATCAGCACTGGCACGGCGACCATGGTGCTGTACGCAAGCGATGCTCCCCAGTCTGTGGCGAAATTGCCGCGGAATGCGGCCAAGCCAATCGGAAGAGTTTGCAGCGACGGATCGGTAGCAAATATCAGTGCTACGAAGAACTCATTCCAGACGGCGACAACTCCGAGGATGATGCTTGTGGCGATCGCCGGTTTGGCAATTGGGATGACAATCCTCGAGAGCACTCCAAACCGCCCGAGCCCATCCACAAACGCGGCTTCCTCAATCTCCTCCGGCAACGAGGCGAAGAATGCAGCAAAAATGACGACGGTCAAAGGCAGTTGCGTGGCAGTGTCCACCAGGATGATGGGCCAAAGGGTGCCGGTGAGTCCCAGTTGCTGCATCTGGACGAAGAGGGTAACCAGGGCACTCTGCGCGGGCAGAAACAGTCCGAACGCGAAGATAGCGGTCACCGCCCCGCCGACCCATCGGGGCCTGATTCTCGCGGCGACATACCCTGCGCATGCTCCAGCGATCGTCGCAATCCCGACACTGCCGACCGTCACCAGGATACTGTTCAACGCTTTGGCCGGGATCCCTCCGAGCTCCCAGGCCCTCACGTAGTTGTCGAGGCTGGGAGCTGCGGGCAGAGCAATCGGGCTGGTGAAAATCTCTCCCTGCGTCTTCAGCGATGTGATGACCATGAGCGCCAGCGGTCCGATGATGGCCACCAACGCGACCGCCAGCACCAAAGCGCGCAGTCCCGAACTCGCAGCCTTCCGGCGAGGATACCCAGACGTAGTGATGGTCATTTGTTGCTCCTTGAGGCGAGTGCCCGTTGACCGATCACGATCACAACGGTCAACAGCGTGAGGATCACCGACTGGGTGACGGAGTATCCATAGTTGGAATTGCTGAACGCAGTGCGATAGATCAGTGTGGCGGCGGTGTCGGTGGCGCCGGCCGGGCCACCCCCGGTGAGCAGGAAGACTTGGTCGAATAGTTTGAGGTTGCCCGCCAGCGAGATCGTCACGGCCACCGTGGTAGACGGTGCAATGAGAGGCCACGTGATTGAGCGGAAGCGGCGCCAGCCGGTAGCTCCGTCGAGGTCGGCGGCTTCGTACACTTCCAGCGGCACATTTTTCAGACCGGCGAGGTAAATGACCATGATGTATCCGGCGTACTGCCAGATCACCACTCCGCTCACGGCCCAGATTGCACTGGACGCGTTGCCGAGTACGTCGGCAAGGGGCCCGGTTGTCGCTCCTAGTCCTTGCGCAATGAGGGGCGTAACGCCTACTAGCGGGTTGTAGACGAACCCCCAGATGAGGGCGATCACTGCGGTGCTGAGCAGGGCGGGGGTAAAGAAGGCCGCCCGCATCAGAGATGTTCCGCGACGGGCTTTATTGAGAAGCAACGCGAGCCCTAAGCCGGCGGAGACTTGTCCCACGAGGATGATGGCTGCGAAAGCCAGGGTGGTGAGCAGGGCCTGCCCGTATTGACGGTCGCTGAACAGCCGTTGATAGTTCGTCAGGCCAGCAAAGACGGGTTCGTTGATTCCGTCCCATCGGGTGAATGAGTAGATGAATGATGCGAGGACCGGCCAGACGAGAAAGGCCATATAGATCGCCAGGCCGGGCAGCGCGAGCAGAAGAAAGGTCCATTCGAACCGGGATCTGCGCGGGACCGCACCCCCACCCTCTCGAGTGAGGGTGCGGTCCGCCGGCCCGGCAGACTGGCTGCTATTCACAGCCGTATCGGTCGGGCTAGTCATGTCAGTATCCAGTCAAGTTGTCGGAATCCTGCAACGCCTGGAACTTGTCCAACGCAGCCGCCGGCGTGAGCGTTCCAGCCAAGATCTCTCCGATGACTGCCGGTCCTTCTCCGTTGACGCTCGGGCCGACGTTCGGCGGGAACGCTACGGAGTCCGGGAACAATGCATCCCAGCCGCCCTGGAATTCGGAATAGGGCGCGTCGATCCCAGCAACGGTGGACTTGATGCCCTGGCGCTCCTGGAACGTGTTAGCAAACGCGGGAGTGGTCAACCATTCCAGAAGCTGCTGCGCCTCTTTCGGGTGCTTGCTCCAGCTGGTTGCACCGACAATGTTGTCCGACAGCGAGGAAGCCACGGCTGTGGGCTGGTTCGCGTCATTGATCGGCAGAGCGAACGCGCCAGGAGTGAATCCGGCCGGCGTGAGTCCGCCGATCCCCCAGCTTCCCATGACCCACATTGCCGCCTTACCTGCACCGAACGCTGCTTGCGCGTCCGTGTACTTGAGGCTCTGCGCGCCTGTGATGAAATCGCCACTCTTGACGAGATCCTGGAAGCGTTCGAACTGGGTCAGCATCATGGGGTTATCGGCCCAGGTCGCGTCGCCGGTCTTCAACTGCTCCATGAAATCCGGGTTCTCGTTGGCGAATGTCGCGATCGCGTTGTGGTAGTAGTACTGGTTTGTCCAGCTGTCACCCGCACTGGCCACAAGAGGAGCGACACCATTTCCCTTTTCTCGGATGGTTGTTGCGGCAGCGGTGAACTCGTCCCAGTTCTTCGGGACGCTGATTCCGAGTTTGTCGAAGAGGTCCTTGTTGTAGTAGACCCCGACGACGTACGAGCTCATAGAGAAGCCGTAGGACTTACCGTCGAAGATTCCGTTTTGGATGGCGCCTTTGCTGACGTTCCCTAGGTACTTAGCACCCGTGATGTCTGCGAACGTTCCTGCTTCGGCGTACTTGTTGAACTCGGAGCCGCCGCGCAAGTTGATGAGGTCGAGATCGGTCTTGGCCGACACACGCGACTGCAGCACACTCGGAAATTGGTCAGAAGCGACCCGTTCGGCGACTACCTTGATGCCGGTATCTTCGGTGAAAGAATCAAAGACCTTATCGGTGGTTTTGTCGAAACCAAAGGTGAAAACGTGAAGGGTGACTTCCTCATCGCCGCCTCCCCCGCTTCCAGCGCAACCCGTGAGGGCTAGTGCGACTGCGAGGGCACCTGCGCCCAGCCTTGCCGCGTTCTTTTTGTTCATGTTTGGATCTCCTTTGATACAGGGTGTTGTGGGCCTTGCTGTTGACCGAACCGAAAGCGACTGTGGCAATCGGATCGGGAACTACTGGATGAGCCGATCGTCATCGCGGTGAGGGTGTGACCTCACGTGTCGGTCGGCCTTGCACCAGTAGGACTATGCCGTCCACGGCAGGCAGCCGTAGGACGCGGGACAACGGCACCGTGTAGGTGTCGCCCGTCCAGAGATCGATGTATGTCCCGGGCTCGATCGACACCGCGACCGGTTCACCCCGGCGCCGGGATACTTCGGGGGCGAAGATGCCGTGCGCGACGCCCATCGTGCCGTGCACCGAGAGCACTGTCGTCGCTGGACTGAGGGGGCGGACATCCCGCTCGATGCGATCGGAGGCGAGCGCGAACACGGCCGAGGCAACCTGCCTCGGAGAACCGGCCTCAAGCATGCTGGTGGCAATCGACGCCGACGAATACAGCAAACGACCCGCGCCCCACGGCCGCTCCCACACGACGGGGAGAGAGTCTTTCGCGTACACGAGCGACTCAACTGGAGACCACTCGGCCGAATCAAACGCAACGTCGGCTCGTACTCCGGTGACCGTCCCCAGATCCTGGCCATTTGAACGCACCCCGAATCCGACCCCGCCGACCACGGAACTGCTGAGTCCGAGGCTTCGAATTCCGACCTGCTCGGCGTAGTGACCCGGCCACGGGCGGTGCAGGAGAATGTCGGTGTCGAACTCACCGGTCGTCCCGTCGATGAGCACTGTGGCGCCGTTTCGGGCCGCGTTCAGGAGCTCCTCCACGGCTGATTGCTCCCAGGCGATCATATCGAGTGCAACGACCAGCTCTACAGAGGACGGAAGTGAGGCACCTAACGGTGCGAGGCCGGCGCGGACCCCGAGGCGGTTGAGCTCCACAACAGCGAGGGCCGATCCGTGGATGGCCGCTGTTGCACGTTTGCTCCATGGGGTGTCGCTGTTCTGGGCCACGGCCAGCTGAACGGCTTGCGATCGTTCCGATGTCAGCACGCGGGCCTGATTCGGGGATCTCTCCCACTTGCCAACGCGGTCATCGAGAAGCCCGAGTACATCGCGAACATGCGAGATCGCCTCCGTCCGTTCGTTCAAGGAGTCGTCATCGTTGAGCAGTCCCCACTCGCCCGCTTCGAAGTCAGGACGGCGGGTATTGAAGCACCAGCCAGTGACCGACTCAGCTCCGGCCAGCAGAGGGGCCAGGTAGCTGCTCGCGATCTCTGCACGGCCAACGCCAAGCGGGTTGATGCCAGCATAGAAGGTGTTGCCGGTCTGAACTTCGGTGACCTCGGTCGTGTGAGGACCCGGAATGTTTTGGAGCAGGCTCACGCCCGCGACGACGAGCGACGTGTGATCATCCACGGCGGCAAAGTCTGCGAAGGACCAGGGTGCGTGAAAGCTTGCGCCGAGCACTCCTACAGTGGAGGCGAGGCGCTCCAAGCGGTAGCCATACTCGGCATGGTTATTGAGGGTCTGGTTCGGATTGACGCACAGTTCGGTACTGGGGTCGTGGCGCCTGACGATGGTCGCGATCCGGGTCAGTTCATCCTCAAGCAGTTGTGCGCGGAGATCGAAGTCATCGAGGATGGGCCGCCACGAGCGCCAGTGGCTGGAAGAATGAGCCGGATGCGCGATCGCCTGCGCAAACGGGACCTCCTCGAAGCTGGTGTAACCCGTTCGCCAACGGAGGTTGAGAGCCGAGACGTTGCCGTCGTAAGCGGTTTCAAGTACTGCTACCCACGCCTCGCGCGCTGCGTGCGACCGAGCGTTCTCCCCCAGATCAAGTGCGTAGCTCGGCTCGTTCCACAGAATCCATTGCCCCAGGGCGGGGTGGCCGGCGTAGCGGGCGACGCACGCGCTGATGTAGGCCTCCTGGGCGTCAAGCCAGGAGGAGTCGAGTGTCACGGTGTGGGAATGAAGAACGGAGGGCGTGCCGAGCCACCATGGCCCCGAGTTCGCCGTCAGGGTTGCTTTGATCGTGATGCCGTGACGGGCCGCTGCATCGAAAACCGAATCCCACAGCGCGAAATCCCACTGCTCGGCCGACTCGCCCTGAATCCATGGCCACATGAGAAAAATACGAACTTGTCCGAAGCCGACTTCGGCGGCTCGCGCAAGGAGCTCATCGACTCGTTGAGGCGAGTCGTCGCGTTCGCTCCACAGCTGAATACCAATTCGCGAGTCCACTCTGACGGGGTTCATGTTGATGATGGTATCGATACCAACACGTACTGTCAATCACAAAGCGGTATCGTTATCAGCGGACATCGCAACGGCGGGACGAGGAGCGACCGATGGGCACGCAAGGTCAGAACGATTCCTCCCGACAGCCGACCGTTAAAGAAGTCGCACTCCTCGCCGGGGTGAGCCCGATGACCGTCTCCAGGACTTTGAACGGCGGCAAGAGCGTTCGCCTCGAAGTTCAGCAACGCGTTATCGATGCGGTTCAGATGCTCGGGTACCAGCGCAACGAGAACGCGCGAAGCATCCGGCCCGGCCAGCCCAGCGGACTTGTTGGTGTCGCGATCACGAACATTGCGAACCCGTACTACGGCAACTTTGCTCTCGGAGTCGAGGACATCGCCTCGCAACGGGGTAGACGCATCATCCTCGGAACGACGGGGGAAGACTCGGCGCGCGAGCGGCAGTTGATTGCTGACTTCATCGGCCGTCAAGTAGAGGGTCTCATCCTTGTTCCTAGCGGCGGTCGGTCGGACCACTTGCAACCCAATCGCCTCCGCGGAACACCGTTAGTGCTCGCTTCTCGCATGGCCGCTGGCGTCGACGTTGACGCCGTCATTGTCGACGATATCGGTGGAGCGCTACGGGGAACGCAGGCGTTGCTGGACGTTGGCCATACGCGGATCGGATACCTCGGCAATGATGCATCAACCTTCACCGGCATGCGCCGCTTCCAGGGATTTCGACAGGCGCTCGTGGCTGCGGGCCTCGCGGCCGATCCGCGGCACGTGCGTCTCGGGCAAAACGATATCAGCGAAGCCGCCCTGGCGGCAACGGATGTCCTCATGAGCCCGGATGCGCCGACGGCGCTTTTCGCCGCGAACAACCGCAACGCCGTCGGTGCCCTAAAGGCCATCGGAGAGCTCCTGGCCCATGGACGGCCCCTCGAGACTATGCCGGCGCTCGTGAGCTTCGACAGCTTCGAGCTCTCCGAACTCATGCCTGTTCCCGTTGTCGTCGTCGATCACGATGCCCGCGAGTTGGGACGTCAGGCTGCGACGATGCTATTCCGCAGGCTCGACGGCGATCCCGACGCACCCGCAGTGGTCGTGGAGATGCCAACTGTCGTACGCAATTCGCGCCGCTAGCTTTCCTCGGCGATTCTCCTCCTTGAACTCTTCATGATATCGTTACCAATAATCAAGGGAGGATCGTGCAGCAGCTCTGCATAGACCTAGGGGGCTCTGCCGCCAAAATCGGCGTTGTCCAGTCGGGCGCGGTGATCTCGTCGCGATTGTTGACAGTCGACGACACTTTCACGCTCACCACGCTCGAAGACGCCTTGGATTCGTTCATCGCGTCGCTCGACACCCGCGCGCGGTTCACCTCCGTCGGCATCGCTGTACCCGGAGTTGTGAACCGATCCCGCGGCGCCCTACTGTCAGCGCACGGCAAGTACGCCCAGATCCAGAACGTGAACCTTACCGACTGGGCCGCGAAACGTTTCGGGGTGCCGGCATTCATCGAGAACGATGCCCGTGCCGCGTTGCTTGGAGAGATCCGCTACGGCGTCGCGATGAATCAACACGACGCTGTGCTCATGGTGCTCGGCACCGGCATCGGCACGGCGGCCTGCATCTCTGACACACTCCTCCGCGGCGCCCGTGATCACGCTGGGATACTCGGAGGCCACATGACCGTTGCGGTCGACGGTCCCGTCTGCCCATGCGGAAACGTCGGCTGTGCCGAAGCCCTCGCGAGCACCTGGGCGCTCAGGCGGGCATGGGACGCTCAGCCAGGGGAAGCCGAAACCCGACCTGAGGACATTGAGCGGTTGGTCTCAGCCGCACAGCGAGGCAACTCACATGCGAACCGAGTGCTCGACGGATTCATCGCTATTTGGGGAGCAACCCTGGTGTCGCTCTGCCACGCGTACGACCCTTCCGTGGCGATCATCAGTGGCGGGGTCATGAAAGCGAAAGATCTCCTTCTGCCTCGCCTCACCCAATACGTGCGCGAACACCTCTGGAGTTCGTCGTATCGCCCTCCAATTCTGGTCCCCGACCACCCACAGCTCTCGGTGATGCGCGGCCTCGCAAGCCTCGAGAGTTTGCCGCCGAAGGAAAGGAAGTAAAGTCGTGACCTCACTCGAGACACGCAGTAGTAGCTATGTCACCAGCCCGGCAATTTCGCTCCCCGGCGGCAGCCGCATTCTCACCGGGTCGCAGATCTGGGTGTCCCTGGCCCGCATAGCAAACCAGCGCTCAACCGCCCAACCGATGATTGTGATTGACGCGTACCCCGGAGTCGAGACACGCGAAATTGCCGAGTCGGCCCAGCAACACCTTCCCGGCTGGAATGTGATCGACGTCGAAGAGGCAGCCCTTTCCGCGACGGCGATCGACGCCATGATCGCCCGCAATCTCACTGACGACCGAGTCTTCGGCGTGATGAGCCACTTCGAACTGGCAGAGTTCTACGATCAGGAAGCGCTTGAACGAATCGCCACCACCGTGGCCTCCACCACGACACCGACGATAGTCATCGGATGGGGGGCCGCTCTGGTCCCTGCCGACCGTGCCGTTGTAGTCCTCGCCGACCTTGCACGGTGGGAAATCCAGAAGCGCCAGCGAGCGGGCGCGGGCAACTGGCGCACGAACAACGGCGCGGAAGACATCCTGAAAAAGTACAAGCGCGGGTACTTCGTCGAATGGCGCACCGCGGATCGCCACAAACGGGACCTGTTTGATCGCCTCGACTACCTCCTCGACACCAACCGCGGCATCTCCGAGAGCGCCATGATCGACGGCGATTCCTTCCGCACCGCGATGTCAGACGCTTCGAGCCGACCGTTCCGTGTGGTTCCATTTTTCGATCCGGGCGTGTGGGGGGGCCAGTGGATGAAGTCGCGCCTCGGGCTAGACCCCACTCCGGACAACTACGCCTGGTGCTTCGACTGCGTCCCGGAAGAGAACTCGTTGCTGCTAGAGGCAGACGGCATGGTAATCGAGGTTCCGGCGATGGACCTCGTGCTCATGAAACCCCGGGAACTGCTCGGGGAGAAGACGTTTGCCAGGTTCGGCGCCGAGTTCCCCATTCGGTTCGACTTCCTCGACACGATGGGCGGAGGAAATCTCTCCCTCCAGGTGCACCCGCTTACCGACTACATCAACGACAAGTTCGGGATGTCCTACACCCAGGACGAGAGCTACTACTTGCTCGACTGTGAGGACGACGCCGTGGTCTACCTAGGCCTAAAGACGGGCACTGACCCGTCGGCCCTTATGACGTCGCTGCGCACGGCGGCCACTGGACTGGCTCCCTTCAAGGCGGATGAGTTCATCAACGCCATCCCGGCAAAAAAGCACGATCATTTCAGTATCCCAGCCGGAACCGTGCACTGTTCAGGCGCCAACTCGATGGTCCTGGAGATCTCCGCCACCCCTTACATCTTCACGTTCAAACTGTGGGATTGGGGGCGGCTTGGCCTCGACGGCATTCCCCGGCCGATCCATCTCGATCACGGCATCGCAAACATCCAGTGGAATCGAGACACCAAGTGGGTGCAGAACAACCTTCTTGGACAAGTCGAGGTGCTGGGACAGACCGGCGACACCCGCGAGGAGCGAACCGGCTTACACGAACTGGAGTTCATCGAAACCCGGCGTCACTGGTTCACGGGCACGGTGCACCATGACACGGAGGGGACGGTCAACGTGTTGAACCTAGTCGAGGGTGATGAGGTGGAGGTGTTCAGTCCTACCGAAGCCTTCGAGCCTTACACGATCCATTACGCCGAGACATTCATCGTGCCGGCGAGTGTAGGGGCATACGGTATCCGCCCAACAGCTGGCGCGGCGAGCACACAATTCGCGACCCTGAAAGCGTATGTTCGCGACACCACGACGACGGTGACGCGATGAGCTCGACCATGATGGCTAGCGTGTTCATGAGCGAGGTGCCTTGGAAGTGAGGGAGGTGCCCTCCCCGAGGTGCTAATCAAGATCGAGGCGATAGGAATATGCGGGTCCGACGTTCACTAGTTCCGCGAAGGTCGCAAAGGGGACTTTGTGGTCGACGCCCCGCTGATCCTCGGTCACGAAGCCTCGGTCACGAAGCCTCGGGCACCGTAGTCGAGGTTGGATCAAGCGGCCCGCGGGCGCGAATAGGAGAACGCGCCGCGATCGAACCACAATGCGCCTGACGTCGATTCGACCAGTGTGAGCGCGGGCGATACAACCTCTGTCCGGCAATAGAGTTCTATGCCACTCCTCCTATTGACGGCGCATTCGCCGAGTTCCGGAGCATTCAGGCCGACTACGCATTCACCATTCCCGACCACATGTCATTTGAGGCTGCCGCGCTTTGCGAGCCCCTTTCGATTGGTATCTGGAGCAATCAAAAGGCCGCGACTGCACCCGGGACCCGCATCCATATTGCGGGCCGGCCCGATCGGAATCGTCTGCGCTCAAGTCGCGCGATCGTTCGGCGCCTCCGAAATTATCGTGAGCGATGTCGCAGAAGATCGACGCAGGTCGCATCACAGTTCGGTGCCACTCACGTGATCGACCCGATTGCCGAGGACGTCTCCAGTCTCGCACTCGACGTCGACGCCTTCATTGACGCGAGTGGGGCCTCCGCCGCAGTGCAGCCAGGGATGAAAGCTGTTCGCCTCGCCGGACGAGTTGTGCTTGTTGGAATGGGCACCGCGGACTTCACGCTACCCGTTTCGCGCATCCAAGCTACGGAACCTCAACTCACCGGCGCCTTCCGCTACGCGAACGAGCTAGCGTCCTAGGGCCCATTGCTCGACGCGCTACTGAGTTCACATTTCGACCTCGAACACGTCGAAGACGCGCTCAACGCTGCGAGGTTCGCCCGCTCGTGGACCCGTCGACGAGCCCGTTCTGATCGCTCCAAGCGACGAGCCGACCGCGTCCGCCATGCGGGAGGGCGCGGTCGCTGCCGCGCTGGCGCAGGCCCACCGCTCCTGGGCCTTCGTGCTGTGTTAGCGGCCATGCCAAACTGCCCATAGGCGGCCACGGAACTGCCCACTGGCGGTCAGTAGAACTGCCCGTTGGTGGCCATGAGATCTGCCCAC
>NZ_JADOVI010000001.1 GCF_015752155.1 Cryobacterium sp. MP_M3 | reverse complement strand
CACGGTTTGGGAGCCGCCGGCGCAGAGGCGTTGCTTCACGGTGGTGAGGTTGATCGGGGCGGGGACTCCGTCGACCCAGCCGACGCCGGTGCCGGTCTGCAGGTCGGCGGCGTTCACGTGGACGAGCACGGTCGGGGCGGCGCCGCCCAGGGTGGGGGTGCCCGGGTCGCGGGCGGCGCGGTCGAGCACGGCGCGGAGGATGTCGGCGCGTTTCTCACCCCCGGTGCGGTCATCACCGGCACCGGCACCGGCAGCGCCGCCGAACGGTGCGGCGGTGTCTGCGGTGTCGGCGCCGGGGATCAGGGCTCCGGCGTCGATCCGGGCCTGTTCTTCCTGGGTGGGGAACGCGGGCGCGGCCCGGGCGGAGAGGTAGCTGTCGAAGAGCACGTTCATTATGCCGCGGAGTTCGGGGGTGACGCCGCCGCGGAGCGGGTAGAGGCCGTCTTTGAGCAGGCCGAAGCCGAGGGTGCTGCGGCTTTCGAGCACGGGCTCGGTCGGGGCCGTCCCGTCGGGATCGAGGCGGGCCTGCCACTGCAGCACGATCCCGCGGAGGATGTCCGGGCTGAACGCGAGGCCCTCGCCGGGCAGACCCCGGGTCTCGTTGGTCACCGCGCCGGTCGCGCACGCTACCAGGGCCCGCTCGGCGGTGTGCAGGTCGTCGGGGGCGACCCGGGCGCTGATCTGCTCCAGCCCGGTCACGATCACCTCCGCCGCCTCCAGCCCGAGCTCCCCCTGGGTGAGTGCGGCGGCCACCGCCGGGTAGAACGGCGGCAGGACACCGCCGACCCCGGTGCGGGCGGTGACGAGTCTGCCCAGCCGGGACCGGCGTTTGGCCTCCCGCACCGAGATCCGAGTCGCTCGCACGACCACTTCCAGACCGTCCCGGCACCCCAGCGCGGCCGGCAGCGCCGGCTGGGAACGGCCCGGCGCGATTCGCACCGCCCGACTGCCGACCTCCGCCGCGGCTGCCACCCTCGCCGCATCGATGCTCCGGCCCAGCCCCTCCACCACGGTGAGCACCACCACCGTGTCCAGATCACTCAACCCTGCCAACGGCACCGCCGCCAACGCGCCCGCCACCATCGCCTGCAGGCCGGCCAGCCGCTGCACCGGCGATACCTCCGCAGCATCCGCCCCACCGGCATCCGCCGCGGCACCCGTCGCAACGCCGCCCACACCACCGCCCGCGCCGGCATCCGCCTCGGTGAAGGCGTTGGTGGCACTGGGATCAGGGGTTCCTGCCATGACCCCAGAATACCATAATTCGAACATAGATGCGAGCATTTGTCACATTCAGCACTCAATTATGCGAATATAGAACCTCAGGCAGACGGAAGCGCCGCCCGCGCAGATCCCGGTCAGATCAGACCATGGCGGCGGAAGGCATTCCAGACGCCGTCATGAAGCACGGACGTGGTGACCTCGTCGGCGTGGGCCTTGACCTCATCGGTGGCGTTGCCCATCGCGATACCGACGCCGCACACCTGGAGCATTTCGACGTCGTTGGTGCTGTCTCCGACGCCGATCGCGGATGCCGCGTCGATGCCGAGCCGGTCGAGCAGTTGCAGGACCGTGCTGCCCTTGTTCACCCCGCCGAGGGTCACCTCGCCGCTGCCGCGCCCCATGTGCGGGATGGTGCCGGTGATGACATGGAAGTCTCCGCCGAGGGCCTCCGACACGCGATCGAACGCCATCAGGTCGCCGGCGAGGAACACCGACTTCGCGATCCCTGTGAAGCTGAGCGGTCGCACATCGGCGAACGCTCTCAAGGCGGGGTGTTCGTCGTGGTCGGCGACGGATTCGGAAACGGTCCGGGTCTGCCCCCTGCGCTCCCTGTCGTCGTCGAGGTAGGTGGCGAAACGCCCACGCACCCCGGGGCTCGGATACAGCTCGTCGAACGCCTGCAGGTAGAAGTCGTATCCCGATTCCTCATAGAAGCCGACCATGCGCGCCACCGCGTGCTTGGGCATCGTGCGGCTGATCACCAGTTCGTCGCCGACCTCCGCGAACCCGCCGCCGGCGCTGATGGCGCCGTCGAATCCGATGTCACGGATCGCGGGATAGATCTCGACGGATGCCCGCCCGGTGCACAGGTACACCAGATGGCCGTTCTCCCGGGCGGTGCGCACCGCCTCGATTGTCGACGGCGCGATCACCTCACCCGAGTCGATGAGGGTGCCGTCGACGTCGAGGAACGCGATGCGGGGGGAAACCATGGTGTGCTCCAGACGATGCCCCCGAGCACCCGGGTCAGACTGAATGGCGTTCCCGTGTCAAGCAATGCATAGAAGCAGGATTGTGTGCCCCTGGAGGGATTCGAACCCCCAACCGTTTCCTTAGGACGGAACTGCTCTTCCGTTGAGCTACAGAGGCTGGCTTTGAGAGTTTAGCTGGTTCCGGCTGCCGGTCAGTTCGGCGGGTACAGGAACAGTGCGACTTCGCTGGCCGCGACCGTGCGCGTGTGGTACGCATGGCTGCTCATCCAGTTGTACTCCTCGAGCACGACCGAGCCGTCTCCGGAGATCGACTGCACATAGGCGACGTGGTTGTAGTTGAACCAGGCCACCGCGCCGACGACGGGCGTCTTGCTGGTCGCCCAGCCGTGGTTCGACCAGGCGCTGGCCCAGCTGCTGGCGTTTCCGCCGCCCGGGGTGAGGGTGCTCCAGGTCCACTTGAACGGCGCACTGGTCGAGCCGGCGTCGCGGTTGAGGCGCCAGGCGACGAAGTCGACGCATTCGCGGTAATAGTAGCTGAGCGGGGAGAGCCCGCCGCCCTGGGATTCCGTGCCCCGGTCGAACCAGGGGTAGTCGTCGCCTTCGGCGCGCACGCCGTAGACGGCGAAGGATGCGGCGGTCGCCCGGGCGGCTTCGGCGGCCTTCTGCGCGGAAAGGGCGCGCTTCGCGTCCGCCTCTTTCTGGGCGAGTTCTTCCTTGCTCGTGGCGGTGAAGCCGTCCCGGGCCACGGTCACCGCGGAGGCGCCTGCCGCCACGGTGACGCCCTGGGCGCCGGCCTCGGCCAGCGAACGAGTGGAGGCCGCGCCGTGGTTCGCGCCGGCCCCGGGAGAGAAGGCATAGGCAGGGAGACCCGCGGTGAGGAACAGTCCGGGAATCGCCAGGAGGGTGACGGCAATCTTGAGGGGGCTCCGCCGGTTGGAGACCCGGGCTGGGCGAGGAGCGGGACGCGCGGCCGGGGCGGCGGACGCACTGACGCGGCGGCCGCCGTTCGACACGAGGGCCGCGACATCCGGCCGGGCGCCGGCGGCGGGGTTCACCGGCACGGTCCTCACGGACACGGTGTTCACTGACGCGGTGTTCACTGACGCGGTGTTCACCGACGCGGAGTCCACGCGCACGGACTCCACAGGCACGGACTCCACGGATCCGGAGCCCTCGGGCGCTGCAACCGGGGCCTCCGCCGGAGTCACCCCTGCCTCGCGCTGCGCGCGCAACTCGCGGCGCGACGGGAAGGCGTTCTGGTTCTCTGGAGGAACGGATGTGCCGGGTTCGCCGGAATGGGGCAAAATCTGGTCCTCTGCGTGGCCTGGTTCGGGTCAAAGCTCCCCCCACCCTATGGGAATCCGGGCGGGAAGTCACCCCCCTGCGTTACCTTTTCGTTACAATCGCTGGTCAGGCCGCAGGAGCGAGAAACTCATCCCATTGCGGCAGCGGCCGCTCGGCGCCCCGCACCACCCAGGTCGTGCCCAGCGGCATCCGCGGGTGGAAGAGCAGGTTCCAGCCCATCTCCCCCGGCGTCCGGTCGCTTTTGAGGTTGTTGCAGCGCAGGCAACACGCCACGAGATTGTCCCAGGTGTCCCGGCCGCCGCGCGACCTGGGCAGCACGTGGTCGATCGTGTTCGCGGTCTTGCCGCAGTAGCAGCAGCGGTGGTCGTCCCGGCGCAGCACGCCCCGCCGGCTGACCGGCACCGACCGCAGTCGCGGGATGCGCACATACCGGGTGAGCAGGATCACGCTCGGCCGGTCCCACGACCCGGATGACGCCCAGACCGGGTGGCCCTGGTCGGCCTGGACGATCGTGGCCTTCTGGTTCATGACCAGAATGAGGGCCCGTTTGAAGGAGACCACGGCGAGGGGCTCGTACCCCGCGTTGAGGACCAGTGTGCGCATGCGTTCCCTTTCGAAAAGGGCTGGACGGCTTCCAGCCATTCGAACTACGTCCCGATGCGGCGAGGGGGAAGCGAGCAGGCAAACAAAAAGGGCGCCGTCACAATGACAACGCCCTACTGGAAACAACGTGGCTGAGACACGCGCGACCGAGACATGCTTGACTGCTGCGCCTTGGCGCGAAGCGGCAGCGCACATCCATGGTGTGGATCGTGCGCCGCTCGCGCCTTGGCTCTTCCGAAAATTCGCAGAACATCAGAGCAACAGGTTAACCCAGATTCGGCAGCGCACGAAGCGCGCGGCGCAGATTCCGCCGGCTGTTACGAAACGTTCATATTCCGGGGATCAGATGCCGAGCCGGACGATGTAGTACGAGCTGGTCCAGAGCGGTTGCACACGCACGGCGGCGCCTTCATACGGTGCGTGCAGGATGTTCCCGTTGCCGGCATAGAAACCGTCGTGACCGTCCATGATCACAAGGTCGCCCGGCTGGGCATCGGCCAGGGCGATCCGGGTCCCGGCGGCCCCCTGGCCGACCGAGGAATGCGGGAGGCTGATCCCGAACTGGGCGTAGACGTACATCACGAAGCCCGAGCAGTCGAAGCCGGCCGGGGTGGCCCCGCCATAGACATACGGCACCCCCTGGTACTGCGACGCGACGCCGTAGACCGAGGCCAGGTCGAAACTCGGATGGGACGGATTCGCCAGGTACTCCGCCACGGACGGGCCGGAGTACGACGCCGCGTAGGACGTCATCTGCGCGGCGACCTCTACCCGGCGGGCTTCCGCGGCCTTCGCGGCGGCCGCGGCCGCCAGCTCCTCGGGCGTGGTCGCGGTGAAACCATCCCGGGCGACGCTCACGGTGGCCGCCTGATCGGCGACCTCGACGGTCTGCGCACCCGACCGGGTGAGCTCGGTGGACGCCGTGGCGCCGAAGTTCGCCTCCTTCGAGTCCGGGGCGAACGCATAGGCCGGGATGGCCATGGTCGCGACGAGCCCGCCGGCCAGGGTCATGAAGACCACATTGGCCAGGGCGCCTCGGCGACGGGACCGCTTCGGCGGGGCGGCGACGGGTCCGCGCCGGGGAGCGAGCCCCGTTCCGGTCCTCGCGAGGGCGCGGGACGCGCCGGCCGAGTCGTCTGTCGGGTTCGTTGCTCGAAAAATGGATCGTCTGCGTGAAGCGGCCACGGTGTGAACCTCCGGCGCCTTGGCAACACTAGGGAGTTGCCCCGTCCACTGCGCTGATCGCGGGTGGTGCCGCACCAGGAGACGGAGAAAGGCGTCCTGGTCCGGGTCCGTCGGCCGGTTGCCGGCCTGTTGACGCCACCGAGGCTACGTGACGTTCATCCGTTTGTCACCCGAAATTCACATTTTTCTAACAAATTGGTAACGAAGCCCCGCGCCGTTCGGGGCAGTCAGTCGCGGAAAATCACGCCGGGATGCGCGGCGTCGCGACGAAGATGTGACTGGCGACCTCGGTGGGGAGTTCGAGCCCGGCGCCGTATCCGTCGACCCGCACGAGCACGTAGGAACCGGCTGCGGAGAACACCCCGGTATTGCCCGGAAGCACCCCGGAGTTCTTCAGCTGGGCCAGAAGCTCGGGGTCGAATTGCACCGGTTCGCCGAGGCGGCGGATGACCGCGGTGACCGGCTCTTCGGAACTGGCGACCACGTCGACCAGGCTGGTCACTCCGGCCATGAACGCGACCGCGGGGGAATCGCCCAATTCGTCGAGGCCGGGGATGGGATTGCCGTATGGGGACTCGGTGGGATGGCCCAGGATCTCGAGGATCTTGCGCTCAACCTGCTCGCTCATCACATGCTCCCAGCGGCATGCTTCGTCGTGCACGAACTCCCATTCGAGCCCGATCACGTCGCTCAACAGGCGTTCGGCGAGGCGGTGCTTGCGCATCACATGCACGGCCTTGCGTCGACCGGGCAGTGTCAGCTCGAGGTGCCGGTCACCGGAGACGACGACGAGGCCGTCCCGTTCCATCCTCGCGACGGTCTGCGACACGGTCGGGCCCGAGTGGCCGAGCCGCTCCGAGATGCGCGCCCGGAGGGGAACGATGTTCTCTTCCTCGAGGTCCAGAATCGTCCGGAGATACATCTCGGTGGTGTCGATCAGATCAGTCATCCCCAGAGCCTCCCGGTCGGCCTCCATGCAAGTGACAACCTTACCGTCGCGGCACCGACAACTAGAATCGCCCTATGCAGAATCTGACTATTCCCTCTGAACTCTTGCCCCTCGACGGACGATTCGGCTGCGGCCCGTCCAAAATACGACAGGAACAACTCGACTACCTCTTAGCCGTCGGATCCACCGTCCTCGGCACGTCGCACCGCCAGGCCCCCGTTAAGAATCTGGTCGGCCGGGTGCGATCC
Organism: Cryobacterium sp. MP_M3; assembly: GCF_015752155.1. Lineage (GTDB taxonomy): Bacteria > Actinomycetota > Actinomycetes > Actinomycetales > Microbacteriaceae > Cryobacterium. The sequence goes on along the minus strand of NZ_JADOVI010000001.1, from coordinate 673,559 downwards.
GGACTCAGCGAGATGTTCCGGGCACCAGACGGCTATGAAGTCGTGCTCGGCAACGGCGGGTCGACCGCCTTCTGGGACGCAGCAGCTTTCTCCCTTATTTCGAAGCGAAGCCAGAACCTCGTCTTCGGCGAGTTCGGCGGCAAGTTCGCCAGCGCCGCGGCCGCCCCGTTCCTCGAGGCCCCCGATGTGATCAAGGCTCCGGCCGGCTCGCGCAGCGCAGCCGTCGCCACCGAAGGGGTCGACGTCTACGCCTGGCCCCAGAATGAGACCTCCACCGGCGTGATGGCACCCGTCACCCGGGTGAACGGCGATCTGGGCGCCCTGACCGTGATCGACGCCACCAGCGCGGCGGCCGGTATCGACTTCGAGGCCGACCAGGCGGATGCCTACTACTTCGCCCCGCAGAAGAACCTCGCCTCCGATGGCGGGCTGTGGATCGCCCTCTTCTCCCCGGCCGCGATCGAACGGGTCGAACGCATCGCCGCCAGCGGGCGGTACATCCCCGAGTTCCTCAGCCTGAAGAACGCGATCGACAACTCCCGCCTCAACCAGACCCTGAACACCCCGGCCGTGGCCACCCTGCTGCTGATCGAGAACCAACTCGACTGGATCAACGGGAATGGCGGCCTCGCCTGGGCGTCGGCGCGCACGAAGGAATCGTCCTCCGTTCTGTACGACTGGGCCGAGAGCGTCGACTACGCCACCCCGTTCGTGACCGATCCCGACCACCGTTCACAGGTTGTGGCCACGATCGACTTCGACGACCGGATCGACGCCGCGGCCGTGGCGAAGATCCTGCGGGCCAACGGAATCTCAGACACCGAGCCTTACCGCAAGCTCGGCCGCAACCAACTGCGGATGGCCACGTTCACGGCGATCGAACCGCACGACGTGCGCCAGCTCGTCAAGTCGATCGAGTACGTCGTGCAGAACCTCGGCAGCTAGGGCACCATGCGTCTCTGGTTGAAAGACAGCGAACGCCGGCCTGACCCGCTGCCCGCTCGCACGGACGCCCGGATGGCGATCCTGGCGGGCTCGGCCGGCTGGCTCCTAGCCCTCGTGCTCGCTGTCTTCTTCCAGGACGACCTTGCGGCGGCGGGACTTGGCTGGTGGACGGCGTGCGCCGCCATCGGCCTCTGCCTCGGGCTCGTCGGCCTCGGCTGGGTTCAGTACCGGCGCCGGTAGCGCCTCACCGAAGTCGATCCCGTCGAGCACGTCTTCGCCGCGGTCGTCGAAGTCGTCGTCGTCGAGGGCGAGCGGGTCTTCATCCGGCTCGTCGTCCTCGTCGTCGTCCGACTCGTCATCGTCGTCCGACTCGTCGTCGTCGGACTCGTCGTCCGACTCATCGTCGTCGTCCGTGTCGAGGGTCTCGGCCGCAGCGACCGCGGCGGCGAGCTCCTGCGCGGTGCGATAGTCGGCGAGGCGGTCCGACCACGGGATCCAGTCAGGGGCGACCAGCGCTTCATCACCGGGGGTGAGCTCGGTCTCCAGAACCGACGGCAGGGAATCCCCGTCGACCCGGGACAGGCTCACCGTCCACCGCCAGCCCGGGTACCCAGGCATGGTGCAGTCGAAGAGCAGCGTCAGCACATGCTCGCCCTCGACGACGTGCCCGACGAGCTCGCCGATCGTGTCGGCCGGGGTGATGTCGAGCAGGGCCTCGCGGGCCTGGTCGACGACCGCCAGGAGGGTCGGGTCCGCCTGATCAAGCATCGAGCTCCTCCGCGACCTTGCGCAGCATCGCGGCGATCTTGTGGCTGTGCGCGCTGTCGGGGTAGCGACCCCGGCGCAGGCTCGCACCGATGCCGTCGAGAACCTTCACGAGGTCCTCGATGATGATCGCCATGTCATCGGCCGGCTTGCGGCTGAGCTTCACCAGACTCGGCGGGGCCTCGATGATGCGCACGGAGAGCGCTTGGGCGCCCCTCTTGCCGTCGGCGATTCCGAACTCGAGCTTCGTCCCTGCCTTGACCGTGACTCCGGCGGGCAGTGCAGAAGCGTGGAGGAAGACCTCGTGGCCGTCATCGGAAGTGATGAAGCCGAAACCCTTCTCCTCGTCGTAGAACTTGACCTTGCCGGTGGGCATCTGGACCTCGCTGCATTCCGGGCGCGCGGAATGCGCGCCAACCGCACCCAGCCTATTCGGTCGGACCGGGAGATGCCCCGTATCCTTGGGAGTGTGACCAATCAAACTCCACACGCCGCCAGTCGGCTCGAACGCATCCTGGCTTACATGGTTGCGGGTGTGGTGGGTCTGTCGATCCTCGCCTTCCTCGCCGTGATCATCGGCACCGCCGCCGGAGCCGGAGCCGACAACGGTTTCGGCCAGGGAGTCTGGCCGGTCGTGCTGGCCCTGCCGCTCTTCGGCCTGCCGCTCGGGTTCCTTCTGATCATCGCCCTCATGGTAATGACCGCTCTTCGCCGCGCACACGAGGCACGACAGAACGGGGAGTAGCCGCCATGCTCACGCTCGCCTCACGCCTCCGGGCACTCGACGACGCAGCGTTGCGTCGCACACTCGAAATCCGGTCCGTCACGGCCACCGGCATCCGTGACTTCTTCGACCTCGCCGAGACCCTTCTCGAACCCGACGCCGTCCAGCGCACCCTCGCCCAGCTAGACCGGGCCACCCTCGCAGTGCTGGCCGTCGCCGGCGAACTCCTCGTCGAGACCGACCCCGACCAGGCGCCTCCCGCGCCCACCCTCGCCGAGCTGGCCGAGCGCTTGACCGAGTTGGCCGGCTCCACGGTTCCCGAAACGGATGTCGCGGCCCGGGCCGCCGTGCTGGATACCCTGATGCTGGGCCGCCTCTCCGACGACCGGTTCCGGCCGTACGACGCCGTGGCCGCCCAGTTGCTGGCCTGGCCGGCCCTCGGACTGCCGACCGCGACCGAACTGGCCGGGGCGCCCGCGCCCTCCGCCCTGGCCAGCGTGTCCGCCACCGACACCCGCTTCACCGACCGGCTGGCCGCCGAACGCGCGTTCGCCGCCGTGTCATCGATCGCCGAGCTCGTCACCGAGCTCGCCCGGGAACCGGCTCGGGAACTCAGCCGCGGCGGCCTCGGGCTGCCTGACACGAAGCGCCTGGCCGCCGTCATGGGCGTCGAGCTGGAGGCCGTGGCCTCCGTCGTCGCCACCGCGGCCCGCGCCGACCTGATCGCCCACTCCGACGGGTACTGGAACGAGACCGAGGCCGGCGAAGCCTGGCTCCTCGAGGGCACCGCGCGCCGCTGGGCTACGATCGCGCAGTCCTGGCATGCCGCTCTGCCGCCGGACGTCCGCGGCATCCTCGCCCGTCGTCCCGGCGTCTCCTGGGGCGAGGGCCTCCGTTTCTTCGTCGCCTGGCTGTACCCGGCCGGCGGCGAATGGATGGATGACCGGGTCACCGAGTTCGCCGACGACGCCGAACTCATCGGGATCACCGCCCATCAGACCACGAGCCCGGCCGGCGCCGCGGTGCTGGCCGGCGACCTCGACGCGGCGATCGCCACGATGACGGCCGCACTCCCGGCCGAGGTCGGAGCCGTGTACCTGCAGAACGACCTATCGATCGTCTCGCCCGGTCCGCTCGCACCGTCGATCGACGCCCGACTGCGCGGGCTCGCCGACGTCGAGAGCCGTGAACTCGCCCTCAGCTACCGCATCTCGGCGACCTCGGTCAACCGGGCCCTCGCCGCCGGCGAGAATGCGGATTCGCTGCTCGACTTCCTCCGCGCGGTGTCCCTGACCGGGATCCCCCAGCCGGTCGACTACCTGATCCGCGAGTCGGCGGCCCGGTACGGCCGGGTGCGGGTGGGCGCCACCGACCCGGCCGAGTCGCCGGCCCAGAGCTATGTGCAATCCGAGGATCCCGCCCTGCTCGGCACGATCGCCGTCGACCAGACCCTCGCCCCGCTCGGCCTCGTCCGCGTCGAAGAGGACCGGCTGACCAGCAGGTTCGGCAGCGACGTGGTGTTCTGGGCCCTCAGCGACGCCCGCTACCCGGTCGCCGCGGAGAACGCGGCGAACGAGATCGTGCACCTGCGCCGCCACCAGCTCGCCCGGGTGGTGCCGGTGGCCACCGTCGACCCCACGATCGCCCTGGTCGAGAAGCTGCGCGCCAGCGACGGCGGCGAGGGACAGGCGGCGGATGCCTGGCTCGCCCGGCAGCTCGACTCGGCGATCAAGGCCAAGCAGACCGTCGTCGTCAGCATTGCCATGCCCGGCGGCGTGGTCGTCGACTATCTGCTCGAGCCGGCCAGCGTGGGCGGCGGACGCTTCCGCGCACGGGACCGGCGGGCCGACATCGAACGCACCCTCCCCCTCTCGAGCATCATCAGCATCACGCCCGCCCCGTAAGCGGGTGGCCGTCGTTCCAGCACACGCGGGTAGGATTGACGGTTATGTCTAATGGCCCCCTGATCGTCCAAAGTGACCGCACCGTGTTGCTCGAAGTCGCGCACCCTCACGCCGAGGACGCCCGGCACGATCTGGCCGTGTTCGCCGAGCTGGAACGCGCGCCGGAACACATCCACACCTACCGGATCACCCGGCTCGGCCTGTGGAATGCGCGCGCCGCCGGACACGACGCCTCCGACATGCTCGCCACCCTCGAGAAGTACTCGAAGTTCGCCATCCCGCAGACCGTCAGCGTCGACATCACGGAGACCGTCGGCCGCTACGGACGCCTCGTCATCGAGCGGGATGCCGAGGGCCGGCTGATCCTGCAGAGCAACGACCAGGCGGTGCTCACCGAGGTCGCCGGCGCCAAGCGCATCTCACCCCTGTTGATCGGGCATCCGTCGCCCGACTCGTTCCTGGTCGAGCCGTGGGCCCGCGGGCAACTCAAGCAGGAGCTCGTGAAGCTGGGCTGGCCGGCCGAGGACCTCGCCGGGTACACGCCGGGCACCCCGCATCCGATCTCGCTGCTCGAAGACGGCTGGGCGCTCCGGGACTACCAGAACAAGGCCGTCGCCAGCTTCTTCGACGGCGGTTCCGGAGTGGTCGTGCTCCCCTGCGGCGCCGGCAAGACCCTCGTCGGGGCCGGGGCCATGGCCACCGCCAAGACGAACACGCTGATCCTGGTCACCAACACGGTTTCCGCCCGCCAGTGGCGCGACGAGCTGCTGAAGCGCACCACCCTCACCGCCGACGAGATCGGCGAGTACTCCGGCCAGGTCAAAGAGGTCAAGCCGGTCACCATCGCGACCTACCAGATCCTCACCGCCAAGCGGAAGGGCGAGTACGCCCACCTCGAGCTGCTCGACGCCATGGACTGGGGCCTGGTGATCTACGACGAGGTGCACCTGCTGCCGGCGCCCGTGTTCAAGCTCACCGCCGAGCTCCAGGCCCGTCGCCGACTCGGCCTGACCGCGACGCTCGTGCGCGAGGACGGCCGCGAGGGCGATGTGTTCAGCCTGATCGGGCCCAAGCGGTTCGACGCGCCGTGGAAGGAGATCGAGGCGCAGGGCTTCATCTCGCCGGCCTCCTGCTACGAGGTGCGGATCGACCTGCCGCAGTCCGAACGGCTGAGCTACGCAGCGGCGGCGGACGACGAGCGCTACCGGATGGCGGCGACGGCGCCGGCGAAGCTGGACGTCGTCAGGCGCCTGGTCGCCAAGCACCCGGGTGAGCGCATCCTCGTGATCGGCCAGTACCTCGACCAGATCGACGAACTCGCCGACGCCCTGAACGCCCCGAAACTGACCGGAGCCACGCCCGTCGACGAACGCGAACGCCTCTACCAGGCGTTCCGGGTGGGCGAGGAGAACCTGCTCGTGGTCTCGAAGGTCGCGAACTTCTCGGTCGACCTGCCGGAGGCCACCGTCGCCATCCAGGTGTCCGGGTCGTTCGGCTCACGCCAGGAGGAGGCCCAGCGCCTCGGCCGTCTGCTCCGCCCGAAGGAGTCCGGCCTCTCGGCGAACTTCTACACCCTCGTCGCCCGGGACACCGTCGACCAGGACTTCGCCCAGAACCGGCAGCGCTTCCTCGCGGAGCAGGGCTACAGCTACACGATCCTCGACTCGCAGAACCTGGACTCCCCCACCCTGGTCGCCTGACCTGAGCCCTCCCACCTCGCCGAACTGTGACTTCGGCCGGGTTTCAGGCCCCGAAAAGGGGCTGAACTCACAGTTCGGCGGGCAGTTCGGCGGGCAGTTCGGCGGGCACCGGGGTCAGGCCGGGCGGCGGCCGTAACGCAGGAAGAGCATGTCGCCGGCGGTGAGCACGTGCAGCAGTCCCATCGGACGGGTGGCTCCGGAGCCGCCGCGGGCGATCCGGCCGGCTGCGCCGCCCTCGAGCACCGGGCTGATCGTCAGGCAGAGTTCGTCGACGCAGTCCGCCGCGATCAGCGCGCCGAACAGGTGCGGGCCGCCCTCGCAGAGGATCTGGCTGAGCCCGCGGGCGGCGAGCGCCGCGACCATCACGGTCGGGTCGAGGTCCTCTTCCCCGCAGACCAGTACGTCGGCCACCTCGGCGAGTTCGGCCCGCCGCCCGGCCGGCGACGCGGCGTGCGTGACGACGATCGGGCGCACGGCCGCGTCACGGAAGAACGGATGCTCCGGCTCCAGCTCGAGCCGCGACGACACGACCGCCACCGGCACCTGGGGCGGAAGCCCGTGGCCGAGCCGCCAGGCGGCATCCGCCGGGCTGAGCCGGATGCCGCCGTACCCTTCGGCGCGCACGGTCCCGGCGCCCACGACGATCACGTCGGAGAGCAGCCGCAGGGTGTCGAAGACGAGCTTGTCATCCTCGTTGCCCAGCCCCCCGCTGAGCCCGTCGACGGTGGCGGCCCCGTCGAGGCTGGTGATGAAGTTCAGCCGCACCCGTGTCTCGGCGCGGTCGGCAACTCGGTAGCGCCGGATCAGTTCGGCCTGGTCCAGCATGCTCAGGCCCGGTTGTGACGCAGGTAGGCGGGCGGGCGGAAGCCCAGGATCGCCTCGGTCATCCGCACCGCGTCGACGGCGGCCGTCACATTGTGCATCCGCACGATCCGGGCGCCCTGGAGGATGCAGTAGACCGCGGCGGCGAGGGACCCCTCGACCCGGGACCCACGTTCGCGGTCGATGCTCTCCCCCACGAAGTCCTTGTTGGACACCGCGACCAGGGTCGGGTAACCGAGGGCGGTGATCTCCGCGAGCCGCCGGGTGAGCTCGAGCGAGTGGGACGTGTTCTTGTTCAGGTCGTGGCCCGGGTCGACGATGATCCGTTCGGCGGGGATCCCATGATCCAGGGCGAGCGCGACCCGTTCCCGCAGGAACTCGGAGACCTCGTCGACGACATCGACGCAGCTCGGCGCCGGGTGCGGCGTGCGCGGCGGGGCCAGGCTGTGGGTGATCACGAGGGTGGCGTCGCTGTCGGCGACGACGTCGGCCATCGCCGGGTCGTGGATGCCGGTGGTGTCGTTGATCACATGGGCGCCGGCCGCGATGCCGGCGGCCGCGACCTGCGGGTGGAAGGTGTCGATCGAGATGACGGCGCCGGAGCCGCGGAGGGCCTCGACGACGGGGACCACCCGGTCGATCTCCTCCTCGATCGGGATGGCCGGGCCGGGAGCGAACTTCGCGCCGCCGATGTCGATCCAGTCCGCGCCGTCCTCGATCGCCTGGCGGGCGGCGCTCACGGCGGCGTCCAGCGCAAAGGTGGCGCCCTTGTCGTAGAACGAGTCCGGTGTTCGGTTGATGATGGCCATCACGGCCACTTCGCGGGAGAAGTCGAACACCCTCCCGCCGATCAGGCGGCGGGGCTGGATCAGGTCGGGGAGCGCGACGAACGGTCGGGCGGGCGCGGTGTCCATGTCAATTCCCCTGGTCGGCTGCGGCGGCGAGGATTCCCTCGAGTGCAATGCTCTCATTCCCGAGCAGGTGCGGGTCGAATCGGAGCTCCGAACGGATGATGGCCTGCACGGTCTCGTTCACGTCCGGGACGTTCACGTTCATGCCGGCGACCACCCGGCCGTCCGCCAGCCAGAACGCGATGAAGGCCCGGCCGTCCCTGTCCCCGCGGAAGACGACGTCGGCCTTCCGCGCCAACCGGCCGTAGCCGGAGTATTCCATTCCCAGGTCGAACTGGTCCGTGTAGAAGTACGGGATGGCGTCGTAACTGACCGCCTGGTCGAGCATGGACCGTCCCGCCGCGGTCCCCGCATACTCGGCGTTGGCCCAGTGCTCGACCCGGAGATGGTGGCCGAGAACCGGGTGGAAGACGCTGGCGACGTCCCCGACCGCGTAGACGTCCGGGTCGATGGTGCGGAAGGCCGCGTCCACGACGATCCCGTCGTCGACGTGCAGCCCGGCGGTGCGGGCCAGGCCGTCGTCCGGCAGGGCCCCGATCCCGACGACGACGACATCCGCCGGCACCTCCTCCCCGCCGGCGAGAAGCAGCCCGGCGAAGACGGCGCCGACCTGATCGCCGAACACGGAGCCCAGCGGGATGCTTCCCCTGGCCAGCACGGTGACGGCGTTTCCAAACCCGCGGGCGGCGGCGGCCACCTCCAGGCCGATCCAGCCGGCCCCTGCGACGACGACCCGCCGGCCGCCGCCCTCCAGCTCGGCACGCAACCGCTCCGATTCGGTCACCGTGCGCAGGTGGTGCACGCCGGCCAGGCCTGCCCCAGGACCGGCGAAGCGCCGAGGCGAGGCCCCCGTGGCCAGGAGCAGCTTGTCGTAGTGCAGGGTGCGCCCGTCGGCCAGGCCCAGCCGATGGGTGTCCAGGGCGAGCCCGGTCGCCGGCTGCCCCAGCAGCACCTCGATCTTCTGGTCGGCGTACCACGCCGGCGGGTGCACGTCGATGGAGGCCCGGTCGACGGTCCCGGCCAGGTAGGCCTTGGACAGGGGCGGTCTCAGGTAGGGGAAGGCGTCCTCCCCGGCCACCAGGACGAGCCGACCATCGAATCCCTCGGCTCGCAGCGACTCGGCGGCGCGCGCCCCGGCGAGTCCGCCACCGGCGATCACGAAGGTCGACACGCTCACGACAGGCTCCCAACGCCGCCATCCCGTTGAATCTGCCACCAATCTACCCACGAAGCCGCCACGCCTCTAGCTCTCAGGAAACCACCAGCTAACGCGCAGATACTTGGGGCATGACCGATGGCCCCCGCATTCTTATTGTCGACGACGAGCCCAACATCCGGGATCTCCTCACCACCAGCCTGCGCTTCGCCGGTTTCGCCGTGCGCGCCGTCGGCAACGGGGCCCAGGCGATTTCCGCCGTGCTGGAGGAAGAGCCCGATCTCATCATCCTGGACGTGATGCTGCCGGACATGAACGGCTTCGGCGTGACCAAGCGCCTCCGTTCGGCCGGATACACGGCGCCCATCCTCTTCCTCACCGCCAAAGACGACACGGAAGACAAGATCACCGGGCTCACCGTCGGCGGCGACGACTACGTCACGAAGCCGTTCAGCCTCGACGAGATCGTCGCCCGGATCAAGGCGATCCTCCGTCGCACCATGCACGCGGACGAAGACGCGGTCATCCGGGCCGGCGAGCTCACCATGGACCAGGACACCCACGAGGTGCTCGTCGGCGACGTGCCGATCGAGCTCAGCCCGACCGAGTTCAAGCTGCTGCGCTACCTGATGCTGAACCCGAACCGGGTGCTGTCCAAGGCCCAGATCCTCGACCACGTCTGGGAATACGACTTCAACGGCGACGCCGGGATCGTCGAGTCCTACATCTCCTACCTGCGCCGCAAGGTCGACGCGCACTCGAGCGAGCCCCTCATCCAGACCAAGCGCGGCTTCGGTTACATGCTCAAGGCAGCCAAGGCGTAGTCCCAGACTCCGTCTCTACACTGGGGGTCTGATGCATCAGTCACTAATGGAGCGGTGGAGCCGCATTTCCCTCCGCTCCAAGATCACCGGCGTGACCGTGCTCATGCTGACTCTCGGGCTGCTCGTCTCCGGTGTCGGCACCATGGCCATGCTGCGGCAGTACGTGATCCAGCAGGTCGACGCGCAGCTGCAGGCGGATGCCCAGACCGCGTCCAACGGCTACTCCGCCAGCGCACTCGGCCAGGGCAACCCCGCGGTGGTCTCGTCCGACTATTTCGTCGCGCTCTACGACGAGCACGGCACCCTCAAGGACCACACCTGGAAGGACCGCCCGGCGCGAGAGCTCCCGGTGATCAGCTCCCCCCTCGACCTGCAGTCGGTCATCGAACTCGACGGCAAGACCCTGACCCTCAAGGATTCGGCGCGCGACACGGAGTACCTGGCCGTCGCGGTTCCCCTGGTCATCACTCCCCAGGGCACCCTGGGCACCCTCGTGATGGCGGTCTCGCTCAAGCAGACCGAGAACACGATGGCCACCTATCTCACCATCTTCCTGGGCTTCGGGCTCGGCGTGGTGCTCGTCGGCGCCCTGCTCACCCGCCTGCTGGTCACGACCACGTTCGCGCCCCTGCGCGAGGTGGAGCGCACCGCGGCGGCGATCGCGGACGGGGACTTCAGCCAACGACTCGGCGGGGCGACCCCGAACACCGAGGTCGGCCGCCTCAACCGTTCCCTGAACACCATGTTGAGCCGCATCGACCGGCTCTTCAAGGATCGGGCGCGAACGATCGACCAGATGCGCCGCTTCGTCGGGGACGCCAGCCATGAGCTGCGCACTCCCCTCGTTTCGGTGCGCGGCTACGCCGAGCTCTACCGGATGGGCGCCCTGCAGACACCCGAAGAGGTGGCCCAGGCGATGGAACGCATCGAGAAGGAAGCGATCCGGATGGGCGGCCTGGTCGAGGACCTCCTCGAACTTGCCCGCCTCGATGAGACCAAGCCGCTCGCCCTCGCCCCCGTCGACCTGATGCCGCTCGCCAGGGACGCCGCCCTCGACGCCATGGCGTCCTCCCCCGGCCGGAGCATCACCGTCGTCACCCCCACCCCCGCCGAGTTCGAGGACGCCGGAGACCGGCCGCAGATCGACCTGGCTCACTCCACGGGGGAGGTCGCGACGCCGACTCCCGTCCCCTCAGGCGCGGCGACCCCACCCAAACCGGAGGAACAGGCCGTCCACACCGGCTCCGTCTCCTTCGCCGGGGCCACCCTGGCCCGGCTGCGCACCCGCAAGCCGCGCAGGACGGATGCCGTCGCGCCTCTCGCGGCGGCAGCGCCACTGACCCCGCCCGGCAACGTGCAGGCGGTCATCATGGCCGAGGAGAACAAGATCCGTCAGGTGATCACCAACCTGATGGGCAACGCCCTGCGCTTCAGCCCGCCCGACAGCCCGGTCGAACTCGAAGTCTCCGTCGACCGCAGGAACCAGCGCGCCTCGGTGGCCATCGTCGACCATGGCGAGGGCATTCCGCCGCAGATCCGGGACAAGATCTTCCAGCGATTCTGGCGCGCGGACACCTCCCGGGCCCGCGAGACCGGCGGCAGCGGACTCGGCCTCGCCATCGTCGCCTCCATCGTCGCCAGCCACAACGGCACCGTGCAGGTCCTGGACACCCCGGGCGGAGGGGCCACCTTCCGGGTCTGGTTCCCGCTCGCCGGGTCGCCGAACGCGCCGCAACGGCTGCACGTGCCGTCCGCCTCGTAGCGCCCCGGCATCCCTCCCCCGGGGCGTCCCGCACGTTCCCTGCACGGCATGGGCGGCGGTCAGCGGCGCACCCGGCCGGTGAACATAGCCTGTTCGGTATCCCCCTGCCGAAAGGACAATCATGACCCGCTACCAGGTCGACAGCGAGGCCGTGCTGAGCACGACCGTCACGTCACGCGCGTCGATGGGACGCATCCAGTCCGAGGTCGCGGCGCTCATCGCTCTGCTCACCGCGTTGGAGGGAACGTGGTCCGGCCAGGCCGCGACGGCCTTCCAGGCGGCTGTGGCAGACTGGCGCGCCGCCCAGGAACAGCTCGCCCAGTGCGCGGAGGCGCTCGGCCAGGCCCTGAGCCAGGCCGGGCAGCAGTATGCGGAGATCGAGCAGGCGAACGTGCGGCTCTTCTCCCGGTGAGCGGCCGGGCAGACGAAAGCAGGGCGCCCCCGAAGGAGACGCCCTGCCGTGAATCGGTTCGGACTTAGAAGTCCATGCCACCCGACGGGTCGCCGACCGGCGCGGAGTTCTTCTCCGGCTTGTCGGCCACGACGGCCTCGGTGGTGAGGAACAGTCCGGCGATCGACGATGCGTTCAGCAGCGCGGAACGCGTGACCTTCACCGGGTCATTGATTCCGGCGGCGAGCATGTCGACGTACTCACCGGTTGCGGCGTTGAGGCCCCAGCCGATCGGCAGGTTGCGCACCTTGTCGGCGACAACGCCCGGCTCCATGCCGGCGTTGAGCGCGATCTGCTTGAGCGGAGCGTCGATGGCCACGCGCACGATGTTCGCGCCCGTTGCCTCATCGCCGGTCAGTTCCAGCTTCTCGAACGCGGTCTTGCCGGCCTGGATCAGCGCAACGCCACCACCGGCGACGATGCCCTCTTCGACGGCAGCCTTCGCGTTGCGGACGGCGTCCTCGATGCGGTGCTTGCGCTCCTTGAGCTCAACCTCCGTCGCCGCACCGGCCTTGATGACGGCAACGCCGCCGGCGAGCTTGGCGAGACGCTCCTGGAGCTTCTCACGGTCGTAGTCGCTGTCGGTGTTCTCGATCTCGCTGCGGATCTGCTGCACGCGTCCGGCGATGGCCTCGGGGTCTCCGGCGCCTTCGACGATGGTGGTCTCGTCCTTGGTGATGACGATCTTGCGCGCGTTGCCGAGCAGGTCGAGGGTGACGTTCTCAAGCTTGAGTCCGACCTCCTCGGAGATGACCTGGCCACCGGTGAGGATGGCGATGTCCTGCAGCTGCGCCTTGCGACGGTCGCCGAAGCCCGGAGCCTTGACGGCGACGGACTTGAAGATTCCTCGGATCTTGTTCACAACGAGCGTGGCCAGGGCCTCGCCGTCGACGTCCTCGGCAATGATGAGGAGCTGCTTGCCGGTCTGGATGACCTTGTCCACGATGGGAAGCAGGTCCTTGATGTTCGAGACCTTGGAGTTGACGATCAGGATGTACGGGTCTTCGAAGACCGCTTCCTGACGGTCGGGGTCGGTCACGAAGTACGCGGACAGGAAGCCCTTGTCGAAACGCATGCCCTCGGTGAGCTCGAGCTCGGTGCCAAGGGTGTTCGACTCCTCAACGGTGACGACGCCTTCCTTGCCGACCTTGTCGATGGCCTCGGCGATGATCGCGCCGATCTCGGCGTCACCGGCGGAGATCGATGCGGTGGCCGCGATCTCTTCCTTGGTCTCGACCTCTTTGGCGTTGGCGATCAGCTCGGCGATGACGGCAGCCGTCGCCTTCTCGATGCCGCGCTTGAGGCTGATCGGGTCTGCGCCGGCTGCGACGTTGCGCAGGCCTTCGCGGACGAGGGCCTGGGCCAGGACCGTGGCGGTGGTGGTGCCGTCGCCCGCGACGTCATCGGTCTTCTTGGCGACCTCTTTGACGAGTTCGGCACCGATCTTCTCGTACGGGTCGTCGAGTTCGATTTCCTTGGCGATGGAGACGCCGTCGTTGGTGATCGTGGGGGCGCCCCACTTCTTCTCCAGCACGACGTTGCGTCCACGCGGGCCGAGGGTGACCTTGACGGTGTCAGCGAGGATGTTCAGGCCACGCTCAAGGCCGCGACGGGCCTCTTCGTTGAAAGCGATGATCTTTGCCATATGTGTTTCTCGTCCCTCCCGGACGTTACCAAAACGATGATGGGTTGGCACTCAAACAGAGAGAGTGCCAAATCGATTCTGGCACTCTGGGGTCGAGAGTGCAAGTGAACGGCGGGGGCTACGGCACCAGGGCGACCGAGCCGCGATCCACCGGGACCAGCTCGATCCAGGTGTTGCCCGGGGCGAGGCGGATCACGACCCCGTTGTCGTCGGTCAGGCGGATCGGTGCGGCCTGCGCCGCCTTGGTCCAGAGCGCGTGCAGGGTCTTGCCGCCGGTGGACACCCAGGCCTCTCCCGAGCCGATCATCGTGGTCTTGGGAACGTTGAGGTAGGTGTCGTCGATGGCCACGCGGAGGGCGATCACGTTCGTCGACCGAAGCTGTGCGCCGCCCGCGTCGAGGTCGGGCGCTCCCTCCTGTTTGCGCAGGTAGGAGGTCGACGCGGCATCCCAGGTCCAGTCGGGCCAGCGCGAATCGGAGAACCTCGAGCTGATCGTGGTCACCGGGGTGCCGTCGACCGCAGCGGATGACTCCGGGACCGTCGCCGCATAGGCGAACTGCCGGGGTGGTGCCGAAACGGTGTCATTCCGCTCGACCAGCGCCTTCGCCTGCAGGACGACGTTGTGCGGGGCCTCCCGTTTGTCCGTGCGGGAGAACAATCCGGTCTCATCGGAATCGAAGGCCGCGTTGACCACGGACGTTGCGGTCATCATGTCGATGAATTGCTGCTGACCGCCCGAGTAGGCCACGATCCCGCCCAGCGGCGCGATGATATCCGGATCCATCGGCCGGATCGACCTGATCGGTCCGACCACGTCGGGGATGTCGGAGTGCCAGACGGCGACGTAGCGGGTCAGTCCGCCCTCGACGAGTTCCTCGAAGACGAGGTCGGTGCGCTCGAGCCCGAACTGTGGCCTCGCCGCCTCATGGTCGTCGATCTTCGCGGCCAGGGACGGATGCGCCAGGCTGCCGGTCGGCACGCTGGTGCCGCGCAGCGGCGCCGTCTCGGTCGCGGGCGGCGCGGTATAGGTCGACTCCGCCTGGCCGGCCGGCGCACTCGCGGTGGGCGCCGGCCGGTCAGCGGTGCATGCCGAGAGCAGGAGCACACAGGGAAGAAGCACGGCACCGATGATCCGGGCCGTGCTTCTCCGTGTGTCTGATGTTCTCAACGCGCTCACGTCCCACACACTAACGCCACGCGGTCAACCCGCCTGCGCGCGTGGGGGCGTGCCCTGAGATCCGATGCGCCTGGTCTGAGAATCAGACCGGGCGAACCGATTCAGCTTGTGGCCCCTTTGCCCCGGTCCCCAGCTCGAAGATGACGTGCTGGCCCTCTTCGAGAACTTTGTAGCCGTGCATGTCGATGGCGGAGTAGTGGACGAACACGTCCTGTCCACCCCCATCGACCGTGATGAAGCCGAAGCCCTTTTCAGCGTTGAACCATTTGACGGTTCCGTTCGCCATGTCTTACTCCCTGTTGCAGTAGTTCCTTCAGCACTCGCCTTGTGGCCGTACCGGGCCTGGCGCAGTGACTACGTCCATCATTTCCGAGCAGTGGAATACGCCCCCTGGGGAGCGCCTGTGCGAATAAATGTGCGACCAATTTCAGATATTACTGAAGCCTCCGGCGAACGAAAGGGGGTTGACGACGAGCATGCCGACGTATATACGACCAGTGGAAAGTGGAGTCTCGCCTGCACTTTCAGCGGCTGCGGCTGCGGCTGCGGCTGCGGCCGGGCGGGCGGTCAGCCTGCCGGGACGTAGTCGTTGCCGACCACGACGGTGAGGTCGGCACCGGACTCGGCGAAGTCAGTGGCGAGCAGCACGTCCGCGCCGGGGAGAGACGCTGCAACACCGCGGGCCGCGCCCTCCAGTTTCGCGTCGGCGTAGTAGACGATCGTCTTGGGCACGTCTTCGGTGCTGGCGTTGCTCAGCGCTCCGACGGTCCACCCGGCGGCCGTGAGCACGTCGCCCACGTCGGCGGCGACGCCGGCGCCGGCGGTGCCGTTGAGCACCGTGACCGAGAGACCGGGGTCGACGGTGGCCACGGCCGTGGGGACCGTCGTCGGCGTCGCGGCCGGCGCTGAGGCGCTGGAGGAGGCGGATGTTCCGGGCAGGTCGAAGCTGAGGCGGTTGTTCAATGCGGCCAGCACGGCCACCCCGATTCCGATGAGCACGACGGTGGCGGCGAGCGCCCACCAGAACGCGACCCAGCCGCGGCCCTTCTTCGGCGGGGCGCGGTGCGCTCCGACCCGTTCCGTGGAGTGCGGGAGGTGGTCGAATCGGTCTTTGGGGTGCGAGGTCGTCATCGTGGGACTGATTCGTTCCTTTTTCGGCTGTGCATTGGCTGGTCGAGCGGAAGTGCGTTAATCGGAGGGGCGGAGCGAGCGGCCGTCCCTGGCCTGCGCCCGGGCGTCCCGCATCCGGTGCAGGCGCTTCACCAGCATCGGATCGTGGGCCAGGGCAGCCGGGGAATCGATCAGGACGGCCAGAAGCTGATAGTACCGGGCGGCCGAAAGGTCGAACTGGGCGCGGATGGCTTGCTCTTTCGCTCCGGCGTGCCTCCACCATCTGCGTTCGAAGGCGAGGACGGCCGCATCCCTCTCGGTCAGGCCGGCGGGAGGCTGGGCGAGTCCGGCCGTGTTCGCTGCCTGCGTTCCGTCCATCTGCCACCACCTCCTTGCCTGTCATCCTATTTGTCAGGGTCTGGATACTCGCTGGACCACCCCGGCAGGGTGAAATGGGATGTGAATCCGCTGTACGGTCTCTCGGGCCGGAATACCGACCGGGCCGGCCGAGTTTAGGGTTGGGGAGAATAGAAGTCGGCCGCACCCCGGTCGAGACGGAAGGACGCACGATGGACTACGAAGTCAAGAAGTCAGACGCCGAGTGGCGCGAAGAACTCAGCCCCGAGAAGTACGCCGTCCTGCGTGGAGCCGCGACCGAGCGCGCCTGGACCGGAGAACTGCTCGATGAGGCCCGCTCCGGTGTATACACCTGTGGTGCCTGCAACGCCGAGCTCTTCAAGAGCGGAACCAAGTTCGACTCCGGCTGCGGCTGGCCGAGCTTCTACGAGTCGGTGCGACCGGAGGCGGTCCAGCTGATCGAGGACCGCTCGCTCGGCGTCGTGCGCACAGAGGTCCGGTGCGCGAATTGCGGTTCGCACCTGGGCCACGTCTTCGACGATGGATTCGGCACCCCCACCGGGGACCGGTACTGCATGAACTCCATCTCGCTGAACTTCACTCCGGTCGAGTAGCCGGTGCCCGTGGTCCTCGACGCGGTCGGCCGTCGCCGTTCCCATTCCAGGGTGACGTCCGCGGCGCCCACCCGCGAAGAGCTCCTGCCTCTCGTCGCGGCGGCGGCCAGGGTCGCCGATCATGGTGCGCTGCGCCCGTGGCGCCTGATCGAGGTCCGGGGAGACGCCCGTCGCCGGCTGGGTGAGGCGATGGTGACGGCGGCCGGTGTCACCGGCGCTGACGCCGTCAAGCTGGCCGGGAAACCGCTCCGCGCGGAGCTGCTCATCGCCGTGGTCGCCAGCCGTCACGACAACGCCAAGGTCGCCGGCTGGGAGCAGGATGCCGTGGCCGCCGGCGTCGGGCATGCGCTGAGCCTCCTCCTCGCCGAAGCCGGCTGGGGCGTGATGTGGCGTACCGGACCGTTGGCGAGGACCCGCCCCGTCCATGATCTGCACCGCCTCACCGAATCGGAGGATCTCCTCGGCTGGCTCTACGTCGGCGGGGTGCCCGAAGGTGCCAAGCCCGGCGTGCGACAGGCCGTCGACCCGGCGGAGTACCTGAGCGTGCTGTAGCGGCCGAGGCCACTCTCCGGGCGACTGCCGCGCTTTCCGGCCTCCGTCACCCCGAACGGACACCGAAACGTCACGGAACCTTCGGTTCGCGCTCCTCTTCGGCGCCACCGTCGCGTTCTACTCTCGAGCCGTGAGCACACACACCAGCACAGCGATCGCCCGTCTCCCCGTCCTCGGCGGGCCGGAAATCAGCAGGCCTGCCGGCCGCGTCGGCCGCCTCGAGCCGCTCGTCGATGCCATCCTGCGGCAGCTCTGGCAACTCGTGGGCGCCTACGTCTGGCTGGTGCTGCTAGCCAAGGGAGAACGCCCGTCACGAGAGCCGCTGTGGGGCCGGCCACGGGACTTGAACCCGTAACCCCCACTTGCATTTTGGCCCATTTTGGCCCAATCACGAGAACGCGCTAGAACCCGCAGTTCCTTGCGATGACTGGGATCCAGGCCTGTTTGGGATCACCACGACCCGCACCCAAATTGCCGGGTTCCTCTCGGCATCATGACTAAATCATGACTGGCGCGCGGCCTCGATGACCACTCGTGATCAAGTGTTTTCAATCGTAAACTCAAGCATTGGATTTGTGGTTTGATCGCGGGCCGGCCCGCCAGACCGCGCAACCTATCGAGAAGGGATTGAACTGTGAGCAGCGACATCCAGAAGCTGATTGAGAACGTAGCCGCCGAGGCGGACGCCACGCGTGATGGACCGATGCCAGCCGGGGCGACCCCGTCTCGTCCCAACAAGTCCGTTCCGGTTGCCGTTCGGCTCGCACCCCACGACGTCGCCGCGATCGAGACCCTGGCCGCCAAGCTTGACGTACCAGTGTCCAGCCTTTTGCGCGGCTGGATCCTCGATGCCCTCGTGGCCCACCGTGACGAGTCCATCGCTACCGCGCTCGACAGAGTCACTGCAGACATCCAGCGACTGCGCGCGCTCGTCGCCTGAGGCGGCAACGCGTCACTCCGAGAACAAGAATTGTCGGCGCGCGCGTCCCCAGATCAAGGGCCAGCTATCCCGTCGACGAGGGAAGGGCGCACAGATAGCCGTCGAATAGGGCCCGCGCCTCCATGAAGGTGGTCTCAGCTGCTGGTCTCAACGACCCGCCAATCACGGCCGCCGGGGGAAGAATGAGGTCAATCTTCATCGCCCCAGACAGGACCCGAACCGCCAGGGCGTTCATCCTCCACGTGCGCACTGCGACGCGCTTTACGGTGACCTCAGTCACCTGGGACCACGGAATGGACACCACCGGCACGGGACCCGCCTCGTCGCGATCCCACAGAGTGAGCGCTTCATCATCCACCGTGACCACTGCGCCACTCGTCCACCGGCTCCACCTAGACACCGGCAAGTCCGGGGCCAAGGAAGCCACGTCAAAACGTAAGGTGTCCGGTTTGACAATCAGGAACACGCGGCCCGGGTGCGTGAGGGCTAGCTCATCGCCCATCCGGCGCAGGGTCAAGTTCGCGATGCGACGCATGGACACTCCCACGATCACGATCGCGACGATCGCGATTGCCGTCACCGCGACAATCACGGAGCCTGACGGGGTGCCGTCGGTCAACGAGCGCACGAGCCGCACTCCGGCGGACAGCCCGATGACAACGCCCAGTCCGATTCGAGGAATCAGGTATCCCCACCTGCGCGAACTAGGCTCCAGCATCAGCGCCGCCCACTCCGGAGCGCTCAGCCAGAAATCTAGCCACACGATCCCGGTGTTCCCGTCGGCTCAAGGCGGGTTCCCCCGACCTGCGAACAACCAAGCCCGTGGCTTCATCGACCTGCTCATACTGCAGGTAACTGCCACGGCTGGTCGTGTAGCCGGCAGCCAGCTCCTCATCCCTCCGCCTAAGAACCATTCGATACCCGAAAATCATGGAAGCCAGGGCCAGCCCAAAACATATGAGCAGGCTTGAGACAACGGGGTTGCTGACCCACGATCGGGTGATCGCGATCACCAAGCCCAGCGCAATACTCAGTATTCCCTCCAGACCGCCCACCGTGAGGCCGACGATTCCCCAACGCCACATCGACCAACCCTCTACCAGGGGACGAACATTCCATTCCTCGCGACGCTCGATGGTCATAGCCTCAGTCTCCCGTCATTCCGACTCCAACACTATTGATGAATCCGGCTCCGCTTCCCATCAGGCCAGCGTTACCGAATCCCTTGTCGATCGCTTCGGCACCCCACCATCCTGGTCGCAATGCACCTGCGAACTTACCTACCACTTGCCCGGCGCTTCCAAAGGCAAGGGAAGCAACACCGATGCCACATCCGCCCCATTGTGCGCTCGTCACAGCAGTCGAGCAGTCAATGGCGACGGAGACTGCTGACAGGGCCAGCCCCACGGCAAGAACGATCGGCGCAGCAGGGCCGGAAAAGATCGCGACGATCGAGAGAGCAAGCCCCACTGCCGCGAAGGCTGTGCTCACATCGGCCAATTTTACGGGCTTACCGCGTTGGACGGCTGGGTACCCAGAAGCGCTCAGGTGTCCCGGATTCTTGACGACAGCCTTGGCGGTCTTCGTGCCGTGTCCCCGGTAGTTGCCGTGCGAGCAGGCTCCGCAGTCTTGCATTTGGCCGTTGAGGTCGAAGTTGTTGATGGGGTCGGCTGGGTAGTCGTAGGCGTTGCTGACGCCGCCGTCGATGGGGTCGACGGAGAGGAATCGTCCGAGGGCTGGAACGTATTGCCGGGCGCCCATTTCGATGGTGGCGATTGTGCCCTGGTGTTCGTAGAGGCGGGCGTTGCTGCCGAGCCAACCGTAGTCCGCCTCCCCCGGCAGGCTGTTGGGCACTGTGTCGTCGCTGGTCTGGGTTCCGAGGGTTCCCGCAACGGCTTGTCCGAACGGGTCGTACCGGTACAGGGTCGACCGGGCCCCGGCCTGGGTGGCCGTGACGAGGGTGTCGCCGTGGATGTTCGGGTAAGACCAAACCTGGTCCCCGGTCGCGGGGATCAGGGCGGAGACTCCGCCGGGCAGGCTGAGCATCCGCTGCGCCGCCCCCGACGCGGCATCCCGGACACCGGCCGGGGCGTCCCCGCCACCGGCATAGTAGTAGTTCAGAACGAGCGCGGTGCCACCGGGCGGGGTGGTACTGCGGGAGGCGATCCGACCGGTCGCATCGCGACCATACGTGATCACGGTGCCATCACCCAGCACGGTGGCCCGGTGACGGTCGGCGACGTCGTAGGACAGGGTTTGGTCTTCCAACGTGGTGGTGTTGCCGTGGGCGTCGTAGGCCAGGGCGGTCGCGGCGAGCCCGTTCGCGACCGGGGTGGCACCGACCCCGGGATTGGTCACGCTGGTGGAGGTCAACCGGTCGGCGCCGTCATAACAGGAGGTCGTGCCGGTCACCCCGGTGCTGGAGGTATCGGTAGAGGAGCTGCGGTTGCCGTTCATTCCGGCGGCCGCGGACACCCCGCAGCCGCCTGTCGGGGCGAACGCGTAGGTGAGGGCGTGTCCGGGGATGGTCGCCGCGGTCAGTCTCCCGGCCGGATCGTAGGAGTATTGGGATGCGGTTTGGGTGCCGCCGTCACCGACCACGTTGCGCAGCACCCGACCGGCCTGGGACCGGGTGACGTCGTCCGTGACGGTGTTCTGGCCCGGGAACGCCCAGCTGAGGCCGGTCGTCGCACCGGCACTGTTGCGGCGGATGGCCGACAGGGTCGTCCCGTTGCCGGTGGTGCCGGCCGGGTAGGCAACGGAGCTGAGGAGCCCGTTCGTGTAAGCGGGATCGGCGATCAGGAGCCCGTTATCTCGGACCTGTTCCACTTGCCCGTCGAGGTTGTAGCTGAGTTCCTGGGACGAGATGCTCCCGGCGAGGTTCGTTTCGGATTTGGTGGCTTGGCCAAGCTTGTTGTAGCTGACGGTGGTCAGGGCGTCCCAGACATCCCGGTAGCTGACCGTCCGGCCGAGCAGGTCGATCGTGGAGGTGATGGTACTGCCGTTGGGGGAACCGGGCACGGACCCGTCGGTGGTGGAGGAGACCAACGGGTTTCCGGTCGCGGTGCCGTCGGAGGTGTATTTCACGACCGTGTTGCGGGCGCTGTAGGTCGCGTTCGCGGGTATAAGTCGCTCCGACGAATTCGGATCTTCTCCGCTTGCTCGAACTCCCCCACTCGTCGCCACGCATTTCGGCAAAGCAGCGGATGATGTCGTTCGGGCCTAAGCAGAATATCGACTCGTTGTCTGCGTTGATGGACCCACGCAGCGACGCCTTGGAGTGCGCGCTCAGGCACGTTCGCCGGCCTACCTGGCAAGTCTTTCAACCACGTTGGCCGCCGAATTGAATACCATGCAACCCGCCTTCTGCGCTGTCGGACGTGAAATGTACGCTCGTCCGCAAGCGATCAAGGAGGAGCCGAATGGCCAGAGCCTGGGTAATCGATCTGTGGCAGAAGATCGATCCCGAGACCGGCAAGAAGATCCACACCGAGCGATTCGGCAGCGGCTCACGGTGGCGAGTGGACTGGTACGAGCTCCAGCCCAACGGAACGAAGCGACTCCGTTCCCGCACCTTCCCGATCAAGGCAGGCGCAGAAGAGTTCGCGACCCGCACGGACCACGAGACCCGTGCGGGCAGCTACCGGCCCGTCGAGTTCGGCCGCAAGCCCTTCGTGCGGGCGTCAGAGTCGTGGCTGGCCGGTAAGAAGAAGATCAAGCCCTCGACCCGCCACAGCTACGACCGCGACCTGCGCACGCACATCCTGCCCCGCTGGGGCGCGGTCGCCATCGGCTCGATCACACGGCACGACATCGAGACCTGGGTGACTCAGCTGCAGGACGGCTCTGCACCCGTCAACTTCCTCGGTGAGCACCCGCGCAAGGCCTCGGGTCTCAGCGCCGCCAGCATCGACCGCCTGTTCGCGATCACCAGCGCCGTGCTCAGCTACTCCCACAAGGCTGGCTGGCTGCCGGTCAACCCGGCCAACGGCGTCGAGCTGCCGACCATCCTCCGCACGCACCACATTTATCTGAGCTACGCCGAGGTCGAGCTACTCGCCGACGCCGCCTTCGCCGCGACGTCTGAAGAGACCGACCGGGTGCTCATCCATACGCTCGCGTACACGGGCATGCGCATCAACGAGGCGCTCGCGCTCACCGTCGGCGATCTGCGCCTGGAGACGCGCCGGGCGACGGTCAAGGCCACCTGGTCGCTCAACGCGGCCGGTGAGCGCGTCACGGGCACACCCAAGACCGGATCGACCCGCGTCGTGCCCCTGCAGCCCTTCCTCGTCGACGAGCTGCGAGCGCTGACCACTGGCCGCTCCTCCGCCTCCTACGTCTTCCAGGGGCCACGGGGCGGGCCGATCCACGACCACAACTGGCGCAGCCGTACGTGGCGCCTAGCGGTGCTGGGCTCCGGCCTCGAGATTCCCGGCCTGACTCCGCACAAGCTGCGCCACACGGCCGCGTCTGCCGCTGTCGCCGCCGGTGCTGACGTGCTCGTTTTGCAGCAAATGCTCGGGCACCGGGACGCGGCCGAGACGTTGAACACGTACGGGCACCTCTGGCCCGACCGCCTCGACGAAGTGACGGATGCCGTCGGCCGCGCGCGCGACGCGGCGCTCGCGGCCCGTCCGTCGTTTCTCATCATGACTAAATCATGACTGCGGGCAATTTTGTGAGACTCGGATCAGCGTGGATCCCAGTGTTTTCAAGGGTTGTGGGGCCGGCCACGGGACTTGAACCCGTAACCCCCACTTTACAAGAGTGGTGCGCTACCAATTGCGCCAGGCCGGCATGAGACGGACTCCGCCTCGGAACCCCATCCTAAATGACGATCGCGCCCGGTGGGGCCACCGGGCGCGCTCCGGCGCTAACCGGCCGGCGTCGGAGTGGGGGTCGGGGTGGAAGTCGAGTAGGTTTCCCCGGCGGACTGCAGCACGAACGCGGCGAATTCCTTGGGATCGTCGAGTGCCCCGACGTACTGCTTGCCGTTGACGAGCACAGTGGGCGTCCCGGTGATTGCCTTGACCGCGCTGTTGGGCAGCGGTCCGGACAGCGCCCGGTCGGTGGCGGCGACGACCCAGGACTTGAAGGTTGCCTCGTCGATGCAGGTGTTGATCTTCGATCTTGCGGCACCGACCCCCGAGCTCTTCACCAGGCCCTTGATCTCCGAATTGTCGAGCCCCGCCGTGCCCTCCTTGGGCTGGTCGCCGAACAACGCGGTGTTGAAGGCGTAGAAATCGTTCGGGGAGTAATTGGCGACGCAGGTCGCCGCGTTCGCCGCACGGAGTGAGTACTGGGTGCCAGCCGATTTGCTGGTCAGGATCGAAATGGGGTGGATCTCCACGGTCGCGGCCCCCGACTTCACCCATTTGCTGATCTGGGCGCTGTTGGTCTTCTCGAACTGGCCGCAGAACGGGCAGAGGTAGTCGACGTAGACCCGGATGTCGGCCACGGTGCCGGTGGAGTCGGGCTTGGATGCGACCGGCTTCGCCTTGGGCTGCAGGGCGGCGGTCTTGACCACCGTCATTCCCTCGCCGATCAGGACGCCGTCGCTGGCCATGTTCGCAGGGCCGGGGCCGGCCGGGCGGATGGAGTTCATGATGATGAGGGCGATGATCGCGACGACGGCGATGGCCGCCACGGCAATGCCGCCCTGCAGGAATACCCGGTTGCGGCGATCCTTCTTCTTCTGTTCCACACGTAACTGGGTGGCCTTGATCCGAGCCGCGTCGCGCCGCTGATTCTTAGAGGGACGGCCCTCGGCTGATCCGCCAATAGTCATGAATGTTCGCTCCGGGTAGACAAATGCACGGCGGTTTCGGCTGCACGTGCATTCCAAATAGTAGGTGCCCAGTCTGGGAAATCCCCAGACGGAGCCTACTAACGGATTGCACCGCCCAGCCGATCCCCCGCCGGGCGTTCCCCCGCACGTGACATACTGGAGAGGTCGGTCTTCTGCGAACAGCAGGTGAACGGCCGCTAAAATCCCATCACTACGGATCGTCCGGCACGTACCTGCCGGTGAAGGAGAATACAGAAAATGGCTTCAGTCACGTTCGACAAGGCAACCCGCCTCTACCCGGGTTCCACCCGCCCCGCAGTCGACCACCTCGACCTTTCGGTCGCCGATGGTGAGTTCCTCGTCCTGGTCGGCCCGTCCGGCTGCGGAAAGTCCACCTCCCTGCGCATGCTCGCCGGCCTCGAAGAGGTCAACGACGGCAACATCTTCATCGGTGAGCGCAACGTGACGGATGTCCCCCCGAAAGACCGCGACATCGCCATGGTCTTCCAGAACTACGCCCTGTACCCGCACATGACCGTGGCCGAGAACATGGGCTTCGCGCTCAAGATCGCCGGCGTCAACAAGGACGAGCGTGCTGCACGCGTTCTCGAAGCGGCCAAGCTGCTCGACCTCGAGCCCTACCTCAGCCGCAAGCCGAAGGCCCTCTCCGGTGGCCAGCGTCAGCGCGTCGCCATGGGACGCGCCATCGTGCGTCAGCCCCAGGTGTTCCTGATGGACGAGCCGCTGTCGAACCTCGACGCCAAGCTGCGCGTGCAGACCCGCACCCAGATCGCGTCGCTGCAGCGCCGCCTCGGCGTCACGACCGTCTACGTCACCCACGACCAGACGGAGGCCCTCACCATGGGTGACCGCATCGCGGTGCTCAAGGACGGCGTACTCCAGCAGGTCGGCACCCCCCGCGACCTGTACGCGAAGCCGAACAACGTCTTCGTTGCCGGCTTCATCGGCAGCCCGGCCATGAACCTGTTCCTGGCCGACACCGTCGACGGCGGCATCAAGTTCGGCACCGCGACGGTTCCGGTCCCCCGCGAGACCCTCGCCGGCTCCACCGGCAAGAAGGTCACCATCGGAGTCCGCCCCGAGGACATCCACCTGTCGGCCACCCCCGGCGAAGGCCTCGAAGTGGCCGTCGACCTGGTCGAGGAACTCGGCGCGGACGGCTACCTCTACGGCCACTCCACGGTCGAGGGCAAGCGCACCGACATCGTCGCCCGCGTCGACGGCCGCTCGCACCCCGCAGCCGGCGACACCGTCTACCTCACCCCGACGGCGCACCACCTGCACGTGTTCGACGCAGAGACCGGCCTCCGCCTCGGCGGGGCAGTCGCAGACTAAGACAGAGTTCACCACTGACACGGCCGGACGGAGCATCGCTTCGTCCGGCCGTTTCGCTATGCACAGTTAGGCCCCCGACATGAGCGGTTCTCTCAATATCACCTCGGCCACAGCCGACCCTGCTTTGCTCGACCTGCCCTGGCAGCTTCCACTGGACGCCTGGCCGAACGAGAACATCGCCGCGCTGCCCAAGGGCATCTCCCGGCACCTGGTGCGGTTCGCGCACCTCAGCGGGCGCGTCGTGGCCATCAAGGAAACCACCAGCGAAATGGCCAGGCGCGAGTACGAGATGCTGCGCACCCTGCAGGGCCTCGAGATCCCGTGCGTCGAGCCGCTGGCCGTGATCACCAACCGGACCACGGATGACGCCGAACCGTTGAACTCCGTGCTCGTCACCCGGCACCTCAAGTTCTCCCTGCCGTACCGCGCGCTGTATTCGCAGACCCTGCGCCCCGACACCGCCACCCGCCTGGTCGACGCCCTCGCCCTCCTCCTGGTGCGGGTGCACATGGCCGGGCTGTTCTGGGGCGACGTGTCGCTCTCGAACACCCTGTTCCGGCGGGACGCCGGCGCGTTCGCCGCCTACCTCGTCGACGCCGAAACCGGCCAGCTCTACCCCGGCGGGCTCTCCAACGGGCAGCGCGAGAACGACCTCGAGATCGCCCGCGTCAACATCGCCGGCGAGCTGATGGACCTCGAGGCCGGCGGCCGCGTCGCCGACGAGCTCGACCCCATCCGGGTCAGCAACGGCATCGTCGCCGCCTACCGGTTGCTCTGGACCGAGCTCACCGGCTCCGAGTCGTTCTCGAGCGCGGAACGCTGGCGGATCACCGAACGCGTCGAACGCCTCAACGACCTCGGCTTCGACATCGAGGAACTCGCGATCAAAACCGACAGCGCCGGCACGACCGTGCGGATCCAGCCGAAAGTCGTCGACGCCGGACACCACCAGCGCCGCCTGCTGCGGCTCACCGGCCTCGACGCCGAGGAGAACCAGGCCCGTCGCCTGCTCAACGACCTCGACTCCTATCGGGTCACCTACGGCGACCCGGACGCCGACGAGGAGATGCTCGCCCACGAGTGGCTGGTGCGGGTCTTCGAGCCGGTGATCCGGGCGATCCCCCGCGACCTCAAGGGCAAGCTCGAACCGGCCGAGGTCTTCCACCAGCTGCTCGACCATCGGTGGTTCATGGCCCAGAACCAGGGCAGGGACATTCCCCTCGCCGAGGCCGTCACGTCCTATGTCAAGGATGTGCTCCGTCACCGGCGTGACGAGGCGACGGTGATCGAGCCGCCGACCGGGTCCATCACGCTGCCGATCGACGTGACCGACGACGCGGTCGCCGCCGCGGCCAACGCAGCCGACACCGCAGCCGACGATGAGGCCGACTGGCGCCTCAAGGTCTGATCCGGTACTGAGTTACGGAAAAAGCGCCTTCATCCGCTGGATGAAGGCGCTTTTCCCGTAAGTCAACGGGCCGACCAGCCTGCCGGGACCGATGGGCCGTCAGGCGGTCGCAGCGGCCTTGGCTGCCTTGGCAGCCTTCGCGGTGGCGCGGAGGCGGGAGATCTCGTACAGGGTCACGCTCGCCGCGATGCCCGCGTTCAGCGATTCCGTCGTCGCGCTGATCGGGATCGAGACGATGGCGTCGCAGGTTTCGGTGACGAGGCGGGACAGGCCCTTGCCCTCGCTGCCGACGACGACCACGATGGGTCGTTCGGCGAATCCGATGCCGAGTTCCGGCAGGGACGTGTCGCCGGCGCCGTCGAGGCCGATGACGAGCACGCCCTTCTCCTTGAGCGCCTTGAGCGTCTGGGTGAGGTTGCTGGCCATGGCGACCGGGGTGCGCGCCGCGGCGCCGGCGGAGGTCTTCCAGGCCGACGCGGTCACGCCGACCGAGCGGCGCTGCGGCACGATGATCCCGTGTCCGCCGAAGGCGGCTGTGGAACGGATGATCGCACCCAGGTTGCGGGGGTCGGTGATGCCGTCGAGCGCGACGAAGAGCGGCTTATGCCCGCGGCTGATGGTCAGCTCCAGCAGTTCCATCGGGTGCGCGTACTCGTACGCGGGCACCTTGAGGGCTAGGCCCTGGTGCACGGAGTCGCGGCCGGCCAGGCGGTCCAGTTCCGGGCGCATCACCTCGAGCACGGGGATGCCGCGGGTGGTGGCGAGGGAGAGGACCTCCTTGACCCGGTCATCCATCTCGATGCGTGTCGCGATGTAGAGGGCGGAGGCGGGAATCTTGGCCCGCAGCGCCTCGAGCACCGAGTTGCGGCCGGTGACGACCTCGTGCTCGTCGGCCTGCTTCGCCCGGCGGGTCGAGGTGCCGCCGCCGCCGCTGTTGGCGGTGCTGCGGGGAGCCTGCGAACCGGCGGTGCTGCGGCTGCGGCCGCCGCCGGCCGCGGCGAAGCGGTCCTGGGCTGCCTTGCGCTTGCCGGCGGGGTGGTACGGGCGGTCTTCGGCCTTGGGGGTGGGCTTCTTGCCCTCGAGAGCCTGCCGGCCCTGCCCGCCGGAGCCGACCTGCGGTCCGCGGCTGCCCTTGCGCACGGACCCGGTGCGGGCCTTGCGGTCAGTGTTCTTCATCAGTCAAAACTCCAATGTGCACCCGACGGGGTGTCTTCGATGGTAATTCCGGCGGCGACGAGCTCGTCCCGGATACGGTCTGCGGCCTTGTAGTCACGGCCTTGCCTGGCGATCTCGCGGTCGTCGAGCAGGCGCTCGACGAGGGCGGTGAGGGCGATCATGGCCGGTTCGTCGGTGGCGACGGCCCAGCCGGGCGACAACGGGTTGATCCCGAGGACTTCGCTCATCGCGAGAACGTGGCCGCGGGCGGCGGCCGCCGCGTGGAGATCCTCGGCGTCGAGCGCGGCGTTTCCGGTGCGCACGGTCTCGTGCAGCACGGCGAGGGCCTGCGGGACGGCGAGGTCGTCGTCCATGGCGATCGCGAACTCGTCCGGCACGATCTGCACGCCTGATCCGGCGAACCGGGTGTCGGCGAGCCGGCGGTCGGCACGGTCGAGGAAACTTTCGACGCGTTCGAGGGCTGCTTCGGCCTCGACCAGCGAACCCTCGTGGAAGTCGATGGTGGACCGGTAGTGCGCGGCGCCGAGGTAGTAGCGCACCACGATGGCGCGGGCCTGTTCGAGCAGCTCCGCCGCGAACACCGAGTTGCCGAGCGACTTCGACATCTTCTGGCCGTTGACGTTGACGAGGCCGTTGTGCATCCAGTAGTTGGCGAAGGCGTCCCCGGCGGCGCCGGATTGGGCGAGTTCGTTCTCGTGGTGCGGGAAGCGCAGGTCCAGGCCGCCGCCGTGGATGTCGAATTGCGCGCCGAGGTAGCGAGAAGCCATGGCGGAGCACTCGATGTGCCAGCCCGGGCGACCGGCACCCCACGGCGAGGGCCAGGAGGCCGACTCCGGCTCGTCCGCCTTGTGCCCCTTCCACAGGGCGAAGTCGCGCGGGTCTTTCCGGGCGCGCGGGTCGGCATCCGTCGCCGACTCCATGTCGCCGGCGCCCTGGCGGGTGAGGGCGCCGTAGCTCGGCCAGCTCATGGTGTCGAAGTAGACATCGCCGGAGCCGTCCGCGGCCGGGTAGGCGTGGCCGCGTTCGATCAGCCGGCCGATGAGGTCCTGCATCTGCTGCACACTGGCGGTCGCTCGCGGTTCGTAGCTGGGGGCAAGGATGCCCAGACGCTGGTATCCGGCGGTGAACTCGAGTTCGTAGCGGTAGGCGAGAGCCCACCACTGCTCGGTGGTGCCGGCCGCGTTGGCGAGGATCTTGTCGTCGATGTCGGTGACGTTGCGCACGAAGGTCACGTCGAGGCCGCGGTAGGTGAGCCAGCGGCGCAGCTGGTCGTAGACCAGGGCGCTGCGCAGGTGGCCGATGTGGGGCGACGACTGCACGGTCGGTCCGCAGACATAGATGCCGACCGCACCGTCCGTGAGCGGAATGAAGTCGCGGAGGGCCTGGGCCTGGGAATCGTAGAGTCGGATGGTCACGTCTCCCAGCTTAGAACAGGGCGCACGACGGGAACGGGGAACACAATCGCGGTCGCCAGGGCCGCGATGCCCTCGCCGCGGCCGGTGAAGCCGAGCGCATCCGTCGTCGTCGCGGAGACGCTCACGGGCGCGCCGAGCAGCGATCCGAGCAGTGCCTCCGCCTCGGCGCGGCGCGGCGCCAGCTTCGGACGGTTGCCGATGATCTGCACGGTCACGTTTCCGACCCGGAAGCCGGCCTCGGTGACCCGCCGGAGGGTTTCCCGCAGGAAGACGTCGCCGTGGGCCTGCGCGAAGACGGGGTCGCTGGTGCCGAAGACGCCACCGAGGTCGCCGAGCCCTGCCGCGGCGAGCAGCGCGTCGCACACGGCGTGCACGGCGGCGTCACCGTCGCTGTGCCCGGAGAGCCCGCGCTCCCCCGGCCAGTGCAGGCCGGCAAGCCAGAGGGCCGAGCTGTCGTCGAAGGCGTGCACGTCGAGGCCCGTGCCGACCCGGGGGCTCTGGTCGGCGGTCAGATCCGCCGTGTCAGCCGTGGCCGTCTCCGCACTGAGCATTGATTCGGCGCGGCGCAGGTCCCACGGCGTGGTGATCTTGAAGGCGAGGGCGTCGCCGGGGATGACGGTCACCGGGTGCCCGGCGGATGCCACCACCGCGGCGTCGTCGGTCGCCTCACCGGTCGCGGCGGCCGCGGCGGCGACGAGCACGTCCCGCGGAAACCCCTGGGGGGTCTGCACGGCGGACAGTTCGGACCGGTCGACCGTGCCGAGGATCGTTCCCCGGTCGTCGACGCGCTTGATGGTGTCGACCACGGCCAGGCCGGGGACGATCCCGTTCCCGGTCGCCCGCACGGCGTCGAACACCGCATCGCAGAGGGCCGACGGGGTGAGCGCCCGGGCGGCGTCGTGCACGAGGACGGTCTGCACGCCGGGCCGAAGCACGGCGAGTCCGCGGTTCACGGAGTCCTGCCGGCTCGGCCCACCGGCGATGACGTCCACGCGGTCGCCGAGCGGCCCGGCGACGGCGCCGGCGATCGCCCTCGCCGCGTCGAGCCGGCCCTCGGGGGCGACGACGATCACCTGCGCGGGCTCCCGCATCCCGAACACGGTCAGCAGGGCGCGTTCGAGCAGGGTACGGCCGGAGAGAGGCACGAATGCCTTGGGCTCGCTGTGACCGAGACGGCTGCCGCTGCCGGCGGCGACGACAATGACCGCGACCAGGGGCGCAGGGTAATCAGTCATGTCTGGAGGCTATCTGGTGAGGTCGACGTCGAACAGGGAGGCTGCGCTGACTGCCGGGAGGGGAAACGCGAAGGGCGGCACCTTGCGGCGCCGCCCTCCAACGAAAGAACGGTGTTACGAAGCGAGAACCTCGTCGAGAACGGTGGATGCCTTCTCTTCGTCGGTCTTCTCGGCCAGGGCCAGTTCGGAGATCAGGATCTGGCGGGCCTTTGCCAGCATCCGCTTCTCGCCGGCGGACAGGCCGCGGTCCTGGTCGCGGCGCCACAGGTCGCGGACGACCTCGGACACCTTGATGACGTCGCCCGAGGCGAGCTTCTCCAGGTTCGCCTTGTAACGGCGTGACCAGTTGGTGGGCTCTTCGGTGAACGGCGCGCGGAGCACCTCGAACACCTTGTCGAGCCCCTCTTTACCGATCACGTCGCGCACGCCGACGAGGTCGACGTTCTCGGCGGGTACTTCAATGGTGAGATCGCCCTGAGTAACATTGAGCTTCAGGTACAGTTTCTCTTCACCCTTGATAATCCGCGTCTTCACCTCGGTGATTGTCGCGGCTCCATGGTGGGGATAAACGACGGTTTCGCCAACCTCAAAAAGCATGTATGTATATCCCTTCAGCAACGTCTAGGATACCACAGCTGACGGTGGTAGGGTTCGCCGCGCCAATAGCCCCGCTCGCCGGGCCGCGCGCGACCAGTAGGCTAGGCTCAAAGCCAAATTTCCGGTGCTCCGCCATGGGCGGATCACCGAACTGTTGTGGAGGTCTTGTGAGGGCTCGAGTCTTAGTGTCTGTCGTTCTGGCGGCCGGCGTCCTGTTGGGCACCAGCGGCTGCAACCTCCTGGCGCCGCAGTCGACCACCAAGCACTATGACGCCAGTGACGGCGTGAGCGGCAATGTGGGAGACCTGGCCATCCGCAACGCGATCGTGCTCTCGGAAGACGGCACGACGGGCAGCCTCCTCGTCACGGTCGTCAACTCGGGCGACTCGGCGCACAGCCTCAGCGTGCAGTTCACCGGCGACTCCGGCAAGGTCACCCAGAAGGTCACCGTGAAGGCCGACTCCACGACCACCTTCGGCACCGAAGACTCCCCGGTCCTCGCTCTGGACGCCATCGAAGCCCAGCCGGGGTCGCTGTTCCCGGTCTTCTTCCAGTACGGCAACGAAACCGGCGTCGAGCTCCTCGTGCCGGTGCTCGACGGCTCCCTCGGCCAGTACTCGACGCTCGTTCCCACGGCCACGCCCACGCCCACGCCGTAGCCCCGCCGCCGCCGGGCCCAGGCCCGGCGTTGCGTCGGCGCGCGTTGCGCGAGCCCGCGCCGGTTTCCGCAGCGCGCGGCCGCGGCGGCGGGCGCGGGCTGCGGACCCGGGCGCGGGCGCGACGGCCAGCTTCCGGGCGGCGGTCAGGCCTCGAAGCGGTAGCCCAGCCCCCGCACGGTGACCAGCATGGTCGGCTCCGATGGCGTGGACTCGATCCGTGAGCGGATGCGCTTGATGTGCACGTCGAGCGTCTTGGTGTCGCCGAAGTAATCGGTGCCCCACACCCGGTCGATCAGCTGGCCGCGGGTGAGCACCCTGCCGGCGTTGCGGAGCAGGAACTCGAGCAGTTCGAATTCCTTGAGCGGCATGTTCACGACCTCGCCGGAGACCGACACGGTGTGCCGTTCGATGTCCATGCTCACGGTGCCGGCGGTGAGCACGCTGTCGTCCTCGAGCTCGACCTCGGTGCGCCGGCGGCCCACGGCCCGGATGCGTGCGAGCAGTTCCCTCGTCGAGTACGGCTTGGTGACGTAGTCGTCGGCGCCCAGCTCGAGCCCGACGACGATGTCGACCTCGGAGTCCTTCGCGGTGAGCATGATGATCGGGACGGTCGACCGGGTGCGGATCTCCCGGCAGACCTCGGTGCCCGGGATGCCAGGCAGCATGAGGTCGAGCAGGATGAGGTCGGCCCCGGTGCGGTCGAACTCACGGATGGCGCTTGGGCCGTCCTCGGCCACCGTTACCTCGTAGCCTTCCCGCTCGAGCAGGAAGTTCAGCGGCTCGCTCAGGGCTTGCTCGTCTTCGACCAGAAGGATGTGCGTCACTGTGGATCTCCTGTTTCACTCTGCTGGTGGAGAGCCAGCGGGCAGTGCGTCACCGCATCCTGCGTCACTGTGCCTCTCCTGTCGTCGGTGGGGCGGGCTGGGGCGCCTCGGGAAGGCGGATGGTGAAAGTCGACCCGCTGCCGGGTTGCGACCAGACGCGGATGTCGCCGCCGTGGATCTGCACGATGTGCTTGACGATCGACAGGCCGAGGCCGGTCCCGCCGGTGTGCCGGGACCTGGCCTGGTCGACCCGGAAGAAGCGCTCGAAGATGCGCTCGAGGTCAGCTTCGGCTATCCCGACGCCCTGGTCGGTCACGGTGATCTCCACCACGCCGTCGTGGCGGCGCACCCCGACTCCGACCCGGGACCCCTCCGGCGAGTAGTGCACGGCGTTGGCGACCAGGTTGTGCACGGCCATCACGAGCAGGCGTTCGTCGCCGTTGACCTCCGCGCCGGACTTCTTGCCGACGGCGATGGTGATCCGCGCCGCATCGGCCACCACCCGGCTCTGGTCGACGGCGGCAGAGACGACGGCGTCCACGTTGAGCAGTTCCGCTTCGGAGAGCGAATCCTGCGCCTGGAGCCGGGAGAGCTCGATGATCTCCTGGGTCAACCGGGTGAGCCGGCCCGACTCCGTGGTCAGTCGGTTGGCGAACCGCCGAACCTGCACCGGTTCATCCGCCGCCTGGTCGAGCGCCTCGGCGAGAAGTCCGACCGCGGCGATCGGCGTCTTCAACTCGTGGCTGATGTTCGCGACGAAGTCGCGGCGCACCTCGTCGAGCCGGAAAGCCTCGGTGCGGTCCTCGGCCAGGATCAGCACGTACCGGGTGCCGAGCCGGGCCAGCCGCACGCGCACGCGCATGCTCGCGTCGTTGAACGGACCGCGCGAGAGGATCAGGTTCTCGGAGATCGGATCGCCGGAACGGCGCACCTTCCTGGCGAGCTCGAGCAGTTCAGGATGCACCAGCTGCTGGTTCCAGACCAGGCCCATCGACACGGCGGCCGGTGACGCCTTGATGACATTGTTCGACGGGTCGAGCACGGCTCCCGCGCTCTCGAGGGCGTCGAGCACCTGGTCGATCCCGTCGGGGACCGCCGGGTTCACCACCTCGGCGGCGCGACGGCCGTGCCGTTCGGCAACGTGCAACAGGGTGACGAAGCCGGCACCGACGGTGAGGCCGAGTGCCAGCGACACCAGCACAAGCCATGTCGATTCCATTTAGCCAGATTACTGACAGTTGATCGGGGCGGTTGACGCGCGACCGCCGGGCGCAAGCTACTTTAGGAAGTGTTCAAGCCCGCGGCACCTGCCGTTAACCTCGGTCCAGCATGATTCGCTGGGGGCCAGGTGGGTCTCACGTGTCTGCGCGTAACGCGCGCCAGGAAGGACCACACACTTATGCGTGAAGTATTTCAACAGGAGCTCGCCGAGGTCCAGGACCGTCTGGTGGAGATTTCCCGTCTCGTGGCGATCTCGATCAACAAGGCGACCCGGGCGTTCAACGAGTCCGACGTGAGCCTGGCCGACGAAGCGATCAGCGAAGACGAGAAGATCGACGAACTGACGATCGAGCTCGACGAACTGGCGATCACAATCCTCGCCCGGCAGCAGCCGGTCGCCCGCGACCTCCGCATCGTCGTCAGCGCCCTGCGCATCAGCGCATCACTCGAGCGGATGGGCGACCTGTCGACGCACATCGCCCAGCTGGCCCGCTATCGCTTCCCCGACAAGGTCGTGCCGAAGAGCCTGCGCGGCACGTTCGCCGAGATGGGCAGCCTGGTCACGGCGATCGCGACCATGCTCACCGAGCTCCTCACCAACGAGGACATGGTGCTGGCCGAGACGATCCGCAACGAGGACGACAAGGTCGACGCCCTGCACCTGAGCGTCTTCGACGCCGTGCTCGGGGAGACCTGGAAGGGTGAGGCCGCCGACACCGTCGACGCGACCCTGGCCAGCCGCTACCACGAGCGGTTCGCGGACCACGCCGTCTCGATCGCGAAGAAGGTGCAGTACCTCGGCACCGGCGCCTGGCAGCAGAACACCGGCGCGGCCCACTCCGGCTGATAACGGCCGCCGCAGTCCCCGCACGAGAAAAGCCCCGGAAGCGATCGCTTCCGGGGCTTTCTCGTTCGATCGGTTGATGGGTGAGGCTACTTCTTGGCGCCCTGGGCGGCGACGGCCGCGGCGCCGGCTGCGGCGGCCTCGGGGTCGAGGTAGGTGCCGGGGCCGAGCGGCATGAGGTCTTCGCCGAGGCGGTAGACCAGGGGGATGCCGGTCGGGATGTTCAGCTCGGCGATGTCGGCGTCGGAGATGCCGTCGAGGTGCTTGACCAGGGCGCGCAGCGAGTTGCCGTGGGCGGTGACGAGCACGGTCTTGCCCGCGCGCAGGTCGGTGGCGATGTCGGACTCCCAGTAGGGCAGCATCCGGTCGACGACGTCGCTGAGGCATTCGGTGCGCGGGAGGAGGTCGCCGAGGCCGGCGTAACGGGGATCGTGCGCCTGGGACCAGGGGGAATCGTCGGCGAGCACGGGCGGCGGCACGTCGAAGGAACGGCGCCACAGCTGGAACTGCTCCGGGCCGAACTTGGCCAGGGTCTCGGCCTTGTCGAGTCCCTGCAGGGCACCGTAGTGGCGCTCGTTCAGGCGCCAGGACCGCTTAACGTCGATCCAGAGCCGGTCGGCCTCTTCGAGCGCGATGTTCGCGGTCTGGATGGCACGGGTAAGTAATGAGGTGTGCAGCACGTCGGGCAGGAGGCCCGATTCGGCGATGAGCTCGCCGGCACGGCGCGCCTCGGTCGCTCCCTGCTCGCTGAGCCTCACGTCGACCCAGCCGGTGAAGAGGTTTTCTTGATTCCATAGGCTCTGGCCATGGCGGAGAAGGATGAGATTGTATGTTTCTGACATGCCTTCAACTCTACCGAGGTGCCGGGTCCGGGCGGGGCGGGGCCGCCGGGGCGGTCAGTGGCCGGGGGTGCGGATGCCCAGCCGCGGCAGGCGGGGGATCTCCGCCACGGAGCCGGCCGACTGCGGCACGATGACCTCCTGGGCTGCCGCCACGGAGATCCCCTGCGACTGAACGTGCAGGGTGACGTCGGCCGGGACGGTGCGCTTGATCACCGCGAGGGCGATCGGACCGAGTTCGTGGTGCCGGGCGCTCGAGGTGATCATGCCGACGGTGCGCCGCTCGGTCTCACCGTCCGCCAGCTTCTTCGTCGCCTGCACCTCGTCGCCGTGCACGGGCAGCACCGCGTCCGACCCGTCCAGGTGGAGCAGCACGAGCCGGCGCGGCGGGTGGCCGAGGTTGTGCACCTTCGCCACGGTTTCCTGGCCGCGGTAGCAGCCCTTGCTCAGGTGCACGGCGCTGCGCAGCCAGTCCAGTTCGTGCGGCAGGGTTTTCTCATCGACCTCGGTGGCCCGGCGTGGGCGCCAGGCCGCGATCCGGAGCGCTTCGAGGGCCAGCGTGCCGGCGGCGGCGACCGTGCCTTCCCGCACGGCGTCGCGCAGCGCAGGCAGGGAGTCGCGGGGCACGAGGGCCTCGGTCCAGTTCCAGTCGGCGGCGGGATGGGCCGGGGCGTCGGCGTACTGGAATCCGCCGTTGCCGACGGTGTTCCACGGGTCCCGCCAGGCCAGCGCGACACCGTTCGGTGCGGCGGGGACCAGGTACACGGCCGCCGGTTCGGCCGCCATCGTGCCGATCACCGCGTAGGCCAGGCTGTGGTCGACGACCTGCACGCGCAGGGTGAAGCGCATCCTGTCGAGCCAGGCGTGCAGGCCGGGCAGCTCGCCTGCCTCCAGGATCAGCCAGGTCTCCACACCGTCGTCCACGACGGCCATCGCGTATTCGATCCGGCCGTTCGGGTCGAGCAGCAGCGTCTCGGTCGATTCTCCCGGGGCGAGCCTGCGCAGTTCCTGGCTGGAGATCGAGTTGAGCCAGGTCAGCCGGTCGGGCCCGGCCACACCGAGCACGCCCCGGTTGGAGAGGTCGACGACGGCCTCACCGGCCAGCAGCCGTCGCTGCTCGATCATCGGGTTGCCGTAGTGCGCGGCGACACCGGCGTCGAGGCC
The DNA here is from genome assembly GCF_015752155.1 of Cryobacterium sp. MP_M3. Lineage (GTDB taxonomy): Bacteria > Actinomycetota > Actinomycetes > Actinomycetales > Microbacteriaceae > Cryobacterium. Next base: position 636,671 of record NZ_JADOVI010000001.1, on the reverse strand, counting down.
GTCCGCCTGCACGGCGCCGTCGAGTTCGAGGAGGGGGGACACGGGTGCCGGGCTCATGGTTGCTCTTTCCGTAAATCTCTACTCGACCCGCTTGAGCCGGCCGGAGGCGTGCGTGCGGAGCGGCTGGCCCAGCGCCGCGATGTCCCAGGCCCAGAGCAGATGGCCCTCGACGAGGCCGTACAACCGGGTGGCCGCCGAATACGCCTTGGCACCCTGGGTGCGCATGACGGCATCGGTGGCCAGGTCGATTCTGGGGCCCTTCACCTGGCCCAGGTAGATCTCGGCCACTCCCCCGGGGTGCACGAGAGTCACGTCGATGTCGAACCCGCCGTCGGCGTTGCGGAGCGTCTCGACCGCCGCGGCGGTGACGAACGGATGCTCGCCCTCGGCGGGCAGCAGCCCGGGGCCTGGGTCACCCGCCCCTTGCGGCCGACTCAGCCGCCAGTAGCCCGTCTCCGTCATCAACGGGGTCTTCTCGTCGCTGCCGGAGCCGGGCACCGGCTCGAGCCAGGTGTAGGAGCTGTAGTTCAGATGCGGCAGGCCGTCATGGCTGAAACTCAGGCGATGGCCGAATTCCCGGGTGACCGACGTGTCGCCGATGGCGTAGTCGAGGATGCCGGAGCCTTCCCAGACGCCCAGAAGCCACGAGAGCGGGACGAGTTCGGACGGGAGCTGCGTGGGAAGCTCGAACATCGAAGGTTACCGCTGCCCCCGAAACAGCTTGAACAGGACGATTCCGGAGACCCAGGCGATCGACAGACTCGCCAGCGCGAGCAGCCCCAGGAAGAAGATTTCGAGTGCGAGGGTTGACATGACTCAACTCTAGCCCGCCCGCGGTCGAAATCTAGGCGAGGCCGGCCAGGGCGAAGATGCCGGTGGCACCGGCGAGCACGGCCACGGCCCCGACGAGGCTCACCGTCACCCGGTTCACATAGCCTTCCTTGCGGCCCGTGGCGAGCTGAACGCAGAGCGTTCCGATCACGCAACCGGCGAAGGACAGTCCGATCCAGACCAGCGCCTGGCCCGGGAACGAGAGCAGCCCGGTCAGCACCGCGCAGACGAGCGCGAACAACCAGACCACCACGACGCTCTTCCACTGCCAGCTCACCCTCTCATTCTGCCCTGCCCGGGCCGGATTCGCGGCACGCTAGTATGGGGCCACAATCCTTGGAGGGTGCGCGTGGCGCAGTTGTTGATCCTGACCTCGGCGGCCAACAGTGAGGTTCTCCCCGCCCTGGCGTTGCTGTCGCACGGCACGCGCATCATTCCGGCCCAGCCGGACCAGCTCGTCAACGCGCCCGACGCCGACGCGATCCTGGTCGATGCCCGGACCAATCTGATCGCCGCCAGGTCGCTCTGCCAGATTCTTCGCACCACCGGGAACACGGTTCCCCTCCTGCTCGTGATCACCGAGGGCGGGCTGGCCGCGGTCAGCGCCGACTGGGGCGTCGACGACGTGATCCTGGACGCGGCCGGCCCGGCCGAGGTGGACGCCCGCATCCGGCTCGCGATCGGCCGAGCCCCCCGGCCAGAGGAAACCGCCACCATCCGCGCGGCCGGCGTGGTCATCGACGAGGCCAGCTACTCGGCCAAGGTTCACGGGCGCTCCCTCGACCTCACCTACAAGGAATTCGAGTTGCTGCGCTTCCTGGCCGCGCACCCGTCGAGAGTATTCACCCGGGAACAGCTGCTCAGCGAGGTCTGGGGCTACGACTACTTCGGAGGCACCCGCACCGTCGACGTGCACGTTCGCCGGCTGCGCGCCAAGCTCGGCGACCAGGAGTCGCTGATCGGTACCGTGCGCAACGTCGGTTACCGGTTCAACGTGTCAGAAGAGGACGGTGTGCGTGGAATTCATCCGGTCAGAGCCTGATCTGAAGGACCGGCCCGAACCGGCGGATGCCGTGGTCGCCTCAGGGTTCCGTCGCATCGCGGCCGAGGCCGAGGAAGCGGATGGCTACCACCCGTTCAACGAGCAAACCCTGTTCGACGTCTCGGCCGGGCGGCGCACCCCGCTGCTGATCTCCGACGCGGGGAACCTCGTCGGCGCCGTGGTCACCGGGCTGGACGAACTCGACCTCGTCGTGCGGCCCGCCGCCCGGCACCGCGGGCACGCCACCGCCGCACTGACGGCGCTGCTGCCAGGCCTGCCCGGGGAACTGACCGCCTGGTCGCACGGTGACCATCCGGGAGCCCGGGCCCTCGCCGCCCGGTTCGGTTTCACGGCCGGCCGCACCCTGCTGCAACTGCGGATGCCGCTGGCCGCGGGCACCGGCGGCAGCCCCGCTGCGGCTGACCCAGGCGACACGCTCGCCGCCGCGACGGAGATCGGCCCCTTTCACCCCGGAACCGACAACGCCGCGTGGGTCACCCTGAACGCCCTCGTCTTCGCGGGTCACCCGGAGCAGGGCGCACTCACCCTGGCCGACCTCGAGGCCAGGCAGTCCGAGCCCTGGTTCGACGCGGGCGATTTCCTGCTCGCCCGCGACCGCACGAGCGGCTGCATCCTCGGCTACAACTGGCTCAAGATCGAGCCGGGCGATGCCATCGGCGAGATCTACGTCATCGGCGTGCACCCGGATGCCGCCGGGCAGGGCCTGGGCCGCCGGCTGATGCTCGCCGGCCTCGAACGCCTGCGCTCCCGGGGCGCCACCACCGCGGCGCTCTACGTCGAGGCGGACAGCACGGCCGCCGTGCACCTCTACCGTTCGCTCGGTTTCACCGACCACACCGTCGACGTGCAGTACCGCCGGGACGCCCGTTAGCCATCCGTTCATGCCGGATCGTCGCCTCGGCCCCGCACTCGGTGTCAAGATGGACAGATGGACGGCGACAACATCCCGACGGACTCCGGTCTCGGCACGGACTTCGATGACGATTTCGATCCCCTGATCGGCACGAACGACCCTGCGCTGCCCCCGGACCGCTACCTCGACCGCGAACTGAGCTGGCTCGCATTCAACCAGCGCGTGCTCGAACTCGCCGAAGACCCTGACCTGCCGGTGCTCGAGCGCACCAACTTCCTCGCCATCTTCGCGAGCAACCTGGACGAGTTCTTCATGGTGCGGGTTGCCGGGCTCAAGCGGCGCATCCTCACCGGCCTCGCCGTGCCCACCAACATCGGCCGGGCTCCCCAGGACGCCCTCTCCGACATCTCCGCGGCGGCGCACGTGCTCCAGGCCAGGCACGCGCACGCCTTCCAGGACCAGGTGATCCCGGCACTCTCCGAGGCCGGCATCGACATCGTCAAGTGGGACACCCTCGACGAGGCCGACCACCACTCGCTTCGGGGCTACTTCTCGAACCAGATCTTCCCGGTGCTGATGCCGCTGGCCGTCGACCCGGTGCACCCGTTCCCGTACATCTCCGGGCTCTCGCTCAACCTCGCCGTGCGGGTGCGCAACTCGAAGACCGGCAAGCAGGAGTTCGCCCGGCTCAAGGTGCCGACCATGCTGCCGCGGTTCATCCGGGTGGACCGGCGCGAGAACGTGGAGAGCGTGCGCTTCATCACGCTCGAGGACCTCATCGCCAACCACCTCGGCGATCTGTTCCCCGGCATGGACATCCTCGAACAGCACGTCTTCCGGGTGACCCGGAACGAAGATGTCGAGATCGAGGAAGACGAGACCGAGAACCTGATCAAGGCGCTCGAGAAGGAGCTGCTACGGCGCCGTTTCGGCCCGCCCATCCGCCTCGAGATCACCGAGGACATGGACGAGGTGACCCTCGGCCTCCTCGTTCGCGAGCTCGACGTGTCCGAGCAGGAGGTCTACCGGCTGCCGGCGCCGCTCGACCTCGGCGGTCTCTTCGACCTGCGGATCGACCGGCCCGACCTGCACTACGCCAAGCACGTGCCGACCACGGCCGTGCAGCTGATGGCCGGTGAGCCCAACGCGCAGCCGGACATCTTCAGTTCCATCCGGCGCCGGGACATCCTGCTGCACCACCCGTACGAGTCCTTCGCGACCAGCGTGCAGGCGTTCCTCGAGCAGGCCGCCGCCGACCCGAACGTGCTCGCGATCAAGCAGACCCTCTACCGCACCTCGGGCGACAGCCCCATCGTCGAGGCCCTGATCGCCGCCGCGGAATCCGGCAAGCAGGTGCTCGCCCTCGTCGAGATCAAGGCCCGCTTCGACGAGCAGGCCAACATCTCCTGGGCCCGCAAGCTCGAGAAGGCCGGCGTGCACGTCGTCTACGGCCTGGTCGGCTTGAAGACGCACTGCAAGCTCGCCCTGGTCGTGCGCAACGAAGACGGCCTGCTGCGGCACTACAGCCACATCGGCACCGGTAACTACAACCCGAAGACCAGCCGGCTCTACGAGGACCTCGGGCTGCTCACCACCGACCCGCAGGTCGGCAAGGACCTCACCCGGCTGTTCAACGAACTCTCGGGCTACGCCATCGAGAAGAAGTTCAAACGCCTCCTCGTGGCGCCGCTGCACCTGCGCCGCGCCCTGCTCAGGAGCATCGCCGACGAGACCGCGGCCGCGCTGGCCGGCAAGCCGTCCGGCATCCGGATCAAGGTGAACTCGATGGTCGACGAGGCCATCATCGACGCGCTCTACCGGGCCAGCCAGGCCCGGGTGCCGATCGAGATCTGGGTGCGCGGGATCTGCAGCCTGAAGCCGGGAGTCCCCGGGATGAGCGAGACGATCAAGGTGCGGTCCATCCTCGGCCGGTACCTCGAGCACTCGCGAATCTTCTCCTTCCACAACGCCGCCGACCCACAGGTGTACATCGGCAGCGCCGACATGATGCACCGCAACCTCGACCGCCGCGTCGAGGCACTCGTGCGCCTCGTCGACCCGGAGCACCTCAGCGAGATCGATGCACTGTTCAACCGGGCGATGGACGACCGCACCGCGTCGTGGTGGCTGGACAGCTCGGGAGAGTGGATACGCCACCACCTGGACGGGGCCGGGCATCCGCTCGACGACATGCAGAACCGGCTCATGCAGCAGATCTCCCTCCGCAAGCGTCCGACGGGCCGCCGATGACCGAGTCGCCCGTCTTCGCCGCCGGAGCCGTCTGCTGGCGCCTGATCGAGGGCAAGATGCACGTGCTCCTCATCCACCGCACGGTCTACGGAGACGTCACCATCCCCAAGGGCAAGGTCGATCCCGGCGAGACACTGCCGCAGACCGCGGTGCGGGAAATCGAAGAGGAGACCGGGCTCGCGGTGGCCCTCGGCGTTCCGCTGGGCATCTCCACCTACGCGATGCCGGGCGGCCGCGAGAAGATCGTGCACTACTGGGCCGCCGAGGTGAGCCCGGAGGCGATCCAGCGCTCCACCTTCGTGCCCAACGGCGAGGTCGCCGCCATCGAATGGGTCACGATCAAGAAGGCCAGGACCTACCTCAGCTACACCCCCGACGTGGAGATCATCGACGCGTTCGCGAAGCTGGTGGACGCCGGCATCACCCGCACCTTCGCGCTGATCACGCTCCGGCACGGCAAGGCGGTGCAGCCCGGCAACTGGGACGGGCCGGACAGCACCCGTCCGCTCACCGAACGCGGGGTCACCCAGGCCGCCGGTCTCGTCGGCACCATCGCCGCGTGGCGTCCCCGCCGCATCATCTCCAGCACAGCCACCCGCTGCGTCACAACTGTGGCGCCGCTCTCGGCCGCCACCGGCATCCAGATCAAACGCACCGAGACGTTCAGCCAGGACGCCTACGAACAGGGTCTCGCCGACGTGCGCTCCGGAATCGGCAAACGGGTGCGCTCGCGCAAGTCCGCCGTGATCTGCAGCCACGGACCAGTGCTGCCCGAGATCCTCCACGAAATCGCCCTCGCCACCGGCACCACCTTCGGTTCGTTCGTCGCCGACGCCGCCAGCCTCGAGACCGGGGCCTTCGCCGTCGTGCACCTCTCGGCGGAGAACCCGAGCGCGGGCATCGTCGCCATCGAAACGCACGCCCCCGCCGCGTAGGCGCTGTGGGCGGGCGGCGCGCCCGATCGATTCGTTGACGCGCGTTCACCTTCCGTTCACCTCACGGGGGGAGTGTCGTTAATCGCGGTGAATATGGTCTCACCGAGGCCAGCACCGGCTTCTGTCTTGCAATCAAGTAATTCTGCAGTCAACCCTCGAAAGGGATCCTTGTGAATTTCACGCGTTTTGGCCGACCCGCGGTCATCGCCGTCGTTGCCGCTCTTGCACTCTCCTCCTGCGCCGCGAACGAGGCAGCACCCGCCGCCTCTGACGCCGCCAGCACCCTGACCGGTACCCTGACCGGCGCAGGCTCGTCCGCCCAGGGCTCAGCCCAGGAGGCCTGGATCGCAGCGTTCCAGACCGCCAACCCCGACGTCACGGTCAACTACGACCCGTCCGGCTCCGGCGCAGGCCGCGCAACCTTCATCGCCGGCGGCTCCGACTTCGCCGGCAGTGACTCCTACCTGAAGGACGAGGAGCTGGCCGGCACGTTCGCCGCCTGCGCCCCCACCGGCAAGGCCGTCGACCTCCCGGTCTACATCTCCCCGATCGCCGTTATCTTCAACGTCGAGGGCGTCAAGGACCTCAACCTCGACTCGGCCACTCTCGCCAAGATCTTCAAGGGCGACATCACCACCTGGAACGACCCGGCCATCGCCGCGTTGAACCCGAAGGCGACCCTGCCGACGACGGCGATCACCGCCGTGCACCGCTCGGACGACTCCGGTACCACGAAGAACTTCTCCGACTACCTCAACCAGACCGCACCGGACGTCTGGACCGAGAAGCCGGGCGACCCCTTCCCGTACCAGACCGGTGAAGGCGCCAAGGGCACCTCCGGTGTCGTCGACGCCGTCACCAACGGCACCGGCACCATCGGCTACGCCGACGCGTCCAAGGCCGGCAAGCTCGGCGTTGCGAAGATCAAGGTCGGCGACAAGTTCGTCGGCTACACGGCCGATGCCGCCGCCGCCGTCGTGAACGACTCGCCCCTCGTCGAGGGCCGCGACGCGAGCGACATCGCCATCAAGATCGACCGTCTCACCACGGACCCGACGCACTACCCGCTCGTGCTCGTGAGCTACGCGCTGGTCTGCACCGAGTACGCCAAGCCGGCCCAGGGTGAGCTCGTCAAGGCTTACGTCAGCTACATGGCCGGCACCGACGGCCAGTCCGTCGCCGCCTCGGCCGGTGGTGCAGCGCCGCTGTCCGCCGAGCTGGCCGACAAGGTCGCCGCGGTCCTCAAGACCATCAAGTAACACCGCTTCGAGTCTGCCCGGCCCGGGAGTCGCATTGCATGCGCCCCCGGGACCGGGCACACTTAGGTTTGTGGCCAGCGGCTCGAACCTCCTCCCCCCACTCCAGCACCTCACCACTCCAGGGAGACGCCCGGCATGACCACCACCGTTGCCCGTGACTCGATCCGGGCCCCCCAGCGAGCCGGCGACCGGGTCTTCTCGACCGCGACCGTGGTGGCCGGCAGCCTCATCCTCGCCGTGCTCGCCGCCGTGGCGGCCTTCCTGCTCGTGCAGAGCCTCCCGGCGTTCGTGGCCACACCCGCCGACTTCAACGGCGACGCCGCCAACTTCTGGGCCTATGTCTGGCCGCTGGCCTTCGGCACGCTCTGGTCGGCATTCCTCGCGCTCCTGATCGCCATCCCGCTCGCGATCGGCATCGCCCTCTTCATCTCGCATTACGCCCCGCGCAAGCTCGCCCAGGGTCTCGGCTACATCATCGATCTCCTGGCCGCCGTGCCGTCGGTGGTGTTCGGCCTGTGGGGAATCGGCGTGCTCGCCCCCCTGCTGCAGCCCTTCTACACGAGCCTGGTCGAATGGTTCGGCTGGATCCCCCTCTTCGCCGGTCCCGTCTCCGGAACCGGGCGCACGATCCTCACGGTGTCGATCGTGCTGGCCGTGATGGTGCTGCCGATCATCACCGCGATCTGCCGGGAGATCTTCCTGCAGACCCCCGTGCTCTACGAGGAGGCCTCCCTGGCCCTCGGCGCGACGCGCTGGGAGATGATCGCGATGGCGGTGCTGCCCTTCGGCCGCTCCGGCATCATCTCCGCGTCGATGCTCGGCCTCGGCCGCGCCCTCGGCGAGACCATGGCCGTCGCCATGGTGCTCTCACCGAGCCCCCAGGTCATCTTCCAGCTGCTCACGTCCCAGAACCCGACGACGATCGCCGCGAACATCGCCCTGAACTTCCCCGAGGCGCACGGCACCGGCGTGAACATCCTCCTGGCCACCGGCCTCGTCCTGTTCGTGATCACCCTGGCCGTGAACATGGTCGCGCGGGTCATCATCAACCGCCGCAAGGCATTCTCTGGAGCGAACTGATGAGCACCACCACCGTGGCCGCGCCCCTCACCAACTCGCTCACCGCCGGCAAGCTGCCCAAGTACTCCGCGGTCGTCGTGCTGCTGGCGAGCTGGCTGGTGACCGCCGCCGTCTTCCTGATCGTGCAGCTCGCAGGCATCAGCACGAGCTTCAACGTCGCCGGCACCCTGTTCTTCGGCACGGTGCTCTACTGCATCGCGATATACCTGCTCTCCTACTTCGTCGAGGGCGTGCGGAAGGCCAAGGACCGGCTGGTCACGGCTCTGGTCACCGCCGCGTTCGTGATCGCCCTGCTCCCCCTGGTCTCCCTCGTCGCCACGACGGTCATCAACGGGCTCCCGGCCTTCCTCACCCCGACGTTCTTCACCTCGTCCCAGCGCAACGTCGTCGGCGCCGGCGGCGGCGCGCTGCACGCCGTCATCGGCACCCTGTTCATCACGGGCCTCGCCACGGTGATCTCCGTGCCGATCGGGCTGCTCTCCGCGATCTACCTGACCGAGTACGGCCGGGGCCGGCTGGCGCGGGCGATCACCTTCTTCGTTGACGTGATGACCGGCATCCCCTCGATCGTGGCCGGCCTGTTCGCGTTCGCGCTGTTCTCGCTCCTGTTCAGCGACCCCGGGATCCGGTTCGGATTCGGCGGCGCGATCTCCCTGTCGGTGCTGATGATCCCCGTGGTCGTGCGTTCGAGCGAGGAAATGCTCAAGCTCGTGCCGAACGAACTGCGCGAGGCCGCCTACGCCCTCGGCGTGCCGAAGTGGCTGACCATCCTCAAGGTGGTGCTGCCGACATCCCTCGCCGGAATCGTGACCGGCATCATGATCTCGATCTCCCGCGTGATCGGCGAGACCGCGCCGCTGCTGATCATCTCCGGTTTCACCGCGAGCATGAACTACGACCTGTTCAAAGACCGGATGATGACCCTGCCGGTGTTCGTGTACACCCAGTATGCCAACCAGGGAACGGACACGCAGGCCTACCTCGACCGGGCCTGGGCGGGGGCGCTCACGCTGATCCTGATCGTGATGCTGCTGAACGCTATCGCCCGGCTGATCGCCAAACTCTTCTCCCCCAAGCTCGGCCGTTAGGCTCCACCCGGCCGCTGGCCTCAAACTCGAAGGAATGCATGTCCAAGCGCATTGAAGTCAACGACCTCAACGTCTATTACAGCAAGTTTCTGGCTGTCGAAGGCGTGTCGCTGACGATCGAGCCTCGCACCGTCACGGCCCTGATCGGGCCGAGCGGGTGCGGCAAGTCCACTTTCCTGCGCACGCTGAACCGCATGCACGAGGTCATCCCCGGCGCCTACGTCAAGGGCGAGGTGCTCATCGACGGCAACAACCTCTACGGCCCCGGCGTCGACCCGGTGCTCGTGCGCCGCCAGGTGGGCATGGTCTTCCAGCGCCCGAACCCGTTCCCGACCATGTCGATCGGCGACAACGTGCTGGCCGGCGTGAAGCTGAACAACCGGCGGATGGCGAAATCCGACGCCGACGACCTGATCGAGAAGTCGCTCCAGGGCGCCAACCTGTGGCAGGAGGTCAAGGACCGCCTCGACAAGCCAGGCTCGAGCCTCTCCGGCGGCCAGCAGCAGCGCCTCTGCATCGCCCGGGCGATCGCCGTACAGCCCGACGTGATCCTGATGGACGAGCCCTGCTCCGCCCTCGACCCGATCTCCACCCTCGCGATCGAGGACCTGATCGAGGAGATGAAGGCCGACTACACGATCGTCATCGTCACGCACAACATGCAGCAGGCCTCTCGGGTCTCGGACCGCACCGGGTTCTTCAACATCGCGGGCACCGGCAAGCCCGGCAAGCTGATCGAGTACAACGACACCACGACGATCTTCTCGAACCCGAGCATCCAGGCCACCGAGGACTACGTCTCCGGCCGCTTCGGCTGACCCGCGCGCCACACCCGCACCCGGCATCCGCTCCCGCCCTTGAGCCGCTCTCGCGGAAGGGCGGGGCGGCGACGGGCGAGTCGAGTCGAGTCAGGCCGTGCGGGCGAGGAGGTGGGCGTTGAGGGACCGGGTCAGGTCGGAGTCCGCCGGGCACGGCTCACCATCGATGGAGGTGACGGCCACGGCCAGGCGCACGCTGGAGACCAGCCACACCGCCTCGGCGTGCCGCAGCTCCGCGACCGTGACATCCCGGTACTCCGTCTTCTCCCCCGCGGCTTCGAGGTACTCGAACACGCTCTGCTGGGTGGTGCCGTGCAGGATGGCGCCGCTCGGCGCCGGCGTGACGTAGACGCCGCCCGACCGGATGATCACACTCGACGTCGGGCCCTCCATCACGTAGCCGTCATGGGTGGTGAAGATCGTGTCGTCGGCGCCTCGGCGCTTCGCCTCGCGGATCGCCGCCATGTTGATGGCGTAGCTGAGAGTCTTCGCGCCCATCAGCAGCCAGGGCGCCTGCTCGGCCACCCCGCGGGGGTAGCCGCGGTCCAGGGTGACGACGCGCACGCCCTGCTCCCGCACCGCGCGGTAGTCGGGCGCCGCTGTGGCGTGCAGCCACGCCGTGGGGGCCGGCCCCGACTCGACGCCTCGGCTGAGCACGAACTTGAGCGCGAGTTCTCCCTCACCGGGGATCCGGTCCACGGCGTAGGCGATCGCCGCCCGCCACTGCGCGGCGTTGGGCACGGGCAGCTCGCAGATCTCGGCCGAGTTCCGCAGCCGACTGATGTGCGGTTCGACCTCTTGGGGGTGGCCGTTCACCACGCTGAGGGTCTCGAAGATGCCGTCACCGCGCTGGGTGCTCAGCTCGCCCACCCGCAACGCCGGTGCGGTCGATTCCATCTCGTGGAAGGTGTCGGCGAAGTCGGTGCGGGGCGAATCCGCGGGAACCGGGTCGATCAGCAGGGTGAAGGGCAGCGTCATACCCCGAGCCTACTTCGATCGAATCAGGAACTCTGGATGGCGACAATCGGGTCGGTCGTCGGCTGCGTGGAGCCGCCCTTGGGTTCGACCGTGACCCCGATCAGGTCGCCGACCGTCATGCTGCCGTCGAGCACGCGCCAGACCGTTCCGGTGCCGGAGGAGCCGAAGGTCCCCGCCGAAACCGGACCCTTCCCGCCGATGTACCAGAGCTGATAGTCCTTGTCGGAGGGCAACGCCGGCAGGTCGTCGACCAGCAGGGCGGAGAGTCTGCGTTCGGCGGACCAGACCAGGGTGGCCTGGTGGCCGTCGGCGGTGGTGGTCGAGGCGCGCTTGGAGTCGGGCGCCGAGTTGATCTGGGCCAGTCCGGCCGCCTGCTGCTGCTGGAACTGGTCGGTGTTGAACGCCTGGCCGACGAAGGCGCCACCCACGAAGAGGGCGACGGCCGCGGCGGCGGCGGCGAGCATGCCGACCGGTCCACGGAACCAACGCTGCCTGGCCCGCTCGCTCGCGGTGCCTCGCGTGGGCGCAGCGATGGGCGTGACGGGGCCGGCGGATGCCTCGGCGGCGGTCGGGGCGGCATCCGGTGCGGCACGCACGGCCGGGGCGTCCGCGGGAGCCGGGAGCGGGGGAAGCTGCGGGGTCGAGGAGAGCCGGGCCATCAGCGACGCCTTGAGGGCTGCGGACGGCTGGACCGGCGCGGTCGCCAGGCCAAGGGCCACGGCCGTGTCGCTGAGCTCAGCGGCCTCGATCCGGGCCTGCTCCGAGGAAGCGAGGTGGGCTTCGTAGCCTGCGGCCTCGTCAGGGTTGAGCGCGTGGAGGGCGTAGGCGCCGGACAGCTCGCCGGGGTTCTCGCCCCCGTTGTCGACGCGGTTGTTGCCTGGGCCGGTCATGACACCACCCCCAATTCGTCCCTCAGACGGATCATGCCGTCTCGAAGGCGGGTCTTCACAGTACCGAGCGGGATATGCAGGCGTTCGGCGACTTCGCTGTGACTGAGACCGCCGTAGTACGCGAGGCTAATCGCCTGGCGTTGCAGTTCGGTCAATCTGGACATCGCCTTTTCCACCCTTTCATGCTCGATTCGTGTTTCGACGGTTTCGGACACGTTGTCGTACTCCACCGCGAGGTCGCGGATGCCGATCTTCGTGTCCCGGTCGCGGCCGGCCTGGGACGACCGGATGCGGTCGACCGCACGCCGGTGCGCCATGGTCAGGATCCAGGTCGAGGCACCGCCACGCGCCGCCTCGTACCGCGACGCCGACTGCCAGATCTCCAGGAAGATCTCCTGGGTCACCTCCTCCGACTGCGCGTGGTCGACCAGCAGGCGTTTGACCAGGCCGAGCACCCGAGGTGCCATCTGGTCGTACAGGTCCCCGAAAGCCGCTTCGTCTCCCTGGGCCACACGGCCCAGCAGCTCCTCCTTGGAGGCAGGAGCACTCGACTCAAGGTCGAAGTCGAAATCAGCAGTCATGAGACCTAGCATGTCAGGTCTTCTTCCGTTCCATGACTAGGGTTCGGTGCCGAACCCGGCTCGGATTGGTGGAAAGACGATTCAACGGAGAAGAGAATGCAGAGTGAAGGCCGGGCCGCAGAACGCCTCTCGGCGCGAGGCCGCTCGGAGCGGCGAATATTGGAGCCCGGGGTTACTGCGGCCCGACCAGCATCCAGTGTAAACGACGACCTCGGATGTTTTGTTCCCCGGCCCCGGAAGGCGACGGCGACCCGGGCCCGGCAGACCGACCGCGGCCGGTGTCCCGGGGGTCAGTCGAGGGACTCGCTGCGCCACAGCCGAGCGCAGGAGCCGAACTCCTGGGCCGTGGTCGAGAAGCGCAGCGCGCGGGTGGTGAGTTCGGTGGCGCGCGCAGACTCGGTTGCTTCGTAATCGTCGGCGACGCTCGTGCAGCCGATCGAGACCACCCGGCAGAACGCGGCGGCGCGATCGAGGGCGACGGCGAAGTCGCCGGCGAAGACCCCGCGGAGAATCTGGTCGGCCAGGGCGATGATCTCGTCGGGCCCGGCCGGCACCGCGACGCCGGCGACGACCGGGTCGATCGCCACGGTGACTTCGGTGCCGCGCTGGTACAGGAGGGCAGAGCCCTGGGGGTCCTGGCGGATCAGGAGCCGCACCAGGTAGATCCGCCAGAGCGCACCGGGGAGGCTGCGGGCGGTCGCGCTCGCCCACAGTTCGGCGACGGCGTCGATGCCGTGCTCGTCGGTGTAGGCGACCAGCCGGTCGACGACGGCGGGATCCGGATCGTCCCGCACCCGGGCGAGGAGGGCATGGGCCGTTTCGTGGGCGACCCGGCTGATCGAGGCCGGGTCGTCGCCGCCCTGGAAGGACTCGAATTTGCTGCCGGAGAACTGGGTCGGCTTGTGGAAATCGTCAGCCATCGCATCCTCCTGGTGTTCGCTCCGGCACATCCGCCCCGACGAACCGGGACGCACTTCAACGGTACCCAGAAAAACCTCGCGTGAATCCACGCTAGATTATTAACCGCGGGCCTCTAGCTCAGTTGGTAGAGCAAAGGACTTTTAATCCTTGGGTCGTCGGTTCGAGCCCGACGGGGCCCACTTTCTTCGCGTCATCGCGTGAGCGGCCGCATGCGATCCCTGCGAGCCCACGCGTGGCTATGCTCCGGTGAAGACCCGGCGGGATCACGGATGTGCGGACCGCCGAGCGGGCGGCCCTGGCGTTCGACAGCGTGATCTTCCGCCGGCACTGAACCGGGACATGCGCGGCTCCGGCGCCGAACTACTACGCTCGAACCAGCGGCGGTTGGTGTCGGCCCGCGGACGGCCAGGACGAGCTTCCGAACGACCCGAATGAGGAGACGAGGAAGGACCACAATGTCCAGGAAAGTGAAGTGGCTCGACCAGCCCGACGCCGACGACTTCCCGAAGGCGGCGAACTACCTGCATCTGCTCGTGAACGACAACGCCGTTGACGCCACCGTCGGCGCGCTGGAGGCGGCCCCGCTCACGCACCAGAAGGCCAAGGACATCCTCCGGGCCAGCGGCCTGCCGCTGCTCGACGCCGCCAATCCGCACGTGGCGTCCTACCTGAAATTGATCCGTGACGGGGTGAGGCTGTCCCCGATCCTGCTCGTGCGCGGCAATCTCCCCGCCGGGGTGCCGCTGCACATCGCGGACGGGTACCACCGGGTGTGTGCCACCTACCTCACCAACGAGAACACCGACATCCCTGTGCGGCTCGCCGACCTGACGCTCTGACCGACCCGGGACCGTGCAGCGATGACCTTCCAGACCCTGGCGATCATCTCGGTCGTCGCGCTGCTCGGGCCGCTTCTGGCGATCCCCCACCGTGCTCGTCTGCCGGTGATGCTCGGTCAGCTCCTGGCGGGGATCGTCGTCGGGCAGAGCGGCCTCCGGCTGGTGGATTCGGCCGACCCCGCGATCACGCTGCTGGCCGATGTGGGCTTCGCGCTGATGATGTTCGTCGCCGGAAGCCACGTTCCCCTGCGGGACGGTCAGAACCGCTCCGCACTCAGCAAGGGGGCTGCCCGCGCGACCGTGACTGGCGTGGTCGCCGCCGGGCTCGGGGTGGGGATCGCCGCGCTCTTCGGAATCAACCACGCGCCGCTGTACATCGTGCTGCTCGCGTCATCGTCTGCCGCCCTGGTGCTGCCCATCATCGATTCCCTGCGGCTGAAGGGGAGCCCGGTGCTCGAGGTGATCGCGCAGGTCGCCATCGCGGACATCGCCGCGATCGTGGCGCTGCCGCTGGCGATCGACCCGCCCAACGCCGGCCGGGCGGCGCTCGGCGCGGCCGCGGTGGCCGGCGCATCCGTGGTGCTCTACCTCGTGCTCTCCCGGCTGGAGGCGAACGGGGCCAGACTGCGGCTGCACCACCTGTCGGAGTCCCGCAAGTTCGCACTGGAGCTGCGAATCCAGCTCGCGATCCTCTTCGGCATGGCGGCCCTGGCGGTCTACAGCCACGTGTCGATCATGCTGGCCGGGTTCTCGTTCGGGCTGGCCGTTGCCGCCGTCGGCGAACCGAGGCGACTGGCCAGGCAACTGTTCGCCATCGCCGACGGATTCCTCGGCCCGCTGTTCTTCGTCTGGCTCGGCGCCTCCCTCAACCTGCTCGACCTCCTGAACCGGCCGCAGATGATCCTGCTCGGCCTGTCGCTGGGGGTCGCCGCAGTGCTGGCACACGCCGTCACGCGGGCCCTCGGGCTGCCGCTGCCGCTCGGCCTGATGTCGGCCGCGCAACTCGGGGTGCCGGTGGCCGCGGTGACGATCGGCAGCCAGTCGAACCTGTTGCTGCCCGGCGAAGCCGCGGCGCTGATCCTGGGTGCCCTCGTCACGATCGGGGTGTCCGCGGTCGCGGGCGGGCGGGCGGCCGCGCTTCCGGAGGCCGAGCCGGTCTCCCCGCCACGCTCCCCGGAGGCCGCGACCCCCTGACGCAGCGGGCGTCCTCTCGGACTGCGGAGTGCACTCTTCGGAATTCCCGGCGGGCGCACAGCGTTGATGCGGTCAGTGCTCGGGTTTCCCGCTCATACTGCAGAACAGAACGGGCACGGCCCGGCGACGAATCAAGGAGGTCGCACGTGGAAAGAGTGAATGAAGAGGTAGAGGTCAACACCGGGGTGATCGAGAAGTACCGGCGCCACGGCAACGGGCGCGGACTGGTCTCCCCCGCAGCCCGGGTGCACGCGAGCGCGTTCGTGTCGAGCACGGCCTATGTGGAAAGCGGCGCGCAAGTCAGCGCCGAGTCGTGGATCGGACCCGGAAGCTGGATCGACCACGGGGCCGTGATCGGGTCGAAGGTCTTCATCGGCCAAAACGTGCACGTGGGCGCGGACGCGAAGGTGGGAAACGGAGCCCGGCTGGGCAGCCACTGCCGGATCGGCCGGAACGCCCGCATCCCCGCCGGCACCGTCCTCGACCGGGACCTCCGGGTGCCCGACAACGCGGTGGCCGCCGCGACCGCGTCACGGGCCGCCCACGCCGCCCATCGCCGGGCCGACCTGCCGGGGACCGGGCTCCGTTCGGCCGCCTGACCCGGTCGCCCGCCTGACCCGGTCGCCCGCCTGATCCGGCGTCAGTCGGTGTCCCGTCGCCCGCCTGATCCGGCGTCAGTCGGTGTCCGGTCGGTCGGTGCGGGGCGGATGCCGCAGCTCGCGCTGGACCATCAGCGCGAGCTCCCGCAGCAGGACCAGGTCCACCTGCCCGTCGGGGCGAGGCTCCGGGTCGAAGACGCAGAGCGCGCCGATCCGCTCCCCCGAGGGAGATTCGATCGGGAACCCGGCGTAGAAGCGGATGTGCGGCTCGCCGACCACGAGCGGGCTCTCCCGGAAGCGTTCGTCGAGCAGGGCGTCCGAGACCACCATCGGCTCCGGGCCCTGGATCGTGACCGTGCAGAAGGAACTGCTCCGCGGCACCTCATAGGGGTCGAGGGACACCCGCGCCTTGTGCCACTGCCGGTCACGGTCGATCACCGTCACCGCGGCGGACCGGGTGCCGAACATGATCCGGGCGAGGTCGGCGATCCGGTCGTACCGCTCCTCCGGCGCCGTGTCGAGGATGCCGAGCCGGTCGACCGCGTGCTGCCGCATCGCCTCGCGGGTGGCAGCGTCCTTCGGAACGATCGGGGTAGCCTCCCGCGCGAAGGCGAAACGCTCCGCCTCCAGCGCGGGCACCATCGACGCCGCGAGCAGCTCCGCCCAGTGGGAGTACACCTCCGGCGAGCGATATCGACCGGAGGCGGGCGGCGGAGCCCCCTCGAGGGGCACGAAGTCGGCACGCGGGATGTCGGCGCAGATCGCGGCCGTGGCCCGGTTCAGCCTGCGGGCGTGCGCGTCGGCCAGGTCGCCGAGCGGGCTGTCGAAGACGGGGATCGAGCGGATGGGCTGGACCCCGGCGGCGAACACCCGGGTGCTGCCGGATGAGCTCCGGACCAGCTGGCGCAGCAGCCTGCCCAGCTCGAGCCGCCACACCCGCTCGGAGGCCAGGGTGACCGATTCGTTCACCCCCAGGGTGACGACGATCGCGTCGAACCGGGTCAGCCTCAGGTCGCCGAGGTCGGTGAGCGCGGTGACCGACGTCATCCGGGACAGGGCGAGGACGTCGACGTCGACGCCGCGCCCGGTGCGCACCGACACCGCGCGGGCCAGCGCCCCGGGCAGGGCGAGGTCGTGGCTCATCACCCCGCGGCCGACCGCGGGCCCGGAGCCGAAGACGAGGATGCGGTCGGAATCGACGCCCGCGGCGTGCGCTTGCGGGGCATCCGTGGGCATCGGGATGTCCGTGGCTTCCCTCTCGGCTGCCGCGGCCCAGGCGCGCATCGTTGGCGCCAGCGACCTGCGGATGAGTTCGTGCACCGATTCCTCTTGCGATTCTGCGCGCGAGGGTGGTCCACGCGGGTTGGCCTAGTATCCCCCATCCGCTGAGATTGTATGCAATTCGGGGCCGGGTGTCGCGGCCGCAGGCCCCGGGTCAGAGCAGGGACACGACGGCCTGCGCGGCCGCGAAGATGGCCAGCCCGGCGAGGGCGCCGACAACCGTGCCGTTGATGCGGATGAATTGCAGGTCCTTGCCGACCTGCAGTTCGATCTTCTCCGAGGTCTCTGTCGCGTCCCACCGCTCGACGGTCTCGGTGATGACCCCGGCGATCTCGTGCCGGTAGCTCCGCACGAGGTAGCTGGCCGAGTCGGCCAGCCACCGGTCGATCCGCGCCCCGAGGGCGCCGTCTTCGAGCAGGCGGGCGCCGACCTCGATCACGGTCGAACGGATGCCGGCGCGCAGCGCGCTCGCCGGGTCGCCGAGGGAATCGACCAGGGAGGCTTTCACCGCCTCCCAGGTCTCCCCGGCGAATTCGCGCAGCCGGGCACTGTCGAGCAGTTCGAGCTTGAGCGTTTCCACCCGGTTGATCATGGCGGGATCGTGCTGCAGGTCACCCGTGAGTTCGACGAGATAACGGTCGATGGCCGCCCGCAGCGGGTGGGCGGCATCCGTGCGGACGGCGTCGAGGAAGGCGAGCACCTCCCGGTGGGCCTTGTCGTCGACGAGCTTGTCGACAAAACCGGGTAGCCAGCTCGGCAGGCGCTGCGACACGGCCCGGCCGAAGGCCTCGGGGTGCGCGAGGAGCCAGCCCTGGGCACGCTCGAGCAGCAGGTCGACGACGGCGTGCTGCTGCCCCGACTCCACCAGCCGCTCACCGACCCGGCCGATCGGCGGCGCCCAGTCGGCCTGCACGAGGTGCTCACGGGCGACGGTCTCGATCAGGTCCTTGATGGCGTCGTCACTGAGCAGTTCGAGCAGCCCGGTGCCGGCCACCGCGACCTCGTCGGTCAGCCGGCCGGCGTTTTCCGGCGACGACAGCCACGCGCCCAGCCGGCGGGACACGCCCATCGATTCGAGCTTGCCCCGCACGACGTCCTCGGAGAGGAAGTTCGTCTCCACGAACTCGCCCAGGCTCGCGCCGATCTCGTCCTTGCGGCTGGCGATGATGTTCGTGTGCGGGATGCGCAGTCCCAGCGGGAAGCGGAACAGGGCGGTCACCGCGAACCAGTCCGCCAGCGCACCGACCATGCCGCCCTCGGCAGCCGCGCGCACGTACTGCAGCGCCGGGTAGCGCTCCTGGAGCGCGAAGGACACGGCGAACACGACGGCCATGACGAGGAGCAGGCCCACCGCGAGGCGCTTCATCCGCACGAGGGCGCTCAGGCGCGCGGCATCCGACGGGCTCAGCCGCGCCGGGGCCGGTGCCAGGGCGTGTTCGGGCCTGTCGTTTCGCGGTGACGTCGGTCTGGCCATCCCCCCAGCCTGCCCGATCAGGCCCCGCCGGCGAAACCCGCGCACCGCACACCCTCCGATCGCGTCCCGAATTCAGGAGAACAACTCCGATCCGGCGCGCCGGCGGGCATCCGTGGCACTGTTCCGGGGTCCACACCTGAATTCGGAACGAGAGCCACACACTGGGGCATCCGGCAGAGGCTCGCGTGGGGGGAGGTCAGCAGTGGCAGTGGTCCTCGCCCGCCGCGGCCGGGGCGCTCGCCGGCACGTCGAGGACCGGGCTGCGGTCGAAGAAACCCTCGGGCTTGAGCTTGAATCCGGCGGTGTCGACCGGCATTATCGGCCAGTCCTCGACCCGCGGATAGTGGGTCAGGCCGAAGGTGTGCCAGAGCACGATGTCCTGCCCGTCCAGGTCACGATCCGCCGCCATATAGGCCGGAAGACCGGCGCCGCCCGCGTGCTGGTTGACGAAGTCCCCGGTCGGGTAGCGCTCCTCCTCGGCGTAACGGGTGACCCAGAGGTCCCTGGTCGCGAACGCCGCCCGGCGCGCGACCGACGATTCCTCGTCCGCGAGCAGGGTCGGCTGGCCCTGCGGGTAGAGCTTGTAGCCGACCGGCTCGCCGAGGCGGTTGAGCACGTTCGGGTTCGAGACCAGCCAGGTGCGGCCGTGCCGCATGTCCGCCTCCCGCACCCCGTCGGCCTCGCTGGCCACCACCGTGCGCTTGCGGGTGAAGGCGTTGCCGCGTTCGTTGCCGACTCCCATCGGCACCCGCACCGCCTCCTCCTCCTCGACCCGGTTGGTGAGCCCGTCGACGGCCATGTCCAGCCGGGCGCTGAACAGGTGCTGGTGGAACGGGGCGCCGAGACCCGGGGCCAGCTCCGAGGCATACGGGTAGCCCTTGCCCGGGTACGCGCTGGTGAAGACGATGCCGGTGGCCTTCGCCTCGAACTCGATGGTGCCGTCGAGGTAGAGGTACCAGTAGAAGCCGTAGTCGTAGTTGCCGATGGTCGTGAAGAAGGAGATCACCAGGCGGCGGTTGCGGCGGGTGTACTCGATTCCGGTCCAGAGGTCGCTGTGCTTGGCGAGGATGCTCCAGTCCTCCTCGTGCATGCAGATCCCGTTGCGGATCTCCCGGGGGTTGCCGAAACCGTCGGTGATGACGGGGCTGAGGTAGGTGATCTCACCGAGGCAGTCGCAGCCGAGTTCGAGCGAATTGGCGTACTGGCCGACCAGGTACTCGCCGGTGTCGAAGTAGTTCTGCCAGGAACGCACGGGCGACGGATCGCCGTAGGGCACGACCATCTCCGCGATCGACGCCCGGCGGATGATCGACCGGCGCACCCCGGCATCGTCGAAGCTGATGTTGTGCAGCACGACGCCCTCGCGCACATCGAAGCCCACATCGAGGCTCCACTTCTCCCACTCGACATGGTTCCCCCCGGTGACGGTGAAGCTCGGGCCCTCCGGCTGGGTGATCTCGATCGGCTTGAGCGTCTCACGCAGCGGGCCGGTGAGCATGGGGTCGGTGTAGTTGCCGTGCTCGGCCGGGACCGGCACCACGCCGTAGTCGATGACCTGGTCGACGGTCTTGCTCACGATGTCGACGTAGGCGACGAGCCCGTCGATCGGGTGGGCCCACGGGCTGTCCTCCGGGAACTGCTGCACGAAGGCGAGCCCGCGCAGGATGCGCCGGCCCTTCTCCTCCGGATACTCGAAGACGCCGGCCGACAGCGGGGCGACCCGCACGGTGGCGACATCCAGCCCGCGCGCGGCGAGCGCGGCCAGCCAGCGCGCGTCGTGGGTGAGGAGCTCCTCGACGGCGCCGAACTCCTCCTCGAGCACGGGCAGTTCCCCGGTCACCGCGGTGTCGAGCATGACCACGGATTCGACGGCCCGCCGGGTGGCCGAGACCGTGACGTCCCGCGGAGCGGCGCCGGAGATGTCGTGCAGGAAGGCCCGGAAGCGTCGGTTCGGTTCGCCGGGCGCGGCGCCCCGCGGCGGATCGAGCAGGCCCAGGTAGGCCACCCGCACGTTCTCCCCGAGCAGGCCGGCGTCGCCCAGGACGGCCCTGACCGACTCGAGTTCGGCGGCGGTGGTCAGCGTGTGCGCACCGGCGAGGGGCGGCGACGCGGTGGTGGCGTCAGCGGAGGCGAGTGTCATGGGAACCCTTTCGAGGTTGTAGGCCGGGCAGGTGGATGCGCGGGCATCCAAATGCGTCACTGCATTTATTTCCTATGGTTGTAGAAGAATAGGGCTCACTATGCTCGGGGGCAAGGGTCAATTCCTTCGAGAACTATCGGAGACGGGGAAGCATGCCAAAGGTTGTCGACCACGACCAGCGTCGGGTCGAGCTGGTCAACGCGACCTGGCGCATCATCGCCAGGCACGGCATCGAGGGTGCGACGATGCGCGAAATCGCGGCTGAAGCCGGGTTCGCCAACGGCGCACTGAAGCCGTACTTCCCCACCAAGGACGATCTACTCACCTTCGCGTTCGGGCACGTGTTCAGCCAGACCAGCGAACGAATGCGCACCGCCACGACAGGGAAGACCGGACTCGTCGCCCTGCGCGCCTACTGCCACGAGATCCTCCCCCTGGACGACATCCGGATCAGCGAGGCCCGGATCGTCATCCCGTTCTGGCAGAAGGCCCTCGGCGACCCGGCCAAGGCGAAGCTGCACGACGCCTCCATGCTGCAGTGGCGGCAGGCCCTGCGCGCACTGCTCACCGAGTGCCGCGCGAGCGGGGAAGTGCACACGCTCGTCAACGACGCGGACATCGTCGGGCACCTGATGACGGTGGTGCTGGGCGCCCAGATCACTGCGGCCCTCTCCCCCGCCGACCACTCGCCGAACCAGCTGATCACCCAGCTCGACGGCTACTTCCAGTTGCTGGCGACGGGCGACTGATTCGCACCGTCGTTTTTCAACATCTGTCGAAAAAAGAGTGACTTTACCGACGAACCCGGCTAGGTTACTGCCACAGCGTGTCTGTACACGACGGCAAAGGAGCCCACCGTGACGATGACCATGGCCACCCAGCCCACCCCGGCCGGCGGCAGCGACGACGCCGTCCGTCGCGCGGAGGCGCACTCGTTCGGCGAGTGGCGCACCCTGGTCTCCGATTCGTTCGTTCCGCTCGAGGTGCGATCCGACACTCCGGACTTCCACGGCACGCTGCGCTCCCGGGTGCTCGACGACCTCTCCATCGTGGAGGTCACGGCCAACGGGCACCAGGTCCTGCGCACCCCGTCACTCATCGCCAGGTCCGACCGGCAGTACTTCAAACTCAACCTGCAGCTCTCCGGCAGCGGGATCCTGATCCAGGACAACCGCGAGGCCACCCTCCGACCCGGCGACCTCGCCGTCTACGACACGAACCGGCCCTACACCCTGGCGTTCGAACGGGACTTCCGCACCCTCGTGCTGATGTTCCCGCACGATGCGCTCGACCTGCCGGCGGATGCCATCGCGCAACTCACCGCGGTGCGGATGGCCGGCGACGCCGGGCTCGGCCGGATGATCAGCCCGTTCATGGTGCAGCTGGCCGAGAACCTCGACGCCCTGTCCGGGTCGACCGGCCACCGGCTCGCCTACAACGCAGTGGACCTGGTCGCGACGATGTTCGAGAGTGAGCTGAGCATCCGTCGCGACCCGGCGCCCGGAGCCCGCGGCGACCTGCTCACGAGCATCCACCGCTACATCGAGGCCGAGCTCGGCGACCCGGAGCTGTCGCCGGCGGGGATCGCCGCGGCCCACTTCATCTCGCTGCGCCAGCTGCACAACGTGTTCCATGCGGCCGACACCACGGTGTCCGGCTGGATCCGGTCCCGGCGGCTGGAGCACTGCCGCCGGGACCTGCGGGACCCGATCCTGGCCCCCCGCTCGGTCGGCGTGATCGCCGCGCGCTGGGGATTCATCGACGCCGCGCATTTCAGTCGGATCTTCCGCACCGCGTTCGGCGAACCGCCCAGCAGCTACCGCCGCGGCTGACCGGGAACCCGGCATCCGTTTCATCGCTGGTCGACAACTGGCGTACCCGGAATGGCAACTCCGCGACCGTGCCTTCGGGCAGAGTCGTCACACAGGCACCGTTGGCGACACCGCCGGCGACACCGGCTGCACCCTGCACCCGCCGGCCGGCGCCCTCACCCCCTGAATTTCGTTGTCTACTCGATGAGGAGTACCCCATGACGACCACCCGCACCGAAGCCGAACCGGAGACCACCCTGCACAAGGGCAGGCTCGGCGTGATCGGCATCGTCTTCTTCGTGGTCGCCGCCGCGGCCCCGCTCGTCGGCATGACCGGCGCGGTGCCCGTGGCGATCGTGCTCGGCAACGGGGCGGCCGCCCCGGGGGCCTACCTCATCGTCGGAATCACCCTGCTCCTCTTCAGCGTCGGCTATGCGGCGATGAGCCAGCGGGTGACCAACGCCGGCGCCTTCTTCGCCTACGTCGGCCGCGGCCTCGGCAAGCACATGGGCACCGCCTCGGCGTTCGTGTCGATCCTCGCCTACCTCGCCATCCAGCTCGCGATCTACGGGTTCTTCGGAGGGCTCCTGGCCGCCCAGGTCGGACTGCTCCCCTGGTGGGCCTGGACGCTCCTCGCCTGGGTGCTGGTCACCCTGCTCTCCCTGCTCAGCGTCGACGTGGGCGCCAAGGTCCTCGGCGTGCTCATGCTGCTCGAGCTAGCCGCCCTCATCGTCACGTCGGTCGCGATCCTCGCCGACGGCGGGCCGGAGGGCATCAACGTCTGGGCCTCGTTCAACCCGACCGCGATCCTCGCCGGCGGGCTCACCGGTTCGGCCGGGATCGCCTTCGCCTTCGCGTTCGCCTCGTTCATCGGCTTCGAGGCCACGGCCATCTACGGCGAGGAATCCAAGGACCCCAAGAAGGTCGTGCCCCGGGCGACGTACCTGGCCGTCGGTGTCATCACGGTGCTCTTCGCGCTCACCGCCTTCGCCATGGTGACCGGGATGGGCGCCTCCTCCGTCGTCGAGAAGACCGTGGAGCTCTCGACCCTCGACGGGGTGCCGCTGGCCGACCCCGCCGCCGTGCTCTTCTCCCTCGCCACGCAGTACGTCGGCCCGTGGATGGCGACCCTGATGGGGATCCTCGTGCTGTCCAGCCTGTTCGCCGGGTTGCTCGCCTTCCAGAACGCGGCGGGTCGCTACCTGTTCGCGCTCGGTCGCGGCGGGGCCTTGCCCGCGCCGCTCAGCCACGTGAACCCGCGCGGCGCGCCGAGCACCGCGTCCCTGGTCACGTCGGTCGTCACCGGCCTCATCATCGCGGCCTTCGCGGTCTTCCAGCTCGACCCGGTGCTGAACATGTTCTACTGGTTCAGCGGTCTCGCCGTCGTCTCGATCGTGCTGATCGAGGTCCTCGTCTGCATCGCCATCATCGTCTACTTCCACCGGAACAAGGGAGGCGAGAACCTGTTCCAGACGGTCGTCGCGCCGGTCCTCGCCGCGATCGGCCTGGTTCTCGGCGAGTACCTCCTGATGAGCCGGTTCGGGCTTCTCGCCGGCACGGTGGCCGTGGGCGTCGACCCCACGACGACCTCCTGGGGCCTGAGCCCGATCGGCTGGGTCCTGGTGGCGCTGCCGTTCGCGCTGCTCGCCGGCGGTTACGTTCTGTCCCTCGTCACCCACAGCGAGAACGAGGAACTGGTCATGGACGTGCTGTCCTGAGAGCGGCCGACCGGGTCACCGGTCGGCGACGCCCGGTGGATGTCCGCACTGCGGCCGTCCACCGGGCGTTCCGTTTGCCCGTTGCCAGCCGACCACCCAGGCTCAGTCGGCCAGGCCGGTGTGGCGGATGCCCCAGCGCACCGTCCAGGCCTCGCCGGGCTCCAGCCAGCGCAGGCCGGCCCCCGTGTTGAAGGCGTTCGCGGGGGCCGTCATCGGCTCCACCGCGACCGCGCGCCCCAGGACCGGCCCGTCGGGAGTGTCGACCGGGAAGTTGCGCGGCGTGAAGACCTGCACATAGCGCATGTTCTCGTCACCCCAGAGGATGACGCTTCGGCCGTCGGGCGCGGTCAGCGAGTGCTCCACCGCTCCCTTGCCGCCGCCGGCCTCCCGCATGACGGCGGTGAAGCCGTCGTCCAGGTCGAGGTCCCGCACCGGCCGGCCCCCACGGAGGTCGTAGCCGGTGCCGTCCACCGGCACCTCGCCGACCGGGTTCAGGCGTTCGTCCACCTCGATCCGCGTGCCGACCGCCGCCGTGAGCGTGAGGTCGTCGGTGGGGACGCCGCCGATCTTCAGATAGGGGTGTGCGCCGATGGCGACCGGGGCGGCATCCGTGCCCACGTTGCGCACCGTGTGGGTGACGTCGAGCCCGTCGTCGGTGAGGGCATAGCTGACCGTGGTGTCGAGCTGGAACGGGTAGCCGAGCCGGGGGAACACCGTCGCGGCCAGGGTGACGGCGGCCGCGCTGCGGTCGAGCAGCCGATACGGCGAGACGCTGAGCAGCCCGTGGATGGCGTTGCGCTCCTCGGGGTCGTTGAGCGCAAGCTGCCTGGGCTTGCCGTCATACAGCCACACGCCGTCACGGATACGGTTGGGCCACGGGACCAGCACGACGCCGGCCGACTTGGGCGGGATCGTCTCGGCAGGGAAGGGCTCGACCAGGTCTATTCCGTCAACGGAATACACGCGGAGTCCGGCCGCCACCTCGGTCACGATCGCCAGGGCCGGCCCGCTCGGGGTGGCCGCCCGCAACTCGTACTGTGTGCCTGTCGCTGCTCGCATGGTTTCAGCCTAAGCCCGGCTGGAGAACGGTGAGGCCGGCGTCGCGGAGGGGTGCCAGGAGGTCGGCGGAGGCGTCGGCATCCGTCACGAGGGTGTCGAAGGCGGTCAGCGCGCCGATCCGGCCGAGATGCACCTGGCCGAGTTTCGAGCCGTCGGCGACGACGATCGCCCGGGTCGCGGCGGCGAGCATGAGCGTCTTGACGCCGGCCTCGGGGAGGTTGATGTTGGTCACGCCGCGCTCCGCGTCCACGCCATTGCAGCCGATGAAGGCCAGGTCGGCGTGCACCTGTCCAAGAACGGTCGCAGCCAGGGGTTCGACCAGGGAATGCTGCAGCGGGCGGAGCGACCCTCCGGTGACGATCACGGTGAACCGGGGAATGGCCGGTTCGAGTTCGAGCGCGATGCTCAGGCCGTTCGTGATGATGACCACGTCGGTCAACTCGGTGCGGGCCAGCAGGGCCCGCGCGACCGCGAGGGTGGTCGTGCCCACGTCGAGGATCAGGCTCTGGCCGCTCGAGACGAGCGAGGCGGCGAGCACGCCGATCTGCTGCTTGGGGAGCACGGATGCCGCCAGCGCCTCCTCGAACGACGACTCCCGGTCGGGCCTCGCCCCGGCTCCCGTCGTCGGGGCCGGCACCGCCCCGCCGTGCACGCGCTGGAGGACCCCGGCCGCCTCGAGGGCGTCGAGGTCGCTCCTGGCGGTCACTCCGGACACTCCGAATGCCTCACGGAGCTCGCTGACCCGCACGAACCCGCGCTCGTCGACGAGCATCTGGATGCGCTCCCGCCGCTGGTGCGGCGGAAGGGCACCCCGATCGGCTGGCGGTTCCGGGTGCTGGTCCTTCGGCGATTCTGATTCGGACATAGAACCATCTTCACTTAGTTTGCTTTGGTTCTCAATTAGAAACCTCTAGTTTCCGATACGCAAATTTGTTATCGTGGGCACTGCCATGAATACAGAACACTTCGTCGCCGACACCGGCATCATCCGTCACCGCCACACCCTCGCGGACGGCCGCGACCTCATCTATTTCGATGACCCGGGCACCACGCTCCCCCCGGAGCGGGCCGCCGACCTGCGCGAGCTCGATCCGCGCCCCGCGACGGCCCGGATGCGCCAGGACCCGCTGAGCGGGGAATGGGTGTCGATCGCCGCGGCCCGCCAGAACCGGGTGTTCCTGCCGCCGGCGCACCTCGACCCGCTGGCCCCGTCGACGCCGGAGAACCCGTCGGAGGTGCCGAGCAACTATGACGTGGCCGTGTTCGAGAACAAGTCACCGTCGTTCGGCCCGCTGCTGACGGATGCCGACGCCCCCGCCGGACTCGACGACCTGGCCGTGATCGGCCTGGGCCGCATCCGCACCTCGGTCGGACGCTGTGAGGTCGTCTGTTTCAGCCCGGCCACCGAGGGCTCGTTCGGCAGCCTCTCGGTCACCCGCGCCCGCACCGTGATCGAGGCCTGGGCGGAGCGCACCCACGCGCTCTCGCAGCTGCCCGGCATCGAGCAGGTGTTCCCGTTCGAGAACCGCGGCGAGGCGATCGGCGTCACTCTGCACCACCCGCACGGCCAGATCTACTCCTACCCCTACGTCACGCCGCGCAGCCAGCGGGTGATCGCCTCCCTCGACGCGTACGGGCCGACCCTGTTCGCCGACATCCTGGCCACCGAGCAGGCCGGGGACCGGGTCATCCTGACCGGCGAGCACTGGACCGCGTTCGTGCCGTTCGCCGCCCGCTGGCCGATCGAGGTGCACATGCTCCCGCACCGCCACGTGCCCGACTTCGCCGGCACCACGCTTGCCGAACGCGACGAGCTGGCCGTGCTCTACCGCCGTCTGCTGCGCGGGATCGACGCCATCTACGCCACGCCGACGCCGTATATCGCCGCCTGGCACCAGGCACCGGTGAACACGCGGCGCGACGAGATCCGGCTGATGCTGCAGGTGACGAGCCCGCGCCGGGCCGAGGACAAGCTCAAGTTCCTGGCCGGTTCGGAGGCCGCCATGGGGGCCTGGATCGGCGATGTCACCCCCGAGCAGGCTGCCGCGACGATTCGCGCGGCCCTCGCACGTTCCGATGCGGCGGATGCCGCGGCGGCCGCCGCCCTCACCGGCGCGGATGCCGCCGGCCTGGCCGCACCGGACGCCACCCTCCCCGGAAAGGCCCAGTCATGAGCGACCTCCACCAGACGGTGACCACCGGCTTCCAGACCCGGTTCGGCACGGAGCCGACCGGCCTCTGGTCGGCTCCCGGCCGGGTCAACCTGATCGGCGAGCACACCGACTACAACGACGGCTTCGTCTTCCCGTTCGCGATCGACCGCCGCACCGTCGTGGCGTTGGGGGTGCGGGCCGACCGGCTGGTGCGCGTGGCCAGCTCCTTCGCCGAGGAGACCGTGGAGCTGTCGCTGGACGATCTCACCCCGGAGAATCTCGAGGGCTGGTCGGCCTACCCGCTCGGTGTCGCCTGGGCGCTGGGCGAGTTCGGCGCCGACCTGGCCGTCGTGGCCGGCTTCGAGGTGTTCATCGACTCGGATGTGCCGATCGGCGCCGGGCTGTCCTCCTCGGCCGCGATCGAAAGCGCGGTCGCGGTCGCCCTCAACGACGTCTGGCAGCTCGGGCTGGACCGGCGCGTGCTGGCCCGGGTCGGGCAGCTGGCGGAGAATCGGGCCGTCGGGGCGCCGACCGGCATCATGGATCAGTCCGCCTCCCTGCTCGGCCGGGCCGACGCGGCCGTGTTCCTGGACTGCCGGAGCCTCGACGCCGAGGTCATCCCGCTCGGATTCGACGCGGCCGGGCTCGAACTGCTCATCATCGACACCCGGGTGAGCCACGCCCACTCGACCGGCGGCTACGCCTCCCGCCGGGCCTCCTGCGAGAAGGGCGCCCAGCTGATGGGAGTGTCGTCGCTGCGGGACCTCGACGTGGACGACCTCGCGCGGGCCCGCGACCTGCTCGACGACGAGACCTTCCGCCGGGTGCGGCACGTGGTCACCGAGAACCAGCGCGTGCTCGACACCGTGCGCACCCTCCGCGAGCAGGGCCCGACCGCGATCGGCGCCCTCCTGGACGCCTCGCACGTGTCCATGCGCGACGACTTCGAGATCTCGGTGCCCGAGCTCGACCTCGCGGTCGAGACGGCTCGGGCCGCCGGGGCGATCGGCGCGCGGATGACCGGCGGCGGGTTCGGCGGGGCCGCGATCGCCCTCACTCCGCACGCCCTGATCCCGGCTGTGACGGCCGCCGTCACGGCCGCGTTCGCCGCCCAGGACTTCGGCACGCCCGACCTGTTCGTGGTGCGCGCCGCCGACGGAGCCGCCCGCGAAGAGGACTGACACCGCACCTCCTCACGCCTTCACCTCCTTACCTCGCCGAACTGTGAGAAAGGCCGCCCGAAACCCCGGCAAAGTCATACGGCCAAGGGCGGACTTTCTCACAGTTCGGCGGCGCTCGGGACGTTCAGAGGCGCAGGAGGTGCAGGACGTTCAGGGCGCCACGGCGGTCGATTCGCCGGCGGTGATCCGCACCAGCTCGTCGAAGGTGGTCGGGAAGACGGTGTGGGCGTGGCCCGCGGCGGCCCAGACCACGGGGAACTCGGCGAGCGCGACATCCACCAGGGTACGCAGCGGCGACGGATGCCCCACCGGGGCGACCCCGCCGATCACCTGACCGGTGGCGGCCTTCACCGCGTCCTTCGACGCGCGACCGATGGTGCCGCCGAGGCGCTCCCCCAGCCACTCGGTGTCGACCCGGTGGGCGCCGGAGGTCAGGACCAGCAGCGGCTCGTCGTCAAGCAGGAAGACGAGCGAGTTCGCGATCGCACCGACCTCGATGCCCAGCGCGGCCGCGGCGGCCGGGGCGGTCGTGGCCGCCTCGTCGAACCAGCGGATCTTGGGATCGAGGCCGTGGCCGCGGAGTGCCACACGCACCCGGTCGACGGCGGGATGAGCGGTGTTGACCATGCAGCCAGACTAGACGTCCCTCCCGCCTGCCGCCGGCATCCGCCGAGCCTCCGCCGAGCCTCCGCCGAACTGTGAGCAAAGCCGGGTTTTCGGGCCGGAATGGCGCATTTCTCACAGTTCGGCGGGGTGGAGACTCGGGCGGGAGCCCGGCGGCGCGGGGAGGCGGCAGGGTGAGGCGGGGCAGGGAGGCGGCGCACTAGGCTGGCGCGTATGACTGCCGACAACGCCGCCCGCATCATCACCCTCTCCGACCGCCCCGGACCGAGCGTGGCCGCCACCGCGTTCGTCGCCCCCGGCGCCGTGCTCGTCGGCCACGTCATCCTGGCCGAGCACGCCAGCGTCTGGTACAACGCGGTGCTCCGCGCCGAGGCCGAGCCGATCCGGATCGGCGCCGGCTCCAACCTGCAGGACAACGTGTCCTGCCATGTCGACCACGGCTTCCCGTTGATCGTCGGCCAGGGCGTCTCCGTCGGCCACGGCGCCGTGCTGCACGGCTGCACGATCGAGGACGACGTGCTCGTGGGCATGTCGGCGACCATCCTCAACGGCGCCGTCATCGGCGCGGGCTCCCTCATCGCCGCGGGGGCCGTGGTGCTCGAGGGCAGCGTCGTGCCGCCGCGTTCGCTGGTCGCCGGCGTGCCCGCGAAGGTGCGCCGGTCGCTGACGGATGACGAGGTGGCCGGCATCCGTCACAACGCCGAGGCCTACCTGGAGCACTCGGCCCTGCACTCCGGCTCCCACGCCGCCACGCAGGACTGAGCACGCAGGGCTGAGCCCGAAGGACTGAGCCCGCAGCACTGCCCGCAGCACTGCCCGCAGCACTGCCCGCAGCACTGCCCGCAGCACTGGGCCGGCAGTCAGCCCAGGACGACCGGGGCCAGCTCGTCCCAGACGTCGCCGGGGCCGGGGTTCTCGGCCGCCGACGCTCCGCCGAGGTGCCGCACCGTGCCCCACACCGCGTTGAGGGCCGTGGTCACCGCGCCCTCGGCCCAGCCGGCGGTGAAGGAGATGTCGTCGCCGGCGAGGAAGACGCCGCGCTGGGCCTCGGGCAATCCGTCCTGCACGAAGTGCCCGAAGAGCCGTTCCTGGTAGCGGTAATGGCCGGGCAGGTTGTTCTTGAACGCGCCCATGAAGTTGGGGTCCGCCTCCCACGACACCGTGATCGGCTCACCCACGATGTGGGAGGCGATGTCCACGGTGGGGTAGATCTTCTTCAGTGAGTGCAGCATGAGGTCGGTGCGCTCGTCCGCGCTGAGCGACAGGAACTTCAGCGCGTCGTCGTTCCAGGTGTATGAAAGCAGGATGACAGCGGGCTTGTCGGGGCCGTCGTCGAGCAGATAGGTCGCCCGCGGCAGCCGGTCGGTCAGGGTCATGCTCAGCACGTGCCGGCCCGTCTCCGGGTCGATGTCGTTCCAGAACGGGCGGTCCACCATGACGAAGGTCTTGGACGACTGCATGTAGTGGCTGCGCTCGATCGCCGTCCACATCTCCGGCGCGAAGAGGGCCTCCTCCGTGTCGATCCGGGCGGAGAGCAGCCAGGACTGGCAGGTGACGATGGCCGCCTCGAATTCGCGGGTCGCCCCCCACTTCTCGGTGATCCGGATGCCGCCGTCCTCGCCCCGCTTGATCGAGGCGACGGCGCCGCGCGGTACCCCGCCGTTCAGGCTCGCGACCGATGTGCCCTTCGGCCAGTGCACCAGGTCGTCGGGGGTGTGCGACCAGAGGCCGTCGGGCAGCCGCTGCGCGCCGCCGAGGATGCGCCGGTGCTTGTCGTCCGCGTCGGTGAAGACCACCCGCAGGATCTCGAGGATGGAGTTGGAGAAGTCGGTGTCCCAGCCGCCGGTGCCGAACCCGACCTGCCCGAAGGCCTCCCGGTGGGCGAAGGACTTCTCCCTGAACGCGGCGCTGCCGGCGATGAAACCGTAGAAGGTCTGCTCGTCGAGCTCGGCGACGATCCGGTTCCAGATCCGTTTGATCGTGGCGACGTCACGGGTGCGGAGAGCGTCCTGCACGGCGTCGAAGTCGACCTCCTCGCGCAGGGCCCGCCGCCAGGCCTCGGCCACCTCGGTGAAGAACGGCGGCAGGTCGTCGGCCGTCTCCGCATAGTGGGCCTTGCCCTCCAGCTCGATCAGCGTGCTCGGCGTCACGGCCGACAGTGGATTCGGGAACTCGCGGGTCTCCAGGCCGACCGTGTCGACGTAGTGGTAGAACGCCTTGCCCGACTCGGGGAAGCGCATGCCGCCGAGGTCGGCGACCACGCCGGGCGCCGCGGAGAACTCCGCCGTCTTCAGCCGGCCGCCGATCCGGGCGGCCTCGTAGACGATCGGCTTGAGGCCCAGCCGGAGCAGCTCGTAGGCGGCGATCACGCCGGACAGCCCGGCGCCGACGACGGCCACCTCGGTGCCCAGTTTGAGGTCGGGCACGCGGCCGAGCCCGGCCGGGTGCGCGAGGTAGTGGTCGTAGCTGAACGGGAAGTCCGGGTTCAGCATGGTGATCGGCGGGCGCGCGGCCTCGCCGGGCACCGGCGGGTGCGGGAGCTCGGATGCCATTGTCATTTGGATGCCTTCACGGTCGACAGAGAGAAGTCGGATGCGTCCGCGTAATCCTCGGCGCTCAGGGCGCCGACGACGGAGTGCTTCCGACCGTAGAGGAAATACAAGCCGGTGCCAATGAGCATCCAGATTCCGAAAACCACCCAGGTGGTGCCGCCCAGGGTGATCATGAGAAGCACGCACATGGCGAAACCCGCGATCGGGACCAGCGGGTAGAACGGGACCTGGTAGGAGCGCCGGAGTTCGGGCCGGGCCCGCCGGAGGTAGATCACGGACAGGTTGACCAGCGCGAAGGCGCAGAGCGTGCCGATGCTGGTCGCGTCGGCGAGCTCGCCGAGCGGGATCAGCGCGGCGGCGACCGCGACGACGATCCCGACGATGAGGGTGCCGGCGACGGGGGTCTGGGTGCGCGGGGAGATCCGGCCGAACACCCTGGGCACCATGCCGTCCCGGGACATGGTCATCAAGATCCGGGTCTGGCCGTAGAGCACGGTCAGCACGATGCTCGCGATGGCGATCACGGCGCCGACGGAGAACAACAGGGCGACCCACGGCTGCCCGGTGAGCTGCTGCAGGATGACGACGAGGGATGCCTCGCCGCTGTGGAACCAGGTCCACGGCCGGGCCCCGATCGCGGCGATCGCGACCAGGATGTAGATGCCGGTGATGATCAGCATCGACAGGATGATGGCCTTCGGCAGGTCGCGCTGGGGGTTCCGGGCCTCCTCCCCGGCGGTGGAAGCGGCGTCGAAACCGATGTAGGAGAAGAACAGCCGGGATGCGGCGGCGGAGATCCCGGCGACTCCCATCGGGGCGAGCGGTTCGAAGTTCTGGGCGGAGAAGGCCGTGAACGCGATCGCGACGAAGATGAGCAGGATGACGATCTTGACCCCGACCATCACCGTGTTGACCCAGGCGCTTTCCTTCGCACCGCGGATGAGCAGCAGCATCGACAGGATCACGAGACCGGCGGCAGGCAGGTTCACCACTCCGCCGAAGCCGGGCGGCTGGGCGATCGCGTCCGGCAGGTGCAGGCCGAACGTCGCGAGGCTCTCGTTGATGTACTGGCCGGCGCCGACCGCCACGGCCGCGATCGACACGGCGTATTCGAGCACCAGGCACCAGCCGCAGACCCAGGCGATGCCCTCGCCCATGGTCGCGTAGACGTAGGAGTAGCTTGAACCGGATGCCGGCACACAGCTGGCCATCTCGGCGTAGGACAGGGCGGAGAGCAGGGCGGCGACCCCGGCGACGAGGAAGGCGATCCAGATCGCCGGCCCGGCGAGCGGGATCGACGCGCCGAGGATCACGAAGATGCCGGTACCCAGCGTGGCGCCGACGCTGATCATGGTCAGCTGCCAGAGGCCGAGGCTGCGCTTGAGGTCCCCGTGCGGCAGGGGCGACTCGTCGGGGTGCGGCAGCCGGTCGATCGGTTTGCGCCGGCCCAGCTGGGTGCGGAGTGAGGTTTTCGCCTCGGTTCGGGGCAGGCTAGTGGTCGTCATTGACAGTCCGTTCCGACGTTGAAGATGGTGTCGTCAGCGTAGGTTGCGGGAGTGCCCGGCCCTGCGGGCGGATTGCCCGGCGCTGCCCGGTTCGGTGGCCATTCGCACCAGCGGGCTGCGCGGGGATCAAATTGACGGGCTCCAATGCTGCAGGCATGATGGGACGATGCTGCCAGCCTCAACCGACGGGCTGCCGACGATAACCCTTGCCCAGCTGCTCTCGCGGCTGGCCGGGCGGGTCATGGCCGCACCTGCGACGGCCTCTCCAACCCTACTGCGGTGGGTTGCCTGCAGCGAGCTGGCCGACCCTGCCCCGTTCCTGCTCGGCGGCGAGCTGCTGCTCACCGCGGGCACCCCGATCACGCCCGGTGATGCGGCGGGCATCCGTGACTACGTCGCCCGGCTCGTGGCGGCCCGGGTCGGCGCGCTCGGCCTCGGCCTCAGCCCGGTGCATTCCGAGGTGCCGCCCGAACTGATCCACGCCTGCGCCGATGCGGCCCTGCCCCTGCTCGTGGTGGCCCAGGGCACACCGTTCGTCATGGTCACCCGCACCTTCGCCGAGATCCTCGAGCTCAAACGCGTCGAGACCCTCAAGTCGCTCGCCGACACGAACAAACGCCTGATGCGGGCCACGATGCAGCCCCGGCCGGAGCACGAGCTGCTGATGGTGGCGGCCGAACGCCTGGCCACCTGGGCGGTGCTGGTGGGAGCGAACCGGCAGGTCAGGGCGCAGTCGCCCGGCGCGCCGGACGCGCCTCGGCTCGCCCCGGTGCTCGACCGGCTCCTGACCGGCTCCGGGCCCCGGGTGGCGGTCGACCTCGCCGACGAGACCGGTCTCGCTGCGGTGGCGCATCCGGTGCGGAGCGTGGACGGCACGAACCTCGGCGCGCTGGTCGTGGGGCACCGGCCGGAGTGGGGCGCCGCCGAGCAGAGCGTGCTGGGTTCGACGGTGGGCCTGGTGGAGCTGCTGGCCCGCCAGCGCACGGCTGGCGACATCGCCCCGGCGCAGCTCGCGGTCACGCTGCTGCTGGACTCCGCCGCCGCGCCAGCCGGCCTCGCCGACCTGGTCGCGCACGCGGTGGGACTGGAGCAGGCGGCGCCGCTCCGCGTCGTCGTCGGCGTGGCACCGGCCGGCGAGGCACCCATGTCCGCCCCGGACGCCCTCGCCCGCCTGCTCGCCTGGCGCGGACTGTTCACGACCCGGCTCGCGGCCCTCACCGGCGAGGGCGTGGTCGCGATCACGGCGCTGACCGTCACCCGCGCCGACCTGGCCCCGCTCGAGGAGCAGGGCTGGGTGTTCGTGGTCGGCCGGGCCGTCGCCGCCCGCGACCTGCCGGCGTCCCACGATGAGGCCGCCGCCCTGCGCCACCGGGCGGTGACGGATGCGAGGTCCGTGCTGGTCGAGGACGGCCACCGGGACGTGCACGCCTTCATCGGCCGCGAGGCCGGGCAGGTTTTCGCGCGCGCCCTGCTCGAGCCGGTCATGAGTCTGCCACCTGCCCGGGCGCAGCTGCTGCTCAGTGTGCTGCGGGCCTGGTTGTCCCAGAACGGCAACTGGGACGCATCCGGTCGCCTGCTGGGCCTGCATCGCAACAGCGTGCGCCGGCACGTGCTGCAGGCCGGCGCCGTGCTCGACCGCGACCTCGATGACGCCGAGGTGCGCGCCGAACTGCTGATCGCCCTGCGTTACCTGGCCTGACCGGGCACCTGGACCGGGCCGGGCACCTGTACGGGGCCGGGGCTCAGGCGGAGATGCCGCCGCGGTCGTGCTCCGCGTCGGTCCAGGACCGGTACAGCTCGGGCCGGCGGTCGGCGAGGTAGTCGACGTCGGGGCCGGCGGCCGTGACGGTCGCGTAGCTGAGGCCCGTGGTCCGGCCGGCGTCCGCGACGATGTTGCCGTCGGGTCCGACGATCACGCTGGCCCCTGCCAGGTCGAGCCCGGCCTCGACCCCGACGTGGTTGGCGTAGGCGACCGTCACGGCGTTCTCGAGGGCACGGGCCGGCACGAGTACCCGGGCGACGTTCTCATACCCGCGGGTCAGCGCCGTCGGCACGAGCACGAGGGTGGCGCCGTGCAGGGCGGCGTCGCGCACGACCTCGGGGAACTCCACGTCGTAGCAGATCAGCAGGGCGATCTTCAGGCCGAGGAAGTCGACCACCGGCGGCGGTGCGGTGCCGGGTCGGAAACTGGCCCGTTCCTCGGGCCCGAACAGGTGCGACTTCACGTATCGCGCCAGCACCCGGCCGGTGCGGTCGACAAGGGCGGACGTGATCCCGCGCGCCCCGGCCGGTCCTGGACCGGGCGCACTGTAGACGAGGGCAATGTCGTGCCGGGCCGCGATGCCGGCCAGGTCCCGGTCGAGGTCGGCTGCCGCAGCGTCCGAGACCGAGTCGCGAATCAGCTCGGGGGCGTACCCGGTGGCAAAGAGCTCGGGGGTGAGCAGCAGGTCGGCGCCGGCCGCCCTGGCCTCCCCGGCCGCCTGATCGAGCATGGCGAGGTTCGCCGTGAGGTCAAGCGGTTCGGCCCGGCCCTGGAACAGGGCCAGTCGCAGGCTCGGTCCGGTCCCCGGCGCGGCCGCAGGCGCAGGCGCAGGCGCAGGGACCGTTCCACTCATCGCTGTCGGCTCTGACATGGCTGGCGACCTCCGGTTTCACGCTCGTTCTCCCGAGCGTAGTTCAGCGCGGCCCGTCAGGGGCGCAGGGCATGCTCGGCGGCCTTGACGACGTTGCTCAGCAGCATGGCGCGGGTCATCGGTCCGACGCCGCGCGGGTTCGGCGAGAGGTGGCCGGCGATCTCGGCGACATCCGGATGCACGTCCCCGGTCAGCCGGCCCTTGCCGGTCTCCGGGTCGGTCACCCGGGTGATGCCCACGTCGAGCACCGCGGCGCCCGGCTTGACCCAGTCGGCCTGGATCAGGTGCGGCACCCCGACCGCCGCGACGACGATGTCGGCGCGGCGCACCTCGCCGGCCAGGTCGACGGTGCGCGAGTGGGTGAGGGTGACCGTGGCATCCAGGCCTTTGCGGGTGAAGAGCAGGCCGAGCGGGCGGCCGACGGTGAGGCCGCGGCCGACGACGACGACCTTGCGGCCGACGATCGGCACCTCGTAGCGGCGGAGCAGTTCGACGATGCCCGCCGGGGTGCATGGGAGGGGCGAGCGCAGTTCGCCCTCGATGCCCAGGACCAGCCGGCCGAGGTTGGTCGGGTGCAGGCCGTCGGCGTCCTTGGACGGGTCGATGAGTTCGAGCATGGCGTTGTCGTTGTGGCCGACGGGGAGCGGCAGCTGGATGATGTAGCCGGTCACCTCGCGGCTGGCGTTGAGGTCCTTGATGGCGGCGCGGACATCCGCGCTCGTCGCCGACCCCGGCAGGTCGATCCGGATCGACTCGATGCCGACCTCGGCGCAGTCGCGGTGTTTGCCCGCGACGTACGAGCGAGAGCCCGGGTCGTCGCCGACGAGCAGTGTGCCGAGCCCGGGCACGACCCCGTGCGCCTGGAGGTCGGTAATGCGGTCGATCAGTTCCGACTTGATCGCGGAGGCGGTCTTGACTCCGTCGAGGGTGATTGCGCTCATGCGGGTTCCATTCACTTGTTGCTGCTCAATCGCGGTGCCGGCCGGGGCCGCGCACCCGTCACTGTTCCCGTTCCGGTCGAGAGTCGCCCGCACAGCGGGCACCCTCGACCGGAACGGGAACAGTCGGGCCGGGAGGCTGCTACTGCTGCAGGCCGGGGTACAGCGGGAAGGCCTCGGTGAGCACCTTGACCCGGGCGCGGAGGCCCTGGATGTCGGCGTCCGGCTTGAGCGCCTCGGCGATCACGTCGGCGACGACGGTGAACTCCGCGTCGTCGAAGCCGCGGGTGGCGAGGGCTGGCGTGCCGATCCGCAGGCCGCTGGTGACCATCGGCGGGCGCGGGTCGAACGGAACCGAGTTGCGGTTGACCGTGATGCCGACGTCGTGCAGCGCGTTCTCCGCCTGCTGGCCGTCGATCGGCGAGTTGCGCAGGTCGGCGAGCACGAGGTGCACGTCGGTGCCCCCGGTGAGCACGTCGACTCCGCCGGCCTTCGAGTCGTCGGCGGTGAGCCGGGCGGCGAGGATGCTGGCGCCGCGGAGGGTGCGCTCTTGGCGCTCCTTGAACTCGGGTTCGCCTGCCAGCTTGAACGCGGTGGCCTTCGCGGCGATCACGTGCATCAACGGGCCGCCCTGCTGGCCCGGGAAGACGTTGGAGTTGAGCTTCTTCGCCAGGGTCATGTCGCGGGAGAGGATGAAGCCGGACCGCGGTCCGGCGAGCGTCTTGTGCACGGTGCTGGAGACGACATCCGCGTAGGGCACGGGCGAGGGGTGCAGCCCGGCGGCGACGAGGCCGGCGAAGTGAGCCATGTCGACCCAGAGCAGGGCACCGACCTCGTCGGCGATGCTGCGGAAGGCCGCGAAGTCGAGGTGGCGCGGGTAGGCGGACCAGCCGGCGATGATGACCTTCGGCTTGTTTTCGAGGGCCTTGTCGCGCACCACGTCCATGTCGACACGGAACGTCTCCGGGTCGACGCCGTAGGCGACCGGGTTGTAGAGCTTGCCGGAGAAGTTGAGCTTCATACCGTGGGTGAGGTGGCCGCCGTGGGCGAGTTCGAGTCCCAGGATGGTGTCGCCGGGCCTGGCGATGGCGGCCAGCACGGCGGCGTTCGCGGTGGCGCCGGAATGCGGCTGCACGTTCGCGTACTCGGCGCCGAAGAGCGCCTTGGCGCGGTCGATCGCGAGCTGCTCGGCCACGTCGACGTACTCGCAACCGCCGTAGTAGCGGCGGCCCGGGTAGCCTTCGGCGTACTTGTTGGTGAGCACGGAACCCTGCGACTGCAGGATGGCGCGGGGCACGAAGTTCTCGCTCGCGA
Organism: Cryobacterium sp. MP_M3; assembly: GCF_015752155.1. GTDB lineage: Bacteria > Actinomycetota > Actinomycetes > Actinomycetales > Microbacteriaceae > Cryobacterium. The sequence goes on along the minus strand of NZ_JADOVI010000001.1, from coordinate 598,109 downwards.
TCATCTCGAGGTAGTCGCGCTGGCGGCCGAGCTCCTGCTCGAGCACGGCGGCGATCTCGGGATCGACGACCTCGAGGGGCTCGTTGAACGTGGAGTTCAGGACGGTGGATGGCACGGAATCGGACACGGGGTCTCCTTAGACGAATTGGTTAACGACGTGATGATTAATCGTCGTGGCCCAGGCGTGCGGCCACTAACCGTGTCAGTCGCTCCCCGATGGTGACCCATCTTTCGTGCTACGCCAGTTGCGACAGGCTCGATCCTATCAGTCACGATGGGGCGGCCGGCGGTCGGCCGGGGCGAATTCGTCGACGAAGAGCAGGTCGGGTCGCGACCGGCCCTGGGCGTAGGCTGCCCGGGCCACGAGATGCGCCGCCATCGGCGCGGTGAGGAGCTGGAATCCGACGATGGCCACGACGAGGGTGACCGTGCCGACGCTGAAATCGTTCACCGCGATGTCGGCCGTCACCGCGATCAGGCCGAAGATCTGCGGTTTGGTGGCCGCGTGCAGCCGGCTGAGCACGTCGGGAAAGCGGATGACGCCGACCCCGGCCGCGAAGCACATCACGGCCGCCGCGAGCACGAGCACGGCGGTCACGCCGTCCTGCACTACGTCGTTCACGAGTCGCCCCTGCCGGTGAGGAACCGGGCGACGCTGAGCGAGCCGACCACGGCGAACAGGGCGAGCACCAGCAGCACGGGGAGGTTGTCGGTGTGCCGGTTGACCGCCATTTCGGCGCCGAGCGCGCAGATCACGGTGGCGACGAGCACGTCCGAGGCGACCACCCGGTCCAGCACGGTGGGACCGCGGATGATCCGGTAGACGGCGCAGAGCGCGCCGGCGCCGAACAGGACCCCGGCGACAACGACCACGATCTCCATCATCAGGCCCCTTCACGGGTGTCGGGGGCGGCAGCCGCCCCGGCGGGGCAGGCCCTGATCCGTTCGACGTCCTCACGTGAACCGAAGGCCCGCACGATCCGCCGCTCGGTTGCGAGCACGCTCGCCCGGAACCGTTCGGCCTGGGCGGCGGTGTGCACGTTCAGCACGTGCAGGTAGAGGGTGGAGCTCACCCGGTCGACGTCGACCACGATCGAACCCGGCACGATCGAGGTGGCCACGGCGGTCCAGGTGAGGATCAGGTCGCTGCGGGTGTTCAGCCCGATGGCGAGGATGGCGTTGCCGGGGCGGTATCGCGGCGAGAGGGCGAGCGCGGCGACCTGCACCGAGGCCCGCACGATGTCGGCGAGCAGCCGGAGGAGGAACCGGGCGCTGTGCCACGGGTTCAGCCGCCCGCTCAGTTGCACCGCGGGCAGGTAGAACGTGACCGCAACCAGCACCGCGACCAGCGTTCCGGTGAGGAGCTCGAGCCAGCCGAACCGGCCCCAGAGCAGCATCCACAGGACGACGAGTCCGAGGAACAAGGGTGCCTGGTTCACCGCGGCGGCGAGGCGTTGCCGGGGGGTGCTCATGGCGTTCCGTTCGGGAAGACGGCGTCGACGTAGGTGGCGGGAGCCTCGATGTCCGCGGCGGCGCGGGCGGCGAAGGCGAAGACGGGGCCGGCGAAGACCGTCAGGCAGAGCGTGAGCGTGAGCATTGCCGCCGTGGCCCCGACCATCAGCGGTGACACGGTCTTGGTGATGACCGTGCCCTCATCGTGCGGGTCGTCGGTGAGCCGGTCGAGCATGCTGGACTCGTAGTTCTCCACCTCGCGGCGGGGTCGCCAGAACGCCATGTTCCAGGCCCGGGTGAGCGCGTAGAGGGTGAGCAGCGAGGTGGCCGCGCCCGCCGCGAGCCCCGCGTAGGCCAGGGGTGTGCCCAGCTCGGCGCCGGCCTGGAACAGCGCGAGCTTGCCGAGGAAGCCGGAGAACGGCGGGATCCCGCCGAGGTTGAGGGCGCCGATGAAGAAGAGCACGGCGACGACGGGCGCGGCCTTGAGCATCCCCCCGAGCCGGGCCAGTGAGGTGGTGCCGCCGACCCGTTCGACGAGCCCGGCGCAGAGGAACAGTGTGGTCTGCACGGAGATGTGGTGCACCAGGTAGAAGATGGTCGCCGCGAGGGCGAGGGGGGTGCCGATGGCGATGCCGAAGATGAGGTAGCCGATGTGGCTGACCAGGGTGAACGACAGCATCCGTTTGATGTCGGCCTGGGCGAGCGCGCCGAGGATGCCGACCAGCATGGTGAGCATCGCCACCACCAGCAGCGGAACCGAGAACGGGTTCTCGGGGAAGAGCAGCGTCTGGGTGCGCAGGATGGCGTAGACGCCCACCTTGGTGAGCAGGCCGGCGAATACGGCGGTGACCGGGGCCGGGGCGGTCGGGTAGGAGTCCGGCAGCCAGAACGACAGCGGGAACACGGCGGCCTTCACCGAGAAGGCGAGCAGCAGCATCAGCCCAAGGATGAGCTGCACCCCGGTCGGCAGGGCCGGGATGCGTTCGGCCAGCAGGGCGAGGGTCACCGTGCCGGTCGCGCCGTAGATCAGGGCGATCGCGCTGAGGAACAGCACGGAGGAGACCAGGCTGACGACGATGTAGGTGACGCCGGCCCGGATGCGTGCTCCCGTGCCGCCGAGGGTGAGCAGCACGTAGCTGGCCGAGAGCAGCATCTCGAAACCGACGTAGAGGTTGAACAAGTCGCCCGCGATGAACGCGTTGAACAGGCCGGCCGCCAGCACCAGGTAGCTGGGGTGGAAGATCGACACGGGGGTCTCGCTGTCGCCGTCGACGATGCCCTGGCCGACCGCGAAGAGCAGCACGCCGAGCAGCATCAGCGCCGAGATCAGCAGCATCAGGGCCGACAGCCGGTCGACGACGAGCACGATCCCCCACGGAGCCTGCCAGCCGCCGACGTGCACGACGGCGGGGCCGTGCCGGTCGACCAGCACGAGGAGCACCGCGCCGGCCAGCACCACCAGGGTCAGCGAGACGACGCTCACCGCGACCTGCCGGCGGTGCCGCCGGCCGAGGGCGAGGGTGATCGCCGCGCCGATCAGCGGGATCGCGACGACGAGGGGCACCAGGATGGTCATCGGGTTCACCGGGCCTCCTCCTCGCCGGCGTCGAGGGACGCCTGCACGGCGTCGTCGTCGTCCGAGGAGGAACGGAAGTTCTCCTCCGCCGACGACGTGGTCTCACCGGCGTGTTCGTCGGCGAGGTCGTCGCCCTCGTCGCCGAGCCGGGCCAGCCACCAGGACCGGTAGATCAGGGCAAGAATGAGCGCCGTGATCCCGAAGTTGATCACGATGGCCGTCAGCATCAGCACCTGCGGCACCGGATCGGCCATCCCCGCGTCCTGGGCGGTTCCGGTGATGATCGGGGAGCCACCGGGGCGGCCGCTCATGAGGAAGATGAGCAGGTTGGTGGCGTTGCCGACGAGCACGAAGCCGATCAGCACCCGGGTGAGGCTGCGCTCGAGCATGATGTAGACGCCCGCGGCGTAGAGCACGGCCATCAGCACCACGAGGGTCAGGGACGCGCTCACGGCAGCACCTCCGGCGCCGGCGCGCTCGCGGGTGCGGATGCGGTTTCTGCCTCACTCGTTTCGCGCGTTTCGCGCGTTTCGCCCGCCTCGCCCGCCTCGCTCTGCCGGTCGATCTCACTGCCGAGGCTGCGGAGGATGTCCAGGGCGAGCCCGATCACGACCAGGTAGACCCCGATGTCGAAGATGGTGGAGGTGCCGAAGGAGAGGTGGCCGAGCACGGGCACGTCGACGGCGGCGTAGGCCGATTCCAGGGGGATCCCGGTGAAGAAGAGGGACGCCACGGCCGTGCCGACCGCGAGCACGGCGCCGAGCCCGAGGAGCTTGCCCGGGTCGATCGGCGCGGCCTCGCCCAGTTCGTAGCGGCCGCCGGCCAGGTAGCGGGAGACGAGCGCGAGGCCGGCCAGTAGACCGCCAGCGAACCCGCCGCCCGGCGCGTTGTGGCCGGCGAAGAGCAGGTAGACCGAGACGATGATCGCGGGGTGGAAGAGCAGGCGCACCAGCACCTCGATCAGGATCGACCGGTCACCCTCCGGCATCGTGCGGCCGGCCAGCAGGAACGACTGGCGGCTCACGGCGTGGCCGGCGGATGACGCCTGCGGGTCGGCGACGATGCGTCGCCGGTTGCGCGGGGACCGCTGGCTGCGGGAGCCCTTCAGCCGCGGCAGCGGCACGGCCCGTCCAGAGACGAACAGCAGGCTGGCGACGCCGGTGGCGACGACGATCAGCACGGCGATTTCCCCCATCGTGTCCCAGGCCCGGATGTCCACGAGCATGACGTTGACGATATTGGTGCCGTGGGCCTCGAGCGCCAGGCGCGGCAGCTCCGCCGCGATGCCCGGGTCCTGGCGGGCGCCGAGGGCGATCACCGCGATGGTTCCCATCACCGCGCCGACAAGTACGCCGATCAGGGCGCGCCGCCGCCGGTGCGCCGGGCGGTTGTTCTGGATGATCCGGGGCGGCAGCCGCCGCAGCACCAGCACGAAGACGACGAGGGTCATCGTCTCGACCAGCGCCTGGGTCAGGGCGAGGTCGGGGGCGCCGTGGAGGGCGAACAGCGCCACGAGACCGTAGCCGGTGACTCCCGCGAGCAGCACCGACGTCATCCGTTTGACCACCCGGGCGGCCCAGGCCGCCGCGATCGCCATCACCAGGGCGATCAGAACCTGGCCCGGGTAATCCCAGGGCACGAGCGTCTCGGGCCAGCTGCGGTTGACCGACGCCGCGAAGCCGAGGGCGAGCACGAAGACGACGAGGATCGTGCCCAGGTACTGCGGCAGGCCGCCGTGCTGGGCGAAGTGGGTGACCCGGTCCGCCGAACGGTCCACGGCCCGCACGAGGGACCCATAGCCGCGCCCGGCGTCGATCCAGTCAGGCACCCTCGCCTGCGCCCGGGCCACTCGCAGCCGCTGCCAGAACAGGACGGCGCCGGCCAGCACGACCACGGTGCTGATCAGGAGGGCGGGTTCGAGTCCGTGCCAGAGCGCCAGATGGTAGTCGCCGCCGCCGGGCACCGTGTCCGCGTAGGGCGAGAGCAGCGGGTCGAGGAGGCCGCTCAGCGGTCCGAGCGCGAGGGTGGCGACGGCGAGCAGGCCCGGCGCGAGGGCGAAGTCCCACCGGCTCGGGTGCAGCGCGGTGGGCGCCATCGCCGGGCGGGTGCCGAACGCGCCCCAGAAGAAGCGGATGCTGTACGCCACGGTCAGCACCGAGCCGATGCCCGTGCCCGCCAGCGCGACCCAGCCCCAGCCGTCGCCGGCCAGGCCGGCCTCGAGGAACGCGGTGAACACGGCCTCCTTGGCGACGAAGCCGAGCAGCGGCGGCAGCCCGGCCATCGACGCGGCGGCGATGAGCGCGATCGCGGCGAGCGCGGGTTCGCTGCGGCCGAGGCCGGAGAGCCGTCGCAGGTCGCGGGTTCCGGCCCGGTGGTCGATGATGCCGACGACGAGGAAGAGCGCCGCCTTGTAGAGGGCGTGGGCGAGCAGGAGCGCCGCCCCGGCGAGCGCCGCGTCCCGGCTGCCGAAGCCGACGACGACCATGATGAAGCCGAGCTGGCTGACCGTGCCGTAGGCCAGCACCAGTTTGAGGTCGTGTTTGCGTAGCGACCGCCACGCGCCGACGAGCATGGTCCAGACGCCGATCGTCACCAGCACGGGCAGCCAGCCGGCGGTGTCCGCGTAGCCGGGCGCGAGCCGGGCGACCAGGTAGATGCCGGCCTTGACCATCGCCGCCGCGTGCAGGTAGGCGCTGACCGGGGTGGGGGCGGCCATCGCCGCGGGCAACCAGAAGTGGAAGGGCACCAGCGCCGACTTGGAGAGGGCGCCGACCAGGATCAGCAGCACCGCCCAGCCGGCAACCGGCCCGGTGACCGGCTCGGCCACGAGCAGCGCGAGCGAGGTGGTGCCGGAGGTCACGCTGAGCAGCACCACGCCGACGAGCATGACCAGCCCGCCGAACGTGGTCACCAGGAGGGCCTGCAGCGCCGCGCCCCTGCTCTCGCGTTTGAACGTGTAGTGGCCGATCAGGAGGTAGGAGAGCACGCTGGTGATCTCCCAGAACATGAACATCAGCACGATGTCGTCGGCGGTGACCAGCCCGTACATGGTGCCCGCGAAGGCGAGCAGGCAGGCGGCGAAACGGCCGAGGGCCGGCTCGTCGGCGGCGAAGTAGCGTGCGCAGTAGACGAGCACGAGCGCGCCGATCCCGGTGACGACGAGGGCCAGCAGCCAGGCCAGCGAATCCACGCGGAAGGAGAGCGCCACGCCGAGTTGCGGGATCCACGGGATGCTCTCGGTGGCCGCCCCGCCGCGGGTGACGAGCCCGGTCTGGCCGAGGGTGAAGACGAATGCCGCCGCCGGGAGCAGGGCGATCAGGTAGAACACGCGGGGGCCGAGGCGACGGGTGAGGGCCGGCGTGAAAAGCGACAGGATCAGGAAAATCAGGAGGATTGTCGCCATGCGGCCTCCCGGCTCTCCCAGTCAGAGTGTCAGGTCCAGTGTACCGGATGCCTGCCTCGGGTTCCCCCGTCCGGGGGCCCCCGACAGGAGCCGGGAAGCCCTCGCGCGATAGTGTTGGCCAAAATCGAACGACGGAAGCGGCCCCATGACGAGCACCACCCACGGGCCCGAACAGCCTCCAGCCCCGCACGAAACCGGGCACGGAGAACATCGGGAACACCACGGCCTCCCCAAGGAGACCCCGCTCGAGCACATCTCGGACGCCCTCAGCGTCCACGAGGACGACGGGCTCCACAAGGGGCTCAAGGCCCGCCAGGTGCAGATGATCGCGATCGGCGGGGCCATCGGCACCGGGCTGTTCCTCGGCTCCGGCGGCCGGCTGGCGAGCACCGGCCCCTCGCTCGTCATCGTCTACGCCATCTGCGGGTTCTTCGCGTTCCTGATCCTGCGCGCCCTGGGCGAGCTCGTGCTGCACCGTCCGTCCTCGGGCTCGTTCGTCTCCTACGCACGCGAGTTCTTCGGTGAGAAGACCGCCTTCGTCACCGGATGGCTCTACTGGATGAACTGGGTCATGACCGCGATCGTCGACGTGACCGCCGTGGCGCTGTACATGAACTTCTTCGCCAAGTACTGGGCGCCGATCGGGGCGGTGCCGCAGTGGCTGTTCGCGCTGATCGCCCTCGCCGTGGTGCTCTGCCTCAACCTCCTCTCGGTGAAGGTGTTCGGCGAGATGGAGTTCTGGTTCGCGCTGATCAAGGTCGTGGCCATCGTCTCCTTCCTCCTGGTGGGAACCTGGATGGTCATCTTCGGCACCCCCGTCGACGGCGCCCAGGTCGGGTTCGACCTGATCGGCGGGAACGGCGGCTGGTTCCCCGGCGGCCTGCTCGCCTCCGTGCTGGTCGTGCAGGGCGTCGTCTTCGCCTACGCCTCGATCGAGCTCATCGGCACGGCCGCTGGCGAAACCGAGAACCCGGAGAAGGTCATGCCGCGGGCCATCAACACGGTCATCGTGCGGATCGCCATCTTCTACGTCGGTTCGATCCTGCTGCTCTCGCTCCTGCTCCCCTACACGAGCTACAAGGCCGGCGAGAGCCCGTTCGTCACGTTCTTCGGCAGCATCGGGATCGAGGGCGTCGACGTGATCATGAACCTGGTCGTGCTGACCGCGGCCCTGTCCTCGTTGAACGCCGGCCTCTACTCGACCGGACGCATTCTGCGCTCGATGTCGCTCGCGGGATCTGCCCCCGGTTTCGCCGGCAAGATCAGCCGCAACGGGGTGCCGTTCGGCGGCATCCTGCTCACCGGCTTCGTCACTCTCGCCGGCGTCGGCCTGAACGCGATCGTGCCGGACCAGGCCTTCGAGATCGTGCTCAACATGGCGGCCATCGGGATCGTCAGCGCCTGGGGCATGATCGTGCTCTGCCAGCTGCGCCTGCAGGCCTGGGCGAAGAAGGGCATCCTGGCGCGACCGGCGTTCCGGATGCCGGGGGCCCCGTACACGGGCTACGTCACTCTCGTCTTCCTCGTCGGCGTGCTCGTGCTGATGGCCTTCGACTGGCCGACCGGCACGCTCACCATCGGCACCCTCATCGTGATCATTCCGGCCCTGGTCGCCGGCTGGTATGCCTGCCGCGGACGAATCCTCGAAATCGCGGCGGCCCGCGAGGGCTTCACCGGCCAGATTCCGGTGGTCGCCAACCGGCCGCTCTCCGACCGCGACGGCCGGCACCCGAAGCCCTAGCAGGCGCGTTCCCCGGGCGCAGGCCGGCGACCGGCGCCCGGCCGGTCGCCGCCGGCCCAGGCGTGGCGGCTCAGGCGGCGCGGCGGCGGGTGACCGCGTCGCTGACGATGACCAGCACGAGGGCGAGCACCAGGATGCCGATGTAGGTCACCGGCACGGCGTCCATGCCCACCGTGTTGAGCAGGGCGGCGCCGAGCAGCGCCCCGCCGCCGATGCCGGCGTTGAACGCTGTCGTGTAGATGGCGCTGGCCGTGTCACGGATGCGCCGGGAGGCGGTGCGCAGCAGCCGGGTCTGCAGCAGCGGCGGCAGGGTGCCGAAGGCCAGCCCCCACAGCACGAAGGCGGTGATGGCGACCGGCAACGTCGACGCGAATAGCGCCAGCACGGTGACGCTCAGCGCGGAGACCGTGATTCCGATGACGAGTCCGAGCTGGGGCCGTGGGCCGAACACGGTGCCGGAGAGCACCAGCCCCAGCGCGCCGGCGATGCCGTAGGCGAACAGGAGCGGCGCGACGGCGGCGCCGTCCACGCCGAGCCCGTCGATCAGGAACGGGGCGATGTAGGTGTAGAAGGTGTAGTGCCCGACCATGGTCAGTGCCGTGATGGCACAGAGCAGGATCACCGCCGGCATGGTCGGGTCGCGGCGCGGTTCGGCCGGTGTCGCCGCGGTTGCGGGCGCGGCGTCGGCGATCGCGGCCAGCTCGGCAGGGGTGCGGCGGGCACCGTAGTGCGACACGCGCGGCAGGAACCGCCAGACGACGACCGCCCCCACCAGCATCAACCCGGCGAGGGCGACGAATGAGAGCCGCCAGCCCAGCAGGTGGCCGGCGGCCGTGGCCAGCGGAACGCCGAACACGAACGCGAGGGTGCCTCCGGACACCGTGATCGCCACGGCCCGGCCGATCTGCTCCCGGGGCACCAGGTGCGCCGCGTAGGCGCCGACCACTGCCCAGAACAGGCCGTGCGCCATGCCGCCGAGGATGCGCCCGCCCACCATGAAGGCGTAGTTCGGGGCCATCGCGGTGAGCACATTGCTGACCGCGAGCACGACCAGCACGAGCACGATCAGGCCGTGCCGGGGCAGCCGGCGGGTGAGGTGGGCGAGGGAGGTGCTCGTCAGCACCACGGTGAAGGCGAACCAGGAGACGAGCAGCCCCACCTGGGCCTCGCTGACACCGAGGGCCCGGCTCATGTCCGGCAGCAGGCCGGTCGGCAGCATTTCGGAGGTGACCGACAGGAAGACGGCCGCGGCGAGGGCGATCAGGCCCACCCAGGGGAACGGGCCCGGCGCCGGGCCAGGGCTGCCCGGTTCGCCGGACGGATCGGACGATGGCAGGGTGATGGGCGCGGTGAATGACATGGTGGCTGTGGCTCACAGACGGGAACAGTGGCGCCCGCCACTCTGTGGCAGCGGGGCCGGTCCGGATTGACTGCGCGCCGACGTGCGCGCCCGGGGCCGGCGTGCTGCGCCGACCGCTGCCCAGTCTACCCGACGTGCAATCCGGGCGGCCGGGGAGGCCGGTAACCTAGTCGGATGACTTCCTCGCTCGCGCCCCGCACACGTCACCACTGGGTGATCACCCTCGTCTGCGTCGACCAGCCGGGCATCGTGCACGCGGTCAGCGGCGCCATCGTGCGGGCCAGCGGCAACATCACGGAGAGCCAGCAGTTCACCAGCGCCGACACCGGCCGGTTCTTCATGCGGCTGCAGGTGGAGTGCCCCGCGCCGCGCGAGGAGCTCGAGGCCGAGCTCGCGCCCGTGGTGGAGAAGTACGCGATGGAGTCCGTCATCGACGTCGTCGGCCGTCCGGTCCGCACCCTCGTGCTCGCGTCGACGGCGGGCAACTGCGTCAACGACCTGCTCTTCCGCCAGCGCGGCGGGCAGCTGCCGATCGAGGTGCCGCTGGTGCTGTCCAACCACGGCACCCTGCGCGACCTGGTCGGCTTCTACGGCGTGCCCTTCGAGTCCCTGCCGATCACGGATGCCGCCAGCAAGGCCGCGTTCGAGGCCCGCGTCGTCGAGGCGATCGAGGAGGAGGACATCGAACTGGTCGTGCTGGCCCGGTACATGCAGATCCTCTCCCCCGAGCTGTGCAAGGTGCTCGAGGGCCGCGCCATCAACATCCACCACTCGTTCCTGCCCGGGTTCAAGGGTGCGAACCCCTACAAGCAGGCCCACGCCCGCGGGGTCAAGCTGATCGGCGCGACCGCGCACTTCGTCACCGGCGACCTCGACGAGGGGCCGATCATCGAGCAGAACGTCGTGCGGGTGGACCATTCCCGCACCCCGGCCGAGCTCGTCTCGATCGGGCAGGACGAGGAAAGCCGCACCCTCACCCAGGCGGTGACCTGGTTCGCCGAACACCGGGTGCTGCTCGACGGGGCCCGTACCATCATCTTCCGCTGATTCGGGATTCCGCCGCTCGGTAGGATTGACCACGTGACAAATTCCCGCGCGCAGGTCGGCGCCAACGACATCCTGCGGTTCCTGCTCGAACTCTTCGCGTTCGTCACCCTCGGTTTCTGGGGTTTCGCGGGGTGGCCGCTCCCCTGGCCCGGCGTGCTCGTCGGCATCGCCGCCCCGGCCTTCGCGGTGCTGCTCTGGGCGCTCTTCCGCTCCCCCAAGGCCGTGTTCACCCTCGACCCGTTCGGCAAGGCCGTCGTCGAGATCGCCGTCTTCGGCGCCGCGGCTCTCGCCTGGTGGGACCTGGGGTTGCCACTGGTCGGCGTGCTCTTCGCCCTGGTGGCGACGGTGAGCGGCGTGCTCACCGGCCGTTCCGAACTGCGCTAGCCGGGTCAGGCCCGGCGGGTCTCGCGCGGCATCCGGGTGGCGTAGAGCGAGGTCGCGAGGAAGAACAATGCCCCGACCAGGAACGCCATCGGGTACGACAACCGGTCCGCGAGGAACCCGGCGACCAGCGGGCCGATGATCGCGCCGAAGTCGGAGAACATCGAGAACACCGCGACGGGGCGGCCCCCGCCGGCGCCGGCCGCGTCGCCGACCGCGGCCGCCGGGGCGGTGCCCATGAACGCCGAGGCGACCCCGTAGACGCAGAGCAGCCCGGTGAGCACGACGATGTCAGGCGCGAACGGCACCGCCATAATCGTCGCGGCGGCGAGCGCGTACGCGCCGATGATGGCCGGCCGGCGGCCGACCGTGTCGACGAACCGCGCCGCGGGGGCCAGCGCAAGGGTCTGGGCCACGGCCGCGAACGCGAAGGCGATCCCGGTCCACGAGCTCGGTCCCCGGAGCACCTCGACCACGAGCACCGGGATGAGCGCGTTCCGAACCCCGAAGGAGGTCCAGCCCTGGGAGAAGTTGGCGAGGCAGGCCGCCCGGAACCGGGGGTCGCGCAGCACGGTGCGGAACGGGACCCTCGGCACGGCGGCGCCCGACTCGTCGACCCCGGTGCGCCGGCTCGGGCCGAGCAGCAGGAGCCCGAGGATGCCGGCGACGGTCAGCGTGCCGGCGTAGAAGAAGAACGGTGCGGTCAGGGAGATCGTGGCGAGGAGTCCGCCGAGCGCGGGACCGGCCATGCCGCCGAGGAGGAACCCGCCCTGGTAGAAGCCGATCGCGCGGCCGCGGATGCCCGGCGAGGTGGAGCCGAGGAGCAGGGTCATCGCGGAGACCGTGAACATGGCGGACCCGATGCCGCCGGCCCCGCGGAGCAGGAGCAGCTGAGGGTAGTTCTGGGCGACGCCGACCAGCCCGCTGGAGAGCGCGACGATCCCGATGCCGGTCGCCAGGATCGCCCGTTCGCCGGCCCAGTCGATCAGGCGGCCGCAGAACGGGCTCGCGACGAAGCGCATGAGCGCGAACGCGGAGACGACGGCGCCGATCTCCAGGTTGCCCACCCCGAAGCTGCGCACGTAGACCGGCAGCACGGGCACGACGACGCCGAAACCCACCATCACGAAGAACGCGATCACGCCGAGCACGAGCACCTCGCGGGAGAGCCTCGGCTTCGGGGTCGCCCCGGGCCGTGGGGCTCCTGAGCTGAGGCGGATGCGTCGCATCCCCTTAGGCTACGGCCTCGACCGGGCGCCCCGCGCCGGCTGCTGCACCGGCTACTGCAGGGCGCCGATGATTGCGCCCATCACGGTGAACGACACCACGCTGAATGACGCGTTGATGGCGAACAGGCGAAGGCTTCTTCGCTCGAACAGGTAGGTCACCCCGACCGCCGCCGCGACGAAGGTGAGTCCCGCCGCCGCGCCCGCGAACACTCCGAAGACGAAACCACCGTCACCGATGAATGCCGCGAGGCTGGCGGCCATCACCAGCGCCAGCAGGAACGATCCGAGGAAGATCCGGGCCGACCCCGTCTTCAGCTGCTCGTCGCTCAAGCCCGCCTCGCGCTGCCAGGGCCGGGCGAAGAGCAGCGAGTACCAGAGCCCGCCGATGACGAAGGTGGAGGCTGCAGCCAGGAGGACCGCCGGCCAATTGAGTTGAGCATCCATGATTCCTCTTTCCGACGCATCACGGTAGCAATCGGTGGACGGCCTGGCTTGTATATTTTTCCGCCGCGTCACCCGGGGTGTCCAGCGGAACGAAGGCGGCGTATTCCGTGCCGTAGCGCGCCACGATCTCGAGGTACCGGGACGGGGTGAACCCCGTGAAGGCACGGAACACCCGGATGAAATGCGGTTGGTCGTAGTAGCCGGATGCCCCGACGAACTCGGACCACGGCGGCATCGGCCCGTCAAGCGGGAGGGCGGCGACGAATTGCCGGAATCGCACGATGTCGGCGAACACCTTGGGAGCCACACCGCACCAGGTTCGGAACCCGTCGATGAGCGCGCGGTGGCTGAGCCCGACGCCGGCCGCGAGCGATGCGACCGGCTCATCGGGGTCGGTCAGGACCCGTGCCACGGCACGGAGGATTCCGGCCGGCGGCGACTGGCCTGGCCTGGCGCACTCCCGCAGGTGAGCCAGCACCAGGTCGAGCGCCGCAGTCTGGCCGGCCTCTCCCGGGTTCGCCGCCAGTGCTGCCCGTGCGCTGTCCCGCAACGCCGTCGTGTCGCCGATGAGTCCCTGGCTGTCCGTGACGGTGCCCGCGAGGGCGTCGGCGCGGAGCGTGTTGAAACGCGCGAGGCCGAACGGAGCCAGTTCCACACCGATGTGCCGGATCACCGGTGGGCTCTGGATGGTCAGGTACCGGCGCTGCAATCCGGAGAGGAAACCGGCCGGGAAGGAGCGCACCTGCCCCGCACCCTGATCGAGCAGGAGATACGGACCCGACAGGTTGAGAATGAAGTGCACGGCCGGCTGCGGGAATATCCGCTCGTATCGGGCGGCGGTTTCCGCCTCCTGGTACCAGACCCGGGTCACGGCGGGAGCGAGCGTCTCGGGCACTGGCCGCTCGAGATAGGTCATGCAGCCACCGTAGAACCGACCGGTGATCCGCGCCAGCGGTTGGCTAGTGCACGAGGGCGGAGCCGGCGATGGGGAGTTCCGCCCTCGCCTGGGCCTTCACCGCGGCATCACGGCGACCGCCGATCGCGCGCAGCGCGTTCAGGATCGTGGCCAGGTCGACGAACTCCTGGAGCAGGGCGCCGATCGTGGCGGGGATGAACCCGACGGCGGCGAGGATCATCAGGGCCAGGCTCAGCGCGATGCCCAGCCAGATACTCTGCAGGGCGATCCGGATCGTGTCCTGGCCGATCGCGACGGCGCGTGCGGTGCGCGACAGGTCGTCGATCAGGATGACCACGTCCGCCGATTCGCTGGCCGCCGTGGCACCCTTGGCGCCCATGGCGATGCCGACGTCGGCGACGGCGAGCACCGGCGCGTCGTTCACCCCGTCGCCGACCATGATCACCGGTCGCCGGGTGAGGCCGCGCACCGCGTCGACCTTGTCGACGGGCAGGCAGTCGGCCTGCACGCTCTCGATGCCGACCAGGGCCGCGATGTGCTCCGCCGTCGGGCGGGCGTCCCCGGTGAGCATGACGGTCTCGGTGATACCCAGCGCCCGGAAGTCGGCCATCGTCTGTCTGGCGTTGCCGCGCAGCCGGTCGCTGGCCACGATGCTCCCGGCGAACCGGCCGTCGACGGCGAGGTAGATGGCGAGTTCGCCGCCGTCGAGGGGGGTGGCCACGGCATCCGGCGCCCGGTCCCTGACGTAGGAGAGCTTGCCGACGGTGACTTCGGCCGACCCGAGGCGGGCGACGACGCCGTTGGCGGGGACCTCATTGGCGGTGTCGGTGGAGGTCAGGGCGAGTCCACGGGCGTGCGCGGCCGCGATGACGGATGCCGCGAGCACGTGCGAGGAGTATTGCTCGGCCGACGCGGCGAGCGCCAGCAGCTCGTCCTCGCCGAAGCCCGCCTCCGGGATCACCCGGGCGATGGCGGGCGCACCGTGGGTGAGAGTGCCGGTCTTGTCGAAGACGACGGTCCTCGCCCGCGACAGGGTCTCGAGCACCCCGCCGCCCTTGACGATGATGCCGTTGCGCGCGGCGCGGCTCATGCCGCCCATGAACGCGACCGGCGCGGAGATCAGCAACGGGCAGGGGGTGGCGACGACGAGCACCTCGGCGAAACGCGCCGGGTCGCCGCCGAAGAGCCAGGCCAGCCCGGCGATCAGGAGCGACACCGCGGTGAACGGCACCGCGTACCGGTCGGCGAGGCGCACCACGGGCGCCTTGCTGGCCGCCGCCTCCTCGACCAGCGCGATGATCTGCTGGTACTGGCTGTTGGCCGCCGTCGCCGTGGCCCGGATGGTCGCCGCGGCCTGGCCGTTGATCGACCCGCTGAGGATGGCGTCGCCGGTGACGCGTTCGACCGGGAGGCTTTCCCCAGTGAGGGAGGATTCGTCGAACGCGGCGCTGTCGGTGACGAGCGTCCCGTCGACGGGCACGATCTCGGCCGGGCGCACCAGGAGGTGGTCGCCCACACGCACGTCCGTGGCCGGCACGTCTTCGACCTCAGTGAAGTCGGCGGAGTGCCGGTGAGCGATCTGCGGGGCGCGCTGGAGCAGGGCGTTGAGCTCGCGCTTGGCACGGTTCACCGCGAAGTCCTCCAGCGCCGCACCGCCGGTGAGCATCAGCACGATGATCATGGTGGCGACGTACTCGCCGACGAGCACGGTGGCGACGATCGCCGTGATGGCGAGGAAGTCGACGCCGAAGGTTCCGCGGCGCAACCGCCGCACCATGCCGACGGCCTCGTAGGCGGCCACGGCCAGCCCGAACCCGCTGAACAGCCAGCGGACGAGGTCGGGCAGCCCGGCCAGTGCGAGCACCACGCCGACCAGCCCGAGGACGACCGTGGTCGCGACGAGCGGGTAGCGCCGTACGGCACCGAAGAGAGACGACATGCTCATATTGTTCCCCCGGGCGGCGCGCCGCGCCAGCAAGGAAAGGCTCGCCTCAACGCCGGAAGGCCCCGACGAGAGTCGGGGCCTTCCGGCGTGCGGTGCGGGATTAGGCCAGGCGGGTGCGGAGGTTTTCCGCGATGGCCGCGAGGAATTCCTCGGTGGTCAGGTAACCCTGGTCCGGGCCGACCAGGAGCGCGAGGTCCTTGGTCATCTTGCCGCTCTCGACCGTCTTGATGACCACGTCTTCGAGGGTGTGCGAGAACTCGGCGAGCGCCGGGTTCTCGTCGAGCTTGGCCCGGTGGGCGAGGCCGCGGGTCCAGGCGTAGATCGACGCGATCGGGTTGGTCGAGGTGGGCTTGCCCTGCTGGTGCTGGCGGTAGTGACGGGTCACCGTGCCGTGGGCGGCCTCGGCCTCGACGACCTTGCCGTCGGGGGTGGAGAGCACGCTGGTCATCAGGCCGAGCGAGCCGAAGCCCTGCGCCACCGTGTCGGACTGCACGTCGCCGTCGTAGTTCTTGCAGGCCCAGACGTA
Organism: Cryobacterium sp. MP_M3; assembly: GCF_015752155.1. Taxonomy (GTDB): domain Bacteria; phylum Actinomycetota; class Actinomycetes; order Actinomycetales; family Microbacteriaceae; genus Cryobacterium. Next base: position 582,089 of record NZ_JADOVI010000001.1, on the reverse strand, counting down.
GCCGCCCTCCCACTTCATGGCGGATGCGACCATGTCGTCGATGAGGCGGTGCTCGTAGGTGAGACCGGCGGCCTCGTAGCGTTCCTTGAACTCGGCGTCGAAGATCTCCTGGAAGATGTCCTTGAACCGGCCGTCGTAGGCCTTGAGGATGGTGTTCTTCGTGGAGAGGTACACCGGGTAGTTGCGCTCGAGGCCGTAGTTGAGCGAGGCACGGGCGAAGTCGATGATCGACTTGTCGAGGTTGTACATCCCCATCGCGACGCCGCTGCCCGGGGCCTGGAAGACCTCGAACTCCTGGGGCGCGCTGCCGTCCTTCGGGGTGAAGGTCATGCTGAGCGTGCCTTCGCCCTCGAAACGGAAGTTCGTGGCCTTGTACTGGTCGCCGAACGCGTGGCGGCCGATGATGATCGGCTTGTTCCAACCGGGCACGAGGCGCGGGATGTTGGAGATGATGATGGGCTCGCGGAAGATGGTGCCGCCGAGGATGTTGCGGATCGTGCCGTTGGGCGACGCCCACATCTTCTTCAGGCCGAATTCCTCGACCCGGGCCTCGTCGGGCGTGATGGTCGCGCACTTGACGCCCACGCCGTGCTTCTGGATGGCGCGGGCCGCGTCGACCGTGATCTGGTCATCGGTCTCGTCGCGCTTCTGGATAGACAGGTCGTAATACTCGAGGTCGATGTCGAGATACGGGTGAATCAGGGTGTCCTTGATCGCCTGCCAGATGATGCGGGTCATCTCGTCCCCGTCGAGCTCGACGACAGTGCCTTCAACCTTGATCTTCGCCAATGAATTCTCCTCAGAATGTCGGGGGGCCTGAATGGCCACGGCAATTCTACTAGAGGGACGCAACTATCTTGACATCGAGACAGTTCGCGGGTCGGCCGAAACCCCGACTACCGGCACCCCCGGGCGCACGTTAGCCTGTTGCTATGGGTGAACTACGACTGGAAGAACTGTCCGCGCGCAATATTGTTGCGGCCAATACCCTGAGCCTGAAGCCGGGCCAGGAACAATACATTGCTCCGGTCTCCTACTCGGTCGCGGCATCCGTGATCAACCCGGCAACATCCTGGCAGCGGGTCGTGCTGCTCGACGGCGAGGTGGCCGGCTTCATTCACGGCAACTTCGACCCCGAATCGACGCACGAGGAGTTCCGTGCCTGCATCTGGCGGATCAACGTGGACGCGAGCGCCCAGGGCAGGGGTGTCGGCAAGTTCGCCGCGGAGGCTCTCGCCGAGGAGGCACGCAAGCGCGGCTTCGACCACATCACCGTGATCTGGGAGCCCGGCGAAGAGGGCCCGGAATCGTTCTTCCACCGGATCGGCTTCCGCGACATCGGCCAGACCGCCTACGGCGAAACGATCGGCTCCCTCCAGCTCTGACCGAGGCAGCCTCATGCGCATCGCCCCGGACAGCCCGTTCGTGACCCACGTGCTCGACATCGTCGACTCGATTCCGCCCGGACGGGTGATGACCTACGGGGATGTCGCGGCGGTGCTCGGCTCGCGAGGCGCCCGCGTGGTCGGCCAGGTGATGAGCCACTACGGGTCGGATGCGCCGTGGTGGCGGGTCATCCGTGCCGGCGGGCACCCGCCGCTCGAACACGAGGCGCGCGCGCTCGCGCACTACCGGGCAGAGGGCACGCCGCTGCTGAACGCGCTGGCCCCCGGCTACCGGGTGGACTACGCCGTGGCGCGCTGGTCGCCGGCCTGACTCGACCGGGACCTCGACTGTGGCTGCGGCTCCACCAGGGCGGGCACGGTGCCGCGCACGAGCGAGCGGCCGCGGATCGCGCGGTAGGCGGCCACGAGGATCGTGAGCACCACGAGGGCGAGGGCGTACTGCCAACCGCCGGGGACGATGCTGAGCGAGCCGGAGGCGTTGAACGACGCGTGCAGGAGGGCGACGGCGAGGACGCTGCCACCGGTGTCGACCAGCAGGCCGCCCGCGAGGTAGCGGAAGAAGGGCGCAGAGCCGATGACGAAGGCCCAACTGATCCAGGCATCCGTCAGGCTCGTCCCTGCCAGGCCGGACGACTCGAAGGCCAGCGGCAGGTGGATGAGCGCGAACGGCACCGCGGCGAGCAGTGAGCCGATGAGCAGGCCGCGGCGCGCCATCAGGCGCGACTGTACGAAACCGGACCACGCCGTCTCCTCCCAGATGCTCGCGGTCAGGGCGATGAGCACCAGGATGACCAGGTAGTCGAGGGTCACCACTCCCCAGCCGTCGGGCGAGGTGCGGAAGGTGCCCGTGGCGAGGCCGATCGCCACGGTGAGGGCGGGCATCGCCAGGAGCACGAGCAGCCACCGGCCGACGCCGAACCGCCAGCGCGCCAGGCCTCCGAGCAGCCGGCGCACCAGGGGCGCCCCGCCGATCCACGTGGTGAGCAGGAGGGCGAGCCCGAACAGGATGACGAGTTCCGCGAGTTTGCCGGGCGTCAGGTCGAGCCCCGCGACCAGCAGCAGGGTCTGCAGCAGCAGGACCAGTCCGACGGCGGCGACGCAGAACGTGCTGACCGGGCGGCGGGCGGCCAAAGCCCGGAGCGAGGGGGACGGGCGTTGCGCTGCGGTGGAAACTGACCGGCTCATGAGAACTCCCATCGAATGACTCATCCGGATGCCCCACGTTCCGTCCTAGTCCCTGTCACCGCACGCGTCAAGGTGCTTCCGGCGCCCGCCGCGGTGGACCGGCAATCGTCGGCTGCCGGTCATCTCCGAACCCTTGTTCGGCGCCGCCCAACGGTGTTACCGTGCCACATGGACAGCGAAAAGAAAGCCACCGATCCCCTGGATCCCCTCGTCACCGACCCCGGGCTCTACCGGGTGCTCCTCGAGAACGAGCGTGTTCGCGTGCTCGAGTTCCTCGACGCCCCCGGCGATGAGACCAACCCGCACGAGCATCCCGACAGTGTGATGATCACCCTGAGCGCCTACGCCCGGCGGTTGTCGTCGGAGGGTCGCGAGCTCGACGTCGAACTGCCCGCCGGGGAGACGCGCTGGCTCCCAGCCCAGGAACACGCCGGCCTCAACATCGGCAAGACCCCGACGCACGCGATCTTCGTGGAACTCAAGGAGGCGGCCGTGCGGGCCCCCGACCCCGGGTACCACCCGCTGGGTCCCGTCGCGCCCCGCCCGCTGACCGGAACCCCTCTCTCCGACGCGTCGAGCGACGAGGAGAAGGCCTGGGGCTTCGCCTGACCTGACGGAGTCGCCGGCATCATGTCGCGGCACACCGTGCGGAAGCCGGCGCACGTTCTACGGTGCGCCCCGTTCCGCACGGTGCGCCGCGAGGCCGCCCCGGGTGCCGGGCGGCGCGGACCGGGCTCGCGGACCGGGTGCCGGACTGCACCTGTCCCTGCCGGACGCACGGTGTTAGCCTGCCGCCATGACGAACGATCCAGCACTGACCGGCGATGCCGTCCCCAGTGACGAAGCCGCGCCGGCGAACGACCCCGTGCGGACCAATCCCGGGCACTACCGCGTGATCCTGGAGAACGAGCGCGTGCGCGTGCTGGAGTACCGCGACTCCCCCGGCGACAAGACCACCCCGCACGCGCATCCCGACAGCGTGATGTTCACGCTCAGTTCGTTCAGCCGGCGGCTCTCCGCGAACGGCCGGGAGGTGGACGTGGTCCTGCCCGAAGGCGAGGCCCGCTGGCTGGCCGCCCAGGAGCACTCCGGTGAGAACACGGGCGACACAGAGACGCACACGATCTTCTTCGAGCTGAAGGAGCCCGCGCCGACGTCGTCGTCGCCCACGGCCGCGGCCGGGCAGCCGCTCGGCCCGGCCACCGGCGCCTAGACGAGCGACTCCCGCCAGGCGGCGTGCAGCTGGGCGAAACGCCCCGTGCCCGCGATGAGGTCGGCCGGGGTGCCGTCCTCGACGATCCGGCCGTGTTCCATCACGAGCACCCGATCGGCGATCGCCACGGTCGACAGCCGGTGCGCGATGATCACGGCGGTGCGATCGGCCAGCAGGGTCTGCAGGGCCTGCTGCACCAGCCGTTCGCTGGGGATGTCCAGGCTCGAGGTGGCCTCGTCAAGGATGAGGACCGCCGGGTCGGCGAGGAACGCCCGCGCGAACGAGATAAGCTGCCGCTGCCCGGCCGAGACCCGTCCGCCGCGCTTGTTCACGTCGGTGTCGTACCCGCTGGGCAGCCCCTCGATGAAGTCGTGCGCACCGACGGCCCGCGCCGCTGCGACGATCTCGGCGGGCGTGGCATCCGGTTTGCCGATCGCGATGTTGTCGGCGACGGACCCGCTGAACAGGTACGCCTCCTGGGTCACCATGACTATCGCCCGGCGCAGGTCCTTCGGGTGCAGGTCGCGCAGGTCGACCCCGTCGAGGCTGACCCGGCCGTCGGAGGGGTCGTAGAACCGGGCCATCAGCTTGGCCAGGGTCGACTTGCCGGCCCCCGTCGACCCGACCAGGGCGATGGTCTGCCCCGCCGGGAGCGTCAGGTCGAACCGGGGCAGGATGACCCGGTCGCTCTGGTAGGCGAAGCTCACCTGGTCGAACGACACCTGCCCGCGCGCCTTCCACAGGTCGACCGGCGCCACCGGGTCGGGCACGCCGGGGTGTTCCTCGAGCACGCCGGAGATCTTCTCCAGCGCCGCGGCGGCGGACTGGTAGGAGTTGTAGAACATCGCCATGTCCTCCATCGGGTCGAAGAACCGCCGGGTGTAGAGCAGCGCCGCGAGCAGGGCGCCGATGGCCAGCTGCCCGTCGGCGACCCGGAACCCGCCGACCAGGAGCACCACGGCGACCGCGACGTTGCCGATCAGCACCAGACCGGGGTCGAAGATGCCGAACAGCTGGATGACCCGGCCGTTCACCTTCCGGTAGTCCTCGACGAGTTCGCCGAACACCTTCTCGTTGCGCTTCTCCGCCCGGAAGGCCTTGACCGCGCGGATGCCGGTCATGGTCTCCACGAACTGCACGATCAGGCTCGCCGAGGCGGTCCGGGACTGCCGGAACAGCGTCTGCGAGCGCACCTGGAACCACCGGGTGAGGATGAGCAGCGGCACCAGGGAACCGAACAGCACGAGCCCGCTCATCCCGTCGAGCGCGAACAGGGCGATCGCGGTGAAGGTCATGTAGAGCAGGCCCTGCACGAGCTGGTTGATCCCGGAGTCGAGCAGCTCGCGGATCGCGTCGAGGTCGCTCGTCTGCCGGGAGATGATCCGGCCCGAGGTGTACGACTCGTGGAATTCAAGGCTCAGCCGCTGAGTGTGCAGGAAGACCCGTTTGCGCAGGTCGATCAGCACGCCCTGGCTGATCCGGGCGGACATCAGCGTGTACCAGGCGATCAGGCCCGCGCCGATCACGCCGGTGAGCAGGTAGACCACCCCGGTGGCGGCGAGCGGGAACCAGTCCTGGTCGAGCAGCGCCGGCAGCCCCTGGTCGATCCCGTAGGCGATCAGCGCCGGACCGGCCACCTGCGCGACCGTCGAGAGCACGACGATGAGCATCGCCGCGATCACGGGCCAGCGCACGGGGGCGAGCAGCGACCCGAGCAGGCGCAGCGACCTCGCCCGGATCTGCTTGCTCTCCGCGGCGCTGAAGTTGCTGCGCTCTTCTCCTTCGACTCCGGTGACGCTCACAGCGTCACCCCCTTCCGTGCGGATTCGCGTCGTTCTTCGTCTTCCAGGCTGGAGATGACGAACTTGTAGTGCTCGCTCTGGCGGAGCAGGTCGGAGTGCCGCCCGACCGCAGTGATCCTGCCGCCTTCGAGCAGCGCCACCCGGTCGGCGAGCATGACCGTGGACGGCCGGTGCGCGACGACCAGCGCGGTGGTGGAGGCGAGCACCTCGCGCAGCGCCGCCTCGACCAGCGACTCGGTGTCCACGTCGAGCGCCGACAGCGGGTCGTCGAGCACGAGCACCGCGGGCTTCGCGGCGACGGCGCGGGCGAGGGCGAGCCGTTGCCGCTGGCCTCCGGAGAGGGACATCCCCTCCTCGCCGACGAGGGTGTCCACACCCTGCGGGAGCTCGTGCACGAACCCTGCCTGGGCGACCTGCAGCGCTTCCTCGAGCGCGGCATCCGCGTCGCCGGAGCGTTCGGCCCACTCGGGGCGGCCCAACAGAACGTTGTCGCGCACGGATGCCGAGAACAGCGTCGCGTCCTCGAACGCCATCGCCAGGTGGCGGCGCAGTTCCTCACGGCCGAGGGCCCGCACGTCCACCCCGTCGAGGGTCACTGCGCCCGCCGTCACGTCGTAGAGCCGGGTGGTGAGCGCGGTGAGGGTCGACTTGCCGGAGCCGGTCAGGCCGACCAGCGCCATCGTCTCGCCGGGTTCGAGCACCAGGTCGATGCCGTCGAGCAGGTCGGGGAACCGGTCGGGCGAGTCGGGGTAGCGGAAGTGCACGTCCTCGAAGGCGAGGCGTCCCTGCGGGTGGTCGATCGTGGCCGGATGCTCGGGGTCGGTGATCGTGTTCGGGGCGTCGAGCACGTCGAAGAACCGGTCGGTGGCGGTGCGGGTGTCGAAGGTCATCGACAGCAGGAACCCGATCGACTCGACCGGCCAGCGCAGCACGGTCGCGGTGGCGAAGAACGCGACGAGGCCGCCCACTGTGAGCTCCCCCTGGCTGGCCAGCCAGACGCCGGCGACGAGGCAGAGCGCGAAGGCGACATCGGGCACGAGCAGCAGCCAGAGCCAGATGCCGGCGATGGCCCGCGCCTTCTCGATCTCCGTGCCGCGCAGGCTCTCCGCCTGCGCGGAGAAGTTCTTCAGCGCGAACGAACCGCGCCCGAACGCCTTGAGCACGCGGATGCCGTGCACCGACTCCTCGACGGCCGTCGCCAGGTCGCCCGCCTGGTCCTGGCTGCGCCGGGCGACGACGGAGTACTTCTCCTCGAACAGGTAGCCGACGATCCAGAGCGGCACCGAACAGACCAGGAAGATGACGCCGAGGACCCAGTTCATCGAGACCAGGATGACCGCGCCGATCACGATCGTGACCAGGTTGACCACGAGGAGCACGAGCCCGAACGAGATCCAGCGCCGGATCTGGTTGAGGTCGCTGACGGCGCGGGAGAGCAGCTGGCCGCTCGGCCAGCGGTCGTGGAATGAGACCGGGAGGTCCTGAAGCCGGGCGTAGAGGGCGTTGCGCATCCGGGCCTCGATGTGCGTGCCCGGGCCGAGCACGAACCAGCGCCGGAGCCCGATCAGCACCGCCTCGAGCACGCCGAGCCCGAGGATCGCGACCACGGCGGGCCAGATCTGGGCGGAGTCCTGCCGGGACAGCGCGCCGTCGACGAGCCGTTGCAGCACCTGCGGGATGGCGAGCGCGACGAGCGCGGCGAGGAGCGCGGCGAGCATGCCGAGGGTGAGGCGCGGCAGGGCCGGCCTCGCGTAGGGGTAGAGACGCAGCAGGGTCTGGAGGGTGGTCCTCCGGATGGGTGGGGTGTCTCCTGCGTCGTCGAACGGATGTTCCTGGTCGGTGAGCGTGGTCACGTGTGAGTCCTGAATCGGTCAGTTGTCTGGTGCGCGGCGATCTGGCGCATGCGGCGCGATGAGACGCCGGTGGGTGTCGACGACGTTCGGGTTCCGTCGGCGACGGGCGGAAGGGTGGAGCTTCCGGAGCGCGGGCAGCGGTCTGGGAGCTGCGGGCTGGTGCGGGGCGGGTCGTGCCGGTGCGGGTGCCGGCGGGTTACGCGGCGCGGGCGGGGCGGAGGCGGGCGGGGCGGAGGCCGGCGGGTTGGAAGCCGGCGGGTTGGAAGCCGGCACCGAAGGCAGCGCCGAGGTTCGCATCCGGTGCGAGCTGTCGTTGTGCTGTCTGTGTCATGTCGGCCTCCTGAGCGCGTCGTCTTCTGTGCTGTGCCCCCCCTGATCAGGCAGCCTTTCAGACTACGACCGATGCCGGCCGAGCGCAAGGGAAGAATCCGTCAGCGGACCCGCACGCTGAGGCAGGTGACGCAGCCCTCGAGTTTCTCGAACTCGGAGATGTCGACGGCGACAACGCGGTAGCCGCGCTGGGCGAAGAGTTCCGCCGAGCGCGGGGCGGCCGAGGACATCAGTACGGTGCGGTTGTCGAGCACGACGACCGCGGTGCCGTGGGCCTCCGGAACGGGCAGGAACCTCTCGAACACCGACGGGTCGTCGACGAGCGGCGGAAAGCCGATCACGGTGCCGTCGGGCAGCGCGGTGACCGCGGTCTTGAGGTGCAGCGCGCGGCTGATCGGCACCGCGACCACCGTGTAGCCGCGCGGCGCGAGGATGTTCCGCAACGCTGCAATGCCCTCGTCGTTGGTGCGGAGGCTTCGCCCGACGTACACGGTGCGGCCGACCTTCAGCACGTCGCCGCCGTCGAGGGTCCCGGGCAGGTCGATGTGCTGCACGGGAATGCCGAGGCGGGCCACGGCGGCCTCGGCCCCGGCCGTCTCGCCACGGCGGGTCTCGGCGCCCGGGCTGGCGACGACGGCGAGGTCGCCGAACATGATCACGGCGTCCTCGATGAAGACGGAGTCCGGCAGCTCCGGCGCCGGCTCGACCTCGATGGTCTCCCAGCCCTCGGCCGCGAGCGCGGCGACGTAGCCGCGCCACTGCGTCTCGGCCAGCGCAGGATCCACCTCGGTGCGCTCGATGTGGGTGAGGAGCCCCTCGGCGAGGTTGCGGGCGGGCCGGCGCACGAGGGCGCGGCGCTGGGAAGGCTGGGGCACGGCGACGGGTTCCATCCCGCCAGTGTATGGCCCGGCAGCCGCCCGTGATTCGGCGGGTGCCGGGCGCCGCTGCGTGGGGGCCGAGACTCCCCCGCGGCGGCGCCGGCGTCAGCGCCCCGGCGCGTCCGGCCGGCCAGGCGTCAGCGGCGCGCCGCGTCCAGCCGGGCGGCGGCCAGGTCCTCGGCGGCGGCGAGGGTCGTGATCCCTTGCTCGCGGGCATCCGCGAAGATGGTCGACACGGTGTCGCCGATCGCGTCGACCCGCGCCGCGACGGCGTCCAGGTCGGCACCCGGCTCCGAGGCGAGCGCCAGGTAGATGACCCCGCCGGAGTTGACGACGAAGTCGGGCGCCCAGAGGATGCCGCGCGCGTCGAGCTGGGCGGCGCCCTCCGGTTGGGCGAGCTGGTTGTTGGCGGCGCCGACGACCCCGAGCACATTGAGTTCGCCGATCACGCGGGCGGTGAGCACCCCGCCGAGGCCGCACGGCACGAACAGGTCGGCCGGCACGAGGTGCACGTCGTCGACGGACACCCAGGTGGCGCCGAGCGAGTCGGCCAGCTCCCGCCGGGCGAGGTTGACGTCGCTGACGGTGAGGCGGGCGCCCGCCGCGGCCAGCGCCGTGGCGAGGCGTCCGCCGACCTGGCCGAGCCCGGAGATGACGATGTGCCGGCCGGACACCTCCCGGCTGCCGAACAGCGCGTCGAGGGTGGCGACGACGCTGGCGTAGACGCCCGCCGCGGTCGCGTCGGCGGGTTCGCCCACGCCGCCGCTGGCGGCAGGGAGGCCGCACACGTGGTCGGTGCGTTCCTTGACTACGGCCATCAACTCGGCGTTCGTGCCCACGTCCTCCGCCGTCATGTAGGCGCCGTCCAGGCTCTCGATCGCGTCGCCGAGGTCGAGCATGGCGTCGCGCTTCTCCGCCTCGGTGAGCGTGGTGCCGAGGGGCAGCTGGATGACGGACTTCCCGCCGCCGAGGTTCAGCCCGGCGGCCGCGTTCTTCAGAGTCATCGCCGCGGAGAGGCGCAGGGCGTCGGCGACGGCATCGGTCCAGTTCTCGTACTGCCACATCCGGGCGCCGCCCAGGGCCTGACCGAGCCTGGTCGAGTGCACGGCCACGGTGATCACGAGGCCCGAGCGGATGCCCGTGGTGATCAGCACGCGTTCGTGGGTGAACGGGATTCCGACGAGCGCATCCAGCGACGGTGATGGTTGCGTGAGGGTCATGACTGTTTCTCCTTGCTGACCTTGTGGGCCGGTGGGTTGGGGCCGCGGTTGTGGCGCGGCGACTGACCCAGACTAGCCTCGTCAGCGCTCGCCCGCCGGGCCCTCCTGCACGGGGATCGACGTGGTGAACTCCGCGGCCCGCGCCTTGGCGTTCTCATCGCCGGAGAACAGCCCGATCGGCGCGGTCACAGGGTGCGACGGCTGCGGCCCACGCGCGACGGCAGGCTTGGTCTGCGGTTCCCGCCGCAGCTCCATCCGGCCCACCGGCAGGGCGTCGGGGTTGTGGGTGATCAGCCAGTCGATCAGGTTCTCCCGCACGAGGCAGCGCAGGTCGAACAGGGTGGGAGCGTCGGCGGCGGAGACCAGCACGCGCACCCGCACGAAGCCGCCGACGGCATCCGTCACCTGGAGCACGACGACGCGACCGTCCCAGAGGTCGGTCTGGGCGACGATCCGGTCCAGCTCCCGGCGCATGCCGGCCGGGTCGACCCGCCAGTCCAGGTCGAACTCGACGGCGCCGAGCAGTTCACTGTTGTGCCGGGTCCAGTTCTGGAACGGATTCGTCGTGAAGTAGGTCGACGGCAGCACCATCCGCCGGTCGTCCCAGATGTGCACGACCACGTAGGTGAGCGTGATCTCCTCGATCTTCCCCCACTCGTTCTCGACGATTACGACGTCGTCCACCCGCAGGGCGTTGTTGAAGGCCAGTTGCACCCCCGCGAACACGTTGGCGAGGGTGGACTGGGCGGCGAGGCCGGCGACGACGCTGAGCAGGCCGGCCGAGGCGAACAGGCTGGCGCCCAGGGTCGCGGCCCCCGGGATGCTCAGCAGCACGGCCCCGATGGCGCAGATGATGACCACGACGACGCCGATGCGCCGCAGCATCCGCAACTGGGTGCGCACCCGCCGGGCGACCCGGTTGTCGCGCACATCGACCCGATAGCGGACGGCGGTGACTTCCTCGATGAAGTAGAGCAGCGCGCAGACCAGCCAGGTGGCCGCGGCGATGAACAGGGCGCGGAACACGAAGTCGACCAGGCGCTCGATTTCCGCCGTGCTCTGCAGGAAGAGCGTGTTGACGGACCACATGGTGCCCATCAGCAGGGTCAGCCGGAACGGGACCCTGGCCAGCCCGACCAGGGTGCGGGCCCACGCCTCTCTCCGGCCGACCATCCGGAACACGAGCGCGGTGATCGCCGTGATCGCCACGGCGGCCACGACGGCGACCAGGAGCGCGATCAGGTAGTCCGGCTGGATGAAGCCCTCGAGGTCTGACACGGCTGCCCTTCCCGCCGCTGCGCGTCTGGTGGCACCTCGGACCCCTTAATCGTGCCAGAGTCCGCGGTGCCTGCCGCACGCGATCAGTGGAAGAAGTGGCGCTCCCCGGTGAAGTACATGCTGACGCCGGCTGCGACGGCCGCCGCGATGACCTCTTCGTCGCGCACCGAGCCGCCGGGCTGCACGACCGCGGTGACGCCGGCCTCGAGCAGCACCTGCAGGCCGTCGGCGAACGGGAAGAACGCGTCGGAGGCCGCGACGGAGCCGGCCGCACGGTCGCCCGCGCGCAGCACTGCGAGGTGGCAGGAGTCGACCCGGTTGACCTGGCCCATCCCCACCCCGACGGATGCGCCGCCGTGGGCGAGCAGGATGGCGTTCGACTTCACCGAACGGCAGGCCTTCCACGCGAACTCGAGGTCAGCGCGGGTGGCCGCGTCGACCTCCTCGCCCGCGGCGAGAGTCCAGCCGGACGAGTCGAAGTCGTCGAAGGTGTCGGTCTCCTGCACGAGCAGTCCGCCGGAGATCTGGCGCAGTTCGAGTGAGGACCGGTGGTAGTCGGCGGGGAGTTCGAGCAGGCGGATGTTCTTCTTCGCACTGAGCAGTTCGAACGCGGCCGGTTCGAAGCCGGGGGCGACGAGCACCTCGGTGAAGATCTGGCTGACGGTCTCGGCCATGCCGAGGGTCACGATGCGGTTGGCCGCGATGACCCCGCCGAATGCGGAGACCGGGTCGCAGTCGTGGGCGCGCTTGTGGGCGGAGGCGATCGCATCCGGTGCCTTGGGGCCTGCGATGGCGATCCCGCACGGGTTGGCGTGCTTGATGATGGCCACGGCCGGCTCCGTGAAGTCGAAGGCGGCGCGCACAGCGGCGTCGGCGTCGACGTAGTTGTTGTAGGACATCTCCTTGCCGTGGCGCTGCACGGCCTGCGCGATGCCCTCGCCGCCGTCGCCGACGTAGAGCGCCGCCGCCTGGTGCGAGTTCTCGCCGTAGCGGAGCACGGCCTTGCGGGTGGCCTGGATGGCCAGGGTGTCGGGGAACGACGCCTCGGCCTCGAAGCTGGTGGCGATGACGGCGTCGAACTGTTCGAGGATCTCCTCGTCGAGGGCCTCGACGTCGTCCTGCCACTGGTCGTAGACGTTCTCGGTGAACCAGGCGGAGACGCTGAGGTCATAGCCGGCCGTGTGCTCGAAGGCGAGCGAGGCGAGCTTCTGGCGCAGGCGCAGCGTGGTTCCGCCGCCGGCGACGGCCGCGATGATCTCGTCGTAGTCGTCGGGGTCGACCACGATCGCCACGTTCGCGTGGTTTTTCGCCGAGGCGCGCACGAGCGCCGGTCCGCCGATGTCGATCTGCTCGATGACCTCGGCCGGGGACGCGCCGGACTCCACGGTCTCGACGAACGGGTAGAGGTTCACGACGACGAGCTGGAAGGCGGCGATGCCGAGGTCGTTCAGCTGGGCCTCGTGCGACTCGAGGCGGAGGTCGGCGAGGATGCCGGCGTGCACGCCTGGGTGCAGGGTCTTCACCCGGCCGTCGAGGGACTCGGGGAAACCGGTCACGGCGGAGACATCCGTCACCTCGTGGCCGGCGGCGCGGATGGTCGCGGCGGTCGATCCGGTCGAGACCATCTCGACGCCGGCGGCCGCGAGGGCCCCGGCGAGCTCGAGCAGGCCGGTCTTGTCGCTGACGGAGATCAGCGCGCGCTTCACCGGCACGGTGTCCCGCTCGCGGTACAGGCTCTGGTCGTTGGTGTGCCCGCTCATATCTGGGAATGCTCCTCGAGGTCGACGTGTCCGTTGGCGATGTCGAGCACGGCCTGCACCAGCAGGCGCCGCTCGACGGTCTTGATTCGTTCGTGCAGGGATGCTTCGGTGTCGCCGGGTAGCACCGGCACCCTCTCCTGCGCGATGATCGGTCCGTCGTCGACACCGGTGTCGACGACGATGAGACTGGCCCCGGTTTCCGGCACGCCGGCGGCGAGCGCGTCGCGCACCCCGTGCGCTCCGGGGAATTCGGGCAGGTAAGCGGGATGCGTGTTCAGCAGTTGCGGCGACAGGGCGGCCACCACCCGCGGCGGGAGCAGGCGCATGAAACCGCTCAGCACGACCAGGTCGGGCGTCCACTGCCGGATCTGGGCCAGGAGTTCGTCGCCCCAGGCCTCCCGGCTGGGGTGGGAGGTGAACGGCACGGTGAAGGTCGGGATCCCGAACTCTTCGCCGAGGTCGAGGCCGTCGGCGTCACGGTCGGCGCCGATGGCGACGACCCGGGCCGGGTATTCGGCATCCTGGCACGCCTCGAGCAGGGAGCGAAGGTTGGATCCCCCGCCTGAGATCAACACGACCAATGACAGCACGGGACGAGCCTACCGTTTGGCGGCCGGTTCGTTCCTCGGTGTGACGCGGCCGCGCTGGAACGGATGCGGGGTCAGCAGCCCGGCGCAGGCCGCGACACCCACCTCGACGGCGGTGAGCAGTCCGACCAGCAGGGGGTTGGGACCGACCTCCACGAGCCGCCCGGGGCCCATCGCCCCGCCGGACCACCAGGCGAGCAGGCCGAGCAGGATGCCGGCGACGATTCCCGTCGCCAGCCCGGTGACCAGCTGTTGCGGGATGGTGGGCGGCGCCGTGTCGGTGCTGGCCTGTCGCTGCCGGGTCACGGCCGCGGCGAGGAAGCCGATCAGGACGGGCACCAGCAGGCCGAGGAACCCGAACCCGAGCGTGCCGTGCGGGAGCACCCCCAGGATGGGCAGGCCGGGCACCGAGCCGAGGGCCGTGCCGACCGGGGACACGCTCGTGCCGACGCCGACCGCGATGCCGGGTCCGACGAGCCAGGCGGCCGCCCAGACGACCAGGTTGGGGATGAGCGCGAGCTCGAGCAGGGTGAGCACGATGCCGCCGGTCAGGCCGGACTGCACCGTCTCGTAGAGGCCGATCACCGTGGCGTAGTTGCTGAGGATGAGCACGAAGACGGCCACGGCGGAGACCAGGACGATGGCGGCGGCGGCGGCGGTTCCGCCGCGGAGGGCCGTTGCCGCGATGCCGCGGGCCACGGCGGGCAGGGTGCGGTAGCGCCTGACGAGGGCGCCGGCCGCCTGGCCGCGGGGCGCGCCGCCGAGCAGGCCGCTGAGCACACCGCTGAGCACCCCGGCCGCGTAGACCGCCGTCGGGAGCAGGATTCCCTGCGGGAGTGAGGGACGCACAGCATCCGTGCCCGCGGTCAGGCTGAGCACGGTCGCGAGCAGGCCGTAGCAGGCGATCGCGGCCCCGGCGCCGACCCAGCGGTACGGGGTTTCGGCGGCGCGGGCGCCGGTGCGCCGGCCGAGCAGCACGGCCAGCAGACCGTAGCCGAGCAGGGCGATGGTGAGAGTGAACGGGGCCTCTGAGCCGGGCAGCCCGAGCGCGGTGACCACTGCCGGGTCGAGTTGCACGGTCAGGTCGACGCCGTTGCCGAGCAGCCAGACGTCCACCGCGGCCCGCCAGAAGACGACCCAGTCGATGGCGAGGCCGAACTGGGTGGCCCAGAGCACGGTCAGCGGCACGAGCGCGATCCCGACGCCGATGGCGACGACAATGACCGCCTCGAGAGCGGCGAGCAGGGCTGTCGTTATGCGGTTCATCGGCCACGAGCCTACTTGGCCGGGCAGGCTGCGGGTTTCGCCCTCGCCGCCCCTGTCGAATTCGACGGAGATTTTGCCCGTTCGGCCGCTGAGCTGACGATTCCGGGCCGTTTCCGGCAATATCTCCGTCGAATTCGACAGGGCGAGAGAGCAACGTGGGCCAGCGCTACCCCGGAGACGACGAAGGGCCCGCCTGGTCTGGCGGGCCCATCGTGCGGATGCTGGTCCTACAGTGCGGCGAGAACCTCGCGCAGCAGGGTGGCGGTCTCGCTCGGCGTCTTGCCGACCCTGACCCCGGCGGCCTCGAGGGCCTCCTTCTTGCCCTGGGCGGTTCCGGCCCCGTTGGAGACGATGGCGCCGGCGTGGCCCATGGTCTTGCCCTCGGGAGCGGTGAAGCCGGCGACGTAGCCGACGACAGGCTTGGTGACGTGGGCCTTGATGTACTCGGCCGCCTTCTCCTCGGCGTCGCCGCCGATCTCGCCGATCATGACGATGGCGAGCGTCTCGGGGTCAGCCTCGAACGCCTCGAGCGCGTCGATGTGCGTGGTCCCGATGATGGGGTCGCCGCCGATGCCGATGGCGGTGGAGAAGCCGAGGTCGCGCAGTTCGTACATCATCTGGTAGGTCAGGGTGCCCGACTTGGAGACGAGGCCGACCGGGCCCTTGCCGGTGATGTTCGCCGGCGTGATGCCCACGAGGGCCTCACCGGGGGTGATGATGCCGGGGCAGTTCGGACCGATGATGCGGGTCTTGTTGCCCTTGGCGATGTTGTAGGCCCAGAACTCGGCTGAGTCCTGCACCGGCACGCCCTCGGTGATGATGACGAGCAGCGGGATGCCGGCGTCGATGGCCTCGATGACGGCGTCCTTGGTGAAGGCCGGCGGGACGAACGCGATGGAGACATCCGCGCCCGTCTTCTCCATGGCCTCGGCGACCGTGCCGAACACGGGCAGCTCGACGCTGCCATGCACGACGGTGGTGCCGGCCTTGCGGGCGTTCACGCCGCCGACGACCTGGGTGCCGGCCTTGAGCATGAGGGCGGTGTGCTTGGTGCCCTCACCGCCGGTGATGCCCTGCACGATGACCTTGGAGTCCTTGTTGAGGAAGATTGACATGTTCGAAAATCCCTTACTTCGCGGCGTGGGCGAGTTCGGCGGCCTTGTCGGCGCCCTCGTCCATGGTGGCGGCCAGTGTGACGAGCGGGTGGTTGGCCTCGGCGAGGATGCGACGGCCTTCCTCGACGTTGTTGCCGTCGAGGCGCACAACGAGCGGCTTGTTGGCGGCGCTGCCGAGTTCGGCGAGCGCACCCACGATGCCCTTCGCGACGGCGTCACAGGCGGTGATGCCGCCGAAGACGTTCACGAAGACGGCCTTGACCTGCGGGTCGCCGAGGATGACGTCGAGGCCCGCGGCCATGACCTCGGCGGATGCTCCGCCCCCGATGTCGAGGAAGTTGGCCGGCTTGACGCCGCCGTGGTTCTCTCCGGCGTACGCGACGACGTCGAGGGTGCTCATGACGAGCCCCGCGCCGTTGCCGATGATGCCGACCTCACCGTCGAGCTTGACGTAGTTGAGGTCGTTCTCCTTGGCCTTCGCCTCGAGCGGGTCGGCGGCGGCCGCATCCTCGAGGAGAGCGTGCTTCGGGTGGCGGAAGCCGGCGTTCTCGTCGATCGTGACCTTGCCGTCGAGCGCGATGATGTCGCCCTCTTCGGTGAGGACGAGGGGGTTGACCTCGACCAGGGTCGCGTCTTCACCCGTGAACACGGTGTAGAGCTGCACGAAGACCGGTGCGACCTTGTCGACGAGTTCGGCCGGGAATTTCGCCGCGATCGCGATCTCGCGGGCCTTCGCCAGGTCGATCCCGGCGATCGGGTCGATCGCCGTGTAGGCGAGCGCTTCGGGCTTCTCGACGGCGAGAACCTCGATCTCCACGCCACCCTCGTAGCTCGCAAGCGAGAGGTAGGAGCGGTTGGTGCGGTCCAGCAGCACGGAGAAGTAGAACTCCTGCTTGATTCGGGCTCCCCCGGCAACCATGACCCGGTTGACGGTGTGGCCCTTGATGTCGAGGCCGAGGATGGCCCGTCCGGCGACTTCGGCATCGTCGGGGGTCTTGGCGACCTTGACTCCGCCGGCTTTTCCGCGACCGCCGACCTTCACCTGGGCCTTGACGACGACGACGCCGCCGAGCTTCTCCGCGGCCGCGCGCACCTCTTCGGGGGTGTCCGCGATGATGCCCGGCAGAACCGGGACTCCATACTGTTCAAACAGGTCTCTGGCCTGGTATTCGTAAAGATCCACGCTGCTCTTTCCAATCCGCGTCTTGGCGTTCCTGCTGGGTACGAGGGGGTGTGGGCACAGTGTGCAGAGCCGAATGTAGCTCGACATCAAGACATACTGGCCAGTTCAAACTCTAGCGTCCCACATCGCCATCGCGAACTCTGGCCGGGGCAGCGGATTCCCGGCCGAGCCGGGCCGCGGGAAAGACCAGCCAGCCCTTGGTAGCGCCGGCGACCGGGGGATGCTTGGATGCAGACATGACTGAACCGGAACACGGCACCGATCCCCACTCCGCGGGCCACGCCTCGCGCCTCAACTGGCTCCGCGCAGGAGTGCTCGGCGCCAACGACGGCATCGTCTCGGTCGCCGCCCTCGTCGTGGGCGTTGCGGCCGCGACTCCGGATGCCGCCGCCATCCTGATCGCCGGCGTCGCCAGCCTCCTCGCCGGCGCCATCTCGATGGCCCTGGGCGAATACGTGTCGGTGAGCAGCCAGCGCGACACCGAGCGCGCCCTGATCGCGAAGGAACGCTGGGAGCTCGAGCACATGCCGGATCAGGAGCTGGCCGAACTGGCCGGCCTTTATCAGGCGAAGGGGCTCAGTTCCGACACCGCCCGGCAGGTGGCGCTCGAGTTGACCGCGCACGACGCGCTCGGCGCCCACCTCGAGGTGGAACTGCACATCGGCACGGAGGAGCTGTCGAATCCGTGGCATGCGGCGTTCGCCTCCGCCCTCGCCTTCACGGTGGGCGCCATCCTGCCGCTGCTCGCGGTGCTGCTGCCGCCGCCCGCCTGGCGGCTGCCGGCCACGTTCCTCGCCGTGGCGATCGCCCTCGTCATCACGGGCTGGCTGAGCGCCTACCTCGGCGGCAGCCCGAAGACCCGCGCGATCTCCCGGGTGGTCGTCGGCGGCCTGCTCGCCCTCGGGGTGACCTGGGCCATCGGCGCCCTGATCGGCACGTCGATCTAGCGCACGCCGCCGAGCCCGGCCCGTAGGCTTGCGGGATGAGCGCACAGCGAGCAGTCCCGGCATCCGTCATCGTGCCGGCATCCATTGACGCCGTTCTCGTGCTGGTCTTCGCCCTGATCGGCCGGGCCAGCCACGGCGAGGGTCTCCTCGGTGTGCTGACGACGTGGTGGCCGTTCCTCGGCGGGCTCGCGATCGGCTGGCTCGTGCTGCGCGTCTGGCGCAGCCCCCGGCGGATCGTCTGGACCGGTATCGGCGTCTGGTTGTGCACGGTGGCCGGCGGGATGCTGTTGCGGCTCGCGAGCGGGCAGGGCGTCCAGCCGACCTTCATCCTCGTGGCCACGATCGTGCTCGGCCTGTTCCTGCTCGGCTGGCGTGCGATCGCGCTCCTCGCGACGAGGCTGCGGCGTACGCCCTCGGGCGCCTGAGCCCGCGCGGCTCGCCCGCGCCGCATCCGGCCCGCAGTCGGCTGCCCGGTCTCCCGCCGCTGGCGGTCAGCCGGCCGCGATCGCGTCGTAGGCCACGAATGCGCCGAACAGGGCTCCGGCCACGAGCACCGCCCCGGCGAGCGCCACCGCCCGGTCACGGGGCGCGGGCCCCCAGGCGAGCGCGAGTGCGGCGCCGACGGCCGCCTCCAGCCACCACTGCGGGCCGCCGATCAGCAGGATGCCGTAGACGCCTTCCCCGAGGACGACCCCGCCGATCGCCGCGGCCGCGGAGCGCCGGAGCACGGGTCCGCTTCGCCGCACCAGTCCGCCGGCGAGGCCGCACAGTGCCCCGGCGACGACCCCGACGACTCCCCACAGGGCCACTTCCCGCAGGGTCGGCGGCGCGGGGGCGAGGAGCACCCAGACGGCGACCATCGCGGCCAGGCACAGTGCTCCGGCGACCGCCGCGCGACGGGCTCGGACCCGAAGGGCTGCCACGGCGAAGAAGGGCACGAGCCCCCACAGGGCGCTCGTGTTCGCGAGGGTGCCCCACGGGCCGGGCAGGAGCAGGAAGAGCAGCCGCGCCGCGCCGCCCGCGAGCGCTCCGCCGGCAACCATCAGCGCCAACTGGGCAGGAAGCCGTGCCCCGGCCGCCGGGGTGCGCGAAGGCTCCGCGGCATCCGTGGCCTGGGGCTCGGGGCGCGGAATCGGGGTCACGGGCCCAGCCTAGGTGCGCCGGATGTCTGGCGCCGGGCCTCGCGCCGGCGCATCATGGTCTGGACGGTGCCCTGACCCGCACAGGAGGATTCCCTGATGGAGGACGACCCCGCCGACCTCGGGCCCGATCCCCGCGCCCGGCGGCTGCCGCGTGCCGCCCAGCCGTTCCGCGAGCCCCGATACCGGGTCCTGGTCGCGTCGATGACGCTGTCGCTCTTCGGCGCGGGCATGTGGATCGTGGCCGTGGCCTGGCAGGTGATCGCTCAGGGCGGCGGGCCGGCGGAGTTGTCGATCGTGGCGACCGGTGCTGCGACCGGGCTCATCGCCGCAGTGCTCGTCGGCGGCGCCCTGGCCGACCGCATCCCCCAGCGGCGGATCATGATCGCGGTCGAGGGAGCCAAGGCCCTCTCCCTCGGGGTGGCCTCCGTGCTGACCCTGACGGGCGGGATCGAGATCTGGCACCTGGCCCTCGTCTCCGTCGTGCTCGGAATCGCCGACGGCTTCTACTATCCGGCCTACTCGGCGCTGCTGCCGGCGATCCTGCCGGCCGGGCAACTGCTCGCCGCGAACGGCGTCGAGGGCATGCTGCGGCCGATCATCATGCAGGCCGCCGGGCCGGCCGTGGCGAGCGCCACGATCGCCGTCGCGTCACCCGGAGCGGCGTTCGCGCTCATCGCGACCGCCCAGGTGCTGGCGATGGGCTTCCTCGTGGTGATGCGGGCGGCCCCGTCGCGCCGCGAACCCGGGGAACCGGCTGGCGGCTCGGCCCGGCGGCATCCGATCATGTCGATGCTCACGGATGTCCGTGACGGCTTCGCCTACATGCTCCGCACGTCCTGGCTGCTGGGAACGCTCTCCTACTTCACGCTGCTCGTGCTCGTGCTGATGGGTCCGATCGAGGTGCTGCTGCCGTTCGCCGTCAAGGACCAGGCCGGCGGCGGACCGGCCGGGTTCGCGCTCGCCCTGGCCGCGTTCGGGATCGGCGGAGCGGCCGGGTCGCTGCTCGTCGCCTCCCGGGTGCTGCCGCGGCGCTACCTCACGGTGATGAACCTGCTCTGGGGGCTCGGTTGCGTGCCGATCGCCCTGATCGGGGTGACGAACGACCTGTGGGTCATGGTCGCCGCCCTGTTCGTGGCCGGCTTCGCCTTCGAGGCAGGCACCGTGATCTGGGGCACCCTGCTGCAGCGCAGGGTGCCCGCATCGCTGCTCGGCCGGGTGTCGAGCCTGGACTTCTTCGTGTCGCTCGCGCTCATGCCGGTGTCGATGGCCGTGGCCGGGCCGGTGGGCGAGGCGATCGGCCTCGCTCCCGCGTTCCTGGTCGCGGGGCTGGTACCGCCGGTGCTCGCGATCGCCGCGATCGTGCTGTTCCGGATGCCGCGCGACGAGATCGCGCATCCGCTCGCCGACACCGGACCGGCCTCCGGCCTCGACACCGACTGACCACGGTGACCCGCCCCAGGCCGCGCCCCGTTCCGCAGCCCGCGGCCGCGGCCGCGGGCGCGCCCTGCCGAAACCGGCGCGCCGAGCCCTGAGTCGCCCCCGCCGGCTCCCGTCGCCCGCCCGAGCTAGCTCCGGTACTCCTCCGCATCCAGGTCGGCGTCCCGGTCGGCATCCCGGTCGTCGGCGTCGTCGAAGTCGACAGCGCGGTCATCGGCGTCGACGGTCCAGTCCTCGGCGTCCGGGTCGATCGGCAGATCCTCGTCGAGGGTGAGGGCGATGTCGTCAAGGTCGCGATCCTCGTCCAGGCCGTCGTTCGCCGCGTCCGCTCGACGCGGCCAGAGCCCATCCGGGTCCATTGTCATGATCGTTTCCTCCCCGCCAGGCGAAGGGCCGGGTGCCCCCGCGCCAGCCACGGTACGCTCTTCGCCAACCCCCGACAAGGGTGCCGGCCGGGCCGGGTCAGGCGCGCAACCCAGGGGTGGCCAGGAGCGACCCGTCCCGGAGCACGGCGAGCACCTCCACGGGCCAGGTCTCGGTGCTCCGGTTCAGGGTCGCCTCCCCGCCGGCGATGATGGACGTGGCCAGCACGTCGGCGGTCACGACGTCACGGGCGAGAACGGAGACCTGCCGGTATGGCGACGGCCCCCCGCCGGCGGAAGACCAGATGTGGTCGCCGCGTTCGGCGCTGCCGGAGGTCGCGACCGCCCGGAGCGGCAGCGCCAGGGGGACGACGGCCAGCGTGCGCGCCCGGTCCTCCGGGTCGACGATGCCGGCCACCCAGTCGAGCCCCGGCGCCTGGTCCCCGGCGACGAGGATGTCCCCGCCCGCATTCAGCGACCAGTCCCCCTGACCGAGGGCGTGCAGCGCTCCCCCGGCCTCGTCGATGGCGAGGGCCTTGACCACTCCGGACAGGTCGAGCACGCCATCCGCCCGGTGCGGGGTGAACACCCCGTCGGTGCGGTCGCGCCAGTCGAGGGCCAGCGCGTAGCAGTCCCGCAGCGCCGGGCTCGCCTGGGTGAGGCGGAGTTCGCCCCGGTTGATCCGGCTCAGCTCCGAGTCGTCGCGGTACAGGCTGAACCGGGCGTCCCACCGTTCGAACACGCGGGCGACCGCCTCGCGGGCGGCCTCGCGGGCGGCAGGGTCGACCGGGCGGCCGAACCGGATGCTCAGCACCGTCCCCATGGACGTCACGGTGAGCGCGCCTGTTCCGGCTCTGTCCTCGGGCGAGACCTGGGCGGCGGACGGCATCACGGTGCCGGACCGGCTAGAACTGGGCGGCGTCGAGGGCCGCCTGCAGTGAGGTGAGATAGCCGCCGGACGTGTAGGTGGCACCGCTCACGTTCTGCACCTGGGCCGACTGGGCGGCGAGCACCTCGCTGCGGAGGATCGGCGCCGCCTGGTTGCTGATCATCACCGAGCGGCCGCCGTCGTTGGTCAGCTGGAGCGCCGTGACCTCGGTGATCGTCCCGTTCGCGATCGTCACGGACACCTGCACGGGTCCGAACCGGGTTTGCACCACCGAGCCGTCGAAGGTGCCGCTCGGCGTGGCCGGGGCGGGCGCCGGAGCGGCGGCGGTGGCCGCCGCCGGGGCGGCCGGCTGCGTGGCAGACGGGGCCGCCGCCGAGCCCGTCGCGGCGGCGGTGCTCGTCGCCGCAGCCGGCACCGACGAGGCCAGGGTCTGCTGGGATGCCGTGAGCTGGGCGCCGAGCTGCCAGCCGATGCCGACCACGGAGACGGAGGCCAGCGTGGCCAGGGTTATCGCGCGGAATCTCACCAGTCGAACCTTTCGAAGTGGATTTGCCGTGTCGGCAGGCCGGCCGCCCGGGCGTCGCGCACGACCTCGTCGGTCCAGCGCCGGGGACCGCAGATGTAGACATCCGCCTCCCGAACCTGGGGCACGAGCGTGGCGAGGGAGACCCTGGCCCGCACGGCGTCCGCCGGGAGCCAGCTGCTCACGCCGGGTGAGCGCTTGCCGGCGACGATGCGCAGTTCGGCGCCCCTGGCGCGGCAGAGGTCGGCCAGTTCGTCGACGAGGTAGGTGTCGTCGGCGGTGCTCGACCGGAGGATCACGGTGGCCTGGCCCGGGGCGAAGGTCGCCGTTTCGAGCAGCGACCTGATCGGGGCCACCCCGATGCCGGCGGCGATCAGCACGATCCGGGGAGAGGTGCGGGCGAAGTCGGTGAAGAGGCCGTAGGGGCCTTCGAAGCTGACCCTGGTGCCCTTGGGCAGCGCCGACAGGGCCGAGGAGGCGTCGCCGAGGCCGCGCACGGTGATCCGCAGCGCGTTGCCGGTCGGTGCGGCCGACAGCGAGAACGGATGCGCCTGCCACCAGAGCTTCGGCGTCCAGAACCTCCAGATGAAGAACTGGCCTGAGCGGGCCTTGAGCCGGCGCAGCTGACGCCCGGACAACCGGATCGAGACGACGCCGCGGGCGACGGGGTCGACCCCTTCGACCACGAGCCGGGACCGGAGCGAGCGCACGATCGGCACGATGAACCGGAACAGCAGGATCGAGCCGGCCACCCCGATGTAGAGGGCGAGCCAGTAGTAGCGCTGCACGGAGCCTTCGCGGAACAGGGTGCCCACGCTCAGCTGATGCGGGATGGACACGAGCACGGCCACGTAGGAGAGCAGGTGCACCAGGTGCCACGCCTCGTACCGGAAGCGGTGCCGCACCACGACGAGGGAGGTGACCACGACGGTCACGAGCAGCCCGAGGCCCACGAACGCGAGCGGCATGTCAGGGAGGGTCGTGAGCATGATCCACACCTCGGCGAACACCGTGGCCGGCTGCACCATCGCGTAGCCGATGGTGAGCAGGACGCCGTGGCCGAGGATCAGGTAGAGGGCAGGCTTTCCCAGCGACTGGTGCAGCTCCATCGCGCTGTCGTGCCCGAAGGCGCGGTCGATCGAGGGGAGCCGCGCGGCCAGCAGCATCATCAGGAGCAGGAGATCGGTGCCGACGAGGCCGGTCACCACGCCGAGTGAGGTGATCGCGTCGGCCGGGGTGCCGAAGCGGGATGCCCCTCCGTCGGCGAGGAAGATCGCGATCACCAGGGCGACCGAGACCACCGCGATGATCTGAAGTCCGTCGGCCAGGCGCATCCGCCGGTGGTAGTTCGGGTGGATGCGCGGCACCGAGGTGTGGCGCTGGACGCGCTGGGTGGGACGGGTGTCGAGGCTCATACTTGGAGCTTTCCGGCCGATTCAGTTGAATCCCTATCGAGAAGCTGAGAACAACCTGTGCGCCTCCAATGCGTCCTGCACGAGCTCTCAGGAAGGCTGCCGGGTTCGCGCGAGGAGCACGATCAGGATGGCGATCCCCCCGCCGAGCGCCGTCTCGACGACCCGGTCGACCAGCAGCTCGGGCACCGGCACCGGGCTGGTCAGGTGCACGACGGCCAGCGCGAGCGGAGTGATGAAGAGCAGGGCGGCACCGTAGTGCTTCCCGATCAGGATTTCGGCGCCGAACTGGCCGATCGCGATGACCAGGATCAGCACGAACACGCCGGGCCCCGGCCACAGCACGAGTCCGGTGACGACGACACCGAGCGCGGTGCCGAGGATGCGGTGCACGGCGCGGGAGATCGAGTGCGCGGCCCGCGGCGGGGGCAGCACGGCGACCACGCTGACCACGGCCCAGTACGGATGCCCGATCCCGGCTGCGACCGCCAGACCGCCGGCGGCCAGCACGCCGGCCACGTTCTGGGCGATGGTGAACCAGACCTGCCGGTCCCGGTACGCGGCGGCGTGCAGGCGCGGCCGGCGCGGGAGCGGCTTGAACAGGTCGGGGGACCGGTCGCCGGCCAGCCGGCGGAGCGCCCAGCCCGACATGGTGAGCAGCCAGGCGAACGCCGCCGCCCCGCCGGCGACGAGCAGCCGGACCCAGACCTCACCGGGCGGGGTGGGCACCTGGGCGCAGACCGCGTAGGCGAACACGAAGAAGATGGGGGTGCCGGGGAACAGTCCCCAGGTGGACGCGACCAGGATCCCGGCCACGATCACGCCGAGCAATCCGAGCACGAGCAGGGGCAGGGCCGCCCCCGTGACGGCCATCAGCACGCCCAGGGCGATGCTGCCGAGCATGCAGGCCGCCGCGACGCTGACCGTGCGGGCCCGCAGCCGGTAGCGTTCGCCGCGGCCGTAGAGGGAGGTCATCGCGCCGAACGACGCGTATGCCGCCCAGTCGACGTGCCCGGCCGCGACGAGCAGCACCAGCGGGATCACGACTGCCGCGCTGGCCCGGGACGCCACTTCGACGTCGAGGGCGCGAAGTGAGCGCAACCGTTCGAGCAGGGTCTCCGGTTTCCCGGCCCCGGGCACTCTAGATCTTCTCGATCGGCGCGATCTTGATCAGGAGCTTCTTCGCGCCCGCGGTGTCGAACTGCACGTGCGCGATCCGTTTGGTGCCGTCGCCGGTGACCTGGTTGACCCGGCCGTCGCCGAAGTCCACGTGGCGGATGCGGTCCCCCGCCGCCAGGGTCAGGTCGCCGTTGTCCCGCACCTGCGACACCCGGTTCGTCCACTCCGTCTTCGGCTTGGGCGCGGGTGGCAGGGCCTGCGGTTCGCCGCGTTTGGCGAACCCGCCGCCGAAACCGTCCCGGCGGGCGTTGAGCGCGCGCGGCTGGGTGCCGCCGCGGGAGTTCGCCATGCCGGGCGACTGCTTCCAGTCGATCAGGTCGACCGGGATCTCCTGCAGGTAGCGGCTGGGCATCGCCACGTTGATGTCGCCGAACTGCGCGCGGGTCATCGCCAGCGACAGGTACAGCCGCTGCCTCGCCCGGGTGATCCCCACGTAGAACAGCCTGCGCTCCTCGGCCGGGCCGCCCGGCTCGTTGGCCGACATCTGGTGCGGCAGCAGCCCCTCCTCGACGCCGGTGAGGAACACCGCCTCGTATTCGAGCCCCTTGGCGGTGTGCAGGGTCATCAGCGAGACCGTGCCGGACGCGTCGTCGAGGTCGTCGGCCGCGGCGACGAGCGACACCTGGGTGAGGAAGTCGACGAGCCCCGAGTCGGGGTTCTCCTTGTTGAAGTCCTTCGTTTGGGCGACGAGTTCCTCGATGTTCTCGGCGCGGGCCTCATCCTGCGGGTCCCGGCTGTTGCGGAGCAGGGTGAGCAGGCCGCTGCCGTCGAGCAGGAAGGTGAGCAGTTCGGAGACGTTCGCCTGCCCGGCCGGGTTTGCCGGGTCGATCTTCAGCGCCGCCTCGTCGAGCAGGGCGGCCAGCTTGAGGATGGCCCCGGTCACCTTCGGCCCGAGGCCGAGAGATGCGCAGTCGCGCATGGCCTGCCGGAAGCTGATCTGGTTGGCTTCGGCGAAGCTGGCGAGCCCGGTCTCGGTGGCCGGCCCGATCCCGCGTTTCGGGGTGTTCAGGATGCGGCGGAGAGCCAGCTCGTCGTTGGGGTTGGCGACGGAGATGAGGTAGGCGAGCGCATCCTTGATCTCGGCCCGCTCGTAGAACTTCGTGCCGCCGACCACCCGGTAGGGCACGGCGGAGCGCACGAGGATTTCTTCCAGCGCACGGGTCTGCGCGTTGGTGCGGTAGAACACGGCCATGTCGCGGTAGGCCATGCCCGCGGAGTGCAGCACCTCGATCTCGTCGGCCACGAACTGGGCCTCGTCATGGCCGGAGTAGGCGGTGAAGCCGACGATCTTCTCGCCGTCGCCGCCCGCGCTCCACAGTTTCTTGTCCTTGCGGTCGAAGTTGTGGCCGATCACCGCGTTGGCGGCGGAGAGGATGTTCTGGGTGGACCGGTAGTTCTGCTCGAGCAGGATCACCTTGGTGCCGGGGAAGTCCCGTTCGAACTCGGTGATGTTGCGGGTGTCGGCGCCGCGGAAGGCGTAGATCGACTGGTCAGAGTCGCCCACCACGGTGAGCGACGCACCGGGGATGCCGCCGGTGGCGTCGCGCAGGTTGCGCACATGCACACCGGTGTCTTCCATCTCGTCGGCGAGTGCGGGTTCGACCGGACGGGTCAGCTCCCGCACGAGCGAGTACTGGGCGTGGTTCGTGTCCTGGTATTCGTCGACCAGGATGTGCCGGAACCGGCGCCGGTAGAGGGCGGCGACCTTGGGGAAGGCCCGGAACAGGTAGACCGTCTCCCCGATCAGGTCGTCGAAGTCGAGGGCGTTGGCGGCGCGGAGGCGCTGGGTGTACTGCCGGAAGATCTCGACGAACATGACCTCCTGCGGGTCGCTCATGTTCGCGTTGCGGGAGTAGGAGTCCACGTCGGCGAGCTCGTTCTTGAGCTTGGAGATCTTCGCGGACGCGTTGCCGGGGGTGAAGCCGAGGGTGTCGGCGTCGAGCGACTTGATGATTCGTTTGAGGGTGACCTTGGTGTCGGCCGAGTCGTAGATGCTGAAGCTGGCGGAGAGGCCGGCGTTCTCCGCCTCGCGGCGCAGGATCCGCACGCAGGAGGAGTGGAAGGTGGAGATCCACATTCCGTCGGCGCCCTGGCCGAGGATGGCCTTGACCCGGTCGCGCATCTCGGCGGCGGCCTTGTTGGTGAACGTGATCGCGAGGATCTGGCTGGGCCAGGCCTCGCGGGTCTCGAGCAGGCTGGCGATGCGCCGGGTGAGAACGCTCGTCTTGCCGGAGCCTGCCCCGGCGATGATCAGCAAGGCGGGGCCGCGGTACTCGACCGCCTCGCGCTGCTGGGGGTTGAGCCCCTCCAGCAGCGGGCTCTCGTAACCGCCGGGCCGTTCGCCGTCCATGATGATCGGCCCCCCGGGCGGGGCCTGGTGGGCGGGCGTGTTGTCCGGGTCGAAAAGCGTCATCATCTCGCTGACAATCCTAGGCGCTGCGTCTGACACCCGGCCGGGCCGGGTGCGGGGCGGTCACTCCTCGGCGGCGAGCTCGTCCCGCACGGTGACCGCGAGGTCGGGGTGGTCGGCGAAGACCCCGTCGATTCCGGTTCCCATGATGGTGCGGAACTCACTCCGCCAGTCGCCGAAGTCGGCCCTGAACCGCCCGCGCCGGAAGGTTTTGGCGAGGAACCGGTTCTCGGGGCGGAGGGTCCAGCAGTAGATCTCCAGGCCGGCGGCGTGGGCGGCGTCGACCAGGTCGGATGCCCCGGAGACGTGGCCGTCGGCATCCGTCTCGAGGATGAGCGATTTGGGCACGCTGATGCCGTCGACCTTACCGCTCAGCGCATAGAGTCCCTGCTCGGACAGGAAATCGGCGTAGTGCGGCGCCTTCGGCCCGTGGAGTGCGACCTCGTCGAACGGTTTGCCACGCGCCTCGAGGAGGAAGATCCGCTTGCCGTAGATGCCGCGGGCGTACACCTTGTCGAGCAGGCTCTGTTCGAAGCTTTCAAGGGTGAGCCGGCCGTCCCCGGCGTTCCAGCCCGCCGTGTTGACCTCGGCCGCGAACAGTTCGTCGAGGGGCAGGCCGATCGACTCGAAATACGAGGCGTGCTTGATCTCGGCGACGACGCCGATCGGGCGCCTGGCCCGGCCGGCGACGCGATCGATGAGTTTGAAGACGTCCCGCAGCCGCAGCAGGGGGAACCGGTCGTCGAAGGTGGCACTGGACTTGCGCAGCTCGGGCAGTCGCTCCCTGGCGCGGAGGGTGCGCAGTTCCGCCCAGGTGAAGTCCTCGGTGAACCAGCCGGCGAGACGGATGCCGTCGATCACCTTGGTCGTGCGGCGTCCCGCGAACTCCGGATGGTCGACGACGTCGGTGGTGCCGGAGATCTCGTTCTCGTGGCGCACGATCAGCACGCCGTCGCGGGTGGCCACGATGTCGGGTTCGACGGCATCCGCCCCGAGGGCGACCGCCAGCTCATAGGCGGCACGGGTGTGTTCCGGCCGGTACCCGCTCGCCCCGCGGTGGCCGATCACAATGGGGTGCATGTGCCCAGAGTACGCGCGCAACTGCCAGACTCGAGGCGATGACACCCTGGATCACCCCTGTCACGCGGCCGACCGCGTGGGGAAACGCGCGCGCCCGCTCCCTCACGGGCCTGGGCCTGATCATGCTCGGCGTCGCCGCGACGGTTTTCACCAGCACCTACAGCATGTTCTTCCTCCTGATCGGGCCTTCGCTTCACCTGCTCGGCTGGCTGGTGATGCCGGGGGCGCTCTGGCGCCGCCTGGTCGTGGTGCTGCCGTGCCTTCTGGCCGGCCTCACCCTGCTCGGCGGGCCCGATTTCGCCGGCGCCTTCGCCGTGCTCCTGGCAGGCTGGCTGCTCGTGCGACACCGGCCGCTGCCGAGCTACCTGGTGCTGCTGTTGCCGATCGGCGTGAGCTTCCTCATCAAGGCGTTCCTGCACGGTTACGCGCAGAACTGGGTCGGCGACCTGTTCGGCACGGCCACCGTGATCGCATCGGCGTGGCTGGCCTGGTGGATCGCCGACCGGCTGGACGTCGAGGCCGGTCAGGTCGCAGAAACAACTCGGCGGATACCCAGCAGATCTGAATAGACTTTCCCCAGTCACCAGCGCCGTTCGGCGCTGGCCGCAACCTCAGTCGATTGTGAGTTACGAAAACCATGGCATCCTCCAACCCCGCATTCTCCCGAAACGCCGCCTTCGGCGCTCCTGGCGCCGTTGCAGCGGGCAAGGTGCTCTCCGACAGTGACCTCCAGGGCATGTTCAACGCCCCATCCGCCGGGTCGCAGGACACCGACCGGATGAGCTACGAAGACACCATCGCCAAGACGGTCCTCAGCTTCGCGCTGCTGCTCACTGCGGCCGCCGCCTCCTGGCTGTTGACGCCGACGATGCCGTTCCTGCCGTTCCTCGGCATGATCGTCGGCCTCGTGCTCGGCCTGGTGAACACCTTCAGGAAGCAGCCGTCACCGGCCCTGATCCTCACCTACGCGGCAGCCGAGGGGCTCTTCGTCGGCGGGATCTCGCAGATCTTCGAGCTGATCTATCCCGGCGTCGTCGTGCAGGCCGTGCTTGCCACGCTCGTCGTCGTCGGCGTGACGCTCGCGCTGTTCGCCAACGGCAAGGTGCGCGCCTCGAAGAAGGCCACCAAGGTCTTCCTGGTCGCGATGGTCGGCTACATGGTGTTCTCCCTGGTCAACTTCGGCCTGGTCGCGTTCGGCGCGATCGACAGCCCTTTCGGCCTCAGCGGCAGCGTCGAGATCTTCGGCATCAAGCTCGGCCTCGTCATCGGCGTCCTCGCCGTGCTGATGGCCGCGTACTCGCTGGTGCTCGACTTCGACTTCATCCAGCGCGGCGTCAACAACCGGGCGCCCCGCAAGTTCGGCTGGTCGGGTGCCTTCGGCATCATGGTCACCGTCGTCTGGCTCTACGTCGAGCTGCTGCGCCTGTTCGCCATCGCCCGCAACTAGCGGACACGAATGCGGAAGGGCCGCCCCTCAGGGGCGGCCCTTTCCGCATTCCCGGGTCAGGTCCTGTCAGTTCCCACCCTGGCCGTACCGCCGGTTCCCGACGCCGATGATCGCCTCGGTGGGGATATTGTGCGTGACCCGCCATTTGTCGAATTGGTTCGTGGTCCGGAGCGGAGCGAGGCCGTCGCTGGGATACCCGGCCTGATTCAGATCGGCGGCGACGCGACGCCCGAGAATATTGACCCGGTGAACGGCCACGACCAGGGCGATCAACGCGGGGGCCACCACCACCAGGGCGACGATCAGGAGCGAGTTGACGCTCGACCCGGCCAGCGCGGGAATGGCGATCGCCATCAGCAACAGCGCCACGGGTAGGGCGATCGCGGATCGCACAAGGAAGAGCCAGACCGGGTAGTACAGCCGGCAGAACCCTTCGCCGATTCGCGGTCCCCAGGTCGCGGACATCCGTCGTGCGCCGGTCGATTCCGGCATTTCGGTCGTCACCAATGCACCCTGCCTTCGGTCGTGGAAATCGGTCCTGGGCGCCCGTGTCGAGCGCGGTCACGGCCGCCCAGCCTCATCCCAGATTATCTCCTTGGTTGGGGCGGGAAGGCCGGGCGCGCTCACCCCGTCAGAGCGCCGGCGCCCCGACCGTGTCGTACAGGGCGTAGTCGTCGGTGACGAGCGTTCCGTTGCTGAACAGGTTGAGCCCGAAGCTGATCGCCGTGGCGCCCGCCGGCAGCACCGGGGTCGTGAGACTGGCCTGGGTGTACGCGGCGGCCGCGGCCAGCCAGGGGCCGGAGGTCCAGTAGACCCAGGTGCCCGCGGCGTTGCGGTAGTACGCCGTGAACTGGGTCACGGCCGTCGAGGTGTACCAGGCCCGCATCGAGTAGGTGTGGCCGGCGATTGCGGGCGGCGCGCACCCGCCGCTGTCCAGGGTCTGCAGCAGCTTCGCATCGCCGCTCGCGTAGGCCGAGACGACCAGCCTCTCGGCCTTCGTCCCGGTGTGCGCGGTGGCTACCGTGCTGAAGGCGGCGGTGTTCGTGCCGTAGCCCGCCGGCTGCCAGCACTGCGGTGCCGTGCCGGTGCCGGCGGTCTCGAGGCCGGCGTTCTGCACGAGGTTGGTTCCGGCGGCCGGGGGCGGCGGCGGCGTCACTGTGGCCGCGTCGAACATCTCATAATCGTCAGCGGTGAGGGTGCCGTTGCTGACCAGGTTCAGTCCGAAGCTGATCGCGCTGGCTCCGTCGGGCAACGCCGGGGTGGTCCAGGATGCCTTCTGGTAGGTCGTGGAGCCGGCGAAGAACGGGCTGGCGGTCCAGTAGGTCCACGAGCCCAGTCCGGTGCGGTAGTAGACCTCGATCTGGGTCGGGACGGTGGACTTGTACCAGGCGCCGAGCGCGTAAGCGTGGCCGGGCGTGGCGGGCGGTGAGCATCCGCCCAGGTCGAGCGCCGGCAACCATTTGGCGTCGCCGTTGACGTAGCCGGTCACCCGCAGCTGAGTCGCCCGGGTGCCGGTGTGGCCGGGCGTCACGGTGCTGAAGGTCGGCGTGTTGGTGCCGTACGATCCCTTCTGCCAGCACTGGGGCACCCCGGCGGTCAGCGTTTCCACGCTCGGGTTGGTGATCAGGTTGCTGCCGGCGGGCTTGGGCGCGACGACCGGTCCCGAGACGGCCGGCTTGACCGTGCCGCCGATGACCTGGTCGACGGTCTTGACCGTCGTCGTGGCCGGGCGCGCCTTGAGCCAGGCGGCGAATTGGCTGAACAGCGTCGGCGAGACGGTGAGCGGGTCCGCGCCGGCAGGCCCGATGTGGTGGAAAGTGAGGACGATCCAGCCGCCGGCTGTTTCGGCCTGGGTCACGGTCTTCTGCAGGTCGGCAAGGGTCCAGGTGTTGTCGACCTCGTCCGGCGCCTTGAGCTCGAACGGGTCTGCGGGCGGAATCGCCTCACTCAGGGCGCAGCCGGCGCAGCCGAAGCGGGTCTGGATGTCGCCGAGCCCCCTGGCGCTGTTGTAGCCGCAGTTGCTGACGATGGTCTTGGTCGCCGGGAGCAACGAGGCGAACGGGTAGGCGAAGTTCGTGACTCGGAATCCCCAGTTGGTCAGGTTGACCCTGTCGTTGCAGATCTGCCGGGTGGCCTCGTCGGTCGGCAGCGTCGCGAGGTCGGGGTGGGTGACCGTGTGCCCGGCGATCTCGTTGCCGTCGGCGACCAGCCCCTGCAGGTTCGCGACGGTCAGGTAGCCGGGCTGGTTGACGTAGCCGGAGGGAGTGTAGAACGTGCCGTGCAGGCCGTTGGCCTTCATGGTCGCGGCGGCGGTCAGCTGGTCGGCGTTGGCGTCGTCGAAGGTCAGCGTCACCACGGCGGGAACGGCCGCCCGCGCCGGGGCCGCGGCAATGCCGTCGGCGACGCCGGCGAGGGCCACCACAACGGCCATCGTGGTGATCCACGCCAGCCACCTCCCGGAGTTCGACCGGCGGGACGATGCCGGCTGCGGGGCAACGCGGCCGGAATTCAGCTGGGTTTCCATCACAAATGACCCCGTTCTGGGCTGCCGTCTGCGGGACGCTTCGGGTCGCGTTCCGCAGAGAACCGACAGGAACTCAAGAAATCATTAACCACCTCGGTAGCGCCCCCTGTCAAGACGCGAACACAGAGCCATTCCCGCGGACTTACCTTTCGACTCGCGGCGGCCGGCGCCGGGAGTCGCGAGATCTCCGGCGGGGCGGATGCCGCCCTCCGTGCCCGCCGGGGTCGACCAGCCCGGGCATCGGGGGCAGACTCCACCATGAGAGCACCAGGACAGCAGCGAACGAGGAGGCACCTCCGTGTCGAAGGAACAGGATTTCGTCATCGTCGGCGCATCGCTGGCCGGGGCATCGGCCGCCAGGGCGCTCCGCGAAGAGGGCTTCACCGGCAGCATCCGGCTGCTCGGGGCCGAAGCCCACCATCCGTACATCCGTCCCCCGTTGTCCAAGGAGTTCCTCGCCGGCAAGGCCGAGCGCGGCACGGTCTTCGTCGAAGCGGACGACTGGTACGCCGCCAACCAGGTCGAATTCCGGCCGTCCACCCGAGTGGTCGGGTTCGACCCCAGGGAGCACAGCCTCACCCTCGACGGCGGCCAGACGCTCCCCTGGGACCGGCTGCTGCTGGCCACCGGCTCGTCCCCGCGCCGGCTCTCGATTGCCGGTGCCGACCTCGCCGGGGTGCATTACCTCCGCACCCTCGACGACTCGGAGACCCTCCGCGGGCTGCTGGCCGGCGGAGGCAAGCGGCTCGTCCTGATCGGCTCAGGCTGGATCGGCATGGAGGTCGCCGCGACCGCGCGCACGCTCGGCAACGACGTCGTCATCCTCGAGCGCGACCCGATCCCGCTCGCGAACGCGCTCGGCGACGAGCTCGGGCAGATGTTCGCCGACCTTCACCGCGAGCACGGCGTCACCCTGCGCACCTCCGTCGTCGTCGACAGCATCGCCGGTGCCGACGGCCGGCTGACCGGCGTGGTCCTGCAGGGTGGCGAGGTGGTGCCGGCGGACCTGGTCCTGGTCGGCGTCGGCGCCGTCCCGAACGTGGGCCTTGCCGAGGACGCCGGGCTGCAGGTCGACAACGGGATCGTGGTGAACGAGAGCCTGCAGACGAGCCACCCTGACATCTACGCGGCCGGTGACGTCGCCAACGCCTACCACCCGATCGCAAGGATGCGGCTGCGCAGCGAACACTGGGCGAACGCCCTGCACGGCGGGCCGGCGGCGGCGCGCGCCATGCTCGGGCAGTCCGTGTCGTTCGACGCGATCCCGTACTTCTACACCGACCAGTTCGACCTTGGGATGGAGTACTCGGGATTCGGGCCGCTGACCCGCGGGGCGGACCTGGTCTTCCGCGGCGACCGCGGCAGCCGCGAGTTCATCGCGTTCTGGCTGGCCGGAGGCACGGTGGTCGCCGGGATGAACGTGAACGTGTGGGACGTGAATGAGGCCGTGCAGGCCCTCATCCGCCGCGGCGCCCCGGTCGAACCGAGCCGCCTGGCCGACGGATCGGTTCCCCTCGAGGCCGTCTAGCGTCTAGCCCCGGCCCGCTCGTTCCCGAGCGGAGGGCCCTACTCCCACTCGATGGTCCCCGGCGGCTTCGACGTGACGTCGAGCACGACCCGGTTGACACCGTCGACCTCGTTGGTGATCCGGTTGGAGATCTTCGCGAGCAGGTCGTAGGGCAGGCGGGTCCAGTCGGCGGTCATCGCATCCTCGGACGACACCGGGCGCAGCACGATCGGGTGGCCGTAGGTGCGGCCGTCGCCCTGCACGCCCACCGAGCGCACGTCGGCGAGCAGCACGACCGGGCACTGCCAGATCTCGCGGTCGAGGCCGGCGGCCGTCAGTTCGGCGCGCACGATCGCGTCCGCGTGGCGGAGCAGGTCGAGCCGGTCCTGGGTGATCGAGCCGACGATGCGGATGCCGAGGCCGGGTCCGGGGAACGGCTGGCGTTGCACGATCTCGGCCGGCAGCCCCAGCTCGGCGCCGATCGCGCGCACCTCGTCCTTGAACAGGGTGCGGAGCGGTTCGATCAGTTCGAACTGGAGGTCGTCGGGCAGGCCGCCCACGTTGTGGTGGCTCTTGATGTTGGCGGTGCCGCTGCCGCCGCCAGACTCGACGACGTCGGGGTAGAGGGTTCCCTGCACGAGGAAGCGGATGGGGTCGCCGTCGATTGCGGCGGCCTCCTTGATCAGCTCGGCCTGGGCCTGCTCGAAGGTGCGGATGAACTCGCGGCCGATGATCTTGCGCTTGGTCTCCGGGTCGCTCACGCCCTCGAGGGCGGTGAGGAACTGCTCTCGCACGTCCACGGTCACCAGGCGCACGCCGGTGGCTTTCACATAGTCTTCTTCGACCTGGCGGCGCTCGTCCTGGCGGAGCAGGCCGTGGTCGACGAACACGCAGACGAGCTGGTCGCCGATGGCCTTGTGCACGAGGGCCGCGGCCACGGCCGAGTCCACTCCGCCGGAGAGCCCGCAGATGACCTTGCCAGTGCCGACCTGGGCGCGGATGCGGGCCACCTGCTCGGCGATGACGTTGCCGCTGTTCCAGTCGGCGGGGATTCCGGCGGCGCGGTGCAGGAAGTTCTCGAGCACGTTCTGGCCGAACTCGGAGTGCTTGACCTCGGGGTGCCACTGCACTCCGTACAGCCGGCGTTCGTCGTTCGCGAACGCGGCAACCGGGGTCGACACGGTGGAGGCGAGCACGCTGAACCCCGCGGGGGCCTCGGCCACCGAGTCGCCGTGGCTCATCCACACGGTCTGCGCAGCCGGCTGGCCGGCAAGGAGCACGTTGGCGCCGTCTGAGACGGCGACCGGGGTGGAGCCGTATTCGCGGGCGCCGGTGTGGGCGACGGTGCCGCCGAGGGCGGTTGCCATCACCTGGAAGCCGTAGCAGATGCCCAGCACGGGGATACCGAGGTCGAAGATGGCGGGGTCGAAGCTGGGGGCACCGTCGGCGTAGACGCTGGACGGTCCGCCGCTGAGCACGATGCCGAGCGGGTTCTTCGCCCGGACCTCGGCCGCGGTGATCGTGTGCGCGACGATCTCGGAGTAGACGGATGCCTCGCGCACGCGCCGGGCGATCAGCTGCGCGTACTGCGCGCCGAAGTCGACCACGAGCACAGGGCGGGCGCCGGTCTGGGCGGCGACGGCGCTCATGAACGAGCCTCCGCGGTCGCGGCCGACAGGTCGGCGCCACGGGCGGCCAGGAACGCCTTCACCTCGCGCGCGATGCGCACCTCGAGGAAGAACGACAGGGTGGGGATGATGCCACCGAGCGCGATCAGCAGGAAGCGCGGGAACGACCAGCGCATCAGGCTCCACAGCCGGAAGTCGGCGAACAGGTACAGCACGTAGAACCAGCCGTGCACGATCAGGATCGCGGTGCTCAGGTTGAACGCGGTCACCGTCTCCCGCGGCACCAGGGCGAGGAGCCCGTTCGGTCCGCCTAGTTCGAGCTCGTACTGGAAGACGAATTTCAGGATGACTTCGACACAGAGCAGCAGGAGGAAGACACCGGTGATGATCGACGAGACCTGGTAGAGCCGGAGCGCACCGGGGATGCTGGGGATGTCGGCGGGCTTGGGTTCAAGTGGCATGCGCCAATTCTATCGGGCCTCCGCGGCGTCGATGGCGGCCTGCTCCTCCTCACGCTCCCAGGCGTCTCGCACGAGGCGGTACCAGAGGAACACGGCGAAGCCGGCGAAGACCGCCCATTCGAGGGCGTAGAAGATGTTGAGCCAGTTCAGCGATGCGTCGGATCCCGGCTCAGGCGAGTCGATCACGAGCAGGCCGGTCGGGCTGGTGGAGTCCACGATGTAGCCCGCGTAGACGGACTGGTCGGTGAAGCCGGTCCACAGGTTGATCAGCGCAGCGGTCGACACCGTCGTCTGGGTGTGCGGGTCCCGCCCGTCGGCCGGGACGGCCGGGGCCTCGGAGGGGACGAAACGGCCGGTGAGGGTGAGCGACTGCCCGGCGGGAAGGCCGGCCAGCGACTCGATCACCTTGTCGGCCGCGGCCCGGTCCGCGGTCCAGCCGCGGGCGACCGGGATGTTCGCGGCATCCGTCGTGACGAACCGGCTGACCACCCAGAACCCGCTGGCGCCCGCGTTGAGCCGGTCGCTGATCAGCTGTTCGTCACCCGGCACGAAGGAACCGTCCACCGTCACCATCTGCCCGGTCGCCGCCTCGCGGGGCGGCCCGTCAGCATCCACGGTCTGGTCGAGCGGGCGCACGGTCTCCGTGCTGCGCTCGACGACCTGGCCGGAGGCGACGGCGCGTTCCAGCTGCCACCGGCCGAGGAGGGCGAAGGCCGCCGCCACCGCGAGGGCGAGCAGCAGGGCGAGGATCCAGCGCGGCCGGAGCATCATTCTGATCACGAGTAGTCTCCTGTGCCGGTGTCCCTGGGCGGTTTCGCTGCGGGGCCGGCCTCGGTGGTGAAGCGCTCGGCCACGAAGTCGGCCATCGAGTCGCCGCCGCCGGATGCCTTCTCCGCGCCGGCGCGTTCGGTCATCCGTTTCACGGCGTGCTCGGTGTCCGCGTCGGTGGGCTTGCCACTGTCTCGCGTGACCGCCTCGACCAGGGCGATCTCCTCGTCGAGCATCGGGTTGCGCGGGGGCCGGGCGGCCGGCTTGGCCCGGCGCAGGCGACGGCCGACGGCCGCGCCGATCTTCTCCGAGTTCGCGGTGAACAGCGGGCCGAGGATCGCCATGGTGAGCACGTAGAGACCGGCGAACGGCTGCAGCCGCTGGTCGAGGCCCGCGCTCACCGACAGCGTCGCCAGGATCAGGGTGAACTCGCCGCGGTTGACGAAGATCGCGGCGGTGTTCAGGCCTTCCCTGGGGCCCATCCCATGCAGCCTGGCCATCAACATGCCGGAGACCACGCTGAGCACGAATGTCATCGCCACGGCCAGCAGCACGATCGTGATGACCGAGCCGAACTCGGCGACGTTGAGTGCGAGGCCGAAGTTGAGGAAGAAGAAGGCGCCGAAGACGTCGCGGAGGGGCACGGCGACGCGCTCGATCCGGCCGCGGTAGGTGCTGGCGCCGAGCACGACCCCGATCAGGAACGCGCCGATCGCATCCGTCACCCCGATGATCTCGCCCACCCCGGCGAACAGCACGGCCAGGCCGAAGAAGAGGATGGTGAAGAGTTCGTCGTCCTTGGTGCGCATCAGGCGGGAGACGACCCGGCCACCCCAGCGGGCGACGGAGAACATGACCACGAGGAATAGGAACGCGATGCTCAGCTGCAGCACGATCGGCCAGATCTCGGTCTTGCCGCTGAGCACGACGGAGACGATCGCGAGGTAAACCGCGATGAAGATGTCGCCGACGACGGTCACGCCGAGGATCATCGGGGTTTCCTTGTTGGCCAGGCGGCGCAGTTCGATCAGGAGTTTGGTGATGATCGCGCTCGAGGAGGTGCCGGTCATCCCGGCGATCACGAGGGCCTCCCTGGTTCCCCAGCCGACCATCAGGCCGAACGCGAAGCCGAGACCCATGTTGATCAGCACGTAGGAACCGCCGGAGATGAGCAGTTTCCCGGCGTCGCCGAAGAACGCCTCCTGGTCGAATTCGAGGCCGAGGCTGAACAGGAGCAGGATCAGCCCGAAGATGGCGATCAGCTCGATGTCCGCTGAGTGGAAGTTCAGCGGGAACCAGCCGCTGTTCGGGCTGGCGAGCAGGCCGACGATCATGTAGATCGGGATCGACGGGAGCCCGATCAGCTTTCCGGCGCGCCCCAGGATGTAGGCGACGACGAGCAGGATGCCAAGAGTGATGAGGTCTTCGCCGAGGTTCATCGGCTAGCCCCCGGGCGGTGCGTCGACGGTCTTGGCCTTCACTTCGCCGGTGCGGAAGAACGCGAATGCCTTCGCGACCTTCTCGGGAGAGCCGGCGACGACGAGCGTGTCCCCTGGGAAGACCCGGAAGTCGTGGGCGGGCGCCGGGTTGGCGGACTCCCCGCGCACGACGGCGACGACCGTGAGGCCGGCGATGCCGCGATCGGCCGGGTTGCCGAGGGTCTGGCCGGCGATGTGGTCCTCGTAGTCGACCGTGAACCAGTCGATGCTGAGGCCGGGGATCTGGTCGAGTGCGGTGAGCGACTCGGTGATCTGGGTGCCGCCGAGGAGTTCGGCGAGGGTGTGCGCCTCGTCCTCGTTGAGCCGCAGGGACACCTTGGCCGCGTCGGGCCCGCCCTCGTCGTCGGCGAAGGTGATCAGGTCGCTGTGGCCTGAACGGTGGGCGATGACGCCGACCTTGCCACCGTCATCCGTGATGAAGGTGTGCAGCACACCGACTCCTGGGAGCTTGACCCGACGAACGTCAACCATGGTGAGGACTCCTGAGGCTTGTGGGCTGTCCGCCCAGTGTACCGGAGCCGAATTGTGCGCCCACCGGATGCCGCCCTCCGCGCCCGGCTCGCGCCCCCGCCCGGCAACTGTTGCCGGGGCGGACGAGTGTTGCCCGCACACCGGCGACAGTTGTCCGCTCCGGCATCACTTCTCTGCCGGCCGGCCGCCTCCCGCTACTTGGTCGCGACGATGTCCGGCGCCTCGAGCCGGGCGCGGTCGGCGGACTCGTCGTCGGGCTCGAGCTGCGACGCACGCTCGGCGGCGACCCGCTTGAGGTAGTACGCCACCTCGCGTTCCTCCCGGTCGGTGTCCCAGCCGAGCACCTCGGCCATCAGCCGGGCTGCGACCGGCGCCGCCGAGACGCCGCGGTCCCAGGCCTCGATCGAGATCCGGGTGCGCCGGGCGAGCACATCCTCGAGGTGCAGCGCGCCCATGTGGCTGGCGGCATAGACGACCTCGGCCTTGATGTAGTCGTCGGCCCCGGGCAGCGGATCGGCGAGTTCCGGTGTCGCCTTGATCAGGTCGAGCAGTTCGTCGGTGAGGGTGCCGTACCGGTTGAGCAGGTGCTCGATCCGCACCGTGTGCAGCCCGAACGCCTTGGCG
This sequence comes from Cryobacterium sp. MP_M3, assembly GCF_015752155.1. Lineage (GTDB taxonomy): Bacteria > Actinomycetota > Actinomycetes > Actinomycetales > Microbacteriaceae > Cryobacterium. Next base: position 542,703 of record NZ_JADOVI010000001.1, on the reverse strand, counting down.
ATCCGGCCGCGCTTGTTCCACGCGGCCCGGTACCCTTCCGCGCCGAGCAGCGGGATCTCGTCGGTGGTCGAAGCCGGGATCCGGCCGTCGAGGGCATCGACGGCCGCATCGATCGCATCCTTCGCCATCACGCGGTAGGTGGTCCACTTGCCGCCCGCGATCACGACCAGGCCGGGCACGGAGTGGCCGACGAGGTGCTCTCGCGAGAGCTTCGAGGTACTCTCGGATTCCCCGGCCAGGAGAGGGCGGAGGCCGGCGTAGACGCCCTCGACGTCTTCCCGGGTGAGCGGCACCCGCACGACGGCGTTGACGTGTTCGAGCAGGTAGTCGATGTCGGCGGCCGTGGCCGCCGGGTGCGCCTTGTCCAGGTGCCAGTCGGTGTCGGTGGTGCCGATCAGCCAGTGCCGGCCCCACGGGATGACGAAGAGCACGCTCTTCTCGGTGCGCAGCAGCAGCCCCATCGCCGACTGGAACCGGTCCCGCGGCACGACGAGGTGGATCCCCTTCGACGCGCGCACCTTGAACGTGCCGCGTTCGCCGACCATGCGCTGGGTGTCGTCCGTCCACACCCCGGTCGCGTTGACGACCTGCTTGGCGCGCACCTCGAAGCGTTCGCCGGTCTGCAGGTCGTGCGCGTGCACTCCGACCACCCGTTCGCCGACCTTGATGAAGCCTTCGACCCGCACCCGGCTGGCCGCGTGGGCGCCGTAGAACGAGGCAGTGCGCACGAGCGACGCCACGTAGAGGGCGTCGTCGACCTGGGCGTCGTAGTAGGTGATGCCACCCACGATGGCATCGGTGTTGAGGCTGGGCAGCAGCCCCTTGACCTGGCGCTTCGACAGGTGACGGTGGTGCGGCACGCCGGGCGGGCGCCCGCCGGTGTAGGAGAAAATGTCGTAGAGCAGCATGCCGGCGCCCACGTAGAATCGCTCGGTGATGCGCTTCTTGAGCGGGTAGAGGAACCGCACCGGCTTCACCAGGTGCGGCGCGATGCGCTGCAGCAGGAGCCCTCGCTCGGTGAGGGCCTCGCGCACCAGCCGGAAGTCGAGCTGTTCCAGGTAACGGATGCCGCCATGCACGAGTTTGGACGACCGGCTCGAGGTTCCGGAGGCCCAGTCCCGCGCCTCGAGGATGCCGACGCTCAGCCCGCGAGTGACCGCGTCCAGGGCGCAGCCCGCGCCGACGATTCCCCCGCCGACCACCAGGATGTCGAGCTCCTTGCCCTTCAGCCGCGCGAGCGCGGCCGCGCGTTCGTCAGGACCCAGTTTCGTGGACCGTGACACCGAGTTACCTGTGGCCATGTGCTCACTCCCATCCTGATGGTGTGGTGCTTACCTTGACGCTAGTTCGTTCGGTACGGCGCGACAACCACTTCGACGCGCTGGAATTCCTTGAGGTCCGAATACCCGGTGGTCGCCATCGAACGGCGCAGGGCTCCGACGAGGTTGGCCGTGCCGTCGGCGATCGGGGTCGGACCGTAGAGGATGGTCTCCAGCGGGGCCAGGGCACCCACCTCGACCCGCTTGCCGCGGGGCAGCTTCGAGTGGTGAACCTCGGGGCCCCAGTGGAAGCCGCCGCCGGGGGCATCCGTCGCCCGGGCCAGCGCTGTGCCGAGCATGACCGCGTCGGCGCCGCAGGCGATGGCCTTGACGATGTCGCCGGAGGTGTTCAGGCCGCCGTCGGCGATGACGTGCACGTAGCGGCCGCCGGACTCGTCCATGTAGTCGCGGCGGGCGCCGGCGACGTCGGCCACGGCGGTGGCCATGGGCGCGTGGATTCCGAGCGAGGCCCGGGTCGTGGAGGCGGCGCCGCCGCCGAAGCCGACGAGCACGCCTGCCGCGCCGGTGCGCATCAGGTGGAGGGCCGCGGTGTACGTGGCCGCGCCGCCGACGATGACGGGCACGTCGAGCTCGTAGATGAACTTCTTGAGGTTGAGCGGCTCCTGGTTCTGGGAGACGTGCTCGGCGGACACCGTGGTGCCGCGAATGACGAACAGGTCGACGCCGGCGGCGACGACGGTTTCATAGAGCTCCTGGGTGCGCTGCGGAGACAGGGCACCGGCCACGGTGACGCCGGCCGCGCGGATCTGGGCGAGGCGCTCGGTGACGAGGGCGGGCTTGATCGGCTCGGCGTACATCTCCTGCATCCGTGCGGTCGCCCGGTCGGCAGGCAGGTCGCGGATCTCCGCGAGAAGCGGTTCGGGGTCGTCGTAGCGGGTCCACAGACCCTCGAGGTCGAGCACGCCGACTCCGCCGAGCTGGCCCATCATGATGGCCGTCGTCGGCGACACCACGGAGTCCATCGGCGCAGCGAGGAACGGGATGGAGAACTGGTACGCGTCGATCGTCCAGTTGATCGAGACATCCTCCGGGTCGCGAGTGCGCCGGCTGGGCACAATCGCGATGTCGTCGAAGGCATATACGCGGCGAGCGCGCTTGGAGCGGCCGATCTCGATTTCCATGGTCCCAGTTTAGGTGCCGCCCGCCGACACCGCCCACCTGGCACCGGGAGGGACGGATGGCAGGGCGGCGGGCACCCTCGACGGCGCCGGTCGGAAGGTGCATCCTGAGGGAATGGACGTGACCGCCGAACCACTGACCCTGTTGCGCGAACGCACGAGCATGAAATGGCGCAACTACCCGGGCGACGTCCTGCCGCTGTTCATCGCCGAGATGGACTACCCGCTCGCCGAGCCGATCGCGGAGGCCCTGCACGACGCCGTGCGCCGCAGCGACACCGGCTACGCCGCCCCGGCCAACGATCTCGGCGAGGCGTTCGCCGGATTCGCGGGAAACCGGTGGGGCTGGCGGGTCGACCCTGACCAGGTGGCCAGCACCACGGATGTCAGTGTCGCCATCGTCGAGACCCTCCGCGGACTGATCCTCCCGGGCGACCGGGTCGTGATCACTCCCCCGGTCTACCCGCCGTTCTTCGACCTGGTCGCCGAGGCGGGCGGGCGGGTGGAGCCGGTGCCGCTCCTGCACGGTCAGACCGGCTGGACGCTCGACCTCGACGCGCTCGAGCGGGTCTTCCTGGGCGGCACCCGCTTCATCCTGCTCTGCAACCCGCACAACCCGATCGGGCATCCGCACGGGATCGAGGACCTCATCGCCCTGGCCGAACTGGCCGCCCGCCACGGCGTGACCGTGGTCAGCGACGAGGTGCACGCGCCGCTCACGCGGGCCGGCGCCGTGTTCACGCCCTACCTGACGGTGTCGCCGGAGGCGGCGGAGCACGGCGTGTGCCTCACCTCCGCGAGCAAGGCCTGGAACCTCGCCGGGCTCAAATGCGCTCTCATCGTCACCGCGTCAGAGCGGATGCGCCGGGTCGTCACCGCCCTGCCGCAGGAGGTGTCGTGGCGCACGAGCCAGTTCGGCCTGATCGCCGGGGTCGCGGCATACCGGCACGGGCAGCCCTGGCTCGACGGGGTGCTCGCCGCGCTGGACGCCAATCGCGGCCTGCTCGGCGACCTGCTCGACGCACAGCTTCCCGGCGTGCCCTACTCGCCGCCCGACGCGGGCTTCCTGGCCTGGCTCGACCTTCGCAGCCTCGGCTGGGGCGACGACCCGTCGGCCGCAGCCCTGGAGCGGGCGAAGGTGGCGCTCAGCCCCGGCCCGATGTTCGGGACTCCCGGCCAGGGCTTCGCCCGCCTCAACTTCGCCTGCTCGCCGGAGGTGCTCTCCGAGGCGATCTCGCGCCTCGCCGCCGCGATCTGACCCGCCGCGGTGGTCGAGCCGCGGTGGTCGAGCCTGTCGAGACCGGGGATCTCGACAAGCTCGATCAACGGACGGCCCGATCACCGGACGGCCCGATCACCGTCGCCGGTCGATCAGCGCCGGTAGTTGGGTGCCTCGACCACGATCTGCACGTCGTGCGGGTGCGACTCCTTGAGTCCGGCAGCCGTGATCCGCACGAACTTGCCCTTCTGCTTGAGCTCGTCGATCGTGCGCGCGCCCACGTAGAACATCGACTGGCGCAGCCCTCCGATCAGCTGGTACGCCACCGCGGACACCGGTCCGCGATACGGAACCTGGCCCTCGATGCCCTCGGGGATGAGCTTGTCGTCGGACGGGACATCCGACTGGAAGTAACGGTCCTTCGAGTACGACGTCTTCGTGCCGCGGCTCTGCAATGCGCCGAGTGACCCCATGCCACGGTAGGTCTTGAACTGCTTGCCGTTGACGAAGACGAGTTCGCCGGGGCTTTCGTCGCAGCCGGCGAGCAGGGAGCCGAGCATGACGGTGTCCGCCCCGGCCACGAGCGCCTTGGCGATGTCGCCCGAGTACTGCAGGCCGCCGTCGGCGATCACGGGGATACCGGCCTCCCGGGCCGCGAGCGATGCCTGGTACACGGCGGTGATCTGCGGCACCCCCACGCCGGCGACGATGCGGGTGGTGCAGATCGAGCCGGGGCCCACGCCCACCTTGATGGCGTCCGCGCCGGCGTCGACCAGGGCCTGGGCGCCGGAACGGGTCGCCACGTTGCCGCCGATCACGTCGACGTCAGCGAAGGCCGGGTCGGTCTTCAGACGACGGATGATGTCCAGCACCCCGGCGCTGTCGCCGTTGGCGGTGTCGACCACGAGCACGTCGACCCCGGCCTCGAGCAGCGCGGTGGCGCGCTGCCAGGCGTCGCCGAAGAAGCCGATCGCCGCGCCCACGCGCAGGCGTCCGGCGTCATCCTTGGTCGCGAAGGGGTATTCCTCGCTCTTGTCGAAGTCCTTGACGGTGATCAGACCGGTGAGCCGGCCCGCTTCGTCGACCAGCGGAAGCTTCTCGATCTTGTGGGTGGCGAAGATGGCGACGGCGTCCATCGGCGCCATCCCGACCTTGCCGGTGATCAGGGGCGCCGTCGTCATGACCTCGCGCACGCGGGTCGTGTGCTTCTTCGTGCCGGAGACGAAGCGCATGTCGCGGTTGGTGATGATTCCGACGAGCACGCCGTCCGAGTCGATCACCGGGAGGCCGCTGATCCGGTACTGGCCGCAGAGCGCGTCGACCTCCGCAACGGTGGCGTCGGGCGAAGTTGTTACCGGATTGGTAATCATGCCGGATTCGCTGCGTTTGACCAGGTCGACCTGCTCGGCCTGGTCCGAGATCGAGAGGTTGCGGTGCAGCACGCCGAGGCCGCCTTCGCGGGCCATCGCGATCGCCATCCGGGTCTCGGTGACGGTGTCCATGGCGCTGGACAGCAGCGGTGTGGCCACGCTGATCCGCCGCGTCAACCGAGACATAGTCTCGGCTTCACTGGGAATGACGTCCGTGTGCCCCGGAAGGAGGAGCACGTCGTCGTAGGTGAGCCCGGTGAAACCGAACGGATCTGGCTGATCCATGAAACCCCTTTTGCGTGAGCTGAAGAATGGAAGAAGTCCGGGAATCCCAGGGATGCGACCGGTTCATCAATGTTAAGCGAGATTGACCCCCGCGCATTCCGGTGGGATTAAACAGCGCGACTCGCCGAACCCGCTGAGCGAAATCGTCGTCAGGGGGAACATTGCCGAAACATATGAGACATAATCGGCACGTACTGTCGACAATGATGTTGGCAGGTGAGACCCGGGGCAGGCTCGGAGACAGACCCAGCATGCCGCCATGGAGGTGCAGTGAATTCCACTGAAGCTGTTCGCAGATACTCACCCAGGATGCTGGTGATCTTCCTCGGCCTGCTCTTCGCAGCCCTGACGATGTCCACATTCTCCACACTGTCGGCAAGCCCGGCGCACGCGGACGAGGTCGGCACCGACCAGTACGACTACGTGCTGGCCGGGAACGTCCAGTTCAATCAGAAGCCGCTCGACGGCGTGCTGATCACGGTCAAGGGCTCCGGCTACGAGGCCGAGGTCAAGACCGGCGTCGACGGCAAGTGGAAGGTCGGCGTCCCTGAGAAGGCCACCTACACGGTCAGCCTCGACGAGAAGACCCTGCCCAAGGGCGTCATCGTCGCCAAGGGCGGGAGCGTCATCAAGGCCGAGTTCGGGCTCACCAAGGTGAAGTCGGTGAACTTCTTCCTCGGCGAAGGCACCCGGGTCACGGTCAGCTTCTTCGACCAGTTCCTCAACCGGTTCGTGAACGGCCTCAACTTCGGGCTCCTGCTCGCCCTGGCGGCCATCGGCCTGTCCCTGATCTTCGGCACCACCGGGCTGAGCAACTTCGCCCACGCCGAGATGATCACCTTCGGTGCCCTGATGACCCTGGCCTTCTCGGTCACGCTGGGCCTGCCGGTCTGGCTCGCCATCATCATCGCGCTCGTGCTCAGCGCCGGCCTCGGCTGGACTCTCGACGCAGTGATCTGGAAGCCGCTGCGCCGCAAGGGAGTGGGCCTGATCCCGCTGATGATCGTCAGCATCGGCCTGTCGCTCGCGCTGCGCTACGTCTTCCAGTTCTTCGTCGGTGGCGGCACCAGCCAGCTGCCCGGTTCCGGCCTGGCCGACCTTCAGTTCGGCCCGGTCCGGCTGTCCCTGATCGACCTGGGCAGCATGGGCATCAGCATCGTGGTGCTGCTGGCAGTGTCCTACTTCCTGTTGCGCACCCGCATCGGCAAGGCCACCCGGGCCGTGTCGGACAACCCCAGCCTCGCCTCCGCGAGCGGGATCGACGTGGACGGCGTCATCCGCATCGTCTGGGTCGTCGGCGGCGCGCTGGCCGGCCTCAGCGGCATCCTCTGGGCCTACTTCCGCCCCGGCGTCAGCTGGGACATGGGCTTCCAGATCCTGCTGCTCGTCTTCGCCGCCACCACCCTCGGCGGCCTGGGCACGGCCTTCGGCGCCCTGGTCGGCTCGATGATCGTCGGCCTCTTCGTCGAACTGTCGACGCTGTGGCTTCCCTCCGACCTCAAATACGTCGGTGCACTCGTTGTGCTGATCCTGGTGCTGCTGCTTCGGCCGCAAGGCATCCTGGGTCGCAAAGAAAGAATTGGCTAGAAGGGCATCCGATGATCGACTGGGGAGCAATCTTTAGCAACGCGGCCGTCGAGCTGATCAGCCCGACCACCGCCGCCTACGCCCTTGCGGCGCTGGGGCTGGCGGTCCACTTCGGCTACACCGGCCTGCTCAATTTCGGCCAGGCCGGCTTCATGGCCCTCGGCGCCTACGGGTACGCCATCTCCATCCTCAGCTTCGGCTTCCCCGTCTGGGGCGCCGTGCTGGTGGGGATCGGGGCATCCGTGGTCTTCGCCCTGGTCCTGGGCATCCCGACCCTGCGCCTGCGCGCGGACTATCTCGCGATCGTCACGATCGCCGCCGCCGAGATCGTGCGGCTGCTGTTCACGACCAACACGTTCGAGCCGCTGACCGGTTCGGCGAACGGCCTGAGCGGGTACAAGGGCGGCTTCGCGGCGCTGAACCCGATCCCCGAGGGCAGCTACGGCTTCGGCCCGTTCGAGTACAACGCCTACGACTGGTGGCTGCGCATCGTGGCCTGGACGATCGTGGTGCTGGCCTGCCTGTTCACCTGGCAGATCATGCGCAGCCCGTGGGGCCGGGTGATCAAGGGCATCCGTGAAGACGAGGATGCCGTGCGCGCCCTGGGCAAGAACGTCTACTCCTACAAGATGCAGTCCCTCGTGCTCGGTGGAGTGTTCGGCACGATCGCCGGGATGATCTTCGTACTCCCCCGCGCGGTGGTGCCGTCGAACTACCAGACGTCGCTCACGTTCTTCATCTACGCGATCCTCCTGCTCGGAGGCGCGGCCACGATCCTCGGCCCGGTGATCGGCTCGATGATCTTCTGGGTGCTGCTCTCGTTCTTCTCGGGTTTCATCGCCCGTGCCGTCGAGGCAGGCTGGCTGCCGTTCATGACCAGCATCCAGGCCGGACAGTTGCGCTTCATCCTCGTGGGTGTCGCGATCATGCTCATAGTCATCTTCAGACCGCAGGGCATCTTCGGAAACAAGAAGGAGTTGGCCTTTGTCAAGTAACCCAGTTCCCAGCAGCAAGCCGGTCAAGTCGATCGACCTGCACATCGGCGAGGCCGCACCCGGGTGCAAGAAGCGCGACCCGATCCTGGTCGCGGACGGCGTGAGCCGCACCTTCGGCGGACTCAAGGCCGTCGACGTCGACCACGTGGAGATCCCCCGCGGCGCCATCACCGCCCTGATCGGGCCGAACGGCGCCGGCAAGACCACGCTGTTCAACCTGTTGACCGGCTTCGACAAGCCCGACACCGGGTCGTGGACCTTCGAGGGCCGGTCCCTGTCCGGGATGCCGGCGTTCAAGGTGGCCCGGATGGGCCAGGTGCGCACGTTCCAGCTCACCAAGGCGCTCGGCCTGCTCACCGTGATGGACAACATGCTCCTCGGCGCGAAGGGCCAGTCCGGCGAGAACCTGTTCCGGGCGATGCTCCCGTTCTTCTGGCGCAAACAGGAGGAGGACAACAAGGCCAGGGCCATCGACATCCTCACCCGGTTCAAGCTGGACACCAAGAAGGACGACTACGCCGCCAGCCTGTCCGGCGGGCAGCGCAAGCTCCTCGAAATGGCCCGCGCCCTGATGAGCGAGCCGACCCTGGTCATGCTCGACGAACCGATGGCCGGGGTGAACCCGGCGCTGACCCAGTCGCTGCTCGACCACATCCTCAACCTGAAGACCCAGGGCATGAGCGTGCTCTTCGTCGAACACGATATGCACATGGTGCGCCACATCGCCGACTGGGTCATCGTGATGGCCGAGGGCAAGGTGGTCGCCGAAGGCGACCCGCACGAGGTCATGCGCAACCCCGCTGTGATCGACGCCTACCTGGGCCAGCACCACGATGAAGACCTCGGCGCGGATCCCTCCGCCGAGAAGGAACACGTCGTAGCGATCAAGGAGCTGCTCGATGACGAACTCTAGCCCGACCACAGTCCCGGCGCCCTCACCCGCGCAGACGGGCGTGCCCGTCGTCGACGTGAAGACGGTCACCGCCGGCTACCTGCCCGGGGTGAACATCCTCAACGCCTGCTCGCTGACCGCCTACGACGGCGAGCTGATCGGCATCATCGGCCCGAACGGCGCCGGCAAGTCGACGCTGCTCAAGTCGATCTTCGGCCAGGTGAAGGTGCGCGAGGGCGAGATCCTGCTCCGCGGGGAGAACATCACCAACCTCAAGGCGAACAAGCTGGTCTCCAAGGGGGTCGGCTTCGTCCCGCAGACGAACAACGTCTTCCCCACGCTCACCATCCAGGAGAACCTGGAGATGGGCATGTTCCAGAAGCCGAAGGGCCTCGCTGAGCGCCTCGAGTTCGTCACCGAGATCTTCCCCGAGCTGAAGAAGCGCCTGCAGCAGCGGGCCGGATCACTGTCGGGCGGTGAACGGCAGATGGTCGCCATGTCGCGGGCGCTGATGATGGGCCCGCACGTGCTGCTGCTCGACGAGCCGAGCGCCGGGCTGTCCCCGGTGCGCCAGGACGAGGCGTTCCTGCGGGTCAAGGAGATCAACAAGGCCGGCGTGACCACCATCATGGTCGAACAGAATGCGCGCCGCTGCCTGCAGATCTGCGACCGCGGCTACGTGCTGGACCAGGGCCGGGACGCGTACACGGGAACCGGCCGTGAGCTGCTGAACGACCCCAAGGTGATCGGCCTGTACCTGGGCACCCTCGGCCAGGACGACTAGCCTCTCAGAGCCCGTCAGCCGGGCACAGAAGCGGCGCCGGAGGACATCCTCGGGCGCCGCTTCTCTGTGTGCCCGGCGCCCCCACTCGCGAGCGTGATGGCGGATCGGCGAACGGACGGATGGTCGTGGACGACCGGCAACGAGAGGAACGGATGCGGAACGACAGTGGGGCCCCGACCGAAGTCGGGGCCCCACTGTCGTTCGCTTCAGTGACTAGTTGATGCGCTTGTACGTGTTGTCAGCCTTGTACTCGTAGACGCCGATGGTCGCCTCGGTCGGGTCGCCGTTCTCATCGAACGTGACCGGGCCGGAGAAGCCGTCGTAGTTGACCTGCTCACCCTTCGCGAGGGCCTTGGCGGCCGTCTTGAAGTCGGTGACCTTGGTGCCGTCGCCCGTGCCGCCCGAGACCTGGCGGAGGTAGTCGGCGATGGACGTGCCCTTGACGTCGTTCGCAGCGTAGGCGGCGAGCGCGATCAGCACGACGGCGTCGTAGGACTCGGCCGCGTAGCTGAAGTCGGTCAGGGTCGGGTCGATCTCCTTCAGGCGCGTGGTGAAGTCACCCAGCGTTCCGACGTCGAGTCCGGGCAGCGTGCCCTTCGCGCCGGTGATGAGACCGGGCGCGAAGTCCTTGCTGTAGTCGGACAGGTTGCCGTCGACGAAGTAGAGCTTGCCGCCCGGGTAACCGGAGCCGACGAGCGCGGGCGTGATGACCTTGGCCTGGTCGAACGTGATCAGGGCGATCGCATCCGGCTTGGCGGCGGTCACCTCGGAGATCTGGGCGGCGAAGTTGGAGTCGCCCTCGTTGAACAGCGACTTGGCGACGACCTTGCCACCGGCGGCTTCGAACGCCTTCGTCGTGGAGTCGGCCAGGCCGGTGCCGTAGGAGTCGTTGAGCACGATCAGCCCAAGGGTGCTGTTCCCGTCCTCGGCGATCTGGTTGCCGAGCACCTCGCCCTGGAGCAGGTCGGACGGCGCGGTGCGCCAGTACAGGCCCTTGTCGTCGTACTTCGTGAAGTCCGCCGAGGTGTTGGCCGGGGAGAACTGCACGACGCCGGCGCCGGTGATCTGGTCGATCACGGTCTTGGAGACGCCCGACGAGGCGGCGCCAATGATGGCCGAGACGTCCTGGGACAGGAGGTCGGTCACCGACACGGTGGCGGTGTCGGTCGTGGTGTCACCCGAGTCGCGGTAGACGGGATCGATGGTGAGCCCGAGCTTCGCGTCGTTGATGTCCTTGACGGCGAGTGCGACACCGGCTTCTTCGGGCGGGCCGAGGAAGGCGAGAGCGCCACTCTGGGGAAGGATCGTGCCGATCTTGAGGGTGAGGTTGCGGTCGCCGGCCTTGATGGCCTTCGCGTCTCCACTCGCAGCGGGCGTCTCCGATGCAGTCGGGGCAGCGGAATTGCTGCTGCATCCGGTGAGCAGAAGTGCGCTGACGCCGACCATGGCGACGCCGGTGATGACTGCCCGGACTGAGCGGGAGGCCGAGGCCTTCGCGAATACGCTCATGTTGCTCCTTGGGAATAGGAAGTGAAAGGTCACGGCGATCGATTGACCGCCGTGCTGTCACATTATTGACAGGAATCGCGCGAAACAAGACAACCGGGTTACATCCGTGTAACGCGACCCAAATCGTTACGATCGGCGGCCGGTGACACCCTCATAGGCGATCTGTTGCGTCTCGGCCAGCGCAGCCGCACATTCTCCCCAGGAGCCGCAGACCGTAGGGCCCGAACTCACCCGGTCGAGGGCCGCTGCGATCGACGGCCCGCCGTCGTCGCCGGCCTGCACCGCTGCCAGCGCCGTGAGGATCACGCCGTCGTAGGCCTCGCCTCCGCCGGCCGTTTCCTCCATCCCGGGGTCCATGGTGCCCAGGCGCGCCGCGAACTCATCGCCGGCGGCGAGCGGGGTGCCCCCGTTCGCGAATTCGGCGAGGGGGACCAGCGCGACCCGGACGGCGGCAAGGGCGGATGCGACCTCCGGCGGCACCGGGCTGGTCGCGTCCCAGAGCACGGCGTCGACGCCGCGGGCCAGAAGATCGGCCACCGCTCCCGGCGCGTCGCGGACGGAGTCCCGGTGCACGATCACGACGGGGTGGCCGAGCACGAGGCCCTGTTCGGAGATCTCCCGGGCAGCCAGCTCGGCGCCGGCGACCTGGGCTGCCCCGGAGGCGGCGGCATACCCCGTCATCGGGAAGAGTGAGCCCAGCAGCAGCGTCCCGTCACCGGATGCCGCCACCCGCGGCGCGACGCCGGGCGGCGCCGTGGCCGGGGCGGCCACGGTCGTCGGCGCGCAGCCCGTGACGGCGACCAGGAGCAGCCCGGCGAACATGAGCGATGCGGCAATGCAGCGGCGGGGCATCCGGATTCCTTTCACGAATGCCCCGAGCGTAACGCGGGTCAGGCCGGCTCGAGGGACGCTCGCCGCGGTGCGCGCCCGCTGACGACCATGTCCGTGGTCAGGATGACCAGCGCCACCCAGACCAGGCCGAAACCGACCCAGCGTTCCGGCGGCATCGGTTCGTGCAGGATGAACACCCCGACCAGGAATTGCAGGATGGGCGCGATGAACTGGATCAGCCCCAGGTAGGTGAGCGGGAGACGCCGGGCCGCGGCGGCGAAGAAGAGCAGCGGCACGGCCGTGACGACGCCGGTGGTGAGGAGACCGACCGTGTGCCACGGCGAGATGGCGCCGAAGGTGAGTCCGGAGACGGCACCGACGACGATCAATTGCACGATCGCGATCGGGGCGAGCCAGATGGTTTCCAGGGTGAGCCCGGCCAGGGCGTCGACGCTGTGGCCGACGCGTTTCTTGATCAGCCCGTAGAAGCCGAATGAGAACGCGAGCACAAGGGAGATCCAGGGCAGTGAGCCGTAGCCGACGGTGAGCACGACCACGGCGGCGAGGCTGATGCCCATGGCCATCCATTGCAGCGCCCGGAGCCTCTCGTGCAGCACCACGACGCCGAGCAGCACGGTCACGATCGGGTTGATGAAATAGCCGAGCGCGGCCTCGACCACATGGCCGGACAGGGTTCCGAAGACGTAGGTCTGCCAGTTGACGAAGATCAGGATGCCGGCCAGGCCCATCGTCCAGACGATCCGCGGGCGGCGCAGGACCGCAAGGAACTGACCCCACTTCTTCGTGACCGTGATCAGCAAAACGCAGAACACGAGGGAGAACAGCACCCGCCACGCGACGACCTCGAATGCTCCGGTGGGGGCGAGCAGGAGGAAGTACAGCGGCAGCATCCCCCAGAGTCCGTAGGCGAGGACCGCGTAGATCAGCCCGGTGCTGTGCGCGCTCCGCTGCGGGCGTCCTGCTGCGATGTGGGTGTCCATGGTCTGCCCATCCTCCGGGACGGCCCCGGAAACGACAAATCCCGGACGGCCATGGCCGTCCGGGACTTGCTGCGTGGTGCGTCTGACTAGCGGACGACGACCGCGAGTACGTCGCGGGCCGACAGCACGAGGAGATCCTCGCCACCGAACTTGACCTCGGTTCCGCCGTACTTGGAGTAGATCACCTTGTCGCCGACGGCGACGTCGAGCGGGATGCGGTTGCCGTTGTCGTCGATGCGGCCGGGGCCGACGGCGACGACTTCGCCCTCCTGGGGCTTTTCCTTGGCGGTGTCAGGAATGACCAGACCTGATGCGGTGGTCTGCTCTGCGTCGACCTGCTTGATGACGATGCGATCCTCGAGCGGCTTGATGGAGACCGACACGGTTGACCTCTTTCTTAGCTAAGACTTGGTTGGCAGACTCACAGCGAGAGTGCTAGCTCGAGTTTAGGGCGCATCTGGCACTCACGCAACGTGAGTGCCAGATGCGCGCATGGTTGGTAAGTTTGCGGGATGGATCGCTCAGAGCTCGTCGAGCTGTTATCGCCGGACGGCTTGCGCCTGCTGGACTCCCTGCCGCCCTATGACCCGACGGGCGACGTCGTGCGGATGGTGAGCGACCTCCGCAAGGCCGGCCACGCCCCCGGCCTGGTCACCGCCGTGCTGAACCAGTCCCGGCTGCGCGCACGCGCCGTGCCCAAGTTCGGCGAGTTCGCCGGGCGGATGCTGTTCACCGAGGCAGGCCTGGAGCAGGCCACCCGGTTGCGGGTGGCCGCACTGCACGCCGGCCGATTCGTGGGTGCCTCCCTGGGCCGGGTCGTCGACCTCGGGTGCGGGATCGGCGGCGACGCGATGGCCATGGCGGCGATGGACCTCGCCGTGACGGCGGTGGACACCGACGAGGTGACCGCGACGGTCGCCAGCTTCAACCTTGCCCCGTTCCCGAACGCCGCGGTGGCGCACGGTGACGCCGAGACGTTCGACCTCTCCGTCTTCGACGCGGCCTGGCTCGACCCGGCCCGGCGCACCGCGGGCCACAACAACACGTCCCGGCTGACCCGTCCGGAGGACTACTCCCCCAACCTCGATTTCGTGTTCGGCCTGAGCGAGCGGATGCCGATCGGCGTCAAGCTCGGCCCGGGGCACGACCGTGACCTCATCCCGGCCGGTGCGGAGGCGCAGTGGGTGTCCGTCGACGGAAAGCTGGTCGAGATGGGACTGTGGTTCGGCGCCCTGGCCCGCGAGGGCATCCGCCGGTCGGCCCTGCTCCTGGACCGGGACGGAACCCACGAGCTGAACGCGCCCTCCGACAGCGAGGACGTGGAGGTGGGGGTGCTCGGCGACTATCTCTACGAGCCCGACGGTGCGGTCATCCGTGCCCGGCTGATCGGCGATCTCGCCCGCTCGCAGGATGCCCTCATGTTGAGCGAGGGAATCGCCTACCTCACCTCCGCAGCCCTGCGCCCGACCCCGTTCGCCACGGCCTTCCGGGTGCTCGAGGTTCTTCCGTTCGACGAGAAGAAGCTCCGCGTGGCCCTGCAGGATCGCCGGATCGGCACACTGGAGATCAAGAAACGCGGCGTGGACGTCGACCCGGCCACGCTGCGCATCCGCCTGCGGCTGAAGGGGTCCGAGTCCGGCACGCTCGTGCTCACCCGGGCCGCCGGCCAGCGCGTTGCACTGCTCGTGGAGCGTGTGCGCACACTGGCCTGAGCCGGCCGAGGCTGTTCGGCGGCCCGGAGCCGGTAGGCGATCGTCAGTACGCGATCCGGCCCAGAGCCTGGCTGATGATCACGCACCAGCCCATCACGATGGCCAGGCCGGCGAGACCGGAGACCAGCCCCCAGGCCCACAGTGCGCCGCCGAGGCGTTCGGACCGGCGCGCCATGATCGCCAGCACGACGGCCGCCAGCGAGAGCGGCGCGCCCCAGACGCCGAACAGGGCGACGAGCAGTCCGGCCAGTCCGAATGTGAGCGCTGCGACCGAGAGCCCGCGCCCACCCTCGCGCGATTGCAGCTCGGTGTCGGTGTAGACGTACGGGACCCACTCGGTGGGGGCCGTGACGGTCGACTCGTAATCCAGTTCGCCGTCGACGGTTCCGCGCGGTCGCGTGAGGTCCAGCCGGAAGTCACCGCGTCCGGCGGGCGGGGCGGGCTGGTCCCCGTCCGGGCGTTCGGCCTCCATGGAGCGGTTCAGTAGCTGTATCCGGTGTTCGGGATGTTGGCGAAGACGACGGCCCAGATGACGATGCTCAACAGAGCCAGGGCAACGCCGATCGCCCCGCTGATGATCCCGGTCAGCCAGAAACCCTTCGCACTCGGTTCCTTGGTGCGCCCGAGGAACCCGAGAACGACGGCCGCCGCGGGAATGAACAGGCCGAAGATACCGCCGGCGATCGGGATGAACACCACCGGGGAGCCGAGGATTCCGATGATTCCGGCGACGAGCGCCAGGATGCTGAGAATCGGCTGCTTAGTGGCAGGCCGCCCCGGATAGGGAGCATACGGCGCACCAGAGGCCGGGGGCGGCGGGCTGCCGTAGGGCGGCGGGGCGGAAGGACCGGAACCGTAGCCGGGCGGCGGCGTCGCGGCAGAGCCGGCACCGTAGCCCGGCGGGGGTGTGGCTGCGGCATAGGCGGGCGCGACCGGGGGCGCGGTTGACGTGTTCGGAAAATCGGGCACCTGCGGCACATCCGGCACCTGCGGCACATCCGGCACCTGCGGGACATCCGGCACGTGCGGCACCCCCGAGAGGTCTGGTGTGTTCGAGTCGCTCATGAGCAGTTTCCTTTCCACTTCATTCATTCCGAACCGCGGCCTCGCCGCGGGAGGATCAGTAGCCGGAAATGGAGCCGTCGTTGACCGCGGCGGCGATGACAACGAACCAGACGATGATGACGATGATGGTCGCCAGCACGCCGAGATAGCCGAGCACGAGGCCTCCGATGGCCAGGCCGCGGCCCTTTTCGCCGGTCTTCTTGATCTGGCTCAGGGCGATGTGCCCGGTGATGATCGCGACGAGGGAGATGAAGAACGCCGACACGAGCGAGACGATAGCCAGCACGTTGTACTTGTCCGAGGGCGCCTGGGCGTAAGGCTGCGCGTAGGCGCCGCCCTGACCGTAGGCCGGCGCGGACGGGGCTCCGTAGGCCGGGGCTGCGGGCGGCTGGAAGATCGGCGGCTGGCTGGTCGGGGGCGGGGTCACCGGCGGCAGGTTCGGGTCGGTCATGTCATGCGCTCCTTCAGGAAGTGGGTCGTGTGGCGGTGCCATAGTGGCAGCGCGGGCCGCGAGGTGTCAACGTGTGTGACGAACAGGGTCCCACTTGCACAGAATATCCCTTCCGGCAAGGAACCTCGGATGAGACGGGGTTTCAGACCTGAATCTCCGAGACCGGCAGCGTCGAGTCCGCCCCGAACTCGAGCGACGAGGGCTCGTGTCCGGCCATGATCAGCTGAGCGCCGAGGGCGGCGATCATGGCGCCGTTGTCGGTGCACAGCGACAGGGGCGGGATGCGGAGGGCGATGCCGGCGGCATCCGTGCGCTCCACGGCCACCTGGCGCAACCGGGCGTTGGCGATCACGCCGCCGCCGAGCAGCAACCGCGGAACCTCGAAGTCGACACAGGCGGCCACGGCCTTGGTCAGCAGGATGTCGACGACGGACTCGCGGAAGCTGGCCGCCACATCGGCGATCGGCACGGGTTCGCCCGCATCCTGCCGCTGCTCGACCCACCGGGCCACCGAGGTCTTCAGCCCGGAGAAGGAGAAGTCGTAGCGGTGCCTGGCCATGTCCTTGGTCCGGCTGAGGCCGCGTGGGAACCGGATGGCCGCGGGGTTTCCTTCCAGCGCGGCCCGGTCGATCTGCGGACCGCCGGGGTAGGGCAGGCCCAGGATGCGGGCGACCTTGTCGAACGCCTCCCCTGCCGCGTCGTCGATGGTCTCACCGAGGAGTTCGACATCGGAGACGAGGTCGCGCACGAGCAGCAGGGACGTATGTCCGCCAGAGACGAGGAGCGCGATTGTCGGGTACTCGAGCGGCGCATCGGTCCGGTCGTCGTCGATGCGCAGCAGGTCGGCCCCGACGTGACCGACCAGATGGTTGACCGCGTAGATCGGTTTGCCGAGCGAAATCGCCAGGGCCTTCGCCGCCCCGACTCCGACCATGAGCGCTCCGGAAAGCCCGGGGCCGCAGGTGACGGCGACAGCGTCGATCTCGGAGAGGCTGATGCCTGCCTCGGCGGTTGCTGCGCGGATCGCCGGCACGAGCTCCTCGAGGTGGGCTCGGGCGGCGACCTCCGGCACGACGCCCCCGTAGCGGGCGTGTTCGTCCATCGACGACGCGATCGTGTTGGAGAGCAGGCTGGTACCGCGCACGATTCCGATCCCGGTCTCGTCGCAGGAGGTCTCGATCCCGAGCACCAGCGGGTTCGTGCGGTTCATTCGGTCGCCTCCGGGCGTTCGGGTTCCGACGCGGTCGGGGCCATCTCCGGGTCCGTCAACCGCACCCGCATCACCAGGGCGTCGACATTGTCGGGCTGGTAGTAGCCGCGGCGCACGCCGAGCTCTTCGAAGCCGAGCCGCCGGTAGACCCGCTGGGCCCCCGGGTTGTCGGCGCGCACCTCGAGGAAGACCTCGCGGGCGCCGCGCTTGCGGGCCTCGACGAGCAGGGACTGGACGAGCGTGCGCCCGAGGCCGTGCCCCCTGGCTTCCTCGGTGACCGCAATCGTCTGGATGTCGCCCTCGGTCGCCCCGCGGGGTGCCCGCAGGCCGGCGTAGGCGTCGATCTGGGTGGGAGCGTCGGGCGGGAAGGCGACGAGGTAGTAGCAGTCCGGGTCGGTGACGTCCCTGGCCATCGCTTCTCTCGACCAGGCGTCATTCTCGAAGATGCGGGTTTCGAGCGCCATGATGGCGTCGACGTCGTCGCGGGTGGCGCGCCGCAGTTGCCAGGTCACGTCAGCTCACCCGTTTGGGGCCGTTGGACATGGTGACGTCCGGCGACCGCAGGTAGAGCGCTTCGTCGGCGGCGAAGGCGCGCTGGTGGGCCCAGCTGAGCTCGGCGACCAGCCCCAGCTCGCCGGCGGACACCGTCGCCGCGTCGAAACGGGGCAACCCCGCGTGGGCCCAGTCGGGCTCCTGCAGCACGGCCGGCTTCGCCACCCCGGGCGGGTCGATGCGGACCGGCAGGCCGACGGCATCCGCCCCGCTGTAGGCGGACCAGTTCACCTCCCGGCGTCGCGCGTCGGTGACCACGACGAGGCCGCCGGCGTGGCCGGCCCGGTACCGGCCGAAGGCGATGGCGTCGTGGCTGACGATCGGCACGAACGGTTTGCCGGCGCCGAGAGCGAAGACACGTGCGGCGGCGATTCCGACCCGCAGCCCGGTGAACGGGCCGGGGCCCATTCCCCCGACGACCGCGGAGAGGTCGCCGACGGTGACGCCGGCGGCGGCGAGGCAGTCTCTGATCAGCCGGCCGACCACCTCGGCGTGGCGCATGGTGTCGTCGGTGCCGAGTTCGGCGAGGATGCCGCGCTCGAGGTCGACGACGGCGACACTCGTGCCGGCGGAGGTATCGATGGCGAGAAGCACCTCACCAGCCTATTCGCTGAGCCGCGCGTGCCCGGCCTCGTCGGCGGCGGGGTCGAAGCCGGCGACGCCCGCCCAGCGCGGACCGTGGGCCGTGATCGTTACCGTGCGGGGCTCGTCGAGGTCGAGGCCGTCGTCGTCGAGCCCGTCGTCGTCGGGGCCGGCCGGCGCGGCCTGCGACGCCCCGAGCGGGCGCTCGATCTCGATGTCCAGCCACGATTCGGTGATGCCGTCGAGCATGCCGCGGCCCCATTCGACGACGACGACCGAGTTCGGGAAATCAATGTCGAGGTCGTCGAGTTCGACGGCGCTGGCCAGGCGATAGGCGTCGACGTGCACGAGGGGCGGACCGCCGATCGTGCTGGGATGCGTGCGGGCGAGCACGAAGGTGGGGCTGGTGACGGAGCCGCGAACCCGCAGGCCGACGCCCAGGCCGCGTGTGAACGTGGTCTTCCCGGCGCCGAGCGGCCCGGTGAGCACGACCAGGTCGCCGGCCCGCAGCCGGCCGGCGAGGGCGGCGCCGAAATCGTGCATGGCGTCGGCGTCGGGGATCACGGTGCGCATGAGACCGATCAACCCTCCGTGCCGGACTGAGCAGCCTCTCCCGGCTGCCGGTAGCTGCGCGGAACGCGGTGCCCGATCCGGGTCACGATCTCATAGTTGATGGTGCCGGCGGCGTCCGCCCAGTCGGTGGCGCTCGGCGCGCCGGTCGCGGGATCGCCGAACAGCACCACCTCGTCGCCGACGGCGACGTCGACCTGGCCGACGCTCACCACGAACTGGTCCATCGCGATCCGGCCGACGATCGGATGCGTGCGGCCGCCGATCCGCACGGCCGCGGCCCCGGACGCCTGCCGGGGCACCCCGTCGGCATAGCCGAGAGGGACGAGGGCGAGGTTGCCGTCTTCGGGCGCCCGCCAGAGGTAGTCGTAGGACACCCCGGCGCCGGCGGCGACCCGGCGCACGGCGGCGACCCGCCCGCGCAAGGTCATCGCGGGGACGAGGCCGAGGTCGTGCGAGTCCTGGTCGTCGAACGGCGACAACCCGTACAGGCCGATTCCGATCCGCACCATCGAGAACCGCGCTGCCGGCAGCCGGAGCGCGGCGGCCGTCGAAGCCAGGTGGATCAGGTTCGGGGTCAGTCCGGCGTCGGCGGCCAGCCGAACGCCGCGCTCGAACCGGCCGACCGCATCCGTGTCGTCGGCGGGGGACGCGTTCGAGAGATGGCTGAAGAGCCCCCGCACGCGGAGCAGTCCGGCCCGCTCGAACCCGGCGGCCAGCGCGAACACGTCGGCCCAGTCCGGTTCGTGCACGCCGTTGCGGTTGAGCCCGGTCTCGAGTTTGAACTGCACCGAGGCAGTGCGGCCGAGGGTTGCCGCGGCATCCGCCGCCTGCCGCAGTTGGCGTGCCGACGACAGGCCGAGGTCGATGTCCTGGCTGATCGCCGCCCCGAAGTCGACGTCAGGGTCGTGCAGCCAGGCCAGGATGGGCGCGTCGATCCCGCCGGCGCGCAACTGGAGCGCCTCCTCGACGTCGGCGACCCCGAGCCAGTCCGCGCCGGCGGCGAGCGCCGTGCGGGCCACCGGCAACGCGCCATGGCCATAGGCGTTCGCCTTCACCACCGCCATCAGGTGCGGAGTGCCGATCACTGTGCGCAGGTGGGCGACGTTCGCCGCGATGGCGCCGAGATCGACGACCGCCTCCCTGAAACCCGTCACGAGCGGACGCCCGTCATGAGGTGCTCTCGGCGACCACGAAGGCGCAAGCCACGCCGGCATCGTGCGTCAACGTCAGGTGCACGGTGTCGATCTTCCTCGCCCGCAACGCCTCGGCCACTCCGCCGGAGAGCTGGAAGCCGGGGTTGCCGTGTTCGTCGGCGATGACTTCCATCTCCTGCCAGGTTGCCCCCGCGCTGTCCCCGAGCGCCTTGATCAGGGCCTCCTTGGCGGCGAACCGGGCGGCCAGCGAATGCACCGGCAGTTCTCGTTCGGCGGGCGTGAACAGCCGCGGCACGAGCCCGGGGGTGCGCAGAACCTGGCGTTCGAAGCGTGCGAGGTCGACGATGTCGACCCCGATGCCTCGAATCATGCGGCGACCTCGCCCATTCCGTTCCCGACGACCGCTACTCGACCGTGACGGACTTCGCCAGGTTGCGCGGCTGGTCGACGTCGAGGCCCTTGACGGTGGCCAGCTCCATCGCGAAGATCTGCAACGGCACCACGGCCAGGAGCGGCTCGAACAGCGGCGCGGCGAGCGGGATCCGAATGACGGTGTCCGCATAGGGAAGCACCGCCACGTCGCCCTCTTCGGCGATGGCGATGATCCGGGCACCGCGGGCGCGGATCTCCTGGATGTTGGAGACGACCTTCGGGTGCAGGTGCGCCGACCCGCGGGGGCTCGGCACGATCACGAACACCGGCTGGCCGGGTTCGATCAGGGCGATCGGGCCGTGCTTGAGCTCTCCGGCGGCGAAACCCTCCGCGTGGATGTAGGCCAGCTCCTTGAGCTTGAGCGCGCCTTCCAACGCGATCGGGAAGCCCACGTGGCGGCCGAGGAACAGCACCGCGCGGGTGTCCGCCATCCAGCCGGCCAGCTCGTGCACGGTGGATTCCTGGAGCAGGGTGGTGGCGATCTTCTCGGGGATGGCCTGCAGCTCGAGGACCTGTTCGGCCGACTCGGCGGCGCTGAGGCTGCCGCGCACGCGGGCCAGGTGCAGTCCGAAGAGGTAGAGGGCCGCGATCTGGGCGGTGAAGCCCTTCGTCGACGCGACGGCAACCTCAGGGCCGGCGTGCGTGTAGATCACGGCGTCGGATTCGCGCGGGATGGTCGCACCCTGGGTGTTGCAGATGGAGATGGCCCTCGCGCCGCCCTCGCGGGCGTACTTGACCGCCATCAGCGTGTCCATGGTCTCGCCGGACTGGCTGATCGAAATGACCAGGGTCTCCGGGCTGAGCACCGGGTCGCGGTAGCGGAACTCGTGGCTGAGTTCCACATCGACCGGAACCCTGGTCCACTTCTCGATCGCATACTTGGCGACGTAGCCGGCGTTGGCCGCGGTGCCGCAGGCGACAATGATGATCCGGCGGATGCCGGCGAGCACGTCATCGCCGAAACCGGTCAGCTCGGGCACGACGGCCTGGCCTTCGTGGATGCGCCCGCGGAGGGTGTTGGCCACGGCATCCGGCTGCTCGGAGACCTCCTTGGCCATGAAGCTGGACCAGCCGCCCTTTTCGGCCGCCGACGCGTCCCAGGCGATGTCGAACTCCTCGATCTCGACCGGGGTGCCGTCGAAGTCGGTGATGGTGACCAGGTCGGGGGTGATCGTGACGATCTGGTCCTGGCCGACGGCCACGGCCCGGCGGGTGTACTCGACGAAGGCGGCGACGTCGGAGCCGAGGAAGTTCTCCCCGTCGCCGAGCCCGATCACGAGCGGGGAGTTGCGGCGGGCGCCCACGACCACTCCGGGCTGGTCCTGGTGCACGGCGAGGAGGGTGAAGGCCCCGTCGAGGCGGGAGACGACCGATCGGAAGGCCTCGCTGAGGTCGCCGATGCGCTGGTATTCGCGGCCGAGCAGCACGGCGGCGACCTCGGTGTCGGTCTCGCTCTCGAAGTCGAAGCCTTCGGCCACGAGCTCGTCCTTGAGGACGGCGAAGTTCTCGATGATGCCGTTGTGGATCAGGGCGAGCTTACCGTTGTCGCCCAGGTGAGGGTGCGCGTTGGCGTCGGTCGGGGCGCCGTGGGTGGCCCAGCGGGTGTGACCGATGCCGGTGCGACCGTTGTTGATCGGGCTTGCATCGAGCGCGGCCGCCAGGACAGCCAGCTTGCCGGCGCGCTTGGCGGTGTTGAGCACGCCGTCGGCGTCGATGACGGCGATGCCCGCCGAGTCGTACCCTCGGTACTCCAGCCGGCGCAGCCCTCCCATCAGAACCTCGACGCTTTTATCTTCTCCGACGTATCCCACGATTCCGCACATGGACCCGATTTTAGTCGGACTAAGCTTGGGGAAATGTCCGATCCGGTTGCGAGCCCCTGGAAGAACGGCCACGGTACCCCGTTCGTCGAGCTGGACCGGGCCGACTGGGCCGCTCTCGCTCCCACGACGATGCTGCCGCTGCGGGAGACCGAGATCGTGCAGTTGCGGGGCCTCGGCGAACCGCTCGACCTCAGTGAGGTGACGGATGTCTACCTCCCCCTGAGCCGGCTGCTCAACCTCTACGCCGCGGGGGCCAGGCAACTGCACCGGGCCACCAGCGACTTCCTCGGCGAGCGGGCGCAGCGCACGCCGTTCGTGATCGGTGTGGCCGGATCCGTCGCGGTCGGCAAGTCCACCATCGCCCGCCTGCTGCGGGAGCTCCTCGCCCGTTGGGAGGACACCCCCCGGGTGGAACTCGTGACCACCGACGGTTTTCTCTTCCCCAACGCCGAACTGGGCCGGCGCGGCCTGATGGACCGCAAGGGATTCCCTGAATCGTACGACCGGCGCGCTCTGCTCCGCTTCGTGTCCGCGATCAAGAGCGGCGCGGCCGAGGTGCGGGCGCCCTTCTACTCGCACCTGAGCTATGACATCGTCCCTGACGCCCAGATCGTGGTCCGCCAGCCCGACATCCTGATCGTCGAGGGACTCAATGTGCTCCAGCCTCCCGGGCCGGGCCACGGGCTGTCGGTCAGCGACCTGTTCGACTTCACCGTGTTCGTCGACGCCCGCACCCAGGACATCGCCCGCTGGTACGAGGAACGCTTCCTCAAGCTCCAGCGGGGAGCGTTCACGAACCCGAAGTCGTACTTCCACCGTTTCTCCACCCTGACCGAGGCGGAGGCGCGCAGTCGGGCCCGGTCGATCTGGACCGAGATCAACGAGCCCAACCTCGTGCAGAACATCCGCCCGACCAGGTCACGGGCGACTCTCGTGCTGCGCAAGGATCCCAACCACGCCGTCTCGAAGGTGCTCCTGCGCAAGGTGTGACCAGGCGCCCTCGCGCTTCCCGCCGAGTTCGACCTTTTCGGTCGAGACCGACTCGCACGCCGGTCGGTCTCGACCGAAAGGGTTGATCTCGACGCGCGTCCGGGCCTGGACTCTGCGGCTAGAGGGCGAGGCACTCCCGCACGACGCCGGCCAGGGCGTGGGCCAGCCGGTCGGCGGTTGCCTGGTCGGCGGCCTCGACCATGACGCGCACCATCGGTTCGGTGCCCGACGGGCGCAGCAGAACCCGCCCGGTCTCACCGAGTTCGGACTCGGCCGCGAGCACCGCGGAGGCGATGGTGTCGTCGTGCCCGAGCGCGTGGTGGTTGACGCCGCGCACGTTCACCAGGATCTGCGGGTAGACCGTCATCACGGATGCCAGTTCGGCGAGTGTCTTGCCGGTGCGGGCCATCTCGGCCACGAGGTGTAGTCCGGTGAGGATTCCGTCACCGGTCGTGGCGAATTCGGTCATGATCACGTGGCCGGACTGTTCGCCACCGAGGGAGAGACCGTGTTCATTGAGCGCTTCGAGTACGTACCGGTCGCCGACCTTGGTCTCGATCATGCGGATGTCGTTGGCGGCCATGGCCTTGCGCAGTCCGAGGTTGCTCATCACCGTGGCGACGAGGGTGCGGTCCTTGAGCACGCCGCGTTCGGCCATGGAGACCGCGAGGATCGCCATGATCTGGTCGCCGTCGACGATGTTGCCGTCGCGGTCCACCGCGAGGCATCGGTCGGCGTCGCCGTCATGGGCGATGCCGATGTCTGCTCCGTTGGCGAGCACGGCGGCGGCGAGGTTGTCGAGGTGGGTCGAGCCGACGCCATCGTTGATGTTGAGGCCGTCGGGGTCCGCGCCGATCACGGTCAGACGCGCGCCGGCATCCGTGAAGACCTGCGGCGAGACGCCGGCCGCGGCGCCGTGGGCGCAGTCCAGAACGACGTGGAGGCCGTCGAGGCGGTTCGGCAGCGTGCTGAGCAGGTGCACGACGTAGCGGTCTTCGGCGTCGGCGAACCGGCGGATGCGACCGACGTCGCCGCCGATGGGCGTGAGGTTGGGTCCCTCGAGGTGTTCCTCGATGCGGTCCTCGACGTCGTCGGGAAGCTTGGTTCCGCCGAAGGCGAAGATCTTGATGCCGTTGTCGGGGGCAGGGTTGTGCGAGGCGGAGATCATCACGCCGAAGTCAGCGCCGATGTCGGCGATCAGGAACGCGGCAGCGGGCGTCGGGATGACACCGGCGTCGAGGACATCCACGCCGGAGCTGGCCAGACCGGCGGCGACGGCGGCGGAAATGAACTCGCCGGAAATGCGGGGGTCTCGGGCCAAGACCGCTACGGGGCGGCGGCCTTCCGCGAGGCGCAGTCCAGCGCGACGGCCCTGCGTGAGGACCGCCGCACTGGCCTGAGCGAGTGACAGGGCCAGGCCGGCCGTGAGATCACGGTTGGCCAGGCCCCGAACACCGTCGGTACCGAATAGTCGAGGCATCTACGGTACCGACTATCGACTTAGCGCTTGGAGAACTGAGGCGCCTTACGGGCCTTCTTGAGTCCGGCCTTCTTGCGCTCCTTGACGCGAGCGTCACGGTTGAGGAATCCGGCCTTCTTGAGGATGGCGCGGTTGTTCTCTTCGTCGATCTGGTTGAGCGAACGCGCGATGCCGAGACGCAGGGCGCCGGCCTGGCCGGACGGGCCACCACCGGTGATGCGGGCGATGACGTCGTAGCTGCCGAGAAGGTCGAGCACCTTGAACGGGTCGTTGATCAGCTGCTGGTGCAGCTTGTTCGGGAAGTAGTCCCCGAATTCGCGGCCGTTCACCGTGATGGTGCCCGAGCCGGGAACGATGCGCACGCGGGCGATGGCCTGCTTGCGACGTCCCACGGCTGCGCCGGGAACGTTGAGGATGGCGCGGGGCGCCTTGGTTACGGTTTCGGCGGGAGTCTCGGTCGAGTAGCTCTCCGGAGCCTGGTCAATCTGGTCTGCGATCTTCGCCACGATGTAGTGAATCCTTTTTCTTAGAGTCGAGAAGTCTGGTGGCCGGCGCTACTGAGCGACCTGGGAGAGGGTGTACGGCTTCGGCTGCTGGGCAGCGTGCGGGTGCTTCGGACCGGCGTAGACCTTCAGCTTGGCCAGCTGGGCGCGGCCGAGCGTGTTCTTCGGCAGCATGCCACGGATGGCCTTTTCCACTGCACGGGTCGGGTGCTTCTCGAGCATCTCCGAGTAGTTGGTGGCCGTGAGGCCGCCCGGGTAACCGGAGTGGCGGTACGCCATCTTCAGGTCGAGCTTCTTGCCGGTGAGGGCGATCTTCTCGGCGTTGATGATGATGACGAAATCGCCCATGTCCATGTGGGGAGAGAACGTTGCCTTGTGCTTTCCACGAAGGAGAACGGCGGCGTGGCTGGCAAGACGACCGAGAACGATGTCTGTGGCGTCGATGACGACCCAGTCGTGCTGGACTTCGCTTGCCTTGGGAGTGTAAGTGCGCGTCACTATTGAGCTGCTTTCTTGTTCGAACGGAGGTGTTCGTGAATCCCGCTCCGGGTGTGTTCCAAATCTGGGAACACGATCGATGGAGGGCTCACGTTCGTGTGCCTGGCTGCAACGCACAGACACCAAAGGTCAATAGTAGTGTCCCCGAACACCGGAGCGCAATTCCCCGTCGTCGGACAGGGCCTATTCCGTTATTCCGTGTCGTCGATGAGTTCGCGGCGCGCCCTGGTCTCCCGGGCCCGGGCCGCCAGCTGCTCGTCGGCAGGGTAGGCGACCTCCATCAGGGTCAGCCCCTGGGGCGGCATCACCTTGAATTCGCTGGTCCTGGCCCGCTCGATCCGCAGGTCGACCAGCCGGTCCCCGGCCAGCCGGCCCTCGCCGACGGCGACGCAGGCTCCGACCAGGGCCCGCACCATGCTGTGGCAGAAGGCGTCCGCCTGCACGGATGCGACGAGCACGCCGTCCGGGTCCCGTCGCCAGTGGAACTCCTGCAGGGTGCGGATGGTCGTCGCGCCTGGGCGCGGCTTGCAGTAGGTGGCGAAGTCGTGCAGGCCGATCAGCGTCGCCGCGGCTTCCGCCATCTTGTCCACATCGAGCCGGAACCCGTGCCACGTGGTGCGGAACCGTTGCAGCGGGTCGTGGCCGAGCACGGAATCCGCGATCCGATACTCGTACCGCCGCCACAGGGGTGAGAAGCGCGCATCGAAGCCGGGCGGGGCGATGGTCGAGGACTTGAGCACGATCTCGGGCTGGGTGACGAGGATGCCGCTCAGCCGCCGCTGCACCATCACCGCGAGCGGCGTCGGCGGGCGCCCCTTGCCCCGGCTGACGCGCACGAGGCTGTCCGCCTGCTCGGCGTTCAGGTCGAAGTGCGCGACCTGCCCGGCGGCGTGCACCCCGGCATCCGTTCTTCCCGCGACGGTCAGGACCGGGGTCGGCGGGTGGCTGTGCAGGATGCCGGCGAGCCCCGCCTCGATCTGGCCCTGCACGGTGCGCAGGCCCGGCTGGGTGGCCCACCCGGACATGCCGGTGCCGTCGTAGGCGATGTCGAGCCTGATCCGGGTGGTCTCCGGCGGAGGGGTCTCGTCGAACACCGGGGGAAGAATCACGGAGGTAAGTGTATGGGCCGGGCCGGGTTATCGTTGAACCCGGACAGCGTCCGCCCGCCATGAATCCCAGTCGCCCCAACCCCACAGTCACCCGCCCGGACTCCGTGGGCACCATGCCGAAGCGCCTCGCCGGGCTGGACGGACTGCGCGGGATAGCGGTCACCCTGGTCGCGGTCTATCACTTCTTCCCGGCCGCATTGCCCGGCGGGTTCGTCGGCGTCGACGTCTTCTTCGTGATCAGCGGTTTCCTGATCACCGGGCTCCTGATCGCCGAGCACCGGCGCACGGGCAGGTTCGCCCTCGGCCGATTCTGGCAGCGGCGGGCCCTGCGCCTCCTGCCGCCGTTGGTCCCCCTGGTCCTGGTGGGCTGCACCGCCGCCTGGCTCATCGGCGGGGACGTGCTGGTCGGGCTCGGCTGGCAGGTGCTCGGCGCGCTGACCTTCGGCTACAACTGGGTGTCGATCGCCGGGTCGACGAGCTACTTCGACACTGCCCAGCCCGAACTGTTCCGCAACCTGTGGTCGCTCGCGGTGGAGGAGCAGTTCTACCTGGTCTGGCCGTTCGTGCTCTTCGCCGTGCTGCTGATCCGCTGCCCCTGGCGCCGAGTGGCCCTGGTCGGCGGGCTCGCCGTGGCCGCCATGCTGTGGATGGCGGTGCTCTACCACCCGGGGAGCGACCCGACCCGGGTGTACTACGGCTCGGACACTCACAGCTTCGGTCTCTTCGCGGGTGCAGCCCTCGCGCTCCTGCTCGCCCCCGGCGCACGCGCGATGCCACTCCCCCGGCTCCGGGCGGTGCTCGGCCGGGCCCGGCCCTGGCTGGGACTGGCCGCCTTCGCGGGGCTCCTCGCCGCGGCCTGGGCGCTGCCCGCGACCGGCGCGGCGACCTATCGCGGCGGACTGGTCGCGGTCAGCCTGCTCAGTGCGGTCGTCATCTGGGCTGCCGTTCGCGGGCGCCGGTTCGGACGGTCCCTCGACGTGGCTCCCCTGCGCTACCTCGGCGAGCGGTCGTACGGCATCTACCTCTGGCACTGGCCCGTGCTCGTTCTCGTGCAGGTGGCCTGGCCCGCGGCCGCCGGGCCCGATGGGCTGGCGGTGGTGCCGGCCGGGCTCGCCGCGGGGATCGTTGCCGGAGCGCTCACCCTCTCGGCAGCGGCGACGTCGTACCGGTGGCTCGAGCGACCCGTACGGGCCTCGGGGGTGCGGGCCGGCATCCGTCGGCTGTCCGCCGCGGCGTCCGGCTCGGTACCGCGCCGCGCACTCGTCGCCGTCGGCATGGTCGCCGTGTTGCTCGTCGTGGGAGGCACGGCGTCGGCGCTGGTCACCGCGCCCCGCGAGACCAGCGCGCAGCAGGAGATCGACCGCGGGCAGAAGGCAATGGATGCCGCGGCCGCGGCCGCCAAGGTCGCCGCCAGGCGCTCCGCAGACTCCAGCCACCGGCCACTGCCCGGCGGCAGCATGATCACCGCGGTGGGCGACTCGGTGATGCTGGCATCCGCCCCCGAGCTCCAGACCAGCTTCCCGGGGATCTCGATCGATGCCGCGGTGAACCGGGGCATGCGCTCCGCCCCCGGCATCCTCGCCGCCCTCGACCAGGCCGGCGCCCTACGCTCGGTCGTCGTCGTCGGCCTCGGCACGAACGGGCCGATCGACGAGGACGAGCTTGCCGCTATCCAGGCCGTGACCGGACCGAATCGACAGTTGATCATGGTCAACGCCTTCGCGGAGCGTGACTGGACTGCCGGCGTCAACGCCGCCCTGGCCGATTTCTCCGTCGAGTATCCGCTCGTGGAACTGGCCGACTGGCACGACGCGATCGCTGCGCACTCCGACGTGCTCGCCGAAGACAACATCCACCCGGGCCCGACCGGCGGGCAGATCTACGCCGACACGATCTCGACGGCGATCCGGCTCCTCGCCACGCACCCGCCGCGCGGCCCCCTCGACGTCTACCGCCTCGGCGAGTAGCCGGCCTCGAGCACGAGCCTCCGGGCATGGAAAAAGGGGCCCGACCGAAGTCGAACCCCTTTCAGGCAAGCGTGGGACTCGTGCTTACTTGGCTTCCTCAGCGTCGGCCGGGGCAGCGACGTCGGCCTCTGCCGCGGCGTCAGCCTCAACGACCTCGACCGGTGCGGCGTCGGCTTCAACGACCTCAACCGGTGCAGCCTCTTCAGCGACAGGCTTCGCGGCCTTGGCGGAGGAGGACTTCTTGACCTTCGGGGTCAGCGGCTCGAGGACGAGCTCCATCTGGACCATCGAGGCGTTGTCGCCCTTGCGGAAGCCGAGCTTCGTGATGCGGGTGTAGCCGCCCTCGCGAAGTGCAACCTGCGGCGCGATCTCGGTGAAGAGCTCGTGCACGACGGTCTTGTCGCCGATGGTGGCGAGGACGCGACGACGAGCGTGCAGGTCGCCCTTCTTCGCGAACGTGATCAGTCGCTCGGCGACCGGACGCAGGCGCTTGGCACGGGTCTCGGTCGTCTTGATCGACTTGTGGGTGAACAGGGACGCGGCCAGGTTGGCGAGCATCAGGCGCTCGTGGGCCGGTCCGCCGCCGAGGCGGGCTCCCTTAGTGGGCGTAGGCATTGGTAATCTCCAGTATCAAAAGTCGAAAGTCAGTCTGAGCGACTGCTTTAGATGGTTTCTTCGTCGTAGCCGCTGTAGAAGTGGGCGCCGTCGAATCCGGGCACCGAGTCCTTGAGCGACAGGCCCAGCTCTACGAGCTTGTCCTTGACCTCATCCACCGACTTCTGACCGAAGTTGCGGATGTTCATCAGCTGGGTCTCCGAGAGGGCGACCAGTTCGCTGACGTTGTTGATGCCTTCACGCTTGAGGCAGTTGTACGAACGAACCGACAGATCGAGGTCTTCGATCGGAATCGACAGCTCGGTCGACAGCACGGCGTCGACCGGCGCGGGGCCGATTTCGATGCCCTCAGCGGCGGTGTTCAGCTCGCGGGCCAGACCGAACAGCTCGGTCAGCGTGCGACCGGCGGATGCGATGGCGTCACGAGGCGAAATCGCCGACTTGGTCTCCACGTCGACGACGAGGCGGTCGAAGTCGGTACGCTCACCGGCACGAGTTGCCTCGACGCGGTAGGTCACCTTGAGCACGGGCGAGTAGATCGAGTCGACCGGGATCTGGCCGGCCTCTGAGTACTCGTTGCGGTTCTGGGTGGCCGACACGTAGCCACGGCCACGCTCGATGGTCAGTTCGAGTTCGAACTTCGCCTTGTCGTTCAGCGTGGCGATGACCAGCTCGGGGTTGTGCACCTCGACCCCGGCCGGAGCCGAGATGTCAGCGGCGGTGACCTGGCCGGAGCCCTGCTTGCGCAGGTACGCGGTGATCGGCTCGTCGTGCTCGCTGGAGATGACGAGACCCTTGATGTTCAGGATGATCTCGGTGACATCTTCCTTGACACCGGGAACGGTGCTGAACTCGTGCAGCACACCGTCGATCCGGATGCTGGTGACAGCGGCTCCGGGGATCGAGGACAGCAGGGTGCGGCGCATCGAGTTGCCGAGGGTGTAACCGAAACCAGGCTCGAGAGGTTCGATGACGAACCTGGATCGGAACTCCGAGATGTTCTCTTCGGTGAGCGTGGGGCGCTGTGCGATAAGCACTATTGATTCCTTTCGGCTAAGTGTCCGCTATATGACACTTGCGTGGCGAGGTAATGAGTGTGAAAGAAAACGGTGACCCGGCAGCGACAGGCTCGAATTCGAGCCTGTCGCTGCCGGGGGTGGCGGTGATCGAGCCGGTCGAGAGCTCGACGAACTCGATCACCGCGAGGGAGTTAGACCCGGCGACGCTTGGGCGGACGGCATCCGTTGTGAGCCTGGGGCGTCACATCGTTGATCGAACCGACCTCGAGGCCCGCGGCCTGAAGCGAACGGATCGCCGTCTCGCGTCCGGAGCCGGGGCCCTTGACGAAGACGTCTACCTTCTTCATGCCGTGCTCCTGCGCCTGGCGGGCGGCCGACTCGGCTGCCAGCTGTGCGGCGAACGGGGTCGACTTGCGCGAACCCTTGAAGCCGACTCCACCTGAGGACGCCCAGCTGATGACCGCACCGGTGGTGTCGGTGATCGAGACGATGGTGTTGTTGAACGTGCTCTTGATGTGGGCCTGGCCCACAGCGATGTTCTTCTTTTCTTTCTTGCGCGGCTTCCGAACGGCCGACTTTGGTGCTGCCATGAATTTCTCCTGAATCCTGAGGGCGAGACGGGCCGGGCCGAGGCCTAGCGCGCCTTCTTCTTGCCGGCTACGGTGCGCTTCGGGCCCTTGCGGGTGCGAGCGTTGGTCTTGGTGCGCTGGCCGCGAACGGGCAGGCCCTTGCGGTGGCGGATGCCCTCGTAGCTGCCGATCTCGACCTTGCGGCGGATGTCAGCGGCAACCTCACGGCGGAGGTCACCCTCAACCTTGAAGGTTCCTTCGATGTAGTCACGGAGGGCGACGAGCTGGTCGTCACTCAAATCCTTGACTCGGATGTTTCCATCGATTTCAGTGTCGGCGAGGGTCTTGAGTGCCCTCGTACGGCCAACACCAAAGATGTAAGTCAGTGCAACTTCCACGCGCTTATCGCGAGGAATATCAACGCCGGCTAGACGTGCCATTGTGGCTTCTCCTGTATATGAGTGGAGGTCTGTAGCAATGCCTGTTCATCGGCCTCCAACCGATGGTGTCGCCCCGAAGGGTTCCCGGCATTGCTATTTTCTGTATTCAGTTTGTCTCGACGTGCTCGACACCAGTGCGGTGATCGAGCGTGGCGAGATCAGCCCTGACGCTGCTTGTGACGCGGGTTCTCGCAGATGACCATCACGTTGCCGTTACGGCGGATGACCTTGCACTTGTCGCAGATCTTCTTGACGCTGGGCTTGACCTTCATTGTGTGTCCTTGTATTCGCTGTCTTCGTACCCCAGGAACGCCTCGGGCCGTTACTTACAGCAACGCTTACTTGTAGCGGTAGACGATCCGGCCGCGAGTCAGGTCGTACGGGCTCAGCTCCACGATCACGCGGTCCTCAGGGAGGATACGGATGTAGTGCTGACGCATCTTGCCCGAAATGTGGGCAAGAACTTTGTGGCCGTTGGTCAGCTCAACACGAAACATCGCGTTGGGAAGAGCTTCGACTACTGCGCCCTCGATTTCGATGACACCGTCTTTTTTTGCCATAACTCACTATCGCTAGGGTATTGATTGCTGGTCGTGCGTGGATTGTGGTGCCTTGACACGCCGAAAGCGACGGCATCAGACACCAAGGATTTACTCTATGGTATGAAGTTGCGATTTGCCAATTCATGCCTATAATCCTCGGAGTGTCCGACGCCGTCGCCGGGTTCGTGTCCTCGAGCGTGGCCCTTACAGCCGGTCCTGGGCCGCGCGGACGACCTGCACCACATCGGCGAAGAGCGGATGCGCGGGGTCGAGGCCGCAGACCTGGCCGGTGAAGGCGTCCGCGGTCTCGGAGCGCAGCATCCGCTGCAGTTCGACGCTCTGCTCGTCGTCCGGCACGTCGAACCGGAGGGCCGCTCCGACCGCCGCGAGCAGCGCCGTCGGGCGTGTGCCGCGCTCGGCGATCTCCGCCGCCGGCCCGATGAACCGTTCGTGGCGGCTGAGCTTGCGCATCGGCTGGCGCCCCACCCGTTCGACCGTGTCCGGGAGGGCGGGGTTCGCAAAGCGCACCAGGATCTTCTCCCGGTAGGCGCGCTGCGCCGTCTCGTCGAGGCCGTGCTTGGCCACGAGCAGGGCGGAGGTCTCCTCGAGAACGCGACGGGCCCCGTCCAGGACCGCCGGCTCCGCGAGGGCGTCGGAGATCCGGGAGACACCGGCGAGCGAGCCGAGGTACGCCACCGTGGCATGGCCGGTGTTCACGGTGAAGAGTTTGCGTTCGATGTAGGGGGCCAGGTTGTCGACGAAGGTCGCCCCGGGGATGACCGGCGCGGAGCCGCCGAAGGCGCCGCGCTCGATCACCCATTCGTAGAACGCCTCGACGGTGACGTCGATGCCGGAGCCTGCCGCCTGGCCGGGCACGATCCGGTCGACCGCGGTGTTGGCGAACGCGGCCCTCCGGGCGAGGTTCTCCCGTTCCTGGACGGGCACGTCCTTCCAGACGTGCCCGGCGAGCACGTCGGTGGCGTTGATCGCGTTCTCGCAGGCCATCACGGCGAGCGGCGCGAGCTCGGCCGCCCTTCGGCGCAGGCCGGCGAGGATCACCGGCGCCACGAAGGGGAGGACTGTCGGCCCGACCGCCGTGGTGACGATGTCGGCCGTCGCGATTTCCTCGATCAACCTCTCTTCGTCGGTTCGGCTGTTGATGGCACGGAAGTCGTCGACCACGCGGTCGGTCGACGTCTCCCCTGCCTCGTGCACGGTGTAGCTCGTCGCGGCCTGCAGGGCCTCGATCAGGGAAGCATCCACATCGGCGAAGACAACCTCGTATCCGGCATCGTGGAGCAGGAGGCCGACGAATCCGCGGCCGATGTTGCCGGCGCCGAAGTGGATGGCTTTCATTCTGCGTTGACCTCCTCGAGGAGCGTGAAGATGTCCTCAGCCGTTGCTGCATCGATCAGTTTCTGCACCTCGTCCTCGTCCGAGAAGACGACGGCGATTTTCGAGAGGATCTCCAGGTGCTCATTGTTGAGGCCGGCGATTCCGACGGCGAACCGCACGGGCTGACCGTTCCAGTCGATCGGGTCGGGATAGCGCACGAGCGACAGGGACGACCGGATGATCGATTCCTTGGCCTCGTTCGTGCCGTGCGGGATGGCGAGGAAGTTGCCCATGTAGGTCGACACGCTCGCCTCCCTGTCGAACATCGAGTCGACATAGGCGCTCGTCACGGCGCCGGCTGCAACGAGCAGGGCACCGGCCTCGCGGATCGCGTCCTGCTTCGTGGTGGCCGTGCCGGCGGCCACCACATTTCCGGGTTCCAGGATGTGCTGGGTCATCGTGTCGCTTCCTCGGTCGCCCTGCTCTGCAGCAGGGTGACGACCTCGTCGTATTTCGGGCTGTTCATGAAGTTGTCCACCGAGACGAAGATCGAGTCGGGCGACTTGGCCTGCGCGCGGGCGGCCAGGTCCTGGTGGGTGATGACCAGGTCGGCGGTGCCGTCGAGGTTGGCAATGGCCTGGTTGACCACCGTGATTCCTTCGAGCCCTGCCTTCTTGATCTTGTTGCGGAGCACCGATGCGCCCATGGCGCTCGAGCCCATGCCGGCGTCGCAGGCGAACACGATGTTCTTGACGGGACGGCTGGTGCCGGTCGCCGTGGTGCCCGCTCCGGCGAGTCCGCCGAGGACACTGCTGGACTTGCCCTTCATCGCCTCCGTCTTCGCGACGGCCCCGGTGAGGTCGCCGTCGAGGCCGTTGGCGATGTCGCGCTTGCGGCTGGACCGCAGGATGACCGCGGCGATCAGGAACGACACCGTAGCGGAGAGGATCACGGAGAGGATCACGCCGACGTAGCTGTCCGACGCGGTCTGGATGAGGACCGCGAAGATGCTGCCCGGTGAGGCGGGAGCGCGCAGGCCGGTCTGGAAGGCCACGTTGGTCGCCACGCCGGTCATGCCGCCGCCGATGGCCGCGAGGATGAGGATCGGCTTCATCAGCACATACGGGAAGTAGATCTCGTGGATGCCGCCGAGGAAGTGGATGATGATCGCACCGGGCGCGCTCGCCCGGGCGAGGCCGAGACCGAAGAACGAGTAGGCGAGCAGGATGCCGAGGCCGGGGCCGGGGTTCGCTTCGATCAGGAAGAGCAGCGACTTGCCGGATTCCGAGACCTGCTGAACGCCGATCGGTGTGAACACGCCGTGGTTGATGGCGTTGTTGAGGAAGAGCACCTTGCCGGGCTCCACCAGGATGCTTGCGAGCGGCAGCAGGTTGTTGGCGACGAGCCAGTTCACGCCGCTCTCCAGCACGGAGCTGAAGCCGGTCACGACGGGGGCGATTCCGAAGAACGCCCCGAGGGCGAGGATGCCGCCGAGGATTCCGGCGGAGAAGTTGTCCACGAGCATTTCGAAGCCGGGCTTGATCTTGCCGGCCCACAGGCTGTCGAGCTTCTTGAGCAGGTACGCCGAGAGCGGGCCGACGAGCATGGCGCCGATGAACATTGGGATCTCACTGCCGACGATGACACCCATGGTGGCGATCGTGGCGATGACGCCGCCGCGGATGCCGTAGACCATCCGGCCACCGGTGTTGGCGATGAGCAGTGGGAGCAGGTACACGATCATCGGGCCGACCATCTTGGCGACCGTCTCGTTGGGGGTCCAGCCGGTGGGAATGAAGAAGGCGGTGATGAGGCCCCACGCGATGAAGGCCGCGATGTTGGGCATGATCATTCCGCTGAGGAAGGTGCCGAAACGCTGGACGTGCACGCGGGCTCCCCCGCTCTTGTTCTGTGTCCCGGTTGACGTCGTCGTCATTTTTCTGCCTTTCGTGTGGGTTGTGATTGGGCTGGTGCGTGGATTGTGTTCTCGTGCATTCGTTCTCCCGCGGTCTCGGTGGAGTCGGGGTGGTCAGCGGGTCAGAGCGTGGAGCGCCGCATCCAGTGCCTCGGCTCCGTCCCGTGCGGTGAAGATGGTGTTCGGCAGCAGTGAGCAGCCGGCGCCCGCCCGTTCGGCCTGTGCGGTGAACTCGTCGAAGCGGGGAGCAAGGTGCGGTCCGACCAGGAGAACGTCGACCCCGTCGAGGGCATCGGGCAGGTCTGCCTCGCTGCCCGCCGTCACCTCCAGGTCCAGGCCGCGGGCTTCGGCCGTCCGGCGCATCCGCAGGGCCACGAAGGTGCTGGACGCACCGGCACCGCAGACAACCAAAATCCTCATCGATCCACCTTTCGCTGTAGCGCTGAACCCAGTCTGGCCAGATCGTCCGAAACGGGCCACCACATCCTTTTCCGCACCCCCGGAAGCCGTTCTGGGCGGAACGATCACGCCAGGCATGGTTGACTACAAGCGGATTGATGGAGCTGTGTGCAATGAGCGATAAACAGACACGGATGCTGGACTACCTGTCCCAGACGCCGGCCTGGGTCACCGCCGGTGAGCTTGCCGACCTCCTGGGCGTCACCCCTCGCACCGTGCGGAGCTACATCACGGCGCTGAAGGCGGCCGCGCATCCGCTCGAGGTCGTCGAATCGGGTGCCGCCGGCTACCGGCTCGACCTGGACGCCTACGCCGCCTACCGGGCGGCGCGGCGGTCGAGCACCGAACCGGAGACCCCGCAGAACCGGCTCTACGCGCTGGTGCGCCGGCTCACCGAGGCGGAGGCAGGACTCGACGTCTACGACCTGTCCGAGGAGCTGTTCGTCAGCGACTCCACCGTCGACGCCGACCTGGCGAAGGTCAGGCAACTTCTTCCCGACACCGGGCTCACCCTCAGCCGCCACGGCAGCGTGGTCACCCTCAAGGGCTCCGAGACGGATCGCCGCCGCCTGCTCAGCCGGATGTTCCGCGAGGAGAGTTCCCGCGGCCTGCTCGAGCTCGAGGCGATCCAGAAGGAGTTCGCGTCCGAGAGCCTGGGGGCGTTCAAGACCGACCTGATTGCGATGCTCGACTCCCAGGGCTACTTCGTCAATGAGTACGGCACCAACGACGTGCTGCTGCATGTGGCCATCGCGATCGACCGGGTGACCAGGCGCACCGCCCCCGTGTTCGCCGCCGCCCCCACCGGCCAGCCCGACGACATGACCCTGGCCCTCTCCACACTGGTCACGCGCCATTTCCAGGTCGAACTGGGCAGCGGGGACCTCGACTACCTGGCTCTGCTCCTCAAGACCAGGGTGATCACGCCCGGCCACGACAAGCCGGCCGCCGTGCTGATCGAGAGCTTCGTGCGCGCCGAAGACCTCGAATCGGTGCGCCGGATCGTCGGCCAGGCCGGCGAGGAGTTCCTGGTCGACCTGGTCGAGGAGAACTTCATCGTTCGCCTGACGCTGCACGTTCGAAACCTGATCAACCGCGCGCAGGACCGTTCATATTCGCACAATCCGCTCACCCGGTCGATCAAGACGAGCTACCCGATGATCTACGAGCTGGCGGTGTACATCGCCAGCGCGCTGCAACGCCAGGAGAACATCGTCATCAACGACGATGAGATCGCCTACATCGCCATGCACGTCGGTGCGCACCTGCAGCAACAGTCCCGCCGGGAAGACCTGGTCAGCTGCGCCCTGGTCTGCCCGAACTACTACGACATGCACGTGTTGCTCCGGGAACGCATCGAACGGGTGCTGGGCGATGAGCTCGAGGTGGTCTCGGTGATCACCCGCAGCGACGTCGAATGGGCAGACATCGAGGCGGACCTGGTCCTCACCACCATCGACCCGCTGGTGCCCTCCGAGGGCGTCATCGTGATCCAGCCGTTCCTCACCGAGGGCGACATCGATCGAGTCAGGAAGGCCGCCAGCCGCATCCGCCGGATGCGTCGCCGGGCACACCTCAAAGACGACCTGCTGCAGTTCTTCGACGAGTCGCTGTTCTCGCACAACTTCTACGTCGCCGACGAGAGCGCCATGATCACGGCCCTCGGCGAGCGGATGCTCAGCCAGGGCGCCATCGGCCAGGACTACATCGACGGCGCCATCGAACGCGAACTGATGTCGTCGACTGCATTCACCGACAATCTCGCGGTGCCGCACTCGATGTCGATGACGGCGAACCGGACCGCGATCGCGGTCGTCGTCAACGACTCGCCGATGGACTGGGGTGAGAACCGGGTCAACGTGGTGGCCCTGGTCGCGTTCAGCAAGGAGGGGCGACGCAGTTTCCAGACCGTCTTCGACCAATTCGTCGAAGTTTTCTCAGACCGGTCAGACGTTCAACGGCTGGTGAAGCGGTCGGTGGACTTCGCCTCGTTCATCGACGAACTCGTCCACCTGATGGACCAGTGACCGGTTAGGACTCCGGCACCGGCTCAGGCCGACGCGTCCACCCAGCTGCGGGACTTGAAGGCGTAGATGGCCGCGTCCAGGGCCTCGTCGCCGTTCTGGGAGGCGAAGACGGTGTCCGGCAGGAGGGCGATGCCGACGCCGGCCTTGATCGCCTGCGCCCGGATCTTGTCGAAGCGCGGCGCCAGGTGCGGCCCGACGAGCAGCACGTCGACCGGCCCGAGGGAGCCGGGCAGGTCGGATTCGCTGCCGGCGTGCACCGAGACGTCGAGGCCTCGCTCCGCCGCCGTGTGGCGAACGCGGTGTGCCACGAATGCGCTGGAGGCTCCGGCACCGCAGACGACGAGGATCTTCATTGACGTGCTCTTTTCTCTTGGCGGGCGATGACCCACCTCAATTCTCTCGCTTCCGGCACGGCCCTGCCACCAATCGAGCGCCACCCAACCCCGGCTTCGCGTAGGACTGCCCTACTGGATCGGCACCGGGGTGATGCCGAGGGGCGCCAGGCCGGCGGCGCCGCCGTCTTCCGCGGTCAACACCCAGATGCCGTCCTTGTGCACGGCGACGCTGTGTTCCCAGTGCGCAGCGGCTTTACCGTCCCTGGTCGCGACGGTCCAGTCGTCATCACGGGTGTACGTCTCGATGTCGCCGAGCACGACCATGGGCTCGATCGCGACGACCAGGCCGGGCTTGACGTCCGGGCCCTTCTGCCGCACCCTGTAGTTGAACACCGGCGGGGCCTCGTGCATGGACCGGCCGATGCCGTGGCCGACGTAGTCGGTCAGGATCCCGTACTGGCCTTGGGATTCGACATAGTCCTCGATGGCCTCGCCGACCTCGTTCAGGTGCCGTGCGACGGCCAGCCTGGCGATGCCATGCCACAGGGACTGCTCGGTCACGTCCGCGAGCTTCTGGCGTTCCGCCACGAGCTCGGGCCGGCTCGGGTCGGGAATGACGAAGCTGAAAGCCGCGTCGCCGTTCCAGCCGTCGAGGATGGCCCCGCTATCGATCGAAACGAGGTCACCGGCCGCGAGCACGCGTGAGCCGGGGATGCCGTGCACGACGTCGTCGTTGACCGACGCGCACACCGTGTGGTGGTAGCCCTGCTCGAGTTTGAAATTCGGCTGTCCGCCCAGCGCCACGATGGCGGCCTCCGCGGCGGCGTC
Organism: Cryobacterium sp. MP_M3; assembly: GCF_015752155.1. Taxonomy (GTDB): domain Bacteria; phylum Actinomycetota; class Actinomycetes; order Actinomycetales; family Microbacteriaceae; genus Cryobacterium. The sequence continues at coordinate 503,587 of NZ_JADOVI010000001.1, read as the reverse complement.
GATCTCCAGGGTCGTCGCCCCGACCCGGATCGCGGCGCGGGCCGCGTCAAGCGACGCGGCCGTTGCCAGGCCCGGGGCGAGCATGAGTCGCATCTGCGCCGGCGACTTGTAGATGGAACGTCGAAGGCTCATGATGTCGATCCCTGCATTGCTGATTGTCGTGCGTGAATTGCCGCCGGCCGGGTGCGGCCTGCGTGCGCTCTGACCCGCGGCTCAAACGGCGTGGATGCCGCGCTCTGCCAGGGCGTCGAGGATGCGGGTGGTGACCTCGTCGACGGCGCCCAGGCCGTCCACGGTGACTACGATGCCACGGGACCCGTAGATGTCGATCAGCGGGGCGGTCTGCTCCGCATACACGTCCAGGCGGTGCCGGATGACCTCGGCCGTGTCATCGGCCCGGCCCTGTTCGGCTGCGCGCTTGAGCAACCGGGCGACGACCTCGTCGGTGTCGGCGACGATCTGCACGACGACGTCGAGAGCCGTTCCGTCGGCTTCGAGCAGCCGGTCCAGTTCCTGCACCTGATCGAGCGTGCGCGGGTACCCATCGAGCAGGAACCCCGCGGCGGCATCGGCCTGGTGCAGGCGGTCGCTGACGATCGCGTTGGTCAGGGAGTCGGGCACGTACTTGCCGGCGTCGATGAACTCCTGCACCTGGACGCCGAGGGGGGTCTTGTTCTTCACGTTGTAACGGAAGATGTCCCCGGTCGACACGGCCGGGATCGCGAAGGCGGCGGCCATCCGCTCGGCCTGGGTGCCCTTACCGGCCCCGGGCGGGCCGATCACGAGGAGACGCGTCATCGGAGAAGCCCTTCGTAGTGGCGCTGCTGGAGTTGTGAGTCGATCTGCTTGACCGTCTCGAGTCCGACGCCGACGATGATCAGGATGCTTGCTCCACCGAACGGGAAGTTCTGGTCGGCGCCGATCGCAGAGAAGGCGATCAGCGGCAGCAGCGCGATCAACCCCAGGTACAGTGCGCCGGGAAGGGTCACCCGGGTGAGCACGAAGTCGAGGTACTCGGCCGTGGGGCGCCCCGCGCGGATGCCGGGAATGAAGCCGCCGTACTTCTTCATGTTGTCGGCGACCTCTTCGGGGTTGAAGGTGATCGCGACGTAGAAGTAGGTGAAGCCGACGATGAGCAGGAAGTACATCGCCATGTAGAGCGGGTGATCGCCCTTGGTCAGGTTGTTGGTGATCCAGGTCACCCAGGCGGCGGGCGACTGGCCGGCCGCGGGCTGGTTGAACTGTGCGATCAGCGCGGGCAGGTACAGCAGCGATGAGGCGAAGATGACGGGCACGACGCCGGCCATGTTCACCTTGATCGGGATGTACGTGTTGTTCCCGCCGTAGGTGCGGCGGCCGACCATCCGTTTGGCGTATTGCACAGGGATGCGCCGCTGTGACTGCTCGACGAAGACCACGGCGGCAACCACGAGCAGGCCGACCACGATCACGATCAGAAGGATGTCGATGCCCTTCTGCTGGCCGATCGCACCGAGCGAGTTCGGGAAGCGGGCCGCGATCGAGGTGAAGATCAACAGGGACATGCCGTTGCCGATGCCGCGCTCGGTGATGAGCTCGCCCATCCACATGATGACGCCGGTTCCGGCGGTCATGGTGATGACCATGAGCATGATGGCGTACCAGGCGTCATTGGTGATCAGTTGCGAGCACTCGGAGCTGGCCGAGGTGCCGAAGAGAGCTCCACTGCGGGCCACCGTGATCAGCGTCGTCGACTGGAGGATGCCGAGGGCGATGGTGAGGTAGCGCGTGTACTGGGTCAGGGTGCTCTGACCGGACGCACCCTCCTTGTAGAGGGTTTCAAAGTGTGGGATGACCACGCGCAGCAGCTGCACGATGATCGAGGCCGTGATGTACGGCATGATGCCCAGCGCGAAGACTGAGAGCTGCAGCAGCGCGCCACCGCTGAACAGGTTGACGAGCTCGTAGAGGCCGCTGGTTCCCTGGTTCGCGGCAAGACACGCCTGCACGTTTCCGAAGTCGACGAACGGCGCCGGGATGAATGAGCCCAGGCGGAACAGGGCAACGATCCCCAGGCTGAACCCGATCTTCTTGCGAAGGTCGGGCGTGCGGAATATCCGCGCAATGGCGCTGAACACAATGCCTCCAGTTGATAACGTGAAAAACGAGCTTGTCGAGACCAGCATCGAAAGATTTCGATCGGTGGCCTCGACAAGCTCGTTCAGCGTCTACGGACTTACTTGATTGAGCCACCTGCAGCGACGATCTTCTGCTCTGCTGAGCCGGAGACCTTGTCCACCGCAATATTCAGCTTAACGGCAATGTCACCGTTGCCGAGAACCTTGACCTTCTCGTTGTCGCGAACCGCGCCCTTGGCGACCAGGTCGGCGATGGTTACATCGCCGCCGTTCGGGTAGAGCTCGGCCAGCTTCTCCAGGTTGACAACCTGGTACTCGACGCGGAACGGGTTCTTGAACCCGCGCAGCTTCGGGGTGCGCATGTGCAGAGGCATCTGCCCACCCTCGAAGCCGACGCGCACGTTGTAGCGTGCCTTCGTGCCCTTGGTGCCACGACCCGCGGTCTTACCCTTGGATCCTTCACCACGTCCGACGCGCTGGCGCGACTTCTTGGCGCCGGCGGCGGGACGAAGGTGGTGAACCTTCAGGACCTGCTCGCGCTTCTCAGCAGGAGCGGCCTTGACGGCAACCTTGGCGGCTGCAGCCTTCTTGGGGGCTGCAGCCTTCTTCTCGGTGGCGGGCTTGGCGGCCGTCTTCTTGACAGCTTCCTTCTCGTCAGCCATTAGTCGATCTCCTCAACCTTGACAAGGTGAGCGACGGTGTTGACGTAGCCGCGGTTCTGCGAGTTGTCCTCGCGGATGACCACGGCGCCAATGCGTCGGAGACCCAGGCTGCGAAGAGTGTCGCGCTGGTTCTGCTTCTCACTAATTTTGGACTTGATCTGTGTCACTTTGAGGCGAGCCATCAGGCACCTGCCTTTGCTGCTGCTGCGGCTGCTGCCGCTGCGGCGTCGGCACGCAGGAAACGTGCCGGGGCAACGTCTTCGTACGCGAGGCCACGGCGAGCCGCAACCGCACGCGGCTCTTCGAGCTGGTGCAGGGCCTCGACAGTGGCGTGGACGATGTTGATGGTGTTCGACGAGCCGAGCGACTTGCTCAGCACGTCGTGGATGCCGGCGCACTCGAGTACGGCGCGCACCGGGCCACCGGCGATAACGCCGGTACCTGCAGCGGCCGGACGGAGCAGGACGACGCCTGCAGCGGCCTCACCCTGGACGGGGTGCGGGATGGTCAGGCCGACGCGGGGAACGCGGAAGAAGTTCTTCTTCGCTTCCTCGACGCCCTTGGAGATCGCGGTAGGCACTTCACGCGCCTTGCCGTAGCCGACTCCGACCAGTCCGTTGCCGTCTCCGACGACGACGAGAGCGGTGAAGCTGAAGCGACGACCACCCTTGACGACCTTGGACACCCGGTTGATGGTGACGACGCGCTCCAGGAACTGGCTCTTGTCGGCATCGCGGCTACCGCGGTCCTTGTTGGGGTTGCGCTCACGGCCACCACGACGAGCCTCACGAGGCTCGTTCTGCGGGGGCGTCGTCGACGCAGCAGTTTCGACGGGTGCCTCAGCGGCCACCACGTTCTCCTTAGTTGCTGTGCTTGCAGTTTCAGTGCTCACAGGTTCAATCCACCCTCTCGAGCTCCCTCGGCGATGGCAGCGACGCGTCCCGCGTACTTGCTGCCGCCACGGTCAAATACGACGGCTTCGATACCGGCGGCCTTCGCGCGCTCGGCGACGAGTTCGCCGACCTTGCGGGCCTTGGCGGTCTTGTCACCATCGAAGGTGCGCAGACCGTCTTCGAGCGTGGACGCCGAAGCAAGGGTGAAACCCTTGCTGTCGTCGACGACCTGCACGAACACGTGGCGAGCCGAACGGGTCACGACGAGACGCGGCCGAAGCGCGGTCCCCTCGATCTTCTTGCGAAGACGTGTGTGCCTGCGTCCGCGGGCAGCAGCCTTGCTCTTACCTCTAGTTCCGAGACCCATGGTTACTTACCACTCTTTCCGGCCTTGCGGCGAACAATCTCGCCGGCGTAACGCACACCCTTGCCCTTGTAGGGCTCCGGCTTGCGAATCTTACGGATGTTGGCGGCGACCTCGCCGACAGCCTGCTTGTCGATGCCACCGACCGTGAGGCGGTTGACGCTCTCCACGGTGAGGGTGATGCCGGCAGGTGCCTCGACGAGGACCGGGTGCGAGAAGCCGAGGGCGAACTCGATCGAGGTGCCCTTCTGGGCGACGCGGTAACCGGTACCGACGATCTCGAGCGACTTGGTGTAACCCGTGGTCACTCCGATGATCTGGTTGGCGATCAGCGTGCGGGTCAGGCCGTGCAGCGAACGCGAGTTGCGCTCGTCGTTCGGGCGAGTGACGACGACGTGGCCGTCTTCGATCTTGACCTCGATGGGGTTCGCGACGGTGAGCGCGAGCTCGCCCTTCGGACCCTTGACGCTGACGAGCTGGCCGTCAGCGGCCACAGTGACATCCGCGGGGATCGGGATGGGGAGTCTTCCAATACGTGACATCGTCGACTACCACACGTAGGCGAGAACTTCTCCGCCTACGCCCTTCTTCTCGGCCTGGCGGTCGGTGAGCAGACCGCTGGAGGTGGACAGGATGGCAACGCCGAGGCCACCGAGAACGGTGGGGATTTCGGTCGACTTCGCGTACACGCGCAGGCCGGGCTTGGAAACCCGCTTGATGCCTACGATGGAACGCTCGCGGTTCGGACCGAACTTGAGGTTGAGCGTGAGGGTCTTGCCGACCTCTGCATCCTTGACATCCCAGGCCGAGATGTAACCCTGGGCCTTGAGGATGTCTGCGATGTTCGCCTTGAGCTTGCTGTGCGGCATGGACACGGTGTCGTGGAACGCCGAGTTAGCGTTGCGCAGTCTGGTCAGCATGTCTGCGACCGGATCTGTCATTGTCATTTGTGGTGCCTTTCTCGCCTGGTTTCGTTCATCCGTTACACGGGTGACGACCTTGGTCGTTGTGGGGCTGGACGGTTGTCCAGCCCCCGGGGTGTACTACAAGGAGCCGAAGCTACTTTACTTGGTGTTTTCGGCCGTCTTGAACGGGAAGCCCAGCGCCTTGAGCAGCGCGCGTCCTTCGTCGTTGTTCTTGGCCGTCGTCACAACCGTGATATCCATACCGCGGATACGGTCGATCCGGTCCTGGTCGATCTCGTGGAACATGACCTGCTCGGTGAGACCGAAGGTGTAGTTGCCGCTGCCATCGAACTGCTTGTCCGACAGGCCGCGGAAGTCACGGATACGGGGAAGGGCGAGGCTGAGCAGCCGGTCGAGGAACTCCCACATGCGGTCGCCACGAAGTGTGACGTGCGTGCCGATGGGCTGTCCTTCACGCAGTTTGAACTGCGCGATCGACTTGCGTGCCTTGGTGACCTGCGGCTTCTGGCCGGTGATCTTGGTGAGGTCGGCGACGGCGCCATCCATGATCTTGCCGTCGCGGGCGGCCTCGCCGACACCCATGTTCACAACGATCTTGACCAGGTTCGGAACCTGGTGGACGTTGGTGAAGCCGAGGTCCTTGGTGAGCTGGGCGGTGATCTCATCGCGGTACTTCTGCTTCAGGCGCGGCAGGACTGCCGGCGTTGCTTCGGCCGCTGCTACTGCAGTGTCGGTCATCAGAGGTCCTTCCCTGAATTCTTGGCGTAACGGATGCGGACGGTCTTGGTGACCCCGTCCTTCGTCACGTCTTCGAGGCGGACGCCGACGCGAGTCGGCTTCTTGGTCTCCGGGTCGACGATGGCCACGTTGGACACGTGAATCGGCGCCTCCATGGTCTCGATGCCGCCGGTCTTGGTGCCGCGCTGGGTCTGGCCAACGCGAACGTGCTTCGTGACGAAGTTGATGCCCTCGACGAGGACACGGTTCTTCTCCACGAACACGGCGATGACCTTGCCCTGCTTGCCGCGGTCGCCGCCGCGGGCCTGGGTGCGGCCGGTGATGACCTGAACGAGGTCACCCTTTTTGAGTCTGGCCATGATTTAGATAACCTCCGGTGCCAGCGAGATGATCTTCATGAACTTCTTGTCGCGAAGTTCGCGACCGACCGGTCCGAAGATTCGGGTGCCGCGAGGGTCACCGTCGTTCTTCAAAATCACTGCGGCGTTCTCATCGAACTTGATGTACGAACCGTCTGAACGACGGGTCTGCTTTTTGACGCGAACGACAACGGCCTTGACGACGTCGCCCTTCTTGACGTTTCCGCCCGGGATCGCATCCTTGACCGTGGCGACAATCGTGTCTCCCAGTCCGGCGTAGCGACGGCCGGAGCCGCCGAGCACGCGAATGGTCAACAGTTCCTTGGCACCCGTGTTGTCGGCAACCTTGAGTCGTGATTCTTGCTGAAGCACTTTTTAACTCCTTCTATCAAGCAAGCGCGAGGCTTACTTGGCCTTCTCGAGGATCTCGACCAGGCGCCAGCGCTTGGAGGCGCTGAGCGGACGGGTCTCACTGATCAGGACCAGGTCGCCGATGCCGGCGATGTTCGCCTCGTCGTGAGCCTTCAGCTTGGACGTACGGCGGATGACCTTGCCGTACAGGGGGTGCTTCACGCGGTCTTCGACCTCGACAACGATGGTCTTGTCCATCTTGTCGCTGGTCACGTAACCACGCAGCGTCTTGCGGTAGCCGCGAACGAGAGCCTCAGCCTCGGCAGCGACGACCTTTTCGTCAGTCTTCGCCATGACTAGGCCTCCTTCGTCTCGACGGCGTCGTCCGCAGCGGTGTCGTCAACCGACGAGGCTGCAGGCTTGGCCTTCTTTGTCTTCTTCTCAGCCTTTTCCGCCTTGGCGGGGGCTTCGACGGGCACGGGAGTCGGGCGAATGCCCAACTCGCGCTCACGGAGAACCGTGTAGATGCGAGCGATGTCGCGCTTGACCGCGCGGAGGCGGCCGTGGCTTTCGAGCTGGCCGGTGGCCGACTGGAAGCGAAGGTTGAACAGTTCTTCCTTCGCCTTCTTCAGCTCGTCGAACAGTCGCTCATTTTCAAAAGTGTCGAGCTCGACCGAGGCGAGCTCCTTGGATCCGATCGCCATTATGCGTCGCCCTCCTCGCGCTTGATGATGCGTGCCTTCAAGGGCAGTTTGTGAATTGCGCGGGTCAGCGCTTCCTTCGCGACGATGTCGGTGACACCGCTCAGCTCGAAGAGGACGCGACCCGGCTTGACGTTGGCGACCCACCACTCGACGGAACCCTTACCGGAACCCATGCGGGTTTCGGCCGGCTTCTTGGTGAGCGGGCGGTCCGGGTAGATGTTGATCCAGACCTTGCCGCCACGCTTGATGTGACGCGTCATGGCGATACGAGCGGACTCGATCTGACGGTTGGTCACGTAGGCGGGCGTGAGTGCCTGGATGCCGTACTCGCCGAACGACAGTTCAGTACCACCGGTTGCGTGGCCGGTGCGGCCCGGGTGGTGCTGCTTGCGGTGCTTGACTCTGCGTGGAATCAACATGGTTATGCCTCAACTCCTGCTGCAACCGGTGCCGCTGCCTCTGCGCGGGGCGCACGACGGGGTCGGTCGTCACGTCGTTCGGGGCGGGTCGACTTAGCGTTGGCCTGCTCGCGAGCGAGTTCCTTGTTGGTGATGTCGCCCTTGTAGATCCAGACCTTCACGCCGATGCGGCCGAAGGTGGTCTTGGCTTCGTAGAAGCCGTAGTCGATGTTCGCGCGCAGGGTGTGCAGTGGCACACGTCCTTCACGGTAGAACTCCGAACGGCTCATTTCGGCGCCACCAAGGCGACCGGAGACCTGGATGCGAACACCCTTGGCGCCGGCGCGCTGGGCACCCTGCAGGCCCTTGCGCATCGCGCGGCGGAATGCCACACGTGCGGAGAGCTGCTCTGCGATGCCCTGTGCGACGAGCTGAGCGTCGACCTCGGGGTTCTTGACCTCGAGGATGTTCAGCTGGATCTGCTTGGCGGTGAGCTTCTCGAGGTCGGAGCGGATGCGCTCGGCCTCCGCGCCGCGGCGACCGATCACAATGCCCGGACGGGCGGTGTGAATGTCGACGCGAACACGGTCACGAGTGCGCTCGATCTCGATGCGGGACACGCCGGCACGGTCGAGGCTGGTGCTCAACAGTCGGCGGATCTTGACGTCTTCAGCAACAAAGTCGCTGTAACGCTGGCCGGGCTTCGTCGAGTCAGAGAACCATCGCGACACGTGGTCGGTCGTGATTCCCAGACGGAAGCCGTAGGGGTTTACTTTCTGACCCATTACTTCGTACCCTCCTCAGGAGTGGCGAGCACAACAGTGATGTGGCTCGTGCGCTTCTTGATCTGGAATGCGCGACCCTGTGCTCGGGCCTGGAAACGCTTGAGGGTCGTACCCTCGTCAACGAACGCCTGGCTGACGAACAGATCCTGCTCGTCCAGGAAGGTGTTGGCTGCATCTGCCTTGACCCGGGCGTTCGCGATTGCCGAAGCAACCAGCTTGTACACCGGATCGCTCGCACCCTGGGGTGCGAACTTCAGGATTCCCAGGGCCTCATGTGCCTGCTTGCCGCGGATCAGGTTGACAACGCGACGAGCCTTCTGGGGGGTAACGCGGATGTGACGCACGCGTGCGATCGACTCCACCATTTCTTCTCCTCCTTCACGTCACCGCGTTAGCGGCGACGGCCCTTCTTGTCGTCCTTCACGTGTCCACGGAAGGTGCGGGTGGGCGCGAACTCGCCGAGCTTGTGCCCGACCATGCTCTCGGTGACGAACACCGGGATGTGCTTGCGTCCGTCGTGAACCGCGATGGTGTGCCCGAGCATGCCGGGGATGATCATCGAACGGCGCGACCAGGTCTTGATTACGTTCTTGCTGCTGGCTTCATTCGCCTTGACAACCTTGCGAAGCAGGTGGTCGTCAACGAACGGGCCTTTCTTGAGACTGCGTGGCATCGTCTACTCCTACTTACGCTTCTTGCCGACGGTACGGCGACGAACGATGAGCTTGTCGCTTTCCTTGTTCGGGTGGCGGGTGCGCCCTTCCTTCTGGCCCCAGGGGCTGACGGGGTGACGTCCACCGGACGTCTTACCCTCACCACCACCGTGCGGGTGGTCGACCGGGTTCATGGCAACACCACGAACGGTCGGGCGAACGCCTTTCCAGCGCATACGGCCGGCCTTGCCCCAGTTGATGTTCGACTGCTCGGCGTTGCCGACCTCGCCGATCGTGGCGCGGCAGCGGGCGTCGACGTTGCGGATTTCTCCGGACGGAAGGCGCAGCTGGGCGTAGATGCCATCCTTCGCGACGAGGCGAACAGACGATCCAGCGGAGCGGGCCATCTTGGCGCCACCGCCCGGACGCAGCTCGACCGCGTGAATGATGGTACCGGTGGGGATGTTCTTCAGCGGCAGGTTGTTGCCGGGCTTGATGTCAGCACCGGCGCCCGACTCTACGATGTCGCCCTGGTTCAGCTTGTTCGGGGCGATGATGTAGCGCTTGGTTCCATCAAGGAAGTGCAGGAGCGCGATGCGCGCCGTGCGGTTGGGGTCGTACTCGATGTGAGCGACCTTGGCGTTGACGCCATCCTTGTCGTTACGACGGAAGTCGATCAGACGGTACTGGCGCTTGTGTCCACCACCGATGTGACGGGTGGTGATGCGACCCTGGTTGTTACGGCCACCGGTCTTGGACAGGGGGCGCAGCAGGGACTTCTCCGGGGTCGACCGGGTGATCTCTGCGAAGTCTGCAACAGATGAACCGCGACGACCGGGAGTCGTGGGCTTGAACTTACGAATAGCCATTTCTTATTCCTCTAGTCCGCGCCGCTTAGCCGACGGCCGTGAAGATGTCAATGGAACCGGACTTGAGCGTGACGATGGCACGCTTGGTGTCCTTGCGCTTGCCCTGACCGAACTTCGTGCGACGCGTCTTGCCGATCCGGTTCATGGTGTTGATCGAAGCGACCTCCACCTTGAAGATCTTTTCGATCGCGAGCTTGATCTCGGTCTTGTTGGAGCGCGGGTCCACGATGAAGGTGTACTTACCCTCGTCGATCAGGCCGTAGCTCTTTTCAGAGACGACCGGAGCGATGATGATGTCGCGGGGGTCCTTGTTGAGCGGGGTAGCCATTATGCGGACACCTCTTCCTTCTTGGTCTTGCTCTCCACGAACGCGTCGAACGCGCCCTTGGTGAAGACGATGTCGTCGCTGACGAGCACGTCATAGGCATTCAGCTGGTCCCACGGCAGAACGTGCACCGTCGGCAGGTTGCGGATGCTGCGGAGCGTCATTTCGTCCGTGCGCTCCAGTACAACCAGGACGTGCTTGCTGCTGGCGATCTGGCTGAGCAGTTCGATGGCGCCCTTGGTGCTGGGCGTCTCGGCGCTGAACAGTGCCGTCACGACGTGCAGGCGGTCGCCACGGGCGCGGTCCGAAAGCGATCCGCGCAGTGCTGCCGCGATCATCTTTTTCGGGGTGCGCTGCTCGTAGTTGCGCGGGGTCGGTCCGTGGACGATGCCACCACCGGTCATCTGGGGGGCGCGGATCGAGCCCTGACGAGCGCGACCGGTTCCCTTCTGCTTGAACGGCTTGCGGCCTGCACCGGAAACTTCACCACGACGCTTGGTCTTGTGAGTGCCCTGGCGTGCGGCAGCGAGCTGCGCGACGACGACCTGGTGGATCAGCGGGATGTTGGTCTGAACGTCAAAGATTTCGGCAGGCAGCTCAACGGAGCCGGCCTTCTTGCCCTTGGCGTCGATGAGATCGAGTGAGGTAGTCATGCGACTAGGCTCCCTTCACTGCATTGCGGACGAATACGAGGCGGCCCTTGGCACCGGGAACGGCACCCTTGACCAGCAGGAGGCCCTTTTCGGCATCAACGGCGTGAACCTTGAGGTTCAGCACGGTGACGCGCTCGCCACCCATGCGACCAGCCATGCGCATGCCCTTGAAGACACGGCTCGGGGTCGAGGAAGCGCCGATGGAACCGGGCTTGCGGTGGTTACGGTGTGAACCGTGCGAGGAGGAGACACCCTTGAAGTTGTGACGCTTCATGACACCGGCGAAACCCTTACCCTTGCTGGTGCCCATGACGTCGACCTTGGTGCCGGCAGCGAAGACACCGTCAACGGTGAGTTCCTGGCCCAGGGTGTAGTCAGCGGCATCCGCGGTGCGGAGCTCGGTGAGGTGACGGCGAGGCGTGACGCCTGACTTTTCGAAGTGTCCGGCGGAAGGCTTGTTGACCTTGCGCGGGTCGATGGCCCCAGCAGCGATCTGAACGCCGGCGTAGCCGTCGATCTCCTTGCTGCGGATCTGGGTGACAACGTTGGGCGAGATCTCGATGACGGTGACGGGAACGAGCTTGTTGTTCTCGTCCCAGACCTGCGTCATACCGAGCTTCTTGCCGAGGAGACCCTTGGTGGTCTTGGTATCTGCGTAAGACATCGCGGGCCCTAGAGCTTGATCTCGATGTTGACGTCGGCCGGAAGGTCGAGACGCATGAGCGAGTCGACTGCCTTCGGGGTCGGGTCAATGATGTCGATCAGACGCTTGTGGGTGCGCATTTCAAAGTGCTCCCGGCTGTCCTTGTACTTGTGAGGGGAACGGATGACACACACCACGTTCTTCTCGGTCGGAAGCGGCACGGGGCCGACGACGGTCGCGCCCGCACGGGTCACGGTGTCGACGATCTTGCGCGCCGAGATGTCAATGACCTCGTGGTCATACGACTTAAGTCGAATGCGGATTTTCTGTCCCGCCATGTCGAACTCTCTTTCTTGTCAAGGCTTCGTACATCCCGAAGGCTGCATTGGACGCCGTAGTAGCACTGCTGCTGTCGCACCACTGTTCATCTGTCAATTTCGATTCATCGCGCCGCAGCCGCTGGGCCGCACCACTTCGAACCGCGCCAACACCTGTTCCCGGCCGGAGCCGGGGGGAAGGCATGGTTTTACCCGTGCAATCCCGGTTGTTGGTTTGAGCTCTGTTCTGCTACCCGCGGCCTAGCTGCGTATCCCGGCGTGTTGCCACACGCCCGACACCAGCTATGCACTGCCTGGCAGTGATCCCGACACCGCGTGCAGCGCGGCAGTCGAAAGTGTTGAACTAGAAGAGTCTGCCACAGGCTTGGGTCATTGTGCAACCCGGGCGTGTCGCGGGCGGCGTGTCGCGCGATCCGCGTCGTTCCGCGGGAGTTCCGCGTGAGTTTCGTGTGCTCCGGGTCACGCTGGAACCGCACACGGCAGAGTCTGTCTAGACGGCGCCGTCGGGTTTGATCACGGCGCGGACCGTGCGCCAGAGAATGGTGATGTCAGCGGTCAGCGACCAGTTCTCCACGTAATAGAGGTCAAGGCGGATACTGTCGTCCCAGCTCAGGTTCGACCGCCCGCTGACCTGCCACAACCCGCTCATCCCGGGCTTGACGATCAGGCGGCGCTGGGCCACGTCGTCGTAAAGCGCCACCTCGGCGGCCCGCTGCGGGCGCGGCCCGACCAGGCTCATCTCGCCGAGCAGCACGTTGAACAGCTGAGGCAACTCGTCCAGGGAGTACTTGCGCAGCACCTGCCCGACCGGTGTGATGCGCGGATCATTCGTGACCTTGAATAGAGGAGTGTCCGACGTGCCCTGGGCGTCGAGCAGGCTCTCCAGCTGGTCGTCCGCGTCGGGCACCATCGACCGGAACTTCAACATGCCGAACGGCTTACCGCGACGGCCGATCCGCTGCTGGTGGTAGATGATCGTGCCCGGTCCGGAACGCCGCACCGCGACCGCGACCCCGATCAGCACCGGCGATGCGATCAGGATGATCAGGGCGGACCCGACGATGTCGAAGGTTCGCTTGGAGACCCGCTTCACCCCCTCGAGGGACGGGTAGCTGACGTGAATCAGCGGCAGGCCCGCGACCGGGCGGGCATGGATCCGAGGCCCGGCGACATCCGTCAGCGCCGGCGCCACAATCAGCTCCACGTCGCGGGCCTCGAGTTCCCAGCCGACCCGCCGCATGTCCCCCGGGTTGATCTCATCCGCCCCCGTCATGATCACGGTATCGGCCTGCGTCTCATCGACGACGCGCAACAGATCGTCGTACGCTCCGAGCACGGGCACGCCATGGACCGGGCCGGAGGAGGCTGTGCCCAGACGGGTGAGCGCGCCGACCAGAAGCAATCCCGTTCCCGGGGTTCGCTGGATTGTCTCCGCCACGTGCGCCGATTTCAGCCTCTCACCCAGGAGCAGCGCGCGCGAGGCATAGCCGCCGGCGGCCTGCTGACTTCGCAGCCACTGCCGCCATTGCCAACGAGACAACAACAGCAACAACATCCCGATCGGCAGGGCCGTCAGGAAGTAGCCGCGGGCGAGTTCGATCTTGAACAGGAACGCGACAATTGCAAACACGCCGAAGAGTCGAATCGTGGCATCGGCGACCCGCTTGTACTCGAGTGTGCCGCTGCCGATGACCTTGTGGTCACGAGTCGCGAAGACGTCGAGGAAGATGATCCAGGTGACGCACAGGAATACGGAAACCACCATGTAGCCGGCCTCGAGGTCGAACCCGACCGTGCTCTCGGTGACGAGTTCCGGCGGCTCAAACCCGAACCACAAGAACTGGGATCCGAAAACCGCGGCCGCAATGACCAGAGCATCAGTGACGAAGAGCCGCACCGCGAACGCCCGTTGCCAGGACCCGCGCCGAATTGAACCAACCAAGCGATTGTCTGACGCCGACACATGCACCCCTACCGTGAACATTCTCCCCGCAGCACTGGGCCCCGGATTCCCCTAGACAAAGGATCGCACACAATATGACACGATCCAGCGATCTCGCGCGTACCCGTGCCCCTCAGCTCCGCAGCCCGGATTGCCACAGCGCGCGCGCGATGAGCCTCTCGTCCCGCGCATGCACGATCGCCCGGAGGACGACCGCGAAGAACGCACCGACAATCGCGCCGATCGAGTTCGCAACCACGTCGGAAAGCGTCGCGAATCTCGCGCTCAGGAACGACGCCTGAGTGAGCTCGATCGAAACGGACAGGGCGGGACAGACGACGAGCGCCAGCCACCACACCCTCACCGGCAGAAGCATGGTCAAGAGGAATCCCAACGGCACGAACATCATCACGTTTGCCGAGAACTCGAGCTTGTTGTAGCCGAACCATCCCGGCAGCCCGTGACGCTGCAGCACTGCGAGGAGCTTCTCGATGGATGCTGAGTACCCCTGGTCGAGCGGCGTCGGCCACATGGTCGCCAACAGAACGATGGTCAGCGATGCGACAAGCGCAAGCGAGGTCAGCCACTCCCGCGCCCTGCTCTTCGGCGGTTCCAGATTCGACATCTGCAGTTCGTTCCCTCTCATCGGGCCCTATCCGACGAGCGCCGGGGCGGCGAGCGCCCCGTCGACGTAGACCGGCTGCGCACCCAGCGTCACGGACACCTGGCCGGCGACCGGCGCCACGGAAGTGACCTGACCGGATGCCGTGGTCACCGCCAGGGGGGTTGTGGACGCGAAAGTCACGGTGGTCGGCACCGTCGCCCAGGCGACCCTCGTTGTGGCCGAGCCGACACCGTAGACGTAGGAGAAGGCGGTCTTGCCCAGTGCGTCGCTGCCTGCGGGTTCTTTGGCCGACAATTTGCGGATCAGCATGGCCTGGGCCATCGCCGAGGGTTTGGGCTCGAACGCGTGCACGGTGGCTGTGGGGCGGCGGAGGAGACCGAAATTGCCTTCATGGTCTGCGGAGTCCGTTGAATCGTTGACCAGGTCGTACCAGAACACCTTCTTCACTCCGTTGGAGAGGGCAATCGTTTCGGCGCGCACCAGGAAGTCGGCCTGACTGCGTTCGCTGGGCTCACCGAATTTCGACGGCGTCCCGAACTCGGTCAACCAGATCGGCTTGTCCTGCCCGTTGTTGTACTCCTTGATCCTGGCCTGCGCCTTCTGGATGTCCGCCGTCAACAACTCGGGCTGCTCGACGTAAGGGTGATAACTGACCACGTCCAGGTACTTCAAGCCGCCGATCTTGTAGAGCTCGGTCAGGTAGGGGTCGTCCTGGTTAGCGTTCGCCGGCCCGACGATCAACGTCGCGGGATTCTTTGCTTTGACAGCCTCCGCGCTGGCACGAAGCAGCGGAAGGTAGCAATCAGCGCCTAGACCGCACTCGCTGTCGTTGAAACGGTGGGAGTTGAGTTCGTTGAAGATCTCGACGGCGGGAGAGGAGTAACGGCTGACCAGCGCGGCGGTGTAGTTCGCGTATGCCTGGATTCCTTCCGCGCTGGTGGGAATCTTGCCACCGTCGTAGAGCCCGTTGGCGCCATTGCTGATCGGAAGCACGGAGAGTCCGGCCTTCTCGAATGCAGGAAAGGACGATTCATAACTGTCCGGGAAGCTGAACTGCCCCTTTGCCTGCTCGGCGGACGGCCAGTATGCGTCAGTGCGCATGCTTCGCAAGCCAAGGGCCGCCGCGGATCCTTCCGAACCTACGTAGTACGGTTCACCGATGTGGGCGCCAACGCCGAACCGCTCGTCGGACGCACTGGTCCCCTCTGCTAGGGGGTCGAGCAACATGAACGCGGTCGTGATCGCTGATGCAGGATCCCCCGTCGCAGACACGGCAATCTTGTAGTACCCCTGTTTCAGGTCGGTGACGGGGATGACGCCCTTGCCGCCGACGATTGGCAGGGTGCCGGACGCCACCGCCCCGTTGGTCTCATCTGAAACAGCCCAGTCAACGGATTTGGTGAACCAGGCGAGGTCGAGACCCTTCGCACCGGTTTCGAGAACGAGCGCCTTGTTGAGAATGCCGTTCGGAGACGCGTACTCCTCGAACGACGCGTTGACGATCTGACCATCAGGTGACCCGTCCGTTGGCGTCACCTGTAGACCATCCACGAGGAAGGCCTGGGTCGGACCGCTGGGTACGATCGCGACGGGGAGGTTGGTTTGTCCAGCCCCGGTCTTGTATGACCAGGAAGCCTCGGACCACCGAGCGGCCCCGGCGGGGAACATGAATCGTTTCGCCTTCTCTGCGCCCATGACGAAGGCCACCGGCTTGGTGGTGGCGCCGGCCTCGGGCGACTTGATCCAGGCGCTGAACGTGTACGTGGTTTTCGGCGTTACGGCGATGACCTGGCTGAGTCCGCGTCGAGTCTTGGACGCTCCCGTCGTGCTGTCGACCCGGAGGGAGACCGGTCCGTCCTTTGCTGTGTCTGCATCGACGCTGAACTCGGTTCCCGTGTCGGTGTCATTGGTCGAGGCCCAGCCGGTGAAGGTGGCAGGTGCATAGAGTGATCCCGAGGCGGCGGAGCGGGTCGGCCCGGCTGGAACCGGCGCAGCGGAGTTCGCGACCGAGAACGCCACGGCAGAGCCGGCGAGCACGACTGCCGCACCGGCGGCGATGGCGACCGGCAGCATCCAGCGCGGGCGTGGTGTCGGCTGGGTGGCTGGGCTTTTCATAGTTCTCCTGCGTCGGTGGACCCTGTGCTGTTGATGACTGGCACGCCGCGGCAGCAAGGGCACGACGACGATGCGCCGCACGTCGTCATGCGGTGCCGCGCAGGGGTCACAAGCGAGAAATCACGAATCCACCGCTCCACCCCCGAGCATGTCCAACCTAGCGCACCCCGCTGGCGCTGGAGAGGGCCGGCAGTGTCAGAAACTCCGGAGCGAACGATCGAGCGAAGGCTGCGCTCAGGTGGTCGGAATCCATGTAGGCCGGAATGCCGCCTATCACCGCGTGGCACGTCACGGCATCGCAGAAGACCGGCTGCACATCCAGGAACGTGAAGTCTCCGCTGTGCATCATGCCGGCGGCTTTCATAATCGGGCCCGGAACGCCAACAAGGTCGGCCGAAACAGCACACGGGTCGAAGGGCGTGCCGCTTCTGGCGATGCAGTCCGGAATCATCACGCCGCGCTCGGGCACGTTGTTGATCGCGATGACCTTCTTTCCTGCAGCCAGCCAGCGCGACCAGGCCTCGGAATAGCCAATACCCGAGTCGGCAAGGTGCCTGCCCTGATCGTCGATCGGACCGTAGCTGCGGTCGTTGCTCGACGTCACAACGACGTCGATCGACGGATCCGCTGCGACCGCGGCGATGGCGGCTTCACGCCAGGCGAGGCAACCGACGCTGTGTGACGGGTCCAGGTAGACGACAGCAGGGTCCAGCGTGGCCGGACAGGCCGACTGAAGATAGGTCGTGATTCTCAGCCCGAGCCGGGCCGAGACGGCGTCGAGCGGAGTTGCCCACACGCCGGCGTGGGAGTCCCCCACCAATGCAACGTTGAGATTCTCTGTTCCGTGCGGCACACCGAATGAACAGCTCAGCAGAGCGGTGGCGCCCCGCACCTGCTGACACGTGGACCCGTTCGAGAGGTCATTGATCTGGTTCCCCTGATTCATCAGCACCGCGTTCGGATCGGCGAGCACGTGGGAGCGGGGGCATTCCTCGTCAGCGCGCGCGGCGAGCGCCCCGAAACAACGGCCCGGATGAGACGACTGCTCGAAGAGCCCCTTCGCGACGGACTCCGCCAGCGTTCCCAACTGCGCCGATGCCGGAACAGTGATGCCGAGCACGAGCACCACGGCCACTGCCGCTCCGCTCAGAACCCACCGAGGTCGCAGCAGGAACGACTTGGTCGATCCACGGATCGGGTCCTCCACGAATCGTTTGGTGAGATGGGAGAGCACCAGCACGAGTCCCAGCAACACCAGCTTGTCCCTCCCCGTGAGTTCACGGTCGAGCACAAACGGAGCAGCCACGATCCACGGCCAATGCCAGAGGTACAGAGAATAGGAAATGCCGCCCAGGTATTGCAGTGGCGCCAGGGACACGATGCGGGTCGGCGCCCATGGATGGTCAACATCGCCGATCCGGAGCAGGACCGCTGTCGCGGCGACCGGCACGAGCGCCGCGACTCCTGGTACGCCGCTGGTCGAGTTGAAGGAGACCGCGGCCAGGGCGAGTGCCGCCCATGAGCTCCACACCAGCACCAGCGCGGCGATCCCCCGCTCTCTGGCCACGACGGGGAGGAAAGCCACCAGCCCGCCCGCTGCGAATTCCCAAGCTCGTGCCGTCGTTTCGAAGTACGCTGAAGCCGCGTTCTCGCCCGTCGCGCGGACGGCCCAGACCAACGACCCGACCAGCACGACTGCGACGAACGCCACCAGAACGAGCCTCCGCACTCGATCGGTCCTCCCCGCGGCGGCCAGAATTCCGGCCGAGAGCAGCAGTGGCCAGAAGAGGTAGAACTGTTCCTCAACCGACAGCGACCAGTAGTGGGTCACGGGAGAGGCCGCCGCACCCTGGGCGAAGTAGTCCAGTGACGACTCGACGAGTTGCCAATTCAGCACATAGGCACCGGCAGATCCAATGTGGTCCAGGGCCGTCTCTCGGCTTGTGACGGGGAGCCAGATCAGGGTTGCCACGGCCGAGAAGAGCAGGACGACGATTGCCGCGGGCAGCAGTCGTTTCGCTCGTCTCGCCCAGAACGCAGCCAGGCGGATTGTGCCGGTCCTGTCGATCTCCCGACTCAAATGAGCCGTGATGAGGTAACCGGAGATGACGAAGAACACGTCGACCCCGATGAAACCGCCGTTGATCCGCTCGGGCCACAGGTGGTTCAGGAGCACCAGGACGACGGCGAGCGCGCGAAGCGCCTGAATCTCGGGTCGAAGCCCCGTGAGGGCACCGGCCGCGGCGCCCTCCCCGCGCGGGACGGCAACAGTCATCTCACTCCTCGGTGTGCCCTGCCCGATGATTCTATGGGCCGGACCGCGGCTCATCATCTCTCACACCGCCGCGTGCCCGCCCGAACGGTCCAGCGCCCGGTGGTGAGACCACTGCGAGGGCAGCGGCGAACAGGGCCGCTGTCTGCGTCGTTCCGAAGAATGTCGTGTTGTCCGCCATCCCATGGAAGAAAGCCCAGGCGACAATCCCGATCAGGGCCGCAGCTCCCACTGCGGCTTTGCCTGAAACCGACGATCTGACCCCTGTGATGCCCCAGACAAGGAACACCGCGAACAGCGCGACCACAACGAGGACGCTCGTGACACCGCTCTCCGCCCACATCGCAATCAAGAAATTGTGTGGGGGAAGTACCTCCGTGATCCCCAGCTCGCCCCTGGTGGCCCGCATCCGGCTTTCCCAACCGCCGAATCCAAGTCCGAAAACCGGGTTGGTCGCGAAGTACCGGCCGGCGGCTCCCCACAGCGTCAGCCTGGTTCCCCACGAGGTGTCAGTCTGAGCACTGATGCCCGACACATCCCTGTCGAGGAAGACCGACGCGCCGATTGCGCCGCCGCCCAGCACGACGATCATGCTCACGAGGAAGATCCAGATCTTCTTCCGACTCGCCAACAGCCAGGACAGCCCGACGAAAAGGCCCAGCCCGGCCAGCAGGATCAGTCCCGTCTTGGAACCCGTGAACGGCACCGACAATCCTGTCAGCACCGCCATCGCCAGCGCCAGGTGGCTCCCGGAGGTGAGCCACCACCACAGGTACCCCATCAAGTACATGCCAAGGAGCATCGAGGCGACGTTCGCGTTCGCGTTCAGCAGACCGCCCGACTTGGCAGGGTCCAGAACGTTGTTGGGGTCTCCCGAGTAGAGTCCGCGAACCGCACTTCCGATCAGGGACCCCGCCCAGTCGGAGTGAAGGTATGCGGCTTCCCGATTCGGGAACACCCGGAACAGAACCACCGCCGCGGACTGGAAAACGACCAGCGGCGTCGATGAGGCCAGGACGATCTGCATGACTGACCTGCCGCGGGACTGCAACTCGAAAGCGAGCAGCACGACGACCCAGAACGCGAAAGTCTGAAGGACGCGGATTCTCCAGATCGACAGGTCTTCACTCCAGAGGCCGGCAACGAGCTGGAACGCGAGAATGAACGAGACCATGACGGCAACCGGATGCCGGAGTTGTCTCCAACAGTCCATCACTGTCTTTGGCGCCATCGCCAGCGTCCAGAGCAGCCCGGCGGAGAGACTGTTGGTGAACGGAGGCAGGAAGCCCTGGGCCAGGTTCGCCACTGCCGAGACGGCCAGGCGCATCCGGCGGCTCAGCACCAAGGCAACGCCCGCAGCCCCGAGAAGCACAATCACCGCAGTGAGGATGATTGATTCCATGGATTCCGTTTCGCCGCTGAACTCCCCACCGGTTCGCGATTAGGTTCAAGCGAGCCGACGAATCCCCACCGCTCGGCACTTCACGTACGTAGTGTGAGTCAGCCTACCCAAGCAATCGACGGTGATACGTCGATCCGGCCAAACGCAAGGACCGCCACACACGGTGCAGGGACTACTCGCGGGTCGCCACTCGGCGCGCCGGATTTCCGGCCCAGATCTCCCCAGCAGGCACGCTCCGCAGCACCAGCGCATTCGCGCCGACGACCGCGCGGTCACCGATGGTGAGCGTCTCGCCCGACCGGAACAGCACGGTTGCGCTCGCACCGATGACAACGTCATCCCCAACCAGGATTCGCCCTCCCGGCCGAGTCACGTCGGGGGCCAGATGCGTATCGGAACGACCTAGTGTGACGCCCTGATACAGCTTCACGTTGTCCCCGAGAACGGTTCGCTCATGGACGACGAGCCCGACCGCACCGTGCGGCAAACTGAGGCCGCGGCCGACGACGACGCCGGAGGGGATGTTCACGCCCAGGACGCGCAGGACCGCGTTTGCGACCCGTCCCAGCAGGGGGACCTTCGCCACGTAGACGAGCCTTTCGTGAAACGACATGTGCTCATCCTGCCAGTCGGGGTCGACGGGTTCTCTTCACGAAGACTCACTCGTGGCCTCAGCTGAGCCGGCGTAGACAGTCCGGAGATGAAAGTAGTCCACGACCTTATTGAACGCCTCATCGTTTTGGTCCAGACCGACGTTCTGGACCCACAGAGCGCCCGCCTGGGTGGCCCCGTTCGGCGGGTAGTCACGTCCGGTGTTCACCCGCACGGCTTGGGTTCCGGCGAGCGTTGCCATCGCCTTGAACCAGATGTCGTCGGCCGAGGGGCAGAGCACTGATGCGAGCGCCCAGTCCTGGACCGTCGGGTCGAGCGCACCGGGAGGATAGAGAATGCCGCCGTTTCCGGTCAGGAAGATGGAATGCCCGGGCCGGTCTGTCCGGCAGTGCGGCCAGCTGAGGTATGGCTGCACCGTCTTCCCCGTCAGGAGAATCTGCGTGCCACGGGTTCCGACAATGGTGCCGGGAAAGCGCTGTGCGGCCGAGGCGAGCGCGTTCGCCCAGGATCGCCAGTAGAACACATCGTCGTCCGCGGTGATGATGGTGGCCTCAGGGTACTTTTCGACCACGGGGAGCAGTTTCTTGAACGACCTCTTGTTGTCCGGAGTCCACAGGATCTCGATTCGTCCGCCGGCCCGGCCGAGGAGTCGCCGCAGTCGGGACGGGAGTGCCGGCAGCCCACCGGGGAATTCAAGCTCGGAAAGCACCAGCACGATACAGTCGATCTGCAGTGATTGCCTGAGGATGCTCCGGAGCGTGAGATCCACGGAGCCGATCCTCGGGGGATGCGTCGTCACTGCGACGATGATTCCCCGACCGGTCTCGCGGGCCCTGGCCGGGAAGAAGACCTGCGGCAAGCGCACCCAGGCGTTCGCAACCAAACGATCGAGCCAGGAAACCACCCTCGGCGAAATCACGAATGCACACCCGCTTCGACTCGATTCGGAGGAGCGCGTTGCCCCCACCGAGTGTAACCGCCACGCCGGCCATTCCCGATGTCGGCAAACACGGCCATCAGGATGAGCAGGCATCCTCGAATAGAATCGCCAGAGACCGACCACCGTGACACAGCCATCCCCGAGCACCGCCCCGGATCGGCACTATTCGAAGGCACCCTTTCCCATGTCAGCTCGCCGCGGCATCTACGTTGCCACCCTGGGCAACCTGATTCCGCCGCTGGCCGCCCTGGTCACAGCACCGGTGCTCGCCCAGGGGTTGGGCGTGGCAGGCCGAGGTGAAGTGGCCGCCGCCACGGCGCCCTTGATCCTGGCTTCGACGATCCTGACTCTGGGAGTGCCGGAATCCTTCACCTACTACGTGGCCAGGAATGCGGCACGGCTTGGGAAGCATGTAATCCCCGGCCTGGCGATTCTGCTCATCTCAGGCCTTGCCGGCAGTGGAGTCATCGCGGTATTCGCCAGCCCTTTGAGCGGTGGAAACCAGGCGTTGTCTCTGCTCATCCTCATTGCCACGACGTCGCTGGTGCCGGCGCTGCTCGTGACCGGACTCCGCGGCATAGCGGCAGGGCAGCAACTGTGGCGCAGAATCGCCCTGGAACGCTCGTGCGGCGCCATCCTGCGCATGGTGACCGTCGTAGTCCTCCTTCTGGCAGGAAACCTGACCCCGTTGACCGGGACAATAGCGCTTTCGGTCTCCACCTTCGTGGGCGGGTTCATCTATCTCCTGCCCCCGGTCACGTCCCCCGGTCGGTTGAGTCGCGAGGGGGGCGAAGGGCGTTCGGAACAGGTCGATGTTCGGCTGCTCGGTTACGGCGGCCGCGTCTGGTTGGGATCGCTCGCCGGCATCCTGTTGATGAGAGTGGATCAACTCCTGATGACGCCGCTCTCAAGCGCAACCCAACTCGGGCTCTACGCGGTGGCCGTCAGTATCAGCGAGCTCATTCTCATCTTCAACTCCGCGGTCAGAGACGTTCTCTTCTCGCTGGAGTCCAAGTCTCCCAACGCGTCACGGATCGGCCAGGCCACGCGGCTGTCGACGCTCGTCACCGTCGTTCTCGGCGTGTTCGTCGCCGCTCTGTCTCCGTGGGCCATCCCGACGTTCTTCGGTTCGGATTTCTCCGGATCGATCAGTGTCACCATCGTGCTCCTGGTCGCGGTCATCGTCGGGAATCCCGGTTCGATTGCCGGCGCCGGGCTCAGCGGTCGCGGGCGGCCGGAACTCCGGAGCACCTCGCTGGTCATTGGCCTCGTCTTCAACGTGGCGCTCATCGTCTTCCTTGTGCCGCACATCGGGGCGCTCGGCGCCGCCGTCGCGACCCTCATCGGCAACTTCATCTCCGGAAACCTGAACGTCGTCTGGATGCGTCGCTACTTCTCGGTGCCGATGGCGGATTCCTACGGGCTTCGGCGTGCGGACATCCTGGTGTTGCGCCAGGCACTCGCCTGGCGCCCGCGTATCGCCCGCACGCGCCCCCGCTGACGATTCCGCCTCCAGAAGACGCGACGCTCCTCAGCCGAGGAACCATCTCAGGTGCTCATCGATCCAGCCCTGGGTGTCATACCGCTCGCTCCATCGGCGGGCCAGCACCTTCCGCCCGGGATCAGCGTAGATCTCCTGGACTGCGGCAGCGAAGCCTTGCGGAGTCGGCGGGGCAACCGCGCCACCACTCGCCAGCGCGAACTCCCCGAACCCTGAATCATCAGCAATGACCGAGGGAATCCCCAGGGCCGCGGCTTCGAGGAGCACAGTCGGAAACCCTTCACCCGCCCCGTTTGACGTGAACAGGTGCACGTCCGCGCACTCGAAGATCTCCTCGGCATCGGCAAGCTGGCCGGGCACACGAATTCCGGTCCCGACGAGCGATTGCTGCAGCCGCTCATTTAGCGGGCCATATCCCGCGACGAGAAGCGAGAACCCTCCCGTTTCAGCGGCGGCCACGGCCAGCCCGGGACGCTTGGCTGCCTCGAGACGCCCGGCAAAAACGGCGACCGGGCCTTCCCCGAACCCCCATCTTGCCCGTGCCGCCTCGACCCGGCCGACGTCAGGTGGTTGAAGCCGAACAGTGTCCACGGAATTCGGGATGACCAGCACCGGACAACGGTCACCGATTCGGCGACGGATGTCCGCGGCGACGATATCCGAGACGCAGGCGATGGATTCAACGTGTCTGGCCGCCGCGCGGTAGAACGGCAGAATGAGAATCCCGAATGGCCCGCGAGGAAAGAGCCCGTGCTCGGTCCAGAAGACCCTCCCATGCCCCGCCAGGAGCTTGGAGAAGGCGACCTGCTCGCGCTTGAAATGAAGGTGGAAGATCTCCCGCGGTGCGGCCGAGGCCGATACTGAGCGCTCGAGGGCCCGCCTCTCCCGCCGGATTCGCAACAGACCGCCGGGCAGGGTGCGAAGGCTCCACTTCGGGCCGAAGAGTGCCTGCACCCGGTCGAGCTCTCCCGGAGGCCACGGTTCAAGAGAGCCGATGAGTCGTACCGATCGGCCGCGTGCCGCCAATCCCTTGTAAAGACGTGCGATATAGCGTTCTGCCCCGCCATCGAAAGCCGTCGTCGCGACAACGGTGATCCGGGTCTCCGGCGTCTCCGGCGCCTCCGGCATCAGAGGAACTCAGCCACGCAGGGCCTCCAGAAAGGTCAGCAGTTGCCGAGCTTTTCCCGACCAGTCGCGCTCGCGCGCGTGCGCAATCCCGGGTTCATTCGGTGAGGGAAGCGCCAGCGCCTGTCGCACTGCAGCGATCGCTTCAGCCGTTGATGAGTACATCAAAGCGCCGCTCTCTGTTCGGCCGCTGAGAGTCGCCGTTGCCGGCGCAACAACGTGCAAACCTGCCGCGAGATACTCGTAGAACTTCATCGGGCTGCGACCGGCGTTCTCGACTGCTGAATTGAACGGCAGAATCCCCACCACTGCCGAGTTCAGTTCGCTGGACAGCACCGAGTAGTCCAGAGGACCCGTCAGAATGACATTACTGGGAAGCTCCGGATGAACGGATTTCAGGGGTCCGATGAGCCGCACGCTCTCCTCCGGGAACGCCTCTGCCAGGGCAATGACCAGCGGCCAATCGAACCGATGATCGAGCGCGCCGGCGTAGACAAGCCCACTGCGAGCGCCGCGCGACTGCGGCGCCGCGAAGCGGCTGAACTCGACCCCGTTCTCGAGAACAAGCTGGGGAGTCGCAGCGCCCAGGTGCAGTGCCTGCAGCACGGTTTGGGACGTGGCGACCACGGCGACCACGTTCTTGAGCAAGCGGAGTTGGCGACGAGACGCTATCCCTTCCGGGTATTCGTCTGTGGGCCGGTACACCGCGAGGCCAGGGGGGTGCTCGTCCAGAACTCCCGACATCAAAGGTTGATCGATGAGGATGTAGTCCGACTTCCAGAACCCGATCCGTTCGATGTGGCGCCTCAAACCACGTCGATTCGCGCTCAGGCGCAGAGGAAAAGGGAACAGCGGCACGGAATGGAGAGTTCCGAATTCATCAACGACACCACGGCCAAGCGCCAAGTCCCGCCGCCGCTTTTCCCCACGACGGGCGAGCAGATGCAACAGTGAGAGCGGCGTAGACACGTGTGCGACGCGGCATCCGATCAGGGAGAGTTCCCGGGCGAGATGATGGCTGCCCACCCTGAAGTCACCGCCGTCAACGGTGTGGCTCAGGAAGAGGATCTTCGGCCGGCCATCCGTGTCACCACTCTGGGCCGCGCCAAGCGTCTGGTTCACGCTCACTTGTGGTCCTCGTTTCGGCTGCATCGCGACAGCGACCCTTTATGGTACCAATTCCCATTTCTGAGTCCAGGAATTCGAGCCGCTCTTTGCTCTAAAGAGCGATTAGACCGTGGGTTTCCTGACGAAACAGGGTCGCGACACGCAACGCCCATTGGCGTGAGGTGTGAATTCCGTCCCGTCGTGTGGGAGTTCCTGACGCAAACGCTGGGCACCGACCGCTCTGGCCACAGAACCAATCCCGGGTATTCACGAGCCTGATCTTCCCCCCGACCAGGGATCTTTCGGCTGCCTGTCCAGTCTTCCAGGTCGCCGGGACTTCGCTAATGCAGTCAAACGGCACACTCACTGCGGTTTTGCACTCGGCGATTGCTTTGCCTTGCGGCGGCGGGGTTACGAAAATGATGTGAGCAGTGTACGGGGCGATCTTGTTCACCGTGGATTTCGCTGCGGTCGCCCATTCGGTGACCGCCACGCGCCCAGTCGCTCCGCTTCGCAGGTTCAGCGAGTTCGACCACTCGTAGTTATCGCTGACGATCACCGCAGTGGGGTGAAGCCGTTCAATCTCACTAATGGATGTCTTTCGATGCTCGGAGCATGCGCGGGCATGGGCTGCCGTGTCGAACTTCGCAGCGAGGTCTATGACTGGGCAGCCAGCCAGAGTGAGGCCGCGAATGAAGTACTTCTCGCCATACACTGCCCGCACGGTCGCGATCAATGTAATAGCTGTCGAGTCTCCGAAAACTACAATCGAGGGTTTATTTGGGTCGCCAAAGGCGCACGATGCTGGGTCTCCAACTGCCGTCTCACTGCATCCCGCCCGGTCTTCGACAGGGCCTTCAACTGAAACCTCCGATGCTGTTGGGGAGAGGCTCGGCCATTTGGCGGCGTTGATGGCGGCAGCGATGTCGGACGCCATCGCTGTTGCAGCTTCGCTGGCAGTCGGGTCGATAGCCACGGATTCCGGGATTCGTGACACCCCTGCACCGGACCCTTTAGAGATCATGTACGTTCCGACGACAGCGGCCGAGACCATACTCAGCAAGACAACGGCGATCGCGCCCATCGCGAGGCGCCTCGAGTAAGCCCGCCACCAGATCCCTAACGCCTGCGTCCTATCTCCACCAGACCCGAATCTGTCCAAGAATGGAGCGCTAGTGAAAGGCTGCTCAACAGCTCTATAGGAGATGACCGCCAATGAAAACATGAGGAACAGGGCGACTATGTAGAAGAACCTGGACGTGGTTGGAATGAACACCCCGAGGAACACGATTGTAGGGAAATGCCACAAGTACAACGAATACGAGATATCACCGATGAAGCGACTCACTGGATTGGCCAGCAGACAGGAATGCGAGTCTGAACCGATTCCGCTTGCGAGAACCAGCACGGTCGATACCACCGGAAGAAGCGCCCAGGGCGCCGGAAACGTGGAAGTTTCCGAAATAACAAGCATCGACGACACGATTCCAACAATGCCCAGGTATGACATGGAGGTCCGGACGGCACTTGGCATCCTCAGGAATGCGCCCGCCGAGAGAGCGAGTATCGCTCCCACTCCGAGTTCCCAAGCCCTTGTCAGGGTCGAGAAATACGCCACCGTCGGGTTCGTCATGGATTCCGACAATGACCAAAGGAATGACGCGACAACCACGACCGCGACAACTACGACAACGGCCAGACTCCGGAGTCGCGAGGTGGAGCCCTTGACGACTTTGCCTGCAGTGATCAGGACCAGAAACAAGAGGCCGGGCCACACAAAGTAGAACTGTTCCTCCACCGACAGGGACCAGAAATGCTGAAGCGGAGAGACAGCATTTCCTGACTGAAAGTAGTCGGTTCCAACATCTGCGAAGTGCCAATTCGCAAAAACGAGAAAACCAGCCAGGGCATCCAGCGCGACTAGTCGCGCCCGTGAACCGATCAAGAGGACGGCCAACAGACATGTGCTAGCCAGTACGATTGTCGCGGCCGGAACAATCCTGCGAATTCTTCTTTTGTAAAAGTTCGCAAAGGAGATAGTCCCGGTCCTCAGAAATTCCTTATGCAGAATCCCTGTAATGAGGAACCCACTGACAACGAAGAAGACATCCACGCCGACGAATCCGCCAGATGGCCATTTGAAAAGGTGGTCCGAAATGACCGCCATAACAGCGACCGCGCGCAGCCCTTGGATGTCCGATCGCTTTTGCCCCATTCGCCCAGCTTAGAGAAACCGAGGTCGGTGAGGCCCTAACAACACTGAATATTCGCTTCTGTGGACACCGCTTGTGGTGCGGGTGAGCACCGTCGCTCGGTAAGTCGCCCGGCGTGGTTGAGCACCACCTAAGTAGGCTTTTTTCACCGTGTGTCAGCAGGCATGAGGAACGGCCCACAGGCTGCCACTGCGGAGCCCGTCTATGGCCGCCAGGCGATGGCCGCCAGGCGATGGCCGCCAGCGGGCAGCCAGCTCCCCGGCAGGTGGCTCAAATTCTCATCACATACGGGAACACACCGTTATTGCCAGCGCGTGATGGGGAACGCCACTGGTGCTGAGCGACATCATCACTGGTGCTCTCTCGCACGATCGGTGGTGCTGAACCGCGCGATCAGGTGGTGCTCAAAGCCTCAAATACTCACAACACCGCCTGATCAACCCCCAATTCGCGGCGCTCTCAGTGACGCGGACGGTCTACCTCGTCAAGCGCCGATACTGCCGAAGCGCCTCGGGAAGTATGTTGCACAGCACCAGCGCCTCACTCAGAGCCAGGCCGAAAGCCACGCCCGCCCCGCCAGCCAATACCCCGCCGACAATCATTGTCGGCACTCCGATCAGGGAACTCATCAGAGTCGCTCGCAGCACTACCGCCGCCTTGCCACTGGGCAAGAGCAAGTTGCGCATGAGCGGGGTTGCCGTCGAAAGAAAGAAATAAGCAACGCCAAACCAGGCGCAGACGGCGCCATCCGCGGTCACCGGCGCCCCGAATAGAAATGCCGTAGCCACCGGCCCCACAAATGCCAGCAGAGTAAGGCCGAGGAACCCCAGAACGATATGCGCGAGCATTGCCGCCTTCTGCCTACGGCGAGGTGCAAGGCTTGAGTTGTCCAGGACCCATGCCTGGAGAGCATTTGCCAGCGCGGAGATACCGAACATCCCGTATCGGTAGAGCTTGTCTGCCGAAGCGAACATCCCGGTGACAAGAAGGCTGCCGGTCGCGCTAACGATTGGGAGTGGCGTCCCCGCGTACGTCGCGCCGGTCATATCGACGAGGGCAGGGATGATCATCAACCGCATCTCGGCAAGGATCGACGACCTTCGATTCCCTGACAAGGGCACCCAAGAACCGATGATCAGCCGATTAAACCCCAATAATCCGAGCAGTGAAGCACTCAGCAACAACACTGGATACGTCCAAATTGGAAAGCCCCACAGCAAGAGACCGGCAGCAAAAGCGGTCACGATCAATTTTGGAAGGGCCTCGAAGACTGCGATGAGTCGTGGCTGGCCAACCCCAATTGCATACCAAGATGGAGAAAAACCAAAGAAGGCCATTGCCATAGTCATGGAAATGGAATCGACGACATGAGACGGAGATGCCAACAAGGCACTCACCCCCACCAGGAACGGGCTGAGGACGAAGAATGCGATGACCCGTGAAGTGAATGCCGTCTTGTACAACTCGCGTCGGGTGCGGAGATCAGGCTCCATTGCTACAAGCGGCGGTCCAGCGATGTTCCAACCGAAGCTCACGGCCACGGCACCAAACGTCCCAACCGCTTGCGCCGTTGCCACGCTTGCCCAACCGTCCACGCCGCCAACCCGAGCGATGATCGGCAACAGCAGCAATGGCGCGGCGGCGGACAACAACGGGAGTACGGCGAATCCCCCAAAGCGAAGAAAGAGCCGCCTCATGGTGATTCGACGGTCTTCCGGGGCATGTTCCATCCCCGTCGCTGAGTTCCGTGAGTACCAGCCATGTTTGGGCTACGCACCATTCAAGGTGCTGAGGACTTCGCGTTCAAAAGCCTCGGCCGCCATCGCTGGCGTATAAGCCCTCAGCCGTTCTTGCCCTTCGCTCGCCATGCGCGCACAGAGTTCCTCATCGCGGAGGAGGCGTAAGGCGTTGGCTGCCAGAGATGCGGCATCGCCAACAGGTGAGAATAGCGCTACCCCATCTGCGTATCCCCGAACTCCACCGTTGTCGGTTGAGACAACTGCCGACCCGCTCGACATCGCTTCTGCCGGCGGTAAGCCCCAACCTTCGGCGTCGCTGGCACAGACGAAGACGCGAGATTGCTGATACAAGACTCGAAGCAGTTCGCTCGACGGCTCCTGAAGATGATGGACATACGCTGGGAGATCGACCGGCTTTGGGATTACCCCAAAGGTGGCGAACGAAACCTCCGGCATCTCGGCCGCAATCAGGCCGAATACCTCGACGACAAGGTCCGTACGCTTCCACGGAATATCCGAGACGAGAGCCAGCACCCGAAGGGGTCGCAACCCAATGGGAGGGCCCGGTGGGAAGTCAGCCCCGTCAATAGCGTTCGGAACTTGTACTGCAGTCACCCCCAGCTCAATGGCCTTCGATTCAAGCCATGGCCCTACCACTATCCGATGCAGGGGTAGGCGCCAAGTGTCGTCCACCCGCGACGAACCACCTCGCCATGCTTCGTAGTGCTGAATGAAATACACGCCCGGCACGCTCTGCAAGGCCGCCGCGCGCGCGACAACCTGCGCCGTTTCCGTAGCCGTTGCCACGATTACGTCAGACGGGGGAATCCCCCCAACGGATTGCCGGGCGAAATTGACGACATTGACTCTACGGTCCAACGAAAACCAGCGCGGTCGGGCATGGCGTCCCAGTGTGTACTGTACGAATCTCAAGGCATGGCGCCAGACCATCTCCCGGTGGCGCCGCGCCTCATCGGGACGCATTTGTACGAGATTAACGGTGTTGCCTGCCTTCGCCAGGTGATTCGCATACTGGTAGACGATCTTGTATCCGCCGCCCGCCCTTAAGGCGAAACCAGGCAGGATGACTGAGATTGTGGCCATTTCATCGCTTTCTCACTAGGTGTTCTAAAGAGGTCTTCCAGGGGTGGGCCAGCGCGTTATTGTCCCACTCTGCTCAGCACCTGAGTGACCTTGTGAGCAACGGTGTCCCAGTCATACTCGGCCCTCCATGCCGATGGCATCACCACTGGCCCCTGATCAGAGATCTCCTTCAGAGAGTCGAGAGCCGCAGCCCATTCTTGTGGCACGCCAGAAGCGATCACAGCGACGCCAGTACCTGCGCAGATTTCCGCCACGCTTTCACACCCTGCCCAGTACGCGACGGGTGTCCCACAACTCAGCGATTCGAGTGCAGGGAGTCCAAATCCTTCCAGAATGGAGGGCTGGACTGATCCCGCAACGCCGCGATAGAGCGCAGCCAATTCCTCGTCGGTCACATCTGACCGGATATCAACCTGTCTCGTCAGCCCCTTCTCGGCGACGCGTGTCCGCGCTCGCTCGACGTCGCCGGTTACGACCAAGAGCCGGTAATCAGGGCGAAGGAGGAGGGCGTCCAGGACCACATCGACATTCTTATGTGGCTTGAAGTTGCCCACGTAGAGAAACGTGGGGAATGAGAACCCCGTTCGGTCGCCGGCACTTACGAAGCTGCTCGAACAACCGTTCCCGACAACTTCAATATCGACATGTGCAGTTCCAACCCACCCGGCAATCGCTTCAGCTGAGGTTCTCGAAACCGTCATGACTACCCCGGCCCGCCGGATTGCCCGCCGGACAATTGTGCCGTAAAAAAGAGTCTTCAGGAAAGTCCGCTCGGCGTCGACCTGCAAGTGAATTAGGTCGTGGATAACCAATATCTGCCGTGCACGAGTGATTCCGGCGTTGAAGCCGGGACTGAACACGACGTCATTGTGTGTCAGCTTTAGTCGACACGTGTTCAAAACGTCAACAGGTGCAGTTGGTGACTTCGGGCCGCCAATCGGTCGCCAAGGCATTTGCAACCGAAGTAGGACCTCCTTGGAGAACCTCCCGATGCCGTGCTCCCCGATCCATCGATCGTCCACTACAAGTTGGCGCATGATCTCCCCCAGATATCGACCCTTGCACCGGCAAGGAAGAAAGTATCCCAGGAGTGGCGAAGGAGTCCCTTAGTCCAGCGACAGTGCGATAACGGTCACCGGCGAAGTACCAGCGCTCAGTATATGTTGACAAACGCTTTCCCCGACGGCTCTGCCTCGTTGCATCGCAACCCAGCGACGACCAAGACGCGAGGTAGTAACGTATTCTTTGGACGCGCGATTTCGTTCGCCTCCAGATCGCGTCAGCCGCTCCGCCGACGTTTGAATGTCAGTCACATCGGGGGAAACATGCTCGCAGGGCCTATCAGGTTTGTGCTCATTTGGGTCGTCGCGGCAGTTAGCGCTCTCGTCGCTGGAGAGATTCTCGAGGCAAATGGTGCGGGGGCGCTCGCGGTCGCCCCATTGGTCATTCTCTCTGTCGCTGCAATCATTATCCAAGCGGGGCACCGCCTCGGGACAGCGATGGCAGTGAGCATGACGCTTCTCGCTATCTCCAGATCAACACTCTCCTCGCCCACTCTCACCACGACAACGCCATTGATCGTGGTTGGTTTGCTTCTCCTCGCTGTCTGCCTCAACCATCGGAGCATTTCGCGACCTCGAGGTGCAGTCCTTGGAGTCTTGCTCCTGGGGTTCCTCCTCGTCGCGGCGCTTGTCCTACCAACAATCGTGCAATCGGATCTCCAAACCAGCGCCAAGTCCCTTGGAATTGGACTCATGTGGCTATTGGCTCTATTCACGGGCGCGAGTTTGACTCGCACAGAGAGGCTCCACTTCCTGAGGTATTTCATCGTCATCGGCTGCCTTGAAGCTGTCCTCTCGATTGGTGAGTCACTCCTGAAGCTGGATCTCGTTAGGGACTTGATCACGGGAAGCACAAGCGATGCCACCTACTTGGTGAGGGGAAACGTCGTTCTCGGTGATTGGACGAATCGTGCCCAAGGGACTCTGGGACACCCCATCCCGTTCGCCGCATTCATCGCAATCGCTCTATTGATACTTCTTTTTTCAGGTGCGGTCGAATCGCGTGCGGTGAAGATTCCTTGTGGTCTTCTCCTCGCCACCGGGATCGCACTCTCTGGTGCACGCTCAGCCGCCGCAGCATTAGCCGTGGGCTTCGCGGTCTACTGTTTGTCCTTATTGATCTCTGCCCGGGGAAACGTCAAAGCGGACCCGCGTCTGCGTCTGGCGGCGCTTGCCACGATGGCGCTGGCTGCCGTTGGGGTCTTCTTCTTCGCCCGCGCGGCGGTCATTGGGGATTTCTCCCTGCTTCACCGCGGGGCCGTGCTGGACGCGACAAAGGACCTTGCCGGTTTACCCGTCCTGCGCTTCATTTTCGGTTCCGGTTACAACGCCGCGCCAAAACTCTATGAAGCTGGCTTCCTGCACGCGGACGGACTTCAAGTGATTGACAATGCCGTCGTCTCGGAACTCGTGGTGTCAGGCGTGGTCGGCGTCGTTTTGCTTTGCCTGCTGGTCGCCTTCGGAATCAGGCATTCGTCTCATTTCGGACGCGCATTGATTGCGACATTCGTGGCCTTCTTCTTTTTCTTCGATCTGTTCAGCTGGCACGCAATTGCGTTTCTCTTTTTTGCAGCCTTGGGATTCGGCAATGGGATCGGTCATTCAACGCCCCAAGCCGCACCCTTAACGCCAAAACCGCAAGAGTCCCGATCTGTCGGGAACCTGGCGGCGGCGGATCAGCCCCTAACGATCTCTCAAGACGACTAGCACCCAACCCAGTCGACTATCTTCCGGTCGAACACGCTCACGTCGAACTCCCATGCCCGTGCCGTGCAGGATGCCGGCTCCGCCATTGCCGCGATTCCGATGGCCTCCCGGAGCGAACCTGGATCGAAAGCGTCCAAGAGCGCCCCTGTGACGCCGTGCTGCACGGTCTCGGCCGCTCCGCCAACCCTGTTGGCCACGACCGGTGTGCCAGCGGCCATGGCTTCAACAGGCATGATCCCGAAATCCTCGATCGCCGGAAAGACAAGCACCATCGCGCGGCGGTAGAGCTGGTTCAGCATCGCGGCGGAGGGCCGCGGCACAAACGTCACCAGACCGGGGTGCAGGTCAGCGAGCGCTCGGAGACGCGGTTCGTCCGGGCCCTCCCCTGCGATCACGACTGACACCCCGGCCGCGGCGCCGGCCTCAATGGCGATGTCCAGCCGCTTGTACGGCACGAAGCGCGACGCTCCAAGGATGAACGTCTCCGGAAGCAGACCCAGGGTCTGCACTTCTTCCGGGGTAAGGGAAGCCACGGCGTCTTCTGCGTACGATTGCACGCTCACGGGCGGGTAGATGACCGTGGCCTGCCTCCCCCAAGCCCGTTCCACGCGACGAGCCACGAAGGAACTGTTCACCGCTATTGCGTGCGCTTCCTGCGCGCGCTTGCGATCGAGGACCTGCAGCGGACCCGAGGCGGCACGAGCAATGAGTCCGTTGCCGCGGAGGTCAAGTTCGGGCGTCCAGATGTATCTTGCCGGCGTGTGGGCATAGACATATTTCGGCGCCCCCCGGGCAGGGCCCGCGAACCGCGCGTGGTGAGCGAACAGGTGCGAGCTGCAGAGAATCCAGTCGGCTTCGCGTGCGCCGAGGTGCCGCCACGTCGTCGGCATCAGGGGCAATGCCAGCGCCTTGTGACGGCGCAGCGGGCTGCGCGCGAGCCATGTCTCGCTGACACGCCCCGCCGCGAAGCGTTCTGGCGCGTCATCCCACAGGGCAGTGATCGATGCATCCGGGAAGATCCGCGCAAGTTCGACCACCACGTTCTCGGAGCCACCTCGCTGCGACAGCCACTCGTGAACTATGACACCCGACATCTTCTACTTCCCTATTGACGGTCTTTCCAAGACCAAATCCGGGGCGAAGCGCCCTCAACCACATTAGTCACCGGATGGAGCAACGGGCCGATGGCCGAATCGGACTCCTGCACTGCTGATTCCACTGTGTTCGGTCAGGACAGTGCCCGACCGAACTTGCGATCGCGAAGCTCACTCTCGTAAGCGGGAATAGACCCCTCCCGTGACAGGAGAATGCCCGCGTGCAGTCCCCGGAGAGCTCCTGATCTCATCCGGACGAGGTTGGCCACCGCGCTTAGACCGATCCACATGCGACTCCCGCCCCACCACGCCCCACCATGTTTTCGGGCAAAGACGATGGCTGACCAGGTGTGGTAGGCCTTGATTGCGACCGGATAGCTGGCTCGGTTCGTCGACACCTCATGAGTTGCCGTGGCGTCACGACAAACGCGGAACCCCCAGCCGTTCGCCCGCAATCGGAACGACATGTCCACGTCCTCCCAGTACATGAAGAACTGCTCATCCAGGAGGCCCACGTCGCGCAGAGCATCGGAGCGCACGAGAACACAGGCCCACGTGATGAAGTCCGGGGCGCTCATCGTCCGCGACGTGTGCGTCGAAATGCCCAACGAGGGGACAAGGAATCCCCCGGCAGATTCTTCGCTGCCATCCGGGTTGAGAATGCGTGGTGCGGTCATCCCCAGGGTGACATCCGCGGCCAGGGTATCGATCAACAGTGACGCGGACCTGCCATCGACCACGGCGTCGTTGTTGATCGCCAAAATTGCGTCGTAACCCTCATCCAACGCCTGCTGCAGGGCAACATTGACCCCACCGGCGAAGCCACGGTTCTCGGCAAGCTCCACGAGAGACCAAGTCACTTTGTCAGGGAGTAGGCCGGCCTCCAGAACGCCGCGTAGGTCCCCGGATGACTCGTTGTCCACGACGAAGACATGATCGACCCGTCCTGACCCGAGGAGCGAAACGACGCAGCGCAAGGTGCGCGCGCTGTCTTTCCAGTTGAGCACGACGGCACAAACCCTCAAGACGATCCCTTCCCCCGGAGCTTGAATACTTACGCAGACTACACGTTTGAACGCGCGCGAAAGTTCGGAAATGCCGATTCTGAATGACTATTTTCCCCAGACAGACCCCCCAAACGCGCCGGCGTGCAGTGCGGAGAGGTCCCATCATCGGCGCACCTGGCCCGCTGCCGCAAGCGGGTGGATCTTTGTCCGATTGGCCAAGCAGAACTCAGCGTGTGCCCTACTCGTCTCCGATCTTCCCGTCGGCGGCGGCGCGGGCGCCCTCGATCTGCTCCTCGAACTTGCCGCCGGTGACCTTGTTCGCCAGGTCGGCGACGCCGCCGAGGAGTTTGTCGCTGATGTCCTCAGCCTGCTCGCTGTTCAGCGCGTCCTTGACCTTGTTGTCGCCCAGGAAGTCCTGGGCCTTCTTGGTGATGTCTTCGAGTCCCATGGTGTTCTTCCGTTTCGGGCAGCGGCGTTGCTGCCGAGTCAAAAGTAGAGCAGGGATACGTCCCGGCGCAAGGGACTTTCGGGCACGAAAAAGGGGCCGGTCCCGAAGGACCGACCCCTGATCTCGACACGCTCGATCACCGAGGTGACCAGGCGGCGAAGGGAACTACTTGATGATCTTCGTCACCGTTCCGGCGCCGACGGTGCGGCCACCTTCACGAATAGCGAAGCCGAGGCCCTCTTCCATGGCGATCGGCTGGATCAGCGCGACGTTCATGTCGGTGGTGTCGCCGGGCATGACCATCTCGGTGCCCTCAGGCAGCGTGATGACGCCGGTGACGTCCGTGGTGCGGAAGTAGAACTGCGGGCGGTAGTTCGCGTAGAACGGGTTGTGACGGCCGCCCTCTTCCTTTGACAGGATGTACGCGGTGCCCTCGAAGTCGGTGTGCGGCGTGACCGAACCCGGCTTGACGACGACCTGGCCGCGCTCAACGTCTTCGCGCTTGGTGCCACGAAGAAGAAGACCACAGTTCTCGCCGGCCCATGCCTCGTCGAGCTGCTTGTGGAACATCTCGATACCAGTGACCGTGGTCTTGATGGTCGGGCGGATGCCGACAACCTCGACCTCGGAGTTGATCTTGAGGGTTCCACGCTCGGCGCGGCCGGTGACGACGGTTCCACGACCGGTGATCGTGAAGACGTCCTCGATCGGCATCAGGAAGGGCTTGTCCTTGTCGCGGACGGGCTCCGGGAAGTACTCGTCGACAGCCGTCATCAGCTCGAGGATGTTGCCGACCCACTTCGGGTCGCCTTCCAGGGCCTTGAGCGCGGAAACGCGAACGACGGGAGCGTTGTCGCCGTCGAAGCCCTGCGCGGTGAGGAGTTCGCGAACCTCGAGCTCGACGAGCTCAAGGATCTCTTCGTCGTCAACCATGTCGGACTTGTTCAGTGCGACGAGCAGGGACGGCACGCCGACCTGCTTCGCGAGCAGAACGTGCTCACGGGTCTGAGCCATCGGGCCGTCGGTGGCGGCAACCACGAGGATCGCGCCGTCCATCTGGGCAGCACCGGTGATCATGTTCTTGATGTAGTCAGCGTGGCCCGGTGCGTCAACGTGCGCATAGTGACGCTTCTCGGTCTCGTACTCAACATGCGAGATGTTGATCGTGATGCCGCGCTGGCGTTCTTCCGGAGCCGAGTCGATCGACGCGAAGTCGCGCTGAACGTTCGTCGTGGACGGGTACGTGTCGGCCAGGACCTTGGAGATCGCTGCAGTCAGCGTGGTCTTTCCGTGGTCAACGTGACCGATCGTTCCGATGTTTACGTGCGGCTTGGTCCGCTCGAACTTGGCCTTGGCCACTGTGGGTCCTCCTCAGGACTCTCGGCTTCACCGCCCGCTGGTTTGCGGCCGGTGAACCTGCTGGATTTGTGTACTTATGCTACTCGGGCCGGGAGGCCTAAGCGATTTGGGCCCGAAGGCCCCAGGCTATTCGCCCTTGTTCTTCTGGATGATCTCTTCGGCTACAGCCCTCGGGACCTCCGCATAGCTCTCGAAAGTCATCGAGTACACGGCGCGGCCGGAGGTCTTGGACCTCAGGTCGCCGATGTAGCCGAACATCTCCGAAAGTGGAACATGGGCGCGAATTACCTTCACACCGCTTGCGTCCTCCATGGTTTGGATCTGACCGCGGCGCGAGTTGAGGTCGCCGATTACGTCACCCATGTATTCCTCAGGGGTGCGTACTTCGACACTCATCAACGGCTCGAGCAGAACCGGGTCTGCCTTACGAACGGCTTCTTTGAAGCCCATCGATCCGGCAATCTTGAACGCCATCTCCGAGGAGTCGACGTCGTGTGCGGCGCCGTCAAGCAGGCTTGCCTTGACGCCGACCATCGGGTAGCCGGCCAGGACGCCAACGTGCAGCGCATCCTGGATTCCTGCGTCCACCGAGGGGATGTACTCCCTGGGGATGCGGCCACCCGTGACCTTGTTTACGAACTCGTAGCTCTTCTCGGCCGTGATCTCGAGCGGCTCGATCGCGATCTGAATCTTCGCGAACTGCCCGGATCCACCTGTCTGCTTCTTGTGCGTGTAGTCGTGACGCTCGACCGCCCTGCGGATGGTCTCGCGGTATGCGACCTGGGGCTTGCCGACGTTGGCTTCGACGTTGAATTCACGCCGCATCCGGTCGACCAGGATGTCCAGGTGCAGTTCGCCCATTCCCTTGATGACCGTCTGACCAGTTTCCTGGTTCTGCTCGGTGCGGAAGGTCGGGTCTTCTTCGGCCAGCTTCTGGATCGCGAGACCCAGCTTTTCCTGGTCCTGCTTGGTCTTCGGCTCGATCGCAACCTCGATGACCGGGTCAGGGAACGTCATCGACTCGAGCACGACCTGGTTGTTCGGGTCGCACAGGGTGTCGCCGGTGGTGGTGTCCTTGAGGCCGATGACCGCGTAGATGTGACCGGCAGTCACGAAGGCCACCGGGTTCTCCTTGTTGGCGTGCATCTGGAAGATCTTGCCGATGCGCTCCTTCTTGCCCTTGGTCGAGTTGATGACCTGGGCGCCGGAGTCGAGGTGGCCGGAGTACACGCGAACGTAGGTCAGACGACCGAAGAACGGGTGCACGGCAACCTTGAACGCGAGAGCCGTGAACGGCTCGGTCGCATCCGGGTGGCGCATGATGACCTTCTCCTCGTCACGCGGGTCGTGCGCCTCAATGGCGGGCACGTCGAGCGGGGTGGGGAGGTAGTCGATGACGGCGTCGAGCATCGGCTGAACGCCGCGGTTCTTGAACGCCGAGCCGCAGAGGACCGGGTAGATCTCGCTGTTGACCGTGAGCTTGCGAATGGCGCCCTTGATCTCGGCGACGGTCAGCTCTTCGCCGGAGAAGTACTTCTCCATGAGGTCGTCGTCGGTCTCGGCGACGGTCTCGAGGAGGAGCTTGCGGTAGGAGGCGGCCTGGTCGACGAGGTCGGCCGGGATTTCTTCGATGGCGTACTTGGAGCCCATCTCGACGTCACCCTTGGAGTCGCCGCGCCAGGTCAGTGCACGCATCTCGACGAGGTCGACAACACCTTCGAAGGTGTTCTCGGCGCCGATCGGCAGCTGGATGACGAGCGGCTTCGCGCCGAGGCGCTTGACGATCGTGTCGACGGTGTAGAAGAAGTCGGCGCCGAGCTTGTCCATCTTGTTG
Organism: Cryobacterium sp. MP_M3; assembly: GCF_015752155.1. Lineage (GTDB taxonomy): Bacteria > Actinomycetota > Actinomycetes > Actinomycetales > Microbacteriaceae > Cryobacterium. The sequence continues at coordinate 464,602 of NZ_JADOVI010000001.1, read as the reverse complement.
ACGAAGCAGATGCGGGGCACGTCGTACTTGTCGGCCTGGCGCCAGACGGTCTCGGACTGAGGCTCAACGCCCTCCTTGCCGTCGAACACTGCGACCGCGCCGTCGAGGACGCGGAGCGAACGCTCCACCTCGACGGTGAAGTCAACGTGGCCGGGGGTGTCGATGATGTTGATCTGGTTCTCAGCCCAGAAACAGGTCGTCGCGGCAGACGTGATGGTGATGCCACGTTCCTGCTCCTGCGCCATCCAGTCCATCGTCGAGGCGCCGTCGTGCGTCTCACCGATCTTGTGATTGACACCCGTGTAGTACAGGATGCGCTCAGTGACGGTGGTCTTGCCAGCATCAATGTGAGCCATGATGCCGATGTTGCGGACCTTACTCAGGTCGGTGAGCACGTCAAGTGCCACGGGGGTCCTCCGGAAGTTTTGTAAAAGATGAGGTTGAACAGGCGTTCGCTGGTCGAGCTTGTCGAGACCATGGTCTCGACAAGCTCGACCAGCGGCGGACGACTACCAGCGGTAGTGAGCGAAGGCCTTGTTCGCCTCGGCCATCTTGTGCGTGTCCTCGCGGCGCTTCACAGCGGCACCGAGGCCGTTGGATGCGTCGAGGATCTCGTTGGTGAGACGCTCGGTCATGGTCTTCTCGCGACGAGCCTTGGCGTAGCTGGTCAACCAGCGGAGGGCCAGTGTGTTGGCGCGGTGCGGCTTGACTTCAACCGGAACCTGGTAGGTGGAACCACCGACGCGGCGCGAACGCACCTCGAGGGTGGGGCGCACGTTGTCGAGTGCCTTCTTCAGCGTGACAACAGCATCCGCACCGTTCTTGGCAACGACGCCTTCGAGTGCATCGTAAACGATGCGCTCGGCGAGGCCCTTCTTGCCGTCGAGGAGGATCTTGTTGACGAGCTGGGAAACGATGGGGGCGCCGTATACCGGGTCAGCGATAACGGGACGCTTGGGCGCTGGGCCTTTACGAGGCATTACTTCTTCTCCATCTTGGCGCCGTAGCGGCTACGAGCCTGCTTGCGGTTCTTGACGGCCTGGGTGTCCAGTGCGCCGCGAACGATCTTGTATCGAACACCGGGGAGGTCCTTAACACGACCGCCGCGGACGAGCACCATCGAGTGCTCCTGCAGGTTGTGACCCTCGCCGGGGATGTAGGCGGTGACCTCTGTGCCGTTCGACAGCTTGACGCGGGCGACCTTGCGGAGAGCCGAGTTCGGCTTCTTCGGGGTGGTCGTGTAGACACGGGTGCAAACGCCGCGCTGCTGGGGGTTGGACTTCAGGGCGGGAGCCTTGGTCTTGGTGACCTTGGGGCTGCGTCCCTTTCTGACCAACTGCTGAATGGTGGGCACTAATTACTCCTTGTTTTTGCTGCACGGTGACAGCTCATTGATGGTTAGCATTCGAATCATTCGGTTTCCCGGCCGACTCGAGTTCATCTGGACCCGCCGGCACACACGCAATGAATTCCGTGTGATTTGGTGGGTATGCCGTGGGGGCTGCTCGGTGAGCAAACCCTGAGTGAGTGCCGAACCGGACGCGCCTAAGGTGCAGCACGAGGGTATCGCGGTGGCATGACTCAAGCGCACGACAAAGCGCACACCTCGAAATACTAACTCGGCAGTGGCGGCCCGGTCAAATGGGTTACGGGGTCTGACGGGTTCGTTCAGCCGTTGTTCAGATGCTGCGCGGCCAGAGCGGCGAATCGAGCGCCGTGTCGAGGTCGGCGAGGAGGGCCAGCACCCAGGGTTCGACATAGTCGGCTACGGCCTGGCGCATCCGCTCACGGTGCCGGAACAGCTCGGCGCAGACCCGGCTGCCGATCAGGGCCGCGTGCTCATCGGCGAGCTTCAACTCGGTGCGGATGGCCGTCTTCTCCTCCGCAGTGAGTGGCGGCGGAGCGGATGCGGCGGCAGCGGCCTGGTCGGGCCGGGCCAGCTCGGCGAAGGTGAACAGGTAGGGCGCGTCGGCCGTGGCGGGCGGGTCGAGGTCCAGGCCCTTGTACTCGGGGTCGAGGCCCTCGGTGGGGTGGTAGCTCGCGGCCGCCTTGCGCTCTTCGTTCAGGTGGATCTCGCGGCTGAGCAGGGGCAGGTTTCGCTCGGTATATTCGTCGACTGCGGCGTCGATGACGAGCTTCACGCGCATGGCGAGGGCGTGCTGCACGGCGTGCGGGACATCCGTGGCCAGACCGGCGGCGACGATGACCGGCGAGCCGAAGCAGGTGCGGCAGAGGCGGGCGCGGCTGCGGTGCGTGCCCGGGCGCCAACGCGGGAGCCAACGCAACCAGTTGTCAACCTCATGGCTGACGCGTGACTCGATGGATCCGTCCATGGACGTTAAGGATACTCTCTCGGGCTGCCTCGCGGCCGGTGAATTCCCGGCCAGTCCCCGGCCCATCCCCGGCCCGATGCTCGCCCTAGGCGACAGACTCGGCGAACCCGTAGGGGTCCCCCGAACGCCACGCGTTCAGCACGGTGATGACGGCGAGCGCGGCACAGGCCGCGGCGATGCCGGTCATGTCCGCCAGAGCAGCATCGTCGAGGGGCTTCTCTCCGGCGAGGGCGTCGTGCCAGAGCAGCGGAAGAACGCCGAACAGGCCAAGGCTGATGAAGGAGAACCAGGTTTCCAGACGCCACTGGGTGGCCGTGAGGCGCCAGAACGTGCGGGCGCCGCCGGTCGGGATCGTGCCGCGGGCGGCCAGCCGACGATACGTCGCGCGCTTGAGCAGCGATGCGAGGAAGACGCCCACACAGCCGGCGGCCAGGAATCCATACAGGGAAAGCAGGGTCCAGAAGTCCTCTGAGGCGCCGCGGACCGTGGTACCCCACGCGCTTCCACTCGTTTCGGCGTGTACCGCCAGCGGGATGAGCAGGAGGTACACGACGACGGGCAGAAGCATCCACAACAGGGCGTACCTCAAGGGCGTCGGGCTCATCTCCAATCCGACGGACCCTCCCTGCAAAAAAGTGCGCCGGCGCTGCGACAGACGGCCCCGGCGGAACATCTCCCCGAAGAAGAGTGCCACCCCGGTGAAAAGCAGAATCACCCCGGGCAAGGAAGGGTAGTTGAAGTCTTTTCCCACAAATGGCAGAAGCTCGACCATGCGCGAACCGCTCAACCCGACCAGATACAGCCAGATGAACAGGGCTGCGGCGGCGGCACCGAGCAGACCACCGGCGACGTAGAACAGACGGGGGCTGGGTATGCGGGGCGGTTGTGAGTCACTCTTACGCTTGGCCGGCGAGGCCGGAGTGCGGCTAGGGGTTGCCATTTGAGCCTCCGGCCGGCTCGTCATCTGCGGCGACAGCCGATTCCCGCCACCGAATCGAGTCGACGATGGCGTCGAAGAGCGCGACGATCATCTCCGGATCGCATTCGACCGGGGTGTCCGCCACGATGTGCAGCAGCTGGTCACCCGCCGGGGTCGGCAGGAGGTACTCGAGCTTCGTATCGGGGATCGTCTCCCGTCCGGGCTGGATCTCTACGACGCGCCAGGTGCGCGCCACGATGCCGCATTCCAGAGTGAAGACTTCCGCCGCCGGGAGCATGTCCTGGAGCATGGCGGCCTGGCGCTCCGGCTGCGGACTCTCCCCGTTCCACGGCACAAAATCGAGCACCATCGCAGCAGGAAACGGGATCCCGGGCAGAATCTCCAGCGAGAGGGCAACTTGGAACGCCCCAGCGGCACGAGCCCGGGCGACCACATCCCGCAGTTGGAGCTTCACCTCACGCCTCACCCTCGCCAGTCGGTCCTCCCGACCGACCTGTCGGATGACGAGGCCCGCAATAATACGTTCGGAGAGGGGCTCCTCGCTGACGGGAATGTTCGCCCACGAGCCGGGCAGCACCATCGAAATGTCGGCGGCACGCATGGCCACTTGCCTGGTCATAGTGCCTCCGTCACGATGTGGAGTGTTTCGACGATCGCCTGGGTTTCTTCACGCATGCTGGCGAAGGCCCCGAAGTCATCGCAGGTGAAGGCGAATTGGAGCATCTCCCTCGACCCCACGGGGAACACCGCGAAGACGGTGCGCTCGGATAGTCGGCCCTCGGCCTCACCAAGTTCGGTGAATTCGATTCGCTGGAACAGTCCCACGACCTCGCCGGCGGGGATGTCGGCGCGCCAGAGTTCCAGGTCGCGTGACCGCGCCCCGGGGCGCATCCGAGTGGATTCCTCCCGGGCTATCCGCTCATAGGCCGCTGGCCCATCGTCGTCGTCCATCGCGAGTTGCTGCACGGTGAGAACGGCACCGATGGTCAGGTATTTCTCGGGCCGCACCGAGACCGCTGCAGTGAGCCACGGATTCCGCTGGCCCAGAAGTCGGGTGCGAAGCTCGGCCAATTCGTCGACGAAGTCTCCGGTGGCACCCGGATTCGCGTCGCGCAGGGCGACGTCGGCGACGACGCTCTCGGCCCAGCGCTTCGAATCCACGCTTTCCGCCGGGTCGAGCGGCACGGCATAGAAATTGGACGGCACGTCGAAGTCGTAGTCGACGATCTGCAGCCCCCTGACACCGGCAGTCACCGTGTGACCAGGCCTTCGACGCCGTTGGACGCGACTTTCAGCAGGCTTTCCGGTCTCAGTTTGATGTCTCCCTCTGTGTTCAGGTTGCCGGGATCATTCATCAGCTTCTCTATCGAACCGCCCACCTGCCTGGCATCCAGCACCACAAGGGTGACCTTCGCCCCCGCGGTCAGGTCTCCCCAGGGCATGTCGACGGACTTGAGCTTGAGCGGGTTTTTGAGGGCGGCAAGACCTTCCGTCTTGGCCCCGGCGAGCCACTTCTCGGCGAGATTGGTTCCGGTGCCGAGTTTGGATTCGAACGGGCTCTGGAAGATTTCCTTTGCGGCGCCCTTGAAACTCGTGAGGCTCTTCAGTTCGGCTCGTGCGGCGGTCTTCGTCACGCCGAAGACCTTCTTGAACTGGCCTGCATAGAGGCCCTTCGATTTCGACGCCCGGAATGCGAGCGCCCCGGCCGACTTGGCCTTCGCGGCCTTGGCAAGGTACGTGACCAGTTTGCCGCCGAACGCGGCTAGTGCTACTCCCACCGCCGCAAAAATCACGTCGCTGAGGCTGCCTTCACCCCGCTGGAGTTTGACGCTGGCGTCAATGAGCGCGATCACCGCGCCCAGCAGGGCCAGACCGACCAGAACCGCACCCAAGATGGGGACCCACGAGAGGAAGATCGCCAGCACGCCCGCCCATTCGCAGACTACTTTGATCGCGTCCAGGACCGAGCCCAAGTCGTCCCAGCGAGAGTCATTGAGCTTGTCGCCCACGTCACCGGTGACAACGTCATTGATGTCATCCGCGGTCGACTTCGCGGCAGCATCCTTCGCCTCCCTGGCGGCGTGCCAGAGTCCCTGGGCGACGCCGAGTTCGTGCACCCGGGTGTCGTAACGGTCCGCCATGTTCTCGGCGGCCTTCTGGTTGACCGCCTGGTCGTCGCCGGCCGCTTCGGCCTTTTGATCGGCCTGCGTCTTGTTCGTGCGGGCTGCGGAGACTTCGCCTTCTGCCTGCGAAATGGTGGAGATCGCGGTGACCGCGTCGTCCTGGGCCGTCTTGAGCTTGCCCGAATAAGCGATCAGGGCTGTTGCCGTAAGGCTGTAGCGTTCCTGGGCCTTGCCGATGTCCCGCGCAACATTCTCAGCAGATTCCTTCAGCGCGGCAACGGCCTTGCTCTTGTTCTCGTCGGCCTCGGAGATGCGATGGAGCGTCGTCACCGAGCGGGCGATGGCCAGCCCGAGTTCCTCGTAGCGGCGGGCCTTGGCCAGCACAACGTCGGCGTCGCCGGTCAGGTTGTTGAACGCAGTATCCCTGTTGCTCATCGTGTTCCTCGCTCGATTCCCCTAGACAACGCGGTGACCCGGAGAACCGGCACCCGGCCCGATTCCACTGTCTTTGTTGTCTTCGGCGGCCTCGACGAGGGCCTTGCCGAGTTCCGCATCCACCTGAGTGAACGCATCCCGAATGGCCTTGACCTGCTCGTGCAGTGCCGTGACCTGTTCGGTCATGTTCTTGCGCCGGTCGTTCCAGCTGTGTGAGAACTCACGCACGCGCTCCCCCAAACCGTCGTGTCCGACCACATCAGCCATCTCCCCGGTGAATGTGTCGGCATTGCTGTACTCGGTCGCGATATCGAGCAGATCCTTCTCCAACTGCTCAAGCAAGTGCATCTGAATGACGATGTCAGACATCGAATTCTCCTCCCCCGGTGTGCTCGGCCGGCCGCGTCCGGCAGGCCGGCCGAGCCCACGAATTCAGTTGGCGACTAGCCGGCCAGCCCGGAGCCGAGCTGGTCGTCGACGCCCTGGATGGCGTCGCGCGCCTGCACCAGGAAGTCGGCCATGCCGGAGATGCCGGCCAGGGCTTCGTTGAGGCCCTTGTCCATGCTCTGGTAGGACGTTCCGAACTGCCCCGAGGCACGGTCCGTCTGGAAGCCCTGGCTGATCAGGCCCTCAACAAGTCCCCTGAGGCGCACGAGGGTGTCTTCGATCTGCCCCTGGCCCGTCTTCAGGTTGTTCGAGGCAGTGGTCATCTCGTCGTACGTTACGTTCATGTTCGCCATGAAATACTCCTTCAAACATCGAGGCCAACCCCCATGAGCCGACCGACTGTTCTCAACCTATCGGGATTGCCGAGACCGCTCGATGGGCACGACTACCCATGGGCGTTTCCATTTCGGGCAGCGGCAGGGGCAGTTGCACCCGCACGAACTTCCCGCGCGAGACGAAGACACCTCTGCCCGGCGGAAATTCCGCCCGGTTGGAGCGCGGCAGCGGTGTCTTCAGCAGGAACTCGCCCTCCGTGTAGTCCGGCTGCAGGAGGAGTCCCCGCCGCACGGTCTTGATCTCGCTGAAGAGGCCCCAGGACGAACTCCAGGTCGACGTCTCACTTTCGGCGATGAAGGTATGGTCGCTGCGCTTGACCGCCTTCACGAGTTCGGTCAGCGGTGTCTCGGCCGGGGTTTGCAGGAAGTCGGAGATGGTCTCCACGATCACCACGATGCTTCCCTCCGTGTCGGGGTCGGCGACGGCCGCGGCCAGGTCCCTGGCCAGGGCCGCGACCTCCTCGATCGTCGTGGCGGTTCCGGCCCACCAGCCGCCCTGCGCCAGGGGTGACCGGGAATTGCCCAGGTAGTACTGTCTCGCCGCCGGGCGTGCCCGGCCGTACGCCTGCGTGAGCGCGCGCAACGCCGTCGTCCGGCCGCTCGCGGGCGGCCCTGCGACGAGCATGACCCCGGACGGGTCGAAGGCGTACGGGCCGAGATCCACATCGCTCACTCCCAGAACCGGCTTGCCGTCGAGCGCGTCCGGCAGCTCGAGCGGAGAGTACTCGGTGGGCATCGAGCCGATCTCCGGAACCGCCGTCACGCCCGCGCGGCGCATCGACTCGGCGAGGAGCTTGGTCGCGGTCGACTGATCGGCAAGCGCACTCGACCCGCCGAGGATCGCGATCTGGGTCTCCATCCCGTCGACAATCGCGCGGCCCGCGGTCGATTTCGAGCTGAGGATGTCGGAGGGAACATCGAGCATCCCATAGCCACCCTCGTCGGCCAGGCGCAGCACGATTCGTTTCTGGATGCTCGACCCGATCGACGTGGGGATCGCCCCTGACCGGTCGGCGGTCAACGCGACGTGGATGCCCAGCTGGCGTCCGTCGGTGAGGATGTCCTTGAAGACGCCGTACCAGGGCATGCGTCCGCTCGTGGATTCCCATTCTTCCCGGAAGGCCGGATAGCCGTCGATGAGGAGAAGGATGCGCGGCTCGTCGCGCTTGCCGGTGAGCTGGCGGTAGTCGGCGATGTTCGACGCGTTGGCCTCCGCGTAACGCGGGCCGCGTTCCTCGAGGACCGACTTGAGCCGGCGGAACAGCCGAACGATGCGTTCCGAGTCGTCCCCGGCGATGATCGATCCGACGTGCGGGAGGTCCTCGAGCATCCGGAGGCTGCCGGTGCCGAAGTCGAGCCCGTACACCTGGACCGGCCCGCCGCGCGGCGTGATTCCCGCCGCGCCGGCAAGCGTGCGCAGCAGTGCGCTCTTGCCGGAGCCGCCGGTGCCGAAGATGGCCACGTGACCGTCGGCATCCGGGCGGAAGTACACGGCCTGCTGTTCCTGGCGGTGCGGGAGGTCTGACACCCCGAGCAGAAGCTCGGAGTCGGTGCGCTGGCGGAGTTTGACGAGGTCGTAGGCGGGGGCCAGCTCGTCGAGCCAGGGACGACGGGGGTCGGGGATCTTCGCGGATGCTGCCGCCGCGACGATCGTGGTCACCAGCCGCTGCTGGTCGGTGGGGCCGAGGTCGCGGTCTTCGTCGACGTGGCCGTGGGCGCTCGGGTCCTCCCACTTGCTCTCCGCCCCGAACCGGAGCTCGGCGACGTCGATCCCGGCGCGGTCGGGTTCGCGGCTGGTCCACCCGCCGGCGTAGGCGGACTGGAACTGCTGCAGCCGGCCGGGGCCGGTCTTGGCGACTCCGCGGCCGGGGATGCCCGGGTCGAAGTGCGAGGCGTCCTTGGTGCCGATGACGTCGGTGCTGTCGGACTCGTCGGCCATCCGCAGGGCGATCCGCAGCGGCGTGTTGGCGCGCAGGTTGTCCTTGATCACGCCGGCCGGCCGTTGGGTGGCCATGATCAGGTGGATGCCGAGGGAGCGGCCGCGCTGGGCGATGTCGACGACGCCGTCGACGAACTCGGGGACTTCGGTGGCCAGGGCCGCGAATTCGTCGATGACGAGCACCAGGGCCGGTGGGCTGTCGGGGTCGCCGCGCTTCTCCAGCTCGAGCAGGTCCTTGGCCTTCTTGCGGTTGAGCAGGTGCTCCCGGTGGTGCAGTTCGGCGCGGAGGCTGGTCAGGGCCCGGCGCACGAGGTGCGGGCTCAGGTCGGTGACCAGACCGACGCAGTGCGGCAGGGTGACGCAGTCGGCGAAGGCGGAGCCGCCCTTGTAGTCGACGAAGAGGAAGGTGACCCGGTCGGGGCTGTACTCGGCGGCCATGCCGAGCACCCAGGCCTGGAGGAATTCGCTCTTGCCCGCGCCGGTCGTGCCGCCCACCAGCGCGTGCGGCCCCTGGGTGCGCAGGTCGAGGTGCATCGGGTCGACGCCCGCCGAACCGATGATGGCGCGCAGCTTGCCGGCCCGGCGGGGCTTGGGCTTGCCTCCGCTGCGGTCGTGGATCGACGTGTTCTGCTGCCAGCGGTCGATCACGGCGGCGCTGGTCTCGACCATGTCGTGGCCGAGCAAGGTCACGAGCGACACGGTGCGGGGCAGGTCGCTGGAGTCCGCGACGAGGGCGCCGGCGTCGATGACCGGGGCCATCCGCTTGGCGAAGTCGAGGGCCGTTGCCGAGTCGACCTGCTCGGTGACGACATCGGTGATCGTCTCGCCGAGGCGCACAAAACCGACGGTGGCGCTGCCCGGCTCGTCGCCCAGGGCGAGGTAGGTGCGGCAGACGGCCGGCAGGTCGGCGACGGTGGGGGCGATCCAGATCGGGTAGACGCCGGCGTCGGCGGCGACCTCAGCCAGCTGCACGAGCCGGGCCCGGTCGACGGCGACGTCGTCGGAGATGAGCAGTACGATCGCCGGGATCGGCGCCGGTGTGCCCTGCACGGTCTTCGCGGATCCGACCTCTGCGCCGCGTTCCAGGGCGGCGTCGTCCTGCACCATGGCGCCGCGGCGCCTCGCGGACTTCGCCCTGGCGAGGCGCTGAGCGATGACCTCCTCGATGCTGGCGAGCACGGACGCCCCGCTCGCCGCGCTGTCGGCGAGGTGGCTGCCGGCGATCGGGCTGTGCGGCGACGAGGTGTGCGGCATCCACTTGAGCCACCCCAGTTCGCGCGACCATCGAGGGGTCACCAGCGAGGCCACCACGAGTTCGGCGGGCGAGTGCAGCGCGGTGAGCTGCACCAGGACCGAGTTGATCGAGCCCATCGCCTGGTCGGGCGAGCCGGCCAGGCCCAGTGCGCCGGAATCGAAGAGGTTGTCGATCAGCGGCACGCCCTCGATCCGGCGGTTCGCCTCGACGACGGCGTCGAGCTTCTCCTGGAACTGGGGCAGCATCTCCCCCGTGCGGTTCTCCGCGACCGAGTTGCGGGAGTTCATGGTTCCCACGCCGAGCCGCACGTTCAGGAAGGACCAGTGCTCAGGGCGCCTGGTCCAGAGGAGCGGGCCGCGCCGCCCGGCGTCGTCGTAGGCATCGAGCGTGGATGGCGACTCGCCGAGGCGCAGGTCGCGCTCTCGAACCTGCTCGGTGGCCAGACGCGTGGCCAGCACCTCAAGCCGCGCTTCGAACCTGGCCACGGCCTTCTTCATCCGCTGCTTTTCCCGCGACTTGGACGTCATAAAGTTACCGATCAGCATGATCGGGGACATCAAACAGAAGATCAGCGTGTAGGGCTGGCGGGTGAGGGCGAACATCGCGCCGCCCATCAGCAGCGGGGTGATCATGGCAAGCAGGGGGAACGGCTGCTCGTCCTTTTCCGCGGGCACGTCGGGCGCGTTGAACTCCTGGCCCGTGTAGCGCGTCTCCACCTTCGGCGACCGGTTGAAGAAGATCGGGCCAGGTTTCGGCGCGGTATCCGCCGAGGCTCCGGCGATCATGCTGATCTCCACCTCGGAGTCGCCGAGCAGAAGGCGCTCCGCCTTCGCGATGCGCACGCGCCCGACGATGCCGCCGTCGACGACCACGCCGTTGGCAGAACCGAGATCGATGACCTCTACGGCGTCAGCGACCTCGAGGCGGGCGTGCTTCTTGGAGACCAGGTTGTCGTCGAGAACGATGTCGCAGGTCGGGTCGCGGCCGAGCACGAAGCTCCCGGCGGAGAGCGGGAACTCGCGCCCGGCATCCTGGCCGTTGATGACGCGCAGGGTGGCGACGGCGTGCGACTTCACCTGCGACGGCGCCTGGTACATGACGCCTGCGTCGGCCAGGCTCACGGATGCGCCGGAGCCGATCCACGCCTCGCCGACCGGGGCATCCGGCGGCAACATGAGCGGGTTGCCCTGACCGGGCAGGGTGGCCCGGAGGGTGAGGTTGCGCTCGGCAGAGTGAGGCACCTCAGAATCCACTCGGCTGATGGTGGTCGCGATCTCGGAGATGGTCGCCGCGGCATCCGCTGTGACGACGATGTCGCTCGAGGAGCCGGACGGGCGAACGAAGGTGAGTTTCAGGCGCATGCGTTTACATCCGAACTAGTCATCGCGGCGTTCCCACGGCCAGAGCGGGCGGCCGTGCTCGCCCACGCGCGAGGCGAGCAGCCAGGAGTAGGCCAGCGTGACGACGACGGCGAGGATGCCGGTGGCCAGGGAGAACGGGCTGAGCAGCATCGCCGCGCTGAAGGTGAGCACGTGGAAGGGCTGTCCGTCGCCCGCCGCGTAGAGAATCGCGCCGGTGACGATGAAGATGCCGAACGCGGCGATCCCGGCCGCGAAGGAGTAGCCGACGGCGACGCGCTGCCGGTCTGGCCGGGTGGCCACGCCGAGCGTGAGCATGAGCACGAAAACCAGCAGCACGGCGACGGCTGCCATGCTGGGGCCGACGAGCGGGCCGGCGTCCGGTTCGCTGATCACGTCGAGGTTCGTGGCGAGGCTGATCATGCCGAAGGCCGCCACGATCAGCGCGGCGTAGAGCACCGCCGCGAAGACCGCGACGACCGTCGCGTACTTCTGGTAATCACGCATCGCTCCCCCTGTCCGCGTCTTGCGCAGCCCCGCCTGCGCCTCATCTCGGTTAGTTGGAGCGGATGCCCTGCGGTCCGTCGGCGAGCAGGCGATCGTACTCCGCCTTGGTGGTGGCGTTGCGCGCGGTGACCGAGCGGCCGCGGCGGGCGATCCAGGCGCCGGTCCAGATCGGCACCTCGCGGGCCACGACAGCGGCGGCGATCGCACCGGGGTTCAGCCACTGCTGGCTGATGAACCGGTAGGCCTCGTCGGGGGTGAAGTTCCACGCCTGCACGCTGAGCAGGGCCGCCCCGATGTAGGAGAAGTAGACCACGACGGCCACGAGGAAGCCGAAGAGCACGTAGGCCCACCAGCCGCCGCGGTTGACGATCGCGACCAGCAGGGCGAAGGCGACGAAGAAGAAGATCACCGGCACGTAGAAGATCGGCAGCACGATGAAGTCGGTGAACTTGGCCGTGGTGTCGGCGAGCGAGCCGCTGCCGATACCGGAAAGCGCCAGGGCGACGAGAGCGTAGAGCGCGGCGAAGACGGCGGTGCCGAGCAGCGCGATCAGGATGCCGGCGCCACGGTTGCCCTTGTACTTCGGTGCGGTGGGCGCCTGGATGTAGACCGGCGGCGCCACGGTGGTGTTCACCGGCGCGGCGGCCTGGGTCGGCGCGACCGGCTGGGTGTACGAGGCCGGCTGTTCGCGGGTGGGCGCGTCGTCGCTGGCGAGCGTGGCCGCTCCAGTCCCGACCGTGGCGGCCGGCACGTAGGTGTCGCGCTTGACCGAGTCGGCGGAGACCGGCGCGGGCGCGTACGCCTGGGTGGCGGCGGAGTCGGGTGCGTCGTAGGAGATCGGCTCGCCGATCGGGTCGCCCGGGTGGGCCTGCTCTGGGTTGGTCTGCCCGGCAGGGTGGGCGGATGCCGCCGGTGCCGCGCCGTCGCGGGCGTCGGCCTCGCGGCGGGCCGTTTCGGCGTCGAGGCCGACGGGGCCGGTCTCGTGGCGTCCGGGGGTGGTTGCCGAGGCATCCGTGTCGGGGTTGATGTTGCCGTCGTTGGGCGTGGTGTCGCTCATGCTGCACTCCTCACGGGCCTGGCGGCCGTAGTTCTCTGCAGTAACCATAGCAACGCACGTGCGACGCGCCGGTGAAGCGCGGCGCAGAGTCTGGTGGCGGCGCCGGGCGGGTCGCGCCTACGTGCCCACTCCACCCTCGCCGCTCATTCCACCGCCGACATCTGCCGTTTCGGTCGAACCCGACCAGCACACCGGTCGGTTTCGACCGAAACGGTAGATATCGAAACGCCCCGGGTTACTTGGCCGCGGTCGTGGAGGCCGTGGCCGGAGGGACGAGCACGTAGACGAGGCCGGTGATCGTTGCGGTGACTATTCCGGGAGTGTCTCCCGGTGTCGTCCTGAGCCCGGAAACCAGGAAGAGCCGCTTGCCTGTTTGGAGCCCGTTCACGAAGTTCAGGGCATTCCCGTAGCTGCCCGAGACCGAGATACTGACTGCCAAAGACGCAAAATTCTCGGCCGTGATCTGTGGATTTGTTACGGGGGGAACACCGGCTGCAGGAGCCGTAGCGCTCGGCGCCGGTGTGGGTGCGGGTGTGGGAGTGGGTGCCGGGGTCGCGCCTCCTGTCACCACTGGCGCGACGGCTGGAGCAGCGACGGGTGCGTACGGGACGGCATCGGCGACAGTGATGCCGGTCAGAGTCACCTGCGATGCGCCGGCGAGGGCGTCAAGCTGGTTCACGAAAGCGGGCATTTCGGTGCCCTGCGGCACGGAATCGCTCAGTGGCGCCAACTCCTCCTTGAGCTTGTCGATCCCCGCGTAGTCCTTTTTCAACTGGGCGAGCACAGCTGCTTGCCCTGCGTTCGATGCTTCAACGCTGGCTCGCTGCTCATTGGCGGCAGCGGTCGCTGCAAGCTGCGGTTGGATCCCCACCACGACTCCCAGCACCAGCACCAACACCATGACGAGTACGGAGGCGATAACCCAGAGCCTGTTCTTGTTCACGATTACTTCCCCTCAGCGACGAAACGCTGCGCATAAGCGGCATCGTCCACGTGCATGGTGATATTCACCGTGTAGACACCAGTGTTTTCTTCCAGTGTCACCGAACCCGGGAGGGCATCCGCGAAGCCGGGCAGGGTTGCCAGGGACGTCAGCCAGGTGGGTACGTCCGGGAGCACGGGGCTTTTGGCCGTGAACGTCACCGTCGCCACGCGGGGCCCCTGGAGCGGAGCGGTCGGCTGGGTGTAGATAGCGAGGGGCGTGGCCGAGTCCACCGCCACGGTCTCGATCGTCACGCTGGTCGGCAGGATGGCCTGTACGCCCTCAAGGTATTTCTTCCAGTCGATCTCGGTCGACACGCCAACCTGTTGGGCGGCCTCGACTTTGTTGACCTCGCCCTGGATCGTGCGCACTTCCACGTACTTCGACTGCTCGGCCACGAGTCCGGGGGTCAGTGATTGCTCGTAGGCAAGCTGAAACTGCGCCTGGACCGATAGCGCCGTCGCTGCGCCACCTGCCACGAGCATGACGGCGACGACGCCGACGACGCCGAGACCCAACCGCCGACGTACCACTCTCGCCGCGCGTTCCTTGTGTACTTCCGGCGGGAGCAGGTCAACACGTGGTTCCCCGCCCATCACCAGAACGTCGTTCTTCGCGGCCCGGATCATGCCACACGCCCCAGAGCGAGCCCCAGTGCCACGGTGAGGGCTGAACTGAAGTTCTTGATCTCCTCGGCATTGATGTTCTTGGCCAGCGTCACGGTCGAGAACGGGTCGCCCACCTCCACGGCGAGGCGAGTCATTTCAGCCAGTGCCTCAGGCAAACCGCGCAATTGAGCCCCTCCCCCACTCAACACGATGCTGTGCACGGCATCCGACGGGCGGGTGTTGACGAAGTAGTTGATGGTGTTCCGAAGGCTGTTGAGTTGTTCACTGGCGATCCGGTAGATGATCTCGACCGCGCGTTTGTCTTCGACGGCGACCGACCCGGTCGCAAGTCCAAGCCGGCGCTTGACCGCATCGGCGGGCTCGCCCTCAGGCCCGAGATCGCGAAGTAGCGCCTGGGTGATGTCGTCTCCGCCAGTCGCAATGATGCGCACGAACTGGGGAACGCCGTCCGATGCAATCACGACGCTCGTGGTGCTTCCGCCGATGTCGACGAGGGCCACGGTTCCGCGCACACCCGGTCGGGACAGCAATACCCGGCTGAGGGCGAACGGAATCAGATCGACATCCACAGTGGTGAGGCCCGCCAGTTGGGTTGCGTTGACGTTCGCGAGCACGGCCTGCTTGACGGCTGCAATCAGGAGGCCACGCACCATCGGGCCGTTTTCGCCCACAGTCTCTGCGATGGGGTAGAAGTCGAGCACGGCCTCGGCGACGGGAACCGGAAGCATCTCCTGCACTTCGAACGGGAGCGATTCCCGGATGCGTGCAAGCGACATCTTCGGAACGGTCAGATCACGCGCGAGTACGCGCTGATTACCCATCCCGAGAATCACGTCCTTGGATTTGAACCCGCCCGCGGTCCAGAGGTGTTTCAAGGCCGCAGCAACGGTGTTGGGTTCAATGACCTCGCCACTGTTGACCGCTCCTTCGGGCAGCGGAACTTCGAAATAACGCAGGAGGGTGGGCTTGGACTTGCCCTGGCCTCCCACTTCCACCGCGCGCAGAGAACTGCTGCCGATATCGATTCCTACGACGCTCGTTGCCACGTGTCCGCTCCCTCACTGCTGCTTCCGAACTGGTGCATTGCTATGCCACTCCAAGTAGGTTCAGGTAACCGTCCCACACTGCGGCGCCAAAGAAGATCCCGACCCACGCTCCCGCCAACATCCATGGTCCGAATGGGATGCCGCTCTTTCGATTTGCGCGGCGTGCGACCACGAGACCCAGTGCGAAGACGCCGCCGAGCAGAAACGCAGAGAACGCGCCGACCGCCAGTTCACCCCAGCCCAGGTAGCCGAGGAACATGCCGAGCACGCCCGCGAGCTTAACATCACCAAAACCCATGCCGCCGGGATATGCCACCGCCATGAGAAGGTAGGCGACCCACAAGATGGCCATGCCGATGCCAACCCGGAGCAGTGCCGCAAGGTCGCCACCAAGGATTCCGGAAGTCCCGAGCAACACCCCGCCGACCGCGTAACTCGGCAGGACAATCGAGTTCGGCAGCCGATGGACGTCCAGGTCTATGAGCGCGAGCGCGATGCTGATGGCCGCAAGATAAAGAAAGGCAAGGAGCGTCAGGACCGTTTGAATCGGATTGGTCCCGGCCTGCAGACCGACCACCCAGGCCGTAACCCCCGCAAACGCCAGTGCGGTCCCCAACTCAACCAGGGGATAGCGCGTCGCAATGGCGACCTTGCATGAGCGACATTTCCCACCCAGAATCAACCAGGACAGGACCGGAACGTTGTCCCGCGGGCTGATTGCCGCACCACAGCGTGGGCACGCGCTCGGTGGCGACACAACGGACAGCCCGTTCGGCACCCTGTAAATGACGACGTTCAGGAAAGATCCAACCACCAGGCCAAAGATCCCGGCCAACACAACGAGCATTCCGGCAATGGCGCCATCAACCGAAGGACTCACGGAATCGTGGTCCCATCCGCTTTGAACGCCGACGCAACATCCACGTACTGAGTGACGCCGTAGGTAGTGGACGTCGGGGCAAGGAACTTCGGCGGGGCCGTCGATCTCAGGCGCGTGTCATAGCTGTAGTTCTTGGTGAATCCGGTTGAGCCGCTGCCCCCGTTCGTCCCGACTGTCCCGCGATAGGTCTGAGCGATGGCCCCGAGGACGGTGAGGATCCCGTGCTGCGCACCGACTTCGTAGTTCTGCACCTGAAAAGTGTGACCAACCGACAGGATCGCGGCATTGATCGCCCGATTCCCCAGGGGAGGAGCTGCCGCCGTAGTCGTTGTCGTGCAGGTCCGTGAAGACCCTGAGCCCGAGCACGCCGTCATCGGATTCCAGACCCAGACGGCTCCATTGCCGACAAGCCCAAGAACGTCGGAAGCTGGATCTGCGTAGGTGATGTTGCCGGTGACGTATACGAAATTCTCTGCAGCCACGGTGACGGCGCCGTTGACAACACCCTTCACGTAGGCGTCGCCCCGTCGACACTGATAGGCAGGCATTGCGGACGTCGAGGTAACGGGAACCGTCTCACCGACGATCGGATATTGCGTGACAACAGGTGAGCCGTACGACCATCCCTGGGTGCCGCCGCTCCCCGTGCAGGTGAAGTTGGCAGGTGTCGTGCCTGATGCCCAATAGTTCGGATCGCCGGCGTTCTGCACGTTCTGAACGAAGATCAGATTCTGATCAGGGACTGTTACCAGCGCACCGGTCGTCGAATTCAAGGCGGCCAGAGAGCCACATTCCGCCGGGTTCTGGCTCGCAATGCCAACGGTCAAGGATGGTCTCGTGAACTTGGTCCACGGCGACACGACCCTCATGTTTCCCGTGGCATCAAACGTGATCGATGTCGGCCCGGTATACATGCATCCCGGTCGCGGCACATCGATCGGTAGGTCCTGGCGGGTTTCATTCTTCATGTTTTGATTCGTCGGAGGCAGCGATATCTTCGCCGAATAGGTCGGTCCCACCGCGCCGGCTACTCCCCACACGATGGGATCGCTTGCGCACGTGTTGACGAAATTCGGGCTGAGTGTGGTGTTTGTCGTCACCCCCTGGCTGAATGTTGACCCGCAGATACGCATACGGTCATTGGAATGCACCGGGCCATTGAGCACGTCCGCCGACGCGAATTGAATCTCCGTGCAGTTCGAGTTGTGAGGGGCGTAGCTGACCTGCGCAGTGCCGCAGGTCGTGCTGCCCGTAATGTCCGGGTCCATGATCTCGTAGTCAGTGAAATACAGGAAGTCGATGAAGCCCTTCTGTTTGAGGTTCGCTACAACACTCCGTGTGACCTGGCCGACTTTCCCCGTCGACCGGATTCGGACGATTCCCGACATCGAGTACAGAGAATTGTCCACTTCGTAGCGGAAGGATGCCCGCCCAGATGTCCCCGCTACTCCTCCCCAAGTGCCAGAACTACCGATGCCGAAGGCAGCGTTCTCGTTACCTGTTGCGGGAAGACTTGTCGTGGTGGAACTACCCGTGGCAAGGGTGAAGGGCGCAGCCGGGTTTCCGAACTTCTGGTACGTACTGTCGTTTGACAACCTGCTCGCGTATTCATCGACCCCGGCATACGCTGCTGAAAGGGCTGCATTCCAGTCCTGATCGGTGCGCGCCTTGACCATGCCGCTCGTGGAGAAGCTGAGAGCAGTCGCAGCCAGGAGGAGCATCACGATGGACAGGCCGATGACGGCCACAAGCGCGACTCCGCCCTCGTCCTTATGGACCCTGGCGAAGGGTCCGAAGCGCCGTTTGATCATGGAGACACCGCCACTAGGTTGGGGAGCACGACCGTGTTTTCCACGATGACTGGTCCGGCAGAACTACCGCTGGTTCCTTGGACGCTAATTGTGAGGAGAACTGAGCCGATCCTCGCGAGATCGGCCGCGGGCATACTGCCCGTCGCAGGTGTGGCAATCGCAACTCCACTGGTGTCGAAGTAGCTGAAGAGTGGAGCGCCGGCGCCAGGAGCCACGTAGCTGGCACCCAGATTCAGAATCGAGTTCGCCGTGGAGGCCGTCCCAGCAAACACCCAGGCGGTCCCCGCCGCGCTCGCCGTCCACCGGCTCTCGATCAGCGCCCTGCTCGTGGGATCGATCGCGAACATGACCCGGGTTGGCCTGGCAGGCAGAAGGGCAACACTCGTCATCGCGTTGACGTCCACATTGCTGTAGAAGGTCACGCTCTCTCGTCCCGCCGCGACGAATGCCGGACTCGCGGCCGTCACCCCGGTGACCTTGAGAGTCGTGGCGAACCTCATGACCTGGCTGAGTTCATTGGCCGCATTCGACGCCACCCGAGTGCTGCCGTCCATGGACTGCCCAAAGGAAACGGATCGCGTGGCGCTTAGGTAGAGACCGGTCAGCATCGCCAGGATCAGGCCAAGCAACATCATGCTGACGAGCAGTTCGACGAGGCTCAGACCAGACTCTGACGAAGAATGCCCTCGAGACAATACTCCACGTGACCTCATCGCGCATCCAAGGCGAAGAGCCCGTTGACATCAGGTGGCAGTCCGACAGTGAGAAGCGATTGAACACGAGCAGCAGGAAGGATCGCGAGTGTTCCCGTGGGGCTGGCACTGGTGTAAAGCTTCCATGCGCCATAGGGCAGGGCGATCCGAACGGTGCCGGATGCGGGCACGATATTGCCGAAGGCATAGGTCATTGTGGTTGCCGGTGACGTCAGGCACGATGGCTCACCCGGAATCGGAGTTGCCGACTGAGATACGGCGGTCAGGTACTGCTCAGTTCCCCCCGTCAGAACCAGACCGCCCATCGGCACATTGATATTTGTGGTCACCCCCGGTGTCGCGGGAGTCACCGGCTGGCGCACGCCAACGAGAGACGGAGACACCCGCGTGTCCGGAGCCCATGCCTCAGGGTCGACGGAGGGGCATCCGGTCGCCGAGAACTTGCCGGCGACGGCCTGGTAGCCCGTGGTGTATGGATGCAGGTCGACGTGGTTGGC
Source organism: Cryobacterium sp. MP_M3 (assembly GCF_015752155.1). Taxonomy (GTDB): domain Bacteria; phylum Actinomycetota; class Actinomycetes; order Actinomycetales; family Microbacteriaceae; genus Cryobacterium. Next base: position 445,315 of record NZ_JADOVI010000001.1, on the reverse strand, counting down.
GGTGGCAGTCAGCGGAAAAACACCGTAGCTATTGATGAAGGAATAGTCGAGGTTCGTCGGGATCTTCGGTTGTGGAATCGGGATGTTCGACGCGTACTTTATGTTGAAGCCGGCAGCAGTGTCGTATTGGAACGGGAACGATGCGGACGTGCCAACCGTGACCGTTTGCGTGATCGAGGGATTGGCTGCCTGAGTCGAATCGACCATTCCCGTGTTGGTGAGCTTGACGGTATAGCTGCCCGCCGGCGCCTGCAGGACAAAGCTGCACCCGTCGGCATCCGTGGGCGTAGTCACCAAGGAACCAGCCGAGGAGATCGCTGTGAAGGTGATTCCGGACTTACCGAGCCCCCGGGAATCGAGCACGGAAATCAGGAGGGTACCCTTGCTCGGGTCATTGATGCGGGTGCTTGGGGCGAGCAGGGTGTCGCTCGTAACCGGGTCGGTCGACCTCATTTTTGGCCAGGAAACGGTAACCGTGACGCGTTTGTATTGCAGCGCGCCGCCACCAGCGCCACACGTCGAAGCCGAACCCGTCGGGGTCACCCAAGCGGTCTTTCGAGTGACCGTGTACGTTTCCGCGGCGGTCGTGGTGACGACATGGGCAGCGACATCAAGAACGGAGAACGGGTTGCCGATGGCACGCGCGCTATCGATCTCGGAAGCTGCGATACTCGCAGCGATCTCGCGGGACTTGTTGTCCCTTGCGATCGTCAGAGTGGAGACAAGGGCGTAGCCCACGCCCAATGCGATCATCGAAAAGATCATCATGGCTACCATGATCTCGATGAGGGATAGGCCGGCTTCGCGGTGCGGTCCCGCTATTGGCGTGCAGTTCTGTTCCAATGCTCAACCCTTCCGTCACCTAGTCCAAGATGTCCCGAGCAATGCGTCGGCGATCGTCAAAGCCAAATGACAGCGCCCTGTTGCCCAAAAGAGTGGAGCGCAAGTTCACGCTCCACTCTCCGGAACCTTCAGCCTCTTGGGCTAGTAGTCGCCAGCCACTGCCGCAGTGACGGGCGTCCTGTCGGAAACCTTCCACCAGTTACCGTTCGACCCTTGTGCCACGATCTTGAAAGTCGCAGCCGCTCCCGTGCCGGATGCCGTGAGCTTCGGGATGGACGTGTAGTTTGAAGCACTTGGGGTCACGGTTGTGGCAAGGTCGCCAACCGAAGTCGGCATCGCCTGCGTCGGGCTGCTGGTCTGGAACGCAATTGCGGCGGTCTTGAGGTTGTCGAGGTCGGCCTTCACAGCCGAGTCTTTCGCGCTGCTCTGCACGCCCAGGTAGACCGGGACGGCGATCGCGGCGAGGATGCCGATGATGATGACGACGACGAGGAGCTCGATCAGAGTGAAGCCCTTCTGGTTTTCGTCGGGGTTGGTGCGGCGGCGGTTGAGGGCTGCGAGGCTGCGAGAGAGCACGGTGGTTTCCATTCCATAGTTGTCAGTGAACTGGCCGTCGGGCCCGATCGGACTTTTATAATATTCGCAGGTATTTTTCAGCCACGACCCAACAAGGAGGGGTATTTTGCGAAATCGCGCCCCCAATGCTGGGGGCAACATGTGTCACACCAGTCACACAGGCGGTCTGACTGGTACGGGCGATCCAACGGCCGTGAGCGTGTCGTTATTTGATAGCGCCGGCGAGGCTGAAGATCGGCATGTAGAGGGCAATGACCATGCCGCCGATGACCACGCCGAGGAATGCGATCATGAGCGGCTCGATGGCGGCTGTCAGTTGCTCAGTCGAGGACTCCACCTCCTGGTCATAGAAATCGGCGATCTTCGTGAGCATCGTCTCGAGCGAGCCTGCGTCTTCACCGACCGCGATCATCTGAGTGACCATGGGCGGGAAGACGGGCTGCGCGAGAAGTGGCGCCGAAATCGACTGTCCCTGGCGCACAGACTCGCCAACCTTGGTCAAGGCATTCTCGATGACCCAGTTACCCGAGGTTTCGCCAACGATTTTCAGCGCCTGCAGAATCGGCACGCCTGCGCCGATCATATTCGCGAAGTTGCGGCTGAATCGGGCGACGGCGATCTTCTTCAACAATGAACCGAACACCGGGATCTTGAGTTTGATGGGGTCAAGGGCCTTGCGAACGCGTTCCGTGTTCTTGTTCTTCCGCCACCAGACGCTGAAGATCACGATGGCCACGACGAGCACCGGCACGATGTAGACCATCGAGTGCGAGACGTCCACGAGAATCTGAGTAGGGAGAGGGAGTCCTCCGCCTAGCCCCGAAAACATGTTCTCGAAAATTGGGACGATGAAGATGAGCATGATCATGACAGAGACGAGCGACATGATCAGCACGATGACTGGGTAGGTCATCGCCGATTTGATGGTGCCGCGGAGTTTCACTTCCTTTTCGAAGTTGACGGCAATCGACTCCAGCGCACGATCCAGAAATCCTCCGGTCTCGCCGGCGCGCACCATGTTGATCATGATCGGCGGGAACGACTCACCATGCTTGGCGAACGACTCCGAGATCGACACACCGGTCTCGACGTCGTCGCGTACCTGCTTGAGGATCTTCGCGAGCGGCTTGTTCTCGGTCTGCTCGGCGAGGATGTTCAGGGTGCGGAGCAGCGACAGGCCGGACCCGATCATGGTCGCCATCTGGCGGCTCATGATTGCAAGGTCTTTCAGCCCGACGCCCTTGGTGAAGCCGGGAATCGAGATCTCACGGTTCAGGCCGGTCCCCTCCGCGGACTCCTTGATCGAGGTCGGTGAGATGCCCATCGAACTGAGGCGGGACGCGACGGCTCCCTCGTTGGAGGCATCCAGCTTGCCCTTGACCGTCTTGCCCTTGGCATCGCGGCCGACGTAGGCCCAGGCCTGTGCGGTTGCCATCAGCGTCCGCTCGAGTAGGTGTCGCCGTAGTCGATGCCGCCGCTGCCCATGGTGCGGGAGGACGCGTCCATAGAGGTGTCGGCGCGCTTGATCAGCTGGGCCAGGCTTTCCACGTCGTGGGCCTTGTCCATGGCCGCCTGACGAGTGATCTGACCGGAGTCGACGAGGTCGGCCAGGTGCTGGTCCATGGTGTGCATGCCCTCAGCGCCGCCGGCCTGCATCATCGACGTGATCTGGTGCGTCTTGCCCTCGCGGATCAGGTTGGCGATGGCCGGGGTCGTCACGAGGATCTCGGTGGCGACCACTCGGCCCTTGTCGTTGGCCTTCTTGACGAGGGTCTGGCAGACCACACCGCGGAGAGTGGCGGCGAGCTGGGTGCGGATCTGGCCCTGCTGGTGCGGCGGGAACACGTCGATCATGCGGTCGATGGTCTGGGCGGCATCCTGCGTGTGCAGGGTGGCGAAGACGAGGTGGCCGGTCTCGGCGGCGGTCAGTGCCACCGAGATGGTCTCGAGGTCGCGGAGCTCGCCGATCAGGATGATGTCGGGGTCCTGGCGCAGCACGTGCTTGAGCGCGGCAGCGAAGCTGTGGGTGTCGTGACCGACCTCGCGCTGGTTCACCAGGGACTTCTTGTGCTTGTGCAGAAACTCGATCGGGTCCTCGACCGTGACGATGTGGTCGGGGCGGGTGCTGTTGGCCAGGTCGACCATCGCGGCGAGAGTCGTCGACTTGCCGGAGCCGGTGGGTCCGGTGACGAGCACGAGGCCACGGGGCAGGAGAGAGAACTTGCCGACCGACTCGGGAACGCCGAGGGTCTTGAGCGGCTTGATCTCGCGCGGGATCAGCCGGAACGCGGCACCGATCGAGTTGCGCTGGTGGTAGAAGTTCACCCGGAACCGGGCGCCCGCCGCGGTGTAGGCGAAGTCGAGTTCACGTTCCTCGTCGAACCGCACCCGGTCGCCGATGGAGATGATGCTGTAGAGGGCCGCGTTGACCTTCTCCGGCATCCAGACGTCGAGGCCCTCGATCGGCCGCAGGGCTCCGTCCATCCGGATGGTCGGCGGTGCGCCGACAGTGATGTGCAGGTCGGAGGCCTCGAGCTCGAGCACCAGAGTGAGCGCTTCGATCAGGTCGGGGTCGGCCTGGCGGCCGTCGGGGCCGATGTGCACCGGGGCCGGCTGGCGCACGGGCACGGTGTCGTCGGCCGGCTCGGCCGCGATGGCGGCGCGGCGGCCCGTGGGCACGTGGCGCGACCCGGGCTGATAGAGGCCGTCCACACCGGATGCCGGCGTGGGCACCGTGAGCGGCACGGTCTGGGGTTCTCCGGTGTCGATCAGGAGCGTGTCGTACTGCGAGGTGCGCGGTTGCGCCGACGGGTCGCGCAGCGCGTCGAACTGCTCCGTGCCCTGCTGGTCAGCGTCGACGAGCGCGTCGTCATCCGCGTCGACGACGGTGCGGCTGGACTCGTCGACCGGGGCCGGGTCCCACCAGGAGACGCTCTCCCCCGGTTTGATCGCTGGAATCTCATAAATCGGCTTGTCCATGCAGTTATCCCCTTCGGCATGCGCGAGCGCTATGCAACGACTCGCAAAATCTCTTCGATCGAGGTCAGGCCCATCCGGACCTTCTCCCACCCGTCTTCACGGAGGGTGATCATGCCCTCCGCCCGCGCGGCCCGGCCGATGTCCGCGCTGGAGGCACGGTCCACGGCGAGGCGCTCGATGCTCTCTGACACGGTCATGACCTCGTGAACCGCGATGCGCCCCCGGTACCCGGTCTTCGAGCAGCTCTGGCAGCCGACCGGCTGGAACAGTTTCGGCAGCGGCAGGAGCGGGTCGAAGCCGAACTTCAGGCCCTCCAGGTGCTCGGCCGAATACTCGCCGGGTGCCTTGCAGCGGTCGCAGAGGCGGCGGGCGAGGCGCTGGGCGACGACGCAGTCGAGGGCGGAGCCGACCAGGAACGGTTCGATGCCCATCTCGGTGAGCCGGGTGATCGCGCTCGGCGCGTCGTTGGTGTGCAGGGTCGACAGCACAAGGTGCCCGGTCAGCGACGCCTCAATGGCGATCTGCGCGGTCTCGTGGTCGCGGATCTCACCCAGCAGCACGACATCCGGGTCGCTGCGCAGGATGCTGCGGAGCGCGCTGGCGAAGGTGAGCCCCGCCTTCGGGTTCACCTGCACCTGGTTGATGTCCTTCATGCGGTACTCGACCGGGTCTTCGACCGTGATCACGTTGATCTCGGGCCGGGCGACGGAGTGCAGGGTCGTGTACAGGGTGGTCGACTTGCCCGAACCGGTGGGCCCGGTGACCAGGATCATCCCGTAGGGCTTCGAGTACGACTTCTTGTAGGCCTCGTAGTTGTAGTCGAGCAGGTTCAGGTCGTGCAGGCTCATGGTCGTGCTCGAGTTGTCGAGGATTCGCATGACGATCTTCTCGCCCCATACCGTGGGCAGGGTCGCCACGCGCAGGTCGATCTGGCGTCCGCCGTGGCTGACCGACATGCGGCCGTCCTGCGGTTTGCGCCGTTCGGCGATATCGATGTCGCTCATGATCTTCAGCCGGGAGATAACGCCGTTCTGGATGCTCTTCGGCGCGCGCTGCATCTCGTGGAGCACGCCGTCAATGCGGTAGCGCACGCGCAGGTTGTGTTCACCCGGCTCGATGTGGATGTCCGAGGCCTTGTCCTGGATTGCCTGGCTGACCAGAAGGTTGACGAACCGCACAATGGGCGCGTCGTCGTCGATCGAGTCGGAGACGCCGAACGAGTTGGACTCGACCGGGGCCTGCTCCTCCTCCATGGTGGTGGTGAGATTGCTGAGCTCGTCATCGGCGCGGTGGTAGCGGGCGATCGCGGCGAGCAGATCGCCGCGCTCGGCGACGACCGGAATGACGCGCATCTTCGCGGCCTCGCGCACATCGTCGATGGCGAAGACGTTGCCCGGGTCGACCATGGCGACGACCAGGCGGCCGGCCTCGATCGTGATCGGCAGCACCTGGTGGCGGCGGGACATGGCCGGGGAGACGAGCGAGACGGCCAGCCGGTCGACCGGGTATTCGAGCAGCTCCACGAACGGCAGGCCGGCCTGTTCGGCCCGGGCCTTGGCGAACTGGATCTCGGAGATGACCCCGGAGTCGACCAGGGCACGCACAGCGGTCTCGTCGGCGGGGTCGCCGGCCATCAGCTTGTCGAGGTGCTCGATCGGCAGCAGGCCGTGCAGGATCAGGATCTCCGTCAGCGTGGCCACGCGAACCTCCCCTGCTGGTTCCGGCTGCGGAGGTCCTCGGGCGCATGCAGCGGTGATTCAGCGCGCGAGGTGTGGTGTCAGGTAACGAGTAACGGTATCCCCGGCCCAGCCGCCCTGGCCAGTCCCACGATCAGGGGGTAGGCGTCGAGCGATGGAGCGGACGGGCCCGGACGATGCGACCGGCCCTTCTCTGAACTGTAGTGGCTCGCCAGCCGCCCGACCCTCGACAGGCCCGGCCGCCGGCCCGGTCAGTCGCCGAAGTACACGTCGGGGGATGCCGACGCAGCAGGCTTGGAGAACAGATAACCCTGGCCGTAGCGACAGCCCATCGCGGTCAGCAGGTCCCGCTGCCCGGTCGTCTCGATGCCCTCTGCGACGACGTCGAGGTTGAGGGAGTCGGCCAGGCGCAGGATGCCTTCGACGATTGCCCGGTCATGGTCCGAACATTCGAGGTCGCGGATGAAGGTGAGGTCGATCTTGAGCAGGTCGACGGTGAACGCCTTCAGATGGGTGAAGGAGGAGTAGCCGGTGCCGAAGTCGTCGATGGCCAGCCGCACCCCGAGGGAACGCAGTTCCTGGAAGGTGCGGGCGGCAGAATCGATGGCATCGAGCACGGCGCTCTCGGTCAGCTCCAGCCAGAGCTGGTCCGGCGGAAGGCCGCTCTCGCTGAGGGCGCGTTTCACCACGGCCCCGAAGTCGTCCTGCACGAATTGCCGCGGCGACACGTTCACGCTGACCGCCATGCGCCCGTCGAGGGAGACGGCGGCCTGGCAGGCCTGCCCGAGCACCGTGGTGCCGATCCCCTTGATCAGGCCGACCTCCTCGGCGATCGCGATGAACTCCCCCGGGAAGACGAGGCCCCGTTCCGGGCGTCTCCAACGGGCGAGCGCCTCTGTTGCGACCACGGTGCGCTGCTGCAGGTCGACGATCGGTTGGAACCACGTCTCGATCTCACCCAGTTGCACCGCGTCCCGCAGTGCCAGTTCGGTGTCGAGCCTGCGCTCGATCCTGCCGCGCAGATCGTCGTCGAAGACTTCGTAGCGCGCCCGGCCGCGGCCCTTCGCCAGGTACATGGCCTGGTCGGCGTTGCGCAGGAGCGACTCGGCGTCGTCGTGGCCGAGACCGAACGCAATGCCAATGCTCGCGTCAACGGATGCGACCTGGTCGCCGACCAGGATCGGCTCTGCGATGGCCTTTTGCAGCGCTTCGGCGATCTTGTGCACGTCCCGGTTACTGCCGACATCCGGGCAGATCACCACGAATTCGTCACCGCCAATGCGGGAAACGGTGTCGGTCGACCGAGCGTGCATCCGCAACCGGATGCCGACCTCGGTCAGCACCGCGTCGCCGGCGTGATGGCCGAGGCTGTCGTTGACGAACTTGAACCGGTCGAGGTCGATGAACAACACGGCGACGCCCTGGCCGTGCCCCGAGGCCTGCAGGAGGGCCTGGTTGAGCCGGTCCAGCAGCAGCAGGCGGTTGGGCAGATTGGTCAGCGGATCATGGAACGCGAGGTGCTCCACCCGCGCCTCGGCCAGTCGGCGGGCGGTGATGTCCTCCAGCTGATAGAGGAGTCCCCCGGTCGACTCTCCCTCGTTGATCTCGGCGATGCTGACCTTGACCCATGTTTCCTCTTCCTCGTCGCCGCGCCGCATCCGTCGGTCCATCCGCTGGCGGGTGGACGGTCCGTCGGCAAGGCTGAGTCGATCGCCGCCGCCGGTTCCGGCCGGCATGAAGATCTCGTCGATGTGCCCTTTGACCACGGCTGTCGCCCGACCGGCCAGGTCGAAAAGTCGCTTGTTCGCCTCCAGCACCTCGCCGTCAAGCGAGACAATCGCCGTGCCGAGCGGCGAGGAGGCGAAGGCCGCCTCGAATCGTGCCCGCGCGGCCGCGGCCGCTTCCTCGGCATTCCGGAGCGAGGTGATATCGGTGACGGTGGCCAGGTGTCCGGTGACGGCGAGTGAGTCCGGGTCGTGGATAGGAGCCGTGCTGACCTGGACCCAGTTCACCTGGCCGGCCGGGGTGCAGAAGCGGAGGGTCGTCTCGTAGCCGACCCCTGCGGTAACGGCCGCGCTCCACTCGGCGGACACCCGGTCGAGGTCGTCAGCGTGCATCGCCTGCGCCCAGCCGTCGGCCAGGGACTCACGGTGGGTCAAACCGCTGAGGGCCAGCCACTGATCGTTCGCGGTGAGGAGCCCGCCCAGGGAATCCAGCTGCACGATGCCGACCGGAGCGATCTTGATGAGGGTGTGAAGTTGGTCCGCTACCTCGCCGAGCTCCCTGGTGCGGTGATCGACAGTCTCCTCGAGGGTGCGGTTGACCTCGGCCAGCGCCAGCATTGCCTCAGTGCGTTGCCGGTCGAGTTCCTTCAGCTTCAGCGCCGCGACCCAGGTCAGTGCGGTACCGAGCACCGTCATGCTCGTGATCAGGATGGCGACGCCGAACACGGTGTCGAACCACCCCAGGCGCTGGGCCCAGAGACGAATCCAGCCCAGGAGGAACGGACCGAGAACGAGGGCCGGCAAGAACCGCCGCGTCAGCTCGCCCGCGCTGCCGCGGTCGCCCAGCAGTGCGACCAGCCCGACCGCGGGCCGTTGAACGAGCACCACCACGGACAGGATGGCAATGCCCAGTGCCGTGTGCAGCGCCATACTCGCGAATCCAGCCACGGTGTACAGGGAAGACACGCCGTAGGCGTAGCCGATCAGGGCGATCAGGCTGACCAGAAGTGAGGCGTGCGCGAGGACCTGCATCAGGGTCGTGCGGTGCCGCCGGCCCGCTATAGCGGCCGAACCGACCAGGATCAGGCCGACCGCCGAGATCGGCGCCATCCGCGGGTCCAGCGCGCCCAGGTTGATCCCCGGCACCCAGCCGCCGATGCCGAGCGTTGACCCGAGCGCGTAGCCGACCAGGGTCACGGATGCGAGGGCGATCGCAACGGCGGCCAGGCTCACGCCTACCAACCGCCGCGCCGATACGAGGGCCAAAGACAGCAGAATCAGGGCGACGGCGGTGGTCGGCTTCATCGGTGTGAGACCGGGGAGCACGGTCGTCAACCCGGCGATCCGGGTGTACCAACCGATCAGGACGATGAGTCCGACGGCCCCGACGAAGACCGCCCCGATCCGACTTACCAAAACCATGGTGCCCCTCTTGTGAATGGAGGAGTTGCCGCCATCAGTAGAAGAATACGGGGTTCCTGCGTGCCGACCGTTCCAGACCGCTAATGCCCCTTCCGCGACGGTCCGGGTCGGCGTAGAATCACCACGATATGCGATAGTCACCGCCCGACGATCCGACCACTGCCGGCCGGCGGACGAGGAGTTCCGGTCAGGATTCGCGCCCGTCGCCGTTCGCGGTCGGCACTCCCACTCGGAAGCAGACGCCAGGGCGCTCCGATACGTGTGGGCCCACGGACGGGTTCCTGATCGACGCTCTTCCTGAAAATTGGCCCCTTCCACGTTGAGGAGGATTCTCACATGTTCAAGGAAGTTCACACTGTCTTGCCCGCGGCGGATCTCAAGCGCGCGCAAACCTTCTACCACGACGCCCTCGACCTCGACCCTGCCGAGGTGCACGAGGGCGTTCTCGTCTACCGTCTGGATTCCGGCAACGCCTTTGAGATCTACGAGACGAGCAATGCCGGCACTGCAAAGAACACCCAGATGGGTTGGGTGACCGACAATCTCGACAGTGAGATGACGCGGTTGCGTGAGCGCGGTGTGGTCTTCGAGGACTACGACATTCCCGGGATGAAGACCGTCAACGGAGTCGCGAGCATGGACGAGATGAAGTCCGCCTGGTTCCGCGACACCGAGGGCAACTTCATCTGTGTTTCCGAGATGCTCTGACCTCGGCGGCACCGGCGGCCGGGTGGCGCTTCGGCGCTACCCGGCCCCATTCTGTTACGCGCCGCCCCAGACACTCGCGATGATGTCGTGGGTGTAGCCGTCGGGGCCGGAGTTGACGTAACGGGTGGCCAGCCAGATCCCGTCCCGGAGGAAGTGCGACTCACCTGAGGCGCCGGCGTCCCCGGTGGTTTCGCTCACGCAGCGCAGCCCGCCGAGTTCCTCGTAGCAGGTCATCCCCGCCGCGGCGAGGCGCGCCTTGACTGCCGCGCCCTGCTCCGCGGTGACCCAGACCAGATTCGTGGTGAGGCCGCTGTCGGAGCCGCCCTTCGGGTTTCCCCAGACACAGGTGAGCTTGTCGGCCGCGTCGATGAGCGTGGTGAGCTCGGCATCCGCGGTGCCGTGACGCACCTCGGACCCCGCCGCTTCGACCCACGCCGGATTGAGCACCGCCGTTCCGAATGCCGCCACCATCGCCGGGCTGTAGAGTTCGCCGCATTTCGACGGATGCGGGCCGGCCGGGGTGGCCGCCGGGGCCGGTGCCGCGGCCAGCGCCACCGGCGCCGGGGTCTTGCTCGGCTGGGGGCGTGCTCCCGCGGCGGTGTCACCGGGCAGGCCGGCGCCGCCGCGCCAGACGATCAGCAGCACGATGAGGGTCACGACCAGCGCCGAGCCGATCGCGCCGAGCAGGAACCAGAGCCGGCGCCGGGCGCGCGGCGGAGAAGACGGAGCTGGTGCGGTCATTGGCAAACCCCCTGGCAGATTGGGGCCAGCCTAGCGGCCACCGGGATGAGGGCAGGCTCGATCACTGGGCGGGTCCGATGATCGGGGCGGTTAATGACGGATGGCCCCCTGCCGAAGCAGGGGGCCATCCGGTGTACCTAGCGAACGCTAGTTGTAGGTGCCGGGGGTGAAGTCGTCCGACGAGAAGCTGTCGAAGTCGACGAAGCTCAGGTCACCCTCGTTGAACGTCGCATCATCGGTGAAGATGCGGTTCGGGTAACGCTCAGCCTTGGCTTCATCCGTTGCCTCCACGGTGACGTCGCGGTAACGGGGAAGACCGGTGCCGGCCGGGATCAGCTTTCCGATGATCACGTTCTCCTTGAGGCCCATCAGCGGGTCGCTCTTGCCTTCCATGGCCGCCTGGGTCAGAACCCGGGTGGTTTCCTGGAAGGAAGCGGCCGACAGCCACGACTCGGTAGCCAGCGAAGCCTTGGTGATACCCATGACTTCCTGACGAGCCGAAGCCGTCTTCTTACCCTCGGTGAGCGCGGTGCGGTTCAGCTCGTTGTACTTGAGCCGGTCGACCAGCTCGCCGGGGAGCAGGCCGGTGTCGCCGTGCTCGACGACGGTGACCTTGCGAAGCATCTGGCGAACGATGACCTCGATGTGCTTGTCGTGAATCGGCACACCCTGCGAACGGTAGACATCCTGCACGCCACCGACGATGTGCTTCTGCACAGCGCGAACACCCTTGACGCGAAGAACTTCCTTCGGGTCGACGGCGCCGATGATGATCTGCGTGCCGAGCTCGACGTGCTGGCCATCCTCGACAAGGAGGGTGGAGCGCTTGAGCACCGGGTAGGCGATCGGCTCGTCGCCGTTGTCGGGAGTCAGGATGACCTTCCGGCTGCGGTCGGTGTCCTCGATCGTGATGCGGCCCGCGGTGTCGACGATAGGCGACGCACCCTTGGGGGTACGAGCCTCGAAGAGCTCCTGGACGCGCGGCAGACCCTGGGTGATGTCGTCGGCGGATGCCGAACCACCGGTGTGGAAGGTACGCATGGTCAGCTGCGTGCCGGGCTCACCGATCGACTGCGCGGCGATGATGCCGACGGCCTCTCCGATGTCCACGAGCAGGCCGGTCGCGAGCGAACGGCCGTAGCAGACTGCACACACACCGACGGCGGACTCACAGGTGAGCACCGAGCGAACCTTGATGGTCTCGACGCCGGCCTCGACCAGCTTCTCGATGAGCACATCGCCCACGTCGTCACCGGCCTCCGCGACAACCTCGCCCTTGGCGTTGACCGCGGGTGCGGCCAGGCTGCGAGCGTAGACCGCGTTCTCCACGTTGGGGTGGCGAACGAGTTCTCCGAGCGGGTTGATCTCAGCGATCGGAAGCTCGAGGCCCTTGGTCGTTCCGCAGTCGTCTTCGCGGATGATGACATCCTGCGAGACGTCCACGAGACGACGGGTGAGGTAACCCGAGTCGGCGGTACGGAGAGCGGTGTCGGCCAGACCCTTGCGAGCACCGTGAGTAGCAATGAAGTACTCGGCGACGGACAGGCCTTCGCGGTAGCTCGAGATGATCGGGCGAGGGATGATCTCACCCTTCGGGTTGTTCACGAGGCCTCGCATGCCGGCGATGTTTCGCACCTGCAGCCAGTTACCACGAGCACCGGACGTCACCATGCGGTTGATGGTGTTGTCCTTCGGGAAGTTCTCCTGCATGGCCTTGGCAACGTCTTCCGTTGCCTTCGTCCAGATCTGGATGAGCTCCTGGCGACGCTCGAGGTCGGTCGTGAGACCCTTCTCGAACTGCGACTGCACCTTGGCGGCCTGCTTCTCATAGCCGGCAACGATCTGCGGCTTGTTCGGCGGGGTCAGGATGTCGCTGAGCGCCACGGTCACACCGGATCGGGTTGCCCAGTAGAAACCGGCATCCTTCACGCGGTCGAGCGTTGCGGCCACTTCCACCTTGGGGTACCGCTCGGCGAGGTCGTTGACGATCGCCGAGAGGGTGCCCTTGTCGGCGACCTTCTCGAAGTACGCGTAGTCGACCGGCATGGCCTCGTTGAAGATGGCGCGTCCGAGGGACGTGGTCACCAGCACGGTGCCGACGGCCTGGCCGTTGACCAGTTCGACGCCTTCAGGCTGGGTGCCCTCTTCGAAGTACTTGTCGGTCAGGCGGATGCGCACCTTGGCGTTGAGGTCGAGCGACTTCTGGTCGAAAGCGAGGATCGCTTCCGCGACAGAGGAGAACGCGCGGCCCTCGCCGATGACGCCTTCCTTGAGCGTGGTCAGGTGGTGCAGACCGATGATCATGTCCTGGGTGGGCAGGGTCACCGGGCGACCGTCGGACGGCTTCAGGATGTTGTTCGAGGCGAGCATGAGGATGCGCGCTTCGGCCTGGGCCTCCATCGACAGCGGCAGGTGCACAGCCATCTGGTCACCGTCGAAGTCGGCGTTGAACGCGGCGCAGACGAGCGGGTGCAGCTGGATGGCCTTACCCTCGACGAGCTGCGGTTCGAACGCCTGGATGCCGAGGCGGTGAAGCGTCGGCGCACGGTTGAGCAGCACCGGACGCTCGCGGATGATCTCCTCGAGCACGTCCCAGACCTGCGGACGGCTGCGCTCGACCATGCGCTTGGCAGCCTTGATGTTCTGAGCGTGGCTCAGGTCGATCAGGCGCTTGATCACGAACGGCTTGAACAACTCGAGTGCCATCTGCTTGGGCAGACCACACTGGTGCAGCTTGAGCTGCGGGCCGACGACGATGACCGAACGGCCGGAGTAGTCGACGCGCTTGCCGAGCAGGTTCTGACGGAAACGACCCTGCTTGCCCTTGAGCATGTCGCTCAGGGACTTGAGGGCGCGGTTTCCGGTGCCCGTGACCGGGCGGCCACGACGACCGTTGTCGAAGAGCGCGTCGACGGCCTCCTGCAGCATCCGCTTCTCGTTGTTCACAATGATCTCGGGGGCACCGAGGTCAAGCAGACGACGCAGGCGGTTGTTGCGGTTGATCACACGACGGTAGAGGTCGTTGAGGTCGCTTGTCGCGAAACGGCCACCGTCGAGCTGCACCATCGGGCGCAGTTCGGGCGGGATGACCGGGACGACGTCGAGCACCATGGCGGCCGGCGAGTTGCCGGTCATGATGAACGCGTTGACCACGCGGAGACGCTTGATCGCACGGATCTTCTTCTGGCCCTTGCCCTCGGCGATCTGCAGGTGCAGGTTTTCGCTCTCGGTGACCAGGTCGAAGGCCAGCAGGCGCTTCTTGATGGCTTCGGCGCCCATGTAGGCCTCGAAGTACATGCCGAAGCGGTCCTGCAGCTCGTGGAAGACCGAGTCCTCAGGCTTGAGGTCGCCGACCTTGAGGGTGCGGAAGTCCTCCCACACACGCTCGAGGTGAGCGATCTGCTCGTCGAGGGACTTGCGGACCTGGCTCATCTCCTTTTCGGCGGCGTCCTTGGTGCGCTTCTTCTGGTCGCTCTTGGCGCCTTCGGCCTCCAGTGCTGCGAGGTCGGTTTCGAGGCGCTGCAGGCGGTCGGCGATCCGGGAATCGCGCTGGTCCTCGATGGTCTTGATTTCGAGGCGGAGCTCGTTCTCGAGGCCGGGCATGTCCTGGTGACGGCCGTCTTCGTCGACCGTGATGACCATGTATGCCGCGAAGTAGATGACCTTTTCGAGGTCCTTCGGAGCCATGTCCAGCAGGTAGCCGAGACGGGAGGGGACACCCTTGAAGTACCAGATGTGGGTGACCGGGGCGGCGAGTTCGATGTGGCCCATGCGCTCACGGCGCACCGACGACTTCGTGACCTCTACGCCACAGCGCTCACAGACGATGCCTTTGAAGCGCACTCGCTTGTACTTGCCGCAGGAGCACTCCCAGTCGCGGGACGGTCCGAAGATCTGCTCTCCGAACAGGCCGTCCTTTTCCGGCTTGAGCGTGCGGTAGTTGATGGTTTCGGGCTTCTTGACCTCACCGTGCGACCAGCGACGGATGTCGTCGGCGGTGGCCAGGCCAATGCGAAGCTCGTCAAATGTTGTTACGTCGAGCAATTTCTCTCCTTGGAAAGTTTTCGAAGTTTTCGTCAGTGGCCGGGCTTAGATGTCGTCGATGGACGACGACTCAAACCTGGTGGAAATGTTGATGCCCAGTTCCTCCGCTGCGCGGAAGACCTCGTCATCCGTGTCGCGCAGGCTGACTGCTGTTCCGTCGGACGAGAGAACCTCGACGTTCAGGCACAGCGACTGCATTTCCTTGATCAGAACCTTGAAGCTCTCTGGAATACCAGGCTCCTGGATGTTCTCGCCCTTGACGATCGCCTCGTACACCTTCACGCGGCCGAGGATGTCGTCCGACTTGATGGTCAGGAGTTCCTGCAGTGCGTAAGCGGCGCCGTATGCTTCGAGCGCCCACACCTCCATCTCACCGAAACGCTGTCCACCGAACTGCGCCTTACCACCCAGCGGCTGCTGGGTGATCATGGAGTAGGGGCCGGTAGAACGGGCGTGGATCTTGTCGTCGACAAGGTGGTGCAGCTTCAGGATGTACATGTAGCCCACGGAGACCGGGTTCGGGAACGGCTCGCCGGAGCGGCCGTCGAACAGCTGGGTCTTACCGGAGCTGCCGATCAGGCGGTCGCCGTCGCGGGTCGGGGTCGTGGAGTCGAGAAGACCCTCGATCTCGACCTCGAGCGCGCCGTCGAACACCGGGGTCGCGACCTTGGTGTTCGGGGCTGCGCTGTGAGCCTGCTCGGGCAGACGGCCGGCCCACTTGGGCTTGCCTTCAACCTGCCAGCCCTGCTTGGCGATCCACCCGAGGTGGGTCTCGAGCACCTGGCCGAAGTTCATTCGACCGGGGATGCCCAGCGGGTTGAGGATGATGTCGACCGGGGTTCCGTCGGCGAGGAACGGCATGTCCTCGATCGGCAGGATGCGGGAAATGACACCCTTGTTGCCGTGACGGCCGGCGAGCTTGTCACCCTCGGTGATCTTGCGCTTCTGGGCGATGAAGACGGCCACGCGCTGGTTGACGCCCGAGCCGAGCTCGTCGTCGCCGTCCTGCGAGTCGAAGACCTTGACGCCGATGATCGTGCCGCGCTCACCGTGGGGAACCTTGAGGCTCGTGTCGCGGACTTCGCGGCTCTTCTCGTTGAAGATCGCGCGGAGCAGGCGTTCCTCGGCGGAAAGCTCGGTCTCGCCCTTGGGCGTGACCTTGCCGACGAGGATGTCGCCGGGGCGAACCTCGGCGCCGATCCGGATGATGCCGCGCTCGTCCAGGTCTGCGAGCAGATCCGGGGAGACGTTCGGCAGGTCGCGGGTGATCTCTTCCTTGCCGAGCTTGGTGTCGCGGGCGTCGACCTCGTATTCCTCGATGTGAATCGAGGAGAGGGTGTCGTCCTTGACCAGGTTCTGGCTCAGGATGATCGCGTCCTCGAAGTTGTAACCCTCCCACGGCATGAACGCGACGAGCAGGTTCTTGCCGAGAGCGAGCTCTCCGTTTTCGGTGGCGGGGCCGTCGGCGATGACTTCGCCGACTTCGATCCGCTCGCCGGCCTGGACGATCACCCGGTGGTTGTAGCTCGTGCCCTGGTTGGAGCGCGCGAACTTGCGCAGGTAGTAGTCCTGCGTTCCACCCTCGTCGAGCTGGATGGTGACGACGTCAGCCGACACCTCCATGACGACGCCGGCCTTGTCGGCGGTGAGCACGTCACCGGCGTCAATGGCCGCGAAGACCTCCATGCCGGTTCCGACGAGCGGGCTCTCGCTCATCAGGAGCGGGACGGCCTGACGCTGCATGTTGGCACCCATGAGGGCGCGGTTCGCATCGTCGTGCTCGAGGAACGGGATGAGCGAGGTGGCGACGGACACCATCTGGCGGGGCGAGACATCCATGTAGCCGATGTCTTCTGCGGGGAAGAGGTCGACCTCTCCACCCTTCTTGCGGGCGAGCACGCGGGCATCGGCGAAGCGCCAGTCCTTGGTGAGCGGCGCGTTGGCCTGGGCGACGATGAACTCGTCTTCCTCGCTTGCGGTGAGGTAGTCGATCTGGTCGTTCAGGACCTTGCCGTCGACGACGCGACGGTACGGGGTCTCGATGAAACCGAAGGCGTTGATCCGCGCGAACGAGGCGAGCGAACCGATCAGGCCGATGTTCGGGCCTTCCGGGGTTTCAATCGGGCACATGCGGCCGTAGTGCGAGGGGTGAACGTCTCGCACCTCGACGCCGGCACGGTCACGGGACAGACCACCCGGGCCCAGCGCGGACAGGCGACGCTTGTGCGTCAGTCCGGCGAGCGGGTTGTTCTGGTCCATGAACTGGCTCAGCTGCGACGTGCCGAAGAACTCCTTGATCGCGGCGACGACGGGGCGCACGTTGATCAGGGTCTGGGGGGTGATCGCTTCGATGTCCTGCGTGGTCATGCGCTCGCGGACGACGCGCTCCATGCGGGACAGGCCGGTGCGCACCTGGTTCTGGATGAGCTCGCCGACGGCGCGGATACGACGGTTGCCGAAGTGGTCGATGTCGTCGATGTCGATGCGGATGTCGGTGGGCTTGCCGTCGCGGATCCCGGCGATCGTGGTCTGGTTGTCGTGCAGCGCAACCAGGTACTTGATCGTGGCCAGGATGTCCTGCAGGGTGAGCACGGAGTCGCTGAGCGGGGCTTCGAGGCCGAGCTTGCGGTTGATCTTGTAACGACCGACCTTGGCCAGGTCGTAGCGCTTGGAGTTGAAGAAGAAGTTGTCGAGGAGCGCACGCGCTGCCTCGGCGGCCACCTGCTCGCCCGGACGGAGCTTGCGGTAGATGTCCTTGAGGGCTTCTTCCTTGGTGAGGATGTTGTCCTTCTCCAGGGTGAGCTCGATCGACGCGAAGCCCTTGAATTCCTCGAGGATCTCTTCGCTGGTCAGTCCGAGGGCCTTGAGGAAGACGGTCACGGACTGCTTGCGCTTGCGGTCGATGCGGACGCCGACCTGGTCGCGCTTGTCGATCTCGAATTCGAGCCAGGCACCACGGCTCGGGATGACGCGAGCGGAGTAGATGTCCTTGTCGGACGTCTTCTCCTGCTGGCGGTCGAAGTAGACGCCCGGCGAACGCACGAGCTGCGAGACGACGACACGCTCGGTGCCGTTGATCACGAAGGTGCCCTTGGGGGTCATCAGCGGGAAGTCACCCATGAACACGGTCTGGGTCTTGATCTCACCCGTGAGGTGGTTCATGAACTCAGCGTTCACGTACAGCGGTGCGGAGTAGGTCTTACCCTTTTCCTTGCACTCGTCGATCGTGTACTTCTCCGGCTCGAGCTCCGGGTTGGTGAACGACAGCTGCATCGTTTCGCCCAGGTCCTCGATGGGGGAGATCTCTTCGAAGATCTCGTCGAGGCCGGTGCGAGTCGCCATGTCCTGGCGGCCGGCCGCCTGGCCTTCCGCGACACGGGTCTTCCATTTGTCGTTGCCTACGAGCCAATCGAAGCTCTCGGTCTGCAAGGCAAGCAGATCCGGAACAGTCAGATTGTCGCTGATCTTTGCGAACGAAAGACGCCCAGCGGCGCGTCCGTTCTTGGGTGAGTTGGTGGTTGCGTTGCGCGCAGCAGCCAAGGAAATAACCTCCGTGGACCCCGTCAGGTCTAGTCACTGTTAGTAATGAATACCGAGTACGAACTCCACAGACCCTCCGTATATCTGAACCCGCTGATATAACTGAATCGAGGTATGCCTCAAGGTGGCTTGAGCACGCAAAGCCGACCGCAATATGAAGGCAGAGATTTGTCTGGGAGCGCAAAGATCAAGCATAGGCGCTTTCCCACGCCGTGTCCACCTCAATCTTGACCTTCCCGGAATTCTCAGGTATAACCCACCTTCGCGTTGTCGAGATGGACCTTTCCGGTCGAACCCGACTCGCGTAGCCGTCGGGTTCGACCGGAAAGGTAGAACTCGGCGAAACTCGGCGAGAGCGGAGAGCCGGCCGGGCGATGGGGCGCAGACTGGGGGGATGAGCAGGGTTGAAGCGCAGCATCCGTCGGTCACGTTGAAACTCAGCGGGCACCTGGCCGTGATCGAACCCGACCGGTTCACCCCGGGCAGTTTCAACCTGATCGTGGACGGGACGCCCCAGTCCCATGTGAACGTCGACCACCCCGACGAGTTGTTCTTCGAGTACGTGCAGCGGATCGGCCACGTGATCGACCTGATCGGCGAGGTCGGCGAGCCGATCACCGCGGTGCATCTCGGCGCCGGCGCGCTGACCCTCCCCCGCTACGTCGAGGCGACCCGGCCGGGATCCCGGCAACAGGTGGTGGAGCTGGAGAGCGACCTGATCGACTTCGTGCGCGCCGAGCTGCCCTGGGACAAGCGAGCGCAGCTGCGGGTGCGGCACGGCGACGCCCGCGAGGTGCTCGGCAAACTGCCCGCCGGGCTGCACGGCTCGGTCGATCTGGTCGTGGTAGACATCTTCTCCGGCGCGCGCACCCCCGCGCACGTGACCAGCCGCGAGTTCTACGAGCTGGCCGCGCCACTGCTGAGCCCGAGGGGCATCGTGGTGGTCAACGTCGCCGACGGGCCGGGCCTCGCCTTCGCCCGCGCCCAGGCCGCGACGCTCTCGGCCGTCTTCGACCATGTGCTCGCGCTCGCCGAGACCCAGGTGCTCAAGGGGCGCCGGTTCGGAAACATCGTATTCGTGGCCGCCCACACTCCGATCGACCTGAGCTGGGTGTCGCGGCTGCTCGCCGGCGGGCCGCACCCGTCGAAGGTGGTCGAGGGGGCGGAGTTGCGCCAGTTCATGGCGAGCGCGCTCGTGACGACGGATGCGACGGCCACCCCGTCGCCGCTGCCCGGCCGCACGGTCTTCCAGATCGGCAACTGAGCTAGTCGAGGGTCTCTCCTGATTCCACATTCCCTGTGGATAACTCAGCTTCCCTGTTGATAACCGGTTGGGTGGGCGCTGCCCCGCGCGGTTACGCGTGGCTAACTCAGGAGATCCGGTGCCAGCCACCCACTGACAGCCGGAATCGCGCGGGCGCGGCTCGGCGGCATCCGGGATCTCCTGAGTTAGCCACACCGCGGGCGCGGCGAGGCGGGCGCGGCGAGGCGGGCGCGGCGAGGCGGGCGCGGCGAGGTGGGCGCGGCACGGCATCGGGTGCGGAGCCCGGCGCAAAACGCCCCAGCACTGGGGCTGGCGGCCGCCGGGTCCGGGTTACTCTGGAGGCGACCCGTTTTCACCCGCGGCACGCCCTGGCCGCCCTCGTTTCAGGAACACACCCTGCCCATCATCATTGGCTACGACGCCGTCACCCTGCGTGAAAAAGTCGATCTCCGCGCTGCCGGCCTCCGTCTCGACGAACTCGGCGAACTGCGCAGTCTGTCCGCCCTCAACGAGAAGGTCGCCCTGCTGCGGTTGACCGGCCGCCTCGACGAGGCCTGGGACATCGCCAACACGGCGCTGCGCCAGGCCCGGTTCACCGGGTCGCGGGAAGAGCTCGCAGCCAGTCGCATCCGTCGCGCCCAGGTGCAGCAGTTCCAGGGCAAGCTAGACGAGGCCGCGGCCGAACTCACGCACTGCGTGCTGGAGTCGGAGACCCACGAGTGGGCCGGCGTCGCTGCGTTCGCCCGGGAGAACCGAGGCAAGGTCTACTTCGAACAGGGCGACCTCGAGGGTGCCCTGACCGACTTCACGGCCGCCGTGTTCCTGCGCGAGAAGGCGGGCGCCTCCTCGGAGCACCTCGAAAGCTCGCTGATCGCCGTGGCCGTGGTGGAGTCGTTCATCGCTGAGCAGCGCCAGGCCCGGTAGCCGGCGGCATCCGCTCTCCCGTCCCGTCCTTTCCCTTCTCCGTGCATAACTCCTGCGGATCGGCTGCGGCCGCGATGCCCGCCCCCGGTTTCACGAGGACGTCCGGCTGCGGGCACCGAATCTGCAGGAGTTACGCAGGTGGGGCATCGGGGGCATGCTGGATCCACGCCGGGTGAGCCCGTGGTGCGGAGCCCCGGTGGGTGCGAGACGTTGGCGCGAGACGAGTGAGGCGAGGCAGCGATGACCGGCGAGCAGGGACGGGACCGAACCATGCGGCCCACCGGCAGGCGGAACCTCGCGCTCCCGGCGGCGCTGCTCCTGGCCGGGGCGCTGGCGGGATGCTCGGCCAGCGCGCCGCCGCCGCCGAGCGCGACGACCGCGACGCCGGCCCAGGCCCGGCCGACACCTTCCCGGAGCGCGCCGCCGAACACCGTGCTGTTGCCGGTGCATCCAGTCGGTGACCCCGTGGTCATCGCGTCGGGGCTGGACGCCCCCTGGTCCATCCTGCGCCTGCCCGCCGGCACCCTGATCAGCGAACGCGACACCGCGCTGGTGCGCGAGCTCCTCCCCGACGGCAGCCTGCGGGATGCCGCCGAGGTTCCGGGAGTGCGCCCCGGCGGCGAGGGCGGCCTGCTCGGCCTCGCGTTCCTCGCCGACGCCGCAGCCCCGGGCGGAACCGGCTGGGTGTACGCCTACTTCACGGCCGCCGACGACAACGAGATCGTGCGGATGCCGCTGTCCGGCACCCCGGGCGGCCTCGGCCTCGGCTCGCCCGAGCCTGTGCTCTCGGGCATCCCCAAGGCCGGCAACCACGACGGCGGCCGGCTCGGCTTCGGACCCGACGGCCTGCTCTACGCCACGGCGGGCGACGCGGGAAACACCGCCAACGCCCAGGATCTCGGCTCGCTCGGCGGGAAGATCCTTCGAATGACGCCGACTGGCCAGGTGCCGGTCGACAACCCGTTCGGCTCGCTCGTCTATTCCTTCGGGCATCGCAATCCGCAGGGCATCGCCTGGGACTCCCGCGGCCGGCTCTGGGCGAGCGAGTTCGGCCAGAACACCTGGGACGAGCTCAACCTCATCGTGCCGGGCGGGAACTACGGCTGGCCGGTCGTAGAGGGCGCGGCCGGGAACCCCGACTACCGAGACCCGGCAGAGCAGTGGCGCACGAGCGAGGCGAGCCCGAGCGGGCTGGCCATCGTGAACGACACCCTCTTCTTGGCCGCGCTGCGCGGCGAACGGATCTGGCGCATTGATCCCTCCACCGGGGAGACCAGTGCGTGGTTTGTCAACAGCTTCGGCCGGCTGCGCGACGTGGTGTCGGGCCCGGATGGCACACTGTGGTTTGTGAGCAACAATACGGATGGCCGCGGAGACCCGTCTCCCGGCGACGACCGGCTGTACCAGGTGCGGGTGGCGCCCTGATGGCCGACCTCGACCGGGTGCGGCGCTGGGCCGACGCCCTCATCGTGCTGCACCTCGACCTGACCTGGACATTCGCCTTCGACAACGCGAAGAAGCGCGCGGGGCTGTGCAACTACACGGTGCGGCGGATCACCGTGTCGCGGTACCTGGCTGCCCGCTACGACGACGATGAGGTGCACCAGATCCTGCTGCACGAGGTCGCGCACGCCCTGGCCGGCCCGCGCGCCGGGCACGGGCCGAAGTGGAAGGCCGTCGCCAGCGGACTCGGCTACGACGGCAAACGCACGCACGACGGGGAGATCGCCGACGAACTCGCCCCGTGGGTAGGAGTGTGCCCGGCCGGCCACATCCACTACCGCTACCGGCAACCCACCCGGGCCTTCGCCTGCGGGCTGTGCGGAAAAGGATTCAACCGCGCGCACCTGATCGACTGGAACCGGAGGGAAATCACCGCGGCGGCACGGCGCCGCGCGGCGGCGGCCACGGTAGCAGGCACGAGGTGACGACGTCCCGGGACGATCACCCCGTGGCCGTCAGTCGGCGACCGTCAGTCGGCGACCGTGACCTCTTTCCAGAAGGCGACGTAGTTGCTGTAGTCCTGGCCGACCCGCTCGAATGAGGCCGGGTACGGCGTGGGATAGCTGAACGCCCGGTCCTGCAGCAGGGCGTCGCCGTTCTTCACGCTGAAGTACTGGCATTCGCCCTTCCAGGAGCAGGTGTACTGGGTGGGGCTCTTCACCAGCAGGTCGGCGTTCACCGACGCCGGCGGGAAGTACCAGTTGCCTTCGATCCTGACCAGGTCGTCCTGCGGTGCTTCGGCGAGAACGGTGCCGTTGAGTACTGCCTTCATGGGAGCTTCTCCTTGGGTCGGTGCCGGGCGTCTCGGCAGTCGGCCGAGGCCGTGCTCCGGCCGTGCTGGGGGGAACGTCAGGCCGGGAAGGTGAATTCCCGCAGCAGCGGGATCCCAGCCGATTCACGGCCGGCGTGCGACGCGACCGTCGCCCGGTCCGGCGCGCCGATCGCGGCCGCCACCTCGGCCTGCCGCCCGTCGGCGACGAGGGCGAGGGCCGTCTCCGAAGCGGTGATCAGGTGCCGCAGCGCCTGCCGGAGCCCGGTGAAGCTCGCGGCGGCCGCCGCCGCCTCCGGCGAGACGTGGTCGATCCCGAGGCCCGCGAGCGCGTCGATGACCGCGCCGGCGAGGAGGAAGTCCTCGACCGCGAACCGGGCAGTGCCGTCGTTGCGCCGCTCGCCCACCGCGATCACCGCGACGGCGAACCGGTCGGCCTTCTCCGCCTGCCGATTGAGCACCCATTCGGCGACGCGCTCGGCCGTGCCGAGATCGGCCCCGATGACCTGGTGCGCGGCCAGCCGGGTGGGGATGCCTTGCGCGTAGCCGGTGGGCGGCAGCGCGTCGGCCAGGATCACGACGTCCGCCTGCCCGGCGAGGGCCTGGAAGCCGACGAGGCCGACGTCGAAACGGACCTGGTATTTCTGCTGGGGCTCGGCGGCAATCACGTCACCAGAATATCGGCAATGGCCCGGCGGACGGGAACCCTGCGGGCGCAAGCTAGTGGACGTCGAACCGGGCCAGCGCGTCGGCATCCGTCGCCAGCGTCATCGCCCGACGCGCGCCGTCCAGCGCCGCGACCGGGTCGGTCTCGGCCACCGCGAGGGTGAGCTGGCGCTCGGACTCGGCCAGGCGCGTGCGCGCCTCGGCGCCGACGCGTCCTGGGTGCCCGGTGATGAAGTCGCGGGTGACGGTGAGCTGGCTGCGCACGGCGAGCAGCGCGCCGGAGAGGGCGCCGCGGGCGTTGTCGAGGCGAAGCTGCCGGTTGCGGGCGTCCGAACGGATGACGTCCAGCCCGTCCATGGCTTCCCGGAGCCTGGCGAGGTCGGCGGCCGGATCGCTGAGGCGCTCCGGCCGGCGCAGCTCGCCCAGCGCCGCGTCCGCCTCGGCGATGACACGGTTCAGGTCTGTGCGGGCCTCGGACTCCTCGTGCGCGTCGCGCAGCGTGCGCGCCTCGGCCAGTTCGGCGTCGGCAGCGTCGAGTGCCCGGGTGAGGGCGGCGAAGCCGAGGTGCAGCCGGTCTTCTCCGGTCTCGATCGCGTCGAGCAGCTTGCCGCCCCGGAAGAGGCCGTGCTCCGCCGCCTGGAGCTGGTCGCCGACCGGGCGGGCGGCGTCGGCGGCGAGCTGGGCCGCCGCCGCGTCCGTGGCGGAGCGCGCCTCGTCGAGGGCGGCCTGGGCGCGGCCGGCGTTGTCGCTGATCGAGGCGAGCGCGGCCGCCGAGTACGTGTGGGAGAGGCGGGCGAGGCTGGCCGCCCCCGCCGCGACGCGGTCGGCGACCCGGTCGAGGCGGCGCTGCAGCTTTTCGAGCAGAAGCGGCGCATCCCGTTCGAGGCCCCGCCGCGACGAGAAGTCACGGGCCTGGGCCTGGATCCGCACGGTGGCCTCGTCGGCGAGCTGGGCGATCTGCTCGGTCCAGCGGCGGCGTTCGGTTTCACTGTCGGGGATGCCGTCGTCGAGCTTCTGCTGCAGCGCGAAGGCTTCCTTGAGCTGGCGGGTGGACAGGGCGAGCGCGGCGGCGAAGTCACGGGTGGCCCCCTCCCCGAACTGGGCGAGGGCGAAGGCGAGTTCGTCGGCGTTGGCTTCGATCAGGTCATCAGCGCGGACCAGGGCGATCGCGGCGGCGCGGGAACGTTCGGCGGCGGCCTCCGCCAGGGCGAGGTCGCGGGCCCTGGCCCGGCGCCGGGCCAGGCCGACCAGCAGCGCCACGACGACGCAGACCACCCCGAGAACGATGGCCGAGGGCACCCACCAGAGTTCGCCAGTCATACCGGCGAGTCTAGCCAACGCCGGGGCCAGGTCTCCGCAGCGAAACCGCCGATCCTGAGCCCATTCGCCGGCACCGCGGAGGGCACCGGATGCGGCGCCGGACGACCGGCTAGCCGCGCCGCATCTGGCGGCGGATCAGGTCGTAGTCGTGCCGGGAGATCTCGATCAGGCCGCGCCGGAGCTGGTAGCCCCAGTCGGGATCGTCGCGGGTGAATTCGAGCACGGTGAGCAGCGGGCGGATCGACGCGGCGACGGCATCCGTGTCGTAGTCGACCGGGTGCCGCCACGGCCGGTAGGACCCGGACCCCGCCTGGCCGGCCTGGCCCGTGCGGCCCGGGGCACCCTCGGCGATCCACCCGATCGCGGTGAACTCGCGCAGGGTCTCGCCATCGGATTCGGTCTTCGGCGAGTAGTAGACCACGCCGTCGGATTCGCGCATCTCCTCGAGGGCCGCCCGCGACCCGTGATTGGCCTGCGCGAGCCCCATCGAGACTCCGCGGAGCACCTGCTCACGCGGCGCGACTCCCAGCCAGTATCGAATTGCCACCCTCTTAGTTGTACTGCATCAGGATGCGCCACAGACTAGGGGCATGCGTGTACTGCTGAAAGAGATACTCGACTGCTCCCCCGATGCCGCATGGCGCGCCCTGCGCAGCCCCGCCGTCTTCCGGGAGGTGAGTTCGCCCGTGGTGAGCGCCGAATCGCTCGAGGCAGGCGGGTTCCCGACCGTCTGGGAACCCGGCGAGCACCCGGTGGGCCTGAACGCGCTCGGCCTCGTGCCGATGGGCGAACAGGTGATCCGGCTGACCATGGAGACCACCCGGAAGGACGGGGTGCGCATCCTGCGCGACACGGGCCGCGGTGTCTCCGGCGCGCTCGCCTCGGTCACCCTCTGGGACCACCGGATGGCCGTCGCCCCCGACCCGGCCGGCACGGGGAAGACCCTGTTCCGCGACCAGCTGATCTTCCGGACCGGTGCGCTCACCCTCGCCAGCTGGCCTGTGTTCTGGGCCCTCTGGCAGTGGCGGATGCGCCAGCTCCGGCGCCTGGCCCCGACCTGGCGGCTCGACCTCGGCGTCGACCTGCCGTCCGATGACGGCGCCTCGGCTGACTCGTCGGCAGCGGCCGACGCCTCGGCCGGCGCTGTGTCCGGCGCCGATTCCGCCGCCGTTTCCGGGGTGACCGAATGACCACCACGCTCGGCGCCCTCCAGGTGGCCGACTGGCGCCGCCGGGTGTTCGGCCTCTACGCCGGGGTGCGCCAGCTCAGCGCTCACGACCCCGCGGCCGGCCACGAACTGTGGCGCAGCGGCCGCGACGACCTGTTCGCGGGGCATCCGTCGTCGCCGTTGATGCCCGACGACCGGTCCGCGTTCACCGGCCTGCCCGTAGCGGCCTACGACCCCGACTGGCGGTTCGAGGTGGAGGTGCACCGGGCCGAGCAGCCGCATCGGATCCAGGTGGACACGGGCACGGATGGCACGGTGCCGTTCGACCTCGTCGGCACCGTGCGCCTGCCCTACCTCGGCGCGATCGACCTGTGGCGCCTGGCCAGCTACGGCGGCGGGCTCTTCCTGCCGGTCAAGGACGGCCTGGCCGGCAAACCCGGCGGAACGTACGGCGGCGGCCGGTACCTGCTCGACACCGTCAAGGGCGCCGACCTCGGTCCGGGCGCCGACGACGACACCCTCGTGCTCGACTTCAACTTCGCCTACAACCCGTCCTGCGCCTACGACCCGATGTGGGCCTGCCCGCTGCCGCAGGCCGGCAATGTCGTGGCCGTCGAGGTGCCCGTCGGCGAGCTGTACGCCGGCGCGGAACACGGCTGAGGCCGTTCCTGGGAAGCCGCTTGACAGCATCCGCTAGAGTGGGAGCTTGCGAATGCGTAGTTGCGTTTGCTGCGTCGTAGAACGCCCTCTTCTTTCTTTCTCCGTCGGTCCACTCGTGGGCCGGCCGGATTTTGCGAATGAAACCTTCTTACGGCGAACGGATGTGCCCATCGGCACCTTCGCCATGTGAATCCTCCTGGCTCCGGCCACTGCCTTTGCGCAAAACCGGTCCGCGTGAGGAATCTGATGCCCGAAAGGCACCACTTTGTCTGAAACTTCCTTTGGCACGCTCGGCGTGCCGGCTCCCCTCGTCGCCGTTCTCACGGCGCAGGGAATCGACAGCCCCTTCCCGATCCAGGTCGACACCCTGCCCGACACCCTGAACGGCCGCGACGTGCTCGGCCGCGGCAAGACCGGCTCGGGCAAGACCCTCGCCTTCGCACTGCCGATGGTCGCGCGCCTCGGCGGAAAGCTGTCCGGCGGCAAGCGCCGCCCGGGCCGCCCGCTCGGCCTGATCCTCGCCCCGACCCGCGAGCTCGCCACCCAGATCACCAACGCGCTCACCCCGCTGGCCGAAGCTTACGGCCTCAACACGACGACCATCTTCGGTGGCGTCTCCCAGGGCCGTCAGGTCTCCGCCCTCAAGGCCGGCGTCGACATCGTCGTGGCCTGCCCCGGACGCCTCGAGGACCTCATGAAGCAGGGCTTCGTGAGCCTCGATGCCGTCGAGATCACCGTGCTCGACGAGGCCGACCACATGGCCGACCTGGGCTTCCTGCCCGTCGTCACGCGCATCCTCGACAAGACGCCGAGCAGCGGCCAGCGCCTGCTGTTCTCCGCCACGCTCGACAACGGCGTGGACAAGATCGTGCGCCGCTTCCTGCACAACGAGGTTCTGCACTCCGTCGACGAGGCCACCAGCCACGTCTCCGCGATGACCCACCACGTCTTCGAGGTCGACGGCGTCGAATCCAAGAAGGCCCTGATCGAGAAGCTCGCGTCGGGCACCGGCCGTCGCATCCTCTTCATGCGCACCAAGCACCACGCCAAGAAGCTGGCCAAGGCCCTCACCGAGGCCGGCATCCCCGCCGTCGACCTGCACGGCAACCTGTCGCAGGTGGCCCGTGACCGCAACCTCGCCGCGTTCAGCGCCGGCGACGTGAGCGTTCTCGTCGCCACGGATGTCGCGGCGCGCGGTGTGCACGTCGACGACATCGAACTCGTCATCCACGTCGACCCGCCGGCCGAGCACAAGGCGTACCTGCACCGCTCGGGCCGCACCGCCCGCGCCGGCAGCGCCGGTGACGTCGTCACGCTGGTTCTCCCGGAACAGCGCCGCGACACCGACGCGCTCCTGCGCAAGGCCGCCATCAAGGTGACACCGCAGCGCGTGAACGCGGACTCCCCCGCCGTCGCCGCACTCGTCGGCGACGTCGCCGCGTACGTCAAGCCGCTTCCCCGCACCGAACAGCCGCAGCGCCAGTCGCAGGGCGGCCGTTCACAGGGCGGCGGACGCTCGCAGGGCGCCAACGCCCAGCGCAAGCGCGACGAGCGCGACAGCGGCACCCGTGGCGGCCGTGACGGCGGCCGCGGCCGCAGCGGCGACTCCGTGCCGGCCGGCGGCTCTGCCCGCCAGGACCGTGCCGGACGCCCCGCGGCATCCGGTCGCAGCCACTCCCCGCAGGGGAACGGCGGAGCGGCCCGCACCGGCCAGGGCTCAGGACGCTCCGGCGGACTGCAGGTCGGCGGCCTCGTGCGCGGTGCCGGCTCGACCGGCGGCGCCCGCCGCTCGGCTCCCCGTCGCGCCCAGGGCTAACCGTCCCGCGCGGTCGGTTTGCCGCACTCCAGCTCATTGAAACGGGCCGGCCTCCCCCGAGGCCGGCCCGTTTTCCGGTTTCTGGTCTTGTCGGGGGGGGGGGATTCCGACCCCGCATGTGCCCGCTGCGGGCCGTACACCGTGCATAACTCCTGCTATTCGCACCGGGTGGTGCGCGCATCCGCAGCAATTGGCGTCGGCAGATTCGGCCGAACCCGATTTGCAGGAGTTATGCGCAATGGCCGGACGAAGACCGGCCGGCCGAGCGGCACCAGGGTGGCACGGGAACGTCAAAGGGGCGGCCTGGTCTGAGCTAGTCTCGGGTCATGGTCACCACAGCGCTCATCCGTCCCGTCGTCGAATCGGATGCCGAGAGCCTCGGCCGCGTGCACGCCACCTGCTGGCATGAGACATACGACAACCAGCTCAGCGCCGCCGCTCTCGAGCAGCTCCAGCCCGCGCGCCTGGCCGCGATGTGGCGGCGTTTCAGCTCACAGGGGCCGCAGTACCGGCAGGTCGCCGCGCTCGTCGACGGCGCGATCGTCGGCTTCGCCGGCAGCGGTCCGGCCCGCGATGCCGACAAGCCGGCCCCGACGGAGCTCTACTTCATCTACCTGCTGGATGCCTACCACGGCACCGGCATCGGCCAGCAGCTCTTCGACGCCGTCATCGACGAGGGACCGTCGTGCCTGTGGGTCGCCGCCGAGAACGCCCGGGCCCACTCGTTCTACAAGCGCAATGGCTACGCCCCGGACGGCCACGAGCAGGACCAGGAAGTCCTCGGCGAGGAACTGCACGAGGTGCGCCTGGTGCGGCCCCGGTCACTCGCCCGGCGCCTGTCGCTCGCCACCGCCGAATAGCGCCCCGCGCCGGTCTGGCGCCGGCGCCGCCGGCGCGCGGACGGTCGGGATGGAGATTTTTCGCGACCCGCCGCATCCGTCGTCGGCAAGCTCGGCGTGGCGCGAGTTTCTCCACCCTGAACGAGAGCGGAGCGCTTCTGCCGGGCTAGCGGAGCTGCCCGACCGACGCCAGCGCCATCCGGAGGAGGGCGCCGCGGCCCCCCTCCATCTCCGCGGAGACGGCCTCAGAGGAGGCCTCGGCCGGCGTCATCCAGGTGAGCTCGAGGGCATCCTGGCGCGGGTCGCAGGTGCCGGTGACCGGCACGACGTAGACCATCGAGACCGCGTGCTGGCGGTCATCCGTGAACGCGGTGATGCCGGGCATCGGGAAGTACTCGGCCACCGTGACCGGCACCGGGCTGGTCGGCAGCTGGGGGAACGCCATCGGGCCGAGGTCCTTCTCCAGGTGGCGGAACAGCGCGTCGCGCAGGGTCTCCCCATAGAGGACGCGGCCGGAGACGAGCGTGCGGGTCATCTCGCCGGTCGGCCTGGCTCGGAGCAGCACTCCGACAGAGACGACCTGGCCGAGCCCGTCGACCCGTACGGGAACGGCTTCGATGTAGAGGATCGGCAGCCGGCGCCGGATCTCCGCCAGTTCGACGTCGGTGAGCCAGCCCGGGTTCACGTTCGGCGGCGGTACACCGTCGGGGCCAGGCGTCCAGTCCGGATCAGGGTCAGGGGTGCGCACGCTCATGAGTTCATTCTGTCCTACCCGGCGAGCGGATGCGCGGCCCCGCCCCTCGTGAACGGCCAACCAGCAGGGCCGGACCCCGGATTTCGCCCGCGGAACACGCCGGCGAACGCCGCCACCCGGTACAGTCGGCCTCGTGAACAGTCACACGGCAGTCGCGGAGCGGGATCGCGCCCTGGGCGCGTTCTACGGCCTGGCCCTCGGCGACGCGCTCGGCATGCCGACCCAGTCGATGTCCAGGGCTGAGATCCTGGCCGACTACGGCTCCATCGCGGGTTTCCGGGACGCGGGCCCGCGTCAGCGGATCGCCGCCGGGATGCCGGCCGGCAGGGTCACGGACGACACCGAGCAGGCCGTGCTGCTGGCCGGGCTGCTCATCGAGGGCCGCGGCCGCGTCGACCCGCGGGTGTTCGCGGCCCGCCTGCTCGATTGGGAGCAGGGGATGCGGGCCCGCGGTTCGCTCGACCTCCTCGGCCCGTCCACGACGGCCGCGCTGGGCCGCCTCGCCGGCGGTGAGTCACCGTTGACGAGCGGCCGGTTCGGCAGCACCAACGGCGCCGCAATGCGGATCGCCCCGGTCGGCATCGCGTTCGGCCTGGAACCGCTGGGCGCGTTCGTCGACGCGGTCACCGAGGCGAGCCTGGTCACCCACAACACCACCCTCGGCATCGGCAGCGCGGCCGCGGTCGGCGCGGCGGTGAGCGCCGGCGTCGCCGGGGCAACCCTCACGGGCGCCATCGAGGCCGCGGTCAGCGCCGCCGCGGAGGGCGAACGCCGCGGGCACTGGGTGGCGGGGGCGTCGATCGCCGCGCGCATCCGCTGGGCCGTCGCCCACCTCGCGGGAATGCGGGAGGACGACCAGGCGGATGCCGTGTGCGCCCTGATCGGCACCTCCGTCGCGGCCCAGGAGTCGGTGGTCGCCGCGCTCGCGCTGGCCGCGGTCTCCCGCGACGCCTGGCGAACCCTCTGCCTCGTGGCAGGTCTCGGCGGCGACACCGACACCATCGCCGCGATCTGCGGGGCGGTGCTCGGCTCCGTGCACGGCCTGCGAGCCTGGCCGACGGCCGAAGTGGACACGCTCGGCCTGGTCAACGACCTCGAGCTGGCCCCGCTGGTCGACGGGCTCCTCGAGCTGCGCCGGGAACACCGTGGCTGAGCCTCCCCGCCTCGTTTTCACCGGCAACGTCATCGTCGACGTGGTGCTGACCATCGACCGGCTGCCCGAGGCCGGGAGCGACACCCTCGCCTCCTCGTCCCGGCTCACGGCCGGCGGCGGCTTCAACACCATGGCCGCCGCCCGGCGCGACGGTCTGGCGGTGACGTTTCTCGGCCGTTACGGGCAGGGGCCGTTCGGCGACATCGTGCACGCCGCGCTGGGCGCCGACGGCATCGAGGCGGCCCAGCCGGCGCTGCCCGGCCTTGACAGCGGCTACTGCGTCGTCCTGGTCGACGACTCCGCCGAGCGCACCTTCGTGACCTGGGTCGGCGCCGAGGGGCGGCTCGACCGGGGCGACCTCGACTTGGCCGAGGTGCGCCCCGGCGACCTCGTGTACGTGTCGGGGTACAGCCTCGCGCATCCGGCGAACGCCGCCGCGATCCCCGGCTGGCTGCGCGAGCTGCCTCCCGCCGCCCGGGTGATCACCGACCCGTCGCCGCTCATCGCTACCCTCGACCCGGCCACCCTCGCCGAGGTGATGGCCCGCACCGACGTGTTCAGCGCGAACGCACGCGAGGCCCGGCACCTGACCGGGACGGGCGAGCCCGGTGACGCGGCGGCCCGCCTGGTCGGCAGCATCCGTCCCGGCGGCTTCGTCGTCGTGCGCGACGGCCGGAACGGATGCTGGCTCGCCGGCGACACGCTCGGCCTGCTCCCCGTGCACGTGCGGGGTTTCACCGTGCATGTCGTGGACACGACCGGCGCCGGCGACACCCACTGCGGGGTTCTCGCCGCCGCGCTGGCCCGTGGGCTGACGCCGCGGGAGGCGGCCCGGCGGGCGAACGCGGCGGCCGCCCTGGCCGTGACCCGGCCCGGGCCGGCGACCGCGCCGGCGGCCGCCGCGATCGACGCGTTCCTGCGCGACGCCGGCGCACCGGCGGCTGAACACCCCGACGCCTGAGCACACCGGAGGCTGAGCGCCCCGATGCCTGAACACCCCGGCGCGATCACAGCGCCGGACGCGCCGGCCCCCGCCGCAGTGGAAGACTGGGACCAGTCGCCGCGAGCCGGCAGCCACCCGAAACGAAAGGTCCGAGATGGGCAACAGCGAACAGGGCAACCCCGAGCGGATCCAACCAGAGCGGATCGAACCGGCCGCCGAGCGGATCGAAGCGATCGACCCGGAGGCCGTGCTCTGGTCATCCGGCCCCGCGGACCGGGGCGGCCGCCCCCTGCTGCTGATCCTGCACGGCTACGGCTCGCACGAGGGTGACCTCTTCTCCCTCGCGCCGCATCTTCCGTTGCACCCGGTGATCGCGGCCCTCCGCGCGCCGCTCTCGGCCGGTCCCGGCTGGGCCTGGTTCCCGATCGGTGCGGCCGGGGCGACGGTCAACCCCGGGGCGCCGAGCGCCGACGCCCTCACCGCGGCCGCCTCCGGCGTGCTGGCCTGGCTCGACGCCCTGCCGGAGCAGCCGACCTCGGTGGGCCTGCTCGGCTTCTCCCAGGGCGGAGCGATGGCCCTCCAGTTGCTGCGCCAGGCGCCCGACCGGTTCGCGTTCGCGGTACAGCTGTCGGGTTTCGTGGGCCGCAGCGAGCATCCGGGCGACGTCCGACTGGCCGAACTGCGCCTCCCGGTCTTCTGGGGTCGTGGCACGGCCGACCCGGTGATCCCCCAGGATGCGATCGAACGCACGCAGGCCTGGCT
Source organism: Cryobacterium sp. MP_M3 (assembly GCF_015752155.1). Taxonomy (GTDB): domain Bacteria; phylum Actinomycetota; class Actinomycetes; order Actinomycetales; family Microbacteriaceae; genus Cryobacterium. Next base: position 412,500 of record NZ_JADOVI010000001.1, on the reverse strand, counting down.
GCCGGGCCACTCCGACCTCACCGAGCGCATCTACGAGGGGATGGGGCACTCCATCTCGCAGGCCGAACTCGGCGAGATCGTCGGCTTCCTGCGCGAGCAGTACGCGAGGCTCGCTGTCTGACCGGTGGCCGCGCGGGCCGGGCAGCCTCTCCGCGGGTCAGCGGCCAGCGGCTTAGCGGCCGCGGCCGGCCTTTTCGTTCTGGGCGGCCTGGCGAACGATGTGCGCCGCCTTGCGGGCACGCTCGGCGTCGCGGTCCTTGACCCGGATCTGCTCTTCGCGGACCTCGAACTGGGTCGCGCGCTCGGTGACCAGCCAGGCCGGCGGCTGCTGCAGCAGGGCCAGGATCTCGGCCGTGGTGAGCGGCTCCGTCACCTTGCCACGCACGAGGCCGGAGATCGACACGCCGAGCTTGGCCGCCACGACCTGCTTCGGGTGTGGGCCGTTGGCACGCAATTCGAGCAGCCACTCCGGCGGGTTCGCGTCCAGCGCGGCCAGGTCGGTGCGCGAAATGGGCGAAGACTGGAAATCCTCCGGGGCTGCTTCGAGCAGAATCCCGAGCTTCTGGGCCGCCGTGGCGGGCTTCATGGTCTGGGTCTTCTTCTCGGTCATTAGTCAAGCGTATAGCCTGAGAGCGGTATCGATCCGGCGGGTCGGCACCGATCAAACCGAACCAGAGAGGATGCCGGTGACTTTTTCCATTGCCTTCGTCGCCGGTGTGACCCCCACCAAGTGGACTCGCATCTGGGCCGAACGCCGACCCGACCAGCCGCTCGAGGTCTTCCGCACGGAACCCGCGGAGCAGGACCAGGTGCTCCGCGACGGTCGCGCCCAGGTCAGCCTGGTGCGGCTGCCCATCGACGAGACCGACCTGAGCCTGATCGCCCTGTACCGCGAGATCCCCGTGGTCGTCGCGGCGAAGGACCACTTCATCGCCGACCAGGACAGTGTTCTCGTCGCCGACCTGGCCGACGAGCACCTCCTGCAGGACCCCGACGCCGTGCCGGAGTGGCGTGCGGTGGCGACCGAGCTCCGCGACGGCACCCGCCGCGCTCTGCCCAAGATGCGCGACCTCGATGAGGCGATGGAACAGGTCGCGGCCGGGGTGGGCATCCTGATCGTCCCCCACTCGATCGCCCGGCTGCACAGCCGAAAGGATGTCGTGTCCCGGCCGGTCGAGGACGTGGCGGAAAGCCAGGTGTCCCTGGCCTGGCTCTCGAGCGAGACGACCGAGGATGTCGAGGAGTTCATCGGCATCGTGCGCGGGCGCACGAAGGACAGCTCGCGGATCGACTCGCTGCCGGCCGAACGGGTGAAGAAGGAAAAGAAGACCGACAAGGCGAAGGCTGCCGCGAAGGCGGTGCGCGTCGCCGCCGCGAAAGCGAAGCCGGCCGTCTCCCGGAAGACCCCGAGCGCGCCCGGCCGCACCCGCCCCACCGCGAGCCCGAAGAAGGGCAAGCGCCGCGGCTCCCGCTAGCCGGCGGGCCTGGCAGCCGGGCGCCGGCGGCCGCTGCGAACCGGTCTGCGCCACCGCGGCGACTCGCGCTCGGCGGTTAGCTGATATAAGCTCAACGGGCTCCACGATTTGCCGGCTGGAGATTCATTTCGGTCTCGAGGAGTTTCAGTGGGGGAAGTCATCCGCTGGGCGATGGCACCCGTCATGCGCGCGTGGATCGCCGCCAGGACGCGCGACTACCACACCTTGCCACGGCCGAGGGATGCCCCGCAGGCCCACGCCGCCGGCATCAACAGTGATCGAATCCTGCTCTTCGGCAGCGGGCCTGCGGTCGGCTGGGGTGTGGTCAGCCACGACCTCGCCTTGCCGGGCTCGCTCGCGCGGGCGCTGTCGGCGCGCACGGGGCGCGGCACCGACGTCGACGTCGTTCCGAGTCCGGCGGTCACGATCAGGTCCGCCCGCGCCGAACTCGCCGGGCTGAAGCTGTGGCGCTACGACGCCGTCGTGGTCAGCGTCGGCACGACCGATGCCGTCGGCCTGATCTCGCCCCGGGTCTGGCAGCGTGAACTCCAGGCGATCCTGGACCAGCTCAGTCGCAGCACCTCCCGGACCACCCGCATCTTCGTGCTCGGCGTGCAACCCATCCGTTCGATCGCGGCCTATGACACCGCCCTGGGCTCCCTGGGCGCCACGCATGCACGGGCATTGAACGACCTGACCGGCGCGGTCTGCGCCCCCCTCCCGGACGCGCACTTCGTCGCCATGCCGGCCGGCCGGGCCCGCACGCCCGGCCGCATCCGCACGGCGGCGGACTACGCCGCCTGGGCCGAGAACCTCGCCGACTCGATGAAGGGGCCGCTCGACGCGGAACATCACAACGGCCCGTCCTCCGAGATCGACCACGACGGTTCACCGACCGGCCATCCCGAGTGGCCCGGCCCCGAGGGGGCGCGCGCTGTCATCGCCCTGGGTCTCCTCGACACCGACCCGGAGGAACGTTTCGACCGGGTCGTGGCGCTGGCGCGGCGCTCCTACGGCACCCGTTCGGCCGCGTTCACCTTCGTCGACGGGGACCGGCTGTGGGACAAGTCCAACCTGGGCGAGGCACCCAGGGTCTATCCGCTCGCCGGTTCGGTCACCGCCATCGCGGTCCGCTCCCCCGGCGCGCTGGTCATTCCGGACACACTGCTCGACCCGCGCACCCGCGAGCATCCCCTCGTGGTTGGCGAGCCGCACACCCGCTTCTACGCCGGCTTCCCGGTGGAAGCAGAATCCGGTGAGCGGATCGGCGTGCTCAGCGTGTTCGACCCCTCGCCTCGGTCTCCCGACGAGATCGACACCGTACTGCTGCGCGAACTCGCCCTGCTGATCCAGGCCGAACTGCGCCGGCGCCCCGAGTAGACGGCGCCGGGCATTCCAGGCCGGTGCGGTTCAGAGCCGGCCGACCGGCTGTCGCAGCACCGTCTTGAGCCTGGCCGGCTCGGTCCGCCGTGGATCGCTGAGATACACCTCGTGGTGCCGGCCGTTCAGGCGCAGCCCGTTCGCGGCGAGGAAGTCACCGTGCAGGGCGGCGAGCACCGGCGCCTCGTCATCGTAGGGGCCGAGGTGCAGCAGTTGGGCGGAGAGTCCCTCGTCGAGGGTCTCGGTGCGCACCCTGGCGAGGGCAGGCAGCTTCTTCTTCGCGCTCGCAGCCGCGATGACCTGGCCGACGAAGGCATCCGTCACCCAGTCGGGCTCGCTGATCAGCATGGTCCAGTGCCACTGCGACTTCGACCCCGCGGTGAAGACGGATGCGTCGTCGGCGTACCAGAGGCCCTCCAGCGGCGCCACGACCGCGTCACGCCCGAGCTCGCGCTTGGCCTGGAACTTGATGCCGTAGGCCACCGCGTAGAGGGCCTCGACGGCCTCCGCGTAGGCAGTCGCCGTGTTCGGGTCGCCGCTCCCGTCGACGGCGATGAACCGTTGCGGTGGGACCTCGACGAGCTCCCACTCCCGGTTCGCCGGCGCGTAGAAGGGCTTGAGCGCCTTCTTCACGTCCCACGGGCCCGCCCCCGCCGGCGCGGTGTTCCGCGGCGCCCGGAGCTTGCCGGTGCGCCGGTCGGTCCTGAACGGCACTTCGGCGCTCACGCCGGAGCCCCGTCGTCCTGGCGCAGGTCGTCCTGGCGCAGGTCGTCCTGGCGCAGGTCGTCCTGGAGCACGTTCTGGAGCACCGAGAGGATGTTGCCGGCCGGGTCGGTGAACCAGGCGATCTGCGGTCCCCGCGGGTCATGGGCGATGCCCTTGTCGTCCTGGGGAGACCCCGGGTAGCGTTCGAAGCTCACCCCGCGGGCGAGGAGGGCGTCGACGGCCGCGTCGATGTCGCTGACGGCGAAGTTGAGGATGGTGAACACGGCCGGCACATGGTCCGGCTTGGGGTACACCATCACCTCGGCTCCGCCGGGCAGCTCCAGCCGCAGCAGGCCCATCCCGCCATCCCGAACGGTGAGTCCGAGGGTGTCGGCGTAGAAGGCGCGGGCCGCGTCGATGTCGGGAACGGCGAAACCGCTGAAGGCGGCGACGATACCGAGGCCCGGTGTGGTCTGTGGCTCTGTCATGTCAGTCTCCATAGGTCGGTGGGATCCGGGTCGGTGGGATCTGAGCCGCCGGAGCGTGGCCGCCGGTCACCGGGAGCTGATCGAGGCGAACTTGCGGATGCACAGCGGCACGAACACCAGCAGCATGACACTGATCCCGATCAGCACGGTGGCGATCGGGTTCTGCATCGTCCAGATGTCGGGAACCGGCGCCGTACCCTCGTTGCCGAACAGCTGACGGGCCGCCTGCACGAGGGAGGAGACGGGGTTCCACTCCGCGAAGATCCGCAGGGGGGTCGGGAGGGTGTCGCTCGGCACGAAGGCGTTTGAGACGAAGGTGAGCGGGAAGAGGATCAGGAACGAGGCGTTGTTGATGACCTCCGGGCTCTTCACGCTCATCCCCAGCAGTGCCATCACCCAGCTGAACGCGTAGCTGAACAGCAGCAGCAGTCCGATCCCGGCCAGGAACTCGGGCGCTGAGGAGTTCACCCGCCAGCCGACCGCGAGGCCGGTGCCCATCATGATCACCATCGAGATCGTGTTGAGCACGAGGTCGCTGTTGGTGCGGCCGATCAGCACGGCCGAGGAGCTCATCGGCAGGCTCCGGAACCGGTCGATGATGCCTTCCTTGAGGTCCTGGGCCATCGCCGAGCCGGAGAACGTCGAACCGAAGACCACGGTCTGGGCGAAGATGCCGGCCATCAGGAATTGCACATAGTCGGTTCCCTGCACCGAGATGGCCCCGGCGTAGACCTGGCTGAAGAGGAGCACGAACATGATCGGCTGGATGACGGCGAAGACGAGCATGTCGGGCGACCGCTTGATCTTGATCAGGTTGCGCTTGGTCACCGTCCAGCCGTCGGAGTACCACATCGACAGCGGGTTCCAGGCGGGGAGGGTCGCGGCGACGCTCATTTGACGGTCTCCAATTCGGCGTCTTCGGCCTGCTGGGCGGCCTTGTCGGCCTTGTGGCCGGTGAGTTTGAGGAACACGTCATCGAGGGTGGGCCGGCGCATCCCGGCGTCGTGCAGGCCGATCTTCGCCTCGCCGAGCGCCGCGAGCACGTGCTGCAGCACGAGCGGGCCGTCGTTCACGGCGACCTCGAGGCCGCGGCCGTCGGTGGTCACGATCGGTTCGCCGTCGCCGAGCCTGGCGAGGATGCCGCGGGCGGTGTCGCTGTCCGCGGCGTCGACGAGGGCGATCTCCAGCCGGTGCCCGCCGATCTGCGCCTTGAGCTGGTCGGAGGTGCCCTCGGCGATCACCCGGCCGTCGTCGATCACGACGATGTCATCGGCGAGCTGGTCGGCCTCTTCGAGGTACTGGGTGGTGAGCAGCACCGTGGTGCCGTCGGCAACGAGGCCTTTGATCACCTGCCAGAGCGCGATCCGGCTGCGCGGGTCGAGTCCGGTGGTGGGTTCATCGAGGAACAAGACCTTGGGATTGATCACGAGGGCGCCGGCGAGGTCGATCCGGCGGCGCATGCCACCTGAGAAGCCCTTGACCGGTCGGTTTCCGGCGGCCGTGAGCTCGAACAGGTCGATCAGCTCCTGGGCCCGGCGCCGGGCCAGCGCCCCGCCGAGGTGGTAGAGCCGGCCGACCATTTCCAGGTTCTCGAACCCGGTCAGGTTCTCGTCGACGGCCGCGTACTGGCCCGACACCCCGATGATTCGCCGCACGCCCTTCGGGTCGGCCACGACGTCGATCCCGTCGACGAAGGCGGTGCCGGCATCCGGCCTGATCAGGGTCGTGAGCATTTTCACGACGGTGGTCTTGCCGGCCCCGTTCGGGCCGAGCAGGGCCTTGACCGACCCGCGCGGGACGGAGAGGTCGAGTCCGGCGAGAGCGTGCACCGGTCCGCTCTTCGAGCGGTAGGTCTTGGTGAGCCCCCTGGCTTCGATGATGGTCATGAGAGTGTGCCTGCCTGCCCTGGTGCGCTAATGTAGACGTTGTACACATTGTCTTGACCATGGTAACGAGGCAACGGGGCTGTGACAACCATCGGAATTCCACCGGGCGCGAACATCGGCGGCCGGGACACCTACCGGCACGGCGACCTCAGCCGCGCCCTCGTCGAGGCGGGCGTCGAACTCGCCCGGGCGGGAGGTCCGGCCGCGGTGGCGCTGCGGGCGGCCACCCGCCGGGCCGGCGTCTCCCCGAACGCCGCCTACCGGCACTTCGCCGACCGCAGGGCCCTGCTCGAAGCGGTGTGCTCGGCCAGCCAGGGGCGGGTGGCGGAGGCGATCGAGGCCGAACAGGCCCTGGTAGCGGATGCGACGGACCCGGTCGCCGCTGCCCGGTTGCGATTCCGCGCGGTCGGCACCGGCTATCTGCACTTCGCCCTGGCCGAGCCCGGGCTGTTCCAGACCGCGTTCACCGCCTCGACCGACCTGGAGAGCGCGACCAGCGGGTCACGGGCCGGCACCTCCGGCCGCACCCCCTTCCAACTGCTCACCGATGCGCTCGACCGGCTTGTCACCGTGGGCGCCCTCCCGGCGGAGCGTCGGGCAGAGGCCGAGTTCCTGGCCTGGTCGGCCGTGCACGGGCTTGCGATGCTCCTGATCACCGGTCCGCTCCGGGCGCTCGGGCCGGAACAGGCCGAGGGCCTCATCCGCCGGGTCGTCGACATGGTCGAGCAGGGACTCTAACCGCGCCCGGTTCTGCAGGCCGCTGCCGCGGCAGCGGGCTCCGGCTGCCGCAACCGGCGCGGCCCCGGCACTCTCCGACGGGTCAACGCAACTGCACGAGCTCGGTCACGTCGTCCCGGGGCAGCTCGTCGGCGACGGCGGACACCTCGAGGGTGTGCAGCAGCACCCCGCCGCCGATCGTGGTGAGGAAGGCGGTGTCCGCCGCGTCCCGGCCAGTGGCGATCCGCACGAGCGTCTGCCGGGGCGCGAGCGTGGTCGCGTCGACCACGTGCCAGGCGCCGTCCACGAAGGCCTCCGCCACGGCGTGGAAGTCCATCGGCGACAGGCCGGGGGCGTAGACGGACACGAGCCGCGCCGGCACATCCCTGGCGCGCAGCAGGGCGATCACGAGGTGGGCGTAGTCGCGGCAGACACCCTGCCGGGCGAGGAGGGTGCGCACGGCGCCGTCGGTGGGCAGGCTCGCACCGGGAACGTAGGACAGCCGGCTGCCGACCCAGGAACTGACCCCGGCCAGCAGGTCCAGCCCGGCCAGGCCCGAGAACTCGGCCTGCGCGGTCGGCCCGAGCCGGTCGGACTCGCAGTAACGGCTGGGGCGCAGGTACCGGATCAGGTCGACCTCGCCCACGCTCGCCGGAGCAGCCTGGCCCGCCACCTCGACGTGGTACTCGACGTCGACCGGGCCGGCCTGGACATCCGCCAGGTGCAGCCTGGTGCCGTGCTGGTCGACGATCTCACGCACCGCCACGGATGCCCCGGCCTGGCCGATCGAGAGGCGCTCCACCGCGGTGAGGCCGGGCGCGGCCGACCCGGAACCATCCGCGTCGGCGGCAACGGCCACCGACACGACGAGACGCGCCGGCGCCAGGGCTTCGAGGGCCAGATGCGAGGAGGCGGTGCGTTTCATCCCCCGATGATACGCGGCGGCCGGGGACCAAAGGCACTGGCGCCGCACCCGCAACCGGGTGAGAATTGCGGCATGCTCGGCGAACTGAACGACCAACAGATCGAAGATGTGCTGCACGCCGCCGTGATCGGGCGGATCGGCTGCCACGTCGACGACCGCACCTACATCGTCCCGATCACCTACGCCTACTCGGACGGCAGCGTCTACGGGCACAGCGCCACGGGCCGGAAGGTGCGGATGATGCGCGCCAACCCCGCGGTGTGCTTCGAGGTCGAACACGTCGACGACCTGGCGAACTGGCAGAGTGTGATCGCCTGGGGAACCTTCGAGGAGTTGCAGGGCGATGAGGCGGAGGCAGGGATGCGTGCCCTCGCCACTCGACTGTCGCCATTGCTGACCAGCACGACCGCGCAGCCTCACCTCGGCCCGGACGGGACTCCGCTGGCCTCGTCCCACGCGCACGACTCCGGCACTGCGGTGCACGAGAGGCCGGTGCTCTATCGCATCCGGCTCAGCGAGAAGACCGGCCGGTTCGAGAAACGGTGACACCGGGCGGGGGCCTGGCGTCCGGCGGCTGAGTGTCGCCTAGCGCAGGCTCAGCGGCGGCCGGACCAGCCCGTCGACGTGGGTGCCTGCCGGGTCGGTGTCCACGGCCACGATCCGGTTGCGCCCGTCGACGTGGACCACGGTCGGCGTGTAGGCCCTGGCTTCCTCGGTGCTCATCTGGGCGTAGGAGATGATGATGACAAGGTCACCCTCGAGGGCCAGCCGGGCGGCGGCGCCGTTGACGCCGACCACCCCGCTGCCCCGCTCCCCCGCGATCAGATAGGTCTCGAACCGGCTCCCGTTGTTCACGTTGACGATGCTCGCCAGCTCGCCGGGCAGCAGGTCGGCCGCGTCCAGCAGGTCCAGGTCCACCGTCAGCGAGCCGACGTAGTGCAGGTCGGATTGCGTGACGGTGGCGCGGTGGATCTTGGATTTGAACATGGTGCGTTGCATCGGCGCGCAACCCTTTCGACAGGAGAACCGGTGGAGACCGCCGAACGTTACGCCGAGGCGAGGATGTCGACGACGAAGACCATGGTGTCCGTGCCGGTGATCCCCGCTGCGCTTTGCCCAGCTGTACCGTAGCCAAGGGCCGGGGGGATGACGATGACGACCTGGGACCCGACCGTCTGGCCAACAAGCCCCTGGGTGAAGCCGGGAACGAACTGGTTGACGGCCAACGTGTAGGGCCCCGTTTTGCCCCAGCTCTGGTCGAAGACCTTGCCGGTCCTCCAAAGGAGGCCGACATACTGCACCGTCACGGTCGCGCCGTCGGCGACGAGGCCGCCGGTGCCCTTCTTGAGCACCTCGGTCTTGAGCTCGGTGGGAGCGTCCGTCTTCGGCACCTTGACGGTGGGTGTGCCGTCCTTGGCGAGCGTCACGGCCGGGAAGCCGTCCTGGGGCTTCTGGTCCTTGCCGTTCGCACGGGTCGCCACCTTGCCCTTGACGTCGATGACGAAGATGATGTTGTCGGTCGCGGCGACCTTGAGGTCGGTGTTGCCCTTGGTGCCGAACGCATCGGCCGGCGGCACGACGACGGCGACCCGGGAGCCCACGTTGGAGCAGGCGATGCCCTTGAGGATGCCGGGGATGATGCTGGCGGTCTCGGCGACCGTCACGGTGAGTCCGGCAGCCTTGCCGTACCCGCCGCCGTTCAGCTTCGCCCCGGTGGAGGCGTTGTAGGCCGTGTAGGCGATCTCGACGGCTTCACCGTTCTTGACGGCCGCGCCCTTGCCCTTGGTGACCACGGTGCGCTCGGTGGTCTTCGCGGTGAGCGGCGAGGTGAACTTCACGGTGGGTTCGGCGTCAGCCTTGCCGGTCACCTTGACGGCATCCGAACTCTTGCCGGAATCGGTGCAGGTGAGCGCCGTCGCGGTCGAGGTCGACTCGGCCGACGGGGAGCCACTGCACCCGGAGAGAGCGAGAACGGCCACTGTGGCAACGGAAATGAATACGGGGAGTTTACGCACGCTGATCTCTCTGTTCGACAATGGGCCTCGAACAGTATGACGTGTCGACATCCGTGCTAGCTGTGTCCGTCCTTCCCGGGGGCCGGAAGCGGGGTCAGAGTCCTTCGGCGATCGCTGCCGTGGCGAACAGCCAAGCCTCGCGTGTGCGCGGCGCGAGAGCCTCGATGTTGAGCGGCCCTCCGGCGACGAGGGCCGGGTCGTACGGCACGTCCACGACGGCGCGGGTGAGCTGGCTGAAGTGGTCGTGCAGGCGGCGGGACAGCGCCCTGTCCGCCGTCTTGGCCGGCGAGGCGAGGATGGTCACGGCCTGGGCGACCTTGTCGCCATGGCCCTTCAACCGCAACCCGTCGAGCAGCGACGCCGCCCCGTAGGCGGTGTCCTCACGGATGGTGGAGACCACGACGAGCTGGTCGGCGGTCTCGACGGCGGCTTCCCAGTTCGAGGCACGCATGTTGTTGCCGGTGTCGATGATCAGCACGCGGTAGAAACGGCTGAGCGCGGCGTGAAGCTTCCCGAAGGCCACGTCGTCGATGCTGGCGGCCCCGGCCGGGTCGAGGTCGGAGGCGAGGGCGTCGAAACGGGCGTCGCCCTGGTTGCGCACGTAGTTGTCGAGGTCGCCGACCCGGGCCGAACTGGAGTAGGCGAAGTTCTCCAGGTCTCGGAGGAGGTCGACGGCGGTGTTGGTGTGCTGCGCCGTCTGCGCCCGCACGCCGAGGGTTCCCATCGTCTCGTTGTTGTCCCAGGCGAGGGTGTAACCGCCGCGGTGGATGCCGAAGGTCGCCGCGATCAGCAGGGTGGCGGTGGTCTTGTGCGCGCCGCCTTTCGGGTTCAGCACGACGATGGTGCGCGGGCCGATCAGGCTGCGCTGCACGGAGGCGACCGCCGAACGGTGGGACCGTTCACCGGTGCCGGGGCCAGGCGAGACCAGCCCGCCGGTCAGCCGGCGCACCGTACCCTGCCAGCCCTGCAGGGCGGGGCCCTCCACCATCGGCGGCCGTGAACTCATGAAATCCGACAGGTTCGGGCCCGCGGTGCCGGGCGTGGTGCCGGAAGCGGATGCGGGGCCGGACGCAGATGCGCTCACCGGCAGGCCGGCGGCCGCCAGGCGATCGGACGGTTCCGCCGGCTCGTCATCGTCGACGTCACGGTCAAGATCGCGGTCGAAGACGAGCTTCTCGAACAGCCCGGCGCCGGGGACCGCAGGAGGAGCGGCCTCCGTGGATTCGGCCCGGTCATCGTCCGCCGCCGCACCGGGAGCGGACTCGACCATCACAGGGCGGTACGCCGCCGGTTCGACGGCGACCTCCCCGGAATCTGCGTGGTCGCCGGAGCCGGCGTGCTCGCCGGAGTCCGGCGCGGTTTCCGCTGGGAGGACGAGCGGGCGGGTCGCACTGGGCAGAGCGGCCGCGGGGATGAAATCCCCGTCCGCGTCCACGTCTCCGTCGGGGTGCACGATCAGGGGCGACTGGCCCTGCTCGTCTTCCGCGGTGAGCCGAACCGGGCGACCGAGGGTGCGAGCCGTCGCCGCGACCCGGTTGATGATCTCCTCGCGGACGCCCGCCTCGTCGACGGCGGTGATTTGCTGGCTCTTGCCGTCGATGGTCAGCTCGCCCGTGCCGTCGCTCCGGATCATGGCGCGGATGCTGGGAAGGGCGATGTCGTTCTTCTTCATGGTGGGCCTTTGTTCGTCGAGCTCAGCTCAATAAGCGTGAGCACGTCGAAGTTGCGTCGATCGTGCCCTCTCCAGCCTAACCGGGCGGTCGGTGTGCTCCCCCCGTTCGGCCGAGACCCGGGTCAACCGGCGACCTGGCTGGTCGTTTCCACGAGGAGCCACGGGCCGGCGGGCACGTTCGCCCGGTCGACGAATCGCCAGTCCACGTGGTCGGTGTCGCCGTCGAGGTCGGCGAAGCCGAGGCATCCGTTCAACGCCGGCGAGACATCCATCCCCGCGCCCTGGCTGCTGTCGCCGCTGAACTTGCGGTTGACCGGGCGCGCGTTGGCGCTCCCGAACACGTAGGCCGCGTCGTGGTAGAGCGACCCGCTCGACGGTCCGGCATCCTCGACCTGGCCGTAGCAGACGTGTCCGTTCGGCCCGGTGATCTGCACCCAGTGGTTCTTCAGATAGGAGAAGGCAGAGTCGGCGCAGCGGCCTGCGCCGACGGATGCCGCCCACGGCACGACGGCGCACCGCTGGGCGAATGCGATGGGATCGTTGACGTCGTCGAACGGGAGATCGAGGTAGAACGGGTTTTCGAGCGGGCGGGGCTGCGTCGTGGGGAAGTACCCGTTGGCGGCGGTGCGGGGCTCGGTGGAGCAGGTGAACGTCGTCAGCGTGGTTCCGGAGGAGGGGCCATCACAGCCGCCGACCGGGGAGCCGCCGCAGCCGGTGTCGATCGAGAGGCCGATAGTCCGGCCGGTGTGGCGCAGCGCCCACTTGGAGTCGTACGTCGAGCACACCTGCGACCCATCGGCGAGGCTCGCGTTGAAGATCTCGCCGACCCAGAACGAGGTCGCCACGACATTCGTGTGCAGGGGCAGGGCGGTGGCCGGGGCGGCGACCGACCCCGCGGGAGTCGGTGCCGGCGTGGGTGTGGGCGTCGCTGCGGGCGGCTCGGCGGCTGTGCACGACGCGAGGTTCTCGATCCCGGCGCCGAGCACGGAGGCGCCGCCGAGAAGGATTCGCCGAGTGGTACCCAGCGTCTGCAGGTCAGCCAGCATGTACGCCGGGATGCAGTTGTTGGGGACGACGTAGAGAGGGGCGTGGTCACGGGCGGCGAGCGCAGCCCCGGCGAGCCCGTCGGCGAACCCGGTGCCCGCAGCGAAATAGGCCGTGGGAGCGCTCGTGAAGGATGCCCGGTTCACCGCGGCGGAGGTGGCATACCGGTCGGCACCGGAGAGCCGGGTGACGGATGCCGATCCCAGCAGTGCGCCGAGGTCTCGTTCGATTCCCGTCGAAACGCTCGGGGAGCCCCCGGCGATGACGGCTGCGGTCACGCCCAGCGCACCGAGAAGGTCCCGTGTGGCCGCGTTGAGGCCGGTGGCTGCACCGTCGACGAGCACGACCGGCTTCGCAACGCCGCCGGCCACAGCGGACGCGCTGAGTGCGTCGGGGAAGTTGGCCCCGGTGGCGATGAATGCCGTCTTCGCGCCGGCTCCGAATGCGTTCTGGTTGATGATCCGCGAGGTCTCGTAACGGTTGGCGCCGGCGTCCCGGCGGGTCGGGGCGATCAGGGCGAGTTGGTCGTACACCGCGGCCGAGACGACAGTCGGACCGCCGGCCACGACGATGTGCGCGGGCCGCAGTCGCGTGATCTCGGCTCGCACCGACGCAGGGAGAACGTCCTGGGGCGTCAGCAGCAGCGGTCCACCCTGGGCGGCCGCAGCCGGGGCGGCGCTGAGGGCATCCGGGAAGTTGGCTCCGGCCGCCACGTACACGACACCGACCCCTGCCGCGTATCTGCCGGCCACGGCGACGGCGGTGGCATACCGGTCCGGGCCCGAAATTCGTTCCCACTCGCTGCCGGCGGCGGCGGTGGCGGGCATGATCCCGGTGGCGGCGGCCGGGGCGGTGACGACCAGGGCAGAGAGTGCAAGGGCAGGGATGAGCGCGAGGACGAGTGCAGGACGCATGATTCCAATCGGCGGAGACGTTTGCTAAAGCCGGGTTTCGGGGCAGAGAGCAAAGGTTCGGGCCGATGACATCCATTGACAGCATGCAGAGATTCGGGTGGTCGTGACAGGAACGACGCGCCGACAATTTCTCAGCTTACGTACGGCGGGGCGGCGGAATGAACGGAAAGGGGATTGCGATGCCCCCAAAGCGGGGGTCATCATTGAGGCATGAAGGATCGTGACTGGGTGCTGCTCGCCTATTGCCGGTCGTGCGGGGTCTACGGCACGGCAGTCATCGGTGACGACCACCGCATTTCCTGGCCGGAAGTCGTGCACGAACTCGATTGCGACCTCGCCGAAGCCCAGGACGCCAGGGAGGAACACCCCTGGACGATCGGCGCGGCCTAGCTCGGTCGTCGCAGCGCGCCGTTCAGGCGGGAAGCGGTCCGAGGCCCTGCTGTGCGAGCCAGCGGAGGGCTCGCGCGCCGGCGCGGGTTCCGTGGGTGTCGTCGTGGCCGCGTTGCCGCCGGCATTCCACCAGGTCGTCCCCCGGGGCGATGTGGGGATCGCGGCAGGAATTCGCGTAGCTGGTGTAGTCGGTTTCGAGCAGGAGTTCGTCGTCAGTCATGGCTCTGTGTTTCTGGTTCTGTCACACCTGGTGCCAGCGCCGTTTCCGGCGTCGGTGCGTGGAACTTGTTCGGTTGCGGTCGTGCACGTGCTGATCCGCAGCTGGCGGCGGACCGGGGTTCACTGTCGCACCGGTCGGCCTGAAATCACTCGGAGACTGGGGCGAGGCAGAATTGTTGAATGACAGGGTACGTCGTCGCCCGGCGAATCGCCCCATAGATCCGCCGAATTTGTCGTCGCGTTACGGTGCGGGCGGGAGCGCGTAGTGCGGTGGCGGTGGCGGGCGGTGCCCGTCGACGACGTGCTTCAGGAGGTGCGGCGGGTGAGGCGGATGAGGATGCGGCCCGGGAGCGGGCGACGGCCGGTCGCCCGGATGCGGCGGGTGCGGCGGTCCTGCATCCGGCTCGGCGGCATCCGTCACCGCGCTGACGATCGGCTGTTCGAGTCCGGAGTCCCCGGAGGCGCCCGCAGCGGCGGACTCCTCATCATCGTCCTCCTCCGGCACGCCGTAGTAGCGGTAGAGCTCGCTCTCCTCCTCTACCGTGATCGAGCCGCGATCACTCTCGATCCTCGGCCCGTTCCTGATCCGGGTGCGGTCGAAGGCGACGAGGATCCTGGCTCCGTCGATGGTGGCCCCGGCCAGGGGCACAAACGACTCTGACATGCCGAAAAGTCCGGTGCGCACCGTCACGAAGGCCGGGTTGCCGGAGGTCTCGCTGAGAAAGACCTGCTCGACCGAGCCGATCTTCGCTCCGTCGCTGGTGACGACGATCCCCCCGTGGACGACGATCTCGTCGATGCGCTCAAGGGTGATCATGGTTCGCTCCTTCGGGACGACGTGCCCCATTCTCTCGCGTCGTCACGCGCTGACCGCAATCATCGCGAGCACGCTCAGGCCGACGGTGACCGGCGCCAGGACAAGACCGAACAGTGCGTAGCCGCGCCAGGTGATCAGCACGTTCATCTTCTCCAGCCGGCTATGCCAGAGCAGGGTCGCCAGCGACGCCCAGGGCGCGATCAGCGGCCCGGCGTTCGCGCCGATCAGCACGGCCAGCAACCGCGTCGTCGAGTCGGCGACCGGCTCGAGCGCGAGGTACGCCGGCAGGTTGTTGATCAGATTCGAGCCGACCAGGCTCGTCCCGGCGAGGCGGAACAGGTCCCCCGGCGCATTCCCGGTTCCGGCCACGACCGTGAGCAGCGCGGGCAGGCCGAGGTGCGCCAGCGCCTCCATCACCAGGAACAGGCCGGCGCTGAAGAGGAGCAGCGACCAGGGGATCAGCGCCAGGCTGAGCACGCCCGGCCGGCGCAGCAGGAACGTCGCCGCGAGCACCAGGGCTGCGATGCCCGACGGGATCCAGACCGGGATGCCGGCGACCAACGCCGGCAGGAGAGCCACCAGGACGGCGGCACTGATCCCGAGCAGCACCCGGTCACGGGCGCCGGATGCCGGCACCCCGGTCGTTCCAGCGGCGCGGGTGCGCTGCACCGGCACGCTCTCGTATTTCTTGCCGAGTTCCTTGCGGAAGACGAGGGCCACCATGGCGAGCGGAACGACGATGGCGACCAGGGCGGGCGCCGCGGTGAGGGCTGCGAATCCCAGCGGGGTGATGCCGCCGAGCCGGTGCTGCGCCAGGAGGTTGGTCAGGTTGGAAATCGGCAGGAGCAGGCTCGCGGTGTTCGCCAGCCAGACGGTGGTCAGGGCGAACGGCAGCGGCGGCAGGCCCGCCTGGCGGGCCACCACCACCACCACCGGCGTGAGCAGCACCGCCGTGGTGTCGAGGGAGAGGAAGACGGTCGTCAGGACGGCGAAGCCGGCCACCCACAGCCAGAGCAGCCAGGCCCGGCCGCCGCCCCAGTGCCGCAACCGGCGGGCCACCCAGCGGAAGACGCCTGCCTCGCTGCACAGCTCGGTGACGACGGTCATCGCGATCACGAAGAGCAGGATCGGGCCGACCCGGTCGATTAGGGCGAGCAGCGCGTCGACGGGTAGCACTCCCGCCACGACGGCGACGGCGCCGAGCAGGAGCAGCACCGCACCGATCACCGCGAGAACCATGAGTCGGAGTGTAGCGGCCGGCGGATCAGTCCCCCGGCACGGCGTCCTGGTGCAGCTCCCGGAGCATCACTTTCATCACCTTGCCGGTGGCCGTGCGCGGCAGCGTTTCGACGAAGTGCACGTGGTCGGGCACCTTGAAGCTCGCGATCAGGTAACGGGTGTGGGTGAGCAGGTCGACCGCGGTCACGGCGTGGTCCGGCCGGAGCACGACGTAGGCCTTGGGCCGCTCGCCCCACTTCTCGTGCGGGATGCCGACCACGGCCACGTCGAGCACGGTCGGGTGCGCGAGGATCGCGTTTTCCACCTCGATCGAGGAGATGTTCTCGCCGCCGGAGATGATGATGTCCTTGACCCGGTCCTTGAGCTCGAGGTACCCGTCGGGGTGCATCACGCCCAGGTCGCCGGTGTGGAACCAGCCGCCCCGGAACGCTTCGGCGGTCGCGGCCGGGTCCTTGTAGTAGCCGAGCATGACGTTGTTGCCGCGGAGCACGATCTCGCCGATCGTGCTGCCGTCGCGGGGAACGTCGGCCATCTCGGGGTCGACGACGCGCGCCGACTCGGCCTGCAGCATCCCGACGCCCTGGCGGGAGATCATCCGGGCTCGCTGGTCGCCCGGCAGGTCGTCCCAGTCCGACTGGTACTCGCAGATCGTGTGCGGGCCGTAGACCTCGGTGAGCCCGTAGACGTGCACGACCTTCACGCCGAGGCGTTCCAGCTGTTCGATCACGCTCGGGGCGGGCGGGGCGCCGGCGGTGGTGATGCTCAGCGGACGTTCCAGCGGGTGCGCCTCTGCCGCATTCGCGATCAGGCTGCAGACCGTGGGGGCGCCGCAGAGGTTGGTGACGCCGAGGGTGTCGATGGCCGTCCAGACGCTCTCCGGGCGCACCGCCCGCAGGCAGACGTGGGTGGCGCCGGCCGCCGTGACCGCCCAGGGCGTGCACCAGCCGTTGCAGTGGAACATCGGCAGCGTCCACAGGTAGACCGAGTCGCTCGTGAACGAGTTGTGGAACACCTCGCCGAATGAGTTCAGGTAGGCCCCGCGGTGGGAGTAGACGACCCCCTTCGGCTTGCCGGTCGTGCCGGAGGTGTAGTTGATGGTCAGCGGGGAGCGTTCGTCGTCGATGTCCCAGCAGAGCGGCCGGGGATCGGCCAGCGCCGCGGCATCCGCGGCGGCCAGGAACGATTCCAGGCTCTCCTGCCCGAAGTCCAGGCCACTGGCGGCCAGGCCGAACTCGGCGTCGGGCATCTCGATCACCCCGGTGAGGAACGGGGAGACGGGGCGGGCGTCGCCGACCGTCGCGACCAGCTCGGCGTCGACGAAGAGGACCGTCGCCTCGGAGTGCGCGAGCACGTACTCGATCTCTGGCCGGGCGAGCCGGGAGTTCAGGGCGATCAGGATTCCCCCGGCGAGCGGCACGGCGAAGTGCGCGATCAGCATCTCGGGCACGTTCGGCGCCAGGAACACGACCCGGTCCCCCGGGGAGATCCGGGCACGGATGCCGCGCGCCAGCCGTTCGGCGGCCGCCCGGAATTCGGTGTAGCTGTAGCGACGTCCGCCGTAGAGGATGGCGTCCTTGTTCGGGTACACCTCCGCGGACCGTTGCAGGAATCGCATCGGGGTGAGCGGGGCGTCGTTGGCCAGGCCCGTCGCCGGCTCGAGGCCGCTCGTCTGGTCAAGCAGGGTCATCTGTTCGAACACGTGGGACTCCTTTGTCCGTCGTTTGGTGCGGGAGTGGAGCGGTCGTGCCGGGGATCAGTGGAACGCGCTGATGCCGGTGAGATCCCTCCCGATCAGGAGCGACTGCACGCTCTCGGTTCCCTCGTAGGTGTGCAGGGATTCGATGTCGGCGAGGTGCCTGATCACGTGGTTCTCGAGCAGGATGCCGTTGCCGCCGAGCATGTCCCTGGCCATGGCCGCGATCTCCCGAGCCGCCCTCGTGTTGTGGTACTTCGCGAGGGAGGCCTGGATGGGCCGCAGGGTGCCGGCGTCGTCGAGGGCGGCCAGGCGGAGGCAGTGCAGCTGCATTGAGGTGAGCTGCGAGAGCATCATGGTCAGCCGCTCCTGCACGAGCTGGAACCCTGCGAGCGGCTTGCCGAACTGGATGCGCTGGGTGGAGTAGTTGAGGGCGGCTTCGAAGACGGCGGTGGCGTGCCCGAGCGCCGACCAGGCCACCCCGAGCCGGGTGGCGAAGAGCACGACGGAGGCATCTTTGAACGTGCGGGTGCCCGGCAGCACCGCGTCCAACGGGACGCGCGCGGCGTCCAGGACGATCCGGGCCTGGTGGATCGCGCGCAGCGATCCCTTGCCGGTGATCGTGGTGGCGTGGTAACCGGGGTTGTCCTGTTCGACCAGGAAGCCGCGCACGTTGCCGTCATCGTCCCTGGCCCAGACGACGGTCACGTCGCCGACCGAGCCGTTGCCGATCCACTTCTTCTCGCCGGTGATCACCCACTCGTCGCCGTCGCGCTTCGCGGTGGTCTCGAGGCCGACCGAGTCGGAGCCGTGGTCCGGTTCGGTGAGGGCGAAGGCGCCCAGCTTCTCGGCGCGGGCCAGCGGCACGAGCCACCGCTGCTTCTGCTCCTCGCTGCCGAAGAGGGCGATGCTGCGCAGCGCCAGCCCACCCTGCACGGCGACGACCGTGCCCATCGATCCGTCCCCGCGGGAGATCTCCATGTTGACCAGCCCGGCCGCGAGGGGCGACATCGGGGTCAGCCCCTCCCCGACGACGCCGTCGGTGAGCAGGTCGAGTTCGCCGAGCCTGCGGGCGAGGTGGAGCGGGTACTCTGCCTTGTCCCAGGCCTCGTTCACCTCGTCGAGGGTCTCCTCGGCGAAGGTGCGGGCGCGGTCCCAGAATGCCCGGTCGGCGGTGGGAACGTCGGCGAAGACACCGTAGTAGTCGGTGTCGAGCGGCAGGGATACGTCGTAGTCGGCCACGGTTTTTCCTTTCGTGGAGTGAATCGTGGAGTGGATCGGGGCGGAGGGGAGTGCTGTGTCACGGGTGGAAGAGCGTGCCGCGGGCGGCCAGCGAGGCGCCGGAGCGGTCCAGCAGCGGGGTCAGCCCGCCGGTGTGGTGCGGGAAGTTGGCGCCCAGGATCATGCAGGCGTCGATGTCGGCGGCGCTGTGCACCGTGCCATCGGCGAGCATCCGCCCTGCCTCATCGGCCAGGCCGTGCAGGAGCAGCGCGCGCACGGCGGTCTGGTCGAGCGGCGGCAGGACTCGATCGCCCGGGGACGGCAGGATCGACCGGATCGCCTCGGCCGCGGCGGGCGTGAGGCAGCCGTCGGGTCCGACGTAGCTCGGCAGCGACTGCTGCACGATACGCCGCAGGCTCGGGCTCACCGCGAACCGGTCGCCGAAGCCCTCTTCGAGGTGGGCGAGGATGTGCAGCTGCACGCGGGGGCCGATGTGGCGGATCAGGGTGAGCGGCGTCATCGGGAACCCGTCGGCCACGAGTGCGTCGTCGACGAGTTTCGCATCGGCGCCCGCGTCGATCAGACGGAGGGTGTCGCTGAACCAACGGGTGATCAGCCGGTTCACGACGAAACCTGCGGAGTCCTTCACCAGCACGGCGGTCTTGCCGAGCGACCCGGCGAGCGCGAACGCCTCCGCGACGACGGCATCTGTGTTGCGCGGCGCCCGCACGATTTCGACCAGCGGGAGCTGCGCGACCGGGTTGAAGAAGTGGAAGCCGATCAGGCGCTCCGGGTGCCGGAGGCCCGCCCCCTGGTCGGCGATCGAGAGCGAGGAGGTGTTGGTGAGCAGCAGTGCGCCGGGCCGCACGACTCGTTCGATCGACTCCCAGACGCCGCGTTTGACGGCCAGGTCTTCGAAGACCGCCTCGATCACGATGTCGCTGCCGGCGAGGTCGGCGAGGTCGCTGGTGCCGGTGATGAGAGCCGCAACCCGGGCCCGGGTCTGCGGCGTCATGGTGCCGCGTGTGACGGCCCGGCCAAGCTGGTCGGCGATGCAGTCCAGCGCCTGGGCGACCTGCTCGGGCGTGAGATCGGTCAGCCGCACGGGAACGTCGAGGCGCTCGGCGAAGATCAGGGCGAGCTGGGTGGCCATCCGTCCGCCGCCGACGACGCCGACCTGGCTGACGGCGGTGGCCGTGCCGCCGGGCCGGCTGCGTTTCCGGGCCGCCTGCAGGGTGAAGAAGGCGTAGACGGCGGCGCGGCATTCGTCGGTCTGTAGCAGTTGCCCGAAGGTGACAATGGTCTCAGCCTCGATCGGGTCACCGCCGCGGGCCAGCCGCGCGGCCGTGCGGGCCGGCCGGCTCGCGGTCGGGCCGGCGGGCACGGATGCCGGGCGCGCGTCGTTCGCGCGCTGCCAGGCCGAGAGCAGCTCGATGGTCTTCTCGACGGCGGGCAGCTCGCCGGGGATCCGCTTCCGCACTGCGGCGCGCAGCGCCTCGGGCTGCCAGGGCGCGGCCGCGGCGGGCCGCCCGACCGCCGAGGGGCCGGCCGGGGTGGCCGCCGCGTCCGCTTCCGCCGTGCGGGCCAGGAGGGCAGCCGCCCAGGCGAGTGATGCACCGATGAAGTCGGCGTCGTCGATCACGACGTCCGCGACCCCGCACGCCGCCAGGTCCGCGGCCGAAAGGGCACGGCCGGAGAGAGAGCGGGTGACCGCGATCTCCGCCGCTGCCGCGGGGCCGGCCAGGTCGGCGAGCAGGCCGAGCCCACCCCAGCCCGGAACGAGACCGAGGCGTGCCTCGGGCAGGCCGAGGTTCGTCGCCCGAGCGGCGACGGTGCGGAAATCGGCGCGGAGGGCCAGCTCGAACGCACCGCCGAGCGCGACGCCGTTGAGGAAGGCGAAGGT
The DNA here is from genome assembly GCF_015752155.1 of Cryobacterium sp. MP_M3. Lineage (GTDB taxonomy): Bacteria > Actinomycetota > Actinomycetes > Actinomycetales > Microbacteriaceae > Cryobacterium. The sequence goes on along the minus strand of NZ_JADOVI010000001.1, from coordinate 391,797 downwards.
GGGCAACCGGAGCCGGCCGATCCGGTTGAAGGCCGCGTAGCCGTCGCGGGCGATCTGCTCACTCTCCGTGCGGGAGGAGACCGAACCGAAGGCGGCCAGGTCGGCGCCGGCCCCGAAGACCGCGCCGGTGCCGATGAAGGCCACCGCGTCGACCGCGGCCAGGTCGATGGCGTCGACGGCGGCGGCGAGCGCGGCCAGGGCCGCCCTCGTCCAGGAGATCAGCCCGCCCGCCGGAGGGGTGAAGACCACCAGGGCGATGGTGCGGCCACCGACGGTCCGGTTCGAGACATCGATTCGTGTGGTCAACACACTGTTCACGGTGCCCCCTTGCGCCGGTCGAAAAGCTGTAGGTACAAGTTGTACCTGACACTCAGTCTCAGGTCAAGTGGCACTCAGTGTCAGACGGCAGGGATGACCGTCGCCGCGCGGAGTCGTTCCTCGACGGCCCTGGCCAGATCGCCGGGGTCCATCGAGGCCGGGAAGACGGCGACGACCAACTCGGGTCCGGGGCCCGGCCCCGCCGGCGCGCGGCCGTCCGGGCGGAACATCCGGCGCACCTGAGCGAGTTCGGCGGCCAGCTCGGCCGGCAGGGCGGCGGCGCGGGGGTCATCCACCGTCGAGCGGATCAGCCGGCGCAGTTCGTAGTTGTGGGTGGCCGTGACCGCGGCCGCGAAGCGGATGGCGGCCAGCGCCGGCACCGCCGGGGCGGATGACCTGAGGTAGCTGGCGAACATCCGTTCGTACCGGATCACCATGACGGTCTCCCGGTCATGCAGCACCGGGGTCTCCCGCACGACCAGGTCCCTGATCCGCACGACCTCCAGGCGCTCCCGGAACCGTTCGAAGACCATGGTCGCCGCCTCGCACACGGCCAGCCACGGGTCGGCGTGCGGCAACTCGAAATGGCGCGCGATCTGTTCGAGCAGCTCGTCGTGGTCGGCGAAGATCACGTCGTCCTTCGAGCGGAACTGCCGGAAGAACGTGCTGCGGGAGACCCCCGCCGCCTCGGCAATCTCGGTGGCACTGGTGGCCTCATAGCCGCGCTCGCGGAACAGCCGCACGGCGACGTCGGCGACCTCGACCCTGGTCAGCGCGCGCTGGCGCGCGGGCGGTGACTCCTCGCCTGCGGAATCACTGCTCGCGAACTCGGTGCGCGGGGGAACGGTCATGGTCTGCCGAAATTATCACGGAATCCCCCACGCCCGGGCTCAGCGGGGAGCGGACGGATCGATCTGCTCGAGGTGTTCGGGCACCCGCACGTTCCAGCCGAGCTCGTGCTTGATCCGCAACCGCAGGGTGTCGGAGGATGCCGGCTCGCCGTGGGTGAGGTACGTCATCGCGGGGGCGGCCGGGGCGGCACGCATCCACTCGATGATCTCGTCGGAGTCGGCGTGGGCGGACAGGCTCCCGATCTCCACGACCTCGGCGGTGATCGGCACATCCCGGCCGAAGATGCGCAGCTTGTCGTCTCCACGGAGCAGGGCGGCGCCCCGGGTGCCGCCGGCCTGGAAACCGGTCAGGATGATGGCGTTGCGCGGGTCGGAGCCGAACGCCACGATGTGGTGGAGCACGCGGCCGCCGGTGAGCATCCCGCTGGCGGAGATGATGATCATCGGGCCGCCGCGCAGGTTGAGCAGTTTGGATTCGTCGACGGTGCGCACCATCCGGGCAAGGTCGTACATGCTCCGGTACTCGGCCTCGGTGAGGCGGTGCTCGCTCTGGTGGCGCTGGTAGATCTCCGTGGCGTCGACCGCCATCGGGCTGTTCAGGTACACCGGGATGTCCGGGATCTCGCCGCGGTCGCGCAACCGGGAGAGGTGCAGCAGCACGGTCTCAGACCGGCCGACCGCGAAGGCGGGGATCACGATGACGCCGCCGCGCCCCGTGACCCGGCGGATCACCTCACCGAGTTCGGCCTCGGGGTCGGCCGGGTCGTGCGTGCGGTCCCCGTAGGTCGACTCCGCCACGAGCACGTCGACGGCCTCCAGCGCGCGCGGCGGGTTCATCAGAGGGTCGTTCGCCCGGCCGAGATCGCCGGTGAAGTGCACGAGCGACTCACCGACCGTGAGCCGGATCTGGGCCGCCCCGAGGATGTGACCGGCCGGGACGAAGGTGGCCCGGATGCCGCCGCCGAGGTCGATCTCCTGGTCGAAGTTCCGGGGCCGGAACGATTCGAGGCTGGTCACGGCATCCGCCGCCGTGTAGAGGGGACGCGGGTTCTCGTGCCGCGACGACTTGCGCTTGCGGGCGTAGTTCGCCTCCTCCTCGAGAAGATAGCCGCTGTCGGGCAGCAGCAGCGAACAGAGTTCCGCGGTCCCCTTCGTCGCGTAGACCGGTCCGTCGAAGCCGTCCCGCACCAGCGCCGGGAGGTAACCGGTGTGGTCGAGGTGCGCGTGCGTGAGCAGCACGGCGTCAAGGGACTCCGGTGCCACCGGGAAGGCGAGCCGGTTGCGGTCGCGCAGCAGCTTGTAGCCCTGGAACAGGCCGCAATCGATGAGGATGCGGCGCCCGGCCGATTCCACCAGGAACCTCGACCCGGTGACCGAGTCGGTTGCGCCGAGGAATTGGAGCCGGGAACCTGACCGTGCCGTCATGGTGATCACCCAATAGAGATCGACGAAACTCCGGCATGACTGCACCATCTCGGCCGGTTCGCCCGCCTTCCGGGGAGGCAATCGGCCGAACCACCGGCTCATTCCTCACGGTAATTTCGATGCCGGTCCGTGTCAAGGCATCCGCGCGCGGCCCGGTCCACGATTTTGTTGTACTCGGCACCAATCGGGGGTACAGTCTCCGTCGAGTCGGCCAGCCGCCGCCCGAGAAAGAAAGCCAGACCGATGAACTTCAGCCCCGAATGCCAGCAAAGCGCCTGCCGAGGACGGATGTGGGCGCTGGAACCGGCACTGGACACCCTTGCCGACGAGGAACTCTGGTTCGAGTGCGAAGACTGCGGGGTGCAGCAGCACAGCCTCGACCTGCCGCATTTCGGTTTCTGACCGCCTGTCGCGTTCGGCGACCCCCTCCGCGGCGTCCGTGAAATGACGGCCGGTCATTTCGGATGGTCTACTCTGGCCATCTCACGCTCTTCGAGAGGAGCCGCCGGATGACCGCCGCCGCCAGTACAGCGCCGCGCCGCGCCGGGCGCCCCCTGGAAATGGTGTTGTCGCGGACCCGGATCACCGCCGCCGCGCTCGCGCTGATCACGACCGAGGGCTACGGCGGCTTCACCATGTCGAGCCTGGCGAGGACCTTGAAGGTCGCTCCTTCCGCGCTGTATAACCACGTCTCCTCCAAGCAGGAGGTGCTGCAATGGCTGGAAGACCATGTGATGACCATGGTCGACGTGAGCGGGTTCGGCTCAGAGCCGTGGGATGACGCCATGCGCCGCTGGGCGTGGTCCTACCGGGACGTGTTCGCCCGTCACTCTCCCCTGGTTCCGCTGGTGGCCGTGCTGCCGGTGACGGGCGCCCCGGAAACGCTTAAGATGTACGAGACCGTTGCCGTGGGACTGGCCGGGGCCGGCGTGCCGGTGGAGACGATCATTCCGGCCATCGTCGCCGTCGAGTCGTTCATCTTCGGCTCCGCCCTCGACGCCAATGCGCCGGCCGACATCTTCGACACCGGCGAGCTGGCCGACTCGAGCCCGACGTTCACCGCGGCAGTCCTCGGCCAGGACCGGAGCACCGGGGAGCGCCCCGCCGACGTGGCCTTCCGGTTCGGGCTCGAGGCGCTGCTCGCGGCTGTCCCCGCCACCAGACCGGGGCGTCCCGCCTGAAGCCGGTGCAAACATCCGGAATGTTATCTTTTTCTTTCGGATTCGCTTGCATTCCTTTGCCGCCCGGCTCAAACTAAACGAACCCAATTCATTTAGTCGGCAGCGCGACGCCATCCCGCCGCTCGCGCCCGCCGTCCCCACCCACACATCGTCAGTGAAGACGCATGAAAGGGATCACCATGACCGACCTCTCGACCCGGCCAGCCCCGGCCTCCCCCGCCGGCGGCAACCAGCCGCACGTGCACAGCAACGAGCTGCACGACGCGGCCGGATCCACCCACGGCATCACCAGGAAAGGCCTCAAAGGCGGCCAGATCGGCCTCCTCGCGGTCGTCGTCATGGGCGTGTCTTCGGTCGCCCCGGCGTACAGCCTGACCAGTTCCCTCGGCGCCACCGTGAGCGAGGTCGGATTCCAGGTGCCGGCGATCTTCATCGTCGCCTTCATCCCGATGATCCTGGTCGCCCTGGCCTACCGCGAGCTCAACGCCGACTCCCCCGACAGCGGCACGTCGTTCACCTGGACCACCAAGGCGTTCGGGCCGTTCGTCGGCTGGATGGGCGGCTGGGGCATGCTCGCCGCCAACATCATCGTGCTCTCCAGCCTGGCCGGCGTCGCGGTCAGTTTCTTCTACGTCTTCCTCGGCGAAGTCTTCGGCAATCCCGGCCTGGCCGCGCTGGCCGACAACACCGCCGTGAACATCGTCACCTGCCTGGCCTTCGTCGCTCTCGCCGTCTGGGTCAGCTACCGCGGCCTGCACGCCACCAAGCTCGTGCAGTACAGCCTCGTCGGCTTCCAGCTGGTGGTCCTGGGCATCTTCACCGTGACGGCCCTCATCGGCGCCGGCTCCGCCGCGTCGACGACGGCGATCCCGTTCGACTGGGCGTGGTTCGACCCGACCAGGGTGCAAAGCTTCAGCCAGTTCGCCGCCGGGATCTCGCTGGCGATCTTCGTGTACTGGGGCTGGGACGTCTGCCTCACCATGAACGAGGAGACCAAGGGCGGCCAAAAGACGGCCGGCAAGGCCGGAACCCTCACCGCTCTCGTCGTGCTCGGCCTCTACCTCGCGCTCATCGTCGCGACCATGATGGTCTCCGGCGTCGGCGTCGACGGCATCGGCCTGAGCAACCCCGACAACCAGGGCAACATCTTCGCCGCCATCGCGTCACCGATCATGGGACCGCTCGCCGTGCTGATGTCGCTGGCCGTGCTCGCCAGCTCGGCCTCCTCCCTGCAGTCCACGATGACCTCCCCCGCGCGCACGCTGCTGGCGATGGCGCACTACAACGCCCTCCCTCCGAAGTTCGCCACCATCAGCAAGCGATTCGGCTCGCCGGGCTACGCCACGATCGCCGCGGGCGCCATCGCCGGCGGGTTCTACGCGGTCATGACGGTCATCAGCGTCAACGTGCTCAATGACACGATCATGTCGCTGGGCCTGATGATCTGCTTCTACTACGCCCTGACCTCGTTCGCCTGCGTCTGGTATTTCCGGCAGAGCCTGTTCAGCAGCATCCGGAACTTCGTCATGCGCCTGCTCGTGCCGGGGCTGGGCGGGCTGATGCTCACCGTCGTCTTCGTGCAGACCGCAGTGAGCAGTTGGAGCCCCGACTTCGGCAGCGGCTCTGAGCTCTTCGGGATCGGACTCGTCTTCGTGATCGGCGTCGGTCTCCTGCTGCTCGGCGGCGCGGTGATGGGCCTGACCTACTGGCGCCAGCCGAGCTTCTTCCGCGGCGAGACCCTGCGCAAGGACACGCCCGCACTGGTGGTCCCCGAGTAGGGGCAGACCGGCATCCGCCTCTCCGGCCCCGACGTCCTGGTCGACATTCGACCGGAACGGCGGGGCCCTTGCCGTTCCGCCGCCATCCGGCGATACTGCCTGCGAGGCCTGCCGATCTTCCTACGCCGGCCGGGCGGTTTCTCACCGCCAATCGCACGGGCACACTCGTCGCAAGGCGGGGTCGCAAAGGCACGGGACCCTGGGTCAGCCGGCCTACCGATTGGACAGGACTGGCACAGCATGAGCTTTCCCTTCGCAGAATCCAACCCGCGCAACGGCCGAGCGGCTCCCCCGGTTCCGACGGATCCCTCGCACGAGTCCGCCCCGGAGACCACCGGCTCCGGGATCTCCTGGTTCGGCTCGTCGCCGGCCGTCGCGGCGCCGCGCAAATTGCGCTGACCTGCCGCGTGCCGTAACTTCTGAACCGGTGCCGCGCCTCCTTCACGAGTCGCGGACTGCCGCCGTGTCGCCGACCGGTGTGCCGCCGGAATGCCGGGAGTCAGAATGTCCGCTGTTGAGCTGCTCGTCTACGCCGATCGACTGGGCGGCACCGTCCCCGAGTTGCAGGCACTGCTCGACGGGCCGCTGCGCGCGTTCTCGAGCGTGCACGTGCTCCCGTTCTACATTCCCTTCGATGGCGCGGACGCAGGGTTCGACCCCGTTGACCACGCGTCGGTCGACCCTCGCCTCGGCACCTGGGACGACATGCGGTCGCTCGCCCGCACCCGCGGACTCACCGCGGACCTCATCGTCAACCATGTGTCGTCCTCCTCGGCGGAATTCGTCGACTGGCTGGCCCGCGGCGACGCCTCGGAATACGCCGGGATGTTCCTCACCTTCGACACCGTGTTCCCGAACGGCGGCACCGAGCGCGAGATCACCGCGTTCTACCGTCCCCGCCCCGGCCTGCCGTTCACGGCTTACCAGGGCGCCGACGGCAGCCGCCACCTCGTCTGGACGACCTTCATGCCCAGCCAGGTCGACCTGGACGTGAACCACCCGGCCGCGCTCAGTTACCTGCGGCGGGTACTCCGCGCCCTCGCCGACGGCGGCGTCAGCACCGTGCGGCTCGACGCGGTCGGCTATGCCGTCAAGACCCCCGGCACCGACAGTTTCATGACGCCGGAGACTCTCGAGTTCACCAAGGTCGTCGTCGCCCTGGCCCACGAGGCCCAGGTCGACGTGCTCGTCGAGGTGCACGCGCACTACAGCCAGCAGCTCGCGATCGCCCCGCTCGTGGACTGGGTCTACGACTTCGCGCTCGCCCCGCTTCTGCTGCACTCCCTCGGCACCGGCACCGTCGACCGCCTCGCGCGCTGGTTCGAGATCCGGCCGGAGAACGCCATCACCGTACTCGACACCCATGACGGCATCGGAATCATCGACGCCGGCCCGAACGGGGACCGTCCCGGGCTGATCAGCCAGGACGAGATGGCCGCCATCTTCGCCCGCGCCGCCGTGGCCACGCACGGCCACTCCACGATCGCCTCCGTGGTGCCGGAGTGGTTCACCCTCCCGCATCAGATCAACGCGACCTTCTTCAGCACGCTCGCCGGCGAGACGGCGCCCTACCTCCTCGCCCGCGCCGTGCAGCACTTCCTTCCCGGCCGCCCACAGGTCTACTACGTCGGCCTGCTCGGCGGGCTGGACGACACCAGCCTCTTCGCCGAGACCGGGAACGGCCGCGACGTGAACCGGCACCGCTACCCCGCCGACGAGGTCACCCGGGCCCTCGGCACCGAGGTCACCCAGGCCCAGCTCGGGCTCGCCCGGCTGCGCACCGGGCATCCGGCGTTCGACGGCGAATTCAGCTGGGTGACGCCCGGCGAGGACGAATTGCGGCTCCTCTGGTCGAACGGGAACGCCCGCGCGGAACTGACCGTGCGCACCACGCTCGGCGCGCCGAGCTTTCGGATCGAGCTGACGGATGCCGGCCGCGAACAGGTGATCGACACCCCCGCCGGCCTCGCCAGCTGGGTGCGAATCGGCCTCTGACCTGAAGATTCCCCACCTTCGCGTGTCCTCATTCCTGCCGACAGCGGGATCGGTGCGGCCGCGCTAGGTTGGCTGCATCGACCTGGGTTTGATCCATCGAAGACGGTCGCGGGGGAAGGCATCTTCATGAAGAGAGTTTCGTACTGCGGAAAATCGTTCCTCACCACCGACGGCGCAGCGGACGCGCTGCTGCAACTGGCGGTGGCTCTTCCGGTCTGCAACAGCTCTGAGCTCCTGGAACTGCCGGCACTGACCGACGACGGTCACACCATGCTGGTGCAACTCGTCGTCGGCCCGAACAGCGAATTCCTCAGCGTGCCGGAGAAGACCCGGGCCAAGGACCCCGACACCGCCGTCGCCGTCGCCTACCTGCGCGAGCGCACCCGGGTGCTGACCACCCGCGCCGAACCGGCCTACGCCTATGTCGACACCGGCACACTGTCCAATAACGGCTGGGACGATTTGTACGGGCTCTGAGCCGTGCGATAGCTGGTTGACTGAGGGGGTGCAGACACCTCGAACCCGTTGTTACCGTGATGGCCTCCTCGTCGGCGAGGATTTCTCGCTCGCCGACGTGTCCGAGCACCTCGAGGCAGCCGACTCGGTGGTGTGGGTCGACCTTGACGATCCGGGCGAGGACGAGCTCGCCCTCCTCGCGGAGGAACTGGGGCTGCACGAACTCGCGGTCGAAGACGCGCTCAGCCTGGGTCAGCGTCCCAAGCTCGACCGCTATCCCGACCACCTCTTCCTCTCCGCCTACTCCGCTGCCCTCGACCCGGCCACCTCACGGGTGACCACGCACGAGATCGCAGCGTTCATCACCGACCGCGCCCTCGTGACCGTGCACCGGAACGGCCGGTTCGGCGTGGACGCGGTCGTCGCCCGGTGGGACTCCTCCCCCGACCTCGCGAAGAACGGGGTCGCGTTCCTGGTCCACGGGCTGCTCGACTACCTCGTCGACGGCTACTTCGAGGCGGTCGAGGCCCTCGACGACGAGATCGAGGAGCTGGAGAGCCAGCTCTTCGTTCCCAGCGCCGACCAGGAGGTGGTGCAACGGCGTTCCTTCGAGCTCCGCAAGAGCCTGGTCACCCTGCGCCGGGTGATCCTGCCGATGCGAGAGGTCGTCAACACGCTGCTCCGTCGCGACCTGCACCTGCTCGGCGACGAGATGGGGCCGTACTTCCAGGACGTCTACGACCATGTGCTGCGGGCGATGGAATGGACCGAGAGCCTGCGTGACCTGGCCACCAGCATCCTCGAGGCCAATCTCGCGATCCAGGGGAACCGGCTCAACGTGATCACGAAGAAGGTCACCGGGTATGCGGCCATCATCGCCGTGCCGACGGCGATCACCGGGTTCTACGGTCAGAATGTGCCCTACCCCGGGTTCAGCCAGGAGTTCGGCTACTACAGTTCGCTCGGCCTGATCGTGGGGCTGTCGGCGCTGCTCTACGTTCTGTTCAAGCGCAACGACTGGATCTGAGTCACGGCACCCAGTAGCCGGTCTTGCCGAGCAGCTGTGTCTCGCGGTCGGCGTCCGGCGGAACGTCGACCTCCGGGCCGAAGACGCCCATCTCCCGCCAGGCGGGGATCTGCGGCCCGATCTGCTCCCACAGGTTCTCGACCAGGGGCGCGGGCATCGCGAAGTCCAGCCCGACGAGCTTCGCGATCGACCAGGCCTGGAAGGCACGGTAGATGCTCACGTGCTGCAGGTATTCGGCGAGGGGGAAGTCGCCGTAGCTCAGGTGCACGGTTTTGCCCGGGTCGAGGTGGGCGGTGACCGCTGCCGTGGCGAGGTCGTTGAGCCGGTCGTAGGCTCCGATCGGATCGTCGCCGAGCAGTTCGCCGGCGTAGTCGTCGCCGACGTCGGCGATGGTGCGTCCGGCCAGCACGGCAGGCAGCCAGGCCTCGTCGCGGGCGTGGTCGGCGAGGATGTCGCGCAGTGTGGGGTTCGGCGTGCGGGACCAGTCGTCGGGCGCCGGCAGGTGCAGCTTCGCGGGGGTGATCCGGTCGATGACGGAGCGCAACGCGGCATCCGACTGGAGGAAGAGTTCTCTCTGCTTCATCCCGGCACGCTAGCACCTCGCTTCGCCGGGCGGAACAGCGCCGGGGAGACCCGGCTTCCCGACCGCTACGGCTACTTCGCCGGACGGCCGCGGCGGTGGGCGTCCCGGATCCGGCGACCCGCCTCGACGGCCTTTCGCTCCTTCGCGGCCGCCTTGTCGCTGGTTCGGGTGTCCCGCGGGGGCAGCTGGATGTTCTCTTCGGCGGCGATTCCGGCCTGCAGCTCGCGGCCCCGTTCGAGTTCGGCGTCGAATTCCGCCCCGAACAGCAGCCCGAGGTTTGCCAGCCAGAGCCAGAGCAGGAACACCACGATGCCGGCCAGGGACCCGTAGGTCTTCGCATAGTCCGCGAAGGTGGTCAGGTAGAACCCGAACGCGGCCGACGCGACAACGATCACGAGCAGGGCCAGCACCGCGCCGAGGCTCAGCCATCGGAACCGCGGCTGCCGGGCGTTCGGGGTGGCGTAGTAGAGGATGGCGATCAGCAGCACGACGGCGGCGGCCAGGAGCGGCCATTTGAGAACGGACCAGACTACCCGGGCGATCTCGCCGATGCCGAGGGCGTTGCCGACGGCATCCGCCACCGGGCCGGAGACCACGAGCACGATCACGGCCACCAGGATGAGCAGGATGGCGGCGACGGTCACGAGCAGCTGCACCGGCTTGAGCTTCCAGAACGGGCGGCCCTCGTCGACCTCGTAGATGCGGTTCATCGCCCGGCCGAACGCGCCCACGTAACCGGATGCCGACCAGATCGCCACGGCGATGCCCGCTACGAGCGCGAACCCGGCCGCCGGCGACGTACTGAACTGCTCGATCGGGCCGCGGATCACCTGGAGCGCCTCCGCTGGGGCGACGGAACCGAGGATCGACAGCAGGGTGTCGGCCGACTGTTTGCCCTGGCCGACGACACCGAGCAGGGACACCAGCGCGATCAGTGCCGGGAACAGCGAGAGCACCGCGTAGTAGGTCAACGCGGCGGCAAGGTCGGTGCACTGGTCCCTGCCGAATTCGCTCACCGTTCGGCGCAGCGCGTACACCCACGACCGCTTCGAGACGTCGGCCGGGGAGGCCGGCTTGCGCGGGTCGTCGGGGGCAGGGGCTTCAGGGTTGGCGGCGGGCGGCAACTCGGCGGCGCGGCGGTGGCGTCTGTGCAGCAGTCTCATGGGTTCTCCAGTTCTTTCGCCCGTTCGGAGGGCCAGTCCCGGCGGGGTCGATTCGGACGGGAAGGGTGGGGGCCGCAGTTCGCCCCATTCGATGGCGGCCCCCGGTCGTGCGGCGGCTCGGTGTGCGAGCGCCTGGTCTCAGCTGCCGGACCCGGCAGGGTCGGTCGGCGCGGTCGTGAAGCCGACGAGCTTGTGGGTGCCGTCGCAGAACGGCTTGATCATGGAGACCCCGCAGCGGCAGAGTGCCACGGTGCGCCGGGTGTGGGGAATGGGGCCACCGGGGGCCGTGATCTCGACGTCCCCGCGCACGAGCAGCGGCCCGTCGGGGCACGCCGTGATCGTCACGGGAGGATGCGACGCCGCGGGGGTCACGAGGCCACCGCAGTTCCGGCCAGCGGACGCGCGGCCGACTCCGGGAGCGGGACCCGGAGCGAACTGCGCCCGGACTGCCAGCTCGCCAGCAGGGCCTCGGCGACCCAGCCGTCCATGGCCAGGCAGGCGGCGGCGCCGAACATGATGTCGGGGAGCGTGAGCGAGTCGTCCTCGGCGAGCGCCCCGGCCAGGTCACGGGCGGCGATCTGCTCGTGCACGGCATCCGCTTCGATGTGCTCGTCGAAGTAGCGGGTGATCGCCTCGCTGAAGCCCAGGCGGCGGAAGCCGTCACCGTAGAGCCGACTCGGGATCGCCGAGGTCATCTCGAAGGCGGCGAGGTGGCCGACGATGGCGCCGCGCAGGCGCCGGTTGAGCCCGAACAGGCTCATCATGTTGAACGAGGCGAGCACGAGTGCCGGAACCTGGTCGACGTAGCCGCCGAAGCGGGTGTCGAGGCCCAGCCCGCGCATGGTGTCGGCGAACAGGCTCGAGTGCATGCGTTCGGCATGTCCGCCGCCGTACTCGTCGGTCTGGATCTCGATCAGGGCCGCCTTGGCGCGTCCGGTCAACCGCGGGATGGCCCACGAGTGCGGGTCGGCTTCCTTGAGGGTGTAGATCGACCGGTGCACGATGAACTCGACCGCCTGTTCCGCGGTCGCCTTCCGGGCCAGGTACCGGGACAGGCTGGGACCCTGGTCGTCGATGGTCAGCGAGAAGAGGGCCCGGGCGACGGCGTCCTGGCTCGGGGCCGGCAGCGCGGGCTGGGGCACGGTCGACCGGAGAGTGCTTTCGAGGGCCTGTTCGATGGCTACCCGGGCGACGATGGTCGTCGGATGCCATTCCCAGGCCGCGTCGGACTGCACGACATCGCCGTAGTGCAGGCCGTACAGCAGGAAGAGGGTCAGTTGGAGATCGTCGTCGTTGACGATGTCCTGGCACTGCGCGAGCGCCTCCGCGGTGGCGACGATGAACCCGCCGAGGCTGGAGCCGGAGCCGTCGGCGGGGAGGGAGAGCGCGGTCAGAAGCTGGGAGCTGAGTGGTCCCCGCGCCTGGAACGGCGCGATCGGGAAGGAGAGCTGCATGAGGTCACGGTCCTGGGTGAGATGAGTCTGATTGTGCGGCGAAGTGAGGAGAACGGAGTCGTGCGGCAGGCAGAGCAGCCCGCCGCACGCTCCGAACGGCTAGTCCTTGAAGATGTCCTTGATGTTCTCGCCGGCCTTCTTCGCGCTGGCCGAGGCCTGCTCGGCCTTGCCCTCCGCGACCTTGGAGTCATCGTTCGTCGCCTTGCCGACTGCCTCGGTGGCCTTGCCCTTGAGGTCCTCGGCGGCGTTGCTGATCTTGTCGGATGCACTCATGCTGGTCTCGCTTTCGTTCGATGTTTCGTGGGAGGAAGCTCGGCGCGGGTGCGCCAGGCGAAAGTCAGGGGTTGCGGATGCTCGGCCTGAGCGTCAGGGTTCCGGGGTCCGGCGAGGAGTTCGTCGAACGTCTCCGAGTGGTCGGCCTGCGATGCCGGGAAGGTGCTCATGACCGGCCCGCCGGACGCTCGGAGTGCTCGACGCCGGGCTGGTCGTCTGCCTCGGGCAGGTGCAGGTCGGTGACGGTCACCGTGACCTCGGTCACGCGCAGCCCCACGAGCTCCTCAACGGCCGCGATCACCGCCGAGCGGACGTCGGCGGCCATCCGCGGGAGGGGAACCGGGTAGTCGGCGACGATCGCGATGTCCACGCCGACCTGGTCGTCCTCGATCCGCACCGTGACGCCCCGGCTGTCCTCGCGGGCGATGACCTCCCGGATGGCCCCGAGCGCCCGCGGCCCCGCCGTGCCGAGCGCGTACACTCCGGCGACGTCGCGGGCCGCGAGGTCGATGACCTTGACCACGACGCTGTCGTTGATGATGGTGCGGCCGGGTCCCGTGGCCGGCGCGGTTTCGGCCGCGGGCGCGACCGGGGGCACTGTGTTCGACGAAGCGGGGTTCGGATTCATAGGAGACTTCAATCGTCGGGGGCCTCACATATTCGAGGTCCGTGCCGGGGCGCGATTCGGGTATTCACCTCTAAGACGCGTCCCATGGCATATTTGTCACGCGATCGTGCGTAGAATCTCGGCGTACGACATGACCGCAGGAGGGGGATCGCATGCCGGCAACGCTGAGAGAGCACGTGCCCTCATCGCTCGACACGGCATCCGACCTGACCCTCGCCGACCGCGCGGCCGACGGGGATGTTCGCGCGTTCGAGGTGATCGTGCGACGTTACGGACCGCTCATGCGGGTGTACGCCTCCCGGGTGCTGGGGTCCAACGACGAGATGGACGACGTGGTGCAGGAATCCTTCATCACGGCGTGGCAGCAGCTCGCCACCCTCGAAGACGGCGGCGCCGTGAAGAGCTGGCTGATGCGCATCGTGAGCCGGAAGAGCATCGACCGGTTGCGGGCCAGACGCCAGCACGCCAATATCGACCTCACCGAACCGGCCGCGCCCGAGCATCAGTCTCCCCATAGGCTGGCCGAAGCGGAGTCCCAGACCGAAGCCCTCTCCCGGGTTCTGGCCGACCTGCCGGAGGACCAGCGACGATGCTGGATGCTCCGCGAACTCGCCGAGTACAGTTACGGTGAGATTGCCGAAGAGTTGGAGCTGCCCGTTTCAACTGTTCGGGGCCTGCTCGCCCGAGCACGCAAAACCCTTCTCCGGGAAATGGAGGAATGGCGATGACCTCACCAGACGAGCCGTTCGTCGCCTTCGACCTGGACACCTCCGACCGGGAGCTTGCCCACCTGGCCGGCCACACGATCGAGGAGCTCAGCGACTACCTCGACCGGGACCGCACCCCTGCCGACCCGTCCATCGACGACTCGCCGGAGTGCCAGATCGCCCTGCGCAGCCTGCAACGCCTCCGTGTCGTGCAGCGTTCCCTGCTCTCCAGCGACGTCGAGCGCGAGTCGGCCCGCAGCGACGGCTGGGTCAGGTCGATCCTTCAGAACATCAACCTGGAGGCCCACTCGGGCCGCGACATGCCCATCGAACACCCCTCACCGACCGCACGGCTCGTCGTCACCGAGGGGGCGGTCCGCGGAATCCTGCGGGCGACGGGCGACGAGATCGAAAACATCATCGTCGGCCGCTGTCGCCTCGACGGCGACGTGAGCGTTCCCGGCACCCCGATCACCATCCGCGTCGATGCCGCCGTGTGCGAGAGGGAGAACATCCCTGGCAAGGCCCAGGCCCTGCGCCAGGCCCTCTACGCGGCCCTCGACCAGCACACGGACCTGACCATCGCCGCGATCGACATCACCATTCGCGACCTGTACCTCAGGCCGGCCACTCCCCCGAGCGAAACCGAGCAGCGATGAGCGACGTTCTCCCCCAGGCCGACCGTCTCGACGAGGTCGTGCTCGCCGTGCCCGGGGTCGACACCCTGTACTCGGCCGCTCCGCTCATCGCCACCGTGATCACGACCGCAGTGGATGCTCTCACCCGCCGCCCGCCGTCGGCCAACTCGGTCCTGATCGCACACGAGAAGGCCGGCCTCTCCGTGGCCGTGAAGATCGGGGTCACCGACGGCTACGCGGCGACTGACGTCTGCCGCCGGGTGCACGACGCGATCATGGAACACCTGCGCGAGTACGAGGAGCAGGAGATCGCGGAGGTCGCCGTGACGGTGGCCAGGATCGGCTGAGCGGGCCGAACCTCAGCTACCGCACCCTCACGTTGAGAGCGCCGACGCTCCGCGAACGAATTCGGCCACGCGAAGCGGGCTTGAGGCGAATGCCGGGGCGGGGCGCCCCAGCAGGTAACCCTGGGCCAGCCCGCACCCGCTGGTGCGCAGAACCTCGAGTTGCTCAACGGTCTCCACCCCCTCGGCGACCACTTCGACGTCGAGCTTGTGCGCGAGGGCGAGAATCCCCTGCAGGAGAGCCGTCGAGGAGGCATCGGGGAGATTCATGATGAAGCTGCGGTCGATTTTGATCTGGTCCACGGGGAGGGAGTTGAGCCAGGACAGCGTCGAATAGCCGGTACCGAAATCATCCAAGGAGACTCGGATGCCCAGCCGACGAAGGTCCACCAGCCGTTCGACGATGCCGGGGAGGTCGACGAGCGCGCGGCTCTCCACCACTTCCAGGATGAGGCGCCCGGGTGCGAGACGATTTCGGTTGAGCGCCTCTCGAATGCTCGGAACAAGGTTCCGGTCGAGGAAGGTCGCCGCATCCAGGTTGACGGCCACGGACAGTCCGGGACCCGCCGGAGCCTCGCCATCCGGTGCCGTCCACGACGCCAGAGCCGCGCAGGCGGCGCCGATGACCCAGAGGTCGAGGGCGGCGATCAGACCCGCTTCCTGCGCCAGGGGCAGGAAAGCCGCCGGAGTCAGTAAACCGAGTCGAGGGTGTTCCCAGCGAATGAGCGCCTCGGCGCCCACGACGGTGCCCCCGTCGGAACCGAAGATGTCCACGACCGGCTGGAAGAAGAGCCGCATCTCATTGCCCGCCAGGGCGGTGGACAACTCGGCCTGCAGC
Source organism: Cryobacterium sp. MP_M3 (assembly GCF_015752155.1). Taxonomy (GTDB): domain Bacteria; phylum Actinomycetota; class Actinomycetes; order Actinomycetales; family Microbacteriaceae; genus Cryobacterium. The sequence goes on along the minus strand of NZ_JADOVI010000001.1, from coordinate 376,138 downwards.
GACGAGTCGGGTGCGCCGGTCGACGCGTGGCCCACGACCGCGACCTGGTTGCGTCCGGTTCTCTTCGCCGAATACATCGCACCGTCGGCCGCGTCGAGCAGTTCCTCACCCCGACCACCCTGCCCCTCGTGCACGGCCACCCCCACGCTGGCGGAGATGCGAATGTCCTGCCCGGCGAGATGGAACGGCGCGTTAAGGGAATCGACGACTCGGCCGGCGGCCTCGACGGCCTCATCCGGCCAGGCCAGGTCGCCGATGAGGATCGCGAATTCGTCACCGCTGAGTCGACCGATGGTGCCTCGACTCCCGATCTGGTCGCGCAGTCGGAAGGCGACCTGACGCAGCAGCTCGTCCCCACTGCGGTGACCCAGACGATCGTTCACGCGCTTGAAATCGTCCAGGTCGCAGAACAGCACCGCGGTGTTCATGTGCGCCTGGCACTCAGCGAGCGAGGCGTCGAGCCGACGCGCGAACAGTGCCCGGTTGGGCAGCCCCGTCAGCGAGTCGTGCTCCGACTGATGCCGCACGGTCTCCAACAATTGCGTCTTCTGCATGGTGGTCGAGCACTGGTGGCTCACGCCTTCGATCCGGGCGATGGCCTCGGCCGTAGCCTCGACCGTGATCGCGCTGGTCCAGCTGACCGTCGCGACGCCCATCAGCAGGTCTCCGGCCAGCAGCGGTGCCGCGACAACGGTGTGCACGCCGACGGCGCGGAGCAGCGCCGCCAGGGCCGGGCTGGCTCCGTCCGCCGTGATCACGATGAGGTCGTGCCGAGTGAGGACACCGAGCAGCTCGGGGGTCTGCTCGGCGGGGATTGACGAGCGCATGAAGTGGTCGCGTTCGACCTGGCCCATGCCGGCGGCCGCGGCCGGGCGCAGCTCACCGCGCTCGGAATCCCAGAGCAGGACTCCCGAAGCGTCGGAGCCTACGATGGAGGGCAGGGCCGATGCGACGACTTCGGCGACGTCCTCGACCGTGTCACTGGTCGCCAACTCGTGCGCGAGGCTGAGCAGCGCGGCGGTGCGACGCCCCTCGCGCCGGGACTCCTCGAGCGCCGTGAACAGGTCGAGCGCGGCTGCCGCGTGACCCGCGTAGGCCTCGAGCAGAACCCGGTCTCCGACCATCGCCGAGTGCCCCTCGGAGAACACCGCGGCGAGGCGTCCGTGGACTCTGCGGGTGGAGGCGATTTCCACCACGAGCGCGGGCGCTCCCAGATCCTCGCGGCGCAGCATCCGGGCGACGAGATCGGCGACACGCTCTGGACTCAGGCCGCGGTGGCGAACCAGCGGCGCACCGCCATCGTAGGATTCCACGATGAGGAGATAACCCGGTGCGAGCACGGCCGAGGCCGCCCGGTTGACGATCCTCGCCAGCACTTCGTCGACGTCTTCGCTGCTGACGAGATCAGCGGCGGCCACCTGGACCTCGCGCACCTTGTCCCGGAGGACCGAGAGCGACGCTTCCGCCCAGCGTCTGCGGTTGCGCCCCGACCACCAGTGTGCCCGCGTCGACCAGGTCAGCAGGTATTCGCAGGCGGGGAAGCCGTCCGACTGGCACTCGGGGTGCTCGACCACGGCAGGAGCCAGTCCGAAAATGGTCGGGACGGAGGAGAACAGACCCTGGGCGTATTGACAGTCCAGGCGGGACGGTGCATGGCCGTCATGGAGTCGATACCGCACGCTCGCCCGGGTCGCGCCGACCTGCAGGGCGTCGATCATGGACGTCGTGGTGAATTTCGGGACCATTCGGGGCAGCCGGCGATAGATCGCCCCCGGCGACGCGAACATGCCCAGCAACTGCACGAAGACCGGCGGAACTTCGCCGATGACCGAGTTGGCACCGACCGCGAACATGGTGCTCGGGTCGTGCAGGACGGCGGTCGCCGCCTCGAAGAGCCGGATGCGGGTGTCGTAGCTCACCCAGTTGGAGTCTTCCTGGAGCAGCGCTGCGTCCTGGTCCACGCCCGCTCGGGCGAGCACGTCGGCGACGGCCGCTTCCCCTCCCTTGCTGCGCACATGGCGCAGGAGCAGACCGATGGTCGTACCGGCGGTCTCCCGCAGCTCCGCTTCCATCTTGTTCCTCCCCAGCAACCAGTATCGATGACTTTCCCCGCGATTCGGGGACGTGGGTACAGCCGATGGCGCGACCTGCCGGACGCGCTCGACGTCGACTTCGTCGTGCACGACGACGGGGCGCCCGGCACCGCCGAGGCACCCGAAGACTCACACGGCTCCGGAGCCCGGTGGCTGGGCAGCGTCGCCTTCGGAGACGAGCGCGTGATCGTCGGTCCTGACTCCCGAAGCCGCCACGCAGTGGCCGGCCGCGGCGATCGGGATGACGAGGACATTTCCGGACTCATCCCAGTCGCTCTGCGTTCCGATGTCGGCGCACAGCCGTTGCATACGACGGGCGATCGAGAGCGAAGCGGCGCCCGCCAGCCGGGCCTGGAAGTCGACGATAAGGGTCGGGTGCAGCCGCATCGAGTGCGGGATCGCGCCGCGCGTTTCCAGCACGAAGGCGAATGACTGGTCATTCCGTTCGTCCGGATCGATCGCGTAGTCGTCCACGTAGTCGCCGGCGCTGAAGATGATCGGCCTGCCGCGGTACACCTCGACCGCGCGCACGATGTGCGGCGAGTGCCCGTAGACGACGTCGACCCCGGCGCCGATCAGCGCGTGCGCGAACACCCGGTGCGCGGCCGGCACCGCCACGCCCCAGTTGCCGCCCCAGTGAGCGGACACGATCAGCAGGTCGACCTCATTCCTGAGCGTGGTGACGCGCTGGAGCAACTCGTCGACGCGAGCATCCGGAAGCTCGATCGGGACATAGAACACCCCCGGCCCCGCTTCGGCCGCCCAAGCAGGTTCGTTGTCCGTGACGGCGATGAACCCCACCGTGAGTTCGTCCTGCCGCAGGGTCACGACCTGACGGGCCTCTTTCCCGTCACGGCCGGCTCCGGCACGACAGATGCCGCGGCGATCGAGCGTGGACAGCATGTCCTCGAACGCGTCGACGCCAAAGTCGAGGACGTGATTGTTGGCCAGGGAGACGATATCGATGCCGGCCGCCACCAGGCTCTCCACATTCCGGCTGTCGGAGCGGAAGTGAAACACCTTGCCCGGCCAGGGCCGCCCCCGGTCGGAGAGCACACACTCCAGATTGCCGACCCGCAGGTCCGCGGCCGCCAGAACGGGCACGGTGTCGCCCCAAGGGAACGCGGGGTCCCTCCCGGCGAGCTCCTCGTTGACCAGCCGCCCGAGCATCACGTCGCCGACGAACGCAATCCTCATGGCCGGCACTGCACGGCGCGCGCTGGCAGCGGGCGGTTCACCTGGTCACCCGATTTCAGCTTGGCGGTTGACCGCCGGGCACCGTCACTCGTCCTGGCCGGGCAGTGTCTCGGCGGTGTTCTCGGCAACTGCCGGCAGGTCCGCCTGCTCCATGTTCTCGATGTGAGTCAGGGACGGGTATGGACCTACTTCGGTTTCGCCCTTTACCGACATGTCTCCCACCGGGCTGTCCGCTTCCGGCCCGCCGGGTTTCGCAGCCCGAGACGCCCCGCTTTCACCAGATGCCGGTGTCGCTGTCTCTTCGCGCATAGTGGACCTCCAATGGTGTTCCGATGTTCCCGGACGGCCCCGGTAGTCGGGTACCGGGCTCGTTCGCTATTTCTTGAACACGTCTTTCACATGTTCACCGGCCTGCTTGAGACTCGCCTTGGCCTGATCGGTCTTACCTTCAGTCTCAAGCGATTTGTCCCCCGCGATCTTGCCTGCGCTCTCCTTGAGCTTTCCCGCGGCCTTTTCAGCCGCGTTCCTGATCTTGTCGGCCTCACTCATTGGTTCCACCTCACGTCAGTCGAAGATAGTGAGGCTGCGCCGGCGGATCGGGTCATCAGCATTCCGGACGAGCCTCTTTCCGGTGACGATACTCTCGCGCCGGGGCCCCAACAATGAGCTGGACCGGCACCGCTTTCGTGACTCATCCCGTGCTGAGGATCCCGCCACCGGCGGCGCTCCCGCCAGGCGGCTGCGAGCGACAGCTTGTACGGATGGCGTCTGCGACCACGGCGGACAGCTTTCCTGTGCGAGCGAGCGTGGCGCGTTGCCTGCCTTCCCCGGTTCCCCGCCGCATGATGGCGGCCAGCCCGGATTGCACGCGGGAGAGGTCACCGGAATCGGCCAGGGCGGCGCGCACGTGGCCGAGAAGTGCGTCGATGACCTCCAGCGCCGGTTGCGGCCGGTTGTCCACGGGGTGCAGGAGATCACCGTTCAGGCCAGACCGGCTGGCCCGCCAGAGAGCCAGGCGAAGCAACGCGGCCGGGACCGGGCGCGGAGGGATGCCATGCCTCCATTCTCTTGCGGCCGTCTCCACCAGCGCATGGACGAGCCCCGCGATGAGGACGGCATCCTCGGCGTACAGGCAGACATCGCTCACACGGACCTCCACGGTGGGGTATTTCCGGGACAGCCGGGCGTCGAAGTAGACCATCCCTTCGTCGAGCAGAACGCCGGACGCGATATACCCGGCGATCAGGGCGTGGTAACCGGCAGCCGAGCCGAACAGCTCAACCGGCCCAGCGGCCGGCCACCGACCCCAAGCCTGCGTCCGGTAGCTGGCGTACCCCGTGTCATCACCGTTCCAGAACGGCGAATTCGCGCTCAGGGCTGCCAGCGCCGGAAGCCAGATGCGGATCCGGTCCAGGACCGCGACACCTTCCTCATCCGAATCGACGGAGACGTGCACGTGGAGCCCGCAGGTCAACTGGTCTCTGGCCGTGAAGGCGAAGCCGTCCATGATGGCCGCATACCGGGCAACAGGCGTTGTGTGAGGGACCGTCGCCACCGGGGACGTGGCCAGGGCGGCGACCCGGGCCCCCACGGCCCGCGCGGCAGCATCGGCGGCGTCGCGCCCCCGGCGGATTTGGTCCAACAGGCCATCAAGGCTTGAGCAGGGGCTGGTCTGAACCTCTATCTGCTCCTGTTTGAACTCAAGCGCGAGGACGGGTCCGCCGACCGCCGACAATGTACCGGCCGCAGTCCTGGTGGACGCCAGCAGCGCGCTGGCCAGGGGCAGCGGCCGCCCGTCCGCAGGGTCGACGATGAGCAGTTCCTCCTCGACCCCGAACGCGCGCATGCCGTCATTGTGGACCAGCGACAGCCGTTCTGTGCGAACGCCCCGCGCCCGGACTTCGACCGGGAATCAAAGGAGAACCACCCCGGCGCTACTTTGACGGCAAATACACCCGCATTGGCAGATGAGCGACGAAAGTCGGAATTGGCAGGCGCAAAATGAGCAGGCGCGGAATAGGCAGTCGGGGAATAGGTCTGATCGGGATCGTCTATCTGGTCATCGGGGTCGTGGTGGCTGCCACCCAGGGCTATTTGGTGGCATGGAATGTTCCCGGCAACATCCTGGAGGGCCTGGCGGCGGTAGTGCTGTGGCCTCTCGTTGCCCTCTTCGGGGTCGATCTGCACACCTTGATCGCGTAGGGAACCGGCACGAGACTGCACGGGCCGGATGCCGCTGACCTGGATGAAGTCAGGCGGGGCCGAAGTGATCTCGATGGTCGCCGGGGGTGGTGTTGAGGCGACGCCGGAACGCTCGATTCATGGTTTCAGGGGTTCCGAATCCGCACGCTCGCGCGACCTCCTCAACGGACAGCCGGGTCGTCTCAAGGAGGCTGCACGCGGCCTCCAACCGCACTGCTTCCACATGCCCGGCCGGCGTGATGCCTACCTCGGACTTGAACACGCGGCTGAACTGGCGCTCGGACAGGTGGGCGCGAGTCGCCATCGCAGTGATCGAGAGGTCGGCGGTCAGATTGTCGGGAACCCAGGCCAGCACGTCACGGATGGGCTCGTCGTTCGCGGATTGCGCGGCCAGCAGAGCGGAGAACTGGGCCTGGCCGCCTGACCGGCGGAGGTAGACGACGAGGCGGCGCGCGACGGTCGCGGCGGCCGCGCGGCCGTGGTCGTCGGCGACCAGCGCCAGGGCCAGGTCGATTCCGGCCGTGACGCCCGCGGACGTCCAGACGTTGCCGTCCTGCACATAGATGGCGTCGGGTTCGACGGCGACCCGGGGGTAGGCGCGCCCGAGCGTGTCGCACTCGGCCCAGTGGGTGGTCGCACGGCGGCCGTCCAGGAGCCCCGCGGCTGCGAGCAGGAACGCGCCCGAACACACGGATGTGACCCGTCGCGAGAGCAAGGCCAGCCGCCGGATGCTGTCGACCAGCCTCGGATCGCCCGCGGCAGCATCCATATCGCTGCCTCCGGCGACCACAAGAGTGTCGATGCCTCCGACCACATCGCCGATCGGCACCGTCGCGAACTCCAGGCCACTCGTCGACAGCACCGGCCCACCGTGGGTGCTCACCAGCTGCGTGGCATACCGGGGAATCGGCAGGAAGCGCGAGGCGGTGGAGAACACCTCCAGCGGCCCTGTCACGTCGAGGATCTGCACGGACGGGAACCCGACGATCACGATACGTGGTTCGTTCACTGGGTTCCCTCGTGGCCGGAATCGTCAACAGCGTGTCCTAGGTGGGTCGACAAGCGAACCCTACCGTGAAGTCATGCCCGCAAATCGAGACGGCGCGGCAAATCCGCCACACCCCAGCCACCTCCGCATCCGCATCCGCCCCGAGGAAATCGTCATGTCAAGGCTCGCCCGCCGAATCGGCAGAATCGCTCTTGCCACCACGCTCACCATCACCACCCTCGCCGCCATCGCCATCACCGGGCTCTCCCATTCAGGCGACGAGACGGCCTCCGCGGCCAGCCTCGGGGCGCCGAGCCCCGGCCCCGGCGCGGCAGCGCGTGACGGGCAGTTCGTCGTCGCGGTCGTGCTCGGCCGGTCCGGATCCGACACTGCCGACGTTCTCGCGCCCTTTGACGTGCTTGCCAGTTCGCCCGACTTCTTTGTCTACACGATTGCCGCGTCCGCCGACCCGGCGGTCGTCGACGGCGGCATGTCGGTCATGCCGACCCACACGTTTGCCGAGGTGGCGTCGGGCGCTGCGCCCACGCCCGACCTGGTCGTGGTGCCGGCCGTGAACAGCCCGGCCGCACCTGAGGAGGCGGCTGCGCGCGAGTTCATCGTCAACCAATACACGGCGGGCGCTCGCATCCTCGGCATTTGCGCCGGTTCCAGACTGCTCGCCGCGTCCGGGGTCCTCGATGGGCTTCACGCGACATCCCACTGGTCCCGGATCGCCGCGCTGAAAGCCTCGAACCCCGAGGTCTCCTGGGTCACCGGGCAGCGCTACGTGCAGGACGGCCGCGTGACCACGACCGGCGGTGTGACCTCCGGCATCCCCGGCTCCCTCAAAGTCATCGCCGACCTGGCTGGCGACGCGGAAGCCACCCGGGTCGGCGAATCCATCGGCTACCCAGGCTGGAAGCTGGATGCCCCGACCGCGATGCCCGTCAGAAGCTTCGGATTCGAAGACGCGGCCTTTCTGCTGAACACGGCCTTTCCCTGGGGGCGACCGAACGTCGCAGTCGAGCTGCGGGATGGGGTCGACGAGATCGATGCCGCCGCGATCTTCGAGGTCTACGGATACTCGCAAGGGGCCACCACCTCTGCCCTGTCGGCGAAAGGGTTCGTGACGACCGGGCACGGCCTCGTCCTGAAGACCTCCACTCTCGATGGCGCGATGCCCACGGTCGTTGCCGGCGAACTCGGGGGCGCAGGACGCCCGCAGGGCTTCGACGCGGCCTTCGCACAGCTGTCGAGAAGCAGCAGCCCGTCGGTCGTGCAGTCCGTGTCCAAAATGCTCGAGTACCCCATCGAACGAATCGAGCAGTATGCGGCGCCACTGGCCGCGCAAGCTCGCACTCCGCTGTTACTGGCTCTCAGCCTCCTGCTGGCGGTCGGGGTCGGACTGCTGCCCACGGTCATCCTCCGCCGGGTCCGACGCCGCGAGAAGGCTCGCGCCTGACCACGAAGCGACGCGAACGGCATTGGAACACCACCAACTCACCTGCAGAGAGGTACACCACAATGTCATCTCCCACGACCACCTCGCCCACGATCACGGCGGCACTGAAACCACCGTCGGTTCACGCCCGAGCCGTGATCACCTGGATCGCGATCTTCCCGCTGGTCACCCTCGGACTCTTCGCCCTCGGGCCCTTCACCGCCGAATGGAACCCGGTTCCCCGGGCCTTCGTGCTGACGATCGTTGTTGTGCCTGTTGCGGTCTACCTCGTCGTGCCCCAACTCATGCGCGTGTACGGAAAGCTCCGGGCCGCCCGGCGCTGACCCGCTGCCGTGTCCGCCCCATCACCTTCTCTGTCCCAACCGTTTCGGCGCCTCGTCTCCACTCGTGCGCGTATTCGACGATATTCGGACCCACGGGCGGCGCGGGTGCGGGCAGCACGGCAATAGGCTTGAACCGGTCCGCCTCGCTGCGCTGCGGGAGTTGCGGGCAATCTGTTGTTCCGGTGTCCAGGAGAATCCCATGACCGAATCCGCCCCCGTCGATCCCACGTCCACCGAAGCCTGGAGTCAGCTCGCCGGCCTTGCCCAGGGCTTTTCTCCCGATCTCCGCGGTTGGTTCGACGCCGACCCCGGACGAGCCGATCGATTCACCTTTAACGCAGCCGACCTCACGGTCGACCTGTCGAAGAATCTCCTGACCGACGAGATCCTGGACAACCTCGTGCAGCTCGCGAAGGAGATCGGAGTCTCCGGCCGGTACCAGGCCATGATCGCCGGCGAACACATCAACGTGACCGAAGACCGCGCGGTTCTCCACACTGCGCTGCGCCGACCGAAGGACGGCGCAACGCTCGTGCCGCCGAAAGGCTTCGTGGTCGACGGTCAGGACGTTGACGCCGACGTTCACGCCACCCTCGACAAGGTCTACGCCTTCGCCGAAAAGGTGAGGACCGGCATCTGGACCGGTGTCACCGGCAAGCGAATCACGACGGTCGTCAACATCGGGATCGGCGGTTCCGACCTTGGTCCCGTGATGGTTTACGAAGCGCTGAAACCGTATGTTCAAGCGGGCCTCGAGTGCCGCTTCGTCTCGAACATCGACCCGGTCGACGTCTACGAAAAGACGGCAGACCTGGACCCTGAGACCACCCTCTTCATCGTTGCATCGAAAACGTTCGGAACCCTCGAGACGCTCACGAACGCCCGTTTGGCACGAGAGTGGCTCTGGAACCGGCTGCTCAGCTCAAGCGCCATCCTTGATACCGACGCCGCCCGCGCTGCGGCCGTCGCCAGGCACTTCGTGGCCGTCTCCACCGCGCTGGACAAGGTCGCGGCGTTCGGCATCGATCCCGAAAACGCCTTCGGATTCTGGGATTGGGTCGGCGGTCGTTTCTCGATCTGCTCCGCCATCGGCACTTCCGTGGTCATCGCCATCGGCCCCGACAAATGGCGCGAATTCCTTGCCGGCTTCCACGCCCTCGACGAGCACATGCGTACCGCACCCATCGAGCAGAACGTGCCCGTCCTGATGGCACTCCTCAACGTCTGGTACTCGAACTTCCTCAAGGCCCAAAGCCACGCTGTGCTCCCGTACGCACAGTACCTCCACCGATTCCCGGCCTACCTGCAACAGCTCACGATGGAATCCAACGGGAAAAGCGTGCGTTGGGACGGGTCACCGGTCACGACCGACACCGGCGAGATCTTCTGGGGTGAACCGGGCACGAATGGTCAACACGCTTTCTACCAGCTCCTCCACCAGGGAACGCGCCTGGTACCAGCGGACTTCATCGCGGTCGCGAATCCTGCCCATGCGCTCAAGGACGAGACCGGTGACGGTGCCGCTGTCGAGCCCGGCCAGGACGTCCACGCGCTGTTCATGGCGAACTTCTTCGCCCAGACCAAGGCCCTCGCCTTCGGGAAAACGGCCGCCGAGGTGCGCGCTGAAGGCACCGACGAGTCCGTCGCACCGGCCCGCGAGTTCAGCGGGAACCGGCCCACCACGTCTATCCTTGCGCCGGCGCTCACCCCGAACGTCGTCGGGCAGCTGATCGCCCTGTACGAGCACATTGTGTTCACCGAAGGCATCATCTGGGGCATCGACTCGTTCGACCAGTGGGGTGTCGAACTGGGCAAGCAGCTCGCGCTTCAGATCGCTCCGGCAGTCGATGGGGATGCGGACACTCTCGAATCCCAGGACTCGTCTACGAAGGCCCTCATTCGGAAGTACCTCGAGCTGCGAAACTGACTCCAGAAAGGCGGGCCAACTCCGCCCGGCAACGTGGCCGACTCGTCGATCGACTGCCCCGTGATCGTGAACTATTGGGTGACACCCTCGAGCAGGACTGCGAGCTCGTCGAGTTCGACGTCCCAGCCCTCTCGGTTCTGCTCAAGACGTTCGCGACGGTAGCGGGTGCCGCCGGGGAGTGTGTCGAAGCCCGATTCGACCACCGTGACATCCGTCCCGGTACCCGCATCGGCGATGCTGAAGCGCACGTGCGTCGAGTACTCGTCGAGCTCTTCGGCGGGGATTCCCGACCAACGGAAGCCGAATGAGCCGTCGGGCACCACCTCGGTGATTTCGATCGGGAAGCTGCCGTAATCATCCCAGTCGATGCTGCCAGTAGCACCGGGCTCGAGCGCGGCGAACACCACACCGTCTCCGAACCACTGGACCATCACCTCGGGGTCGGTCAGTGCCTTCCAGACGCGCGCGCGCGAGGCCTCGATGTGCACGGTGCGGGTCACGGTGTGGCCCTTGATTCTTGCGTGATCAGACACGGTGTTTCCTTCACGTTCGAGCTGAGCACGACGGGACATTGCCCGCCGAGCGGCGCGTGAAAGAGTTCCGCAAACGCGCCTCATCGAGCGTACCCATGATTGCGTATCTGTTCACGGGCGGGAGAACAGTCGAGCGAGTGGAGCGATGCCTACCGAGTCGACCGAAACACCGACGAGAGCTACCACGCCTACGTCAAGGACACCGGACATGAGGCACTCGACATTTCTTCGCGCCGCCGCATCCGCGGCTTTGCCTCCCGACAGGTACTCGCAACCATGCTGCTCGTGTCCGGAAACATCCGGAGGCAAAGTGGCCACTCCAGCTCATCCCGACCGATAGGGAGGAACAAACGACCCAACTTGGCGCGCTCAGCGCCTAGAAATCCAAGAATCACGCGGCAATCTCGTAACACCACGCATTTGGACTTGACCTAACCCAGGGCAGCGCGGCGCGTGGTGTGCCGGGTGGGTATAGCGGACCGAGGGTCCTCTGGCCAGGGATGCTTCGGATAGCGGCCGCGCATCTGCGCGCGCACCTGCGAGTACGGACCTGCCCAGAATGATGCGAGGTCGTCGGTCACGGCAAGGGGATGCCCGGCGGGGGACAACAAATGGAACAACACCGGCATTCGTCCTCCGATGATTCGCGGAGTCTCCGCCCACCCGAAGCATTCCTGTAGTTTCACGGCCACGATGGGACGGGCGGTGGAATCATCGGCAGGTGGGTAGCTGAGACGAACATGCGAACCGCTGGGCACCTGGAGGCGCTCCGGAACCAGAGCATCGAGGTCGACCGCGGCCGGCCACGGCAAGATTCGGCGGAGTGCCGGGGCAAGGTCGATGCGCGCGGCGGGAGTGCCGGCGGCGAGGTCTGACAGCTCGGGGCCGAGCCAGGAATCGAGCGTGCTGAGCAGAACGGTGTCTGAAACATGCGGCCAGGGCGATCCGAGTTCGCGATGAAGCAGCGCGAGGCGACGCCGCAGAGCATCCGCGGCATCCGACCAGGTGAACACTCCGAGTCCTTGCTCTGTGACGGCGCGCCGGACGGCATCCCGTCCGCCGGCGTCCGCCTGCACACGCACCGGCACGGACGAGCGAATGATCGCGCCGATCCGACGTTCACGGCGCGCGACAACGCGCCCATTCACGAACTGTGCTTCGACCCGGTCTGTGCAGAGATGGGGTGCCACTTTCTCCGCCTGGTTCTCGGAGATGAAGGCGGCAGAGCGGATGATTGCTCCGGTTCCTGCGGCCGCTCGCCCCTCCGCACGAGTAACGTCCGCCACCGCCAACCAGTCGGCACTAGCGAGCGGACCGGTGATCCCCGCACGGGTGCCGGAGGCCAGAAGGAAGGTTGCGCCGTGTGGGGACTGATCGACGCGACGAGCGATCCACTCGGGGAACGCGAGCGCGATGAGGAGTCCAGTCTGATCAGCGCCTCCTCGCGCCGTGTCGGTCGCCCCGGCGAAGCGCTCGAGACGCCGGACTTCCTGCTCCCATCGGCGGGCATCCGGGCTTCGTCCAGTGCGCAGCGCGGTAAGCGTGGCCTGGGCATCTCCGTCTGCAACGCGGAGATCACCGCTGAGCAGCGAGATAACCTCGGCCGCTGTGCGCCCGCCGACCAGGCCACTCCCGGCACGCAGCGCGTGGGCGAGGCGAGGAGCTGTCGGGACGCGGGCGAGCTGTCGCCCTTCGTCGGTGGCGCGGCCATCCGCATCGATCGCGCCGAGCCCACGCAGCACGACGAGGGCCTCACCCAGGCTTCCCGAGGGAAGCGGATCTACCAGCCGCAGGCCCACACCGCCGGGGGCGCCCCAGCAAGCGAGGTGCAGGGCTGCGTCGGTGAGATCTGCCGCCTGGATCTCAGGCGCAGCGTGCGTCGGTGCCGTGGCGAAGGTCCGCTCGTCGACGCATCGGACCACGACGCCCGGCCCGTGCCGGGTGGCGCGCCCAGAGCGCTGGATGGCGGAGGCCTTAGGCGTCGGCCCGGTGACGAGACCGCTCATCCCGCGCGCTTCATCCCGCTGCGGAGCACGAGACAAGCAGGTGTCGACGACCAGGCGCACGCCGGGGACGGTCAGAGAGGATTCGGCGAGTGACGTCGTGACGATGATCCGTGCAGCACCATCGGGGCTCCGCCCACTGATCACCGCATCCTGCTCTGCCGCGGGGATCTGGCCGTGCAGTTCGCGGACGTCGAACTCCGCGGCGAGACCACGGATGCGTCCGGCGATCTCAGAGACCTCACGCGCACCCGGTGCGAATACGAGAGCATCGGCCGCCGGATCGGTGCGCACGAGGTTGCGGTGTGCGGCAACCGCCGTACTCGCGACGTGGTCAAGGAAGGCCCAGGTCACCCCGCGTTCACCCAGCCGAGGTGTGGGAGAGGGCGCCCAGTGCACCTCGAGCGGATGTGCCGGTGCCGTCTGGGTCACGATCGGGGCCGGCGACGCATCCGTTCCGAGAATTGTCGCGAACCGTTCGGCGTCGAGTGTTGCGGACATCGCGATGAGGACGAGGTCGTCGCGCAGCTCGCGGACCTCGCCGAGCAGCCCGATCAGCAGATCCGTCTCCAAAGCACGTTCGTGCACTTCGTCGATGATCACCGCGCCGATCCCATCGAGACCAGGGTCATCGAGCAGGCGACGCAGAAGCACGCCGGCGGTAACGAACTCGATCAGGGTAGATGGACTCACGTGGCGTTCGCCGCGGACGGTGAATCCAACGCGGGAGCCGAGAGGGGATCCGTCCAACTGCGCGAGTCGTCGCGCTGCAGCACGGGCAGCGACCCGGCGGGGCTGAGTGACGATCACACGACCCGAAACACGATCAGCGAGGATTGGCGGGACAAGCGTGGTCTTTCCCGTGCCCGGCGGCGCGCTGACGACGACGGTGGGGCTCCGATCGAGCGCAGCACTCAGATCATCGATCGCCGAGGCGAACGCGAGCCCGCGACCGAGTCTCCACGGGTCGAACGGCGCACAGGTCACTCCCCCAGTCTCTCGCGTTCGGAAGGTGCGCGCTCAGCTGCCCCACGTATCGCGCCTCAACTCTGGGCCCACATGACGGATACCGCTAGCCGACGCCCCGCTCCCGCGACCGTCGATGCATCAGGAATGCGCCTGCTCAAGCACCCCAGATCCCGATGGTCACGGTCAGCATTGGCTTCCGGAGGTGAAACTGGCCGCCGCCGTCAAGCAAAAACCCCCTGATTCCCAATGAAACAAAGGGATGCAGGGGGCTTGCACATGGCGGTACCGGTGGGATTTGAACCCACGGTGGAGTCTCCCCCACACAACTTTTCGAGAGTTGCACCTTCGGCCGCTCGGACACGGTACCGAGGGAGATTGTAGTTGAGACCGCGGCCGGATGCGAATCCGTCGGCATCGCGGCATCCGCTCGAGCCCCATCGCCAGTTGGGGAATCTCACGGATGCCTCAGCAAAGTCATGCCGGGCGGGGGTATTCTCGGCGGGTGACAATTGCCAACCAGAACCTTCGATCCTTCGCCGCCGCGGCGGGCGCCGTCGCGACCGCGGCGGGGGTCGGTGCCGCCGCGCTGGTGAACTTCCGCAATTTCAGGGGCAGGCTGGCCGAGAACGCCGCTGTGCTGAACGAGACCCTACCGGTGCACTCGCTGTGGTGGCGCAACCACGCCAAGGTGAAGGGCGAACTGCTCTACGTGGCTATCGGCGACAGCGCGGCGCAGGGCATCGGCGCGAGCGAGCCGCACCGCAGCTACGTCGGATTGCTGGCCGACCATATCCGGCTGGCCACCGGCCGTACTGTGCGCGTGGTCAATCTCAGCGTGTCGGGCGCGACCGTGGAGCTGGCCGTGCGGGACCAATTGCCCCGGTTCGTCAAGCTCTCTCCCGACATCGTGACCGTGGCCATCGGGGCGAATGACATCGCGCTTTGGGATCCGGCCACATTCGAGGCCGGGATCCGCGAGCTGTTCGCCGTGCTGCCCGCGCACACCCTGGTGGCCGACCTGCCCTGCTTCCATCTGCCGCGGAACGAACGCAAGGTCGCGGTGGCCAACCACATCCTGCGCACTGTCGCCGCCGAGCACGACCTCACCGTCGTTCCCCTGCACGCCACGACCAAACGGCAGGGCCTGCGCAGCATCGCCACCCACGTGGCGAGCGACCTGTTCCACCCGAACGACCGGGGCTACCGGATGTGGGCCGAGGCGTTCCTGCCCGCGGTCGGCGCCCAGGCGGCCCGGCTGATTCCCCAGAAGCTGGCCCCACAGTAATCGAGGGTCGGTGGCCGAGGCTAGGCTCGCTGGCATGGCCAGACCCGTTTCCTCCTTCCGCTGCACGGACTGTGGCTGGACCACCCTCAAATGGGCCGGCCGCTGCGCCGAATGCCACGAATGGGGCACCGTAGTCGACACCACGGAGAAGGCCAGTGCGGCGCGGTCGCTCAAACCTGCCACGATCAACGGCGCCGGCGTCGCCCGGCCGATCACCCACGTGGACACCACCGCCGTCTCGCACTGGCCGACCGGCATCGCCGAGTTCGACCGGGTGCTCGGCGGCGGCATCGTGCCCGGCTCGGTCATCCTGCTCAGCGGCGAGCCGGGCGTGGGCAAGTCGACCCTGCTGCTGGAGGTCGCGTCGAAGGCCGCGGCGGCTAAGTCCCGGGTGCTCTATGTGAGCGCTGAGGAATCGGTCAGCCAGGTGCGGTTGCGGGCCGAGCGCACCGGAGCGCTCCAGCCCGAACTGTTCATCGCGGCGGAGACCGACCTGGCCACCATCCTCGGCCAGATCGACGCGGTGAAACCCAACCTCGTCATCGTGGACTCGGTGCAGACGGTGGCCAGCTCGAATTCCGACGGTCTCGCCGGGCAGCCGAGCCAGGTTCGGGAGGTGGCCTCGACCCTGATCCGGGTGGCGAAAGACCGCAACCTTCCCATTCTGCTCGTCGGGCACGTGACCAAGGATGGTTCGATCGCCGGGCCGCGCCTGCTCGAGCACCTGGTCGACGTGGTCTGCCAGTTCGAGGGCGACCGGCAGACCGCGCTGAGGTTCGTGCGCGCGCTCAAGAACCGGTTCGGCTCGACCGATGAGGTCGGCTGCTTCGAGATGACCGGCGACGGCATCGCCGAGGTTCCCGACCCGAGCGGCCTGTTCCTCAGCCGCGGCGCCGTGGCCGTCTCGGGCACCTGCGTCACGGTGGCGCTCGAGGGCCGAAGAGCGATGCCGGTCGAGGTGCAGGCGCTGGTGATCAAGTCCCAGGCCCCTAACCCCCGCCGGGTGACCAATGGGGTCGACTCGTCCCGGGTGGCAATGCTCCTCGCGGTGCTCGAGCGGCGGGCAGGGCTCGAGGGGCTGGGCGGCATGGATGTCTATGTGTCGACGGTGGGCGGCATCCGTCTCACGGAACCCGCCGCCGATCTCGCCATCGCCCTCGCCATCGCCTCCGCCTGCAAAGACCTGCCGATCGCCCAGAACGCCGTCGCGTTCGGCGAGATCAGCCTGGCCGGCGAGGTGCGGCCGGTGTCGGCGGCCAAGCTGCGGGCGGCGGAGGCGACTCGCCTCGGGTTCTCCACCCGCATCGACGCGTCGGCCACCGGGTCGATCGGCGCCGCGGTGGCCCTGGCGATCAAGACCGGCTTCTCGGCGAGGGAGGCAGAACTCGACGCGGTCTTCTAGTACGACTCGGCCGCGGGAGGACTAGGCGACGATCTCCATCGGGTTGGCAGCGAGCGGGCCGGCCGAGACAAGGTTCGCCGCCACGGATTCGGCCACTGACCGGGCAATGATCGCCGAATGCACGACCCGGTTGCGGCCATCGCGCTTGGCGACATACAGGCGCACATCCGCCGCTCGCAGGAGGTCGGAGCTCTGGCTGCCGTCGTCGGGTGCCAACGCGACGCCGATGCTCGCCGTGACGGGCAGGGTGTGGGTGATCGGCGTCCAGTTGTAGCCGGCGATCGTGCGACACAGGCGCTCGAAGTATGCGTGGGCGGTTTCGGCATCCGTCTCGGGCAGGATCAGCAGGAACTCCTCGCCACCGAGGCGCGCCGCGATGGCCTCCGGCACAGCCTTCGCCGCGTCGATGAGGATGCGGCCGAGCGCGCGGAGCACTTCGTCGCCGACCTCGTGGGAGAGCGTGTCGTTGATGCGCTTGAAGTGATCAAGGTCGATCATGGCGATGGCGAGCGGAATACCGCCCTCGCGCAACCGCATCAGGGCCGAGCCGAGGTGTTCGTCGACGAACCGCCGGTTGTGCAGCCCGGTGAGCGGATCGCGCTCGGCGAGCTCTCGGTAGCGCTCGCTCTCGCGGCGGGACTCGGCCGTTTGGAACATGGCCTCGAGGATGCGCCCGCGCGCCTCGTTCTCGCTCGCTCCAAGCGCCTCGAACTTCTCGTGGAAGTCGCGGAACGCCTCGAAGGCGGCTCGGTAGTCCTCGTTCGCCGCGTGGACCTCGGCCTGCTCGCGCGCCACCTCGGTGGTGCGCCGGTTCAGGCCGTTGCGCTGGGCGACGTCGCGGCAGCGGTCGATCACGGCCTGCGCCTCACCCAGTTTGCCCTGCTCGCGGTAGAGCTCGGTCAGGGCGACGAGGGCTGCGGCGGAGCTGTCCGGGTGCGCGTCACTGACCGCGGAATCCATGGCGGGGAGGAGCATGGTTTCGGCCTCGTCGAGCCGCCCGGCGGCCATGTAGACCCTGGCAATGGTGTCACGGGCGGACATGCCGATCTCGCGGTCGCTCAGCTGCGACAGCCCGACCAGGCGTTCGACAGCCTCGAGGGCCTCGTCGTTGTTGTGGGCGAGGTGTTCGGTGAAGGCAAGGTTGTTGAGGATGATGTAACGGATGTTCGTATCCGGGTCATCGATAACCAGGCGGAGGGCGTCGTCATAGCGGCGCCGAGCCTCGTCCAGGGACCCGGCCGAGCCGAGGGCGTCCGCGAGGCACTTGCGGGCGGCGGCCCGCATCAGCGGGACCTCCGACTCGGACAGGAGGTCGTTGGCGGCGACGGCGTGCTCCAGGGCGGCTGCAGGGTCGCCGACCATTTCGAAGAGCGAGCCGAGCACGTCGTGGCAGCGGGACTGCAGGGCGATCTCGCCGTGCTGCTGCGCCCAGGCCAGAATCTGCTGCACGTCGATGGCGCTTCGACTGGGATCGGCCCGGTGGATGGTGACGGCGGCAATCAGGACCTGAAGTCGACGGCCGGTCGCGCCGTACTCGGCATCGCCGAATTCCGCGAGCCAGTCCAGGGCCAGCTGGAGGGCGTCATCACGGTCGATCCAGAACCGACGCTCGACGCTCGCCAAACGGATGCCGACGGCATCCTGATCAGTCCCCACCACTGCGACCTGCTCCCTGACGGGTGCCAGGAGAGCGGACCGTGAAGAGTCCGTCGGACTCCGCTCAGTGAGCGGGCCGAACACCGTCGAGGCTCAGCCTAGCGTGACGGGGTCACCATCACGGCGCGTCCGGACCCCAGCATGGGGAGCGGTCGCAGCCGAGGAATAGACACCGTACGGCTACTGCTCGGGCGTCTCCGCGATCTGTTCAGGCGGGTCGACGCTCTCACCGGGCAACGGACCGAGGGCGCGCATCAGGTCGGCCGGATCGGCCTGCATCACGTGCGGGCCCGCGATATCGAAGAACACCATCTCGAGCACGCCCTGATGCACGGTGAGGAACTCCCGCAGCCACTGGGCATCGCCCACCATCACCTGCGGGTTGGGCTCGTCAGGGACCATCTGGGCGTAGTTCTCGGCGGAGGAGAAGAGCAGCAGCATCCGCTTCTCGGTGCCCTCACGGCCGAACACGCGCACCTGCTCGCCCTGGCCGTTCACGACGAGCTGCGGCACGATCACGACGTCATTGCGGAGGGCGTAGGCCACGGCGACCACGTCTTGCGCGGCAAGCGCGGCGGCGAGGGCATCGGATCGGGTCGTCGGAGTCTGATCAGTCACGCCATCCATTCAACCAGTCGCACGCGGCCGGACCCCAACCGCGGCGCACGCCACGAGCGAACGGCTGCTCGGCCGACCCGGTGGTCGAGCCTGTCGAGACTCGGGAATAAATCTTCGAATGAGTTATCCACAAGACGTGACAAACGCTCACATTTGTGTTCGTGTTTTGGTATCTTCGTGGCATGAACCCAGCAGAGCAGCTCAGACAGGCGGCGGACGCCGTCGCCCTCCTGGGCTGCTCCAGCGCCGACCTGGCGGCCCTCCCGGATGCGGCGGTGCTGACCGGTCAGCGGGAGATCGCGGAGGCCCGCCGCCTGCTCGAGATGTACGCGGCGTGGATGGCCGCGACCATCGCCGACCGCTCCCGCCCGGAGCTGGGCCATTCGGGCCTGGCCGCGCAGCAGGGTTTCCTCTCCCCGGAGGCGATGATCCAGAAGGTCACCGGCTCGAGCAAGAACGAAGCGTTCAAGCTCGTCGCGGTCGGCACGATGCTCGCCCAGGCGGAGGCCGCCGACCGGCAGGCCGCAGAGGCGCGTGGGGCGCTCGGTGACGACGGGACCGGTGTCGACGGGACGGGCTTTGACGGGGCGGGCTCTGGCGGCGACTCGGGCGGCCTCGGCGACCCTGGCGGCCCGGGCGGGTTCTCGCCCGATCCGGCCGGTCCCGCATCGTGGCAGGCGCCGATCGCCCGCGCCGTGACCGCGGGAACCCTCTCCGTCGACGCCGCCGAATCCATCCGCAAGGGGCTCGGCGACATCGACACCGCCGTCACCGCCGACACACTCGCCACCGCCCTCACCCAGCTGCTGGCGGAGTCCGCGACGCTCAACGCGGACCAGTGCTTCACCCGGGCCCGCAGGATGCGCGACGACCTCGACCAGGCCGGCATCGCCGCCCGCGAGAAACAGGCCTACGACGACCGGTTCCTCAAGGTCTACCGCCTCCCCGACGGCAAGGTCCGCCTGCACGGCCTTTTCGCCCCCGAAGACGGCGAGTTCGTGCTCTCCACCTACGACTCGATCACCAGCCCGAGGCGCGGCGGGGTGCGCTTCGTGGACCCGAAGCGCGCCGCCTGGGCCAAGGCCATCCAGGACGACCCGCGCAGCACCGCGCAGATCGCCGCGGACTCCTTCGTGCAACTACTCGAAATCGCCGGTGAAGTCGACCCCGGCCAGATGCTCGGCGGCCGCCGCCCCGCCGTACGCATCATCGTCACCCAAAAAGACCTCACCAACGCCACCCGCACCAACACGGGCACCGGTGCTGAAACCGGTGCCCGTGCCGGGAGTGCCACCCCGGCACCGGCCGACACCACGGGGGCAGCTGAAGCACCAACAAATGCGCGGCCCATAACGGTCAAACCTGTCATAGCCGTTCCCTCCACTCGACCAGGCCTGACCGACCAACCCGACCAACCGGGCCAACCCGACCTGTCCGGTGATCCCGGCCAGCCCGGGACGGCCGTGGTCCTCGCGATCGGGCACGGGTCCATCGAGGGCAGTCCTGCCCCGATCTCTCTCGCCACCGTCGAACGACAACTCTGCGACACCGGCTACATCGGAATCCTCTTCGACAACACCGGCCAGCCCATCGACGTCGGGAGAGAGCAACGCCTCTTCACCCCCGCCCAACGCACCGCCATGGGCGCCCGCGACGGCGGCTGCGTCTGGCCCGACTGCACCCGGCCACCGTCCTGGACCGAAGCCCACCACCTCAAAACCTGGCTCCTCGAACACGGCCACACCGACCTCGCCGACGGAGTCTGCCTCTGCCACCCCCACCACCTGCTCCTCCACAACCAGGGCTGGACCATCATCCGCGGCGGCGACCAGTATTGGCTGAAACCACCCGTGTCGGTCGACGCGGAACAAACGCTCATCCCCCTCCCCGGCAAGACCCGCCGGCAGCTCGACCCGGGCACGCCGGCCGCGGACCAGGACACGGACTGACCGGCCAGCCGGTTCCGCGCGTAAGGCTGAGATCATCGGAATCCTGACCGCGGGTCTCGACAAGCTCGACCACCGTGGGCAACTAGGTGCCGACAGGCCCGACCACCCTGAGCAACCAGGTCCCGACAGGCTCGACCACTGCACTCAGCCGTGTCTCGACGGGCTCGACCACCGTGGGGTCGGGTCTCCACGGGCTCGACCACCAGGGCGGGTCTCGACGGGCTCGACCAACGAGGGGTTCTGGGCCTCGACGGGCCTGAGCACCGGGGCGGGGCGGGTCGGGTCGGGACAGGACTAGTTGACGGGAAAGGCGCCGCTCGTGGCGGCAGCGATCGTGCCCGAGGTCGCGGTGAGAGTGTAGGTGCCTGCCGTGTTGATCTTGCAGCCGGCGAAGGCGGCCACACCGGCGACGCCTGCCCTCGGGTTGGCCGTGCAGCTCAGGGTGGCGCCCGCCGGGGTGGTCAGGGTGAGGGTCACCAGCGCGGTGCTCGTGGTGCGGTTTCCGAGCGCGTCGCGGAGGGTGATCTGCGGCTGGATCGGGAAGGCGGTGTTCACCGTGGCGGCAACGGGCGACGCCGTGAACACGAGGCTCGCGGCCACCCCTGGATTGATCTTGACGGTGGTGCTGATGGCGTTAGTGAGGGTGCCCGAGGCCGCGGTCAGGGTGTAGCTGCCGATCTTGTCGATCGCGCAGCCCGTGAAGGTGGCCAGCCCGGCGACGGCAGTCCTGGGGTTGGCGCTACAGCCGAGGGTGGCTCCCCCGGCGGCGGTGAGGGTCAGGGCGACGTCGGCAGTGCTCGTCGTGACCGTGTTTCCGACGGCATCCTGGATCAGCACCCTGGGTTGGGCGGCGAACGCCGTGCCGGCGACCGTGCTGGTCGACGGCTGGGTCACGAATGCCAACTTGGCAGGGGAACCGACCGCCACCGAGACGGAGGTCGTGATGGCGGGAGTCGGCAGACCGGCGCTGGTGGCGGTGAGTGTCGTCGCGCCGGACTTGTTGATCTGGCAGCCGGTGAAGTTCGCGACACCCGAAACCGCCGTCACTGTCAACGCGGCGCACTTCAGCCCGGAGGCGACCGGGGCGCTCAGGGTGACCGAGGCGGTGCTCGCGGACACGACGTTGCCCCCGGCGTCCAGCACAGTGATGACCGGCTGCACACTGAACAAGGTTCCGGCGGTGGCTCCGGACGGCAGCGTGCTGAACGCGAGCTTGCTGGCCGGGCCCACCGCAATGGTCAGGCTCCCGCTCGCGACGGTGAACGCCCCGGCAGTCGCGGTGAGCGTGTAGGTACCTGGTTTGTCGATCTTGCAGCCGGCGAACGTGGCGATCCCGGCCGACGCCGCCTTGGTGAGGGATGGGGTGCAGGCAAGAGCCACCCCGGCTGGCACCCCGGTGATCTTCAGCGTGACCGTGCTGGCCGAGGTGGTGACCGTCTGGCCCGCGGAATCCTGCAGGGTGACGACGGGCTGCGTCGCGAACGGGATGCCGCCGGTCGAGCTCGACGGCGAGGCCGTGAACACGAGCCGCGAGACCGGTCCGAGCACCGTGAAGGCGATGCTCCGCGCGCTGGCGAGCCCGGCGGAAGTCGCGGTGAGGGTGTAACTGCCCGGAGTGGTCACCTTGCAGCCGGCGAATGTGGCGATCCCGGCCACCGCGGTACGGGAAGTCGAAGTGGTGCAGCTGAGGACGGCTCCCGACGGGGTAGTGAGGGTGAGCGCCACGGCGGCGACGCTGCCGGTCACGACGGCACCGGTGGCATCCTGCACCGCGACGACCGGCTGGGTCTGAAGCACCGTGGTCGTGGATGCGTTGCCCGGCTGGGTCTGGAAGGCCAGCCCGGCGGCGGGCAGGGAGACCGTGACCGTGCTGCTCAGCACGCTCGCGGCGGTCCAGCTGTGGAAGACGGCCGTGACTGTGTAGCCGAAGACGCCGACGGGCACGCGGAGGTCGTCGCAGGTGAGCGCGGTGGTGGGGGTGGCCGCGCTGGTGCCGCAGGCATCCGTGCTGGAGCCATCGCTCGTGCGGGTGCGGGTAACGGAGTAGCCGGTGGGGGCCACCGTGCCGGCGCCGGCAGAGGCGACCCAGGCCAGGTGCACGTTGCCCGTGCTCAGCGCGGGAACGGCGAGTCCGGTGGGCGGCTGCAGCGTGGCGAGCGAGGCGGAGCCGGTTCCCGTGGCGGGGGCGTCGAGGTAGGCCCAGGCGGCGGAGGGCGCGGCGAGTGCTGAGACGACGAGGGCGAGGGCGAGCAGTGCAGCGGCGAGCGCGCCGGGCGATCGGTCGCGCCGAGGGTCGGCGCGGACAGGGCTGCGGAACTGCACGTTTCCCCTGTCGTGGTCGGCCGGGCTGCGGGTGGAGTTGGGTGATGCGGGGTGAGCAGTTGTGAGGCGGGGCGACTCAGGGGGGAGCCGCCCCGCCGGTCCTTAGTTCGAGGTCAGCGTCAACAGAACCACGGCGCCCATGCAGGCGTTCTGGTTCAGGGCGGTGTCCGCGAAGGTGAGTGTGCCGGTGCCGGTCAGGGAAACGTTGGTTGCGCCGGCCGGCACGACGGTGTTGGAGACGACGGGGGCGATGGAGAAGTCGCTGACGAGGCATCCGCTGCCGCCGGTGGAGACCACATGGCTGATCGTGCCGACCTTGAGGCTCGAACCGGTCGTGTTCGTCGCCGTGTAGGTCACGGCTTCGGCGCTGCCCGGGGTGAGGCCAGCGGCGAAGTGGGCGGTGAGCTGCACGGTTCCGACGACATTGGAGTTGGCGGCCGAGCCGCTGCCGGTGCCGGTCGTGGTCAGGTAGGCCACCGCGGCACCGCCGCCGATGAGGAGGAAGACCCCGGTGAGGATCGCAATCCTCCGCGCTCCCCTGAAGGCGCGCTTCGGGGAGGTGTGGGTGTTGCGCTCTCGGGTTGCGCTCTCGTTCACGGGGAACCTTTCACTCTTCGGCGGTCGCGGCGGGTAAGCCTGAGACCCGGTGCGGGCGGCTGCCTGCACACCGGGGTTGTCCTCATTTAGGAGGACACGTGTCCTCCGTTATGAGGACACTAGAGGATGCGATCTCACCGGCGTAAGAGGCCGGAATCCCCCAGTTGGAGGCTCATTTGTCGGACAGGAGCCGGGCGGGTCTCGACCAGCTCGACCACCGGGGGCGGTCTCGACTGGCTGGACCACCGGGGGTCAGGCGTCGCGGAGGAGTCCTTCGGGGGTGACCACGAGCATCCGGTTGTCGTCGGATTCGATGACGATCGAGGCGATGGTGGCCCGGTCGGCGGGCAATACCCGGGCGGTCAGGCTGCCGGAGTAGAGGGAGTCCAGCTGGTCGGCGACGGCCACGGCGACCCGGGCAGCTTCGACGGGCGGGTGGTCACCGCTGTCGTCGAGCAGCGTCACCTCGACTCCGCGCAGCCGCGCGGCTCGGGTGGCGGTGACCAGCGGCTCCACGAACAGGGCCCGGGCGCGCATCGCGTCGCGCAGGGTGGCCTCCACCAGCAGGCACTCCGCCCGCATTTCCGGGCAGATGTCATCCGACCGCGCGAGACCCTCGAGCGTGGGCCGGCAGAGCACATTCACTCGCGCCAGCTGGGATTCGCGCTCTTCGATGGCCGCGACTGCGGTGGCGGCCGCGGCGGCGTTCTGCGCGCGCGCACGGTTGAGCACGGCAAGGGTGAGCGCGGACCGTTTGAGCCCCACGGCGAAAAGGGTGCCGGCGAGCAGCGTGCCGGCGTGGCGCACGACGAGGAGCACACCGTCGACGACGGTGAGGCCGTTGCTGAGCGCCCAGAGGATCGTGATCGCGGAGACGATCAGGTAGCTGGCCCAGGCGAACCCTTCGCGCCCCCGCACGGCGAGCACGACCAGGAGCAGGGTGACGGCCCCGAGGTACCAGTGCCCGAACGGCGTGTCCTGCACAGCCGTCATCGGTTCGGACACGAGCGCCGTCGCCACCGCGCAGAGTACCAGCACGATGACGGCCGCCGTGCGGGGCAGATGGTCGGCCCCCGCCCGGGAGATCAGGACCGCCGCCGACGACACCGCGGCGAAGCCGGCGATCTCCCAGGGCAGCCCGAACAGCGGTTCGTAGTCACCGAAGGCGAGCAGGGCGTGCACACCGATGAACATGGCCAGGATGCCGAGGGACAGCGGGCGCGGCAGCCGCACAACGGTGCGCGGGGCATCGATCTCGGTGGTCGCGGCGTCGGAGAACGGCGGCGCCGGCTGGGCGTCCGGGGTGATCATGGCCACGGCCGGCGCGGCAGCGGAGTGCGCGGCGGGCTCCAGCGGGCCGGCGGCTGGTGCCGGGCGTTGGACAGCCGGGGCGGCGGCGGATGCGATCACGGCCGGCCGGCGCGGTTCGGGCGTCCACGACACCTCCACCTCGGTGCCGGCGCCTGGGCGGGACCGCACCCGTGCCTCGCCGCCCGACAGCCGTTCCATCCGGCCGATGATGCTCTGCGCGATCCCGAGCCGTTCGCTGGGAACGAGGGCGGGGTCGAAGCCCACTCCGTCGTCGTGCACGACCACGCGGATCCCCCCATGATGCCCGCGCACGCTGACCGTGCGCACCACCCGGTGGTGGGCGCCGAGGGCGGCCGCCGCGACCGAGTTGCGCAGGGCCTCACCGACGGCGCCGAGCAGGGCGGTGACAGCCACGGCCGGCACAGCCAGGTTCTCGTCCAGGTCGGCCTGCACGATCGCATCCGGGGCCAGCTCGGCTGCGAGCTGTTCCAGTCGGTCGGCAACCTCGTTGCCGGGCAGCGACCGGTTCGACCGGGGCATCCGAAGGGCGTCGAGGCGATCCAGGGTCGAGGCCGCGTGGCGAGACAGCGTCTCGGTGGGGATGCCGCCGCGGCCGGCCATCAGCAGGGTCGAGATGACGCTGTCGTGGACGAGCGCGTCGATGGTGAGCCGTTCCCGCTTGCGTGCGACCCGGGCGGCCCGGGCGGCCACGGCTGCGCGGGTGATCCGCGCGCTGTCGTCGACCCGGGCGGCTCCGCGCCTGGCCATGATGGTCAGGCCGACGAACACGCTGATCACAAGCAGGGCGTAGAGCGCATCCTCGATGCCGACGAGCACCGGATGCGGGTCGGTCGAAGTCGCGGAGCGGAGGATTCCGCTCAGCGTGCAGACGAGGACGGTGTATGCCCAGCCGATGCGATCCCGGGTGGCCGCGGCGACGGCGACGGCCGGGATGCCAGTGAGCGAGATGGCCCAGGGGATGTCGGCACCGGCTGGGAGCGGTTCGGCCCGCACGACCAGCCAGAAGCAGAGGATCGCCAGGAAGACCACTCCCTCGGCCAGGGCGAGCGTGCGAAGCAGGCGCAGCGGCGCCCAGGTGGCGAGGATACCGATCAGCACGGGGATGCCGAAAACCAGCAGCCACGCGGCCAGCGCTGCGCCCGGGGCCGGCGGCCAGGCCTGCGCCCGGAAGGTGTCGAGGCAGAGCAGCCCGAAGACGAAGCCGGTAGGCCCGGTCGCGGTGCAGAGCACCCGGAACTGGCGTTCGGTTGCCGTTTGCCCGGTGGCGCGGCCGGGCCTCGGCGTGCGGGCGACGTTCCCTACGGTCACGGCTGCCCGGGAATCGGCAGGATGCCGTCTTCCAGCGCCCGCTTGTACAGGTCGATCTTCGTATTGGCGGGGCGGCCCACCCGTTCGTACTTCGACCGGACGCGACGGATGTAGTCGATCACCGTGAGTTCGGACAGTCCGGTCTGCGACGCCACCAGCGGCGCCTTCGCCCCGGCGGCGTAGAGCGAGAGCACCTCGCGTTCGCGGGGGCTCAGTGCCGCGTCGGCCAGGTCAGGATCGCCGTCGAGGGCGGCGGCCCACTCCGTGGACGCGATCGTCTCCCCCGACGCTGCCCGGCGCACCGCGTCGAGCAGAACGGCGGTGGGTTCCGACTTGCGCACCACACCGAGCACTCCGCCGCGGGCGGCCGCCCGCATCAGCAGGGCGTCGTCGCCGGCGGTGAAGGCGAGCACTGCGGCATCCGTCGCCCGGAGCCGGTGGACGTTGTCGGTGACGGTGGAGTCGTCGGAGAGGCGAAGGTCGAGGATGACAAGGTCAATGCCCTCTGCCTGGGCCGGCGAGGCCAACAGCTCGGAGACGGTGGCCACCGTAGCCACCACTTGGATCTCGGGGATGGTGGAGAACAGGTCGGCGAAGCCGCGCGCCACGATCTCGTGGTCGTCGATCAGGGCGACTCGAAAGCGAGCCATATTCGTTCCTTCGTCTGGGGTTTTTCTGGACCTGCCTGAACGAGCGTTGCATGCGCGCGGGCATACCGACAGCTTTGACCCCCGTACTGGTGCCCTGACAAATGACGGCTTTTCAGGCCGTTTTCGCCCACCTATGGTGTAACTCGGGGGAAACCACCGGGGGGTTGGTGGGGCGCTCGCGATACGACTGCACGCTGCGGCAGCGGATCGTCGGAGCGCCCCTTCTCATTTCTGTCGCGCGGGCGCCGGGCAGGCGTCGGGTCAGGCGTTGCCACGGCGGCGGTTATTGAGCACGCCGCCGCTCTCTTCGAGGTAGCAGGAGCCGCAGAGCGACTCGTAGGTCACCTCGGTGCCGTCGATGGCCACCTGGTCGCCGTCGAATACGAAGACGCCGTCGATCTTGCGCCCATTGAACACGGCTTTGCGCCCGCAGCGGCAGATCGTCTTCAGTTCCTCCAGGCTGTGCGCCACCTCGAGCAGCCGGCGGCTCCCCGGGAACGCCACGGTCTGGAAATCGGTGCGGATCCCGTAGGCCAGCACCGGGATGTTCTCGAGGATCGCGATCCGGAGCAGGTCGTCGACCTGCGGCTCGGTCAGGAACTGGGCCTCGTCGACGAGCAGGCAGCTCACGTCGAGGCCGGAGTCGGCGAGCACCCGGGCGCGGTGCTCGGCGAAGAGGGTGAAGGCATCCGCCGCGGGAGTGAGCAGGAAGTCGACGCCGCGGGTGACACCGAGCCGGGAGAGGATGCCACGGTCGCCCTTGGTGTCGACCGACGGCTTGGCCAGCAGCACCTTGTGCCCGCGCTCCTCGTAGTTGTAGGCCGCCTGGAGCATGGAGGTGCTCTTGCCGCTGTTCATCGCCCCGTATCGGAAGTACAGTTTTGCCACTGCTACGAACCCCGCCCCTCGGCCGCCATGTGCCGCTCATCTATCGTTCCTGCGCCGCCGCTGTGCCACTCCTGCTCGTTGAGCGGAACGGTGCCCGGCGTCAAGCCTCACTCAGCGTACTTGCCCCGCGCCCGGGCGACGGGTCACCGGGCCGTGCCGAGGCCGCGGCGGATGCTCGTCGGCCCGCGCTCGTCGTCGAACTCGAGCATGAGCAGCGGCCGGCGCATCGACACCCGCACGCGGCCGAAGACCACCCGGAGCACACCCAGGTAGGGGCGGAGCACCCGGCGCAGCCTCCGCTCCGACAGGTCGATGCCGACCTGGATCGTGACGGTGGCGACCCGGCGCTCCCGGGCCGCGGGCTCGGCGACCGTGCCGATCGAACCCGTCGCGGTTGTGATCGCACCGGTGGTCGCGGCGACCGAGCTCGCGCCCCTGGCCGTGGCCGTGGGTCCCTTGGCCGTCGATCCCGAGCCTGCGGCCATGGCCGTGGGTCCCGTGGCCAGGGTGAGGCTGCGGGGCGCGCGGCCGGGTTTGTCCCGGGCGGTGCCGACGCCGGCCGTCAGTTCGCCGAAGCGGTCCAGGAGCGGGCGGCGGCGGGCATCCGTGCCGTCGGCAACCTGCACGACCAGGCTGCACGGGTCGAATCCGCTGACCGCGCAGAGCGCCCCGATCAGCGCCGCGATCGCCGCCCGCTGGTCAGCGGTGAACGCTGTGGCCCGGTGCTCCGGGTCGGCCACGACGAGCAACGGGGTGGCGCCGCGCTCGAGCAGGCTGGCGCGTTCGCGGTCGACCGCCGCGTCCAGCCAGGTCTTGTCGATGTCGCGCAGGAGCTCCTTGCGCAGGGCGCCGGCCAGCTCGCCGGCCCGGGCGATGTCGGCCCTGGTGACCTCGCCGTGGTCGAGCACGCCGGTCAGCAGCGGGAACACGCCGGCTCCGAGGCTCGCCCACTGCTGTTCGACGATGGCGCGGACGACCTGGCCTCGGCTCTCTTCGGTGCGCGCTGAGATGGCGCGCCGGGCATCCGTCTGCCAGGTCAGCAGCAGCCGCACGATCCGGCGCGAGTACGCGGCACCGGCGAGCGCGGGTGCCAGCACCTGGCTGACCGCCACGATCGCATAGATCACCGCGGGCACCGCGATGCTGAGGAACGGCGCCTGGGGCACGGTGACCGCGGCGACGATGACGGCCGCGACCGTCCCGGAAAGCGCGATCTCCCGCCACGGCCGATAGGGGGCGAGCGCGAGCAGGAGCAGACCGATGCAGAGCGGGCCGAAGTCGTCCTGGATCAGCGTGTTGTGGCCCCACCGGGCGGCCTGGTCGAGCAGGTGCGCCGAGACGGCGAGGCCGACCATGACGAGGTGCAGCGGCCGGTCGAACGGCGCGTGGTCTGGCCGGCTCGCGGCCACGAGAGTGCCGGCCGCGGCGACGGATGCCACGATCGCTAGCACGGACAGCAGCGGATGCTGGATCTGGCCGGCCTGCAGCACCGTGGTCGTGGCCGTGTAGGCGACGACGATCAGCGCAACGACAGGCGCGAGCGGCCAGGCGGCGAGGGCGCCGAGCGGGTCGAGGCGCTGCTGGGTGAGGAGCCTCCGTGGGGTGCGAGGAGCCTGCCGGGTGAGAGGAATGGAGGTCATCGCGGCGCCTGCCCGTCGGCGATTGCGGGGGCGGAAGGTTGCTGCGCAGGGGTGGCGGGGATCTCGACAGGCTCGATCACCGGGGCGGGGTCGGTCTCGACAGGGTCGGTCACCAGGGCGGGGTCGGTCACCGGGGCAGGCTCGGTCACCGGGGCAGGCTCGGTCGACGCAGGCACGCTGAGCAGCACCGACGTGCCCGCGTCCGGACGGGTCAGGACCGTCACCGAACCGCCGAGCCGCTCGATCCGGCGACGCACTGCCTGGCGGAGGCCGAGCCGGTCGGCCCCGGTTTCCGACTCGGTGAAGCCGCGGCCGGCATCCATCACCATCACCGACACGGTTCCATCGTCGGCGCCGATGTCGACCTCGGCCGACACGATCCCCGCGTGCAGGATCACGTTGATCAAGCACTGCTGCACCGCCAGGCCGAGCTCATGGTCCACGCCGGGCTCGAGGCGACCGAGCGCGGACCGGTCACCCGTGACGTCGACCACGAGGCCGCGATCGCGGCACCGCTCGATCGCCCGGTAGACCTCGCTGACGAGCCAGGCATCCGCCCCCGGAGGATGGGAGACGCTGCGGGCGTCGGCGTCGGTCAGCCAGTCGGTGCCGCGCAGCCGATGCAATGCGGCGCGGATGCTGCCGGCCAGGTTCTCGCTGAGCGGGCCGGCGTGGGCCCGGGACAGGGCGATCAGCTCGTTGAGGGTGGTGTCCTGGTTGAGCTCGAGGGCGCGCCGGTCGAGGTCCTGGCGGAGGAGCCGGGACTGATCGGCCTGCACGGCCCGGTGGATCGCGGACTGGGCGGCACGGTGCGGGCGACGAGCGGAGCCGGCGAGCACGAGCACGGCGACGAGGAACAGGTAGGCGGAGATGGTGAACCCGTCGGGCAGGTAGGCCACCCCGGCCTCGGCCGCGGCGACCACGGTGACGGTCTCGGCCAACACGAAACCTGCCGTGCTCCAGAGCACTCCGGTGAGCGCGCCGGCGCCGGCGCCGCCGACCATGATCAGCGCCAGCTTCGGCAGCGCGACGAGGAACATGTTCGACGCCGGGAAGACATCGGGCA
Source organism: Cryobacterium sp. MP_M3 (assembly GCF_015752155.1). GTDB lineage: Bacteria > Actinomycetota > Actinomycetes > Actinomycetales > Microbacteriaceae > Cryobacterium. The sequence goes on along the minus strand of NZ_JADOVI010000001.1, from coordinate 345,728 downwards.
GCCCGAGCACGGCCGTCGTGTAGAGGTAGGTGCCGCCGGCGCCGACCAGGAGATAGGCGATGGTGAGCAGCACGGTGTGGCGCAGGCTGAGGACCGCGAGGAGCGCCGCCATGGCCAGGACCGCGAGCACGGCTACCCAGAGCGCGCCGGACTCGTAGGCGAGGCTCAGGGCCAGCGCTGAGAGCAGGGCTCCGGCGAGGCAGGTGAGGGCGAACCAGTGCGATGCCCGCGCGAGGGCACGGCTGAGGATCGGTTCGACCAGGTGGTCGGGCAATCCCAGCGTCATGGGGCCTCCTCTGCCTTGGTTGAGTATCCCACTCCGGCGGGGAGCGGCGGAAGAATCCGCCGGGCAGGCCCGGCAGGAGCGCGGTGCCAGCGCCGGCGGTGCCGGCACCGGCGCGATCGTTCAGGATGGAGTTCTTCGCGATGTGCGGGGTGTCGCGGCCGCGATAGCGGCGTGTTGCCGGTTTCTCCGATCCAGCGTGCGCGTGCACGCGTGCGTGCGCGCGAACGAACGAACGGAGAACCTGCGCGTCAGAAGAGGGTGGGTGCGAGCTCCGGCGGGAGTTCCTCTTCGATCAGGGACCGCCGGGTGCGGGCGTAGGCGGCGGGGCGCACCGCGGCATCCGCCGAGCTGAGGGTGCGGCCCGCCGAGGCGGAGCGGCCGATCGGGTCGCGGTCGTCGGCGGGGAAGGCGACGGCGCTTCGGCCGCCGGCGAAGCGGGAAGACGGGTCCTGGCCGTAGCCTGGCCCGGATGCCGCTGCACCCGGATTGCCCGGCTGCGGGCGGCCGAGCGCGCTCGAGCGCACTCCGCCGGTCGCGGGATCCTCCCGGCCCCGCTCGAGGCCGTGCGCGCGGATCAGTGGTTTGATCCGCGCCGCCAGCCAGATCCGGTACTCCTTCGGGGCGTACGCTCCCTTCGCGTACAGCTCCTGGTAGCGCGGCATCAGCTCAGGGTGGTCGCGGGCCAGCCACTGCAGGTACCAGTCCTTGACCCCGGGGCGCAGGTGCAGCGCGGTGTACATGATGTTCGACGCGCCGGCGGCCTTCGCCTGGCGGAGCGCGGCGTCAAGGTGCGCCTTCGTGTCGGTGAGGAAGGGCAGGATCGGCATCATGAACACCGAGCAGTCGAGCCCGCGCTCGCGCACCGCGGTCACCGTGGCGAGTCGGGCGGCGGTGGACGGGGTGCCGGGCTCGACAGCCTGTTGCAGTTCGTCGTCGTAGATTGCGATCGACATCGCCAGGTCGACCGGGATGACTTCGCTGGCCTCGACGAGCAGGTCGAGATCGCGGCGCAGCAGGGTTCCCTTGGTGAGGATGGACAACGGCGTTCCGGATTGCGCGAGGGCGGCGATGACTCCGGGCATCAGCCGGTAGCGGCCCTCCGCCCGCTGGTACGGGTCGGTGTTCGTGCCGAGGGCCACCGGATGCCGGCCCCAGCTCGGCTTCGCCAGCTCCTTGCGCAGCACCTCGGCCACGTTGACCTTCACGATGATCTCGTTGTCGAAGTCCTTGCCGGCATCGAGTTCGAGGTAGGTGTGCGTGGGGCGAGCAAAGCAGTAGGAGCACGCGTGAGAGCAGCCCCGGTAGGGGTTGATGGTCCACCCGAAGGGCATCGCGCTCTGGCCCGGCACCCGGTTGAGAGCCGACTTGGCGAGCACCTCATGGAAGGTGATGCCGGCGAACGCGGGCGTGCGCACACTGCGCACGAGGTTGTTCAGCCGGGCCAGACCGGGCAGCGCGCCCGTCTGCTCCTTGCTCAGTTCCTGCGCGCTCCACCTCATACAGATATTCGAACACACGTTCGAGCATTGTGCAAGCGGATGCCGCGGCAGCCCGACCGCACGCCCGACCGGAGCAACTCGCGACACGCCGTCTGCGCGGGCAGGACATGCCGCGTTCCGCGAAAAACTCCATCCCGACGGTGCCACAGCTTGCAGCGCCGCGAGGCGGTGCGCGCCGCAGCGCGCGCTTCGCAGCGCCGCAGCGCGGCAGCGCGCGCTTCGCAGCGCGCGCTTCGCGCTACGCGGTCAGGTTCAGCGCGGCGGCGGTGGCGGCGAGCGACGCGGCCGCGGCGGCCGGATCGTCGGAGAGCTTCGTGCCGAGGCTCGGGATCATCTGCCGCAACTTGGGCTCCCAGGCCGGGTACTGCTCGGGGAAGCAACGCTTGATCAGTTCGACCATGATCGGCGCCGCGGTCGACGCGCCCGGGGAGGCGCCGAGCAGGCCGGCGATCGTGCCGTCGGCCGAGGCGATGACCTCGGTGCCGAACTGGAGCACGCCGCCCTGGTCGGGGTCCTTCTTCATGACCTGCACGCGCTGCCCGGCGGTGATGAGCTCCCAGTCGGCCAGTTTGGCCGTGGGGATGAACTCCTGCAGCGCCTTGAGCTTGGTGGCCTTCGAGGCGAAAACCTCTCCGATCAGGTATTTCATCAATCCGAAGTTGTGTGCGGCCACGGCGAGCATCGGCCCGATGTTGTGCGGGCGGATCGAGAACGGCAGGTCGAACCAGGTGCTCGACTTGAGGAACTTGGGCGTGAACCCGGCGTACGGGCCGAAGAGCAGCGAGGCTTCCCCGTCGACGATGCGGGTATCCAGGTGCGGCACCGACATCGGCGGGGCGCCCACGGCGGCTTTGCCGTAGACCTTGGCCTGGTGCTGGGCGACGAGCTTCGGGTTCGTGGTGCGCAGGAACTGCCCGCTGATCGGGAAGCCGCCGAAGCCCTTGATCTCGGGGATGCCGCTCTGCTGCAGCAGGGCGAGCGCGCCGCCGCCCGCGCCGACGAAGACGAACCGGGCGTTGACCTGGCTCGGGTGCCCGCCGACCAGACGGCGCAGGTTCAGCCGCCAGCTGCCATCCGCGAGCTGTTTCAGGCCGGTGACCTGCTGGTTCACGTGGATCCCCGCGCCGGACTCCGCGAGGTTCTCGAACAGGTACCGGGTCAGGGCGCCGAAGTCCACATCGGTGCCGGAGACGATCCGGGTCGCCGCGATCTTGTGCCCCTTGGGCCGGTTCCTGGTCAGCAACGGGGTCCAGGCGCCGATCACGGCCGGGTCCTCGCTGTATTCCATGCCGTGGAACAGCGGCTGGTTCTCGAGCGCCGCGAACCGCTTGCGCAGGTAGGCGACGTTGTCCTTGCCGCGCACGAATGTCATGTGCGGGGTGGAGTTGATGAAGTTGGTCGGCTCGGGCAACGCGCCGGTCGTGACCAGGTGCGCCCACAGCTGGCGGCTGATCTGGAACTGCTCGTTGATGCTCACGGCCTTGTCGGCCGTGACGGAGCCGTCCTTGGCCGCGGGCATGTAGTTGAGCTCGCAGAGGGCCGCGTGGCCGGTGCCCGCGTTGTTCCACGGGTTGGAGCTTTCCTGGGCGACCTCGCCCAGCCGCTCATAGACCTCGATCCTCCAGTCGGGCTGCAACTGCTTGATCAGGGTACCTAGCGTGGCGCTCATGATGCCGCCACCAATTAATACGACATCGACATTCGCCATTGGATTCACACTTTTCAGTGTATCTCCGGCGAACGGATGCTCCGTGCAGCTCAGCCCGCGACGCTCGCCCCCGGCGCCTGCCCGCGCGTCGATCTGCCGGCGGAGGCCTGGCCCGCGGCCGGCTTGATCCGCCGGTAGGTCGCCAGGTAACGATCGACCGGGATGCTCGCCACCGTGCGGGCGATGAGGCCCAGGTCGACGTCGGCCAGGGTCTTGAACCTCAGGCAGCTCTTGCCCATGTTCAGTTTGCGTCCGGTGGCTGCCCACTCGGCGCGGAACACGGCATCCGCCTCGGGGTTGCCGTAGAGGCCCATCAGGTAGAGCGAGTTGTAGTTCTTCTGGGCTGCCACGCTGACGTAGGCCAGGGGCTGGCCGTTGTAGGTGTTCGGAAAGGTCTCCAGCGGGATCACCCAGCCCGGCATCCCCCAGTACATGCCCAACACGTAGCCGGGCGGCATCGCGTCGCGCACCGCGTCGATCACCGGGTAGAGCACCGCGCGCTGGTCCGGCTCGAGGTCGGCGAAGTAGTTCTCGACCTCGGCGGGGACGGGCTCAGTGCTCATCCCCCCAGAATAACCGGTGCGGCGGCCCGTGCGGCGGCCGGCGTGCGAGCGGTCAGGCCGCCGGCACCGCGAATGGGCCGGGGGCTCCGGGAACCGCTGGGAGCGCCGGAACACCCTCGGGGATGAATGTGTCCCGGACCAGCGCGGGAATGATCCGCGGCACCACGGCGGCGGCGCCGAACTGCTCGAGCCGGTTCAGGGTGTGCTCGAAGCTCTCCGGCACGCCGTAGTGGAAACCCTGGGCGCTGCGGATGCCGAGTGCGCTCAGGTGCGAGGCCATGGTCTCGTTCTCCACGCCCTCGACGATCATCGAGTACTCGAGGTTGTCGCCGAAGCCCTGCAGGGCCGTGAGCACCTCGCGCTGCCGGATGTCGTCGAGGTCGTCGACCAGGCTCTTGTCGATCTTGAGGATGTCCATCGGCATCCGCACCAGCGAGTCGACCGAGGAATCCTGGGAGCCGTAGTCGTCGAGCGCGATCATCAGGCCGAGATCGCGCATCCGGTCGGCCTGCGCGCGAATGGCCGGGGTCACCTTGGCCATCGACCGCTCGTTCAGTTCGAGGCAGAGCGAGATCCCGGGATACCGGTCGGCGAGATCCTCGACGAACGTGCCGACGCGGTCGGGCAGGATCTGGCCGGCCTCCACGTTGAAGGTCATGCAGACGACGCGGGGTTCGACCAGCCGGAAGTCGGCTGCCGCGGCCATGGCCTTCACGGCGACCTGCCGGGTCATCGCGTCGAGCCGGCCCAGGCCCTTCGCCTTCTCCACGATCGACGGCGGCGACAGCGGGCCCAGGTCGGGGTCGGTGTAGCGCACGAGCGCCTCGAACGCCCAGATCTGGCCGGTGACCAGGCTGACGATGGGCTGGAAGGCAAGTTCGAGCAGGTCCTCGTCGATGGCCCTGGCGATGATGTCGTTCATCTGGCTCGAACGGTGGCTGGAGATGTTGATGCTGCTCTCGTGCGCTGAGCCGCCCCGGCGCCGGGTCTTCTTGATCGCGAGCATGGCCCGGTCGGCGTCCTGCACGAGCTGGGTGACGTCAGTCTCCCGGTGGGCGGAGTAGGCCAGCCCGATGCTCATCATCGGGTTGAACGTGGTCGGACCGACGATGAGCGGCTCACCGGTGGTGGCCAGGATGCGTTCGGCCACGACCTTCGCCTCGCCCAGTGAGGTGAGGTGGGTCAGGATGACCACGAACTCGTCGCCGCCGACCCGGGCAACCAGGTCGTCGGGGCGGACGACGGCGCGCAGGCGCCGACCGAGTTCGCGCAGAACCTCGTCGCCGGCCGAGTGGCCGTGCCGGTCATTCAGCCTTTTGAAATCGTCGAGGTCGAGGAAGAGCACCGCGAGGGCCTCGGAGTAGTCCCGGTGGTCGTTGATGTTCGCGAGGGCGGCCTGGAAGGCGCCGTAGTTGGGCAGGCCGGTGAGCGGGTCGGTGTTCGCCCGCAGGGTCAGCCCCGCCACGTTCTGGCCGGCCTTGACCACCATCTCGGCGGTCGTGACCAGGGCCGCGAGCGCCCGGCGGTCGTTCCCGGTGAACGCGCCGTCCATCGCGTCGCGGCTGACCACAATGTATCGTTCGGCGCCTGGCGCGACGAACGACAGCGGCAGGCTGATCTCACCGGGCCGGGCCGGCTCCGCGCGCACGACGACCGCTTCAACCCCGACCGAGTCGGCGACGGCCTGGCAGAGCACCTCGGCGATCTCGGCCCCTGACCGTGCACCGGTCTCGGCATCCGCGCTCAGGGAGCTGGCGCCAGCGACCAGGCCGGCCAGCCGTCGCCGCATGTCGGCGAAGACAGAGACGACCTTGACGATCGAGGCCACGATCACGATTCCGAGGAGCACCTCGAGCGTGTTCACGGTCGCGCTCACCTCGACGAGGAACGGCGGGCCGGCGACGCTCCAGAATGCGGCGAGGACGGCGACGAGGGTCGCCCCGACGACCGCGCCGGCCATTCGGGCGGGCGAGAGCAGCGCGCGCCCGCCCCGGTCGACGGGGGGATCGATGATCTGCTTGCGCAGGACCTCGACCAGGAGCACGAATCCGACGTAGCCGACGCAGCCCGCGGCCACCGCGGCGAGGTCGGCGAGCCCGAGGGCCCGGAAACCGGCGAACAGGCCGACGGAGAGGAGCCCGCCCAGGCTTTGCAGGCCGGCGCTGTAAAGGGCGACCGTGACCCGGCCCGCTTCGAGGAGGACGGCCAGGAGCACGCCGAGGGCGATGGCCCCGATCGCCGTCGGCACTGACACGAGGGTGGCCAGGGCAGGCAGGGCCAGAACCGGGAGCGCCACCATCGGGCTGCGGTGCGCGACGCTGCCCAGCCGCACCCAGGTGAGTTCGAGCACACCGGCGCAGAGCACTCCGACTGCGGCCACGGCCCAATGCTCCGGCGGCGCGGAGAAGAGCGAGATCACTGCCGCGACGATCGCCAGGAGGGCGGCCCCGGCAAAGACGGCGAGGCCGACGCGCCTCACCTGTGCTGCCACCGAATACCCGCCCATGCTTCCAAACATTAGTGCACCGGCCACGCTGGCTGCGCCCCCCACTCCCGGTGTCCCGCGGGGCGCGGGAGCCGGAAGCAAGACCGGTTGTGCGGGCAGGCTCCGGCGCGGGCCGGATCCGTTCGGGTCAGGAGACCAGCAGGCCCGTGGCGACGAGTTCGGCGATCTGCACCGCGTTGAGCGCGGCGCCCTTGCGGAGGTTGTCGCTGGTGATGAACAGGGCGAGGCCGCGCCCGTTCGGCACACCGCTGTCCTGGCGAACCCGGCCGACGAAGCTCGGGTCCTGGCCGGCCGCTTCGAGGGGCGTCGGGACATCCGTCACGACCACACCGGGCGCGGTGGCGAGCAGTTCGAGCGCGCGGGCGACCGAGAGCGGCCTGGCGAACTCGGCGTTGATGGAGAGCGAGTGCCCGGTGAAGACGGGCACCCGCACGCAGGTGCCGGAGACGAGCAGGTCGGGCAGGCCGAGGATCTTGCGGCTCTCGTTGCGGAGCTTCTTCTCCTCGTCGGTCTCGAATTCGCCGTCGTCGACGATCGTCCCGGCCAACGGCACCACGTCGAAGGCGATGGGGCGGGCGTAGAGCACGGGGTCGGGCATGGCCACGGCGGAGCCGTCGTGCACGAGCTGGAGCAGATTGTCGCTCAGCGCCGCGGCGCGCACCTGGCTGGCCAGTTCCCGGGCCCCGGCCAGTCCGCTGCCGGAGACGGCCTGGTAGGTGCTCACGATCAGTCGTTCGAGGCCGGCCTCGTCGTGCAGCACCTTGAGCACGGGCATGGCAGCCATGGTGGTGCAGTTCGGGTTGGCGATGATTCCCTTGACGGCCTGTGTGATCGCCTCGGGGTTGACCTCGCTCACGACCAGGGGCACGTCGGGGTCCATCCGCCAGCCGGAGGAGTTGTCGATGACGGTGACGCCGGCCGCGGCGAAACGCGGCGCCTGGGCGCGGGAGAGCGTTGCGCCGGCGGAGAAGATGGCGACGTCGAGGCCGGTCGGGTCGGCGGTTGCCGCGTCTTCGACGACGATCTTCTCACCCTTCCACGGCAGGGTGGTGCCGGCGGAGCGGGCGGAGGCGAAGAAACGGATGCCGGCGACCGGGAAGTCCCGTTCCTCCAGCAGGCGGCGCACGACGGCGCCGACCTGGCCGGTGGCCCCGACGACGCCGATCTGGATTCCTGCGGTGCTGGTCATTGCTGGTTCCTTTGCTGCTCGCGTGCTTGCGTTGTGCTCTGGGCCGACGGGCCGCTCTAGCGGCCGGTGCCGCCGTGCACGATCGCGTCGTCGGCGGAGTCGAGCCCGAAGGCCGTGTGCACCACCCGGAGTGCCTCGTTGATGGTGTCGGCGCGGGTGACGACGGAGATGCGGATCTCACTGGTCGAGATCATCTCGATGTTGATCCCGGCCTCATAGAGGGCCTCGAATAGTCGGGCCGAGACGCCGGTGTTGGTGCGCATCCCGGCGCCGACGAGCGCAAGCTTGCCGATCTGGTCGTCGTACTGCAGGCCGGAGAAGCCCACGTTGTCCTGCTCGTTGGTCAGTGCGGTGAGTACCTGCTGGCCCTCGGACTTCGGGAGCGTGAAGGAGATGTCGGTCAACCCGGTGGACGCGGCGGACACGTTCTGCACGATCATGTCCACGTTGGCGTTCGTCTTCGCGACGATCTTGAAGATCTGCGCGGCCTTGCCGGGGATGTCGGGGACACCGACGACCGTGACTTTGGCTTCGCTCAGGTCGGCGGCGACCCCGGCGATGATTGGCTCTTCCACTGTCTCTCCATTCGAGGATGCGGGATTGGGCTGGGCGGCCTCGGGGACCGACGAGATCGGGATGGCGCTGGTCGGGCTGGTCGTCTCCGAGTTGTAGACGATGGTGCCCACGTTGTTGTTGAACGAGGACCGCACGTGCAGGGTCACCCCGTGCCGTCTGGCGTATTCCACCGCGCGAATGTAGAGGACCTTGGCGCCGGCGGCGGCGAGCTCGAGCATTTCCTCGCTCGTGATCCGGTCGAGTTTGTGCGCGCGCGGCACCACGCGGGGGTCGGCCGTGAAGACGCCGTCGACATCCGTGTAGATCTCGCAGATGTCGGCGCCCAAGGCGGCGGCGAGGGCCACGGCGGTGGTGTCTGAGCCGCCGCGGCCGAGCGTGGTGATGTCCTTGGTGTCGCGGTTGAAGCCCTGGAAGCCGGCGACGATCGCCACGGCTCCCTCGTCGAGGGCGTCACGGATGCGGCCCGGGGTCACGTCGACGATGCGGGCGGCGCCGTGGTGGGCATCCGTGATCATGCCGGCCTGGCTGCCGGTGAAGGAGCGGGCGTCGTAGCCCATGCTCTTGATCGCCATCGCCAGCAGCGCCATCGAGATGCGCTCGCCCGCGGTGAGGAGCATGTCGAGCTCGCGCGGGGCCGGGATCGGTGTGACCTGGTGGGCCAGGTCGAGGAGTTCGTCGGTGGAGTCGCCCATCGCGGAGACGGCGACGACGACCTCGTTGCCGGCCTTGCGGGTGTCGACGATGCGCTTGGCCACGCGCTTGATGCTTTCCGCGTCGGCGACGGACGAACCGCCGAACTTCTGCACGATCAAGCTCACGTGGGACTCCTGAACATCGGGTAGGCGGGCACAGGCCAAGCTCCCATCATAAATGCGTTTGTATTCGGCGGCGGCAATGTGACGCCGGACGCCGGTCGCCGGGCGCCGGACGGTGGTCGTCTGCACTTTGGATCGGAGATTCTCGGAACACGCCGTCTGGGCGCGCGCCGGCGGCGGCGTGTCGCGAGAAACTCCGATCGAACCGGCGCGACGGATGCCGCGGTGCCGGAGCAGGGACTACACCGAGACGCCGGAGCCGAGCCGCGGCGGAACGCGGCGAAGCGGGGACGAGTATCCCTGGGAAGGCCTCGGTCAGTGCGTGACGGTGCGGCGGCCTTCGAAGGCCCGGCCGAGGGTGACCTCGTCGGCGTATTCGAGGTCGCCGCCGACCGGCAGCCCCGACGCGAGTCGGGTGACCTTGATCTCGAGCGTCGTGAGCAGCCGGGAGAGGTAGGTGGCCGTCGCCTCGCCTTCGAGGTTGGGGTCGGTGGCGATGATGACCTCCTGCACCGTGTTGTCGGCGAGGCGTTGCATCAGCTGGCGGATGCGCAGGTCGTCGGGTCCGATGCCGTCGATGGGGCTGATCGCCCCGCCGAGCACGTGGTAGAGCCCCTTGAACTCGCGGGTGCGTTCGATCGCGACGACGTCCTTGGCCTCTTCGACGACGCAGATCATGGCCGGGTTGCGGCGGGGGTCGCGGCAGATCAGGCAGGTCTCCTGCTCGGAGACGTTGCCGCAGATGGAGCAGAACCGCACCTTGTCGCGCACCTCGAGCAGCACGTTCGCGAGCCGGGTCACGTCGAACTGCTCGGTCTGCAGGATGTGGAATGCGATGCGCTGGGCCGACTTCGGGCCGATGCCGGGGAGCCGGCCGAGTTCGTCGATCAGTTCCTGAACGATGCCTTCGTACATGGACTAGTCGCCTCTGCTTCGGGATACCGGGATGTGGTCTTGTTCTTCGAGGAAGGTTGCACCGAGGATTTCGCGGACGACGGATTCCCCGTAGCGCTGCTTCTCGGCGAAGGCCGGCGCCCGGCGAGCCGCGGCGCCTGCCGGGGCCCTGCCCGCCTGCGGTGCATTGCGAGGGGCGGCAGCTGTGGCCGTGGCGGCCGGGTGGTCACCGGCAGCGGAGGGAGCGGCGGATACCACGACGGGTGGCCGGGGATCCGGGGCCGAGGCCGGTGAACGCGTCGACCGGTCGAACCGGTCGGGCGGGTACTCGTCGTCGTGCGGCACGTCGCCGTCGTCATAGGGCGGCGGCTCATCGTCGTCGGACGACTGCGCCGGAGGGGTACCGGTCGTTGCCGCCGGCGCCGTCGTCGAAGCGGGCGCGGCGGCCGGCACCGGTCTGGCAGCAGGAAACGGCGCGGCGGGCGCAGCGGGAGTCGTCGCAGCGGGCGCCGACGCCGAGCCGGGGATGACCGCGGTCGCCCAGGCGGTGACGGCCTCTCCGGTCGACGCTGCGGGCCTGGCCGGACGCTCCGAGCGCTGCTGCGCCGGTGAGCTTGGGCCGGAACCCGAGCGGGAATCCGCGTCGACGCCGGAGTCGGCGGCGGTCATGGCGTTGGCATCAGCAGCGGCCGCGCGCCCAGGGGCGCGCCCCAGCTCAGCATTGGCAACGCCCGGCTCAGCATTGGGAACGCGGTCCGACTCTGTTCCGGGCACGCTCGGCGCAGCGCCGCGCCCGCGCTCCTGGTCGGACGCGGCGTTGAGCACTCGCGCGCCCTCCGGGCCGGACGCGGTGTCGGGCGCGCCCTCGGGCTCGGTGTCGGGCGGGGTGTCCTCGGCCGGCGGTGCGTCGTCGTCGGAGGGCGGCGCCGGCTCGGTCGCCGGAACAGTCGCGTCTCCGGCTACGCGGCCTGCTCCCCCACGGTTGGCCGCTGCTCCGGACCGATCCGGAACGCTCCGGTCGTCGGTGCGGGCGGAGGACGACGGGCCCGCAGGGTGCCGCGGGGCGGACGGCGCACCTGTCCCGCCGCTGCCGCCGCCGTCGGGGCCGCCCGGGCGGTCGACCCTGGCGGTGAGACGCGGCGTGAAGCCGAGCACGTCGTTGATCGCACGCTTGAGGAAGTCACCGACACCCTGGCCCGGCGCGGCGGGCTGCTTAAGCCCCTCGACGTCTTTCTGGCTCGGGAACGACAGAACGAGCAGGTCGCCGTCGCGCAGTTCCAGGGCCTTGGCGGTGTAGAGCACCAGCCAGGCGCTGGTCTTCGCGGCCTGAACGGCCTCGAGCACCTCAGGCCAGGCATCCTTCACCTGCTGGAAGGTAACCGGTCCGACGGGGCGCACGGTGACGGATGCCGCGACCTCGGCGGCCGGGACGGCGCCCGGAGCCGGCTGAGCGGAGCGCGCGGTCGGAGCGGTCGGGCCGGTCGCTGTCGTCGCGGCCGCCGAGGCGCCAGCCGCGGTCGCGAAGGGTTCCGAGGTGGCGCGACCCGCCGGAGCAGTCGTCGCGGGAGGTGCGGAGGCGGCCGGACGGACGGAGCTCGCCGGTGTCGCCGGGGCGGGCGCGGCATCCGTCGCCTGGCGGGCGAGGTTCGCGGAGTCGGCCGAAACACCGACCACGGACCCGGCGCCGCCGTCGATGCCGCCGATGCCGACGCCGATCCGCCGTTCGAGCCGTTCGACCCGGGCGAGGGCGCCGCGGGTGGAGTCGTCGCTGGCGGGGATGAGCACCCGGGCGATCATCAGTTCGAGGTGGAGGCGCGGCGAGGTGGCGCCGGTCATCTCGGTCAGCGCGGCGTTGAGGATGTCGGCGGTGCGCGACAGCTCCGCGGGGCCGAACTTGGCGGCCTGCAGGGCCATCCGGTCGAGCTCGTCCTGCGGCACGCCGCGGAGCACGGCGGCGGCGCCCGCGGCGGAGGTCGCCGCGACGATGATCAGGTCGCGCATGCGCTCGAGCAGGTCTTCGACGAAACGCCGCGGGTCCTGTCCGGTCTGGATGACCCGGTCGACCGCGTCGAACGCGGCGGACGGGTCGCGCGCGGCGATCGCGTCGACGGACTCGTCGAGCAGGGAGGCGTTGGTGTAGCCGAGCAGCGCGACCGCACGCTCGTATTCCACCGAGTGTCCGTCGGAGCCGGCCATCAACTGGTCGAGCAGGGACAGGGTGTCGCGGGGCGAGCCGCCGCCGGCGCGCACGACGAGCGGCAGCACCCCGGGCGCGACCTTCATGGTCTCGCTCTCACAAAGGGTCTGCACGTATTCGAGCATCGGCCCGGGTGGCACCAGCCGGAACGGGTAGTGGTGCGTGCGCGAACGGATGGTGCCGATCACCTTTTCGGGCTCGGTCGTCGCGAAGATGAACTTGACGTGCTCGGGCGGCTCTTCGACGATCTTGAGCAGCGCGTTGAAGCCCTGCGGCGTGACCATGTGGGCCTCGTCGAGGATGAAGATCTTGTAGCGGTCGCGGGCCGGCGCGAAGATGGCTCGCTCACGGATGTCGCGGGCGTCGTCGACGCCGTTGTGGCTGGCCGCGTCGATCTCGACCACGTCGAGCGAGCCGCCACCGTCGCGGGACAGCTCGACGCAGCTCGGGCAGACGCCGCACGGGGTGTCGGTCGGGCCTTCGGCGCAGTTCAGGCAGCGGGCGAGGATGCGGGCGGACGTCGTCTTGCCGCAGCCGCGGGGGCCGCTGAACAGGTAGGCGTGATTCACCCGATTCGTGCGCAGCGCAGTCATCAGGGGTTCGGTCACCTGGGACTGGCCGATCATCTCGGCAAAGGTCTCTGGCCGGTAGCGGCGATACAGGGCGGTAACCACGGGTCAATCGTAGTCGGCGCCACTGACAGTCCGCCCCGGCCTGTGGAGGGCGCCGGCGCGGCATCCGTCGCCACCGGCGCCCCCGCGCTCACCGCGCTCACCGCGCTCGCCGTTGACGATGGAGATTCTCGCGACACGCCGCGTTCGCGGGCGACGGATGCCGCGGGTCGCCGAAAACTCCATCCCCACGCTCCGCCGCTCCGCCCTGCCCCCGGGCCCGGGTCCCTCCGCGAGAGCCCGCCGCTCGCCATCCCCCCACAGCGCTCACGGACGCCGCTTCTCCCCGCATCGCCGTCGTTCCGCCCCGGCCCGCCGCGGCCGGCAGACCCTCGGCGTATGCGCAGCGCGGCATCCGTCATCTGTTCGCTCGGCCACGTCGCGACGACGGCCGAGCTCCGGCGCCGCGGGGTCTCCCCCGGCGCCCTGCGCGACGCCCTCGCCGGCAGGGCCGTGACCCGCGCGGTCCGCGGCGTCTACGTCTGCGCCCATGCCGACCCTGACCAGCGCACCGCGACCGCGGCCTTCGGCCGGATCAGCTGTCTCAGCGCTCTCCGCCGGGCCGGGGTCTGGACCGGGCTGGACCGCTCACTCCACCTGCAGCTCGCGCCGCACGCCCACGGCGACCGGCCGACCACCGACCGGAACGGGCGCCCGATCCGCTACCACTGGGCGATCCCGCGGTTCCCCGATTCCCTGGAGCGATCCTGGCTGGTCTCTCCGATGGAGGCCGTGTGGCAGGCCATCCGGTGCCTCGACGAGGAGAACGCGATCGCCTGCCTCGAGTCCGCGGTACACGAAGGGCTGATCACGGTCGACGAAGTGCGGCGGGTCTGCGCGCGGGCGCCCGCACGGCTGCAGCGGGGCATCCGCGAACTGGAGTTCACGGCCGGGTCGGGCATGGAGACCATCGTGCGGCGACGGCTCCGGCACGCCGGTTACACCGTGGTCGCCCAAGTGCGGGTCACGGGAGTCGGCGACGAGGACCTGCTCGTCGAGGACTGCGTCGCCCTGGAGACCGACGGCGAGAAGTGGCACGGACCCGACCGGTTCCACGCCGACCGCAACCGCGACCTCAAGACGGAGGGCCTGGGCCGCCGGGCGCTCCGGCTCACCCACGACCAGGTCATGTACGACTGGGAGACGACGTTCCTCAGCATCAAACGCGTCGTCGACGACGCCAAACGGGAGCAGACGCGCCGCTTCGGCCGGGTCATCCTGCGCGCCGACGATCCGCTCTGAACCCGCGCCCGCAGTTCGGGATGGAGATTCTCGCGACACGCCGCTTCCACGGGCGACGGATGCCGCGGGTCGCGAAAAACTCCATCCCCGCGCACCGCGGAGACGCGACAGGCCGCCCCCGGAACCCGGGGACGGCCGCTCGCGTGACGAAGCGCTACTTCGAGGGGTGGGTGCGGTTGATCGTCGCGAGGGTCTGGCGGGCGATCTCCAGCTCCTCGTTCGTCGGGATGACCAGTACGGTGACCTTCGAGGCATCCGTGGAGATCACCCGGGGCTTGCGCGACTTGGCCTCGTTGCGCACGGGGTCGATCTCGATCCCCATGCCCTCCAGGCCGGCCAGCGACCCGGCGCGCACGATCGGCGAGTTCTCGCCGACGCCCGCGGTGAAGACGATGACGTCGACGCTGCCGAGCTGCGCGTAGTACGAGCCGACGTAGCCCTTGAGCCGATGGAAGTACACGTCGAGGGCGGCCTGGGCGACCGGGTCGCCCGCGATCGAGGCGTCCTCCACATCACGCATGTCGCCGTTGCCGGCCAGCGCGAGCATGCCGCCGCGGCGATTGAGCAGGTCGTCGAGTTCGGCCGTGTTCATGCCGGCCCGGCGGCGCAGGTGGAAGATGACGGCCGGGTCGATGTCGCCCGAGCGGGTGCCCATCACGAGCCCCTGCAACGGGGTCATCCCCATCGACGTATCGATCGAACTGCCGCCGTCGACGGCGCAGGCGGAGGCGCCGTTGCCGAGGTGCAGCACGATCGTCTTCAGCTCGGCCAGCGGCCGGTCCAGGAACGTGGCCACGGCCTCGGAGACGAACTTGTGCGAGGTGCCGTGGAAGCCGTACTTGCGCACACGGTACCGGGTGGCCAGGTCCCGGTCGATGGCGTAGGTGTACGCCTCCGGCGGCAGTGTCTGGTGGAACGCGGTGTCGAACACGGCCACGTGCGGCACATTCGCGAAGCTGGCGCGGGCGGCCCGGATGCCCTGAACGGCGCCCGGGTTGTGCAGCGGCGCGATCTCGGAGAGGTCCTCGATGTTCAGCTCGACCAGGTGGGTGATCTCGGTCGGCTCGAAGAACCGGTTCCCGCCCTGCACGACGCGGTGGCCCACGGCGATCAGGTCGGCCTCACTGAGCTGAGGTCCGTGCTGGGTGAAGGCCTCGATCATCACGGCGAAGCCGGCGGTGTGATCGGCGATCGGCAGGTCGCGTTCGGTGCGGTCCGCCTTCGTCGGGCCGGCATTGTGCCGGGAGTGCCCGATCGGCTCGCCGATGCGTTCGACCAGGCCGCTCGCCAGCTCGGTCTCGGTGTCCATGTCGATCAGCTGGTACTTGAACGATGACGAGCCGGAGTTGACGACCAGGACGGCGCTCATGCGGACACCGCCGCGGTCTCGGTGCGGGCTGCGGCCACTGCGGACAGGGTCGCCGCCTGGATCGCGGTGATGGCTACGGTGTTGACGATGTCCTGCACAAGTGCTCCTCGGGAAAGATCGTTGATGGGTTTGCGAAGGCCCTGCAGGACGGGGCCGATCGCCAGGGCGCCGGCGCTGCGCTGGACCGCCTTGTAGGTGTTGTTGCCGGTGTTCAGGTCGGGGAAGATGAACACCGTCGCGCGGCCGGCCACGGCGGAGCCGGGCATCTTCGCGGCGGCGACGTCGGCATCCGCTGCCGCGTCGTACTGGATCGGGCCTTCGATGAGGAGGTCTGGGCGGCGTTCGCGCACGAGCGCGGTCGCTGCCCGCACCTTGTCGACATCCGCGCCCTTGCCCGACTCCCCGGTGGAATAGGAGAGCATGGCGATGCGCGGTTCGATGCCGAACTCGACCGCGGTCTCGGAGGCCGAGATCGCGATGTCGGCCAGCTGCTCCGCGGACGGGTCGGGGTTGACCGCGCAGTCGCCGTAGACGAGCACCTTGTCGGCGAGCGCCATCAGGAACACGCTCGAGACGACCGAGGTGTCCGGCCGGGTCTTGATGATCTCGAAGCTGGGCCGGATGGTGTGCGCCGTGGTGTGGGTGGCGCCCGAGACCATGCCGTCGGCGAGTCCGAGCTGCACCATCATCGTGCCGAAGTAGGACACGTCGGTGACGACATCCATCGCCTGGTCGATCGTGACGCCCTTGTGCGCGCGCAGCTTCGCGTATTCCTCCGCGAACCGGGTGCGCAGCACATCGTCGAACGGGCTGACCACCTGGGCTTTGGCAATGTCCAGGCCCAGGCCGATCGCCCGGGACCGCACCTCGAACTCTTCCCCGAGGATGGTGATGTCGGCCACGTCACGGGCCAGCAGGGTGGCGGCGGCCCGCAGGATGCGGTCGTCGTCTCCCTCGGGCATGACGATGCGCTTGCGGTTCTTCCGGGCCCGTTCGAGCAGGGTGTACTCGAACATCAGCGGCGTCACCACGTCGGCGCGGCTGACCCGCAGCCGGTCGAGCAGCACGGATGCGTCCACGTGGCCTTCGAAGAGGGCCAGCGCGGTGTCGTGCTTGCGCTGCGAGTCCGCGGCCATCCTGCCCGGGGTGTGCGTGATCCGCAGCGCCGCCTCGTAGGAGCCGAGCTCGGTGCGGATGATCGGCACCGACGGCGCGAGGCCGTCGACGAGGCGTTCGATCTCCTCGGGGAGTGCGAATCCGCCCACGAGCACGATGCCCGCGATCGACGGGAACGTCGCGGAGGAGTTCGCCATCAGCACGGCGAGCAGCACCTGCGGCCGGTCGCTCGGGATGACGACGACGGCGCCGTCGAACAGGCGCGGCAGCACGTTGACCATCGACATGGCCGCGACGACCACGCCGAGCGCCTCCCGGGACAGCAGCGCGGGATCGCCGTTCACCAGGGTGCCGTTGGTGGCCTTGAGGATGCTCTTCATGCTCGGGGCCACGATGTACGGGTCCTCGGGGATCGCCCAGACCGGCACGGAGGCCAGCTGGCTGCCCGGCGCGTCGATCACGCCGCGCACGGAGGCGATCAGGTCGTCGAGCCGCTCGGGGTCGGCCCGGTTGATGATCACTCCGAGCAGGGAGACGTGCTCGTCGCGCAGTTCCGCGAGGGAGACGTCGGTCAGCTGACGGATGTCTTCCGGCCCGCGTGGGTCGCTCTGGCCGAGCCGGTCGCTCTGGTTGAGCACCTCGCCCTGGCCGGGGCCGACCCGGCCGCCGAGCACGAGCAGCACCGGCACGCCGAGGTTCGCGGCGACGCGGAGGTTGAAGGCGAGTTCGGTGGGGCTGCCGACATCCGTGTAGTCGCTGCCGACGACGACGACCGCGTCGCACTTCGCCTCGACGGCCTTGTACCTGGCCACGATCCGGCCGAGGGCCGCGTCGGGGTCGAGGTGCACGTCGTCGTAGCTGACGCCGACGCACTCGTCATAGCTGAGCGGCGGTGTGCCCTTCGCCGACCCGGTGGCCAGGTGCGCGAGCAGCAGCTCGAGCACGTAGTCGGGGTGGTGCACCGACCGGGCGACGGGACGGAAGACGCCGACCCGCTCGACCGAGCGGAGCAGGGTGTCCAGCACGCCGAGCGCGATCGTGGACTTGCCGGTGTTGCCCTCTGCTGAGGTGATGTAGATGCTGTCGGCCATTATTCGTTGTCCCCGCCCGTTTCGATCGCATTGGTGACGCCGGCTCCGGCGCCCTGGGCGTCCCACACCCATTCGGTGACCTCGGGGATGTCTTCCCCGTGGTCGCGGGTGTAGGCGCGGGCCCGCAGGCGCGCATCCTGCATCTCCTGGCGGAGCAGCCCGGCGCGGGCGCCGAGGCCCGGAACCCGGTCGATGACGTCCATCACCAGGTGGTACCGGTCGAGGTCGTTGAGCATGACCATGTCGAACGGGGTCGTGGTGGTGCCTTCCTCCTTGTAGCCGCGCGCGTGCAGATTGGCATGGCCGTGGCGCTTGTAGGTCAGGCGGTGGATCAGCCACGGGTAGCCGTGGTAGGCGAACACGATCGGCTTGTCGGCGGTGAAGAACGCGTCGAACTCGGCGTCGCTGAGCCCGTGCGGGTGGTCGGCCTCGGACTGCAGGCGCATCAGGTCGACGACGTTGACCACGCGCACCTTGAGTTCGGGGATCGCCTCCCGCAGGATCGCGGCGGCGGCCAGGATCTCCAGGGTCGGCACCTCTCCGGCGGCGGCGAGCACGACATCCGGCTCGGTGCCGGCGATCTCGGTGCCGGCCCAGTCGAAGATGCCGAGGCCGCGCTCGCAGTGCGCGACGGCCTGGTCCATGGTCAGCCAATTCGGCGCGGGCTGCTTGCCGGCGACGACGACGTTGACGTAGTCGACGCTGCGCAGGCAGTGGTCGTAGATGGAGAGCAGCGTGTTGGCGTCGAACGGCAGGTAGACGCGCACGACATCCGCGCTCTTGTTGACGACGTGGTCGATGAAGCCCGGGTCCTGGTGCGAGAAGCCGTTGTGGTCCTGGCGCCAGACGTGCGAGGAGAGCAGGTAGTTCAGGCTGGAGATCGAGCGGCGCCAGGGGATCTCGCGGGTCACCTTGAGCCATTTGGCGTGCTGGTTGAACATCGAGTCGACGATGTGGATGAACGCCTCGTAGCAGTTGAACAGCCCGTGGCGGCCGGTGAGCAGGTAGCCCTCGAGCCAGCCCTGGCACTGGTGCTCGCTGAGCATCTCCATGATCCGGCCGGCCCGGTCGAGGTTGGTGTCGCCCGGGTGGTACTCGCCGTTCCAGGTCTTGTCCGTTGCCGCGAACACGGCGGGCGCGAGCCGGTTGGAGGCCGTCTCGTCCGGCCCGAAGATGCGGAAGTTGTCGGGGTTGTCGCGGATGACGTCGGCCAGCCAGGTGCCGAGCACTTTGGTGGCCTCGTCGGTGGTCGCGCCGGGTGACGGCACGTCGACGGCGTAGTCGCGGAAGTTCGGCAGCCGCAGGTCCCTGCGGAGCAGTCCGCCGTTGGAGACCGGGTTGGCGCTCATCCGCAGGTCGCCGACCGGGGCGAGGGCCGTGATCTTCGCGACCGGTGCGCCGGCCTCGTCAAAGAGTTCCTCCGGCTTGTAGGAGGCGAGCCAGCCCTCGAGCAGTTGGGTGTGCTCCAGGGTGTCGCGGGCGTTGCTCAGCGGCACCTGGTGCGAACGCCAGGAGTCGACGACCTGCACGCCGTCGATCGTGGTCGGGCAGGTCCAGCCCTTGGGGGTGCGCAGGATGATCATCGGCCAGCGCGGACGTTCGGTGTCGCCGGCGAGGGCGCGGGCCTTGATTTCGGCGATCTCGTTGAGCACCTCGTCGAGGGTCTCGGCCATCCGCTGGTGCACCAGGAGCGGGTCTTCCTCGTTGAACCCGCCGGAGACGATGTAGGGCTTGTGGCCGTAGCCGCGCATCAGGTCGAGGAGCTCCTCCTCGGGGATGCGGGCGAGCACGGTGGGGTTGGCGATCTTGTAGCCGTTGAGGTGCAGGATCGGCAGCACGACGCCGTCGACGAGCGGGTCGACGAACTTGTTGGAGTGCCAGCTGGTGGCGAGCGGGCCGGTCTCGGCCTCGCCGTCGCCGACGACGGCCGCGACGAGCAGGCCGGGGTTGTCGAAGGCCGCGCCGTAGGCGTGGCTGAGCGCATAACCGAGCTCGCCGCCCTCGTGGATCGAGCCGGGCGTTTCGGGTGAGGCGTGGCTGGGGATGCCACCCGGGAAGGAGAACTGGCGGAACAGGGCCTTGGCGCCGCGTTCGCTCTGCTCGATGCCGGAGTAGATCTCGCTGTAGGTGCCGTCGAGGTAGGCGTTGGC
The DNA here is from genome assembly GCF_015752155.1 of Cryobacterium sp. MP_M3. Classification (GTDB taxonomy): domain Bacteria; phylum Actinomycetota; class Actinomycetes; order Actinomycetales; family Microbacteriaceae; genus Cryobacterium. The sequence goes on along the minus strand of NZ_JADOVI010000001.1, from coordinate 325,856 downwards.
AACCATGCCGGGGCCGCCGTGGCCGGGGCCGGTGACATAAAGGGTGCTGATGGCGCGTTCCTGGATGGCCCGGTTCAGGTGGGCGTAGAGGAAGTTGAGCCCCGGTGTCGTTCCCCAGTGGCCCAGCAGACGCGGTTTAATGTGGTCACGATTAAGGGGTTCACGCAATAACGGGTTGTCCAGAAGGTAGATCTGCCCGACCGACAGGTAATTTGCGGCCCGCCACCAGGCGTCGACGCTGGCGAGGGCGTCTGCACTGAGCGGTTGCGTCTGGCGATGGGGCCAGAGGAAGGATTTACCGGACGTTTCAACCATGGGTGCCTCCAGGCACTGTCGGGGCGTTATCTGCGCCCTACCATCCTAGGAGAAATTGCGGAATCGTTATCATGGCTAACGGCATTTCGGCGTCCTCACCGCGGGAAAACGGGCCCGGCGACCGGAAGAATGCACAAAAAAGACTCCTCGCGCACCCACCAGAGCCCGGTTACCCTTGCTACGTTTCCGTCCTGGGGGAGTTGGCCGAGATGGCGCCACGCGAGGAGCCGACTGCCAGTTTAGGCGGAAAGGCCCGCGCCCCCAAAACCCGTCGGCACCGAGGCGAATCCGGCCGATCCCGGCCGGGTGTGACAGCGGCCGCCGGAAACAGGTAAGATTCTTTCTTGGCCGTTCCTCACGGATACGGCCGGCCAGGAGAATTCGCCTAGTGGCCTATGGCGCACGCTTGGAAAGCGTGTTGGGTGAGAGCCCTCGGGGGTTCGAATCCCCCATTCTCCGCCAAATGGAATCCGTCACCCCGGCGAGCGCACAGCGCCCACTCGCGGGGTTCGAATCCCCCATTCTCCGCCAAATGGAATCCGTCACCCCGGTGAGCGCACAGCGCCCACTCGCGGGGTTCGAATCCCCCATTCTCCGCCAAATGGAATCCGTCACCCCGGTGAGCGCACAGCGCCCACTCGCGGGGTTCGAATCCCCCATTCTCCACCAAATGGAATCCGTCACCCCGGTGAGCGCACAGCGCCCACTCGCGGGGTTCGAATCCCCCATGCTCCACCAAATGGAATCCGTCACCCCGGTGGTCGAGCCTGTCGAGACCCTCGCGTGATTTCGACAAGCTCAATCACCGGCGTCGAGATTAGTCGTCGAGGCGGCGGCGCGGGCGCGGCGCGGGCGGCGGCGGCACCTCTTTCGCGGCGACGATGTCCGCCAGCGTGATCGCGACGAGCCCGCGCTTGGTCTCGACCACGCACTCGGTGTCGTCGCAGGAGCGGAGGTAGCCGACGGCATCCGTCACGCCACCCTCGATGCGTCTGCGCACGACGACCCGGGTTCCCGGTTCGGCGTCGATCACGAACCGGGCTGCTGCTTCACTCATCAGGCCGAGCCTACCCGCAGCGCAGGCGGCCCGACCCGGTTAGATCAGCCGGCTGAACGCCTCGACCCGTTTGGACTCCCCCGCGATCAGGATGATGTCGGTCGCCGTGATCACGGTGTCCAGGGTCGTGTAACTCCACACCCCGTCGCGGTTGAACGCGGTGACGGTGACCCCGTGGTTCGGCCGGATGCGTGTCTTGCCGAGCGGCACGCCGATGATCTCCCGCGGCGGGGTCGTCTTCACGAGGGCGAAGTTCTCGCCGATCTCGATGTAGTCCTGCATCACCCCGCGCACCAGGTGGGCGACCCGTTTGCCCATGTCCTTCTCGGGGTAGATGACGTGACTGACCCCCAGCTGCTGCAGGATCTCACCGTGCGGGTCGCTCACGGCCTTCGCCCAGATGTTGGGGATGCCGAGTTTGAGCAGCAGCGACGCGGTGAGGATGTTCGCCTGGATGTCGCCACCGATCGCCACGACGGCGCTGGTGAACTCGGTCACCGACAGCTGACGGAGGGTTTCCTCCTTGGTCGAGTCGGCGCGCACGACGTGGGTGAGCAGCCCGTTGTGCGCCTGCACGATGTCCTCGTCGCCGTCGATGCCGAGCACCTCGGTGCCGCTTTCCATCAGTTCAAGGGCGAGGGAACTGCCGAACCGGCCGAGGCCGATCACGACGACCGACTCGGATTCGGCGATGCGGGCGGGGTCGTGAGACCCGAACAGGTTGAACTTAGCCAATGATCGGCCTCTCTTTCGGTAATTCGTAGGCGGTCGGGCGTTCGCGTAACGCGAGCGCCGAGGCGAAGGTGATCGGCCCCAGCCGGCCGATGAACATGAGCAGCATCAGGATGATCTTGCCCGGCTCCGGCAGCCCGGCAGTGATCCCCGTGGACAGGCCCACCGTGCCGAAGGCCGAGATGACCTCGAACAGGAGCTTGTCCATGCTGATGTCGGTCATCACCATCAGCGCGGCCGTGGACGCGATGACGACCGCGACGGCGAGCAGCACGATCGTGATCGCCTGCCGGTGCACCGCGCGGGAGAGCCGCTTGCCGAACACGTTCACGGCGGTGTCACCGCGCACCTCGGCGAGGAGGATGAAGAAGAGCACGCCGAAGGTGGTGATCTTGATGCCGCCGGCGGTTCCGGCCGGGCCGCCACCGATCAGCATCAGGATGTCGGTGCCGAGCAGGCTGGCCGAGTCCATCGCGCCGGTGTCGACGCTGTTGAAGCCGGCTGTGCGCGCCTGCACCGACTGGAAGAAGCCGACCAGGAGCTTGCTCGGCCAGTCGAGCGGCCCGAGGGTCGCCGGGTTGGACCATTCGACGGCCGTGAGGTACACCGTGCCGCCGACCAGCAGGATCAGGGTGCCGGCCAGCACCAGTCGGGTGTTCATGTTCCACAGTCGGGGCGTCTTGAGGTGCCGGCGCAGCTGCACGATCACGGGGAAGCCCAGCCCGCCGAGGATCACGGCGGCGGCGATCGGCAGGCAGATGAGCGGATCCGTGGCGTAGGAGATGAGGTTGTCGCTGAACAGCGCGAACCCCGCGTTGTTGAACGAGGAGACCGCGTGGAAGATGCCGAGCCAGAGCGCGCGGCCGAGCGGCTCGCCGTAGCCGAGCAGGAACCGGAGGCTGAGCAGCAACGCGACGCTCGCCTCGATCACCAGCGTCATCCGCACGACGCCGAAGACGAGCCCCTTGACGTCGTCCAGGCCCACGCTCTTCGCCTCGGCGGCCGCGGTGATCCGGGAGCGCAGCGAGAGCTTGCGCATGACCGCCAGCCCGATCACCGACGCGAACGTCATGATCCCCAGGCCGCCGATCTGGATCAGCAGCAGAATGACGACCTGGCCGAAGGCCGACCACTGGGTGGCCGTGTCGACGACGATCAACCCCGTCACGCAGACGGCGGAAGTCGCGGTGAAGATCGCGTCGAAGAACGACGCCCCGCCGGGGCCCGGGGTGGCGATCGGCAGCATCAGCAGGCCCGTGCCGATCAGGATCGTCGTGGCGAATGCGGAGGCGACGACCTGGGCCGGGTGCGGCCGGAACCGCGAGATTCTCGCGGTAGCGGGGGGCATCGTCCGGGGATTCACCTGCTCACTCTACGGTCGATGCCGTACCGGCGGGTGGCCGGGACCAATCCGATGCGGCGAGGGCACCGGACCACTTATGCGGCCCGGGGAAATCCGAGGCCGGAACTGAACAACGGAAGAGAGTACTCATCATGAACACCATCACGAAGCGTCTCAGTGCATTCGGCATCGCCGGCATCGCAGCATCCGCCATCATCGTCGGCGGGCTGGCCGCCCCCGCCCAGGCCTCCGAACAGGGCAGCCCGCAGCTCACCGGCACCGACGGCTCGTCGGCGGCCCAGACCGTCGACTTCGGCCTGCTCACCGACGCCCTGACCGGAAACCAGGCCACCGGAACCGGCGTCGCCGGCAACGACGCCTCGCTCCTCGGCGGCGGCGTGCTCAACGCCCCTCTCGTCAACGGCCCCGTCGTGGACCGCTCGCTGACCAGCGACGTCGGCGACGTCGCCTCGGGCAACGAGGTCGGCAACGGCACCTCGATCGGCAACGGCAACGACGTTCCGGTTGCCTCCGGAAACGACACCTCGGTCACCGCCCCGGTCACCGCTCCCGTCGAGGCCCCGGTCACCGCACCGGTCACGGCTCCGGTCGGTTCGGGCAACGACGTCACCGGCGGCAACGTCGGCGACATCGGATCGTCCGTGAACGACGTGGTCGACGGGTCGCTCGGCGGCCTCGACCTGGGCGCCGTTCTCGGCCGCTAACCCGCACAGCGCACAACGATGAGGCACGGCTCCTGAGGGGGTCGTGCCTTGTTTCGTGCACCGACGGCCGGCGACGGTTGCCGGGCCGAACCCCCCGGAACGGTGGCTAGCACACGACGGTGAATTTCGGGATAATCTGACTACACCGGCAAGGGGGAACCACGGGTGAGATTCGGCGGAGGGTTGCGCACGCGGGCGCACGCATTGCGACCCCACGGACGTCTCATGCTGCAGTCCGGCCTGTCCGTGCTCGCCCTGATCGCGCCGCTGTCGGCCGTGCTGTTCTGGCTGACCATCCCCACGAATTCGTGGCAGCCGGTGGCCCTGGGTGACCTCGTCGTCGTCGCGCTCTGCCTGGTCGCGGCCATCGCCTTCTACCGCACGGTTATCTGGGTGGACACGGAGGGTATCTCGGAGCGTGGTTTCCTCGGCCGGGTCTCCGATTTCTCCAAGGATGAGATCGGAAGCGTCGTGCTGCTCGACCTGTACCAGAGCGGCGCGATGGACACGCATCCGCAGCTCTTCCTCACCGGCACCGACGGCCGTCTGCTGATCCGGATGCGCGGCCAGTTCTACTCCCGTGGCGCGATGGAGACGGTGGTCGACCTGCTCGACGCTCCCGTCGTGCGCGTGCCGGAGCCGATGACTCTGCAGGACCTGAACCGTGTGCGCCCCGAACTGCTCTACTGGTTCGAGCGGCGCATCACGACCCACACCGGCTGAGTCCGGCAGTTCGGTCAGCGTCGGCGGCGAGTGCCGAAGATGCCGCTGACGACCCCGGTGAGGATCGACTTGGTGACCGACGACCCGAGCACCTGTTCGAGCACGCTCTTCTGCGGGCGCGAACTGGTGCGGCTGCGGGTCGTGCCCTGCGTCTGCTTCATCAGGCGGTCGTATTCGGTCTGCGCCTTCTTCTGTGCCTTCGCCTGCTGCGCGGCGGCGGCCTCCTGCTGCTTCTCCAGCTCGGCGGCGGCCTTCGCCTGGTCGAGGGCGGCCTGCTGGGCGAGCGCCACCCGGTTGGCTGCCTCCAGCTTCGTCGCCAGCATCTCGCGGGCCGAGTCGCGGTCGATCGCGGCACCGTAGACGGCGAGCAGCGGGGAGGCGGCGACGGTGGCGTCGATCTGTTCCGGTGGCGTCGGTGACATCGAGCCCTGCGGCGCGCGGAGGCGGGTCCAGGCGACGGGACTCGGGGCGCCCTTCTCGTTCATCACCGTGACGATAGCCTCGCCGGTGCCGAGCCCGGTCAGCACCTCTTCGAGGTCATAACCCGAGTTCGGGTAGGTGGAGACCGTCGCCCGGAGGGCCTTGGCGTCATCCGGGGTGAACGCCCGCAGCTGGTGCTGAACCCGGGAACCGAGCTGCGCGAGCACGTCGCTCGGCACGTCCTTGGGGGTCTGGGTGACGAAGAAGATGCCGACGCCCTTGGAGCGGATCAGCCGCACCGTCTGGGTGATCGAGGCGAGGAAGTCCTTCGACGCGTCCTTGAACAGCAGGTGCGCCTCGTCTAAGAAGAAGACGAGTTTGGGCTTGTCCAGGTCGCCGACCTCGGGAAGGTCGTTGAACAGGTCGGCCAGCAGCCACATCAGGAAGGTGGAGAACAGGGCCGGCTTGTCGGCGACGCCGGGCACCTCCAGCAGGCTGATGATGCCCCGGCCGTCGGGCGTGCTGCGGAGGAACTCGGCGGTGTCGATCTCGGGTTCGCCGAAGAAGACGTCGGCGCCCTGGTCGGCGAAGGTGATCAGTTCGCGCAGGATGACGCCCACGGTGGCCGGGGACAGGCCGCCGAGGCCGGTGAGTTCGCCCTTGCCTGCGTCGCTGATCAGGAAGCTGAGCACGGCTCGCAGGTCGGTCAGGTCGAGCAGGGGCAGGCCGGCCTGGTCGGCGTAGTGGAAGACGAGGCCGAGGCTGGATTCCTGGGTGTCGCCCAGGCCGAGCACCTTGCTCAGCAGCAGCGGGCCGAAGCCGGCGACCGTGGCGCGCACCGGGATGCCGCGGCCGACCCCGCCGAGCGAGAAGTATTCTGTGGGCGACGCCACGCCCGACCAGTCCTGGCCGATGCCCCGGGTGCGGGCCAGGAGCTTCTCGCTCGGGGTGCCTGCGGTGGCGACGCCGGACAAGTCGCCCTTGATGTCGGCGGCGAACACGGACACCCCGTGCGCGGAGAGCTGCTCGGCGAGCACCTGCAGGGTTTTCGTCTTGCCCGTGCCGGTGGCGCCGGCGACGAGGCCGTGCCGGTTCGTCATCGCCAGCGGGATGCGCACGGGCACGTCGGGGCGGGCGTCGCCGTTGACCAGGGCCCCCATTTCCAGCGCCGGCCCGGCGAACGCGTAGCCGGCCCGGATGGTCTCGACCTGTGCGGCGGTGAGCGGGCCGGCGGCCGCTGCGACGGCGGGCGGCGGGGCGGCAGCCGGCGGGGTGGCCGCAGCGGCTGCCTGGGCCGCGCCCTGGGCGGCTTCGGCCCGGGCGATGGCCGCCTCCGCCTCGGCCTGGGCGGCCCGGGCGGCCGCGATCGCGGCCTCCGCCTGCGCCTTCAGCTCGGATACCTGGTCCACGGGTTCGCTCGGGGTCATGGCCTGAATCCTAGCGCCGAGAGGACCGGCGCGGTCAGGTCGTTTCGGGCCGGATCGTGCCAACCGGTCGGGTCGGTCCCGGCTCGGATCCCGGCGCTGACTGCGGCGCCGGCGCATCCGGCTCCGGGCGCACGAAGACGTAGTCGTTGCCGGCGTCCAGTTCGGCGCGAAGCCCCTGGGACAGGGCCTCCGTGAACAGCGCCCGGGACCGCTCGCGCAGCCGGGAGGCGGCCGCGGGGTCGTCGGCGCGCAGCCGCTCGAAGTCGACGTCGAGCGGGAGCCGCAGCGGGGCGTGCGGGACCGGCCGGGGCGTGCCGGCGAGGGCTGCCCGCACCCGGTCGGACTCGAGCAGCCAACGCACCTCGAACCGGTCGCTCCGGTCGCTGCCGGTGATGACGTCGTCGAGGCGGCCGTAGAAGTCGGGCAGGAACCGCACCACCTCCGCGCCGAGCTTGACCAGGTTGAAGTGCGCGTTGCGGCGGATCAGGGGGTCGAAGGTCCAGCGCATCTCCACGATGCCGTGTTCGAGGCAGACCGCGCGCTGGAACAGCTTCAGCGCGTAGCCGACGCCGCCGCTGCGCCGCCACGGCACCACGGCCGCCATGTGCGAGTGCAGGTGGATGCCGTCGCTCCAGCCGAGGAAGCCCAGCGTCGCGCCGACCGCCTTGCCGGCCTCGTTGGCGACGAGCACGGTATTCCCGGCGTAGTCGAGCGCGAGCAGCATCGAGCGGTCGGGGCTGCGACCGGCACCCCAGGTGCGCTCGAACAGGCCGATCACCGGGGTCATGTCGCCGGGTTCCGCCATCCGCACGGACACCCCGGCTGCCGCCGCGGCGGCATCCGCAAGCCGGTACGCCTCGGCGACGACCTCGGGCTCAACGCTCATGCAACGAGTAGACCACATCCGCCCGTTGTGCATAACTCCTGCACTGTGGACAATTCCGGCCGATTCCGGCCGGAATCTCGGCCTTCCGGAACAATCTGCAGGAGTTATGCGCGGGGCACGCGGATGCCGCGGGCCGGGCCCCGGCTAGTGACCGCGGCCCGAGACCACGTCGGCGATGCTCGCGACCGGCGAGGTGGTCTGCCGCCGGGTCAGCTCGGCCCGGTCGGCGAACGAGTAGGCCCGGTACAAGGCGTGCACGGCGAGCCAGCGCAACGGCTCCGGCTCCCAGTTGCGCACCCGGTGGTTCACCCAGGGCAGCCCTGTCAGGCCGGTGTCCCGGTCGAGGATCAGGTCGGTCAGGGTGCGCCCGGCCAGGTTCGTCGTGGCCACGCCCGTGCCCACGTACCCGCCGGCCCAGGCCAGCCCGGTCGCCGGGTCGAGTCCGACGGTCGCCGCCCAGTCCCGCGGCACGCCGAGCACCCCCGACCAGGCATGGTCGATCGCCACGCCCGCCGTGGCGGGGAAGAACCGGGTGAGGATGCCGCGGAGCGCCTCCACCGTGCTCGCCGGGGTGTGCCCGTCGGAGTCGGTCCGCGAGCCGAAACGGTACGGCACGCCGCGGCCGCCGATCGCGATCCGGTCGTCCTTCGTGCGCTGCGCGTACATGTACGCGTGCGCCATGTCGCCGAGGGTCTCGCGTTCATTCCAGCCGATGCTCTCCCAGACGGCGTCGCTGAGCGGCGCGGTCGCGATCAGCGACGAGTTCATCGGCAGCCAGGCCCGGTGCAGGCCTTTCAGCCCGGCTGTGAACCCCTCCGTGGCGCGCACGACGAACTCGGCGTCCACCGGGCCATGCTCGGTCAGAGCCCGGCCCGGCGTGATCTCGCTGACCCGGGTGTTCTCGTAGATCTCCACCCCGAGCGCCAGGACCACCCGGGCGAGGCCTGCCGCGAGTTTGGCCGGGTGGATGCGCGCACAGTGCGGGTGCCACATCGCCCCGGTGGTGCCGGCCACGTCGATGCGGGCGCGGGCCGCCGCCGGCGAGAGGAGTTCGACATCCGTCATGTCCCACCGCTGCTCGGCCCTGGCGGACGCCTCGAGCCGCTGCTGCTGCGGCAGGTCGTAGGCCACAGTGAACTCGCCGCCCTTGACGATGTCGGCGTCGATGCCCTCGGCCGCGGCGACCCGGATCACCTCGTCGACAGTCTCGTTCATGCTCGCCTGGAACCGGGCGGCCGCCTCGCGCCCGTGCGACGAGACGTATTGTTCGCGCCCGCCGGTGACCGAGTTGGTCAGCCAGCCGCCGTTCCGCCCGGAAGCGCCGTAGCCGGCGAAGCGCTGCTCGAGGATGACTACGCGCAGCGCCGGGGCGGCCTTCTTCAGGTAGTAGGCCGTCCACAGCCCGGTGTACCCGGCGCCGACGATGCACACGTCGGCCGTGATCGGCCCGGGCAGCGGCGGGCGCGTGGCGCCGCGGCCGATCTGGTTCCACCAGAAGGAGACGTCGCCGTTGATCATGGGCGCGGGGCCAGCCGGTCCTCCATCCCCCAGGCCTCGCCGTAGCCGCCCTCCTCGATCGGGGCGCTCATCAGGTCGAGGAACGGCTTCGCGTCGAGGGCCTCCGGGCCGAGCACGCCGATGCCGCCCCAGGTGCCGGCCGCGAGCAGTTCCAGCGCGATCACCGGGTTGAGTGCGGTCTGCCAGACCACGCATTGCGCGTCGTACTCGCGCATCGTCCACTCGTTGTCGCTCACGTGGTAGAGGTAGACCTCGCGCGGCTCGCCGTCGATCCCGGTTCCCGTGACCCATACCCCGGCGCAGGTCTTGCCGGTCATCCGCGGGCCGATCGTGGCCGGGTCGGGCAGGCTGGCGGCGACGACGTCGCGCGGGGCGACCATCGCCGGGCCGGTGGCGCTCCGCACCCGCACCGGTTCGACGCTGTCCAGGCCGAGCAGGTGCAGCGTCTTGAGCACGCCGATGAACTCCTCGCCGAGCCCGTACTTGAAGGTGACCCGCTTCGCGTCGAGCCAGCGCGGCATCAGCAGCACCTCCTCGTGCTCGACGTTGACGCACTCAACCGGGCCGATGCCCTCGGGGAAGTCGAACATCTCCGGTTCGCTGAACGGTTCGGTGGTGAACCAGCCGCGGTCCTTCTCGAAGATCACCGGCGGGTTCAGGCACTCCTCGATCGTGGTCCAGATGCTGAAGGAAGGTGCGAAGATCTCGTTGCCTGCCTCGTCGCGCACCACCAGGTTGGCGCCGTCGCGGGTGCCGAGCTCGTCGATCTCGCGGAACAGGTGGTCGGAGGCGTAGCGGGCGAAGACATCCGAGAGGCCCGGCTCCACGCCCATCCCCACCAGGGCGAGGCGGCCGGCGGTCTCCCAGTCGGCGGCGAGCGCGAATTGGTCGTCGCCGAGTTTGACGCCGGTCTCCGTGTACGGGTGGGTCGGGTGCGGCTCGGACAGGCTCGCGGCCATGTCGAGGTAGTCGCAGCCGGCGGCGAGCGCCCCGGCGAAGATCGTCGGCACGAACTTGGGTTCGACCGCGTTCATCACGTGCGTTGCCCGGTGTTCCTTCGCCACCGCTGCGACCCGGTCCGGGTCGCCGGCGTCGATCTGCGCGGCCGTGAATCGGCTCGCGATGTCGGGGCCGTGCTTGGCCGCGACGGTCGCAACGGTGCGCTCCGCCCGGGCGAGGTCGTAGTCGCAGACGATGACGTGCTCGAAGAACGAGCGGCGGGCGATGATCTTCGCGAACGCGTCTCCGACGCCGCCCGCCCCGACAAGGAGGATTCTCATGGCACGACGCTACCCTGCGGCATCCGCCCCTGTCTGCCCCGCATCCCGTCGAATTCGACGGAGATTTTACGAAAAAGCGGCGTTTTGGGGTGTTTCAGGCGTCGTTCTCGGCATTTCTCCGTCGAATTCGACCGCGTGACGGATGCTGCGCCGCGAGGTGCCGTTCGCCGTCGAGTTTCGCGGCGACCGGCGCCCACAGCAGCACGGCCACCCCCACGCCGAGGAGCAGACCGCCGATGGTGTCGGTGAGCCAGTGTGCGCCGAGGTAGGTGCGGCTGACCATCATCACCGCGGTGTAGAGCGCACCGGCCAGCCAGACCCAGACCCGCGGGAAGAGGATGGCCAGGCAGACGACCATGGTCGCGGCGTTGGCCACGTGGCCCGACGGGAATGAGCCGAAGTCACTGGTCACCAGCATGTCCTCCGGCCTGGCGCGTCCGAACAGGTTCTTCAGCAGCTGCACGAGCCCGCTGCTCACGATCGTCGCCGCGAGGAAGTACCCGGCCGCCCACTTTCGCCGGAGCAGGAGGAAAACGGCGAGGATGAGCACGGGGATGACGACCACGCCCGCGATGCCGGCTCCGAGGAAGTTCATCGCCAGGGACAGGTACTCCCAGACGGGAGCGCGGTGCTCGATGATCTCGTCCATCCAGGCGGCGTCGATCCGCAGCGGCCTGCCGTTGTCCCGGTAGACGATGAGGGCTCCGAGCCCGAATGCCAGGGCGACGGCGGCCAGCGCGCTCACGAGCGGCCAGCGCCGGGCGATGCGGCGTGCCGCGGGGGCGGCGGCGGTCTCCGGGGATCTGTCGTCGGTCATCCGTCAATCCTAGGTCGGGCACGGGCGGGGGCCGGGAACCGGCGTGGGGGCCCGAGCGCGGGGTTCAGTGCTCCAGGGCGGGCACGGAGCGCGGGCGCACGACGGTCCACAGCGCGATGATCGCGATCAGGGCGGTCGTTCCCATCACCGCGCCCATCGGGATGGCGTTGCCCACCCCGAGCAGGCCGACGATCGGTGAGATCAGGCCGGCGACGCCGAAGTTCGCGGCGCCGAGCAGGGACGCGGCGGTGCCCGCCTCGTGCCCGTGTGCGCTCAGGGCGATCACCTGCACGCTCGGCAGGGTGAACCCGCAGGCCGCGATGAAGAACCAGAGCGGCACCAGGGTGCCCCAGAGCCCGGCGCCGGCCAGGTCGAGCAGCACGATGGCGGCCGAGGTGATGACCAGCACCACCGTCGAGACCGCCACGATCCACTGCGGGCCGATGTTGAACCGGTGCATCAGCCGTGAGCTCAGCTGCACGCCGGTGACGATGCCGAGCGAGTTGACGGCGAAGAGGATGCCGTACTGCTGCGCGCTGAACCCGTAGACCTCCTGGAACAGGAACGACGAGGCGGAGAGGTAGGAGAACAGCCCGGTGAACGTCATGGCGCCGATGATCGCGACGCCGACGAAGATGCGGTCGCTGAGCACGGCCCGGTAACGCTGGGCGAGGGTGTTGTGCCCGGCCGTGTGCCGTTCGGCGGCGGGCAGTGTCTCGACGATCCAGAACGCGACGGCCAGGATGACGACGGCGCCGTAGGCGGCGAGCACCCAGAAGATCCCGCGCCAGCTCATCACGAGCAGCAACTGGGAACCGATGACCGGGGCGAGCACGGGTGCGAGGCCGCTGATCAGGGCGAGGCGGGACAGCATCCGCACCAGCGGCTTGCCGCCGAACAGGTCGCGCACCATGGCGAGGGCGACGACGGCGCCGGCCGCCGCGCCGAAGCCCTGCAGCAGGCGGAAGACGCCCAGCCAGACGATGTCCTGGGAGAGCGCCGCGCCGACGCTGGCGAGGATGTGGAACCCGGTCGCGAGCATCAGCGGCAGCCTGCGGCCGACCTTGTCGCTCCACGGGCCGACGATGAGCTGGCCGAAGCCGAAGCCGATCATCGTGCCGGTGAGGGTGAGCTGGATGGCCGCGGCCGAGACACCGAGCTCGTTCTGCAGGGTCGGGAAGGCAGGCAGGTACAGGTCGATCGTGAACGGTCCGAGCGCGGTGAGCGCGCCGAGCACGAGCACGTAGACGAGGCGCTGGCGCCGGGTGAGGGCGTCCCCGGGGTGCGGGGCGGTCGACCGGAGCTGGGCCTGGGTGATCACGGGAATGACGGCGGTAGTCACGAAGTGGAGTTCCTCGGTGTCGATGGGGAGATGTCTGGTGGGGCCGGCTGGGCGGGCTGACAGGGGCTGGAGACGGCGTTCGGGCACCGAGTCTCGGGCGACGCTACCGGCAGCGGAACACGGAGCCGCTCTCTGGGACAAGCGGGTCACGGCCGTTCCTATTCCCCCGGCCGGGATCCGCGCCGAAGATTGCGCGAAACGGCCGGATCGCGCATCGTGCCGGCAGGCGGGACAGGCGGTCGAACCAGGTCAGGTGCTCAGGAGGTCGGCACGCCGCTCGGGTCGTCGAGCAACCCCTCGAAGGCCAGCTCGGCCGCGCCGATCATGAGCAGGTTGGAGCCCAGTTCCGCCGCGCTGACCCGCACGCTGCCGAACGAGGACACGAGTGTCATCGACGCCACGGCGGCGCGCAACCGGTCGGGGTCGACGGCGAACAGCGCGGCCAGGAACCCGCCGAGCACGACCAGCTGCGGGTTGAGGATGTTGATGGCGCCGGCCAGGGCCACCGCGAGGAAGTCCAGCTGCCGGTTGACCTCGTCCCTGACCTGGGGCGAGTCGGAGGCGAGCAGGGCCTGTTCCAGTTCGTCGGCATCCGCGCTCTCGAGCCCGAGCACCCCGAGCAGGTCCTCCCGCGTCACCTCGGCCTCGAGGGTGCCCGTGATCCCGGCGGAGTCGGTGCGGGAGCCGCCGCTCACCCGGGTGTGACCGAACTCGCCCGCGTAACCGGCGATGCCGCCGACGGGGTTGCCGCCGACGATCATGCCGCCGCCGATGCCGCTCGCTCCGCCGTTGAGGTAGATCAGGTCGGTGATGCCCTTGCCCGCTCCGAAGTACTGTTCGGCGAGCGCGCCGAGGCTGGCGTCGTTGGCGGCGAAGACCGGGAACCCGGTCAGCTGTTCGAGCATCTCCTTGAGCGGTTCGTCGGTCCAGCCGAGGTGCGGGGCGAGGCGCACCAGGCCGTCGTGGGCGCGCACGAGGCCCGGCACGGCGACGCCGATCCCGACCACCCGGAACCGGGAGTCCAGTTCCCCGCGCATCCCCTCGATCACCGCGCCGGCGATGTTCACGGCCTCGCTCGCGCTGGGCGAGCGTTCGGTCGGGTAGCGGATGCGCCGGTGCACGGTGCCGTCGAGGCCCACGATCCCGATCGTGACGGCGTCGATCTCGGGGTTCACAGCCAGCGCCACGACCTGCTCGGCGCAGAACACCACCGGGCTCGGCCGGCCCACCTGGTTGGTGGAATCCGGGTCGCGTTCGCCGGCGAGGCCGAGCTGGCCGAGCTCGCCGACGAGGGCGGCGATCGTGGACCGGTTCAGGCCGGTCAACCGGGTCAGCTGCGCGCGGGAGGTCGGCCCGTTGCGGTGGACGATGCGGAGGATCGCCGACAGGTTGTGCCGGCGCACATCGTCATGGTTGCTCCCCTGCACTGCTTTCCATTCCACTCGGTTGCCCTCAGGTTAGCGTCCCGCCCCTAGCCCTCCGGGATGATGCCGGTCGACACGAGGCTCCGGTACCAGAGCGCGCTGTCCTTGGGGATGCGTGCCTCGGTGTCGTAGTCGATGTAGACGATGCCGAACCTCTTGGAGTAGCCGTAGGCCCACTCGAAGTTGTCCATGAACGACCAGACCTGGTAGCCGCGCAGGTCGACGCCGCGCTGGATCGCCCGGTGGGCGGCCGTGAAATGCCGGCGAAGGTAGTCGGTGCGCTCCAGGTCGTGCACGGCAGGGCCGGTCGGTTCCTGCACGACGACGTCGGCGAAGGCCGCGCCGTTCTCGGTGATCATCAGCGGCTGGCCGGGAAATTCGTCGCGCAGCTTGACCAGCAGCTCTTCCAGGCCGGCCGGCTCGATGTTCCAGCCCATCTCCGTGTAGGGGCCGGGCTGGGCGAGGAACTCGACCCGCTCGGCGCCGGGCCACGGCGAGGCGCCGACATCCATGTGCCCGTCGGAGTGCTGGCGCGGCGAGACGCCGTCCCAGAGCCGCACGAGCGTCGTGGAGTAGTAGTTGACGCCGAGCACGTCGAGCGGCTGGTGGATGATCTCGGTGTCACCGGGCCGCACGAACGACCAGTCGGTGATGCCCGCGGTGTCGGCCTGGACATCCGCCGGGTACTCACCGGTCAGGAGCGGGCCGAGGAAGACCCGGTTGCCGAGGCCGTCGATCTGCCGCACCGCTTCGGGTCCGGTCTCGCCCTCGCCGCGGATGACGTGCAGGTTGAGCGTGATCGAGAAGTCGGGGTCGTTGGTGACGACCTTCTTGAGCTCGGTGATCGCGAGGCCGTGCGCGAGGTTGAGGTGGTGCACCGCGGTGAGCGCCGCCGCGTCGTCGGTGCGGCCCGGCGCGTGCGCGCCGGAGGCGTAACCGAGGTAGGCGGAGCACCACGGCTCGTTGAGAGTGGTCCAGGTGTCGATCCGGTCGCCGAGGGCCTCGCCCATGATGCGCGCGTAGTCGGCGAAAGCATACGCGGTGTCCCGGTTGGTCCAGCCGCCCTCGTCCTCGAGCGCCTGCGGCAGGTCCCAGTGGTAGAGGGTCGCGATCGGGCGGATGCCGCGGGCCAGTAGCCCGTCGACGAGGCGCCCGTAGAACGCGAGACCGTTCTCGTTGGCCGGGCCGCGGCCGGTCGGCTGGATGCGCGACCAGGCGATCGAGAACCGGTACGCGTGCAGCCCGAGGGACTCCATCAGGTCGAGGTCTTCCTCGAGGTGGTGGTAGTGGTCGCTGGCCTTGTCGCCGGTGTCGCCGTTCTCGACCTTGCCCGGGGTATGACTGAAGGTGTCCCAGATCGACGGACCCCGGCCGTCCTCGTCGAACGCGCCCTCGATCTGGTACGCGGCGGTGGCCGAACCGAAGATGAAGCCCTCCGGGAACTCGAGCCCGGAGTCGCGGTAGTCGGGGTTGCCCTGGCGGGAAACGGTCATGAGAGGGTTGCCTTTCCGTGGGCGGATTTCGTGGTGTCGCCTCCCACGCGCCGAGCGCGGAATGCCGCGGTCGAGTCGCAGTGCACGGTGACACCGTCGCCGTTATCCACAATCGTAAAGGTCACGACGATGGTGCCGAGCGGATTCGACACCCGCACGGTGCGCGTCGGCGCTCCGCCCGGGTAGACGGTGAGCAGAACGTTCTCGGTGAAGTCGTAGTCCGGGACATCGTCCCTGGCCCCGGTCGCGAGCACGGCACCCTCCCGCACCCAGAGCGGGATGCTGTCGAACGCGTGCGTCTCCCGGCGCCAGGCCGGGCCGGTGGCGGTCTCGCCGGTCAGGTAGTTCGTCCACGTTCCGGCCGGCAGGTAGTACGACACGTCGCCGGCCTCGCTGAACACCGGGGCGACGAGCAGGTCGTGGCCGAGCAGGTACTGGCGGTCGAGGTAGTCGACCGCAGGGTCGCCGGCGAATTCGAGCTGCATCGGCCGCATGAACGGGATGCCGGTGCGGTGCGCCTCGAGGCCGACCTCGTAGAGGTACGGCATCAGCGAGAGCTTGAGTTTCGTGAACCGGCGGGTGACGTCGACGGCGCTCTGCCCCGGCGCCTCGGTGCCGTCGTCGAAGAGCCACGGCACCCGGTAACTGGTGGAGCCGTGCAGCCGGGAGTGGCTGGACATGAGCCCGAAGGCGAGCCAGCGCTTGAGCACGGCCGCGTTGGGCATGCCCTCGAAGCCGCCGATGTCGTGGCTCCAGAACCCGAAGCCGGAGAGGGCGAGGGAGAGCCCGCCGCGCAGGGTCTCGGCCATCGACTCGTAGCTGGAGGAGTTGTCCCCGCCCCAGTGCACGGGCTGCTTCTGGCCGCCGACGGTGGCCGAGCGGGCGAAGAGCACCGCGTCGCCCGTGCCGCGGCGCTCCTGGAGCACCTCGAACACGGCTGCGTTGTAGAGCTGGGTGTACCAGTTGTGCATCCGCTCGGGGCTGGAACCGTCGTGCCAGACGACGTCGAGAGGGATCCGCTCGCCGAAGTCGGTCTTGATCGCGTCGACGCCCTGGTCGAGCAGGCGGCGCAGCTTGCCCTGGAACCAGGTCACGGCATCCGGGTTGGTGAAATCGACCAGGCCCATGCCGGCCTGCCAGAAGTCCCACTGCCAGACGTCGCCATTGGCCTTCTTCACGAGGTAGCCGGCGGCCTGGGCCTCGGCGAAGATCGGGGCGCGCTGGGCGATGTACGGGTTGATCCACGCGCTCACGTGCAGGTTCCTGCCGTGCAGGCGGGCGAGCATGCCCTCAGGGTCGGGGAAGACGCGGGGGTCCCATTCGAAGTCGGTCCAGTTGAATTCGCGCATCCAGAAGCAGTCGAAGTGGAAGACCGAGAGCGGCAGATCCCGCTCGGCCATGCCGTCGATGAAGGAGTTCACCGTGGCCTCGTCGTACTTGGTGGTGAACGAGGTCGACAGCCACAGGCCGTACGACCAGGCCGGCACCTGGGCTGGGCGCCCGGTCAGCGCGGTGTAGCGGCTGAGGATCTCCTTGGGCGTCGGCCCGTAGATCACGAGGTACTCGAGGTGCTCGCCGGCGACCGAGAACTGCACCTGTTCGACCGATTCGCTGCCCACCTCGAACGAGACGTGCTCCGGGTGGTTGACGAGCACGCCGTAGCCCCGGTTGGTGAGGTAGAACGGGATGTTCTTGTAGGACTGTTCGCTCGAGGTGCCGCCGTCGGCGTTCCAGATGTCGACGGTCTGGCCGTTCTTCACGAGCGGGCCGAACCGTTCGCCGAGCCCGTAGACGAGTTCGCCGACGCCGAGCCCGAGCCGGGCGTGCGTGTACGCGGATGCCGGGGCGAGCCCGGTCGCGGTGACGCCGGAGACCCCGGTGGGTTCCGCGGCGATGGGGGCTCCGGCCGCGAGCGAGATGTGGCCGATCGACTTCGCACCGCTCTGGGTGAGGGTGCGCCCGTCGGCCTCGAACCGGAGGTTCCAGGGGCTGCCGCGGTCGATCCGGGCGGTCAGGGGACCGCTGGTCACCGATCCGCCCGTGTCGTCGACGGTGACGGTGCCGCTGCCGCGGGTCTGGCCGTCGAGCTCGAAACCGGGCTCGGTGTGACCGCCGGTGTCCTTGGCCACCCGCACCCGGATGATGCCGGGCAGCGGTGACGAGAGCGTCACCGAGAGCAGCGCCCGGTTGAGCACGTCGCCACGGTGGGCGATGACCCTGG
Source organism: Cryobacterium sp. MP_M3 (assembly GCF_015752155.1). Classification (GTDB taxonomy): domain Bacteria; phylum Actinomycetota; class Actinomycetes; order Actinomycetales; family Microbacteriaceae; genus Cryobacterium. The sequence continues at coordinate 308,134 of NZ_JADOVI010000001.1, read as the reverse complement.
TCGGCGCGTCGATTCGCAGCGCGTCACCGTCGGGGCCCGCATCCGTCACTGTTTCGAGGTCGTACGCCTCCTGGGCGTAGAGGGGGGTCACGCCGGGGCGGACATGCCAGAATCCATCGGTGAACTTCATGATTACTTGACTGCTCCCGCGGTGATGCCACGCGTCAGCGTGCGTTGGAAAATGAGGAAGAAAATGAGCGTCGGCAGCAGGCCGAGCAGTGCCGAGGCGCTCGTGGTGGTGACGTCCATCAGCCGGTCGCCCTGCAGCACGCTGATCGCCACGGGCACGGTCTGGTTCGCGTTGCTGACCAGGAAGGTCAACGGAATGAGGAATTCGTTCCAGGTCCAGATGAAGAAGAAGATCAGAAGCACCGAGAGCGTCGGCCGGCTGATCGGGTAGACGACCCGCCAGAGGATCTGCCAGCGGCTCGCCCCGTCGAGCGACGCGGCCTCGAGCAGTTCCCTGGGGAAGGTGCCGTAGACCGAGGCGAGCAGGTAGGTGCCGAACGCGCTCTGGATGACTGTGAAGATGATGATCACGGCCCAGACGTTGTCGTACAGGCCGACCTGCTTGAACATGTAGTACAGCGGGTAGAGCAGGGCCTCCTGCGGCACCATGTTGGCCAGCAGCACGAGCACGACGATCCAGGTGCGTCCGCGCACCCGGCCGATCCCGATCGCGAAGGCGTTGAACATCGAGATGCCCACCGCGGCGACCGCCACGACGGTGGAGATCAGGATGCTGTTCCAGAGCTTCTCCGGGAAGTTCACCCGGGTCCAGAAGTTGACGATGCCGTCGAAGTAGAGGTTGGTCGGCAGGGTGAGCGGGCCTGAGCTGTTGTAGTCGGCGGGCGACTTGAACGAGTTGACCAGGATCATCAGGAACGGGACGGCGATGAAGAAGCCGATCAGGATCGCGACGACCAGGATGACCCAGTCGCCTGCCGACTTGCGGGTGCGCACCTTCGGCAGTCTCGGGGGTCGGGGTGCCACGGCACGGGCGGGGCGGAGTTTCTCGGTCAGGCTGGACATTTCTAGCGCTCCTCGTCCCGGCGCTCGAGCCGGGTCTGGAAAGTGATGAACACGATCGCGACGATCGCGACCACGACGGTGAGTGCCGTCGCGATCGTGGCGCCGTAGCCGACCTGCTGGTTCTGGAAGAACTCGCTGTACGAGTAGTAGCTGGGCACGATCGTGGACGTTCCGGGGCCGCCGCGGGTGAGCGCGTAGATCGGGCCGAACACCTTGAGGGCGGCGATCGTGCAGGTGAGGGTGACGACGAAGATCTCGGGCCGGATGATGCCGACCGTGATGGCCTGGAACCGCTGGAACCAGTTGGCCCCGTCGAGTTCGGCGGCTTCGTACAGCTCGGGGTCGACGCGTTGCAGCGCGGCCATGAAGATGACGATCGGGTAGCCGAGCTGCACCCAGACCATGATCACCATGATGCTCGCGAGGGCCGTGTCGGGGCTGCCGAGCCAGTTGTGCTGGAGCGACTCGAGGCCGACGGCGCCGAGCACCTGGTTGAGCGCGCCGTTCTCGGGGCGGAGGATCCAGCCGATCACGATCGCCGCGATGACCACGGGGAGGATCTGCGGCAGGTAGTAGGTGGCGCGGAGGAAGCTGGCGATCCTGCTGCCGAACTTCTTGCCTACCAGGTCGAAGAGCATGGCCGCGAGCACGAGGCCGAGCAGCGTCGGCACGATCACCATCGCGACGATCATCGCCACCGAGTTGCCGAACGAGGTCCAGAAGACGTCGTCACCGAACAGCTTCGTCCAGTTCTCGAAGTTGTTCCAGACCGGCGGGCGGATGCCGCGGTAGGAGGTGAAGGTCAGGTACAGGTTCCAGCCCAGCGGGATGAGAACGATGATGGTGAGGAGGAGCAGGCCGGGCAGAAGGTAGATCCAGAAGCCACGGCCGGTCGCCCCGGGGATGAGGCTGGTGATCGGGGCGGCGCCCGCGGGCGCCTTCCGCGAGGCGGTCTTCGTGCCGGCAAACGGGGCTGGTGTGGCCATCGTCGTGCCTTTCTTGAGTTCGGTGGTCGGGCCTCGCGCCCGGTGGTCGAGCGTGTCGAGACCCCACGAGGGCCTCGAGCCGCCCCGAGTTGCGGAGAAAACACCTTCACCCTCGAGTCAAGGGTGTTTTCTCCGCAATTCAGCGGCCGGGAGGACTACTTCTTGATGTCCTTGATGCCGTCTTCGTATTGGCCGCCGAGCTGGGTCAGCACGTCCTTGGACGACTTGGTTCCGTTGATGAGCTCCTGCAGGCCGGCGTTGAGCTGGTCGTAGAAGGTCGGGGTGGGCCAGTCGGGGTAGAACGCGATGCCGTCTTCACCGGTGAGGGTGTTGAAGTTGTCGATCAGTTCCTTGCTCTTCGGGTCGGTGATGTCTGCCGCGTTCGCCGCGACGGGCACGCCGCCGTTGTTGCCGATCAGGGCCTGGATCTCCGGTCGCATGGTGATGTCGATGAACTTCGCCGCGAGGTCCTTGTTCTTCGCGTTCTCCGGGACGACCCACATGTTGCCGGCGGAGCCGGGCGACATCTTCGCGCCGGGGTAGAGGAAGGTGCCCCAGTCGAACCCCTTGACCTCGGTCGTGAAGCGGTTGTACCACCAGCTGCCGGAGAAGAAGATCGGGTTGGTGCCGGCGATGAAGGCGGTGCCGGCATCCTCTGCCTTGGTGCCGCTGGCGTCCTTGCTGATGTCGGTCCAGTCCTTGATGGTCTCCGTGGCGTAGCTCAGTTCCTTGCCCTGCCAGTCGACCTTGCCCTTGTAGAGCTGGTAGTCGTCGACGAAGCTTCGGTCGGCCTTGGTGAGGGCGAGCTGGTACCAGAGCTGGCCCAGCGGGTACTCGGCGGCCGACTCGGCCAGCGGGGTGATCCCGGCGTCGGCGAAGGTCTTGAGCGCCGCCTCGAATTCGGCTTGCGTGGTCGGGATAGCGATGTTGTACTTCGCGAACATGTCCTTGTTGTAATAGACCTCGACGAATTCGCCGTAGTTGGGCACGCCGTACCAGGAGCCGGAGCCCATGATGCCGTTTTCGTCATACTTCGCCGTGGTCTGCAGCGACGGTGCGAGCTTGTCGGCCCAGCCGTACTTCTTGACGGCGTCGTCGAGGTTGCTCAGCAGGCCCTGGCTGGCCAGGAGCCCGGCGGTCGCGTTGCCCTTGTTGTACTCGAGCACGTCTGGGGCCTTGTCCGAGTTGAGCACCTGGCTCGCGGTCGAGCGGATCTGCTCGAAGCTCTTGGCCTCGAACTTGACCTTCGCGCCGGTCTCCTTCTCGAAGGTCTTGATCGCCTGGTTCCAGGCGATGCCCATCGCGCTCGTGTCGCTCTCGAAGTCCCACAGGGTGAGGGTCTTGCTCGCGTCGTCCGCCGCGCCGCCGCCCCCGCCGTTTACACAGCCCGACAACAGGGCCGCCGTTGCCGCCATCGCCACGACGGCGAGAGTGCGCTTACCTAATCTCACGTTCTACCTCCTTGTAGTGGGCGACGCCGGCCGCCCCGAAACCCTGAGCGAAACGCAATCGAAACGCTTCGATAGTTGCAGTGCCTATCGCCTGCCGAAACGCTTCGACAGTGGGTCGCTTTGAAGCATAAGGGCGGGGGGACGCGCGCGCAAGGGGTTTGTGGAGAATTGCAACATATCCGCGCGAGGGGGCTCGGTTGGCGTCAGCGGAGGGGGGCGGGAGGCGCGATCGATCCGCGCTCGAGGTAGCGCGGCGGCACGAGCTCGACCCGGGGGGCGATCGGTCCGGCGACCTGCTCGATCGCCAGCTCCACTGCCCGCGTGCAGGAGTCGGCCGCGACCAGGGGGATGGTGTCGAGGGCAGGCTCGAAGTGATCCGTCTCGAAGCTCGCGCAGGCTGAGATCACCGACAGGTCCTCCGGCACGCGCAACCCGCGTTCGCGCAGGATGTCCATCACGGCCGCCTGCACCGCCTCTTCGCAGTGCAGCACGAGGGCGGTCATCCCCGGCAGCGCCCGGTAGAGCTCGTCGACGGCCGCTCGCACGCTCGACCCGTCACGCTCGGGCATGGCGAACGCCGTTCCGATTCCCCGCGCCGCCGCAGCGCGGAAGAAGCCGTCCCGGAACCGGGGCGGAAAGTTGGAGCCGCGCGCATACACGCCGGGAGAGTGGCCGATGAGCCCGATCGCCCGGTGGCCGGCGTCGGCGAGGCGACTGATCGCCAGGGCCGCCGCGGCTTCGAAATCGAGGTCCACGCAGACCAGCCCCTCGGCGTCCCGCGGAACCCCGATGAAGACGGCCGGCGTGCCGAGCTTCCTGATCACCCCCACCCGGTCGTCGTCGGCCGCGACGTCGAGCACGATGATGCCGTCGACAAGGCGGCTGGAGGCGACTCGCCGCAGTCCGCTGGTGGCCTCATCCTGGGTGAGCAGCAGCACGTCGTAGTCGTGGGCGCGGGAGGCCTGCGCCACGGCGAGCACGAAGGCCATGTGCGCAGGCGCGTAGGTCTCCGCATGGAACGGCGCGGTCAGCGCGAAGATGTTGGTGCGCGTCCCGGCAAGCATGCGCGCTCCCGCGTTGGGCCGGTAGCCCAACTGTTCCACGGCATTGTTGATGCGGAGCCGGGTCGACTCCGCGATGGAACGCTTGCCGGAAAGCGCATAGGACACCGTGCTGATCGACACGCCGGCCACCCGCGCCACGTCGTGAATGCTCGCCATGAACCCCTCGAATCCCTCGTGGCACAGTCTGCCGCATCAGGCCGTGCGCGGCATCCGGTCAGGTCGTGCAGGCTACCGTGCGGGTGCGCCCGGGTCCGGCTCAGACCGGCCCTGCTCGGCCTGCTCGGCCTGCTCGGCCTCCTCGGCCTCGGCGGCCTCGGCGGCCTCGGCGAGGGTGCGGATGACGCGGGCCGGGTTGCCGACGGCGATGACACCCGGCGGCACATCCCTGGTGACCACGGAGCCGGCGCCGATGACACTGCCGGCGCCGATCGTGACACCGGGGCAGACGACGACGTTCCCGCCGAGCCAGACGTCGTCGCCGATCCGGATCGGCAGCACCCGTTCGTAGCCGGCCCGGCGTTCGCCGACGTCAAGGGCGTGGATCGGGGTGTAGAGGCGTGCGCTCGGCCCGACGAGCACGTTCTTCCCGATCGTGATCTCCCCACCGCCGAGGGCGAGGAAGTCGGCGTTGATGAAGGTGCCGGACCCCACGTGCAGGCGCGAGCCGTAGTCCAGGTAGAGCGGCGGCCGGAAGTCGACGCCCTCGCCGGCCGTGCCGAGCATCCCGGTGAACAGTTCCTGGGCGGCATCCCTGTCCTCGTCGAAGAGGGCGGTGATCTGCCGGCAGGTGCGCTGGGTGCCGATGGTCAGCTCGGCGAGCTCGGGGCCGGAGCGGTACCGGTACCAGTCCCCCGCCACCATCTTGTCGAATTCCGAGCGACCGGGGTCCGGCGTCGGCCTATTTGTTTGAGACATGAACATATCCTATCGGTGGCCGCCCGCCGAATCAGCGTCCGCCGCTGCGGCGCTTGTTGAAGATGTCGAAGGCGACCGCGAGCAGAAGCACAAGCCCCTTGATCGCCATCTGCCACGCCGCGTCGACCGAGAGGATCGAGAGGCCCATGTTGAGGACGCCCATCACCAGGCCGCCGACTATGGCCCCGACGACCGTGCCGATGCCTCCCTGCACCGCGGCACCGCCGATGAAGACGGCCGCGATGGCATCCAATTCGTAGTTCTGGCCGGCGGATGCCACGGCGCCGCCCGCGCGGGCCGTGCTGACGACCCCTGCCAGGCCGGCGAGCACGCCCATGTTGACGAAGACGTAGAAGTTGACCCACTTCGTCTTCACGCCGCTCATCATGGCGGCGAACAGGTTGCCGCCGATGGCGTACACGTGCCGGCCGAACACGGTTTGGTTGAGCATGAACGTGTAGAGCAGGATCAGCACGGCAAGGATGATCAGGATGATCGGAGTGCCACTGTATCCCGACAGGAGCCAAGCCAGCCACATGATGGCGACGATCGCGATGCCGTTCTTCAGCCAGAGCTGGGTGAGCGTCTCGCGGGGCAACTCCAGCCGGCGGAGGGTCGCCCGGGTGCGCAGCTGCTGCAGCACGAGCGCCACGCAGGTGACCAGCCCGAGACCCAGGGTCAGCACGTCGCGTCCACCGAGTTCACCAAGGAAGCCCGGCAGCCAGCCGGCCCCGATCGCGGTGAACTGGTCGGGAAGCCCGCTGATGGTGCCGCCGGTCAGCAGGACGAGGGTGAGACCTCGGAAGATGAGCATTCCGGCCAGCGTCACGATGAAGGCGGGGATGCCCACGAACGCCACCCAGAAACCCTGCCAGGCCCCGACCAGCGCACCGACGAGCAGGGCGAGCAGCACGGACGCCCACCAGGGAAGGCCCCACACGTTCGTGGCGATCGCCGAGACCGCACCGACCATGGCGACCACCGACCCGACCGACAGGTCGATATGGCCGGCGATGATCACCACCACCATGCCGACGGCGAGGATCAGCACGTACGCGTTCTGCTGGATCAGATTGTTGACGTTGCCCGGCAGCAGCAGGCGCCCGTTGGTGAGCACCTGAAACAGCACGACGATGACGACCAGGGCGGCGAGGATTCCGTACTGGCGAAAGTTGATGGCCAGCCGCGGCTTGCGCTTGGCGGGAGTGGTGGTTGTCATTGCGGTTTAGTCCTTTCCCGCGGTCATGTAGTGCATGAGGGATTCCTGGGTGGCGTCGACGCCGGCGACTTCGCCGGTGATCCGGCCGTCGGAGATCGCATAGATGCGGTCGGAGATGCCGAGCAGCTCCGGCAGTTCAGAGGAGATGACGACGACGGCTTTGCCGGCGGCGGCGAGTTCGTTGATGATTCCGTAGATCTCGTACTTGGCGCCGACGTCGATTCCACGCGTCGGTTCGTCGAGGAAGAGGATGTCGGGGCCGGCGAAGATCCACTTCGACAGCACCACCTTCTGCTGGTTGCCGCCGGAGAGTTTGCCGGTGATGGCCGAGACGGTCGGCGCCTTGATATTCATCCGGGTGCGGTAGCTCTCGGCGACCTTGTATTCCCGGTGGCGGTCGATCACCCCGTACTTCGCGAGGGTGGCCAGGGCCGCGGCCGAGACGTTGACGGTGATGTCGCCGATCAGGTTGAGGCCGTATTTCTTGCGGTCCTCGGTGGCATAGGCGATCCCATTCCGGATGGCCTCGTCGACGGTCCGCACGGAGATTTCCTCGCCGTTCTTGTAGACCCGACCGGAGATGTTGGTGCCGTAGGAGCGGCCGAACAGGCTCATTGCGAGTTCGGTGCGGCCGGCCCCCATCAGTCCGGCGAAGCCGACCACCTCGCCGGCCCGCACCGTGAAGGAGGCGTTGTCGACGACCTTGCGTGCCGTGTCGACCGGGTGGTAGACCGTCCAGTCCTCGACCCGGAGGATCTCCGCGCCGATCTTGGGTTCGCGCGGCGGGAACATGCTGTTCAGGTCGCGGCCCACCATTGAGCGGATGATCCGGGCCTGGGTGGCATCCGGGCCGTGCATGTCGATCGTCTCGATCGTCTTACCGTCACGGATCACCGTGACGGTGTCTGCGATCCGGCGGATCTCCTTGAGCTTGTGGGAAATGATGATGCAGGTGATGCCCTGCCCGCGGAGGTGTTCGATCAGGTCGAGCAGGTGGTCGGAGTCTTCGTCGTTGAGCGCGGCGGTCGGTTCGTCGAGGATGAGCAGCTTGACCCGCTTGGAGAGGGCCTTGGCGATTTCGACGAGCTGCTGCTTGCCAACGCCGAGTTCGAGTACCTTGGTGGCCGGGTTCTCGTCGAGCCCGACCCTCGCGAGCAGGCTCGACGCCTCGAGGTTTGTCTTGTTCCAGTCGATGACGCCGCGCTTCGAGTTCTCGTTGCCGAGGAAGATGTTCTCCGCAATAGAGAGGTACGGGCTCAGGGCGAGTTCCTGGTGGATGATGACGATGCCGACGGCTTCGCTGTCGTTGATCGAGCGGAAGGCGGCTTCCTCGCCCTCGAATTCGATCCTGCCGTCGTAACTGCCGTGCGGGTAGACGCCGCTGAGCACCTTCATCAGCGTGGACTTCCCGGCCCCGTTCTCCCCGCAAATGCCGTGGACCTTGCCGCGTTCCACTTCGATCGAGACCCCGTCGAGGGCTTTGACCCCACTGAAGTCCTTCTCGATGCCGAGCATCCGAAGAATCGGACCATTCATGACTGGCGCTCCTGTCAGCGTGTTTCATCGGTGGTGCAGCGTGCCGAAATGGTGGCGGGACCGGCCGGCCCCGCCACCCGGGGAGTCGACCTAGAGGCCGACGTCCGAGGCCTTGATGAACCCGGAATCGATGAGCTTGGTCTGCACGTCGTCCTTGGTGACGACCTCGGGGGCGAGCAGGAACGACGGCACGACCTTCTTGCCGTTGTCATAGGTCTTGGTGTCGTTGACCTCGACCGTGTCGCCCGCCGCGATGGACTGGATCATGGTGAAGACCTGTTTGCCCAGGGTGCGGGTGTCCTTCCAGACGGTCATCGACTGGGCGCCATCGAGGATCGCCTTGACGTTGGCCTTGTCGGCGTCCTGCCCGGTGATCAGCGGGTAGTCAGCGCCGGGCTTGTAGCCCGCGGACTTGAGCGAGGCTTCGATCCCGACGGCCAGGCTGTCGTTGGGCGAGAGCACGACGTTGACCTTCGCGCCGTTGCCGTAGAACGAGGAGAGACGGTTGTCCATCTCGGCCTGGGACTTGTCAGAAGCCCAGCCCTGGATGCCGAGCGTCGTCCACTCGTCGTTGGACTTGGGCGCCTTGCCGCTGGGTACGACGAGCTGGCCGCTCTCGACGTAGGGCAGCAACACGTCCCAGGCGCCGGAGAAGAAGAACTTGGCGTTGTTGTCGTCGGGGCTGCCGGCGAAGGGCTCGAGGTTGAACGGGCCCTTGCCGTCGGCCAGGCCGAGCTGGGCTTCGATGAACTCGCCCTGCAGCTGCCCGACCTTGTAGTTGTCGAAGGTGGCGTAGTAATCGACGTCCTTGGTGCCGTTGATCAACCGGTCATAGGCGATCACCGTGGCATCCTGCTTCTTGGCCTCGGCGAGCACGGGCGAGAGCACCTTGCCGTCGATGGATGCAACGACCAGGATCTTGGCACCACCGGCGACCTGGTTCTGGATCTGGCTGATCTGCTGGTCGGTCTTGTTGTCGGCGTACTGGAGGTCGACGGTGCAGCCGGCGTCTTCGAGCTGGGTCTTGAGACCCTCACCGTCGTTGATCCAGCGCTCGAGGCTGCGGGTGGGCATCGAGATGCCGACGTTGCAGTCGGCGATGGCCGCGCCGGTGCTTCCGGTGGAGCCGGTGGTGGTGCCCGAACATGCCGCGAGCGAGAGCGCGACTGCTCCCGTGGCAACGATGGTGAACAGCCTCTTGGTTGTCGTCATGATCTGCTTTCTGCTCTGAATGCTGTGATCGCACGAGGAGGCAGAACTGCCGATCACCTCCTTGTAACGCTGGGTCGACATCCGGTCGAACCGTTTATGTTGACGGCTCCAACATATAGCACCTGTGAGCCAGGAGACAACCACCAAACCCGGCGCCGCTCGGCATGGCCGCTCACTAGGGTGTCAAGCATGACCGCGTACTCGAATCCCGTCCTGCCAGGCATGCACCCCGACCCATCGGTGTGCCGGGTCGAGGACACCTTCTACCTCGTGACCTCCTCGTTCGAGTACTTCCCGGGCCTTCCGCTGCACTCGAGCACCGACTTGGTGACCTGGACACCGATCGGACACGCGATCGACCGGCCGGGCCAGCTCGACCTGGCCGGGGTCCCCGACTCGGGCGGCCTCTACGCCCCCACCCTCCGCCATCACGACGGTCGCTTCTACCTGGCCTGCACAAGCGTCGGCGGCGAGCGCGACGGCTCCTTCCTGGTCACCGCCACCGACCCTGCCGGCCCCTGGTCGGACCCGGTCTGGATCGACGAGGCCAGGGGCATCGACCCGGACCTCTTCTTCGACGCCGGCACGGCCTGGTGGGCCGGCTGCAGGCTGGTCGAACCGGGCGCGTACCCCGGTCAGACCGAGGTCTGGCTGCGAGAACTCGACCTGGCCGCCGGCGCGCTCGTCGGGGAGGAGCACATCCTCTGGAACGGCGCCCTGCACGGAGCGGTCTGGGCGGAGGGGCCGCACCTCTACCAGCGCGACGGCTGGTTCTACCTCGTCGCGGCCGAGGGCGGCACCGAGCAGCATCATGCCGTGTCGGTCGCCCGCTCGCGCCGGGTCACCGGCCCCTACGAGGGCAACCCCGGCAACCCGATCCTGACCCACCGCCACCTCGGCCGCACGGCCGCGGTGCAGAACGTCGGCCACGCCGACCTCGTCGACGGCCCCGACGGATCGTGGTGGGCGCTCGCCCTCGGGGTGCGGCCCCGGGCCGGCGGCCACCTGCTCGGGCGGGAGACCTTCCTGGCTCCGGTGGCCTGGGAGGACGACTGGCCGGTCGTGAACCCGGGGGCCGGGATGCTCAGCGCGGCCGGCAGCACGCCCTTCGACTCTCCGCCCGGCGCGGCCATGCCGACCTCGGCCGGGCTGCACGACGACTTCTCCGCAGCGGCTCCGGCCGGTCACTGGCTGAGCCTGCGCGGCCCGGCGAGTTTCGCGAAGACCGGACCAGGCGGATTGCGACTGACTCCGACCGGCCACGACCTGGGTTCTGCCGGACAGGCCGCGTTCCTCGGATACCGCTGGCGGCATCCGGATGCGAGCGCCGGCATCCGGGTAGTCCCGCCTGCCCCCGGGCTGACCGCGGGGCTGGCCCTGCGGCAGAGCGGGGCGTTCCAGCTCCGGCTCGAGTTGCGCACGGGGCCCTCGGGCGCGCTCGTGACCGCGGTCGAGCGTGACGGCGGGGTCGATCGGGTCCTGGGCAGCGTGCGCCTCAACCCGGTCGAGGCGGCCGACCCGGCCGGCGTTCGGCTCGAGGCACGGTTGTCCGGGCGAGGGGTCGCGCTGGTCGCGACCGCCGGAAGCACCAGGTACCCGGTCGCCGAGACGGATGCCGGGGTGCTCACCACCGAACGGGCCGGCGGTTTTGTGGGCACGTTTGTCGGCCCGTTCGCCACCGGCGACGCCGCCCGGCCGGCCGTCGTCACGGCCTTCGACTACCGACCGGCGACCGCCTGATCGACGCGCGCCGTGCTCTGGCGCGAGACCAGGCTCGTGGCCAGGTCCATCCGCTGCACCTCGAGACCGGGTTCGCGCCGGAGCCGGAGCGCGAGCCGCGCCGCCTCCTCCGCCATTTCGGTGAGCGGTTGGCGAACGGTCGTGAGCGGCGGGCCCACCCAGCGGGCCAGCGGCAGGTCGTCGTAGCCGACGACGGACAGGTCGGCGGGGATCGCGAGGCCGAGTGCTCTGGCCGCCTCGTAGACCCCCATCGCCTGCAGGTCGCTTCCGGCGAAGATGGCGGTGGGGCGGTCGGCACGCTCGAGCAGTTCGAGTGCGCGCAGCCTGGCACCCTCGGGGTGGAAGTCGCCCTCGAGCACGAGCGCCGGGTCGAAGGTGATCCCCGCGGCGTCGAGGGCGGCCCGATAGCCGCCGATCCGTGCGCTCGAGCACATCATGTCGAACGGGCCGCTGATCATGCCGATCCGGGTGTGCCCGAGGTCGATCAGGTGCCGGGTCGCCGCGAGCCCGCCCGACCAGTTGGCCGAGCCGATCGACGGCACGTCGGGGGCAGGGTCTCCCGCCGGATCGACGACGACGAAGGGGATGCCGCGGGTGGCGAGCTGCTGCTTGTGCCCGGCCGAGAGGTCGGAGAAGACGAGGATCACCCCGGCCGGGTTGCGGGCGATCACCCCGTCGATCCAATCGAGGTCGGGCGAATGCCGGTCCCCGCTCTCGGTCAGGATGATGCTCATCCCGTGTTCCCTGGCCACCCGCTCGACGCCGCGGATGATCTCGATCGCCCACACGCTCTCGAGCTCGTGGAAGACGAGCTCGAGCAGGGGCGCCGAGGCGGCTGCGTCGCCCCGGCGGCTGTAGCCGTGCTCCGTGAGGAGCGCCTCGACCCGGCTCCGGGTCGAGGCCGCGACGTCGCCCCGCCCATTGAGCACCTTGGACACGGTCGACAGCGACACCGCGGCGAGGGCCGAGATCGCCGCGAGGGTGACGCGTTCGGAGTCCTCCGCGGTGGTCTTTCCCATCTGAGGTTCCTTTCTCGGGGTGTCGAATTCGAGTCTCGGTTGGTTTGTGGCTTGACGCAACATAACCGGCGACCTAGACTCCGACCATCCTAATCACTTTCGGCAAGATTACCGAAACTTTCGAGAGGCGTTCAATGTCGAACAAGAGTACGTGGCTCATCCGGGCCATCGCCGGCACAGCAGTACTCGCGCTGGGAGTGACGCTCACCGCGTGCTCCACCGCGAGCGGAGCGGCGAGCAACCGCCCGGAGAACGTGATCCACGTCGCCGTCTATGGCGATGCCGGCAACACGGTCGAAGAGGCAATGGTCAAGAAGTTCAACGCGACGTCCGACGTCAAGGTCATCCTCGACCGCATCCCCGGCGCCAACTACCAGCAGAAGCTCCAGACGATCATCAGCACCGCGTCGGCCCCCGACATCTTCTTCAATTGGGGCGGCGGCAGCATCCAGCCGTTCGTGAAGGCCGACCTGCTCCTCCCGCTGACCGGCATGATCAAGGACGACCCCAAGCTCGAGTCGTCGTTCCTCCCCTCGGTCTTCAACGCCGCCGCGATCGACGGCGTGCCGTATGGCATTCCGATGCGCGGCACCCAGCCGGTCATCCTGTTCAACAACAAGCAGGTGCTCACCGACGCCGGTATCGAATCCCCGAAAACCTGGGACGACCTGCTGGCCTCCGTGAAGATTCTCAAAGACAAGGGCATCACCCCGATCGCCCTCGGTGGCGCCGACCAGTGGCCGACACTGATGTGGTACGAGTACATGTTTGACCGGGTGGCCGGCCCCGATCTGCTGACGAAGGCAATCGGCGGCGACTCGAGCGCGTGGGACAGCAAGGACAGCCGCGCCGCCCTCACCAAGCTCAAGGACCTCATCGACGCAGGAGCCTTCGGCTCCAACTTCGACTCGGTCAGCTTCGTCGACGGCGGTTCGCCCGCCCTGCTACGCACCGGCAAGGCTGCATTCGAGCTGATGGGCTCGTGGGAGTACTCCACCCAACAGAGCGCCGACAAGGACTGGACCGCCGCCAACCTCGGCTATGCCACCTTCCCCACCGTCACGGGAGGAAAGGGTGACGCCGCGGACCTCGTCGGCAACACCAACAACTATTACTCCGTGATCAAGGCCACCCGGTACCCCGACACCGCCCGCGATTTCCTCAAGCTCATGTACTCCGATGAGTTCGTGCAGGCCCAGCTCGCGATCGGCAATCTGACGACGACGACCTCGACCGAGAAGTTCCTCGACCAGGCTGCCGACCCGACCTACGCCGCATTCCAATTCAAGATGGTGCAGGATGCCCCTGCCTTCCAGCTCTCCTGGGACCAGGCCTACCCGCAGTCGGCCTCCGCCGACATGCACACCGCCGTCGCGCAGTTCTTCAGCGGCAAGCTGGACGTCGACGGCTTCATCGCCGCGATGCAGGCGCTCTAGGAACCTGACATGACGCGCTCCGACACCGGGCGCCCACGGCACCCGGGCGGCCCCAATGCGGGCCGCCCGGGCTTCGCCTGGGCGCTCCCCGCCACCCTGTTCTTCGCGCTCTTCGCCATCCTCCCGCTGATCGGCGTCGCGGTGATGTCCTTCACCAGCTGGAGCGGCCTCGGCAATCCCACGTTCAACGGCCTCGACAACTGGGTCAAGTTGGCCGGCGACAAGGTCATGATGCAGAGCCTCTGGTTGAGCGCGCTACTGACCCTGCTCGGGGTCGCCATCCAGACGCCGTTGAGCATCCTGCTCGGCACGTGGGCGGCCGGCCACCAGAAGAACCGGGCCATCCTCTCGGCCATCTATTTCGTGCCGCTCCTGCTCTCCTCCGCCGCGGTCTCCGTGCTCTGGCGGGCCCTGCTCGACCCGAACTTCGGCCTCCCCGGGCAGTTCAGCAGCTTCTTCGGCGGCGACGGCAACGTGCTCGGCACCCAGGCCGGCGCGATCGCCGTGCTCACGTTCGTCGGGGCCTGGCAGTTCACTCCCCTGCACACGCTCCTCTACCAGGGCGCAGCCCGTTCAGTCCCGCCGGTGCTCTACCAGGCCGCCGATATCGACGGCGCGGGAACGGTCTGAAAGTTCTTCAGCATCACCCTGCCGCAGCTGCGCAACACCATCGTCACCTCCGTCATCCTCATGGTCGTCGGCGGTCTGACGACGTTCGACACGGTGCTCATCCTGACCAAGGGCGGCCCGGGAACCGACACGACGATCACCGCGTTCTACATGTATCGGAAGGCGTTCCAGTCGTTCGACTTCGGCGTCGGAAGCGCGATCGCGCTCGTCCTCGTCATTGTCGCGACGACAATTTCCCTGGTCCTGGTCAGGGTCACCGGCTACGACAAGATGCACAGCGTGCAGGAGGGCATCTGATGAAGGCCAAACCGAACTACATCGCGGGGGCCGGCAGCGTCATCTGGCTCCTGATCGTGCTCGTGCCGATCTACGTCATGCTCACCGCGACGATCCAGAGCCAGCAGGGCTACGCCGCCAAGGGCCCATTGTCACTGCCGGGCAGCTTCACCCTGGAGAACTTCACCGCCCTGGTCAGCAGCGGTTTCCTCGCCTACGTGCTCAACACGGCGATCGTCACGGTGAGCGTCGTCGGAATCGTCGTCGTGCTCGTGCCGCCGCTGGCCTACGCGGTCGTGCGCAGCCGGAGCCGCGGCATCTCCCTCGTCTTCCGCACCTTCCTGCTCGGACTCGCGATCCCGGCCCAGGCCGTGATCGTGCCGATCTTCTACCTGATCACCGTCGCCGGCCTCTACGACAGCCTGATCGGCATCATCCTGCCGACCGCCGCGTTCTGCCTGCCGATCTGCACCCTCATCCTCAGCGGCAGCATGCGTGACATCACGCCGGAACTCTACGAGGCCATGGCCATGGACGGGGCGACGCCCATGCGCAGTTTCTTCCGGCTCGTGCTGCCGCTGTCCAAGGGCGGCATCTCGACCATCATCGTGTTCTCGGCGCTGCAGGCCTGGAACGGGTTCCTCTTCCCCCTGATCCTGACCCAGTCGGCGTCGACCAAGGTCATCACCCTCGGACTGTTCGATTTCCAGTCCCAGTACGGCATCAACATCCCCGGCCTGATGGCGGCCGTGTTGCTGTCGATGCTCCCCGTCCTGCTCGTCTATCTCTTCGCCAGGCGCGCCCTTGTCCAGGGCCTCATGGGCGTCGGAGGAAAGTAATGCCCACGACCGTCCCTATGCCCGCGGATGCCTCAACTCCGGCCTGGCACGACACCACACTGTCCGCCGGCGAGCGCGTCGACGCCCTCCTCGCCGCGATGACCACCCGGGAGAAGATCGCCCAGCTCTACGGGGTGTGGGTCGGCGCCGCGAGCGACGGCGGCGGCGTCGCCCCCTACCAGCACGACATGGAAGAGGTCGTCGACCTCGACGAGCTGCTCCCGCACGGCCTCGGCCAGCTCACCCGGCCGTTCGGCTCCGGCCCCGTCGACGCCGCGATCGGGGTGGTCTCGCTCGTGCGCAGCCAGCGCCGGATCACCGCGGCCGGCCGCTTCGGCATCCCCGCCCTCGCCCACGAGGAATGCCTCGCCGGCTTCACGGCGTGGGGAGCGACCGCCTACCCGGTCCCCCTGGCCTGGGGTGCGACCTTCAACCCGGCCCTGGTGCGGGAGATGTCGGGCCGGATCGGCGCGAGCATGCGCTCCGTCGGCGTGCACCAAGGCCTCGCACCCGTGCTCGACGTCGTGCGCGACGCCCGCTGGGGCCGCGTCGAGGAGACCATCGGAGAGGACCCGACGCTCGTCGGCACCATCGCGACCGCCTACGTGCGCGGACTCGAATCCGCCGGCATCGTCGCCACCCTCAAGCATTTCATCGGCTACTCGGCGTCGAAGGCCGGGCGCAATCTCGCCCCCGTGTCGATCGGAGCGCGCGAATTCAACGACGTGCTGGTCCCGCCCTTTGAGATGGCCATCCGCGACGGCGGCGTGCGCTCGGTCATGCACGCCTATACCGATGTGGACGGCGTGCCGACGGCCGCCGACCCGACCCTGCTCACGGAGCTTCTCCGTGACCGGTGGGGCTTCACCGGTACCGTCGTGGCCGATTACTTCGGGATCGCGTTCCTCAAGGCCCTGCACGGCGTCGCCGGCACCTGGGGAGACGCCGCAGCCCAGGCGCTGCGCGCCGGGGTCGACGTCGAGCTGCCCACGGTCAAGACCTTCGCCGAGCCGCTCCTCGCCGAGGTCGCCGCGGGGCGCCTGCCCCTGGACTTCATCGATCGGGCGGCCCGCCGGGTGCTCCTGCAGAAACTCGACCTCGGCCTGCTCGAGTCCGGCTGGTCCCCGCTGCCCGCCGGTTGGACCGAGGCCGACCTCGCCGACATCGACGCGGTGCGCGGCCGGGTCGACCTCGACCAGGCGGCCGACCGCCTGACGGCGCGCCGGGTGGCCGAACAGTCCATCGTGTTGCTCAGCACCGACGGGACGCTGCCGCTGCCCGCGGTGCGACGGATCGCCGTCGTCGGCCCTAACGCCCACGACGCCCTCAACCTCCTCGGATGCTATTCGTTCCCGGGCCACGTCGGTACGCTGCACCCGGAGACGCCGATCGGCATCGAGATCCGTACCGTGCTCGAGGCCGTCCGCGCCGAGTACCCGCTCGCGCGAGTGAGCTACGCGGCCGGAGTCACTGTCGACGGCACCGACGAGTCCGGGATCGCCGCGGCCTGTGCGGCCGCCGCGGACGCGGACCTTGTCATCGCGGTGCTCGGCGACCGGCCCGGTCTCTTCGGCCGCGGCACTTCCGGCGAGGGCTGCGACGCCGAGTCGCTTGACCTGCCCGGCCGCCAGTGGTCCCTGCTCGATGCCGTGCTCGCCGCCGGGACCCCGGTGGTGACCGTGCTCGTGGCCGGCCGACCCTACTTCCTGCACGACGCGCCGGAGCGCTCCGCCGCCGTGCTGCAATCTTTTTTCCCCGGCGAGGAGGGAGCCGGCGCAATCGCCGGTGTGGTCAGCGGGCGCGTCAACCCGTCCGGCCGGCTGCCGGTGAGCATCCCCAACCGGGCGGGCGGGCAGCCGGCCGGCTACCTCGCCTCACCGCTCGGCACGCTCAGCGAGGTGTCCAACCTCGATCCGACCGCCCGTTTCGCCTTCGGGCACGGGCTCGGCTATACGAGTTTCGACTGGACCGACCCGGCGGTCGGTGCGGCCGAGTTCGCCACGGATGCCGCCACCACGGTGGCGCTCACCGTCACCAATGCGGGTGACCGGCGCGGCGCCGACGTGGTGCAGCTCTACCTGCATGACCCCGTGGCATCCGTCGTGCGCCCGGTGAACCGGCTGGTCGGCTATCACCGGGTCGACCTCGATCCCGGCGAGAGCGTGCGAATCACGTTCACCGTGCACGCCGACCTTGCCTCGTTCACCGGGCGCGACGGCGACCGCATAGTCGAGCCCGGACTTCTCGAGCTTCGCCTCGGGCACTCGAGCTCCCGGATCGCCTACGCACTGCCGGCTGCCCTGACCGGGCAGACGCGCACGGTCGACCAGACCCGCTCGCTCGTGGCCCCGGTGTCCGTGGCACCGTCCCTGACCGGGCTCTTGCTCGCCGATTCCCGCCCGGCAGTCGCGCCGGCGCGGATTCTGCACTAATATGTTTTTAGCTACAACAAATCACCAACGTCGCTGACAGACAAGGAACCTCATGGCCATCACGCCCACCCCCGCAGACAAATTCTCCTTTGGCCTCTGGACCATCGGCTACAACGGCGCTGACCCGTTCGGTGGGCCGACCCGTCCGCCGCTCGACGTCGTCGACGCCGTGGAGAACCTGGCGAAAATCGGGGCGTACGGCCTGACCTTCCATGACAACGACCTGTTCCCCTTCGGCTGCGCCGAGGAGAAGCGCCAGTCGCAGATCGACCGGGTCAAGCAGGCCTGTGCGGACACCGGCCTGATCATCCCGATGATCACGACCAACCTATTCAGCGAGCCGGTCTTCAAGGACGGCGGATTCACCTCGAACGACCGCAGCGTCCGCCGCTTCGCCCTCCGCAAGGTGCTGCGCAACCTCGACCTCGCCGCCGAGCTCGGCGCGAAGACGTTCGTGATGTGGGGCGGACGGGAAGGCGCAGAGTACGACTCCGCCAAGGACATCCGCTCGGCGCTCTCGCGCTACCGCGAGGCCGTCAACCTGCTCGGCGACTACGTCACCGACAAGGGCTACGACATCCGCTTCGCGATCGAGCCGAAGCCGAACGAACCCCGCGGCGACATCCTGCTGCCGACGATCGGCCACGCGATGGCATTCATCACGACCCTCGAGCGCCCCGAATTGGTCGGCGTGAACCCCGAGGTCGGCCACGAGCAGATGGCCGGGCTCAACTTCGCCGCCGGCATCGCCCAGGCGCTGTACCAGGGCAAGCTCTTCCACATCGACCTCAACGGCCAGCGCGGCATCAAGTACGACCAGGACCTCGTCTTCGGCCACGGCGACCTGCACAACGCGTTCGCGCTCGTCGACCTGCTCGAGAACGGCGGCCCGAACGGCGGCCAGGCCTACGACGGGCCGCGCCACTTCGACTACAAGCCGAGCCGCACCGAGGATATCACCGGCGTCTGGGATTCCGCCAAGGCGAACATCCAGACCTACCTGCTGCTCAAGGAGCGCGCCAAGGCCTTCCGAGCCGACCCCGAGGTGCAGCAGATGCTGGCCGCGTCGATGGTGCCCGAGCTGGCCCAGCCGACCCTCGCCGCCGGCGAGAGCTACGACGACCTGCTCGCCGACCGCGCCTCCTACGAGGACTTCAACACGGATGCCTACTTCGGCGGCAAGGGCTTCGGCTTCGTGCGGCTGCAGCAGCTGGCCCTCGAGCACCTGCTCGGCGCCCGCTAGCCGGCATCCGCGCCCCCTGGTGCGGCATGTCACGCTCACCTGGGGGGCGCGACATTCCGCCGGGGGCGCGTGTCCCGGTCACCGGGGTCTCCCCGTTCGCAACTCCTGCAATTTCGAGGTCCCGGCGCGCGGAGCCCCGGAATTCCGAGGCAGTCGAATCCCTCCCGCAGAAATTGCAGGAATTATGCACCACACCCTCATTGAGAACGGCCCATCGAGCGGAGAATGAAGCCATGACACTGGTTGCCGGAGTCGACTCCTCGACGCAGAGTTGCAAGGTCGTCATCCGGGATGCCGCAACGGGCGCCCTCGTGCGGAGCGGGCGCGCTTCGCATCCGGACGGCACCGAGGTCGACCCGGAGCAGTGGTGGGACGCGCTGCACGCCGCCCTCGCCGACGCCGGCGGGCTCGCGGATGTCGCCGCCGTCTCGATCGCGGCGCAGCAGCACGGCATGGTCGTGCTGGACGGCGACGGCGAGGTCATCCGCCCGGCCCTGCTCTGGAACGACACCCGCAGCGCCCCGGCCGCGGCCGACCTCGTGTCCGAGGTCGGCGCCGGCGAGTACGCGCGCCGCACCGGTGTCGTGCCCGTAGCCTCATTCACCGCCACCAAGCTGCGCTGGCTCCGGGATGCCGAACCCGCCAACGCCGCGCGCGTCGCCGCCGTGGCGCTCCCGCACGACTGGCTCACCTGGCGGCTGCTCGGCTACGGCCCGGCCGGCCGGAGCCCGCTCGGCCCCGACCTCTCCGCCCTGACCACCGACCGGTCGGACGCGAGCGGCACCGGCTACTGGTCCCCCGTCACCGGCGACTACGACCTCGAACTGTTCCAGCGCGCCCTCGGCCACGCCGCGGTCCTTCCCCGCGTGCTCGGCCCCGGCGCCACCGCCGGCACGACCGTGCACCTGCCCGCCCCGTCGATCGGAGAGTCCGTCGACACGCCGGCATCCCTGCCGCGACACGCCACCCCCGGCCAGGAATCTCCGTCTGAAGCACGCCCCGCCACGGGCGACATCCCGACCGGGATCGTCGTCGGCGTCGGTGCGGGCGATAACGCCGGCGCCGCGCTCGGCCTCGGCGCGTCCGACGGCGACGTGATCGTGTCGATCGGCACGAGCGGCACCGTGTTCGCCGTGACCGACCACCCGGCGACGGATGCCTCCGGCACGGTCGCGGGATTCGCCGACGCCAGCGGGCTCTTCCTGCCCCTCGTCGCCACGCTCAACGCCGCCCGGGTGCTCGATGCCGTGCGCGGGCTGCTCGGCGTCGACCATGACGAGCTCGGCCGGCTCGCCCTCGAGGCCGCGCCCGGCAGCGGCGGTCTCGTGCTCCAGCCTTACTTCGAGGGTGAGCGCACCCCGAACCTGCCCGATGCGACCGCCACCCTGTTCGGCCTGACCCTGGCCGGGGCGACCCGGCCGAACCTCGCCCGCGCGGCGATCGAGGGGCTCCTCTGCGGGCTCGCCGACGGGCTCGACGCCGTGCGGGCGCAGGGTGTGGCGGTGTCCCGCATCCTGCTGATCGGCGGCGCGGCCCAGAACCCGGCCGTGCGCACGATCGCCGCCCAGCTGTTCGAGAACCCGGTCGTGGTGCCGGCCCCCGGCGAGTATGTCGCGGACGGCGCCGCCGTCCAGGCGGCCTGGGCACTCGCCGATCACCGGCCGGACTGGCCGCTGCCCATCGCCGCCCAGCCGGCGCAGGACTTCCAGCCTGTCATCCGGGCACAGTACGCGGCGCACCGGGTCACCGGCTGACCGCCCGTTCCGCCCTCCGCCCGCGGCGAGTCACTCCAGCGCGCGGATGCTCCAGCTCGCCCGATGTGACTCCCCCGGCGCCAGGCGGATCAGGTCGGTCCCGGAATTGAAGGCATCCGGCGGGCACGTCATCGGTTCGACGGCCAGCCCCAGACGGTTGAGTCCCGGGGCAGGCAGATCGGCCGTGTGAATCTGCAGCCACGCGCACTCGGGGCCGAAACTCATCGCCACCCCACGGCCGGACACTTCCCTCAGCACGACGGTTGCCAGGCCAGTGCCGAGCTCGGCACTGAGGCTTCCACCGACCAGTCCGTCGCGGCCGGCCCTCTTCCTCGCCGGCTCTCGCACGATCCCGGTGAAGGCATGGTCGATCTTCGTGGCGCCGATCAAGCGGGGCCTGCGGAAGTCGAACGAACCGTCGGCGCCGTCGGCGACCCCGGCGAGACCAGCCGCCGGCAGCAGCCGATCGGGCGTGACGCGCAGGTAACTGTCGGCCGGCAGGGTGAGCAGCCAGCTGTCGAGCGGCGAGTCCCCCGCCCTCAGGTAGGGGTGCGGGCACACTCCATAGGGTGCCGTGCCCCTGCCGACGTTCGTAGCCTCGACGGTCGTCGTGAGCCCGTCGGGGCCGAGCTCATACCGGGCGACCAGATCCAGGTCGAACGGGTAGCCGGCGCTTGACGACAGCCGGAGCCCGAGGACGACCTCTGCCGTGGTTCGTTCGAGTAGCCGCCAGTCCCGGTCGAAGACGAGTCCGTGCAAGGCGCACTCCCGGCCCGGTTCGTTGACCGGCAGCTGCCGGTCGACACCGTCGACCGGGTAACGACCCGAGTCGATCCGGTTGGGCCAGGGCGCCGCGAGGGCGCCGCGGAAGTTCGGCATCGGCTCGTCGGCGGGGAAGCCGACGATCAGGTCCCGCCCGTCGTGCTGAAGCAATCGCAGGCCGGCCCCGGTCCCGGTCACCATGGCCCGGTACCCGTGCCACTCGAACTCGTACTGGATGCCGTTCGCCGAGGCCCCGGCCACGAGCGTCACTCCGTCCGCAGCGCCAGCGCCGTCCACGACACCGGCGGCAGGGTCAGAGTGACCACGCCTGTGCCGAGCGCGGCGGATGCGTTCGCTGCCAGCCCTACGCGGTCGCGCGCGTCAAGCGTGTTCGCGGCGTAGACATCCGGGTCGGTCAGCGTCTGGACGTCGATGATCCCGACCGGGCCGAGAGCGGCGATGTCGATCGTGATCAGGGCGTCCTCGGTCTGCGAACGATTCACCAGGAAGACGGATGTCGCCCCGCTCGTCGCATCGTGCGTCGCCACCGCGTCGACCAGCGGCACGGTCCCGTACACGGCGGTGTCGTAGCTGTCCGCCTCGAGCTTCACCTCGAGCGTGACCCCGGTGGCAAGCCGCGAGGTGAGCGCGAACGGGAAGAACGTGCTCTGCCGCCAGGCCGGGCCGTTCGGCTCGGTCATGATCGGCGCGATCACGTTGACCAACTGCGCCAACGACGCGCTCGTCACCCGGTCCGCATGCTTGAGCAGCGAAATCAGCAGGCTGCCGAACACCACGGCATCCGCCACCGTGTACGCGTCCTCGAGCAGGCGCGGCGCGACCGGCCAGTTGTCGATCCCGGTGATCTTGTCGACACCCTCGAACCTGTCGATGTACCAGACGTTCCACTCGTCGAAGGAGATGTTGATGGTCTTGTCGCTGCCGTTGACGGCCTTCACGTGGTCGGCCGTGGCGACCACCGATTCGATGAACCGGTCCATGTTCACGCCGGAGGCCAGGAACGATCCGAGGTCGCCGTCCTTCTCTTCGTAGTAGGCGTGGCAGGAAATGAAGTCCACGTCGTCGTAGGTGTGGCCGAGCACGACGCGCTCCCACTCGCCGAAGGTCGGCATCTGTGCGCTCGACGACCCGCAGACAACCAGCTCGATCGACGGGTCTAGCTGGCGCATTCCCTTCGCGGTGCGCGAGGCGATCTTGCCGTAATCATCGGCCGAGCGGTGGCCGAGCTGCCACGGCCCGTCCATCTCGTTGCCCAGGCACCACATCTTGATGCCGAAGGCATCCCGTTTTCCGTTCTTGATCCGCTGCTCGGCGAGGGCGGTGCCATTGCCGAGGTTGGCGTACTCGAGCAGGTCCAGGGCCTCGGCCACACCCCGGGTGCCGAGGTTGACAGCGAGCATGAGTTCACTGCCGACCTTCTCGAGCCATGACGAGAACTCGTGCAGGCCGATCTGGTTGGTCTCGGTGGAATGCCAGGCCAGGTCCAGCCGCGTGGGGCGCTCGGCCCGCGGCCCGACGCTGTCCTCCCAGCGGAAGCCGGAGACGAAATTGCCGCCGGGGTACCGGATCGCAGAGACGCCAAGCTCCTTGACAAGGTCGATGACGTCTTCGCGGAAGCCCTCCGCGTCGGCCGTGGGGTGTCCTGGCTCGTAGATGCCGTCGTAGACACACCGGCCGAGGTGTTCGACGAACGATCCGAAGAGGCGACGGTTGATGGCTCCGACCTGGAAGTGAGGGTCGAGGGTCAGGCGAGCGGTAGACATGGGGTTTCTTTCATCGTGCGGGTCAGGTGGAAAGGAATGAGAAACGGATGCCCGGGGCCGGGATCGGCGACTACTTGAGCGCGCCGAGGGACAGGCCGCCCTGCCAGTACTTCTGCAGGGAGAGGAAGGCGATGATGAGCGGCAGCACCGAGACGAAAGCGCCCGTGACGATCAGGTTCCAGACCTGCTCGCCGCCGGCCCCGGCGTTCGAGAGCGCCTGCCAGTTGTTCAATCCCACGGTCACAGGCAGCAGGTTCGGGTCGCTGAGCACGGCCAGCGGCAGGAAGAAGTTGTTCCAGGTGCCGACCACGGAGAGCAGCAGCACGGTGACGATCGCCGGCCGTAGGAGCGGCAACGCCACCTGGAAGAAGGTTCGCAACTCACCGGCTCCGTCGACTCGGGCAGCGTCGAGCAGTTCGTCTGGAATCGCGTCCTGGGTGTACACCCGCATCAGGTAGACGCCGAAGGGGCTCAGGAGCGAGGGCAGGATGACCGCCCAGATCGTGTTGACGAGGCCGATGTTGCTCAGCAGCACGAAGGTCGGGATGACAAGCGCGGTCATGGGCACCATCACGGCGCCGAGCAGCAACGAGAAGAACGCGTTGCGGCCCCGAAACCGGTATTTGGCGAACCCGTAGCCGGCCAGCACCGCAAGTATTGTGGCGCCGACGCCGCCGGTGATCGCGTAGAAGAACGAGTTTCCCAGCCAGCGCCAGTAGATCCCGCCCTGGTGTTCGAACAGCGCGGCGATGTTGCTGAACAGGTTGAAGTCCCTGTCGAACCAGAGCGGGCCGCCGGTGCCGCTGAACAGCCCCGACGTGTCCTTGGTCGCGGCGACGGCCAACCACCACAGAGGGGTGATGAAGTAGATCACCAGCACGAGCAGCAGCACGTGCGACCCGATCCGTCGGCCGCCGTCGCGGCCCGAGTTGCGCCGTCGCACGATCACGGTGGGGCCGATGCCTTCCGGATCCGACGGGGCATCCGCTCGGGGCGTGAGAATGGCCATTATTTGAGTCCGCTCTGCTTGCGGGTGACGAAGAGGAAGAGGTAGGAGCCGATGAAGACCACGATTCCGAGCGAGAACGAGATCGCCGAGGCGTAGTTGAACTGGCTGTAGGAGAACGCGAGCGAATAGGCGTACATGTTCGGGGTGTACGAGACCGGGATGGCACCCTGGGCGACGGCGCGCAGCACCTGCGGTTCGGTGAAGAACTGCAGAGTGCCGATCAGGGAGAAGATCAGCACCATGACCATCGACGAGGAGATCATGGGCACCTTGACCCGGAGGGCGATCTGGCGACCGTTCGCGCCGTCCAGGCGCGCGGCCTCATAGATTGCCGGGTCGATGCCGCGGAGGGCGGCATAGATGATGATCATGTAGTACCCGGCCCACTGCCAGGTCACGATGTTGACCAGGCTCGCGAAAATGCTCCCTTTCGCCAGGAAGTCGGGCGCTGCCAGCCCGATGAGGCCGAATATGTCGGTTGCGGGACCGAATCGGGGGCTGTACAGGAATCCCCACATCAGCGCGCCGATCACGACGGGGATGGCGTAGGGAACGAAGATCATCAGCCGGGAGAACTTCGACAGCGCGGTGGAGAGATTGTCGAGGACGAGCGCGGCAACGAGCGCGACGATCATCTGGGCGGGGATCATGATCAGAGCGAACTGGCCGACCCGGCCGAGGCCACCCAGGAAGATCGGGTCGCTGAACGCTTTGACGTAGTTCGCCAGCCCGGTGAACGTCGTGCCCGTGGCGAGGGTGTTCGTCTGCAGGCTCATCCAGAACGCGTAGGCGAGCGGCGCGACGAGAAAAGTGAGGAAGACGACCCCGAACGGGGCCACGAAGAGCCAGCCCCACCTTTGGCGTTTGCGGTCCATCCGGTCGATGCCGGTTCGTCGCGGCGCGCGTCTCGGAGGCGACAATGCCTTCTTCGCGTTTGCCGCGGTCGTGAGTGCCATGTTCGTGTCCTTTGCTGGGCTGCCGGGGCAGAAGCGTGAGATGCTGCCGGCCGGTGGTGGTCGACCGACCGGCAGCGGGGACGGCTGGATCGCCGGATGACCTACTTGGCGACGGTGAAGCCTTGTTCCGTCGCGTACTTGACGAGGCTGGCCTGGAGGTCGTCGAGGGCCTTCGAACCGTCCTGCTCGCCCTGCACCATCGAGTAGAGCTCTTCGGTCAGCTGGTCGTACGCGTAGTTCTGGAACGGACTGAAGGTGGCGCCTGTATAGCCGGCAGCCGCATTCAGGAAGACTTCCTTATTGATCTGCTGCCCGCCGAAGAAGGGGTACTCGAGGTTGGTGAAGTAGTCCGAATCGAGCATGGGCGCGTAGGAGGGGAACAGCGCTCCCTTTTCCACGCCGATCTTCCAGGCTTCGTCGGTGCCGAAGATTCCGATGGCGACCTCGGCCGCGAGCTTCTTGTCCGTGGCCTGGCTGGTCACTGCGAAGGTCGAGCCACCCCAGTTGACCTGGACCGGGTTGGCGGCGTCCCACTGCGGCAGCGGAGCGACGCGCCAGACGGCATCCGCGTCGGCGTCGGACAGGCCCTGCAGGTAGCCGGGGCCCCAGGCAGCGGCGAGGTAGACGGCATAGGTGCCGTCGACCAGGCTCGTGTTGTAATCGGCGGTGAAGGCGTCGTCGGTGGTGACGAGGCCCTTCTGCACGAGGCCGTTCCAGTAGTTCAGCACGTCTTTCGACCCCTGGTCGTTGACGGCGATGCCGACGTCGGTCGGGCTGGTCGAGTCGTAGACGAACGGGACGGATCCGGCCTGGGCGAAGAGGGCCTGGTTGAAGGCGCGGCCGTTGGTCGGGAAGTTGACCAGGACCCCGTCGGAGCCGGCCGTCTTCAAGGTCTGCGCGGCAGTCTCGAACTCGGCCCAGGTGGTGGGCACGGGGATCGAGTACTTGTCGAAGAGATCCTTCCGATACAGCATGCCCATCGGGCCGCCGTCGACGGGGATGGCGTACACGGAATCGCCACTGGAGGCATCCTTCCAGGACCCCTCGGTGTAGTTGGCCTTCACGTCATTGGCGCCGAACTCGGTGAGGTCGACGAGCGCCTTGCGAATGGTGAAGCTGGAGAGCACCTCAGACTCCAGCATGACGACGTCGGGGGCACCTGATTTCGACTCGATCGCGGTGGAGAACTTGGTGTACTCGTCGTTACCCTGGCCGGCGTTCGTCCAACAGACCTGCACGTCCTCGTGGGTCTTGTTGAACAGGTCGACGACCTCTTCGAAGGCGGGATACCAGGCCCAGACGGTGACCTGCGGTGCGGTCTTGTTGACGATCTTGTTGGTGCAGGACGCTTCCGTCTTGGCCGCGGTGCCGGCGGAGCATCCGGTGAGGGCGGCCGCGGCGACGGCAATGACGCCGATCGTGGCCAGGAGCTTGGTCTTCATGTCGTGTAGTTTCCTCTCACGGTGCGTGAACACCGTTGTTCAATGCTGTGGTCAGTGCCGGGGCGACTGAGTCATGCGGGAGATGGTGCGTGGGACGAACCAACGCGAGAGGCGAGTCATCGTCGACGCGTTTACAACGTTGTAGGTAAACGTTGTAAATTCATCATGCGAGCCTGGCGACCCGCTGTCAAGTGAAATCGAAAGATTCGGCCGAACGAATCCCTGCGTGAGGGTCAGGCGGCGGCGGGGGCCGTGGACTCGCGTTCGACGATCCGGAAGTCGGCCAGGATTTCCCGTGGCGGTAGCGCCAGGTCGGTCGACGCGATGCGCTCCAGAAGCACCCGCACGGCCGTCTCGGCGATCTCCTCCCGACCCGGGTCGATCGTGGTCAGGGTCGGCAGACTGTACTGTGCCTCATCCAGGTCGTCGAAGCCGATGGCGGCGACATCCTTCGGGATGCGCAACCCGGCCTCCTGCAGCACCCGCATGGCACCCAGGGTGAGGGTGTCGTTGAGCCCGAAAACCGCGTCGAACTCCACTCCGGAGGCGAGCAACGCGCGCATCGCGTCGGCGCCATTGGAGCGGTGCCACAGGGTCGTGTAACCGATCAAGGCAGGGTCGAACGGGATCCCCGCGGCCTCGAGCGCCTCGCGGTATCCGCGTAGGCGCAGGCCGGCCGACCCGATGACCTCGCCTTCATGGGCGCCGATGACGGCGATCCGACGCCGTCCGAGTGCGATCAGGTGCTCCGTGGCGGCCCGGGCCGCATCGACGTTTCGCATGGTGACATGATCGGTCGGCCCACCGAAGATCCGCTCGCCGAGGAGTACAAGCGGATAGCCCACCCGCAGGTATTCGGAATCATCGCTGTCCATGCCCAGCGCGCTGAAGATCAGCCCGTCCGTGAGTTGGCGACGCGGGCTCGTGAGCAGCTCGATCTCGCGGGCGCGGTCGCCGCCGGTTTGTTCGATCAGCACAGTGACACCGTGGCGTTCCGCAGAGCGGATCACAGCATCCGCCAGTTCTGCGAAGTAGCTCAACGACAGCTCGGGAACGGCAAGTCCGATCACCCCGGTGCGCCCGGAGCGCAGGCTGCGAGCCGAGAGATTGGGCTGGTAGTCAAGCTCTGCGATCGCGTCGAGCACCCGCTGCTTGGTCGTCGAGCGGATGTGCGGGTAGTCGTTGATCACGTTGGAGACGGTCTTGATCGACACCCCGGCGATCCGGGCGACGTCGTGAAGCGTTGCCGCCATGAAGTCCCCGTTCATTCACTGACGGATGGTCGGCATCCGTTCTCTTCGCATGTTACAACGTTGTACCGCCTTCATCGGGCCGGTACGCCTCGGCGAGGCGCGCGCCGGCCCGCTCGAGCCACGCGGCCGCGTCACGGGTCGCGCTCTCCCGGCCGCCCGCGAGGTCGGTGAGGGACACCACAGCCGTGAAACCGTCGGTGGGCGCCTCGATTTGTCCGGCCACGAGCATCGCCTGTGCCCCGGCATCAGCGGCGAGCGCGGCCAGGTGGCCAGGCACCTTCCCCGCCGCCGATTGGGAGTCGAACCGGCCTTCCCCGGTCACGACGACGGACGCCCCCCGCACCGCCGCCGGAACCCCCAGCGCCTCCGCCACGGCATCGGCCCCCGGGGCGAGAGTCGCTCCCCAGGCCAGCAGCCCGAAGCCCGTGCCGCCCGCGGCCCCTGCGCCCGGCATCTCCGCGGCAGCCGCACCCGCAGCGGCACCCACATCCGAACTCGCACCCGCACCCACGCCGGCAGCCGCACCGTCACTCGCCCTCGCACCGGCAGTCCCAACCCCCGTCCCAACTCCGGCCCCGGTCCGCGCGTCCCCGACGACCGCCGCCCACCGGGCCAGCCCTTCCTCCAACTCCGCCACCTGCTCCGGGCTCGCGCCTTTCTGCGGGCCGAACACGGCGGCCGCACCCCGCTCGCCGAGCAGCGGACTGGTCACGTCCGTGAGCACGAGCACCCCTCCCGGCGGCAGCGGGCGCAGGCCGGACAGCTCCACGGCGGCCAGCCGGGCGAGGCCGCGGCCGCCCGGCGGCACCGGCCGGCCCGCCGAGTCGAGGATCTGCGCGCCGAGCGCCCGGAGCATGCCCGAGCCGCCGTCGGTCGAGCCGCTGCCGCCGATGGCGAGCAGCAGCCGGGTGACTCCGTGCTCCAGGGCGGCGGCAATGGCCTGGCCGAAGCCCAGCGTGTGCGCGTCGAGTGGCCGCAGCCGGTCGAGCAGGGTGATCCCGCTCGTCGCCGCGAGCTCGACGACGCCGGTGCCGTCGGGCAGCAGCAACCAGTGCGTGTCGACCGGCCGGTCGTCCGGGCCCGGAACGGTCACCGGCATCCGGGTCGCGCCGGGCACGGCCAGTTCGAACGCGTCGAGGGTTCCCTCGCCGCCGTCGGCCATCGGCAGCAGCCGCAGCCGGTCCTGCGGGCGAACGGATGCCCAGCCCGCCGCGATCCGACGCGCGGCGTCGCTCGCCCCGATCGTGCCCTTGAACGAATCGGGCGCGATCACGACCGCCCGGCCGCCGGCACGGGCAGGGGTCAGGGAAGGGGGATTCGACACAGGTGACCTCCGATGGTGCTGCCTGGCCATTCTGCTCCGGATGCCCCGGACACGCCGACAGGCGTGCCGGTGCTGCACTGCCCCGCCCGCCTGCCGCCCCGCGAGCAACACGGCTAGGGTGAGGCCGTGACCGACTACGCCGCGCTCCCCATCGACGCCGATTCCCACGCCGCCCTGGCGGCCGACGACCTCGAGCTGCGCCTGGTCGACCCCGCGGATGACTCCGCCGTGACGCGCTGGCTGCAGGCGGATGCCCGCGGCTTCCACGATTCCGCGCCCGGCGCGGAGTCGCTCGCCGCCCAGGCCGCGGAGGTGGCCGGCGACCGCATCACGGCCGTGCTCGACCCTACGGCCGCCGATCCGGCCACGCCCGTCGCCACGGTGCGGTGCTGGCCGATGGACGTCACGGTTCCCGGCGGCAGCCTCCCGGCCTGGGCGATCAGCTCGGTCACGGTGGCACCCACCCACCGGCGCCGGGGCATCGCCCGCGCCCTGCTCACCGCCGAACTGCGCACCGCCGCACGGCTCGGCCTGCCGCTGGCCATGCTGACCGTCTCCGAGGCCACCATCTACGCCCGCTACGGCTTCGGCCCCGCCGTGCACCAAGCCGGCTACACGATTGACACGACCAGGGCCCGCTGGGCCAGGCCCGCGCCGGCCGGCCGCCTGCACCTGGTCGCGCCGGCGACGCTCCAGACCGACGGTCCGCCCGTCTTCGCCCGGGCCCGGGCGCTGGCCGGGGCGGCCGGCGAGGTCGACCGCCGGGAAGGCTGGTGGCGGCAGGCGCTCGGCCTGATGCCGGCAGCGCCGGGCACCCCCGGGCTCACCCTCCGCGCCGTGCGCTTCGACGACCCCGACGGCATCCCCCAGGGTTTCGCCCTCTACCGGGTGGCCCTCGGGCCGAACGGCTACCCGGCCCGGCTCGATCTCGCCGACCTGGTCGCGGCGACCGACGATGCCTACGCGGGGCTCTGGCGATTCCTGCTCGAGATGGACCTGGTCAGCGAGATCTCAGCCCCGCTCCGCAGCGTGGCCGAGCCCGTCCGGTGGCAGGTCACCGACCCGCGCGCCCTGCGCAAGACAGACGAGCGCGACCACCTCTGGCTGCGCATCCTCGACCTGCCCGTCGTTCTCGGCCGGCGCCGCTATAGCGCGCCCGGCACCTTCCACCTCACGGTGAGCGACGACCTCGGCTTCGCCGACGGCGAGTTCCGGCTCACGGTGGACGAGCGCGGCCGCGGCGAGGCCCGACCGGTGAGCGGACCGGCCGCAGCCGCAGCCGACGATGTGCGGGTCTCCCTGTCGGCCGCGGACCTGGCCAGTCTCTATCTCGGCGGCACGAGCGCGGTCACCCTCGCCCGGGCAGGCCGGCTCAGCGAGGGCAGCACGGATGCCGCCGCGCGCCTCGACGCCGCGTTCCACACCATTCAGCCGCCGCACCTGAGCACCTGGTTCTGACGTCTCGTTGTAGGTTTATCTTGTAAGTCAGTTACGTGTACGTCGTAAGGCAAAGTGTGGGAGACCCATATGGCATCACCGCGCAAGGCAGCGCCAGCGCCCCGAATCCGCCTCAACCGAGAGCGGGTGATCGCCGCAGCCATCGTCCTCGCCGACACCGGGGGGCTTGAGGCCCTCACCATGCGGCGCCTCGGCGACGACCTGAACGTGGAGGCCATGTCGATCTACAACCACGTGGCCAACAAGGACGACCTGATCAACGGGATGGCCGATGCGATCTTCGGCGAGATCGAGTTGCCGTCGCACAGCGACGACTGGAAAAGCGCCATCCGCAAGCGCTCGATCTCCTTCCGTGAGGTCCTGGCCCGCCACCCCTGGGCGACCACCGTGCGAGATTCCGGGACCAATCCGGGACCGGCCACCCTCCGGCACCATGACCGGGTGATCGGCACCTTCCGCAACGGCGGGTTCTCGGTGGAGAAGACGGCCCACGCGTTCTCCGCCGTCGACAGTTACATCTACGGGTTTGCGATGCAGGAGAAGAGCCTGCCCTTCACAACTCCGGAGGAAACGGCGGCGATGGCCGCGATCATGCTGGCACAGTTGCCCCGCGCCGAATATCCCTACCTGGCCGAGCTCACGGCCGACCACGTGTTACAGCCCGGGTACTACTACGGTGACGAATTCCTGGTCGGGCTCGACCTCGTACTCGACGGGCTCGCGACCATGCGAGACACCGACCGGCACCCTGGCTCACAGCCGCCTCACAGCCGCGCTGCATCTCGCCCATAGGCGCACGCCGTAACCTTGAACCGAAGAGTCAGCCCAGACGAAACGGTGCCCAGCCAGATGAACAGCAATGCCTACGGCAAGCCAGTCCCCCCGAAGAAGGACCGCCGCGAGCAGGCGCGCGAAAGCGCCCGGCTCATGCGCGAGGAGCAGCAGAAGCGCGACAAGCGCAAGCGCCTCTTCATGCGCGGCGGGATCGGGGTCGGCCTGCTCGCCGTTGCGGCGATCGTCGCCCTGGTGATCGTCAACAGCGTCGGACCTGCCGCCGCCGGCCCCGCCAACATGGCCAGTGACGGCATCCTGCTCACCGGCAACGGTTCGTCGATCACGGCCACGCCGACGAAGGCCCTCGCCGCCGACGCCAAGCCGGTCGCGACCGACCGCACCGCTCTCACCGGCACCGCGAACATCGCCGTCTACGTCGACTACCTGTGCCCGTACTGCGGCCAGTTCGAGGCCACCAACGGCGCCCAGATCGCGAGCTGGGTCACCGCCGGAACCGCCACGCTCGAGTTCCACCCGATCTCGATCCTCGATTCCAACTCCGCGGGCAGCAAGTACTCCACCCGGGCCGCCAACGCGGCCGCCTGCGTGGCGAACTACCAGCCCGACGACTTCCTCGCCGTGAACACCGCCCTGTTCGCCAGCCAGCCCAAGGAGAACACCACCGGGCTCACCGACGCCGAACTGGCCACCCTGGTCAAGACGGCCGGCGTCACCGACAAGAAGGTGGCCTCCTGCATCACCGACCGCACCTTCGCGAACTGGCTGGGCGCCGCCACCAAGCGAGCCCTGGCCGGCCCGCTGCCGGATGCCGACATCAAGAAGGTCAGCGGCACGCCGACCGTGCTGGTGAACGGCGTCGCATACACGGGCGCCCTCGACAACGCGACCACGTTCTCCGACTTCGTCACCGCCCAGGTCGCCGCCGCGAAGTAGGGTCCCGCATGCAGGTGTTCGGCCAGACCGTCGACGACGAGACCCGTTGCGTGCACTACCGCACGCCGGCGGACATCGTTGCGATCAAGTTCGCCTGCTGCGGCCGGTTCTACCCCTGCTTCCTCTGCCACGCGGCCGGGGAGACCCACCCGGCCCGGCAATGGCCGGCGTCGGAGTGGTCTGAGCCTGCCGTCCTCTGCGGCGCCTGCCGGGGCATCCTGAGCATCACCGACTACCGGCAGGTCACCCGGTGCCCGCACTGCTCGGCAGCGTTCAATGACGGATGCCGCGCCCACGCGCACCTGTACTTCGAGGTTCCGGCGCCCACCGCCTGAGCGCGCGGCATCGGGGTCTGCGCCTACTGCGGCCCGGCCCGCTCGGTCAGCCACGCGAACGGATCGGTGGGGGTGACTCCGTCGAGCAGGATCTCCAGGTGCAGGTGCGGCCCGGTGCTCTGCCCGGTCGTGCCGACGGCGCCGAGTTCGTCACCGGCGGAGACGGCCTGGCCGACGGCCACGGCCAGCGAGCCCTCCTGGAAGTGCGCGTAGACGCTGCTGACGAGCCGCCCGTCGATCGTGTGGTCGAGCACGACGTGCACGCCCAGCCCGCCGTCGTCATAGGCGGACACCTCGCGCACGACACCGTCGGCTATCGCGTGAACAGGGGTTCCCTCACCCGGGAGGAGGTCTAGCCCCTTGTGGAACGACGAGCAGCCGGCGCACGGCGAGGCCCGCGGGCCGAAGCCGTCGGAGAGCCGCGTCGCCGTTGGGAACGGCCAGCGCACGGCCGGTCCGGCCGCGGCGATGTTCGCCACGGATGCCGGGGCCTGGCCGACGGAGTAGCCGTCACGCGCGATCGCGGCCACGAGCACGTTGCCCGCGGCCAGGCTCTGCGCCGGTCCGGCCGAAGCCGCCGTGTTGGGCGGCAGGCCGGACGAGGCGTCGCGCTCGACGGCCTGGGCCGGAATCGCGAGCACCGTGGTCAACAGGGCGGCGAGCGCCATCGAGAGGAACGCGAACGCGGCCGGCCTACGCGTCCGCATAGGCGCCTTCCATCGAAGCGGTCGGGCAGGGCGCAGGAGAAGAACGGTGGGGCATCGGGGTCTCTCGTTTGGGGACGGGGAGCGGAGACCTCGTTCAGACGGAGATGCGTTCACGGCGTGGAGCTGGCCCAAGGGAACGACGCTCCCTCGTCGGGAAGTGTCCTGGGGCACACCTGGGTCGGCATCGGGCCAGGCGCGCAAGACTTGAGAATATCTCGGCATCCTGTGAAAGCCATGACCGGTCCCGGATCTCCCGCGCCCGCGCGGAGCGGAGCAAGCCGCGGTGACCCGACGCCGGACGACGGGGCGCCCTCAGGCCCCCACCCTCAGACGGCGGCGAGGAGCGCCGCGAGCGAGTCGAGCGCGCCCGGGACGAGGCGGTAGTAGGCCCAGGTCCCGCGCTTGTCCCGCGTCAACAGTCCGGCCTCGACGAGCACCTTGAGGTGGTGCGAGACGGTCGGCTGGCTGAGTCCGAGCGGTTCGGTCAGGTCGCAGACGCAGGCCTCGGCATCCGGGTGCGCAGCGACCATCGAGACCAGGCGCAGCCGGGCCGGGTCGGCGAGCGCCTTGAGCGACCTGGCCAGCGTCTCCGCGGCCTCCGCCCCGATCGCGTCCCTGCTCGCCGGGGCGCAGCACGCGGCATCCGTGCCGGTGCGCACGGGGGTATGGATATCAGTGAGCGACATGCACACAGTATCCCCCATGAATTGACATCCATCGATGCGGTGGCCAGGGTCCATTCCGGAGCCCGCGATCCAGGGTGGCTCAGATCGGCCCTGGTCACCCTCATCTACGTTGTCCTCTGGCTGCGCCCGGCCTGTTCCCCGGACCCGAGCCGCAGGCATCCGTCGCCGCAGCCGAGCCCGACCCGACCCCGACCCCGACCCCGACCCCGACCCCGACCGGGTCTAGTCTCTTCTCTTCTCACCGCCCCGCTCCTCCGCCCGACCACCCGCCCCGCCGAGATCGACCTTTCCGGTCGAGACCGACCGCTGTGCCGGTCGGTCTCGACCGAAAAGGTGGATCTCGGGGCAGAACTGAGCCCGCCGCCCCCCACGGGTGCGGCGGGCGCAGGTCGGTGCGATCGAGGTTTCCCTACTTGCGCACCAGCTTTGTGACGGTGAATCCGCCCGGCGCGACCATGACGGCGGTCGACGATTCGCCCTTCCGGTCGTCTCGACCGGAAGCCACGTGCTTGCCGGTCGCGTCGAACGCCTGCTGCTGCAGCCGGAAGCCGCGCGGCACGGCCACCGGTCGCACGCTGGGCTCACCGGACGCGCTGACGTAGACGGTGCTGTCCCCGGCCGGGCCGGTCACCGAGACGGTGGAGACGAGCGGCTGCACCAGCAGGGCGTCCACGGCGACAGGACCATCAGCCGCCCCGACGACGACCGTGGCCCCGGCCGGCAGGGAGCGCTTGAGCGTGAGCGGGAAGAGCCGGCCCGGCGCATCCGTGATGCCCTGCGCGCCCGCGCCGCCGTTGGCGGTTCCGCCCAGCCGCACGGTGCCCGCGGACCACGTCGTGCTGCCGGAGGGCGCCTCGGTCTGGTTCACGATCGGGTACACATTGCGCGCCTGGTCGGCCGCCGGAACGGGGATGCTCAGCGTGTCCCCCGCAGCCAGGGCGACGTAGGCCCCGCCCGACAGATTGGCCTCGCCGGTCCACGCGGAGGCGGGCCGAACGACGGCGCCGGTCCCGGTGATCGTGCCGGCCTCGGCCTCGACAACGCTCAGGCCGTTGGTGCCGACCGTCTTGTTGATGCCGAGCGCCTTCGCCTTCAGTGCCGGGTTCGCGTCCAGCGCCAGCATGGTGAGGAGGGCATGGATGGTCGATTCAGCGCCGGAGTTCGGGTTGACCCGGCCGTCGTGTTCGATCCCGTCGATGGCGGCGCCGGTGGCCGGGTTGTAGGCGGGCTGCCCGCTCCGGTTGGCCCCGAAGAACCAGCCGGCGGTGACGGCGGCGAGGTCGATCAGGCCGGGGGCCTTCGCGACCCTGGCCGTGGCGACCAGACTCTGCACCCGCGAGTCGACCCCGTAGGCGATCTGCGCTTCACCCGGGGTGGGGCTCCAGGCGTTGTCCGGTCCCCCGGCGGCGAGCAACTGGGCCGTGAACTGGGCGGAATCCTTCACCGCGGCGCCGAGCAGGTCGGTCCGGTCGAGCGCCGCGGATGCCGTCGCGACGGCGGCCGGGGCCATGCCGCCCCAGGCATGCCACAGGGTCTGCGACTTGTTCCACGGCATGATCGCCCCGAACGGCCACTGGGTGACCGATCCGGAGGACATCGCGGCGACACCCTCGGCCAGCCGGGTGAGCGTGGTGCGCGCCGCAGCGTCGGCGGGCGCGGCCGTGACGTAGGCGGAGAGTCCGAGCGCTGCCTCGGCCGAGGCATCCGTCCCGCCTGCGATCAGCCAGGCCGGCACCTTCACGCCGTCAGCCACGTCGAACTGGCCGAATCTGGCCAGCGACTGGCGACCGAGCGCGTCGAGGGAGAGGTGCAGCCGGTCCTGGAGGAATGCCGCGAACTTCGGGTCGGCGCCCTTGAAGGCGGCGTAGCCCTCACCGAGGGCCCAGACAGTGCGGGCCACCCAGTACGACTCGGCGGAGTCGCTCGGGTCGGGCAGCTCCCGGGGGGTGGCACTGGGCGTCAGCGTTCCGTCGGCCTGCTGCCAGAGCACGACGTTGCCGGCGTTCGGACCGGTGGCGGTCTGCAGGTAGGTCAGCGAGCGGAGCGTCTGCAGCGCGTGCTCCCTGCTCGCCGGGTCGCCGGTCAGCTGCCAATGGCGAAGGTAGACGACTGCGGTGCGGGCGATGTCGTCTGCGTTGTAAGCACCCTGGCTCCAGTGCCCGGTGGCCGGGTCGAGCGACCCGCCGCCCACCCGCCCGTAGCTGCCGTCCGCCTTCTTGTCCGAATAGGTCCACGGCGCCTGGGCGGTCGGCTTGGCCTCGATTCCGTAGGTCGTGTGGCCTTCGACGGCCGGGAGCGGCACGGTGTCGAGGAGGAAGTCGAGGTGCGCGAGGTTGGTCAGCGGAGCCGAGGCCGGCTGCCCTCCGTGGGCGACGGATGTCGGTGGCGACGCGACCGCGGCGGCGGTGCCTGCTCCGAGCATGAGCATCGACACGGCGGCCGTGAGGGCGACGGCTTTAAGGGCGAATGGTGAGCGAACAGCGTTGTACGTCATTGTGGGTCTCCTGGTTCGAGCACTGAACCGGTTCAGTAAGGTCAACTAAACCGGTTAAGTTCAGTGCTGTCAAGAGAAAACACCCAGAAAGACCCCCCGAACGCGGCACGAACCGGTCGTGCCGCGGAAGCCCGCAGTCCACTCCCAGCGGGCGGTCCTACCCTCGGATCATGGGAGTGAGCATTCCAGAGGAGATCGACAGCGGAAACAACCCCGGGCACCCGGTCAGGCGCCTCCTCCGGCGGTGCCGCGGATGGGTCGAACTCCACCCCCGGGTGCGCTGGGTTTACCGCGTCCTGGTCGGGCTGCTCGGGGCGGGGATTGTGGGCATCGGCCTCATTCTCGTTCCCCTGCCCGGCCCCGGCTGGCTCATCGTTTTCCTCGGGCTCGCGGTCCTCGGCACGGAATTCCCGACGGCCCATCGGGTCGGGGCCTTCCTCAAACGCATCCTGACCCGGCTGTGGGTCTGGTGGCGCACTCGGGGCGCCGCCACCCGGCCGGCCAGACGCGCGACCCGCGGCACAGCCGCGACCGATTAAGCGCGCGGTCCCGCCTGCCGGCGCGGCCGCCGAAGGGTGGACCGCTTCGGCTGGGACTTGAGC
Source organism: Cryobacterium sp. MP_M3 (assembly GCF_015752155.1). Classification (GTDB taxonomy): domain Bacteria; phylum Actinomycetota; class Actinomycetes; order Actinomycetales; family Microbacteriaceae; genus Cryobacterium. The sequence goes on along the minus strand of NZ_JADOVI010000001.1, from coordinate 270,810 downwards.
AGGGTGCGCACCGAGTCGAGGATGTCCGTGACCGCGAGAAGGTCGGCCAGGCTGATCCGGTCGAAGAGCATCTCGCGCACGAGCCGCACGTAGCCGGGGCTGCCGGCGGCCAGGCACGCGGCTCCCTCGGGGGTGAGCTGCGCCACGACCGACCGCTCGTCGTCCCGTGCCGGGCGGCGCAGGACCAGCCCTTTCCTCTCCAATTGGTCGACCTGGTAGGTCAGGCCGCTGCGGGAGACGGTGAGATCGTCGGCGATGTCGGTCATCCTCCGGCCGCCCTCCGCCCCCTCGCCGATGCGGGCGAGGATCTCGAACTGGGCCAGGGTGAGGCCAACGGCAGCCCGCAGCTGCCGATCGGCGGCGTATTGCACGATGTTGGAGGTCTCGAAGATCGCCGCCCAGGCGCGCATCTCATCCGGGGTCACCGCCGATTGGGGCTCATCCGGGGGAATACTCATCGGTCACTCCTAGTTGTTTCGAATACGAAGCACTTCCTCGAGGGCCTGTTCCCAGTGTCCTCTCCCCCGACTGAAAGAGGACCACCATGAGCATCCCCACCGCACTGGGCACGGCCGCCCCGACGACTGCCGTCTACACCGCCTCCGCCACGTCCTGGGGCGGTCGCACCGGCAAGGTCGTCACGAGCGACAGTAAGCTCGACCTCGACCTGTCGATGCCGGCCGAGATGGGCGGCGACGGCGGGCCGGGCACAAACCCGGAGCAGCTGTTCGCCAGCGGCTGGGCGGCCTGCTTCCACAACGCGCTGAAGGGGGTCGCCCGGCAGCGGAAGCTCGATGTGGCCGACTCGGCGGTCACGCTGACCGTGCACCTCGTCGGAGGCATGGCCACCGGATTCGACTTCGAGGTCACCATAGAGGCCCAGCTGCCCGGCATCGACGCCCCGGTCGCCCGGGAGCTGCTCGAGGCCGCCCACCAGGTCTGCCCGTACTCCCGGGCGACCCGCGGCAACATCGCCGTCACGCTCGTCGTCGTCGACGACGAGGACTAGGCACGGGACGCGGCGGCGGCGCGGGCGGTCCGCACCCGGGCGGGCAGGCCGATCAGGCGTTCGCGGCGGTCCGGGGCCACGAGAGCCGGGAGGATCAACGCCCACATCTCGTCGACCCGGCGGTCAAGGTCTTCCCGCCCCGTCAGCGCCTCCGACACGAGCTGCACCCCGGTGAAGGCCGGGCTGATGAAATGGGCTGCCGCCGCGACATCCGTGCCGGCGGCGACGTCCCCCTCGGCGATTCCGCGGGCCAGCAGTTCCTCGCAGACGGCCATCCAGTCGCGGTAGGGGCCGACGATCGGCGTCGAGAAGACCGACGATTCCATGGTGAGGCGGATGCCCGCGGCCACGACCGGGTCGGTGCGCAGCTGTGCGGCCAGTTCGAGTGACATCGTGATCATGGCCTCCAACCCGGGAAGGGAGCCGTGGAGCATCCGGTGGCCCAGCGCGATCGACGCTTCGTGCTGGGCGCCGATCACGGCGAGCGCGATCGCCTCTTTGGAGTCGAAGTGGAAAGAGCGCGCCCTTGGTCACCCCCGCCTCCGTGGCCACGTCCGCGAGCGAGGTGCTGCCATAGCCGTTCCGGCGGAACGCCTCCGCGGCTCCCCGCACGATGGCCGCCCTCGTTCCGATCGCCCGCTGTTGTCTCGGCATGACACTCCTCGGGTCGGCAACGGAATGGTCTCATTCCCCCACAAAAGAATACTAATTGGTATGGTTCAGGGACAGGATGCTTTCGCGGGGGAAGGTTGATGGGCCGGCTAGCGGCACCATCGATTCGCCGACAGCATCACCGGGGGTATCGATCGTTAGCGGGGCCGCGCGTGCAAGTCAGTGCAGACACAATCGAGTGGGCGGCCGTTGCCTTGGCCGGCCTGGCCGCGGTGGGCGCAGTCGGCCTGATCGGGGCAGCCCTGGTGCAGATCGCCCGGGCGGTGCATCTTCGGGCGGCAGCGCGCACGAACTGGGTGCTGGCCGTGGTCTGCGCGCCCCTGTTCGGCGCGATCGCCTGGTTCGCCATCGGCAACCGGCTGGACTCAGAATGACCCCGCCGTCAGCGCCTGCCGCACCGGTGAGGCCGGCGCCTGCGCGACGCGCGACGGCGCTCGGCGTGGCCGTGTCGATGCTGCTCCTGCTCTCGGCGTGTTCCCCGGATTCTCCGTTCGCCGCCCGCGCCACCGCCCAGGCGGAGCGCGACCGGGTACCGGACACGATCGCGCTCCCGCACGGGGCGGACGCCGATTCCTCGCGTCTGGTGGGGTCCCGGAACGGCGCCGACTTCTTCCTCACCACCTTCGCCGGGGATGACGGTCCCGACGGGGTCTGCATCGTCGTGTTCCGCCCCGACTCCGGCCAGTCGAACCTCGGCTGCGGCGCCCTGTCCCCGTTGACGATCTCGACCCCGCACGGCGGGGCCGTGCGCTATGTGGAGCCGGGTGGTGACGAGGAGATGATCCCGGGCCGCTGGGTGCGGATCAGTGACGAGCTCGTCGTGCGGGACGGTGACTGATCCCTCCCAGCACTCTCCCGCCGGGTCCCGATAAGGTTTGCCCATGACGCATCTGGGGACACCGCGCCGCAAACTGCTCGCGCTGGTGACCGCGATCGCGGTGGTCGTCGTCGGATCCGGCTTCGCTCTCGGCGGCTCGATCCGCCGGATTGAGACGATCGCGGCGCCGGCGGCGTTCGACCCGGGCGCCATCATCAGCGACTACAACTTCTTCAACCCTGACGCGATGACCGAGGCCGGCATCCAAGCGTTCCTGGAAGACCGCGCCTGCGTCGCCCGCGCGGACGCGCCGTGCCTCTGGGAGTTCCGGGAATCCACGACGGCCCAGCCGGCCCAGGGCGCCGGCCATTGCGCGGCCTACCGCCCGGCCGCCGACGAGCGCGCGAGCCGGATCATCGCCAAGGTCGCGAAGGCGTGCACCATCAGTCCGCGGGTGCTGCTGGTGCTCCTGCAGAAGGAGCAGTCCCTGCTGACCCGGCCCAGCGCATCCGGCTACCTGCGCGCGACCGGGTACGGCTGCCCCGACACCGCCGACTGCGACACGGAGTACTTCGGCTTTTTCAACCAGGTCTACCGGGCGGCCTGGCAGTTCCGTCAGTACACCCAGGAGCCGGACCGCGCCTACAAGGTGGGCGTCGTCGATGTGGGCTACAACCCTGACCCTGCCTGCGGGGCGAGTCCGGTGCGCATCCGCAACCAGGCCACGGCCAACCTCTATAACTACACGCCGTACCAGCCCAACAAGGCCGCCCTGGCCCGGCCGGGCGACGACGGCGACGGATGCTCCACCCACGGCAACCTGAATTTCTGGCTGTTCTACACGACCTGGTTCGGCCCCGCGCAGACGGAGGGCTATCCCACCGTCTTCGGGTCGTGTCTGAACCTGGTCGGCGGCCAGCCGTGCCGCGCGCAGGAGTTCTGGCCGCGCTGAGTCCGCTCGACCGCCGTCTGGGGCGAGGTCAGCGCCGCCACCGCACGCGCACGGCCCGGGGCGCCGGTGAGGAGAGCGGCGTCGCCGTGAGCTGGGGCGCGGGTGCCGCCGCGAGCGGTGCGGCCGGGGGTGCCTCCGGGCTCGCCAGGCCCAGGAAGGCGGCGTCGAACGAGTTGAGGTCGACGAGCACGCCGTTGAGTTCGTGTTCGAACTTCTGTTGCACGCCGATCCGCGGGTTGGCGGCGGTGTTCCAGCCGCCGTACCCGACCGGGCCGGGCGCGCCGGTGTCGGCGGTCCAGCCGGCGTAGTCGACCGGCCCGGCGTTCGCGTCCCACAGCGGGACGTCGGCGAAGGCCGTGCTGCCGTCCATGATCGTCGGCCACATGCCGGAGCCGCTGTAGATCACGGGGCGGACGCCCATCGCCCGCACGCCGTCGACCATTTCCCGGGTCACCGGCGGGCTGCCCGGCTCCACGTCAAGGGCGAAGAACGCCAGTTGGACCTGATAGGGGCCGGCGGCGGCGATCCCGCCCTGCCAGCACGTGGCGTCCCGGGTGTAGACGGCAATCTCGAGCCCGGCATCCAGGGCCATCTTGAGCTGCTCCTGGGTTCGACTCCAGGGTTCGCAGGTGCCCCACCCGGTCGAATGCATGATGTAAAGCCGGATGCCGGCGTCGTAGGCCCGCACGAACCAGCCGGGGTCGGTGATGATGTTGGCGGAGTCAATGGCCTTCACGGACACGGCGTTCACGTTCACGGTGGTCACAGTCCTGGTGGTCGAGGCGGCTGCGGTCTGGGCGGTCAGAACCGCCGTGATGCCCGACATCGCCAGCAGCAGGGCGAGCGGGAGTGCTGGGTGGTGCCTGTTCATTGCTTGTCGACTCCGAGGTGCCAGGATCTTGTTGCTTACCCGGTCACTTCAGTGTCGAATCACATCGGTGTCGTTTGCGTATCGCGTGAATCGACGTGGGCGTCAGAATCAGCGGTTGGAACCAGGTCACAATTGACGTTTCCAGTTTGACAGAAACTCAGCTTCTTCGGGTCCGAATCCGGCGGTCGGCTCCGCCCCACCTCGAGGGAGAGGGTCGTGGCCGACACACCACGACCACTCTCCGCGCAGAGCGTAATCCCCGGTGCGCCCGCACGCCGGGCGGACCGGATCCGGCCCCTCCGCCCGCCGTCCTCGCCGGCCGGACGCATCCCCCGGTGAGAGGCGATTCCCGGCGCCCGCAGTCGCTCCCTGGGTCGCCGCGGTCCGGCCCATGCGCCGCCGGACCGCGTCCGTTCGCGACCGCGTTTCTGTGCCCGCAGTGACGGGCCGCACAATCCGCTTGCCTAGACTCGCCCGGTGACTACGTGCGGCCTGCCCGGGATTTTCGCCGGAACGGCCGCCGCAATCGAAAGGAACCACCATGAACGAGAACAAGATCTTCCAGTCGCCTCGCGCATCCCGCTCGAAGCGTCTCACCATCGGCGCAGCATCCGTCCTGGCTGCCGGCGCCCTGCTCGGTGCCGGCGTGCAGGGAGCGAGCGCCACCTCGCTCACCCCGACGCCGGAGCACACGGCCAGCTCCAGCGCATCCGCCGAGTCCACCTCGGGCGACGCGTTCCTCGCATCGGTGCAGAAGGAACTCCGCGGCGACCTCACCCACGGGCACGATGTGAACGAGAAGGCGCAGAAGGTCGCGGCCACGCTCGTCGACCACGCTGAGCTGTTCGCGAGCCTGCCGGCGAACCTGCAGACCGACCTGACCACCCTCAAGGACGCCTCAGCGGCCGACCGGGCCGCCGCCGTGCAGACCATCCAGACCACCGCTCTTGATGGCGGTTACGGCGAGCAGATCGCCCATGTCGCCACCGCCGTGCAGAACGACCCGAAGCACCCGCTCGCCGCCGCGCTCCACAGCGCGCTCGGTGAGGACACTGCGGCGGGCACGGATGCCGCCCCCTCGGTGACGAAGCTGGCCCTCGGCGTCGCCGACAACCCGGCGCTGTTCCAGAAGCTCCCGGCCGAGCTGCAGTCCGCCCTGACCGACCTGAAGAACGCTCCGGCCGGTGAGCAGGATGCCGCCGCCCAGACTATCGAGAAGGCCGCGCTCAACGGCGACTACGGCAAGGACATCCAGAAGGTCGTCGAGCGCATCCAGGCCGGCGCCGAGTCGCACTCGCAGGGCAAGGGCGAAGCCGGAGCCGGCGCCGGCGCGCACACCGACACCGAGTCGGGCAGCGCCGACACCGGTGCCCACGCCAAGGCCGGGAACTGACCCTCCGGAAGCGAACACCTCCGACGGCCGGAAGCGCAGTGCGCTTCCGGCCGTTGGTCTGTGGCCGGCCGTCGGTGACGCCCGGCGGCTCGCGCTGACGCCCCCACCCGAGCGCCCGCTCGAGCACCCCGACACAGCCGGCCGGGTCCTACAGCACGGCCGCGTGGCCGCGTGGCCGCGTGGCCGAGGTTCCTGAGATTGAAGACAGCCTGCGGGCCTGGACCTAAACGCTGTCCTCACAGAGTGCCTGCACCAGGCGTTCGAGGCGCACCAGGCCGGTGTACCGGCCCGCGTTGTCGGTCGCCAGCAGCGGCTCGAACCGGGTCCCGGCATCCCGGGTCATGGCCCGATTGAGGGCCTCACCGAGCGGGGTGTCGAGGTTGACCCTCATGCCGGGGCTGAGCACGCCCAGCTGCGCGGCGTCGGCGTCGAGGACCGCCGTCGGCCGGTGGAACTCGTCGAGAAGCACGACGGATCTCAGTCGCGGATCGGCCGTGAAGGCAGCCGCCGCCTGGGCCACACTCGTGGCCGTCGGCACCGGTTCGAGGAAGTCCCGGACGACCCGCTTCCGGGCGGGGGTGCTTCGCCCGGCCAGGCGCAGAGCCACGTCCTGGTCGATCCCGACCCAGGCCGGGGCCGGCCGGGCCAGCACGTAGCCCTGCACGAGCGGGACGCCGAGCTCAGCCAGGGCGTCGAGTTCATCCACGCGCTCGACCCCCTCGGCCAGCAGCCAGGCGTCCACCCGGCCGGCGAACGTGCCGATCATCTCGATCAGGGCGCGCTTCGCTTCGTCGCGGTCGACGTCCTCGACCAGGGCACGGTCGAGCTTGATCAACGAGGGCCGGATGGCCAGCAGGTGGCGCAGGCCGGCATAGCCGGCTCCCGCATCGTCCACGGCGATCAGGCCCCCGGCGGCCCGGAGACGGTCAAGGTCCGGCTCGAGTGCCAGGTACGACTCGATCTGCGCCTGTTCGGTCAGCTCGACGATCAGGCCGGACAGGTCTCCCTCGTCGCGCCAGACCTCCCGCACGCTCTCGGTGGAGAGCAGATCGGGCGACACGTTCACCGTGAGGAAGCAGTTCGGCGGCAGCGTGGGCCTCGAGCGGAGAGCGGTGCGCAGCGCGACGACCTCCAGATCCTCCGCCCGCCCGTGGGTGCGGGCCGCCCGGAACCAGGTTTCCGGGTTGCGTTCGGCGAAACCGGTGAACCGGGTCAGCGCCTCGTAGCCGACGATCGCGCCACGCCGGGTGTCGACGATCGGCTGGAACACCGTCGACACTCCCTCACCGCGGCAGGCCGACGCCAGCATGGCGTCCCAATCAGCGGGGACGGGTCGCGGACCGGCGTCCGCCGGACTGCCCGGCACCCTGCCTAGCCGACCGTGACGATGGCCGCACGCACGGCCTGGTCCAGCTCGGGCGATACCTCGGCCAGACCGTGGGCCGTCGCGGCGTGCGCCGCCACGGTGAAGAGGAGCTCATCCTCGGTCGAACACACCCAGCGGGACTCACAGCCCGGAACGACATCCCCACATGCGAACGACTTCATCAACGTCACCTTCCTGAGCCTGGGTGAAGTCGTCGGGCGACGCTTCCCTGTCACTCTCGGTCGGCAGCCGAAGACGGTAAGCCGGCCGAGAGCCTCCTTCGCGGCGGTCGACGTGGTCGTGGCAACTCCTTGCACGCCGAGATCAGGCGCGGTCGCCGGGAGGGCGTCCCGACATGTCCTGAACGGTGCGCTCGATGCCGAGTCCGTCGGTCTCGACGTCCTCCATATAAAGCGTTCCCGCGGTGATCAAATGGTCCCGAAACTCGAAAAGCGCGACACCGCGGGCCTCAAACGGCCGGCCGTCGGTTCGCGTGCCGAACCACGTCCATTCGCACCAGGTCGTCCCACCGTCCTGGACCACCCGCCCGAGTTCCGCTCGGAAGTCGGGAATCCCCGCGAACATCGCTTCCCAATTGGCCCGCACCTGCGCGCTTCCCACGAAGGCGCGAGCCGGATGCGCCGGCTGAAGGCTCCGATATCCGGCATGGAAGAGCGCCAGCATCTTGTCCAGGTCGTGGTCGTTGACTGCCGCCACCAGTGTGGTGATGCTGACGCTCATCTCTCCTCCTGCAGCGGCCTTGTCGGGCCTTGCCGTCTGTTAGAAGTCCCAGTCGGCGTCTTCCGTGTTAACCGCCTTGCCGATGACGTAGGAGGAACCCGACCCGGAGAAGAAGTCGTGGTTCTCGTCTGCGTTGGGCGAGAGCGCCGACAGAATGGCCGGGTTCACGTCGGTGACCGTCTTCGGGAACATGGCCTCGTAGCCGAGGTTCATCAGCGCCTTGTTGGCGTTGTAGTGCAGGAACTTCTTGACGTCCTCGGTCAGGCCGACCTCGTCGTAGAGGTCTTGCGTGTACTGCACCTCGTTCTCGTACAGCTCGTAGACGAGATTGAAGGTGTAGTCCTTCATCTCATCGCGGCGCTCCTGGGTGGCCGCCTCGAGCCCCTTCTGGTACTTGTAGCCGATGTAGTAGCCGTGCACCGCTTCATCCCGGATGATCAGGCGGATCAGGTCGGCCGTGTTGGTCAGCTTGGCGCGGCTGGACCAGTACATCGGCAGGTAGAAGCCCGAGTAGAAGAGGAACGACTCAAGAAGGGTCGATGCGACCTTGCGCTTGAGCGGGTCGTCGCCCTGGTAGTAGTCCATGACGATAGAGGCCTTCTTCTGAAGGTTCACGTTCTCGGTCGACCAGCGGAACGCCTCGTCGATCTCCTTCGTGGAGCACAGCGTCGAGAAGATCGACGAGTAGCTCTTCGCGTGCACAGACTCCATGAACGCGATGTTCGTGTAGACGGCCTCTTCGTGCGGGGTGATCGCATCCGGAATCAGTGAGACGGCGCCCACCGTGCCCTGGATCGTGTCGAGCAGCGTCAGGCCCGTGAACACGCGCATGGTGAGCTGCTGCTCGACCGGGGTGAGCGTGTTCCAGGACTGCACGTCATTGGAAAGGGGGATCTTCTCCGGCAACCAGAAGTTGTTGACGAGCCGGTTCCAGACCTCGACGTCTTTTTCGTCCTCGATCTTGTTCCAGTTGATCGCGTCAACGTGGGAGACCAGCTTGAGCTTGTCAATCATTCGTGTTGTCCTTTATCGGTGGTCGAGCTTGTCGAGACCCGGAATCGAGCCAGTCGGTGGCCGAGCTTGTCGAGACCCGGGTCTCGACAAGCTCGGCCACCGGTGCATCCGCTAGGGCTGCAGCAAACTTAGAGCATGCAGCTGACGCAGCCGTCAACCTCGGTGCCCTCGAGGGCCAGCTGGCGCAGGCGGATGTAGTAGATCGTCTTGATGCCCTTGCGCCAGGCGTAGATCTGCGCCTTGTTGATGTCGCGGGTCGTCGCGGTGTCCTTGAAGAAGAGCGTGAGCGAGAGCCCCTGGTCCACGTGCTGCGTGGCCGCGGCGTAGGTGTCGATGATCTTCTCGGCGCCGATTTCGTAGGCGTCCTGGTAGAAGTCCAGGTTGTCGTTCGTCATGAACGGCGCCGGGTAGTAGACGCGGCCGAGCTTGCCTTCCTTGCGGATCTCGATCTTCGACGCGATCGGGTGGATCGACGAGGTCGAGTTGTTGATGTAGGAGATCGACCCGGTCGGCGGCACGGCCTGCAGGTTCTGGTTGTAGATTCCGTGCTCCATGACGGATGCCTTGAGCTCGGCCCAGTCGGCCTGCGTCGGCACGCGCACACCCGACGTCTCGAACAGCTCGGCGGCCCGCGCGGTGGCGGGTGCCCAGACCTGGTCGGTGTACTTGTCGAAGAACGCGCCGGAGGCGTAGGTGGAGTCCTCGAAGCCCACGAACGCGCGGCCACGCTCGACGGCCAGCTTGTTCGAGGCGCGGAGGGCATGGAACAGGACCGTGTAGAAGTAGATGTTGGTGAAGTCGATGGCCTCTTCGCTGCCGTAGTACACCCGCTCACGGGCAAGGTAGCCGTGCAGGTTCATCTGACCCAGGCCGATGGCGTGGGAATTGTCGTTGCCGTCCTCGATCGACCGCACTGAGGAGATGTGGCTCTGCTCCGAGACAGAGCTGAGGCCGCGGATGGCGGTCTCGACGGTCTTGCCGAAGTCGGGCGAGTCCATCGACAGGGCGATGTTCATCGACCCGAGGTTGCAGGAGATGTCCTTGCCGATCGAGTCGTAGGACAGGTCCTCGTTGTACGTGGTTGGCGTGTTGACCTGGAGGATCTCCGAGCACAGGTTGGACATGTTGATGCGGCCCTTGATCGGGTTCGCCGCGTTGACGGTGTCCTCGAACATGATGTACGGGTAGCCGGACTCGAACTGGATCTCGGCGAGCGTCTGGAAGAAGTCACGCGCCTTCATCTTCGACTTCTTGATCCGCGGGTCGTCGACCATCTCGTGGTACTTCTCACTGACGGAGATGTCCGCGAACGGCACACCGTAGACGCGTTCGACGTCGTACGGTGAGAACAGGTACATGTCCTCATCCTTCTTGGCCAGCTCGAAGGTGATGTCGGGCACGACGACGCCGAGCGACAGCGTCTTAATCCGCACCTTCTCGTCGGCGTTCTCACGCTTGGTGTCGAGGAAGCGCATGATGTCGGGGTGGTGGGCGTGCAGGTAGACCGCTCCGGCACCCTGGCGGGCACCGAGCTGGTTCGCATAGCTGAAGGAGTCTTCGAGCAGCTTCATCACGGGGATGATGCCGCTGGACTGGTTCTCGATCTGCTTGATCGGCGCGCCGGCCTCGCGGATGTTGCTGAGCAGCAGTGCGACGCCGCCGCCGCGCTTCGAGAGCTGCAGCGAGGAGTTGATGCCGCGGGAGATCGACTCCATGTTGTCTTCGATGCGCAGCAGGAAGCAGGAGACGAGCTCGCCGCGCTGCGCCTTGCCCGAGTTCAGGAACGTGGGAGTGGCCGGCTGGAAACGGCCGGCGATGATCTCCTCGACAAGGGCGATCGCCAGTTTCTCGTCACCCTGGGCGAGGCCGAGGGCGGTCATCACGACGCGGTCTTCGAAACGCTCGAGGTAACGCTTTCCGTCGAACGTCTTCAGCGTGTACGAGGTGTAGTACTTGAACGCGCCGAGGAAGGTCTGGAAGCGGAACTTCTTCGAGTAGGCCAGGTCGTTGAGGCTCGTGATGAACTCGAACGAGTACTGGTCGAGAACAGCCTGCTCGTAGTACTCCTTCTCGACAAGGTAGTCGAGGCGCTCACGCAGGCTGTGGAAGAACACCGTGTTCTGGTTGACGTGCTGCAGGAAGAACTCCCGCGCCGCTTCACGGTCCTTCTCGAACTGGATTTCCCCGTTCGGGCCGTACAGGTTGAGCATGGCGTTGAGAGAGTGATAGTCCATCGCCAGGCCGGGGGCCGGGTGAGTCATCGTCTTCACGGCTGTTGCTTCCAAAATTCTTCCAATCCGTCATGAACGATGCGCACATCATCCGGAGTTCCCAGTACTTCAAATCGATACATGTGGGGCACCTTGCACTTCGCGGCGATGATGTCGCCGGCGACGCAGAAGGCCGTGCCGAAGTTCGTGTTGCCCGCGCCGATGACCCCGCGGATGAGCGACCGGTTGTGCTCGTCGTTCAGGAACCTGATCACCTGCTTGGGCACCGCGCCCTTGGTCTCGCCGCCGCCATAGGTCGGCACCACCAGGACGTACGGTTCGCTGACCCGCAACGGTTCGTCACGCGCGTAGAGCGGGATGCGGGCCGCCGCGCGACCGAGCTTCTCAACGAAGCGGTGCGTGTTTCCCGAGGTGCTGGAGAAATAAACGATATCGGTCACTGAACACCCCCTTCGTGTGTGAAAGACCGTCGTGCCGTGCTGAAGCGCGCGCTGGAAGCCGCGGTCCGAGCCGGGCGGTTACGCGAGGCGCTGCGCGAGTTCGTTGATCTTGTCGGGACGGAAGCCCGACCAGTGGTCCTCGTCGGTGATGACGACGGGGGCCTGCAGGTAGCCCAGGGCCTTGACGGCTTCGAGGGCGTTCTCGTCGACCGAGAGGTCGAGGATCTCATATTCGATGCCCTTGTTGTCCAGGGCGCGGTAGGTCGCCGTGCACTGCACGCAGGAGGGCTTGGTGTAGACCGTGATTGCCATGGGAAGGGCCTTTCTCGTCGTTCAGGAATCAGTATTCAAACTCAGTATTCAAACTCAGTGCTCAAAATCGGTTTTCATGTGAAATCTGAAGTTCAAGGCGTGCTGTGTTGAACTTTAATACTACATGTAGTGATCGGAAATGGGAATGGCCACTACATGCAGTAATTACAATTATGTAGTTATCCACCGACATTCCACCGGTTGTGCACAGCCCGGAGGAGGCGACAACGCCCATTCTCCGCGGCATCCGGCGAAGTTATCCACAGGCCGGTACTCGCCCGAAGTTTCTCCCTGTGGAAACAGAAACGGCGTGTCGAGATTCCTGGTCGCAGTGCCGCCGCCCGCGCGGTCGCCACACCGTCGCCGCATGTCGCCGACCGGTCGTTCGTGGCGCACCTTCGGCGACCCGGCGCACCCTGCAACATGAGCCGGCTTCCCCACGATGCGCCGCGACTTTCGAGCCTGACCCGCGGCAGCCCGACTTGGGGAACACCCGGCCCGGATGCACCGGTTCCGTCAGGCCCGCGGTACGCCGCGCTCGCTCAGGAAACGGTGGAAAAGCGTGGGCGAGAACGCGGTGTCCCAGTCCCAGCGGTCGAAGCTGTCGGAGTGCCTCCGCAGGGCGTCCTCGCGGCGTTTCTCCTGCCACACCACTTCCCCGGGGTTCCGCCCCGCAAGTACCCTGCCGCGGGTGTACTTGTGCTTTCCGTCGAACTCCCCGATCTTGCGGATCCTCCGCCAGTAGTAGTCGACCCAGTAGTCGCTCCCGTCGACGTTCAGGAACGGCACCTGCAGCTCGGGCACCTCGAACCCGAGTTGGAAGATCCGCACTCGGCTCAGCGATTCCCCGCCGTTCGCCGACAACCCATTCCCGAACTCGATCGCCCGGTCGGCCTGCCGGGCGCCGAACCGCGGGTTGACGTCCGCGAGTTCGGCGAACAGGTGGCCTTTGGTCAGGGCGGCAGGCAGGACGATGCCGCGCCGCGCCGCTCCGCACTCGCCACGCGTTCCCGGTCGATACGGAGGGCATGGTCGATCATCACGACCCCCGTGAGAAAGCTCGTGGACGCGGCGACGTCGACCAGGGTCCGCGTCAGGGAGGTGACGCGAATCCCGGCGATCACCGCGATCTGCGAAGCCGCCGCCCGGCGATGACTGGTCGTGTGGCGCGCCGTGCTGCCACCGGATGCCTCGGGGTTGAGCATGTGCACGACGGGCGGCCAGGACCCGATGATCGGCAGGCCGTGCATCGCGGCAGCCGAAAGGTGGGAGACCACCGCCGGCCGCTCGGCCGAAGCCACCGTCGCCCGTGTGAAAAGACGGTACCGCTCGTCGGGGTCGGCGGAACGCCACACCTCGCCCGGCACGTACACTCCCCGGCGCGGGCGCACCAGCGACCCTTCCCGCACCATCACCCCAACCGCGTGCGAGGTGAAGCCGCTCTCCCGCAACGCCGCGGCCGGGATGAGCCCGTCGTGCCGCGCGCTGACGGCGTCGAGCAGGTCGGACCTGACGGCACTTCGGATATCGGTCATCCGCCACAGTGGTTCTGGCCGGCCCGCCGGCACGGTGCGCCGTCGCATCCGTGGACAAGTCAGACGGATGCCGCCCTGTGGACAACCGCCCGCGCTCCCCGAGCTCTCGCGCAGTCGTTCCCTCGCGGCGCACCTTGCGGAAGCGGGCGCAGGCTCTACCGCGCGCCGCGTGTCCGAAGGTGCGCCGCGAGCCGCTGAAGGCGACGCGGCAACGGCGTGGCCGGACGCGGAACGGGGCCGGGCATGCGGAAAGGGCCGGCCCCGAGGGGACCGGCCCTTTCTGCGTGCGCTGTGAGGCCGGCCGCTACTTGGTCAGCGGGGACAGCTTCGGGTCGTTCGCGTATGCCTCGGCCGCGTTGGCCTTGGTCACGATGACCGGGGGGAGCAGGAAGGCGGGGACGACCTTCTTGCCGTTGTCGTACGACTTGGTGTCGTTGACCTCGGGGGTCTCGCCCTTTTGGAGGACCTTGACCATGTCGATGGCCTGCGCCACGAGAACACGGGTGTCCTTGTTGATGGTGGAGTACTGCTCGCCGGCCATGATCGACTTGACGGACTCCGCCTCGGAGTCCTGACCCGTCACGACGGGGATCTCCTTGCCGGCGGCCTTCACCGAGGTGATGATCGCGCGGGCGAGGGTGTCGTTCGGGGAGAGGACGCCGTCGAGGGTCTTGCCACCGTAGGTGCTGGTGAGGAGCGAGTCCATCCGGCTCTGCGCGTTCTCGGCCTTCCAGCCGGCGGTCGCCGTCTGCTTGATGTCGGTCTGGCCCGAGGCGACGACAAGGGTGCCGTCGTCGATCTTCGGCTGCAGCACGCTCATCGCACCGTTGAAGAAGACCGCGGAGTTGGCGTCATCCGAGGAACCGGAGAACAGCTCGATGTTGTACGGGCCGGCCGGCTTCTTCGCCTTGAGTCCGTCCAGCAGCGCCTGGCCCTGGAGTTCACCCACCTTGAAGTTGTCGTAGGCGACGTAGTAGTCGACGTCCGTGGTGTTGAGGATGAGACGGTCGTAGGCGATCACGATCGCGCCGGCGTCGTGCGCCGCCTTGACCTGCGTGCCGAGCTGGCCGCCGTCGGCCGCGCCGATGATGATGACCTTGGCGCCCTTGGTGACCATGGCCGAAATCTGGTCCTGCTGGTCCTTGACCGTGGTCGAGGCGCCGGCGTACTGCACGTCGCCCTTGAACCCGGCAGCCTTGAGGCCGTCTTCGAAGAGCCCGCCGGCGAGGACCCAGTTCTCAGAGGTCTTGGACGGGAGTGCGACGCCGATGAGTGAGTCGGCGGGGAAACCGGCAGCAGCGCTGGATCCGCCCGTCGTGTCGGTGCGGGTCGAGCAACCCGACAGCGCCATCAAGGCGACCGCGGCGATCGCGGTGGTCGTAAGGAGTTTTCGCATTGTCAATCACTTTCTGTGGGAGAGGTTGGTGCAGGGAAGGGTGAAGCGACGCCCGGAAACGGGCGGGGTCAGGTGGAGACGTCCGACGGCCGCACGGAGTCCGGCGTGCCGGAGGTCGGGACCACGGCCGGCGGTTCGGCGGGGAACTCGCCCGTCTTGTTCTTGCGGGTCAGGAAGCCGATCAGCGACGGCCGGCCCTGGCTCTTGTTCCAGACGTCAACGCCCACCGCGATCAGGAGCACCAGGCCCTTGATGATCTGCACCCGGTCGGCGCCGACGCCGAGCAACTGCAGGCCGTTGTTCAGTACGGCCATGACCAGGCCACCGACGATGGAGCCGGTCACGGTGCCGATACCGCCCGAGACGGCCGCGCCGCCGATGAACACGGCCGCGATCGCGTCGAGTTCCCAGCTCAGGCCGTCCTGGGGTCCGGATGCCACCGAGCGGGCGACGAAGATCATGCCGGCCAGCGAGGCCAGGATCGACATGTTCATCATCACGAGGAAGTTGACCCGGCGGGACTTGACGCCCGACAGTTCTGCGGCGAGCTTGTTGCCGCCGACCGCGTAGACGTGGCGGCCGAAGATCGTGTTGCGGGTGATGAAGGAGTAGAAGAGCACGAGGGCGCCGAGGATGATGCCCGACACCGGGAAACTCGTGCCCACCCGGCCGCCGGCGAACAGCACCGTCGCGTAGATCACGACCGCGTCGAGAAGCACGACCTTGAGGATGCTGACCCAGAGTGGTGCGGGCTCGGAACCCATGATCTTCTGCACGCGGCGGGCGCGCCATTCGACCAGCACGACAGCCACGGCGATGATCAGGCCGAGCAGCAGGGTGAGGTTGTTGTAGCCGGTGAACGGGCCCACCTCCGGAAGATAGCCGGAGCCGATCGTGGTGAAGCCGTCGGGGACCGGCACGGTGTTCGCGTTGCCGATGACCTGGTTGCCACCTCGCCAGATAAGCATGCCGGCGAGGGTGACGATGAAGGCCGGCACCCCGATGTAGGCGACCCAGAAGCCCTGCCAGGCGCCGATCAGCACCCCGACGGCGAGGCCGAGGAGGATCGCCAACGGCCAGGGCAGGTTCCAGTCCTGCATGGCGGTGGCCACGACGATGCCCGCGAACGCGGCGACGGAGCCGACCGACAGGTCGATGTGGCCCGCGATGATCACCATCACCATGCCGATCGCGAGGATCAGGATGTAGGAGTACTGACTGACCAGGTTAATCAGGTTCCCTGAGGAGAGGGTCAGCCCGTTGGTGAGGAATTGGAACAGCACGACGATGGCGATCAGGCTGAACAGGATGCCGAACTGGCGCACGTTGGAACTGCCGCCGCCGAAGATCTTCTTCAGGTCCCTGAGGCCGCCCCGGGGACTCGTGTCTGCGCTCATATGCTCTGAACCTTCTTCCTTGCGGAGGTCATACTCTTCATCAGGGTTTCTGGGTCGGCCGTCTCGGCCGGGATGCAGTCGGTGATCGCGCCCTCGAAGACGGTGTAGATCCGGTCGGCCAGGCCGAGCAGCTCAGGGAGTTCGGAGGAGATCAGGATGACTCCCTTTCCCTGCGCGGCCAGCTCCTGGATGATGCCGTAGATCTCGTATTTGGCACCGACGTCGATGCCTCGGGTCGGTTCGTCGAGGATGAGCAGGTCAGGGTCGGTGAACATCCACTTGGCCAGGACCACCTTCTGCTGGTTGCCACCCGAGAGCTTGTTGACGCCGGCGTCGACGCTGGGCGTCTTGATCCGGAGGCTGGTGCGGTAGCGCTCGGCGATCGCGTACTCCTTCGAGTCGTTGACGACCGGGCCCGCAGAGATCTTGGACAGCTTCGCGGACACGATGGACCGCTTGATGTCATCGAGCAGGTTGAGGCCGAGCGCCTTGCGGTCCTCGCTCACGTAGGCGAGGCCGTGGTCGATGGCCTCGGCCACGTTGCGCAACTCGATCTCCTTGCCGTCCTTGAACACCTGCCCCGAGAGGAAGTTGCCATAGGACCGCCCGAAGATGCTCATCGCGAGCTCGGTGCGGCCGGCGCCCATCAGCCCGGCAATGCCGACGATCTCGCCCTTGCGCACGGTGAGGCTGGAGTTCTTGACGACCATCCGCTCGGCGACCTGCGGGTGCTGCACGTTCCAGTTGCGCACCTCGAAGAAGACGTCGCCGATGTGCGGCGTGCGGTCGGGGAACCGGCTTTCCAGGCTGCGGCCGACCATCCCGCGGATGATCCGGTCCTCATTGACACCGTCCGCGACCACGTCGAGCGTCTCGATGGTCAGGCCGTCCCGGATGATCGTGATCGAGTCTGCGACCTGTTCGATCTCATTGAGTTTGTGGGAGATCATGATCGAGCTGATGCCCTTGCCCTTGAGACCCCGGATCAGGTCGAGCAGGTGCTGGGAATCGGCCTCGTTCAGGGCGGCGGTCGGCTCATCGAGGATGAGGACCTTGACCGATTTGTTGAGCGCCTTCGCGATCTCCACGAGCTGCTGCTTGCCGACGCCGATGTTCTTGATCAGGGTGTCGGGGTCGTCCCGGAGGCCGACCCGGGCGAGCAACTCGAGAGCCGTCTTCTTGGCGGTGATCCAGTCGATCGCGCCCCACTTCGTGGGCTCGTTGCCGAGGAAGATGTTCTCGGTGATCGACAGCTCGGGGACCAGCGCGAGTTCCTGGTGGATGATCGCGATCCCGGCGGCCTCGCTCGAGCGGATGTCCTTGAAGTGCATGACCTGGCCCTGGTAGACGATGTCGCCCGAGTAGGTGCCGTAGGGGTAGACGCCGGAGAGGACCTTCATCAGGGTGGACTTGCCGGCCCCGTTCTCGCCGCAGATCGCGTGGATCTCACCGGCCCTCACCGTGAGGGACACGTTCGAGAGCGCCTTGACGCCCGGGAATTCCTTGGTGATCGAACGCATCTCGAGGATGATCGGTTCAGCGGACATCGCCGGCCTCCCCACCGCGGCGGGCGTGGCCGGGCGTCGGGTACAGGTCAGGAGTGGGCCCGTGAAGTGCGGCGGCGGAAGTCGTGCGGGCAGCGCCGGGCGGATGTACTAGTATTCTCACAGCTTGACCTCGATGTCGTGTGACTGACCGTGACCACGGCCAACTTAATGTGACCGATCACATTGTTTATGTTTGCGTGCGCCTCGCGCGCTGTCAAGGGAAAGATAGTCACGCTTGGGTAACGCCCGGCCAGGACGGGTTCCGCGGGTGCGGACCGACCCTCGCCCCGTTGATAAAGAGGGAGCGTACTCCCCACCGGCCGGCCCGGCTAGCGGATGCGCCCACGCCGGGCGCGCAGAAGGGCCCGGCGTCCGAAGACACCGGGCCCCTCTCTGCTGACTGGTCAGCGACCGCCGGAGCGGCGCTTGTTGTAGACGTCGAACGCAACGGCCGCCAGGAGCACGAGGCCCTTGATCAGCTGCTGGTATTCCGTGCCGACGCCGAGGATCGACATGCCGTTGTTGAGCAGCCCGATGATCAGACCACCGATGATGGCACCGGTGACGGTGCCGATGCCGCCGGTGACGGCGGCACCACCGATGAAGACCGCGGCGATGGCGTCGAGCTCGAAACCGTCACCGGCCTTCGGGTTGGCCAGGTTCAGCTGGGCGGTGAAGATGAGCCCGGCCAGGGCGGAGATGACACCCATGTTCACGAACAGCATGAACGTGACGCGCTTGGTCTTGATGCCCGACAGGGCGGCGGCGTTGAGGTTGCCGCCGATCGCGTAGACATGCCGCCCGAAGACGCTGTTGGCCATCACGGCCGCGTAGACGACCGTGAGCAGGCCGAGGACGACGAGCACGATCGGGGTGCCGCGGTAGCTGGCGAGCAGGTAGGTGATGAAGAGGATGATGCCGGCCGTGAAGACGAGCTTGAGGATGAACCAGGCGAACGGCTCATCTTCGACGTCGTACTTCTTGCGGGCCAGGCGAGAGCGGATGCCCTGGGCGACCAGGAGCGCAGTCGCCAGCAGTCCGATACCCATCGTGAGCGGCTCGAGCAGAGTCGTTCCGCCGCCCAGGTCAGGCAGGAATCCGCTGCCGAGTGCGCGGAACTCGTCCGGGAACGGGGAGATCTGCTGGTTCTGCAGGGCGATCTGGGTGAGGCCGCGGAAGGTGAGCATGCCGGCCAGGGTGACGATGAAGGCCGGTATCCCGAAGTAGGCGATCCAGAACCCCTGCCACACTCCGACCAACGCGCCGACGCCGAGGCAGAGCACGATGGCGGCCCACCACGGGATGTTCCACTGCGTGATCATCACACCAGCCATGGCGCCGACGAAGGCGACGACGGAACCGACCGACAGGTCGATGTGGCCGGCGATGATGACCATCACCATCCCGACGGCCAGGATCAGGATGTAGCTGTTCTGCACGATCAGGTTCGACACGTTGATCGGCTTGAGCGTGATGCCGCTCGTCGCGATCTGGAAGAAGATGGTGATCGCGAGAAGGGCGATGATGAGGCCGACTTGGCGCAGCTGGCTGCCAAGGTAATTAACTGCAGATCTGAACGCGCTCATCGGTTGTCCTTCTCCCTTTCCTGAGTCATGTTTTGCATAAGGTATTCGGCGGTCGCCTGACCGCGGGGCACGTCAGCCGTGATGCGCCCCTCGAAGATCGTGTAGATGCGGTCGCAGATGCCGATCAGCTCCGGCAACTCGGACGAGATGACGATCACACCCTTGCCGTCGTCGGCGAGTTTGTTGATGATCCCGTAGATCTCGTACTTGGCACCGACGTCGATTCCGCGGGTCGGCTCGTCGAGGATGAGGACATCCGGGTCGGAGAACATCCACTTCGACAGCACGACCTTCTGCTGGTTGCCGCCCGAGAGCTTGCCGGCCAGTGCCTCGACGCTGGGGGCCTTGATGTTCATGCTCTTGCGGTAACCCTCGGCGACGACGATCTCCTGGTTGGAGTCCACCCAGCCGCGCTTCGAGATCTTGTGCAGCGACACCAGCGAGATGTTCCGCTTGATGTCTTCGATCAGGTTCAGGCCGTAGCGCTTGCGGTCCTCCGTGGCGTAGGCGAGGCCGTGGTCGATCGCGGCCGCCACCGTGCTGGTGTCGACGAGGGCGCCGTTCTTGTAGACCTTGCCCGAGATGTTGTGGCCGTAGCTGTGGCCGAACACGCTCATCGCGAGTTCGGTGCGGCCCGCGCCCATCAGCCCGGCGATGCCGACGATTTCGCCGGCCCTGACCGAGATGTTGGCGTCCTTGACGACCTTGCGCTGGTGGTCCAGCGGGTGGTAAACGTTCCAGTCCTCGACCCGGAGGAGTTCCTCGCCGATGTGCGGCGTGTGGTCCGGGTAGCGGCTGCCGAGGTCACGGCCGACCATTCCCTTGATGATGCGTTCTTCCGAGATCTCGTCGGTGTGCATGTCGAGGGTTTCGATCAGCTTGCCGTCACGGATGATGGTGACCTCGTCGGCGACGGCCTTGATCTCGTTCAGCTTGTGGCTGATCATGATCGACGTGATGCCCTGGCCCTTGAGGTGCTTCATCAGGTCCAGCAGGTGCGCGGAGTCCTCGTCGTTCAGGGCGGCGGTCGGCTCGTCCAGGATGAGGAGCTTCACCTCCTTGGAGAGCGCCTTGGCGATCTCGACGAGCTGCTGCTTGCCGACGCCGATGTCGCGCACCTTGGTGATCGGGTTGTCCCTGAGGCCGACCCGGGCGAGCAGCTTCGCGGCCTCGAGGTTGGTCTTGTTCCAGTCGATCCAGCCGTTGGACTGCTGCTCGTTGCCGAGGAAGATGTTCTCGGCGATGGACAGGAACGGGCTCAGAGCGAGTTCCTGGTGGATGATGACCACGCCGGTGGCTTCGGATTCGTTGATCGATTTGAAGGCGACGGTCTCGTTTTCGAAGACGATCTCACCGTCGTAGGTGCCGGCCGGGTAGACACCCGACAACACCTTCATGAGGGTGGACTTTCCTGCGCCGTTCTCACCGCAAATCGCGTGAATGTGGCCCCGCTGCACCGCGAGGGAGACGTCCTGAAGCGCTTTGACTCCGGGAAAGGTTTTCGTGATGCTGCGCATCTCGAGAATATTTGTGGTCACCGTTACTTCTTCTTCCGGTGGTAGGGGGTGAGGGTAGTGGCGGCGTCTCCGCCGCCACTACCCGGTGTGGGAGAAGACCTACTTGAGGTCTGCTTCGGTGTAGTACCCGGTGTCGATCAGGAGCGCCTTGTAGTTGTCCTTCGTGACGACCTTGGGCGGGAACAGGAAGGTCGGGACGATCTTGACCTTGTTGTCGTAGCTCTTGGTGTCGTTGACCTCGGGGGTCTTGCCGTTGAGCAGGTCGTCGGCCATCTTCACGGCTTCGTCGCCCAGGAGGCGAGTGTCCTTGTAGATGGTGGAGTACTGCTGGCCGGCGATGATCGACTTGACCGAGGCCGCTTCCGCGTCCTGGCCGGTGACGATCGGGAGGGCATCGGTGGCGTAACCGGAGCTGGTCAGCGCCGAGATGATGCCGATCGAGAGACCGTCGTACGGGGACAGGACGCCGTCAACCTTGCTGCCGTCGGAGTACGTGCTGGCAATGAGGTTCTGCATCCGCTTCTGGGCGGTCGCCGGGTCCCAACGCAGGGTTGCGACCTGGGTGAAACCGACCTGGCCGCTCTTGACGACGACGACGCCCTTGTCAATGAACGGCTTGAGGGTGTCCATCGCGCCATTGAAGAAGAACGTGGCGTTGTTGTCGTCGGGGCTGCCCGCGAACAGTTCGACGTTGAACGGGCCGGTCGCGCCGGTGTCCTTGCCGTCCTTGTCGAGAACGCCGAGCCCGGTGAGCAGGCTCGTGGCCTGCTGAACGCCGACCTCGTTGTTGTCGAAGGTCGTGTAGTAGT
Organism: Cryobacterium sp. MP_M3; assembly: GCF_015752155.1. Classification (GTDB taxonomy): domain Bacteria; phylum Actinomycetota; class Actinomycetes; order Actinomycetales; family Microbacteriaceae; genus Cryobacterium. The sequence goes on along the minus strand of NZ_JADOVI010000001.1, from coordinate 249,205 downwards.
CGACGTTCTTGTTGCCGTTGATCAGCCGGTCGTACGCGATGACCTTGACGCCGGACTTGGCGGCCTGGTCGAGCTGGTCGCTGAGCGCGGTGCCGTCGATGGAGGCGATGATGAGGACCTTGGCGCCCTTGGTCAGCATGTTGCTGATCTGCTGCACCTGGTTCGGGATCTTGTCGTCGCCGTATTCGAGGTCGACCTTGTAGCCGAGCTTCTCGAGCGAGGCCTTGACGGCGTCGCCGTCCTTGATCCAGCGGGAGGAGGTCTTGGTCGGCATGGCAACCCCGACGAGGGCGCCCTTGTTGGCTCCGGCCGAGTTGTCGACCGTCGTGGTGCCGCCGCGGGTTCCGCCGGAGCAGGCCGCGAGGGAGAGTGCAAGTCCGATGGCAGCGATGCCGGCGAGGACCTTACGTGTCTTCACTGATTTACCTTTCGTGTTTCTGTATCAACTCTGATTGCAGTTGGTGGTGGGTGCTGATGGGTGTGATTACAGGCCCTGTGCCAGTCGGTAGTAGGCCTGGTTCCAGCGCACCTCGCGGGTGAAATCCCGCAGGGTGGTGGTCTTGTCGATCACGAGAAGCTCGGTGCGAGCGATCTCGGCGAAATCGTGGAACACCTCGATGCCGACGGCGGTCGACATCACGGTGTGGTGGGCGGCGCCGGCGGTGAGCCAGGCTGCGGCGGAGGTGGCGAAGTCGGGTTCCGGGCTCCAGACGGCGCGGCCGACGGGGAGCTTCGGGAGCGCCTCGGTGGGTTCGACGACCTCGACGACGTTCGCGACCAGGCGGAACCGGTCGCGCATATCGCTCATCGCGACGACCACGGCGGGGCCGGGGTCGGCGTTGAAGACCAGGCGAACCGGGTCCTCGCGGCCGCCGATGCCGAGCGGGTGGATCTCCAGGGTCGGCCGGGCACTCGAGAGCGCGGGGTTGACCTCGAGCATGTGTGCGCCGAGGATGAGCTCCGCCCCGGGGGTGAGGTCGTAGGTGTAGTCCTCCATCAGGCTCGCGCCGCCGGGGAGACCCGCGCCCATCACGCTGGCGACGCGCACGAGAACGGCCGTCTTCCAGTCGCCCTCCGCACCGAAGCCGTAGCCCTGTTCCATCAGTCGCTGCACGGCGAGGCCGGGCAGCTGGCGGAGGGCGCCGAGGTCTTCGAAGCTGGTCGTGAAGGCACTGAAGCCGCCGGCTTCGAGGAAGGACTTGAGGCCGATCTCGATCGCGGCGCCGTAGCGGAGCGAGTCGTAGCGGGGGCCGCCTGCACGAAGCTCGGGGGCCACGTCGTAGAGTTCCTCGTATTCGGCAACGAGGGCGTCGATCTGTGCATCCGTTGCCGCGTGCACTGCCTCGGCGAGTTCGTTGACCGGCCAGGTGTTCACCTGCACGCCGAACCGGAGTTCGGCCTCGGTCTTGTCGCCCTCGGTGACGGCGACGTAGCGCATGTTGTCGCCGAAGCGGGCGAGCTTCATGCTGCGGGCCGCGGCCCAGCCGGCGGCGGCGCGGGTCCAGGCCCCGATGCTCGAGGTGACGGCCGGGTTCGACACATGGCCGACGACGGTCTTGCGGGACACCCCGAGCCGGGTCTGGATGTAGCCGAACTCCCGGTCGCCGTGGGCGGCCTGGTTGAGGTTCATGAAGTCGAAGTCGATCTCACTCCACGGCAGCTCGACGTTGGCCTGCGTGTGCAGGTGCAGCAGCGGCTTGGTCAGCGCGTCGAGGCCGGAGATCCACATCTTCGCCGGGGAGAAGGTGTGCATCCAGGCGATCAGGCCGATCACGTGATCGGCGGAGTTCGCGTCGAGCGCGGCCCGGCGGATCGACTCGGAGTCCTTGAGAACGGGCTTCCAGACGATCTTCACGGGCACGTCCCTGGACGCGCCGAGGGCGTCGGCGATGGCCTTCGACTGCTCGGCGACCTGGCGCAGCGTTTCCTCGCCGTAGAGGTTCTGGCTGCCGGTGAGGAACCAGACCTCGTAGTGGTCGAGGGTCGTGGAGAGAATAGGCATTACTTGAGTGCTCCTTGCGGTGCTTGTCCGTAGACGTTCTGGTAGCGGTTGAAGAGGGAATCGATCGCGGCCTGGGGGATGGGGATGAGCTCGCCGCCCTGGCGGGCGATGTGCACGGTGCGGGCCACGTCTTCGACCATGACGGCCGCCTTGACGGCGTCGCGGGCATCCTTGCCGATCGTGAACGGACCGTGGTTCTGCATCAGCACGGCCCGCGAGCGGTGCCCGGTCAGGGCTTCGACGATGCCGCGGCCGATCGTGTCGTCGCCGATGATCGCGAACGTGCCGACCGGCACAGGTCCGCCGAACTCGTCGGCCATGGCGGTGATCACGCAGGGGATCGCCTCGCCGCGGGCGGCCCACGCGGTCGCATAGGTGGAATGCGTGTGCACGACGCCGCCGACCTCCGGCATGTGCCGGTAGACGTAGGCGTGGGCGGCGGTGTCGCTGGACGGCGACCGGTCCGACCCGGGGGTGTCGGGGATGACGTTGCCGTCGAGGTCGCAGAGGATCATGTTCTCCGGCGCGAGGTCGGCGTAGTCGACGCCACTGGGCTTGATCACGAACAGGTCGGCTCCCGGCACCCGGCCGGAGACATTGCCGCCGGTCCAGACGACCAGCCCGTTGCGGGTGAGTTCGGAGTGCAGCCGGGCGATATCGTCGCGGAGCCGGGCGACGGCCACCTCGATGCGCGGTCCGAACGAGCTCATGCGGACACCGCCTCGGCGCGGGCGGCGACCGGTGCGAGGGCGTCCCGTCGCAGGGCCTTCAGCCGGTGCATCACGTCGTTGCCGCCGCGGCCGAAGTAGTCATGCAGCAGCGAGTATTCGGCGAACAGCCTGTCGTAGGCGGTCGCCGACTCTTCGTTCGGGGTGTAAACGTTCCTGTTGAGCTTGCCCATTGCCTTCCCGGCGGCGCGCACATCGGCGTAGGCCCCCGCGGCGACGGCCGCGTGGATCGCCGAGCCGAGCGCGGGGCCCTGGTCGCTCGCGATGGTGGAGATCGGCATCCGCAGGATGTCGCTGTAGGTCTGCATGAGGAAGCTGTTTTTGAGCAGGCCGCCGGCGACGATGAACTCGGTGACCGGCACCCCGCTCGCGTTGAACGTCTCGACGATGGTGCGGGCGCCGAACGCGGTGGCCTCGAGCAGGGCCCGGTAGATCTCCTCCGGACGGGTGGTGAGGGTGGCGCCGAGCACGAGCCCGGAGAGTTCGTGGTCGACGAGCACGGAGCGGTTCCCGCTGTGCCAGTCGAGAGCGACTAGCCCGTGGCCGCCGACCGGCTGGTCGCGGACCAGTTCGGTGAGGTACTGGTGCACGCTGAGCCCGGCATCCTTCGCGGCCTCGTGGCAGCGCGGCGGAACCTGGTTGGCGACATACCAGGCGAAGATGTCGCCGACGCCGGACTGGCCGGCCTCGTAGCCGTAGAGTCCGGAGACGATGCCGCCGTCGACGACGCCGCACATGCCGGGGACTTCGGCGAGGTGGTCGGAGTTCATCACCTGGCAGGTCGAGGTGCCCATGATGGCGACCATCTGGCCGGGCTCGACCGCCTGGGCGGCGGGGGCGGTGACGTGCGCATCGACGTTGCCGACGGCCACGGCGATGCCTTCCGGCAGGCCGGTCCAGGCCGCGGCCTCCTTCGACAGGGTGCCGGCGGATGCCCCGAGCTGGCCGATCTCATGGGCGACCTTCTCGTTCGCGAACTGGGCGAACGCGGGGTTGAGGGCGGTGAGGAACTCCTCGCTCGGGTAGACGCCGTCCTGCAGGATGCCCTTGTACCCGGCGGTACAGGCGTTGCGCACGTAGCTGCCGGTGAGCTGCCAGACGATCCAGTCGGCGGCCTCCACCCAGTGGTCCATCCGGTTGTACAGTTCGGGGTCTTCCTCGAGCAGCTGCAGGCCTTTGGCGAACTCCCACTCGCTGGAGATGAGTCCGCCGTAGCGGGGCAGCCAGCTCTCGCCGCGGCTGGCGGCGAGCTCGTTGATGCGGTCGGCCTGGCGCTGCGCGGCGTGGTGCTTCCACAGCTTGACGTAGGCGTGCGGCCGGTCGGCGTATTCGGGCAGTTCGTTCAGGGGCGTGCCGTCGGCGAGGACCGGCACCATTGTGCAGGCGGTGAAGTCGGTGCCGACGCCGATCACGAGTGCCGGGTCGATACCCGCGTTCCTGACCGCGGCGGGGACCGCGCTCTTGAGCACGGCGACATAGTCCTGCGGAACCTGCAGCGCCCACTCGGGCGGGAGGACCGCTCCGGTGGCGGCGAGGACGGTGTCCATCACGGCGTGCGGGTAGTCGAGCACGGCCGATCCGAGTTCGACTCCGTCGGAGACGCGCACGACGACGGCGCGACCGGACAGGGTCCCGTAGTCGATTCCGATGACGTAGCTCTCGTCGCCTGCCTGTGTCGGCGGCTGCTCGGTCGTGCTCACGAAATCGACTCCCTTGTCTGGCTGGTGCTGCGCCTGCCCGGGTGGTTCTCGGGCCGGATGTGACGGCCGAATGTGATCGGTCACATTCGATGGTCTTATGTTAGCCCCACTAACGACTGCGGTGTCAAGTCCGATTTGCGTCGATTTGAGAACGGTCCCCCCAGTCCGGGGCGAGACGGCTTCCTCGGGTGGCCGGGCGCGGCATCCGTTCACCCGGGCCCGGCCTCCGCGCCAGGGCGCGCCGGTTTCGGCAGGCCGCCCCGCCCCCGCGGGGGCAGCCTGCCGAAACCGGCGCGGGTCAGAAGGCCGGCGGGGCCGTCGACTCGCGCACGATCAGCCGCGGCATGATCGGATCGCGGTCGGCACTGGGCTCACCGCCCGGGAGATTGCTCAGCAGCAGGGCGATGCAGCGGCGGCCCAGTTCGCCGAAGTCCTGCCGTACCGTGGTCAGCGGCGGCCAGAAATGCGCCGCTTCGGGGATGTCGTCGAAGCCGACGATGCTGACGTCCCGCGGGATGTCCAGGCCGGCGTCCCTGGCCGCGTGCATGAGGCCGAGCGCCATCTGGTCGTTCGAGGAGAAGATCGCGGTGAAGTCGCGGCGGCCGAAAAGTTCCCGCCCCGCGTGGTAGCCGAAGTCCGCGGTCCAGTCGCCGAGGATCGGCGCCGTGGTGGGGACATCCATCGCCCCCATCTCGTCGAGGAAGCCGCGCATCCGCGCCTCCGCCTCGATCCAGTCCTGCGGGCCGGCCAGGTGGTAGATGCGCCGGTGGCCGAGGTCGATCAGGTGACGGGTCGCCAGCCTGGCGCCGGCGATCTGGTCGACCGACAGGGCGTGGTCGTCGAGATGGCCGGTTGACTGCAGCGACACGAAGGGCACCGTGATCGAGAGCTGCTCCAGCACATCGAAGACCCGCACCTGAGGTGCGATCACCACGATTGCCTCCACGGCCTGCAGCATCAGGTGCATGAGGGCCGCTTCGATCGACTCCTGGTCGACCGTGGTCAGGTTCGCCGTGTTCACGTAGTACCCGGCTTCCCGGGCCGCGTCCTGGATGGCCGCAATGCTGCTGGCCGGGCCGTACTCGGAGCTCTGCGCCGAGAGTATCCCGATCGTGCGCGACCGCCCACGAGAAAGCGCCCGTGCGGCGCGGTTCGGCCGGTACTGGAGCTCCTCCATGACCTGGAGCACGCGGGCCTTGGTCGACTCTCGGATGCTCGGGTGGTTGTTCAGAACGCGAGAGACGGTCTGGTGGGAGACGCCGGCCAGGCGGGCCACATCCCGGATGCTGGGCGCCCGCACCTTGGGCAGATTCTCTGTCACGTAACGACCTTGTTCACATGTGCACGGTCACAAACGTGAACGCATATCAATTATGCACACGTCGCCGCCAGTCGGAAAGCACTGTGTGACAGTCACATTACCGAGAGGCGCTGCCGGAGTTCCGTTGAGGTGACTGTCACATCCCGCCGCGTGCCTGTCACATCGGGGCGGTGGGCGTCACAGCCGGGCGTAGGCCCGCACCGGGAAGGTGCCGAAGCCCGAGATCTTCGGCGGCACGGCCGTGAAGCTGGCGCCGGCGTCCGGCAACGCGGCGAGCCCGGTGAGGTGCTCCACCACATGGATGCCGGCGGCGAGCAGCAGGGAATGCGCGGGCCGTTCCCCGCCCGACTCGGTGTCGTCGATGTTCAGGGAATCGATCCCGACCAGGATGACCCCGGAGTCGATCAGCGCCTGCGCGGCCGCGCCGGTCAGGTAGGGCGCGCCGACGGCGTACCCCGGGGTGCCGAAGTGAGCGTCCCAGCCGGTGTGGAGCAACACGGCGGTGCCGGCCAGGGCGCTCCCCCGCCGGTCGAATACGCCGAGGGCTATGCCGCGGGAGGAGGTATCCGTCAGATGGAATACCTCCGCGGGCAGGTCCACAAGAGTGTCAAGGGCGAGGCCGGCCAGGTCGGCGCCCTGAGGATACCGGTGGAACGGGCTGTCGAGATAGGTGCCCGTGTTGCCGATCATGGTGATCAGGTCCATCGCGAACTCGGTCCCGGGGGCGTATTTCGACCGGGAGTCTTTCCGGGTGAGGTGGGGGGAGATGACGGGGGCAGGAAGCCCGGGATAAGTAACCAGACCCGCCCTGATCTCGTGGCTGAGGTCGATGAAGCGGGGGCGGGTGCCGGTCACGCGGACTCCTTGGTCAGGGATGGACGGAGGCGGTGCCGCTTGGCGGCGCGCACGATGAGCGCGACCACCGCGAGCAGGGCGGGGACGACGAGGTTGGGTCCCGCCAGCACGAGCAGCCCGGCGGTGAGCGCCACGGACACGACGGCGAGCCACCAGCCCGGCGACCAGGTGGCGAGCAGACGCACGGCCGCGATCATGCCGAGCGTGTAGATGGCCACCATCGAGCTCGTGTGGATGAGGATGAACGCCGCCAGGGGTACTCCCTGGCTGACCATGACGGTGAAGTAGCTGCCGGTGAGCCCGGCGACGACGGCCAGGCTGCGGCGCGGGATACCGCCGGATTCGACGCCGGGGGTCATCCACCGCGGCAGGTCGCCGTCCCGGCCGAGTGAGGCGCCGAGCTTCGCGAAGGCGCCGATGTACACGTTCAGCACACCGAGTGCCACGACGGCGGCGATCACTGCCACGAGGAGCGGCCCGACCCCGAGCGGCGCGGCCCGGACCAGCTCGAGCAGGGGCACCTGGCCCTGCCCGGCCCGCGGGCCGAGCACGGCGACGGTCACGTACTGCAGGGCGAGGTAGGCGATCCCGACCACGACCAGGGCGATCGCGGTGGCCACCGGGATGACCCGGCGCGGGTTGCGGAACTCGCCGGCGATGTGGGTGCCGACCTCCCAGCCGGCGAAGGCCCAGACGAACAGGCTGATCGCCGTGCCGACGCCGCCCCAGCCGTTCGGCAGGAACGGTTCGAGGTTGCCAGGGTCCGCGGCGGGGAACGCCACGGCGACCACGCCGACGACGACGAATAGGAGGGCGCCGGTCAGCGCGAGCTGCACCAGGCCGGACACCCGCAGGCCGAAGAAGTTCGACACGAACGGGGGGATCAGGATCAGCAGGGCCACCCACGGAACGGCACCCCGGTCGGCGCCGATGATCGCCACCACATATTCCGCGCCGAGCATTGCCACGACGGGGGCTCCGAAGCCCACCCCGAAGAAGAACCAGTAGCCGGTCATTCGAGCCCAGGTCTGGCCGAGCGCGCGCCGCACGTAACTGGCCACGCCGCCCGGGTCGGGGTAGCGCGAGGCCAGCGCGGCGAAGGTTCCGGCGAGCGGGATCGAGAGCAGGAATACGGCGAAGACGGCCAGGAGCGAGGCCGGCCCGGCCGCGGTCGCCGCGAGGCCCGGCAGCACGAGGATTCCGGTGCCGAGCACGGCCGCGATGTAGAGGGCCGTGCCCTGCACCAGGCCGAGGGATCCGGCGTGCGCGGGCCGCGCATCCGTCGGGAGCGGGTCAGGGATCACTGTCTCAGTGTCTGGGTTGATGGTCACTCCACCATGATCGTGCTCCATCGCCGTCACCGAAATGGCAGAGACGACACACTCCGTCGAGAAACTGCCAAGGTCAGCGGGCGGGCAGGGCCTGCTCCACGTCGGCGATCAGGTCGGCCACGTCCTCGATGCCCACCGAGAGGCGGATGATGTTGTCGGGCACCTCGAGTTCGGTGCCGCGCACCGAGGCGTGCGTCATCTCGGACGGGTAGTTCACGAGGGACTCGACCCCGCCGAGGGACTCGGCCAGCTGGAACAGGTGGGTCGACTCGGCGAAGGCGCGCGCCGCCGGCGCTCCCCCGGCGAAGGCGAGGGAGAGCATGCCGCCGAAGCCGCGCATCTGCTTCTTCGCCAGCTCGTGGCCGGGGTGGCCCGGCAGCCCGGGGTAGTACACGGTGTCGATCGCGGGGTGGCCCTGCAAGTGTTCGGCGATCGCCTGCGCGTTGCTGCAGTGGCGGTCCATCCGCACCGACAGGGTCTTGATGCCGCGCACGGTGAGCCAGGCGTCGAGCGGCGCGGAGACCGGGCCGGCCGCGAACTGCAGGAACTGGGCCTTCTCGGCCAGCGCGTCATCGTTGATGACCAGGGCCCCGCCGAGCACGTCGGAGTGGCCGCCGAGGTACTTCGTCGTGGAGTGCACGACCACGTCGGCGCCGAAGGCAAGCGGATGCTGCAGCGCGGGCGAAGCGAACGTGTTGTCGACGATGACGGTGACCCCGAAACGGTGCCCGAGCTCGGCGAGCGCGGCAATGTCACTGATCTTCATGAGGGGGTTGCTCGGCGTCTCCACCCAGAGGATCTTCGTCTTACCGGGGAGGATCGCCTGTTCGACGGCGGCGAGGTCCGACATCTCGACCGTGGTGTTCCGCACGCCCCAGGCGCCGTGCACCTTGTTGATCAGCCGGTGGGTGCCGCCGTAGACGTCGTTGCCGAGCACGATGTGGTCGCCGGGCGCCAGGAGGGCGCGCAGGATGGTGTCCTCGGCGGCGAGCCCGCTGGCGAAGGACAGCCCGTGCTTACCTCCCTCGAGCGCGGCGAGCAGGGTCTCGAGCACTGTGCGGGTGGGGTTGCCGCCGCGGCTGTACTCGTAGCCGCCGCGCAGGTTGCCGATGCTCTCCTGCACGTAGGTGGAGGTCTGGTAGATCGGCGGGATGACGGCGCCGGTAGTCGGATCGAATTCCTGCCCGGCGTGGATGGCGATGGTGTCGAAGTTCTGCGTGCGAGCCATGGGTGGTCCTTACTGTCGAAGACTGTCTAGGCGCTCAGGTAGGTGAGCAGGTCGTGGCGGGTGATGACGCCGAGGGGTTTGCCGCCGTCGGTGACGAGCAGTGCATCGTGGCCGGCGAAGGCGGCGCGGGCCGCGGCGACCGGCTCGTTCACGCCGATCATCGGCAGGGAATCGCTGACGAAGGCGCTGACCTGGTCGCCCAGTTTCGCCTCCCCGGAGAAGACGAGTTCCATCAGGTGGCGTTCGTCGAGGGAGCCGACGACCTCGCCCATGACGACCGGCGGTTTCGCCGTCAGCACGAGCACCTGGGAGACGCTCGACGACGTCATCCGCTCGATCGCGTCACGCACGGTGGCGCTCGGGTGCACGTAGACGAACGCCGGGAGCGTGCCGGTCTTCGATTCGAGCAGGTTGCCGACGGTGTGCCCGGCGGGCGCGTTGGTGAAACCGTAGCTGCGCATCCAGCCGTCGTTGAAGATCTTGCCCAGGTAGCCGCGGCCGCCGTCGGGCAGCAGCACGACGATGGTGTCGGCGGCGGTGAGCTTCTCGGCGGCGCGGAGGGCGGCGACCACGGCCATCCCGCTCGAGCCGCCGACCAGGATTCCCTCCTCAAGGGCGAGGCGGCGGGTCATCGCGAAGGAGTCGGCGTCGGACACGGCGATCACCTCGTGCACGACGGCCGGGTCGTAGGCGGCCGGCCAGAAGTCCTCACCGACGCCCTCGACCAGGTAGGGGCGGCCGGTGCCGCCGGAGTAGACCGATCCTTCCGGGTCGGCGCCGATGATGCGCACGGTGTCGCCGGACACCTCGCGCAGGTAGCGCCCGGTGCCGGTGATGGTGCCGCCGGTGCCCACGCCCGCGACGAAGTGGGTGATCGTGCCGTCGGTGTCGCGCCAGATCTCGGGGCCGGTGGTCTCGTAGTGGCTGAGCGGCCCGTTCGGGTTGGCGTACTGGTTCGGCTTGAACGCCCCCGGGATCTCCCGGGCCAGCCGGTCGGAGACGCTGTAGTAGGAGTCGGGGTGGTCGGGGGCGACGGATGTCGGGGTCACCACGATCTCCGCGCCGTAGGCCGTGAGCACGTTGCGCTTGTCCTCGCCGACCTTGTCCGGCAGCACGAACACGCACCGGTAGCCGCGCTGCTGGGCGACCAGGGCGAGGCCGACGCCGGTGTTGCCGGAGGTGGGTTCGACGATGGTGCCGCCGGGCAGGAGCAGGCCGTCGCGTTCGGCGGCGTCGATGATCCGGGTCGCGATGCGGTCCTTGGACGAGCCGCCCGGGTTGAGGTATTCGAGCTTGACCAGCACGGTGGCGGTCACGCCCTCCGTGACCTTGTGGAGCTTGACCAGCGGGGTGTCGCCGATCAGGTCGAGAATGGTGTCGGCAATTTTCATGGAGTGTCCTTCGTCATGGTGTCGCGCCGTAGTTCACTCGCCGCGCGGCCGGAGGCTGCACGCGCCGAGGGAAACGCGAGGTCGTGGGGAAGTGCGGAGGCTTGGCTAGCGACAGCCACACCGCGGACACGACATCAGAACGAGCACGTTTCCCACTCTAGCGAAGCGCGCTCGGAGTCACCAGACTGCGGCCCGCGCACCAGACTCAGCCGGGCTGCGTAGAATCGCGACCATGCTGAAAGACGCCCGTGCCTGCTGACGACACGACGGATGCCCCGCGCTCACCCCGCGAGATTAAGCGCCTGGTCTGGAACCGCCGGTTCGGCCTCGCCCTGGGCGTGCTCGCCGCCGTCGCCGTGAGCGCGCTGCTCATCTCCTCGGTGCTCGCGCCCGCGAGCGCGCCGGGCGAGTCCGCCGGCACCCCCGGGTCCGGCGCGACGGGAGCCGCCGCAACCGGGGCCGCCACCGGGACGCCGGGCGCGACGCCGGCCGCAACCCCCGGCGCGGCACCGATCGCCGGGCTGGAGACGTTCGCCAACGAACCGAGCCACGTCACGACATCCGTCGCCTACCCGCAGACCCCGCCGGCCGGCGGGCCGCACAGTCCCGTCTGGCTGGACTGCGGGGTCTACGACCGGCCCGTGCCGAACGAGAACGCCGTGCACTCGCTCGAGCACGGCACGGTCTGGGCGACCTACGACCCGGCGCTCGCCCCGGCCGAGGTTGCGGCGTTGCGGGCAGCCCTGCCCGGCGACCACGTGCTCGTCTCGCCCTACCCCGGACTGGGCTCACCGATCGTGCTGACCGCCTGGAACGTGCAGCTCCGGCTGGACTCGGCCGCCGATCCGCGCATCCCGGCGTTCGCCGCCTACTACCGGAACGGGCCGACCGCGCCCGAGCCGGGCGAGTCCTGCTCGGGCGCCCTCGACGCCCCCGGCAAGGTGGGCTAGCCGCCTGCTCCGTTCACGCTCGTGGCGCACCTTCCGGCTGCGGGCGCACGATTGAACATGCGCGCGCTCACCGAAGGTGCGCCACGAGAGCCGAGGCCCGGACTGCGGGCGCCGGATGCCGCGGCTACTCCGCGGGGAGCAGCCGGGACGGCGACGGTGCGGTCACCTGCTCGGCGTAGAGCCGCGCGTAGACGCCGTTCGCGGCGAGCAGCCCGGCGTGGGTGCCGCTCTCGACCACCCGGCCGCCGTCCACGACGAAGATCACGTCGGCGGAGACGATCGTGGACAATCGGTGCGCGATGGCGATGGTCGTGCGGCCCCGGGACGCAGTGTCCAGCGCGGTCTGCACGATCCGCTCGGAGATGGAATCGAGGGCGCTCGTCGCCTCGTCGAGGATGAGCACCTCGGGGTCCTTCAGCAGCACCCGGGCGATCGCGATCCGCTGCTTTTCACCCCCGGAGAGCCGGTACCCGCGCTCCCCCACCACAGTGGCGTAGCCCTCGGGGAATGAGGCGATGGTGTCGTGGATGCTCGCCGAGCGCGCGGCGGCCTCGAGTTCGGCGTCGGTGGCATCCGGTTTCGCGTAGCGCAGGTTCTCGGCGATCGTGGCGTGGAAGAGGTAGGTCTCCTGGCTGACGATGCCGATGTGCGAGACGAGGGACTCCTGCCGCAGCTCGCGCACGTCCACGCCGGAGAACAGCACCCGCCCGGCGGAGGCTTCGTAGAAGCGCGGGATCAGGTAGGACACCGTGGTCTTGCCTGCCCCGGACGGGCCGACGAACGCCGCGAACTCGCCGGGTTCGATCCGGAACGAGACGGCGTCGAGGGTCGGCCGGGAGTCGGCCGCGGCATCCGGGTAGGCGAAGGTGACGTCATCGAACTCGACCCGGCCGGTGGCCTCGCCGGCGGCCGGAACGTCCCCGGCGGTCGGCGCGTCGCTGATCGCGGGGGTGAGGTCGAGGTACTGGAAGATGCGGGCGAACAGGGCGCTGGAGGTCTGCAGGTCGAGCGCCACCCGCATCAGCCCCAGCAGCGGGAACAGCAGGCGGGACTGCACCGTGGTGAACGCCACGATCGTGCCGGGGGTGACATCCGTGGTGCCGTTGGCCATCAGCAGCCCGGCGACCAGGTACACGATCGCGGGAATGCTGGAGAGGAAGATGCTGACCATGGCGAAGAACCACTGGCCGCTCATCTGCTGGCTGACCTGCAGCCGCACCTGGTTGTCGTTCTCGTCGGAGTAGCGGCGGATCTCGGCCTGCTGCCTGGTGAAACTCTTCGAGAGCAGGATGCCCGACACGCTCAGGGTCTCCTGGGTGATGGCGGTCATGTCGGAGAGCGACTCCTGGGTCTTCGACGCGATCCGGGCGCGCACCTGGCCGACGCGGCGTTGCGCGATGACGAGAACGGGCATCAGGATCACCGCCACGATGGCGAGCTGCCAGTTCAGCAGCAGCATGGCGACGAGGGCCGCGATCACCGTGACCATGTTGCCGAGCAGGCTGGAGATGGTGTTGGTGAGCACGCTCGCCACCCCGCCGACGTCGTTCTGCAGCCGGGACTGGATCACGCCCGTCTTCGTCTTGGTGAAGAAGCTGAGTTCCATCGCCTGCAGGTGGGTGAACAGGCGCACCCGCAGCGCGCCCATCACCGAGTTGCCCACGGTCGCGGTCAGCCAGGTCTGCCACACGCCGAGGAGCTGGGATCCCAGGTAGATGCCGATCATCAGGCCGACCAGGGTGGCCAGGCGCGGCAGGTTCGGGTTGCCGCCCGGCGGGAAGAGGCCCTCGTCGAAGGCGCGCTGCACGAGCAGCGGCGGCACCACCGACAGGGCGGCGCTGATGAAGACGAGCACGACGGTGATCGTCAGGTCCCGGCGGTGCGGTGCGAAGAGGGAGCCGATGCGGCGCAGGAGGTTCGGGATGCGCGGGGCAGCCGCATTCTCCGCCCGCTGGGCCTCGGCATCCCCGCCGCTGACGCGGCCTCGGGGACGCCCGTACTGACCGGCCTGGCGCGGACTGTTGCCGCCGTGCATTCCACTCATAGATTCACTCTAAGCTCCCTAGGCACCTTAACGATCCCGGGGTCGCCCCACCCTCTCCCGCCCCGCGCCCGGGGTCGCCCCACCCTCTCCCGCCCCGCGCCCGGCCCCACTCCCATCCGTTCCCCGCCCTGCGCCCGTCCGCTCCCCGCCCTGCGCCCGTCCCGAATTCAGGAGTACAGGGCGCGGGAGTGCGGAAGTCCGGCGATCTCCGCCGGATTCGGGGCTCTGCACCTGAATTCGGGACAGGAGTGTGGTCCTCCACAGGTCGCCAGGGGCGGGGTTCTCCACAGAGTGCACGCCCAGCCGGGAGGCTCCTACCCGGCAGGCCAGGCTCGCCGCATGACACATCTGACGGATGCCCTCACCACGCTTCACGGAGTCGCGCAGCGGCGCGAACTCATCGCCCTCGGTGCGACCGGGCGGCAGTTGAGCATCGCGGTCAATCAGGGCCAGGCGTTCCGCCCGCGGAAGGGCTGGTACGCCCTCCCCGGAACGCCAGCCGACCTGATCAGGGCGGTGCGCATCGGCGGCCGACTCGCCTGCGTCTCGGCCGCGCGCCACTACGGCTGGGCCGTGCGGGAACGACCGGGACTCCACGTCTGTCTCGCCCCGAACGCGGCTCGGCTCCGCACGCCCCTGGACCCGCGGGAACGGATGTCCGCCCCCGCACCCCAGGGGATCACCCTGCACTGGGCCGACCGGGTGCCCGCAGAGCCGTTCACGCGCCTGGTCACCTCGCCGCGGGAAACGGTTCTGCAGCTCGCGCTCTGCCAGAGCGCCGAGCTCGCGGTCGCGGCCTTCGACTCGTTCCTCCATCTGGATCCGACCGGCAGCGCAGAGCTGGACCGGTGGCTGCTGGACCTGCCGCAGACCACTCTCGCCGAGCTCGAGGACTGCACCGCCCTGTGCCACAGCTTTCTCGAGAGCATCGGCCGGGTTCGGCTGGCGCGCGCGGGCATCCGTGGCCGGCACCAGGTCAAGATCGCCGGCGTCGGCCGCGTCGACCTGCTGCTGCAGGGCTGGCTCGTGATCGAGTGGGACGGGCTCGAACACCACGACAACGTGGCTGCCCACGACGAGGATTGCCGGCGCGACGCTGAGCTCGCCATTCGCGGTTTTCGCACCCTGCGCTTCAGCTATGCACTGGTGATGCGCAGCTGGCCCCTCGTGCTTGCGGCGATTCGTGCGGCTCTGGCCGGCCACCGCCCCTGACCCCGCCTGCACCCTCCGGCCGCACTCAGCCCTCACTCCGCCCTGATCCCGCAAGCCCGCCCTCATCCCGCCCGCCCGCCCCGTTCCGAATTCAGGAGCACCGGCCGTTTTCGGGCCGAATCCGAGTGGAAACGGCGGAAAACGGGGCTGGACGCCTGAATTCGGAACGGGGCGGGCTGGGGCGGGGCGGATGCCGGGCTACCCCTTGGTCGAGCCGGCCAGCAGGCCGCGCACGAAGTAGCGCTGCAGGCTGAAGAACACGATCAGCGGCACCAGGATCGAGATGAAGGCGCCGGCCGTGAGCAGGTGCCAGTCCTGGCCACGGCTTCCGGTGATCTCGGCCAGAAGCTTCGTCATCGGGGCGACGGCTCCGTCGGCGAAGATCAGCGCCACCAGCAGGTCGTTCCAGACCCAGAGGAACTGGAAGATGGCGAAGGATGCGATGGCGGGCATGGTCAGCGGCAGCACGATCCGGAAGAAGACCTGGCCGTGGCCGGCGCCGTCGACACGCGCCGCCTCGATCACGTCAGCCGGGATCTCCGAGACGAAGTTGTGCAGCAGGTAGATCGCCAGCGGCAGGGCGAACATGGTGTGCGCGATCCAGACCTGCGAGTACCCACCCGCGTCGCTGATCGCCGTGACCACCGGGAAGCCGAAGATCTCCCCCTTGGAGAAGAACCGGAGCAGGGGCACGAGGGCCATCTGCAGCGGCACGATCTGCAGCGCGAACACCGCGATGAACAGCACGTTCTTGCCCCGGAAGTCGATCCAGGCGAACGCGTAGGCGGCGAGGCTGGCGACGATGAGGGGCAACAACGTCGCCGGAAGGGTGATCGCGATCGAGTTGATGAACGCCCCGGCGAGGTTCAACTGGCTGTTTCCGGCCTGGAGCACGTCGGAGTAGTTGTCGAACGTGACACCCCAGTTGGAGAAGATCGTCCACCATCCGGTGGTCCGCACCTGCTGGGCAGGCCGGAACGACGAGACGAAGAGACCGAAGGTCGGAATCGTCCAGACCACGGCGATCACGAGGGCCGCGATCGTGGCGCCCCTGCTGGTCAGGCGCTTCTTGGTGCGGCGGGCCGCGGCGAATTCCGTCTTGCGGGCGCCGTTGCGCAGCTGCTTCTCGGTGGACTTGTCGACGGGGAGCTCAACTGGAAGGATCGCGCTCATCGGATTCCCCTCTGCTTCTGGATCTGGCGGGCGTTGTAGACGACGATAGGCAGCACGAGCAGGAACAGCACGACGGCGAAGGCCGCCGAGCGGCCCAACTCGAAGTTCTTGAACTGCGTGTACATCTCGTTCGCGATGACGCTCGTGTCGTTGGCGCCGGCGGTCATGGTCCGGACGATGTCGAAGACCTTGAGCGAGGCGATGGAGATCGTCGTCAGGACGACGATGAGGGAACTGCGGATGCCGGGGACCGTGACGTTGATGAACTTCTGCCAGGCGTTGGTGCCGTCGAGTTCCGCGGCCTCCAGCTGCTCGGCGGGGACGCCCTTGATGGCCGCTGAGAGCACGACCATGGCGAATCCGGTCTGCACCCAGATCAACACGATGATCAGGAAGAGCGTGTTCCACGGCTCGTTGGCGATGAAGTCGACCGGCTGGCCGCCGAACCAGACGACGATCTGGTTGAGCAGGCCGATCTGGTTCTGGTCCGCCGGGCGGGCCGTGTAGACGAAGCGCCAGATGATCGACGCTCCCACGAAGGAGATGGCCATGGGCATGAACACCATGATCTTGAAGTACTTCTCACCACGGCTCTTGTCGATGAACACCGCGTAGGCGAGTCCGGCGATGGTGGACACGAGCGGGGCGATCAAGACCCAGACGATCGTGTTGAGCACCGTGCGGATCGCCTCCGGCTGGGTGAACACCCAGATGAAGTTGTCGAGGCCGATGAAGGCTGTTCCCCGCGAGTTCATGAACGCCTGCACTGTGGTCTGGACGGTCGGGATGACCAGTCCGACCACGAGCAGCAGGATGGCCGGCGAGAGGAATCCGAAGAGCTGGAAGAGGTAGCCGGCTCCGGCGCGGGAACGGTAGTCGACGATGAAGAACACCCCGCCGAGTACCGCGGCGGCCGCCGACGCCCACCAGTACGACCCGGCGGCGAGGAGGATGAGCAGCGGAGCCGCCACGCACACCACGAGCCGGATGACGGTGTAGATGGTGCCGGATCGCGGGGCGATCTCGACGAAGAACAGGATAGCCCCGACCAGGGCCGCGAAGGCCAGGACGATGATGGGGATTTGTGCGAGGGCCGGCAATTGCCCCAGCCAGGCAAAGAACGCTGACATCTGAAACCTCTCGAGTACGACTGTGGACTCACGGTGATCGCTGGTTGGGCGGGAAAATTTACCGCCACGCTACACCCACAGCGGAGTGGGCCGCCCGGTTTTGAGGACGAGCGGCCCACCACTGCTGGGTGCTGCTACTACACGTGCTGTGTTGCTGGGGGTCTGAGCCCCGGTCGTGCTACTTGGACGGCCAGCCGCCTTCGATGCTGGTCAGCACCTCGTCGGTCGGAGTGCCGTTGATCCAGTTGACCATTCCCTTCCAGAACGTTCCGGCTCCCACCGAACCCGGCATGAGGTCGGAGGCGTCGAAGCGGAAGGTGGTCTTCGGGTCCTGCAGGATCTTGATGGCTTCCTGGAGGATCGGGCTCTTCGCGTTGGCCGGGTCGAGACCCTTGTTGGCGCTGATCACTCCACCGAGGCTGACGCGGCTGTTGGCCCAGTCGGCGCTGGAGAGGTAGGCCTGGACCTTCTGGGTGTCGGCGTCGTCGGAGAATGCGCCGACGATCTCGCCACCACCGGTGACGGCCTGTCCGCCGGCCTTGGCGGCCGGGGTGATGAAGGCCCACACGTCGCCGTCAGGACCGACCTTGCCGCCGGCATCCGTGATGAAGCCGTCGAAGAAGGATGCCTGGTGGGTCAGGGCGCAGGTGCCGTTGGCGATCGGAGTGGCGACGTCGCCGAAGGCGGTCGTGTTGATCGAGCGTACGTCGCCGAAGGTGGCGTTGACGTAGGCCGGGTTCAGCAGGATCTCGCCGAGGGAGTCGAACGCGGTCTTGATCGCGGGATCGGTGAACGGGATCTCGTTCTTGACCCACTTGTCGTAGGTCTCCGGTCCGGCTTCGCGGAGGACGAGGTCTTCGACCCAGTCGGTGCCCGGCCAGCCGGTGGCGTCGCCGGAGCCGAAGCCGGCGCACCACGGTGCGGTGCCGGACTTCTCCTGGATGGTCTTGGTCACGGCGAGGAGCTCGTCCCAGGTCTTGGGAACCTCGACGCCCCACTCCTTGAACTTTTTCGGCGAGTACCAGACGAAGCCCTTGACGCTGGCCATCAGCGGGGCGCCGTAGAAGGTGTCTCCCACGGTGCCGTACGCCTTCCAGTCCTTGGACCAGTTCTTGTCGACGTTGTCCTCGACGGCCTTCGGAGCAGGCTTGAGGAAGTCGCGGCTGGCGAGGTCGGCCATCAGGCCCGGCTGCGGGAAGATCGCGAGGTCAGGAGCGTTGCCACCCTGCGCGCGGATCGCGATCTGCGCTTCGAACTCCTTCGACGATTCGTACTGAATGTCGATGTTGTTCTTCTTTTCCCAGTCAGCCCAGGATTTCTCGAGCAGCTTGGCCTCGGTGTCGGCGATCGTGCCGTAAACGGTGACGACGCCATCGCCCTTGGCTCCGGCGTCGGATGTGGTGCTTCCGGGTCCCCCGGAACAGCCGGCCAGGGTCAATCCGGCGATCGCCGCGAAGGCGATGGATGCTGTGAAACGGCGGTGCGAGAGCCGCATTAGTCCTCCTCATTGAGATGTAGCGGTGTTCGATTGGGCATTTCCCAGGGACACCGAAGTGCTGCAGGTGCTGGAATCGACCGAATAGGGAACCGGTTCCACACCATAAGTTACGGCACGACCCCCTGATCCGCAAGACCGATGTGGTCACAAATTGAAAAAGATCGGCTGAGAGCGCTCTCGACGGCGGCGTGCCAGGTTGAGGCTGCGCAGAGCAGAAGAAATTCATGGAACCGGTTCCAGTCGGGGAGAATTGCCGCTAGTCTGTCGTCAGCACAACCAACGACGGAGGCCGGAATGAGCGCGATCGCGGATGTCGCCCGCCTCGCCGGCGTGGCGAAGGCCACGGCCTCCCGCGCGCTCAGCGGCCGGGGCTACGTGTCGGAGGAGACCCGGCTCAAGGTGGTCGCAGCGGCCAGGGAGATCGGCTACGTCGCCTCCCCCAACGCCGCCAGCCTGGTCACCGGCCGAACCAAGAGCATCGGCGTCATCATCCCGTTCATCAGCCGCTGGTTCTTCTCCGAGGTGCTCGAGAGCATGGAGGAAGCCCTCCTCGCCGAGGGGTACGACATGACCCTCTACAACCTGCCGGCCGCCTCGCCCGAGCGGGACAGCGTGTTCGAGTATTTCCTCGCCCGCAAACGATTCGATGGCGTGATCTCGGTCGGGGTCGCCCTCAGCGAAGGCGAGGTCGACCACCTGCACCGCCTCGGCCGACCGCTGGTGGGCATCGGCGGGCCCATCCGGGGCGTGCCGACGATCGCGATCGACGACGTCGCCGCCGCCCGGCTCGCCACCGAGCACCTGCTCAGCCTCGGCCACCGCGACATCCTGCACATCGGCGGCAATCAGGCCGATGAGATCGACTTCAAGGTGCACAGCCAGCGCCTGACCGGGTTCTACGCGGCCATGCACGAGGCCGGCTGCCGCACCGAGGGCGCCTTCTTCCCCTGCGAGTTCACGATGCCGGGCGGCTACCAGGTAGGGCTCTCCGTCTTCGGCGACCCGCGCACCCGGCCGACGGCGATCTTCGCCGCCAGCGATGAGATCGCGATCGGCCTCATCGTCGCGGCCCGGGAACTGGGCATCCAGGTGCCGGCGGACCTGTCCGTGATCGGCATCGACGGGCATCCGTACGCCGACATGTTCCGCCTGACCACGCTGGAGCAGCACCCCCGGCGGCAGGGCCGCCTGGCGGTGGCCACTCTCCTGGCCGAGCTCGAGTCTCCCGCGCTCCGCGAGGAGTCCGACCACCTGACCGTGCTGCCGACCAACCTCGTGTTCCGCTCGAGTACGAGCGGACCCCGGAGCCCGCTGGGCGGCTGAGCCTCAGCTGTCGCCGGCCCCGATCGCCTCGGCCTCCTCGAGCGGGTCGACCTGCCCGAGCGGGTCGACCTGCCCGTTGGCCCGGCCCAGGTGCCGGTGCCCGGCCACGAGGATCGCCACGGCGACGAGCACGGATGCCGCGGCGGCCACGAACGGGCTGGCCGGCCCGACCGATGCCGCCAGCAGCGTCGCGGCGGGCGGGGCGATCGCGCCGCCGAGGAAGCGCACCCCGGAGTACGCCGAGCTCGCCACGGATCGCGGCAGGTCGGTCGCCTCCATGACGCATTCGGTGAGGACGGTGTTCAGCACGCCGAGCAGCAGCCCGCCGACGACGACGCAGGCGACCAGTCCGACGGCGGACCCGATCGACACGGCCGCGGCCAGAAGGTCGAGCGCGAGCAGCGGAAGGACGATCCAGAGCACCTGGGTGCGCGGCATCCGGCGGGTCAGCAGCGGTGCGACCCAGACCGAGGTGACCGCGAGCGAGAGCCCCCAGCCGAAGAAGACGAGACCGAGGGTCACGGCACTGCCCAGGCCGAGCGGGACGAGCGCGAACGGGGTGTAGGCGAGCAGCACGAAGAAGCCGATGTTGTAGAAGAACGCGGCGGCGGCCAGCACCCCGAGCCCGGGGCGGGCGAGCGCGCGGAACGGGGCCGAGACACGGATCGGCGCAGGTCTGGCCGGCTCGCTTTTCAGCATCACGACGATCGCGATGAATCCGACCGCCATCAGCGTCGCACTGCCGAAGAACGGGCCACGCCAGCTCAGGCTGCCGAGCAGCCCGCCGATCAGCGGCCCGATCGCGATGCCGAGACCGAGCGCCGCCTCGTAGAGGATGATCGCCGACGAGGTTCCGCCGGAGGCCGCGCCGACGATGGTGGCCAGGGCGGTCGAGATGAAGAGCGCGTTGCCGAGGCCCCAACCGGCCCGGAAGCCGATGATCGACTCCACATTCTGCGACAGGCCGGCCGCGAGGGCGAAGGCGATGATCAGGGCGAGGCCGATCAGCAGGGTGCGCTTGGCACCGATCCGGCTGGACAGCCAGCTCGTGAAGAACATGGCGATGCCCGTGATCACGAGGTAGCTGGTGAAGAGCATCTCGGTCTCGGTGGGCGTCGCCACGAGGTCCCGGGCGATGGCCGGCAGGATGGGGTCGACCAGGCCGATCCCCATGAACGCGATCACGCAGGCGAAGGCGACCGCCCAGACCGCGGTCGGCTGGTGCAGGATGCTGCGGGCCGGTTCCGGTGCCCCGGCGTTCGCCGTCGTGCCGGTCGCCTGTGCCGTCGGGTCCGCATTCGCGCGGCTCATGCGCTCGCTCCAGCCGCGGCGCTTGCCCCGGGGGAGGTGCTCGAACTGTGCACGGCGCTTGTCCCGGGCAGGGCGCCGACGGATGTCGTGTGGACGGCCGGGCGGACGGCGGGCGTCTCGCTGCCGTCCAGGCGTGCCCGCAGGATCCCGATCGCCTCTTCGAGGGTCTCGACCTCGGCATCGGTCAGCCCGGAGAACATCGGCAACAGCGCCTCGGCGAGCTCACTGCGCCAGGCGTCGAGCGCGGCCACCCCGGACGGGGTGATCACGGTGCTCGCGACGCGTGCGTCGAGCGGGTCGGCGAGGCGCTCCGCCCAGCCTCGCTCGGCGAGATGGGTGACGAGCTTGGTCGCGGTCGGCTGCGAGACGCGGCTGCGGGCGGCGAGTTCGCCGAGCCGGATCGGGCCGAGCTGGCGCAGCACGCTGAGGGTGCGCCAGGTCGCGGCCGACTCCGTCCCGTGCGCGGCGTGCGCCGCCACCCGGGTGAGGCGATTGTTCACGGTGATGAGGTCACCCAGGAGGGCGGAAAGATCGGAAGACATTCCCCCACTATACATAGTCTGACTATGTATGTCCATAGCCCAGCTATGGACATCCGTCACCCGCGTCGTCGCCCTGTTCCGAATTCAGGTGTGAAACCCGATTCCGGCCCGCTTCAGCCCGAAAACCCCGGAAAACGGATACCGGCTCCTGAATTCGGCACACCCCCTGAGCAGACAGGGCCGGGCGGGACACCGGGCGGCCGGGAGTCGGGGGGCGAGGAGCCGGGGGCAGGGAGCCGGGGGCAGGGAGCCGGGGGGCGGGCGGGGGCGGGCGGGGGCGGGCGGGGGCGGTTAACGGCCGACGGGCGTCGCACCCAATGGATGCGACGCCCGTCGGCGTGCTGGACGGCTGACGCCGCCCGACCTCACTGGACCCCTGGGGGCCCGGTTAGTTACTTGAGGACTGCGGTGGCGCCGGCAGCTTCGAGAGCAGCCTTGCCCTTTTCAGCGGCCTCCTTGGAGACGCCTTCGAGGACGGCCTTCGGCGCGCCATCGACGACGGCCTTGGCCTCGCCGAGGCCCAGGCTGGTGAGCTCGCGCACAACCTTGATGACCTGGATCTTCTTGTCGCCGACGGCTTCGAGAACGACGTCGAACGCGCTCTGCTCTTCGACCTCTTCAGCAGCAGCGGCAGGTCCGGCGGCACCGGCAACGGCGACCGGAGCAGCAGCGGTGACCTCGAAGGTCTCCTCGAACGCCTTGACGAACTCGCTGAGTTCGATCAGGGTCAGGCCCTTGAACTGTTCGAGCAATTCTTCGGTGGAAAGCTTTGCCATGATTTTTCTCCCTATAGTTTCTTAGTTACTCACCGCGATGCCAGGCAAATGCCTAGTTCGCGGACTCCTGCTTCTCACGCAGCGCTTCGATGGTGCGAACAGCCTTCGACAGCGGTGCGTTGAACAGATATGCGGCTCCGAACAGCGAGGCCTTGAAGGCGCCGGCCAGCTTGGCCAGCAGCACCTCACGGGACTCGAGGTCGGCGAGCTTGCCTACCTCTGCAGCGGTGAGCGGGTTACCGTCGAAGTAACCACCCTTCACCACCAGGAGAGGGTTTGCCTTGGTAAAGGCACGCAGGGTCTTCGCGACGGCGACGGGGTCTCCGTGCACGAAGGCGATTGCGGACGGACCGACAAGCTCGTCGTCAAACGACGTGATGCCGGCGTTGTTGGCCGCAATCTTGGTCAGCGTGTTCTTTACCACGGCGTACGTGGCGTCCGCACTGATGGATACGCGCAGCGTCTTGAGCTGCGCAACAGTGAGACCGCGGTACTCGGTGAGCAGAACGGCGGTCGAGCTCTGGAATTTCTCCGTCAGCTCGGCGACCGTTGCTTCCTTGTTCGCCATGGCGCTCCTCTTGGTTTTCATGTGCCGGTAGCCCGGGGCGCAGACATGAAAAAAGCCCCAGCGCAAGCGCCGGAGCTGGGAGGCAATCCACGAGGGAGTGCATTCATACTTCGATTCCTGCGCGGGCCGTTCACGTGAATGAACCTTCGATCAACGCTTCCTGTGCAGGGGCGATGACAACCGGCGGTCTTTGGCTATTGATCACTCTAGGCGCCCCGGGCCCCGCCCGCAAATCGACGGCACGGCGTCCGTGCCCGATATTTAGTTGACCTGAGTCCACTAACGCCATATAGTTGACGTCTGTCAATTATCTCCGGGAGTCCCATGCCACGCGCTTCGCGCACCACCACCTCGTCCGCCAGGCCCACCGCGCCCGCCGCACGCACCGTTTCCGCCGACGGTTCCATGTCCAGGCGCCAGGTGCTCGAGGCCCTGTCCGGCCTTCTGCTGGGCATGTTCGTCTCGATCCTGGCCGGAACGGTGGTCAGCACCTCGCTCCCGATCATCATCTCCGACCTGCACGGTGACCAGTCCGCCTACACCTGGGTGATCACGGCCACCCTGCTCGCCACGACCGTCAGCACCCCGATCTGGGGCAAGTTCGCCGACCTGTTCAACCGCAAGCTGCTCATCCAGCTGGCCCTGGCCGTGTTCGTGCTCGGCTCGGCGCTGGCCGGGCTCTCCCAGGACACCGGCACCCTGATCGGCTTCCGGGTGCTGCAGGGCCTCGGCGCCGGCGGTCTCGCCGCGCTCAGCCAGATCATCATGGCCGACATCATCAGCCCGCGCGACCGCGGCAAGTACGCCGGCCTGTTCGGCGCCGTCATGGCCGTCGGCACCGTCGGCGGCCCGCTGCTCGGCGGCGTGGTGACGGATGCGTTCGGCTGGCGCTGGAACTTCTTCATCGCCCTTCCCGTGGCGATCGCGGCCATCGTGCTGCTGCAGCGCACCCTGCACCTGCCCGAGCGGATCCGTCGCGCGGTGCGGATCGACTACCTCGGCGCCGTGCTGATCACCGGGGGCGTATCGCTGCTGCTGGTCTGGGTGACCCTGGCCGGGAGCCAGTTCGAGTGGGCATCCGTGTCGTCGTTCCTCATGGTCGGCGGCGCCGCACTGCTCCTTTCGCTGGCCGTCGTGGTCGAGTCCCGGGTGACGGAGCCGATCATCCCCCTCGGCCTGTTCCGCGACCGCACCTTCACCCTGGCCACGATCGCCAGCGTCTCGGTGGGCGTCGCCATGTTCGGTACCTCGGTCTTCCTCAGCCAGTACATGCAGCTCGCCCGGGGCGCGACGCCGACCCAGTCCGGCCTGCTCACCATCCCGATGATGGGCGGCTTCCTGGTCTCCTCGACCACGTTCGGCACCCTGATCAGCCGCACCGGCAAGTGGAAATCGATCATGGTCTCCGGCAGCGTGCTCGTGATCGTCGGGCTGCTCCTGCTCGGCTCCCTGACCAGCAGGACGAGCCTGCTCTTCGTCGGGGTCTTCATGTTCGTTCTCGGATCCGGGCTCGGCATGCTGATGCAGAACCTCGTGCTGGTCGTGCAGAACGGGGTCGAGGTCGCGAACCTCGGCGTGGCCACCAGCGCGGTCACCTTCTTCCGCAGCCTGGGCGGCACGATCGGGGTCTCCGTTCTCGGCTCCGTGCTCGGCACGGTCGTCTCCCAGCAGATCACCGCGGGGATCGGCCAGTTGACCCCGGCCAATCAGGCGGCCGCCGCGACCACCCTCGGCTCCGGCACCATCCCGCACATCGCTGCACTGCCCGCCGCGATCCGGGTGCTGGTCGAGTCCGCCTACGGTTCGGGGGTCGGCACTGTCTTCCTGCTCGGCGCGCCGCTGGCCGTGATCACCCTCATCGCGGTCGCCCTGCTGCCCAACGCGGCGCTCGGCACCCGCACCGGGATCGCCCGGGCGCACTCCGAGACGGCAGGCGGTGCGGCCGAACGCGAGATCGCGCTGGTCGAGGACATCCTGATCGACGCGGGGGCGGCGGCCTCGGCCCTCACCCCGGTCGGCCGCAACGATCCGACGGGGGCGATCCTGGTCGGCGGCGGCGGCGAGCCTGCACCGTCCGGGCTGCGTAGTCTGTGACCATGACGCAGACCAGCCAGGGCGACACCGGCGCCGCGATCGCCGAGGTCGAGGAGCAGATGAGCGTGCTCGCCGGGCACATCCGGGCGAGCATGCGCGACGCCGCCCTCAGCATCGACCCGGCACTGCAGCCGTTCGGCCTGAAGATGCTGCGCCTCCTCGCCCGGTGCGGGCCCACTCATGCCAGTGCCGTCGCCGCGGCGCTCTACGTGGACAAGAGCGTGATCAGCCGCCAGGCCAGGCTGCTCTGCGACCTGGGGCTGCTGGAGACCCAGGTCGATCCGGCCGACGGCCGGGCGCGGTTCCTCGCCGTCACGCCGGAGGCGGTGCGGAAGCTCGCCGAGGTGCGGGCGGGCGACACCGCGATCGTGCACCGCCGGCTGGGCAGCTGGCCGGCCGGCGAGCTGCGCGAACTGGCCCGGCTGCTGGCCAAGCTCAACACCCCGTAGCCGGGGGCCGCCCGGTTCAGCCGAGCGGCAGGGAGACCCGGAAGCTGGTGCGGCCGGGGCGGCTGTCCACGGTCACCTCGCCGTGGTGGGCGGTCACCACGGCATCCACGATCGCGAGGCCGAGGCCGGTACTGCCCGTGCCCCGGAAACGGGAGCTGTCGCCGCGGGCGAAACGCTCGAACAGGGTCGACATGAGGTTCTCGGGGATGCCCGGGCCGTCATCCGTCACGGTCACCACGGCCCGGTCGCCCAGGGTGGTCAGCGCCACCTCGACCCTGGTCTCCGGCGGCGTGTGGATGCGGGCGTTCGCGAGCAGGTTGGCGAAGACCTGGTGCAGCCTGGCGGCATCGCCGACGACCTGGACCGGTTCGTCGGGCAGGTCGAGCTCCAGGACCCGGTCCCGGCCGGCCGCGTGGGCGTCGCTGACGACGTCGACGAGCAGGCTCGTGAGGTCGACCGTGCCGTGTTCGAGCTCCCGGCCCTCGTCGAGCCTGGCGAGCAGCAGCATGTCCTCGACCAGCCCGGTCATCCGGATCGACTCCGATTCGATCCGCCCGAGCGAGTGCAGTGCGTCGGCCGGGAGATCCTGGCCGGTGCGGCGGGTGAGTTCGGAGTAGCCGCGGATCGAGGCGAGTGGCGTGCGCAACTCGTGGCTGGCATCCGCGACGAACTGGCGCACCTTGCGCTCGCTGGCCTGCCGGGTCTCCAGGGCGACGTCGACGTGGTCGAGCATCCGGTTCAGCGCGGACCCCACCCGGCCCACCTCGGTGCGTGGATCGGTGTCGGCGGCCGGCACCCGGTCGACCAGGGAAACCTCCCCGCGGTCGAGCGGGAGCTCGGCGACCCGGGCCGCGGTCTCGGTGACCCGTTGCAGCGGGCGGAGCGCGAGCCGTACGATCCACAGCGCCAGGACGGCCACCACGATGATGCCGGCCAGGGAGACCACTCCGATGGTGATCGCGAGCTGCGCCGCGGTGCCGTTCACCTCGGCGAGCGGGAGGCCGACCAGATAGAGCACGCCGTAGCGATTGACGTTCGCCATGATCCGGTAGTCGCCGACCGTGCCGCCGAGGTCGATACTCACGGCCCGGGACGGTTGCATCTGCCGGGCGAGGAGCTCCTTCTGGTGCGTGCTGAGCGCGGCGATGTCGCCGCTGACCGTCGTGTAGCCGGAGGAGACGCTGGCCCCGTCGAAGACCAGCGCGAGGGTTCCCGGCGGCTGGGCCGGGCCGTTCAGGATCATCTCCGCCGTCGGGACGAAGAGCGCGGGGGCGCCGTCGTCCAGGTCGCGGTGCCCCTCGAGCACGCCGCGGGAGCGGGCGGCCGCTCCGCTGAGCTGCTGGTCGAGGCCGTCGAGCAGGGAGGCCCGGAGGATGGCGACGCTGACCACGCCGATCGAGAGGCTGACCAGCGCGAGCAGGCCGACGACGGCGAGCACGAGCCGCCGCCGGAGCGTCCAGGGCGCGCGGGGACGGCGCGGCCGCCGGGGCGTCATCAGGCGGTCTTCAGCATGTAGCCGGCGCCGCGCACGGTGTGGATCATCGGTTCGCGCCCGGCGTCGACCTTCTTGCGCAGGTAGGAGATGTAGATCTCCACCACCGACGACTTGCCGCCGAAGTCGTAGCTCCAGACCCGGTCGAGGATCTGCGCCTTGCTGAGCACCCGGCGGGGGTTGCGCATGAGGAAACGCAGCAGTTCGAACTCGGTGGCGGTCAGCTCGATTGGCACGCCTGCCCGGGACACCTCGTAGCTGTCTTCGTCGAGGGTGAGGTCGCCGACCGAGATCCGCGGGTCGGTGGAGTCGGACACCGCGAGGGTGGACCGGCGGATGAGGCCGCGCAGCCGCGCGACGACCTCTTCGAGGCTGAACGGCTTGGTGACGTAGTCGTCGCCGCCCGCGGTCAGGCCGGCGATCCGGTCGTCGAGGGAGTCCTTGGCCGTGAGGAAGAGCACCGGGGTCTCGTACCCGTCGGCCCGAACCCGCTGCAGCACCTGCAGCCCGTCGATGTCCGGGAGCATGATGTCCAGCACGATCGCATCCGGCCGGAATTCGCGGGCGATGGTGAGCGCCTGGCGGCCTTCGCCGGCCGTGCGCACCTCCCAGCCCTCGTAACGGAGGGCCATCGAGAGCAGGTCGGTGAGCGTGGGCTCGTCGTCGACCACCAGCACCCGGATCGCACTTCCGTCCGCCTTGTGCAGCCGCGGGCCGCGCGCCGCATGGTCGGTCTCACGAGTGCTCATGCTCCCAGTATCCCCAGTCAGCTATGAAACGGCTATGCGAAACCCGTGGCGCCCCTGTGAAGACGCTCATTCCCGGCTCCATGGCCGATTCATAGCTTGCCGATAGCACCGCCATAGGCGATGTTCGTAGCTTCAGTTCCGGCGGTGGTCCCATCGCCGGAACTGGAGTGCCATGTTTATCACGTACCTGCGGCGGGAGCTCGCCGGCCGCCGAAAGCAGACCGCGATCGTCGCGATCGGCATGGCCCTGGCCATCGCCCTGGTCATCATCGTCAATGCCGTGTCCAGTGGGGTGCAGCTCGCCCAGGCCACCGTGCTCGAATCCGTCTACGGCGTCGGCACCGACATCACCGTGAGCCAGACGCCGACGGCCCCGACGGCCGGCGACACCAGCGGCGGACCGCAGAGGTTCGATTTCGGCGCCGCCGACGGCACCGCGACCGACGGAACCACCACGGTCAGCCGGTCCCGGCTGAACGCCACCCGCGGCACGTCGACGTTCGACTCGACGGCGCTGGCCACGGTCACCGCCGTCGACAACGTGAGCGGGGCATCCGCCACCCTCGCGCTGGAGAACACGACCTTCAACGGGGCGCTGCCGACATTCACCCCGGGCACCGCGCCCGCCGAGGGCGCCACCCCGCCGGAGGGCGGCCCGGACGGTGCCGGGGGCAGCTCGTTCAACGTGGACTCCTTCTCCGTGCTCGGGCTCGACCCGGCCGATGAGGCCGTCGGTCCGCTCTCGGCGGTGACCCTCACCGACGGCCGCTCCCTCACCAAGGCGGATGCCGGCGCTCACGTCGCCGTGCTCGACTCGAGCTACGCCACCTCGGCGTCACTCGCCACCGGCGGCACCGTCGCCATCGCCGGGACCGACTTCACCATCGTCGGGCTCGTCACCGCGGCATCCGCCGACGCCGCCACGGCCGCGAACGTCTACATCCCTCTCGACGTGGCGCAGACCCTGTCCGGCCTGACCGGGCAGGTCTCCAACATCTACGTGCAGGCGGCGTCCTCCACCGACATCGCCCAGGTGCAGTCCGACATCGGGAAGGCGCTCCCCGCCACGACGGTGAAGACCCAGGCCGACCTCGCCTCGAGCGTCTCCGGGTCCCTCTCGAGCGCCTCCGACCTGGTCAAGAACCTCGGCCTGTGGCTGTCGCTGATCGTGCTCGCCGCGGCGTTCCTGATCGCGGTCCTGTTCACGGTTTCCGGGGTCACCCGGCGCACCCGGGAGTTCGGCACCCTGAAGGCGATCGGCTGGTCCAACGGCAAGATCGTGCGCCAGGTCGCGGGTGAATCGCTCGTGCAGGGCCTGATCGGCGGCGCCGCGGGCATCGCCATCGGCCTGCTCGGCATCCTCGTGGTCAACCTCGTCGCCCCGACCCTGACCGCGGGCACGACCAGCGTGGCCGCGGCCGGCCCGGGCGGACCCGGCGCCGGACGCGGGTTCGGTGGCGCCGCGCAGGCGGCCGCGACCTCCGACATCGTGCTGACGGCTCCGGTGACGGTGTCGGTGATCCTCATCGCGGTCGGACTGTCCGTGCTCGGCGGGCTGCTCGCCGGGGCGATCGGCGGCTGGCGCGCCTCCCGGCTGCGCCCGGCCGAGGCCCTGCGCAGCATCGCCTGACCGGCCCGGGCCTAGGCCGGACCCGGACCTCCTCGAACGTCGAACCCCGAACCTGAAGGAATCAGCAGATGTATGAATTGACGAACGTCACCAAGAAGTACGACCAGGGCAAGCGCTCCGTCACCGCGCTGAGCAACGTGACCCTGACGATCCCGGACGGCCAGATGGTCGCCATCCAGGGGCCGACCGGCGGCGGCAAGTCCACCCTGCTGCAGATGCTCGGGGCACTGGACCGGCCCACCGCCGGTACCGTGCACCTGGGCGAGGCCGACTTGTCCCGGCTCGGCGACGGGAAGCTCGGGGTGATCCGGGCGACCAAGATCGGCTTCGTCTTCCAGGGCTTCAACCTGATCCCGACGCTCACGGCGCAGGAGAACGTGGAGACGGCGCTCGCCCCGCTCGGGCTCGGCCATGCCGACCGGCGGTCACGCGCGGCCGCGGCGCTCGAAGCCGTCGGCCTCGGCGACCGGGGCGGCCACCTGCCTGCCGAGCTGTCCGGCGGGCAGCAGCAGCGGGTGGCCATCGCCCGGGCCCTTGTCAAGGAGCCGGCCGTGCTCCTCGCCGACGAACCCACCGGCAACCTCGACGAGGGAACCCGCGACGAGATCATGGACCTGCTCGAGGGGCTCTGGCGGGACCGCGGCCTGACCCTGATCGTGGTCACCCACGATTCGGCCGTCGCCAGGCGGGCCCAGCGCCGCCTGCAGATCAAGCAGGGAGTGCTCAAGGAAGTCGCCTGACTCTCCCCCAGCTGACTGCCCCAGCGCTCGTTTCGGCAGCCCGCCACCGCTTCGGCGGGTGCGGGCTGCCGAAACGGGCGCGGCCTGGCGCCGGCGGGAGTCCCGCCGGGAGACAATGGGGTTGTGACCGACACCATGCTCTCCCTGTTCGAGGAGGACGAGTCACCCGTTCCGGGCGCGACGGCCACGGCACCGCACCTGCTCCGCATCGTCGCCGATTCGACCGACCGGGTGGCCTGGCTGCGGGCGAGGGCCCAGGGGATCACGGCCACGGATGTCGCCAAGCTCGCCACCCCGAAATCGGTGCAGAACGCGGCCTTCGACAAGTTCAACGGGAGCAGTTTCGGCGGTAACACGTTCACGGATCACGGCCGGGCCCGGGAGCCGGAGATCGCGGCCTGGGTGCTCGGCAAGTACGGGATCGAACCCAGCACCACCCTGTTCCACGCGGCGGAGCATCGCCGCCACCTGGCCACTCCCGACGGAGTGGGCGCCGGGGCAGGAGGGCTGGAACTCGCCGAGATCAAGACGACCAGCAAACCGTGGCGCAGCATCCCGCGCTCATACCTGCGCCAGGTCTGGTGGCAGCAGTACGTGCTCGGCGCCGAGCGCACCCTGCTCGTCTGGGAGCAGCACAAGGATTTCGTGCCGGTGAACCCCGAGCCGGAGTGCCGGTGGATCGAGCGAGACGACGACCAGATCGCGATCCTCGTCGGTTACGCCAACGACCTCATCGCCCGGCTCAACACGATGAGCGCCCGGTAGCGGACGCCCGCAGCCCGGGGCGAGTGGCGGAGGATCGCGCCGGTTCGGGTTCGGCGCGATCCTCCGCTCACTGCCGGAAGAAATTGATCGTGGACCGGTTCCACCGGTTGCCCGGTGACGCCCACAAGGATGGTTCCCCGTCAAAGGAGAACCGTGGTCCCCCTTTGTGAGGACAGACTATTGCGGGACGCCGTCCGACGGCCAGACTCCGGCACCCCCAAGCCGAGGGGGAGCGGCGATTTCCGTACCCCCAATTCGGGGCACCCTCGCTTACCGACGGCGGGGATTGGCCGACAATGGCCGCCGCACATGCCGCCGCCGCGCGACCCCTTGTCGTCGCCGCGGCTCTGGCTGCCGGTGGAGAATGGGGACATGGGAATCGCCACGAAACTGCCCTTGTCCATGCGCGCTCTCGTGATCGACCGGCCCGGCGCGGCTGACGAGTTGCACCTCGCCGACGTGCCGGCCCCGGTCGCCGTGCTCGATGAGCTCATCGTGCGTGTCGTGGCGGCCGGGGTCAACCCGATCGATGCCAAGACCCGCGCCGGGAAGGGCGTCTCCGCGGCGATCTCCGCCTACCCCGCGGTGCTCGGCAACGACTTCAGCGGCGTCGTCGTCAGCGCGCCGTACGAAGCATTCCCGCTCCAGCCCGGCGACGAGGTGTACGGCATGGCGCGGGTTCCTCGCACCTCGGGCAGCTACGCCGAGTACCTCCCCGTGTCCAGCCTGAGCGTCACCCGCAAACCCGCGCGGCTCAGCCACATCGAGGCCGCCGCCGTGCCGGTCGCCGCGCTCACCGCCTGGGGGATGGTCGTCGAGCTGGCCGAGGCAGCGCCGGGGCAACGGATGCTCATCCACGCCGGCAGCGGCGGCGTGGGCCACTTTGCGGTGCAGTTCGCTAAGGCGTTCGGCGCGCACGTGATCGCCACCGGGTCGACCCGCAACCTCGACTTCCTCCGCCAGCTCGGCGCCGACGAGGTCATCGACTACACCGAGACCCGGTTCGACGAGGTCCTCGCCGAACTCGACTCGGTGATCGACCTGATCGGCAATGTGCACGACAACACCGGCACCCGGTCGCTCACGGTGCTCCGCGCAGGCGGCATCCTCGTGAACGCGCCCACCGGCAGCTGGCCGACGATGGCCGCGGATGCCGCCGCCGCCGGCATCCGCGCCACCGGCTACAAGGTCCCCGCCGATGCGCGCACCCTGGACTGGATCAGCGGCCTGATCGAGGACGGCACCGTGCGGGTGCACGTCGACCGGGTGTTCGAGCTCGCCGACGGGGCAGCCGCCCACCGCCTGATCGAACAGGGCCACACCAGGGGCAAGATCGTGCTGCGCATCTCGGATGTGCCGCTGACCACCGCGGGCGGCGCGGTGACCGGGAGTGAACCCGGCGCTGCGAACGGCCAGGGTCCGGCCGCGGCGGACCCGCGCGCGTGACCGGCGCTCAGGCGGACGACGCCGCCACGGGAACCGGACCGTCGATCGTCTGGTTCAGGGACGACCTCCGCCTGGCCGACAACCCGGCGCTGCACGCGGCCGTCGAGCGGGGCCGGCCGATCGTGGCCGTGTATGTACTTGACGAGGAATCGGCCGGGATCCGGCCGATCGGCGGTGCGGCCAGGTGGTGGCTTCACGGGAGCCTGGTCTCCCTCGCCGATTCGCTGGAGAGCCTCGGCGCGCGGCTGACGCTCCGGCGCGGGCCGGCCGAGGCGGTTCTGACCGGACTGGCGGCATCCGTCGGGGCAGGCGCGGTGTTCTGGAACCGCCGCTACGGCGCCGCCGAGCGGGCCGTCGACGCCGGCCTGAAAACAGGGTTGCGGCAGTCCGGTCTGGCGGCCGACAGCTTCGCCGGGTCGCTGCTGCACGAGCCGTGGACGATCCGGACCGGGCAGGGCGGGCCGTATTCGGTGTTCACCCCGTTCTGGCGGGCCTGTCAGGCCGCACCTCCGCCCCGGCCTCCCTACCCGGCCCCGGCGGCGCTCCCCGGCTACCCGGACACGCTCGCCTCCGACGACCTGGCGGACTGGGCGCTCCTGCCCGACCGGCCCGACTGGGCCGCTGGGCTGCGCGAGGCGTGGCAGCCGGGCGAAGCCTCCGCGCAGCGTCTGCTCGATGGTTTCCTCCGCGACGCGCTCCCCCGGTACGCCGACGAACGCGACGAGCCGGCCCGGGCGGCCACCTCCCGGCTGTCACCGCACCTGCGCTGGGGCGAGATCAGTCCATTCCAGATCTGGCATGCGACAGAGTGGGCGCGGATGGGCCTGACCGGCCGGGCGCAGGAGAGCGCTTCCCGGTTTCTCACCGAGGTGGGCTGGCGGGAATTCGCCCACCACGTGCTGTTCAACGCCCCCGACCTGGCCACCGTGAACCTGCGGCCCGAGTTCGACGCCTTCCCCTGGCCGCCGCTCGACCGGGCGGCCCTCGGCGCCTGGCAGCAGGGCCACACCGGATTCCCCCTGGTCGACGCCGGGATGCGCGAGCTCTGGCGCACCGGCAGCATGCACAACCGCGTGCGGATGGTGACGGCGTCGTTCCTGATCAAGAACCTGCTGATCGACTGGCGGGAGGGCGAGGCATGGTTCTGGGACACCCTCGTCGACGCCGACGCGGCGAGCAACCCGTTCGGCTGGCAGTGGGTGGCCGGTTCCGGCGCCGACGCCGCACCCTACTTCCGGGTGTTCAACCCTGAGCTGCAAGCGAAGAAATTCGACCCCCACGGCGAGTACATCCGCGAGTACGTGCCCGAGTGGGGCACGGATGCCTATCCGGCGCCGATCGTCGACCTCGGCGAGACGAGACGGGCGGCCCTGGCCGCCTACGAGCAGATCAAGGGCGTGAAGGACCAGGCGCTCGCGGCCCGCGCGGCCCGCGACCCGGATGCAGGGGCGACGGGCACCCGTCCCGGCGCACCCGGATCGGCTTAGAGGGCCCGTTCCAGCACGAAGTCATCCTCGTACTGCCCGCCGACGAGGAAGCGCTTCACGCCGACCTTGACGAAGCCGTTCTTCTCGTAGAACCGGATGGCCCGCCCGTTCTCCTGGTTCACGCCGAGCCAGCTGCCCGCGGCGCCGCGCTCCCTCGCCGCATCCAGAGTCGCCGCCATCAGCGGGGCGGCGACTCCGCGGCCATGGGTTTCCTCGCGCAGATAGCATTTGCTGAGCTCTACGGTGGGGCGGATGCGGATGGCGGCCCGGGCGTCGGCATCCGTCGGATCGCCGAAGACGAGCATGGTGTACCCCTGCAGGGCACCGTCCTCCTCGGCGACCAGGATGACCCGGTCAGGGTCGGCCAGAAACCCGGCGAAGTTGGATTCGGCGAGCACGTCGCGGAGGAACTCGGCCACCGCCTGATCGGTCGTATGCGCGGGTGTCGCCAGCCGGAAGGTGGCCTCGGCCAGCTCTGCCAGCGCCG
Source organism: Cryobacterium sp. MP_M3 (assembly GCF_015752155.1). Lineage (GTDB taxonomy): Bacteria > Actinomycetota > Actinomycetes > Actinomycetales > Microbacteriaceae > Cryobacterium. The sequence goes on along the minus strand of NZ_JADOVI010000001.1, from coordinate 214,783 downwards.
CGGCATCCGCCCCGGTCGCCCGTCGTATCGTCACCATCGCTCCACCCTACCGACACCCACGCCCCCGGTCGCAAGCCCGTCGCACCGCCGCCCCGACAGGCCGCGAGAGTGCACTTTTCGCCCCTCACGGTGATCGAAGGGGCGAAAAGTGCACTCTCGCGGGGAGAGGAGGCGAGATCGGGCCGGGCTACAGGTAGCGGGCGTAGGCGCCGACGGTGAGGAACGTCGGGAATTCAGGCTCCAGGGCGGATGCCCGGAACACCTCGAGGGCGTCATCGAAGCGGTCGCCCGACGTGCGCTCGAGCCCGGCGAAGACCTCGGCGACCTGCTCGTTGACCCAGGTCTTGTCGATCCGGCGACCCTCCGCGGTGAGCGAGTTGTCGTGGACCCACTGCCAGATCTGCGAGCGGGAGATCTCGGCGGTCGCGGCATCCTCCATCAGGTTGTCGATCGCGGCAGCCCCCACGCCGCGCAGCCACGACTCGATGTAGCGCAGCCCGATCTTGATGTTGTCGCGCACCCCGGACCCGGTGATCTCACCGCCGGCGGATGCCACGTCGAGCAGGTCGGCCGCGGTCACAGACACGTCGTCGCGGGTGCGGTGCACCTGGTTCGGCTTGTCTCCGAGCACGGCGTCGAACTCCGCCTGCGCGGTGGGGATGAGGTCAGGGTGCGCGACCCAGGTGCCGTCGAAGCCGTCGGTCGCCTCACGCCGCTTGTCGGCGGCGACCTGTTCCAGTGCCCGGGCCGTCACCTCGGGGTCGCGCCGGTTCGGGATGAACGCGCTCATGCCGCCGATCGCATATGCCCCCCGGCGGTGGCAGGTGGAGACGAGCAGTTCGGTGTAGGCCCGCATGAACGGCAGGGTCATCGTGATCTGCTTGCGGTCGGGGAAGACGAAACGGCGTCCACGGGAGCGGAAGGTCTTGATGATGCTGAAGATGTAGTCCCAACGACCGGCATTCAGCCCGGCGCAGTGATCGCGCAGCTCGTAGAGGATCTCTTCCATTTCGAACGCGGCCTGGATCGTTTCGATCAGGACGGTGGCGCGGATCGTGCCGTACTCGATTCCGAGGCTCTCTTCGGAGTGGCTGAAGATGTCGTCCCACAGCCGGGCCTCGTAGTGGCTCTCGAGCTTCGGCAGATAGAAGTACGGACCGCTGCCATCCTCGATCAGCCGTTTCGCATTGTGGAAGAAATAGAGTCCGAAGTCGACCAGGCTTCCCGACGCGCTCATCCGCCGGTTGGCCCGGTCGACAAAGATCAGGTTCTTCTCCACCAGGTGCCAGCCGCGCGGGCGCATCACGATCGTGGGGGTCTGGCCCGTGGGACCGCCGGTCACCGTGTACTTCTTGCCCTCCGGGCTGGTGAAGCTCAACTGCCCGCGCACGGTGTCGAACAGGCTCAGCTGGCCCTCGACGACGTTCGCCCAGGTGGGGCTGGTGGCGTCCTCCTGGTCGGCCAGCCACACCTTGGCGCCGGAGTTCAGGGCGTTGATCGCCATCTTCCGGTCGGTCGGGCCGGTGATCTCCACCCGGCGGTCCTCCAGGCCGGGCCCGGCGCCGGCGACGCGCCAGCTCGGGTCTCGTCGTACGTGCGCGGTCTCGGTCAGGAAACCAGGGTCGCGGCCGTTGGCGGCGTCGACGCGCTTGCGGAGCCGGGCGGCGAGAAGGTCGTGCCGGGTTCCGGCGAACCGGTCGTGCAGCTCAGCGAGGAAGGCCAGGGCTTCGGGGGTGAGGATCTCGGCGTAGCGGGGCCCGAGGTCGCCGGTGATCTCGAGGTGCGGCTCGATCGTGGCGAAGCTGCCGGTGTTTGTGGTGGTCCCGGTGGTCGAGCCTGTCCCGGTGGTCGAGCTTGTCGAGACCCGGTTGGTGGTCGCGAGGGGCGGGGTGTTCATGATCTGGTCTCCTTCGGTGAGCGTCCTTGCTTGCCTGTGCACCAACTCTGCGCTGCCCGGCCACCCCGCAGGCCGTTCCAGACAACAGAAGAAGATCAGTTCTTCTGCTTGCGTGAACTTCTGCTCCGTGTGACGATGAGGCATGGTCAACGCCGATCCGCTCCTCCGTTCCGCCCTCTCCGCTCCCCCGCCGGCCGAGCACGGGCTTGACGCGCTCACGCTTGGGCGGCGCATCCGTGAACTGCGCACGACCAGGAGGATGACCCTCGACAGCCTCGCCACGGCCATCGACCGGGCACCGTCGCAGGTCTCGATGATCGAGAACGGCAACCGCGAGCCCCGCCTGTCGATGCTGCGCACGATCGCCACCGCCCTCGGCACCACGGTCGACGATCTACTGAAGCCGGAGGCTCCCTCCGAGCGGGCCGCGCTGGAGATCGCCGTGGAACGCGCCCAGCGCGGCCCGGTCTTCACGGCGCTCGGTCTTGCGAAAATCCGGGTCAGCCGGGCCACCAGTGACGAGACGCTGCAGACGATCCTCACCCTGCACCATGAGATCGAACGGCTGCATCGCGAGCGGGCCGCCACCCCCGAGGAGGCCCGGCGGGCCAATGCGCAACTGCGGGCGACGATGCGCGCGAGGGACAACTACTTCCCGGAGCTCGAGGAACAGGCGCTCGAGCTGCTCACCGCGGTCGGCCATTCCGGCGGGCCCGTGTCGCACCAGGTGGTCGCCGACATGGCCACCCACCTCGGCTACTCGCTGCACTACGTCGGCGACCTGCCGCATTCGACCAGGTCGGTCACCGACAAGCGGAACGGCCGGATCTACCTGCCGACCGCCCAGTCTGCCTCGCGGGACTCACGCACCCCCATCCTGCAGGCGTTCGCGAGCCTGCTCTGCGGCCACGACGAACCCGGAAACTACGCGGATTTTCTCCGCCAACGTGTGGAGACGAACTACCTGACCGCGGCCATCCTGCTGCCCGAGAAGGACACCGTGCGGCTGCTGACCGAGGCGAAGAACCTGCGGCGCATCTCGATGGAGGATCTGCGCGACGCCTTCTCCGTGTCCTACGAGACGGCGGCGCACCGGTTCACGAACCTCGCCACGGCGCGACTGGGCATCCCCGTGCACTTCATGAAGGTGCACGAGTCCGGCACGATCATCAAGGCCTACGAGAACGACTCGGTGCGCTTTCCGAGCGACGCCCTGGGCGCTGTCGAGGGCACGACCGTCTGCCGAAGCTGGACCGCACGGACCGTGTTCGACGTGCCCGACCGGTTCAGCCCCTGGTACCAGTACACCGACACCCCGAGCGGCACCTTCTGGTGCACCTCGCGGATCGAGAAGGCGAAGGAGGGCGAGTACTCGGTGAGCGTGGGGGTGCCGTTCGAGCACGTGAAGTGGTTCCGCGGCCGCGAGACCACCAATCGCGCCGTGTCCCTCTGCCCCGACGAGTCATGCTGCCGCCGGGCCCCCGACGACCTGGCCACCCGCTGGGCCGGCCAGTCATGGCCGGCCGCACGCACCCCGACGAGCCTCCTCGCCGCGCTGCCCACCGGCACCTTCCCGGGCGTCGACCAAACCGAGGTGTACCAGTTCCTCGAGTCTCACTCCCCCACGCACTGACCCTGGCGGGTCAGGCGGCGGGCGCGGGTTCGGGCAGGCGGTGCAGGGCGTCGATGAGCGGCGCCAGTTCCGGCTTCCTTTCGGCAGCGGCGAGGGCGCGGGCCAGGGTCTCGTCGTGCAGCGGCCGGGCGGCGGCCAGAAGCTCCCGGCCGGCCTCGGTGAGTTCCGTGTAGATGCCGTGCCGGGCCTGCAGATGCGGGTCCTCAGCCACGCCAGCGCGACCTCGACCCTGGCCTCGGGCGCCAACATCGCCGCGTTCAACCTCGGCAACGCGCTCGGCGCCTGGCTCGGCGGGCTGACCATCACGGTCGGGCTCGGTTACACCTCGCCGATCTGGGCCGGCGCCGGCGTCACGGTGCTCGGGCTCGCGGTGATGCTCGCGGCGGCCCGCGGTGCGCGCCGCCAGGCATCCGTCGCCCGCCCCGCGGCTCCCGACACCGGCGGCAACCCGGATGCCGGCCCCGAGCTCGACCGCGAGCCCGGCCGGGAACCCGCCCGGGTCTGACAGCGTCCTGTGCCGAATTCAGGAAGACTCGCGGCCGCGCCGGCAGCATCCCGCAGACCAGTGCGGCGGATGCGCGTGGCCGGCCCGGATCTCCTGAATTGGGCACGGGGCGGGGTGGACTCAGGCCTCCCGGGTGATCTCCACCCGCACGAAGAGCTCGGAGCCGAACGGCCCGGCGAACACTCCGCGCAGCGGCGGCACGTCGTTGTAGTCGCGGCCGCGGCCGACCGAGACGTGGCGGTCGCCGATCCCGATCGAGTTGGTCGGGTCGAAGCCGCGCCAGTCGCCGCAGAACCATTCGACCCAGGCGTGGGATTCGCCGATGACGGTCTCGCCGATCCCGGCATCCGGCTTGGGGTGCAGGTAACCGGAGACATAACGGGCGGGGATGCCGACCGAGCGAAGCGCCCCGAGCGCGATGTGCGTGATGTCCTGGCACACCCCGCGCTTGTCGCTCCACGCCTCCGCTGCGGTGGAGTGGACGCCCGTCACGCCCTGCACGTACTGCATCCGGTCGCCGATCGCCGTGCAGATCTCCAGCGCCGCGTCGCACGGGCTCTCGTGCCGGGAGACGATCTCCGCGGCCAGGTCCTGCACGTCGTCTGGCGGCTCGGTGAGCCGGGTCTGCCGGGAGTGCTCCACGGTCGCGGTGCTTCGCACGGCGATCGCGGCCAGTTCGGCCCAGCCCATCGGATGGGCCAGGTGGGTGAGCGGACGCACCTCGACCAGGCTGGTGGCGGTGAGGGTGAGCTCGGCGTGCGGGGTGAGCACCTCGAACGAGGACACCTGGGTGCCCCAGTAGTCGACGTAGTGGTGGTTGCTCGACACCGGCGAGATCTCGAGGTTGGAGTACAAGACCAGCTGCTCAGGGGAGCTGACCGGCAGCATCCGGGCCTCGTTGTAGGAGGCGGCCACCTCACCCTGGTAGCGGTAGCCGGTGCGGTGCCGGATCCGGAGCCGGTTCATGAGACCTCCCCCGTCCAGGTCGGAACGGTGCTGGTCGGGAAGTACCGCTCGCCGATGGCCTCCGAGGCCGTACTGGTGGCCTCCTGCACGATGTCCATCTGGTGCGGCAGATCATTCAGGATGTCCATGATCGGCCGGTATTCGAGCTGGCTGCGGATCTGCCCCAGCACCCGCTGCGCCTGGTCGGACACGCCGACCCGGTCCGTGCGAGGCTCCATCTCGCGCAGGCACTGCTCAGCCCGGGACACGGAGAACACGATCGACCGCGGGAACAACCGGTCCAGCAGCAGGAACTCCGCCGCGTTCCGCGCCGACGGCACGCCCCGGTACGTGCGCAGGTACGATTCGTAGGCGCCGCAGGACCGCAGGATCGTCGTCCAGGACGGCCCGCTGGTCTCGGTCAGCGACCGGGTCGCCAGCAGCCGAGCGGTCATGTCCGCCTGTTCGAGGCTGCGGCCGAGGTTGAAGAAGTGCCAGGCCTCGTCGCGGCTGACCCCGGACTCCACGATTCCCACGGCGAGCGCGGCGCGTTCGCGCACCCAGCCGAAGAAGTCGTGGGTCTTCTCGCTCGCCACCTTGCGCGGCATCCGGGCGCTCGTCGTGTTCAGGCACTCCCACAGCTCGGTGGGCACGATCTCCCTGGCCCGCCGCGCGTTCTCCCTGGCCGCCTTGACCGAGTAGGCGATCGAGGCCGGATGCGCGCGGTCGACGGCGAGCGTCGCGAGCACGTCCTTGCGGGTGAGCAGCCGGTCGGGCGGAACGTCGCTGCCCATCAGGTGCAGCAGGGACTGGCAGGCGATGCTCTCCTCGATCCACGGGTCTTCGAGCAGTAGCTGCAGGTGCACATCCAGGATCCGGGCCGTACCGTCGCTTCGCTCGATATAACGTCCGATCCAGAACAGGCTTTCAGCGATGCGGCTCAACATTCCTGGACCTTCCTCTCCCCGACAGGGCGCGCGCACGCCTGTTGCTGTTGCTGTTGCTCGTTGTCGTTGAACGGTTTGTCCTGCGGCGAGTGGTCGACCGCGTGCACCACGCCGGCGGAGCGCACGTTCGCCGCCTGGTTCGCGACGAGGCCCTGCACCGAGCCGGCGGCCGATTCGGCGAAGAAGTCCGGCTCCGACCCGATCACCCAGGTGTCCTTCGACCCGCCGCCCTGGCTGGAATTGACGACGAGTTCGCCCTCCGGCAGCGCCACCCGGGTGAGGCCACCGGGCAGCACCCAGACGTCGGTGCCGTCATGCACGGCGAACGGGCGAAGGTCGGCGTGGCGTGGGCGCAAGCCCTCGTCGACGAGGGTGGGAATGGTCGAGAGCTGCACGACCGGCTGGGCTATCCAGCCGCGGGGGTCCTGGATCAATTGCTTCCGGAGGGTCTCCAGTTCGGCCGCGGATGCCGCCGGCCCCACCACGAGCCCCTTCCCGCCCGACCCGTCCACGGGTTTGACCACGAGCTCGTCGAGCCTGTCGAGCACCTCTTCGAGGGCGAGCGGGTCCTCCAGCCGCCAGGTGTCGACATTGGGAATGATCGCCTCCTCACCGAGGTAGTACCTGATCAGGTCGGGAAGGTAGGTGTAGACGAGCTTGTCGTCGGCGACACCGTTGCCCACCGCGTTGGCGATGGTCACATTGCCCAGCCGGGCCGCCATCAGGATGCCGGGCGACCCCAGCTGGGAATCGGCGCGGAACTGCAGCGGGTCGAGGAACTCGTCGTCGACCCGGCGGTAGATCACGTCGACCCGGGTCGGGCCGGCCGTGGTGCGCATCCAGACCCGGCCACCCGAGCAGAACAGGTCCCGGCCTTCCACGAGTTCGACCCCCATCAGGCGGGCCAGCAGGGTGTGCTCGAAGTAGGCCGAGTTGAACACCCCCGGGGTGAGCACCACGACGTTGGGGTCGTCGACCCCGGCCGGGGCGGAGGCGCGGAGGGCCTGGAGCAGCTTGTTCGGGTAATCCCCGACCGGCCGCACCCGCATCGAGACGAACAGCTCCGGCAGGGTCTGGGCCATCACCCGCCGGTTGGAGATGACGTAGCTGACGCCGCTGGGAACCCGCACGTTGTCCTCGAGCACCCGCCAGGCACCCTTCTCGTCGCGGATCAGGTCGATCCCGGAGACCTGGATGCGCACGTTGTTCGCCGGGACGATTCCGGCCGCCTGGCGGTGGAAGTGGCTCGAGGAGCTGATCAGCGCGGCCGGGATCACTCCGTCGTGCACCGCGGCCTGCTGGCCGTAGATGTCGGCCAGGAAGGCCTCGAGCGCGAGGACGCGCTGTTTGATGCCGGCCTCCACGGTGACCCATTCCTGTTGTTCGATCACCCGTGGCACGGCGTCGAGCGGGAACGGGCGTTCCTCGCCCGCGAAGTCGAAGGTCACCCCCTGGGCGAGATAGGACGAGGCGAGGGCATCCGTTCGCCCCCGGAGTTCCTCCTGGGTCATCCGGGCCAGCGCGGTGAAGACGTCCTTGTACGCCGCGCGGGCTTCGAGGGGTGTGAGCGAGGAGAGATCGGGGAACATCTCGTCCCAGGCGCTGGGGGCGCCTCGTTTCGCCCGAAGTGCCGCGGTAGCGCCGTAGCCCGTGAACAGGTCAACCATGATGGGAGCGTAGCGGCACCGTGTTGCCGCAATGTTTCACGGAAATTTCGACGGGGCGGCATACAATCGTTCCCCCAGTTCGGGTTCCAAACGCCGGGAATCCGGGCCGTTCGGCCCCACCGGGCGCGGCGATTGCATACAGTGAAGCCACCCGAACTTGTTCTTCCTCATCGTGCGCGACCGTCGGTCACCCGCACGACGACCTCGAACGCCCGATCCGCACACTTTTCGCAGTCCGACCCGAAGGAGCCGCCGTGAACGCGCTGCTGCCCGCATGGGGGACATCGAACGCGCCGCACGAGACCGGGCGGCCGGGAGACGATCCGATTCCCTCCCCTGCCTTCCGCTCCTCGGCGCTGCTCGACGTGCGCGGCCTGCGGCTCTCGCTGACCGGCGGCGGTAACCCGTGGCCGGACGAGGGGTTCTCCCTGTCGGTCAGCCGCGGCGAGACGCTCGGCCTGGTCGGCGACGCCGAGTCCGGTCGCTCCGAACTCGCCCTTGCGATCGCCGGGATGCTGGCCTCTCCTGCCGTGATCTGCTCCGGTTCGATCCTGTTCGACGGGCGCGAACTCGTCGGCCGGCCCAGACGCTGGTTCGGCCGCACCCACGGGCCGAAACTGGGGTCACTGACGGCCGCCGCGACGCCGGGCACCCCCGCCGGTCGCCACGGCGAGCGCCGGGCCGGCGGCCACCTCGCCGCGGTCCTCGGTTCGGCGCGGGAAGCGACGCACGATCCGGAACTGCTCATTCTCGATGACCCGGCGGGCGAACGGGGGCCCGAGGACCGGGCGTCCGTCGAAGCGTTCCTGGCCGCCCTTCGTCGGGGGCGCACCGTCATCTTCGGCTCGGCTGACTTCTCGATCGTCGCAGCGACCTGCGAACGGGTGGCCGTGCTCGACGCCGGGCGAATCGTGGAGCAGGGTTCGACGGCCGAGATTCTGGCCGCGCCGCAGCATCCGAAGACCAGGGCGCTGCTCGGCCGGGACTGACCGTGCCGGCCGCGGCTACCGGTCGGTGTCGGCGACCGTCGGCGCGACCGAATTCCGGGCCGCGAGGATGTGCGAGCGCATCGCGACCTCGGCCCAGAGCGTATCGCCGGACTGCAGGGCGGTGAGGATGTCACGGTGGTGGTGGTTGCTGACCGCCCGGAAGCGCGCCCCATCGCGGCGGAAGTAGCTGCTCATCATGGGCACCCGGGTGACGGATGCCGCGAGCGCGATCAGCTGCGTGCTCTGGCACGCGGCCACGACGATGTGGTGGAACTCGGCGTTGAGCTCGCTGAGCCGGGTGATGCCGGCGTCGTCGGTCGCCCGCACGAACTCGTCCATCTGCGCGATCAGCACCGCGAGCCGCTCGAGGTCGGCCTGCCCGATCAGGTTCGCCGCGAGGCCGGCCGCCCGGCTCTCCAGGGTCGCCCGGAGGAAGTACGTCTCCCGGAGCGCCTCCGCGGTCCAGGCGACGACGGTCGCCCCGCGGTTGGGCACGAATTCGACCAGCCCGGCCTCGTCGAGCCGGCGCAGCGCCTCGCGCACTGGAGTGCGACTGACCCCGAGCTCCTCGGCCAGGGCCGCCTCGCGCAGGGTGGCATTGGCCGGCAGGTCACCGGTGAGGATGCGTCCGCGCAGGGTCGCATAGGTGGTCTGGCCCCCGGTCACCGCCACTTCGCCCCCAAGTCGCACAGCTCTAGAACCTCACTATGGCACACACGACACCGGCACCCTCGCGATCCGGCAAGGTCAGGCGATCTGACCAGGTCAGTGCCCGCCAGGACCTGCCGGCGGCGTTCGTCCCGTCAGGCAAACGCGTTCAGGCCGGTCAGCGCCCGACCGAGAACGAGCTGATGGATCTCATCCGTGCCCTCGTAGGTGCGCACGGACTCGAGGTTCGCCATGTGCCGCATCACCGGGAACTCGCTGGTGATGCCGTCGCCGCCGAGGATCGTGCGGGCCTCGCGGGCGATCAGGATGGCCTCGCGCACGCTGTTGAGCTTGCCGACGCTGATCTGGGCGGGGGTGAGCGCGCCGCGTTCCTTCAGCCGGCCCAGGTGCAGGGCGAGCAGCACTCCCTTCTCGTACTCCACGAGCATGTCGGCCAGTTTGGCCTGGATGAGCTGGGTGGCGCCGATCGGCTTGCCGAACACCTCGCGGGTCTGCGAGCGCCCGATCGCCGCGTCGAGGCAGCTGCGGGCGGCGCCCATCGCTCCCCAGACGATGCCGAAACGGGCCTCGTTCAGGCAGCCGAACGGCCCGGAGAGCCCGCGCGCGCCGGGCAGGATCGCCTCCCCCGGCAGGCGCACCGCGTCGAGTTCGACGTCACACTGGATCGAGGCGCGCATCGAGAGCTTGTTGTTGATCGGAGTGGCGGTGAACCCCGGGGTTCCGGTGGGCACGAGGAAGCCGCGCACGCCCTCGGGGGTCTCTGCCCAGACCACCGCGACGTCGGCGATGCTGGCCAGGCCGATCCAGCGCTTGGACCCCTCGAGCACCCAGTCGTCGCCGTCCCGGCGGGCCGTGGTTCTCATCGCCGCCGGGTCGCTGCCGCCGGTGGGCTCGGTGAGAGCGAAGCAGCCGACGAGTTCGCCCGCGGCCATCCCGGGCAGCCAGCGCTGCTTCTGCTCTTCGGTGCCGTACTTGTGGATGGCGGACATGGCCAGAGAGCCCTGCACCGACACGAAGGTGCGCCAGCCGCTGTCGGCGGACTCGAGCTCGAGGCAGACCAGGCCGTAGCTCACCGCGCCGGCGCCGGCACAGCCGTATCCATCCAGGTGCATGCCGAGGAAGCCGGCCGCGCCGAGTTCGGCGACGAGCTCCACCCGGAATCGCTTGTCCTCGAAGTCCTGCTCGATGGTGGGCAGGATGCGGTTGGTCGCGAACGCGCGGGCCTTGCGCGCCCAGGCGATCTCGTCGACCTCGAGCAGGTCGTCGAGGTCGAAGACGGAGTCCACGAGGGGGCTGTGGACGAGCGGGGTGGGGCGGCCGGAGGCGGTCACGAGTGTCCTTTGGTCAGGTCAACGAAACAGGGGTCAACGGAATGGGGGTCAGCGGGGCGGACCCGGTGAAGCGGGGTCCGGGCGGAGCCAGTCGGCGCCGTCGTGTTCGCCGAGCCTCGGCGGCGGCAGGAGGTAGCCGGGCGGCCGGCCGGCGAGGTGGATGGGGTTGGCGACCTGCCGGCTGCCGGACACCTCGACCACCGGGGCGAGCCCCAGCGCGGTGGCGAAGGCGAACGCCTCGTCGACCGTGTTGACCAGGCCGGCCGGCACCCCGGCATCCGTCAAGGTGGCAACCCACTCGGCGGCCGGCCGCGCGCTCAGCAGCCGTTCGAGCAGCGTCTTGAGCTCGGCGCGGTGCTGCACACGGGCCGTGTTGCCCTCGAAACGGGGGTCGGCGGCCACCTCCGGAGCCCCGAGCAGCCGCACGAGGGTGCGGAACTGGCGGTCGTTGCCCACGGCGATCACGAGCGGCCGGTCCTGCCCGGCGAAGAGTTCGTAGGGCGCGATGCTCGGGTGCGCGTTGCCGAGCCGGGCCGGCGACCGGCCGGTGGCCAGGGTGCCCGCGGCCTGGTTGGTGAGCGCGGAGAGCAGGGTGCCCATCAGGTCGACCTCGACCCGTTCGCCGGACGCGGCACCGCCGGCGGAGCGGGAGGCATCACGGGCGCGGAGGGCGAGCAGGATGCCGCTGAGGGCGTTCAGCCCGGCGAGCACGTCGACCAGGGCCACACCGACCTTGCTCGGGTCACCGTCGGGGTCGCCGGTCACGCTCATCAGGCCGCCGACCGCCTGCACCAGCAGGTCGTAGCCGGGCAGCCGGGCGCCGGCGCCACCGCCGAAGCCGGTGATCGAGCAGTAGACGACCCCCGGGTTGGCCGTGGCCACGGCGTCGAAGCCCAGCCCGAACCGGTCGAGCACCCCGGGCCGGAAGTTCTCGACGACGACGTCCGCCGTCTCGGCCAGGTGCCGGGCGGTCGCGAGGCCCGCCGGGGTGGCCAGGTCGCAGACGACCGAGCGCTTGTTGCGGTTCACCGCGCCGAAGTAGGTGGACTCCCCCTGCGCGTCGACGGGCGGGAGCCACTGGCGGGTGTCGTCGCCCTGCGGGCTCTCGATCTTGATCACGTCCGCGCCGAAATCCGCGAGCATCATCGTGGCGTACGGGCCGGCGAGCACGCGGGAGAAATCGGCGACCCGTACCCCGGCCAACGGGCGGTTCCGCCCGGCCGTCTCCTGCAGCAATCGCCCACCTCGGTCCCGGTTTCACGACGGATCACCGGGCACCGGCAATGGTCGCACTTGATGTCATCCTATGTCGCATGATTAAGGTCCCGCCACCCGGCAGGGCGTCGGCTAGATTGGGCCTATGAAGGCTCAGCTGCGACCCGGCGCCCGGGAAGCGATCTTCGCGCAGCTCATCGAAGCCGGCCGCGCCGAGCAGGTTGCGCGCCGCCTCACCGACGCCATCATCCTCGGCGTGCTCACCCCGGGCGAGCGCCTCCCGAGCGAGCAGGAGCTGGCCCGCCGCTTCGGCGTCGCCCTGATCACTGTGCGCGAAGGCCTGGTCATCCTGCGCGACGCCGGCCTGGTCGAGACGCGGCGCGGGCGCGGCGGCGGCAGCTTCGTGATCAAGGCGGATGCCCCGCACGGCACGCTGCTGCAGGCCCGGCTGCGCGGCCTCGCCCAGGTCGAGCTCTCGGACCTCGCCGTGTACTTCTCGACGATCGCGGAAGGCTGCGCCGAACGAGCCGCCCTCCGCGCCTCCGCCGCCGACGCCGAACGCCTGCACGCCTGGCTGCTCCACGCCGACTTCTCGACCACCGCGGGCGCCCGTACCAACGCCGGCGGGTTCTACCTCGAACTCGCCGTGCTCAGCCAGTCGGCGCGACTCGTCCGCGAGCAGATCCGCCTCCAGGCCGAATTCGGCCCGCTGCTCCTGCTCGGCCTCGGTGACCCTGACACCCGCGCCCGGGTCACCGGGCTGAACGGCCGGATCGCCCTGGCCATCACCGACGGCGACGGCCAGGCCGCCCGCACCCTCGTCGCCGACCAGGTGCGGCTGCTCGGTGAGTGGCTGCTGACCATGAAGGCCCGGATCGAGCGAGGAGGACACCTTGACGACGTCATCGTCGACGACGCCTGAGACCGTCAGGCCCACGGCTCACCCGGCCGGGCCGGCCACCGCGGAGGACTGTGCGATCGAGGTCGGCGAGATCTTCGCGCGGGTGTTCCGTACCCTGGACGACTGGCGTGAGCGCATTGCCGCCGCCGTTCCCGACCGGGCCGACCTCGACATCCTCGTCGAGTCGCTCGTGGTGCCCGCGCTGATCGCCTCCGCGGACTCCCCCGCCACCGACGCCCCGCCGGCCACCGAATCGCTCCTGATCGGCGCTGGCTTCATCGCCGCCCCGCAGTACGTCAACGGCCGCGACGCGCACTTCGCCTGGTGGCTCGGCCCGCTCGCCTCGAATCCGCTGCTGGGCAACACGAGCGGCGCCAGCCGGCTCGACCTGGCCACCCGGGTGCACACCGAGTACCTCCGCGACTTCCGCGAACTCGAGTGGTACGCGGTGCCGGAGGCCACGAACCGGACCCACGTGACAGGCCCCTACGTCGACCAGCTCTGCACCTGCGACTACATCATCACCCTCACCATGCCGGTGCGGCTGGGCGAGCGGATGATCGGGGTCGTCGGCGCCGACGTCTACGTGAAGCGCCTGGAACAGGTGCTGCTGCCGCACTTCCTCGCCCTGCCGGGGCCGGTCGTGCTCGTGAACCAGTCGGGCCGCGTCGTGATCTCGACCGAGCCGACGCTCCCGGCCGGCGACATCCTGCCGAACCGGCGGCATCCGGCCGACGGCTTCGCCCTGCTCCCCTGCCCGGGCACCCCGTTCCTCCTCGCGACCCGCGTTGCCACCCCCATCGTCACCCCCGTCGCCACTCCCGCAATTTAAACATTGCATTCCAGATGATTTAGGGTAACGTCGTCCACGGCGAGCCACCGGCTCCCGGGCGAGGCAGCACTGCCGGGCTCACCGCACTCCCGAAAGGCCGGCCATGCCCATCCGCGAACTCCGCAACTTCGTCAATGGAGGCTACGTCGACTCCGCCGCCACCGACCGGCTCGACATCATCAACCCGGCCACCGAGGAGGTCTACGCGCAGACGCCCGTTTCCACCGAGGCGGATGTCGCGGCCGCCTACGGCGCGGCCGCCACAGCCTTCGAGACCTGGGGCGAGACGACCCCGGGCGAACGCCAGCGGGCACTGCTGCGGTTCGCCGACGCCCTCGAGGCCCGCGCCGAAGAGATCGCCGACGTGGAGAGCGAGAACACCGGCAAGCCGCGCGCCGGAATCGTCGGCGACGAGGTCGAGGTGATGATCGACCAGGTGCGGTTCTTCGCCGGGGCCGCCCGCGTGCTCGAAGGCAAGTCGGCCGGGGAGTACCTCAAGGACCACACCTCGATGGTGCGGCGCGAGCCGATCGGCGTGATCGGCCAGGTCACCCCGTGGAACTACCCGATGATGATGGCGATCTGGAAGATCGCCCCTGCCCTCGCGGCCGGCAACACCGTCGTGCTCAAGCCCTCCGACTCGACGCCCGTGTCCACGCTGCTGCTGGCCGAGATCGCCGCCGAGTTCCTGCCCGCCGGTGCCTTCAACGTCGTCGCCGGCAACCGTGAGACCGGCCGCGCCCTGGTCACCGACCGCACGCCGCAGATGGTCTCGATCACCGGTTCGGTGCGCGCCGGCATGGAGGTCGCCGGCACCGCGGCCCTCGACCTCAAACGCGTGCACCTCGAGCTCGGCGGCAAGGCCCCGGTGATCGTGTTCAACGACGCCGACATCCAGGCCGCCGTCGAGGGAATCACCGCTGCCGCGTTCTACAACGGCGGCCAGGACTGCACCGCCGCCACCCGGTTGCTCGTCCAGGAGGGCATCCACGACGAGTTCGTCGCCGCCCTGGCCGCGCACGCCAGGAAGAACGCCCGCACCGGCGGGCCGCGCGAGGAGGGCATCCTCTTCGGCGCCCTCTCCAGCGCCGACCATCTCGCCCGGATCGAGGGCGTGATCGACCGGCTGCCCGACCACGCCGAGATCGTCCTCGGTGGACACCGCCAGGGCAGCGTGGGCTACTTCCACGAGGCGACGATCGTCGCCAACCTGCGCCAGAGCGATGAGGCCGTGCAGGAGGAGTTCTTCGGCCCGGTGATCACGGCGCAGAAGTTCACCGACGAGGGGGAGGCGCTCGCCTGGGCGAACGATGTGCAGTACGGCTTGGCCTCGTCGGTCTGGACGAAGGATCACGCGACCGCGATGCGGATGGCCAAGCGGCTCTCCTTCGGCTGCGTCTGGATCAATACGCATATCCCGCTCGTCGCCGAAATGCCGCATGGCGGGTTCAAGCACTCCGGCTACGGCAAGGACCTCTCGATGTACGGCCTCGAGGACTACACCCGGATCAAGCACGTGATGAGCTACATCGGCTGACCACCTGCCTGCCCCCGTCGGCCCGGGGGTGGACAGGGCGGCCCGGTCAACGGATGATCGTGGTGGAGGACACCATGGAGATCCTGCAGGTTGCCCAGCACGCCGACGATCTCGACCGGGCGGCCGCCTTCTACGAGCTGCTGCTCGGGGGCCCGCCGGCCGCCCGGTTCGATCCCCCCGGCCTGCTCTTCTTCAACGTGGGCCGGTCCCGCCTGCTGCTCGAGCGGGCGGCGCCGCCCGCCCTCGTCTACCTGCAGGTCGACGACGTCGCGGCGACGGTCGAACGGCTCCGCGGGTTGCAGGTGGAGATCGTCGACCTGCCGCACATCATCTTCAGCCACACCGACGACTCACTCGGTCCGGCCGGCACCGACGAGTGGATGGCGTTCATCCGCGACAGCGAGGGCAACACGGTCGGGCTGGTCAGCCACGAGCCGCGCCACGACCCCTAGCCCGCTACGCGCCGCAACACGCCGGAGAATGAATCATTCGGTTCTATACCTTTTGGCGTTGCCGGTCCAGTATGTTGAGCACACACAATGAGGTGTCGCGGCCAGGTGGGTGGCTGCCCGTCCCTCCGGCTTGATCGGAAAGGTCATCATGAACGACAACCCGTCCCCGCAGAAGGGGCTCGGCGACAGCGAGCACCTCAAGGCCCTCGGCTACGAGAACTCCTTCCACCGCTCCATGGGCCTCTGGGCGAACTTCGCCCTCGGCTTCACCTACCTCTCCCCGCTCGTCGGCGTGTACTCGCTGTTCGCGCTCGCCCTCAGCACGGGCGGGCCGCCCTCGATCTTCTGGCTGATCATCGTCGGCACCGGCCAGCTGCTGGTCGCGCTCGTCTTCGGCGAGGTCGTGTCGCAGTATCCGATCGCGGGCGGGATCTACCCGTGGACGCGCAGGCTCTGGGGCAAGCGTTACGCCTGGATGGCGGCCTGGGTCTACGTCTGGGCGATGATCGTGACCATCACCGCGGTCGCCGAGTTCGGCACGGGCTTCCTGGCCAGCCTTATCAACGCCCCGGTGACCAATGAGGTGACCCTGGGCCTGTCGGTGCTCTTCCTCGTGGTCGCGTTCGGCCTGAACTTCTCCGGCACGAAGACACTCGGCCGGGTCGCCCGGATCGGCCTCGCCGCCGAACTCGTCGGCGTCGTCGGGCTCGGCCTCTATCTCTTGATCTTCCAGCGCAAGCAAGAGTTCAGCGTCTTCTTCGACACCATGGGCGTGCAGGGCAACGGCAGCTACGTCGCCGCGTTCCTCGGCGCGGCCCTCGCCGGGCTGTTCCTGTTCTACGGTTTCGAGGCCTGCGGGGACGTGGCGGAGGAGGTCGAGAACCCGGCCAGGGGCATCCCCCGGGCGATGATCCTGACCATCCTCGTCGGCGGGGTCTCGGCCCTGTTCTCCTTCGGCGGTTACGTGCTGGCCGCCCCCGACCTCCAGGCCATCGTCACCGGGAAGGACATCGACCCGATCCCCGCGATCCTCGACGCTTCGCTCGGAACCGTCGGTGCGAAGATCTTCCTCGTGGTCGCGCTCACCGCGTTCCTGTCCTGTGTGCTGAGCCTGCAGGCCGCAGCCAGCCGGCTCCTGTTCTCGTTCGCGCGGGACGGGATGATCCCCGGCCACGCCTGGCTCTCCCGGGTGTCCCCCCGCACTGCGGTACCGGTGAACGCCCTGATCGTCGCCTGCACGATCCCCCTCCTGCTGTGCCTGCTCATCTACGTGGGAGGCAGCACGCTGCTGGCCCGGATCACGGCCTTCGCGGTGATCGGCATCTACGTGGCGTTCCAGGCCGTGGTGCTCGCCGCGCTCCGGCAGCGGATCAAGGGCTGGCGTCCGGCCGGGCCGTTCAACCTGGGCCGGTTCGGTTTCGTCATCAACGTGGTCGCCCTCGCCTACGGGATCTTCGCGATGGTGCTGCTGGCCAGGCCGGGCGCGACCGGGGTGTTCCTCGACGACTGGATCGTGCTGATCGGGCTTGCCGTCGTGATGGGCAGCGGGCTGCTCTACCTGTTCATCGCCAAGCCGCACAGCGCCTCGCACCAGCCGGAGGGTGACGCGATCGCGGTGGCCGCGATGCTGCGGGCGCACCCTGACAACGCGCGGGCGACATCCGTCACCGACTGAGCGCCGTTCGGCCGGACACCGTCCGGCCGAACCCGGCTTAACGAACGAAGGGCCCGTCTCGCGACGGGCCCTTCGTGATGGTGCGCGTGCTTAGATGCTGTTCACATCGAGCGGGATGCCGGGGCCGAACGTGGTCGACACGGCGCCCTTCATGATGTAGCGGCCCTTGGAGGAGCTGGGCTTGAGGCGCACGATCTCCTCGAGCGCTGCGGCGATGTTCTCGTTCAGCTGCTCGGCGGTGAAGGATGCCTTGCCCACGACGAACTGCACGTTGGCGTGCTTGTCGACGCGGAATTCGATCTTTCCGCCCTTGATGTCGGACACGGCCTTCGCGACGTCGGGCGTCACGGTGCCGGTCTTCGGGTTCGGCATGAGGCCACGCGGGCCGAGAACCTTTCCGAGACGGCCGACCTTGCCCATGAGCTCCGGGGTGGAGACGGCGGAGTCGAACGAGGTGTAGCCGGCGGCCACCTTCTCGATCAGCTCGTCGCCACCGACCTCGTCGGCGCCGGCTGCGATGGCAGCGTCGGCTGCCGGGCCGGTTGCGAAGACGATGACGCGGGCGGTGCGACCGGTTCCGTGAGGAAGAATAACGGTTCCACGCACCATCTGGTCCGCCTTGCGCGGGTCGACGCCGAGCTTGAGGGCAACCTCAACGGTCGAGTTGAAGTTCGCCGAACCGGTCTCGCGGGCCAGCGTGACGGCCTCGACGGGGGTGTAGAACTTGTCGGCTTCGATCTTTTCGGCCGCGGCCCGGTAGGCCTTTGACTTCTGTGCCATTTGAATCTCCTGTACAAAAATTTGAGAGTGTGGTGCGAGCCTGGCTGGCTCTTCCACGTACTGCTGGGTGGCGGGATGCCGGAGGTTGAGGCTTAGGCCTCGACCGTGATGCCCATGGAGCGGGCCGTGCCGGCGATGATCTTCGACGCAGCGTCGAGGTCGTTCGCGTTGAGGTCGACCATCTTGGCTTCGGCGATCTCGCGAACCTGTGCCTTGGTGAGCTTCGCAACCTTGACGGTGTGCGGGGTGCCACTGCCCTTGGCGACGCCGGCAGCCTTCTTGATGAGCTCCGCCGCGGGCGGGGTCTTCAGGATGAAAGTGAATGAACGGTCGTCGTAGACGGTGATCTCCACCGGGATG
Source organism: Cryobacterium sp. MP_M3 (assembly GCF_015752155.1). Taxonomy (GTDB): domain Bacteria; phylum Actinomycetota; class Actinomycetes; order Actinomycetales; family Microbacteriaceae; genus Cryobacterium. Next base: position 196,448 of record NZ_JADOVI010000001.1, on the reverse strand, counting down.
ACGTTGCCGCGCTGGGATTCCGTCTGGGCGTTGTAGGCCTTGCAGAATTCCATGATGTTGACGCCGTGCTGACCAAGCGCCGGCCCGATGGGCGGTGCGGGGTTGGCGGCGCCGGCCTTGATCTGAAGCTTGATCAGACCAGTTACCTTCTTCTTCGGTGCCATTGTTCTTCCTTCTTTGTGATGACGAGCAGCCGCGAGGGCCGCTCTCCCGGTGGCCCGGACGGGCCCCGGTGAACTGGAAACGTTTTAGAGCTTGGTGACCTGGTCGAAGCTGAGCTCGACCGGGGTCTCGCGCTCGAACAGGGACACCAGCACGATGAGCTTGCCGCTCTCCGCCTTGATCTCGCTGATCGATCCGGGCAGGCCCGCGAACGAGCCTTCCTTGATCGTGATGGTCTCGCCGATTTCGTAGTCGATCTCGGCCGGGAGGGCGCGGGTCGGAACCTTGCCGCCGTGGCCTGCGCCGGACTTCGCGGTGGGGACTTCCTGGATCTCGACGAGGCTCTTCAGCATGCCGAACGCCTCTTCGAAACGGAGGGGGGTCGGGTTGTGGGCGTTGCCGACGAAGCCGGTGACGCCGGGGGTGTGACGAACCACGGACCAGCTGTCTTCGTTGAGGTCCATCCGCACCAGCACGTAGCCGGGGATGCGGACGCGAGTGACCATCTTGCGCTGGCCGTTCTTGATCTCGACGACGTCTTCCATCGGAACCTCGACCTGGTAGATGAAATCTTCCATGGCCATCGACTGCTTGCGGTTCTCGATGTTCGACTTCACTCGGCGTTCGAAGCCGGCGTAGGAGTGGATGACGAACCACTTGCCGGGCTGGAAGCGCAGTTCCTTGCGGAACTCGGCGTACGGGTCCTCGTCGACGGCTTCCTCGGCGGCGGCCTCGGTTGCCTCTTCGTCCTGCACGGCCTCGGCGGACGCATCCGCTTCGTCGGCGGAGTCGATGTCGAGGGCGTCGTCGACGAGCGCGTCGGCCTCGGGGTCGACCGATTCGGCGAGCGCGTCAAGCGCGGCGTCGAGGTTGTCTTCGACGCCGACGCTCGGGTCGAACACGTGCACGGCTGCCTGCTCGGCGGCCTCTACGGAATCTTCTTCGGCGGCGAGGGTGTTGCCCTCCTGCGCCTCGTCTTCGTCTGAGGACTGTTCGGCAGCGGTGGCCCAGTCGACATCGTCGTGATTCGTCTCAGTCACTAAATCTCAATCCTTATCTATTGCCTGGGCACGAAAGCGTGACCCGTTCAGCGTTGCCATGAATCCTTGCGGGAGCCGCCTGGCGGCATCCGTTCAGCCGCTTGGCGTTCCGAACACGTATGTCACGACGAGCGCGAACACCCAGTCGAGTGCGGAAACCAGGGCCATCATGATCACCACGAAGACCAGCACGACACCCGTGTAGCTCAGGAGTTCCTTTCGGGTCGGCGTGACGACCTTGCGGAGCTCCGCCATGACCTGCTTGATGAACAGGGACATCCGAGCGAAGGGACCGCGCTTGGAATCGCGCGCCATTCTCGCGTTCGCGACGATTTCCTCACTGGGTTCGTCGACAACTTTTCGGGCCACCTGTTCACACCTTTCATGGGCCGACGGAATGCCACCGACTTGCAGGGCGGACAGGACTCGAACCTGCAACCTGCGGTTTTGGAGACCGCTGCTCTACCAATTGAGCCACCACCCTATGGAGAGAATCCTGAGCGCCATTCGACTTCGCGGCTTTCAGACGAGTCCATCGGACACACCAAAAAGGGCGCAAAAAAGCATGGCAGAATTCAACTACCTCGATCAAGTCTAGGTCACTCCGGGACGAGAGTAAAGCCGGGGCACCGCGGGGGCCGGGCATGCTCCGAGATTCACCTCCCCGCACCTTCGCCGGAGTGGCCGCCCGCCGTATGCTCGAAGCGTGGCTCACGAACTCAAGCGAATCTCTACTCGGATCGGCTCCATCGCGGAGTCGGCGACCCTCAAGGTCGACGGCAAGGCCAAGGCGCTCCAGGCGGCCGGCCGGCCGGTGATCAGTTTCGCCGCGGGCGAGCCTGACTTCCCCACCCCTCCGCACATCGTCGAGGCGGCGCTCCTGGCGGTGTCGGACCCGAAGAACCACCGCTACACCCCGGCGGCGGGGCTGCCCGACCTGCGCGAGGCCATCGCGTCCAAAACCCTCCGGGACAGCGGGCTGGCGATCTCACCCAGCCAGGTCGTCGTCACCAACGGTGGCAAGCAGGCGGTCTACCAGGCCTTCGCCACGCTGCTCGACCCGGGCGACGAGGTCATCGTCCCCACCCCGTACTGGACCACCTACCCCGAGTCGATCCGGCTGGCCGGCGGCGTGCAGGTCGACGTCTTCGCCGGCGCCGACCAGGGCTACCTCGTCACCGTCGAGCAGCTCGAGGCGGCGCGCACCCCGCGCACCAAGGTGCTGCTCTTCGTGTCCCCGTCGAACCCGACCGGCGCGGTCTACTCTCCCGAGCAGACGAAGGCGATCGGCGAGTGGGCCGAGGAGCACGGCCTGTGGATCATCAGCGATGAGATCTACCAGAACCTCACCTACGACGGGGTGCGCGCCGTGTCGATCGTCGAGGCCGTTCCCGCCCTGGCCGACCGCACCATCCTGGTCAACGGCGTCGCCAAGACCTACGCGATGACCGGCTGGCGCCTCGGCTGGATGGTGGGCCCGCAGGACGCGATCAAGGCCGCCGCCAACCTGCAGTCGCACCTGTCCTCGAACGTCTCGAACATCTCCCAGCGCGCCGGCATCGCCGCCCTGACCGGGCCGCAGGATGCCGCGTTCGCCATGCGGGACGCCTTCGACCGCCGCCGCAAGGTCATCGTCTCCGAACTGAACAAGATCCCCGGCATGGTGACGCCGACCCCGCAGGGCGCGTTCTACGTCTACCCCGACGTCACCGGCCTGCTCGGCCGCACCTGGGGCGGCGTCACCCCGACGACGTCCCTCGAACTCGCCGACCTGATCCTCGACCAGGTCGAGGTGGCCGCGGTCCCGGGTGAAGCCTTCGGCCCGAGCGGCTACCTCCGCTTCTCCTACGCGCTCGGCGACGCCCAGCTCCTCGAGGGCGTCCAGCGCCTGCAGCGCCTCTTCGCCTAGCTCCCCCTCCCCTCCCCAAACGCTCACTCGGGGTTCCGCGAGAGTGCGGCTGACCTGGCGGGGGCATCCGTCGACCGGTGGATGGGCAGGTCGGCCAGGTGACGCTTCCGCGCGGCGCTCGGGAGTGGGACTCTACTGGTATGGAATCCTCATCCCCGGTCGTGCGCGTGCGCGACCTGCACAAGTCCTACGGGAGCTTCGAGGCCCTCGGCGGCATCAGCTTCGACATCCGGGCGGGCGAAACGTTCGCGCTGCTCGGCCCGAACGGGGCAGGCAAGAGCACCGCGATCGAGATCCTCGAGGGCTACCGCGACCGCAGCTCCGGCGAGGTGAGCGTGCTCGGCGCCGACCCGCAGCGGGCCGGCCGCGCCTGGAAGGCCCGCCTCGGGATCGTGCTCCAGTCCACCGGAGAAAGCGGCAACGTCACCGTGACCGAGCAGCTCAGCCACTTCGCCGGCCTCTACCCGAACCCGCGGCCGGTCGCCGAGGTGATCGACGCGGTCGGCCTCGCCTCGAAGGCGAAGACCCGGATCAGCCGGCTGTCCGGCGGGCAGCGGCGCCGGGTGGATGTCGCGCTCGGCATCATCGGACGGCCGGAGCTCCTGTTCCTCGACGAGCCGACCACGGGCTTCGACCCCGAGGCAAGGCACCAGTTCTGGGATCTGGTGCGCCGGCTCAAGGCGGAGGGCACGACCATCCTCCTCACCACCCACTACCTCGACGAGGCGGCGCAGCTCGGCGACCGCGCCGGCGTGATCAACGACGGCCGGCTCATCGACATCGGCACCATCGCCGAGATCGGCGGGGCGGAGGCACGGGTGCCGCTGGTGCGCTGGCGGGACGCCGGGGGGGTACTGCACGAGGTGCGCAGCGAGGAGCCGGCCCGCATCGTGGCCGGGCTCGCCGCCGACGGCGGGGAACCGGCCGACCTCGAAGTCATCCGGCCGAGCCTGGAGGACGTCTACCTGGGCCTCGTCCGCGGCCACCGCACCAGCGGAGGCGCAGACGCCACCGGCGACGGGAACGGCGCCACCGCCGGCCCGGACGGCGCCACCAGCGACGAGGAGGTGCTCGCATGAGCGCCGTCGACAGCACCACCGGCCACCACGCCGCCACCGGCGACCCGTCCCTCGGCGGGCTGGGCGGCATCCTCCGCCTCGGCGCAGCCCGGGTGGTCTACGAGACGCGGGTCTACTTCCGCAGCCCCGACAGCGTCTTCTTCACCTTCCTGTTCCCGTTCATCATGCTCGGCATCTTCACGGCGGCGTTCGGGTCGGCGGGGAACATCGGCACGAACCCCGACGGCACCGGCGGCATCAGCGTCGGCGCGTACTACCTGCCAGGGATGCTGGCCGCGGGGATGCTCTTGTCGGGCGTGCAGAACCTCGCCGTGGACATCGCCGGGGAGAAGGGCGACGGCACCCTCAAACGGCTCGGCGGCACCCCGCTCTCCCCGTTGAGCTACTTCATGGGCAAGATCGGCGAGGTGCTGGTGACCGGGGCGATCCAGGCGGCGCTTCTGATCCTGGTCGCCCGGTTCGTGCTCGGCATCGACCTGCCCACCGAACCGGGGAAGTGGCTGACCTTCGCCTGGGTCTTCCTGTTCGGTGTGATCACCTGCGCGTTCCTCGGCATTGCGCTCTCGGCCCTCCCCCGCTCCGGCAAGAGCGCCACCGCCGTGGTGATCCCGATCGTGCTGATCCTCCAGTTCATCTCGGGCGTCTACCTGCAGTTCTACGTGCTGCCGGAATGGATGCAGAACGTGGCCGGCCTGTTCCCGCTCAAATGGATGGCGCAGGGCATGCGCGGGGTGTTCCTGCCCGAGAGCTTCGCCGGCCTGGAGCAGTCCGGCTCGTGGGACTTCCCGTTGGTGGCGCTCAACCTCGGCATCTGGCTCGTGGTCGGGCTCGTGCTCAGCCGGGTGACGTTCCGATGGATCCGGAAGGACTCCTGAACACGGGCCGGGCGGCATCCGACCGGATGCCGCCCGGCCGCGCCCGTTGCCGCGTGGGAAGCTGATCTCATGACAACCCTGCGCTGGTGGGACACGGCCATCGCCGGGTCGCTCCTGGTGATGGCGGTGATATCGGCCCTCGACCCCGACTTCGTCGACCCGGGACGGGCCGGTTCCCTGATCACCCTGGCCGCGATCGGCCTCTGCTACCTCGCGTTCGGCCGCCGCGGGCTCCGCCAGGCCGCCGCCCGCGCCACGCCGGCGCACGGCGGCGTGGCGGCGCGTGGCGGCGTGCCGGCCGGCACCGGCGCCCAGACAGCGTTCCGGATCGCGATCATCGTCGGCTCCGGCGTGGCCGCCGCATTCAACCCGAACCTGGCGACCCTGCAGGCGATCGGCTTCCCAGTGCTCTGGGTGCTGACCGAGGGCTTCCTCGCCTCCGTCGCGCTGAGCGGCCTGCTCGCGGTCATGGTCGCGGCCGGCCTGACGGTGAGCCTCGGCGGCAGCCCGGGCGACCTGCTGCAGGCGGGCGCCGTCGAGACGATCTCCTTCGTCTTCGCGGTGGCCCTCGGCGCCTGGATCACCCGGATCTCCCAGGACGGCAACACCCAGCGCCGGCTGCTCGCGGAGCTCACGGCGGCCCAGGACGAGCTGGCGGTCCTGCACCGGGACGCCGGCGGCGCCAGCGAGCGCGAGCGCCTGGCCAGGGAGATCCACGACACCATCGCGCAGAGCCTGACCAGCCTCGTAATGCTCGCCCAGCGCACCCGCGCCGAGCTGGGCGCCGACTCCGGCGCGGCGGGAGCGAGCGTCGACCTGATCGAGGACACCGCCCGGCAGGCGCTGACCGAGGCGCGCACCCTCGTCGCCGCGATGTCTCCGGTGCGGGCGAACGATTCGCCGCTCGCCGACACCCTGGGCCGCCTCGCCGAGCGTTTCGCCCGGGAGACCGGCATCCAGGTCGACGCGACGGTGACCGTGGCCGGCCTCGACCGCGAGCTCGAGGTCGTGCTGCTGCGCTGCGCGCAGGAGGGTCTCGCGAACGTGCGCAAGCATTCCCGGGCCGGCGCGGCATCCGTATGCATCGAGCGGAACGGCGATGACGTGACATTGACGGTGAGCGATGACGGCCGGGGACTCGGCGGCTACGCGCCCGAGCGGGAGAACGGGTTCGGGCTCTCCGGCATGCGCGACCGGGTCGGACTCGTCGGCGGCAGCCTCTCGATCACCGACGGCGACCCCCGCGGCACCGTGCTCAGGGTGAGCGTGCCCGTGCCGGCCGACGCCCGTCCGACCCGGAGCACCCCGTGATCCGCCTGTTGGGCGCCCGCCTCGTCGCCGACGCCCGTCCGACCCGGAGCACCCCGTGATCCGGGTGCTCGTGGCCGACGACCACCCGATCGTGCGCGGCGGGATCGCCCTGCTGCTCGGCACGGCCGACGACATCGTCGTCGTCGGCGAGGCCGCAGACGGCGAGGAGGCGGTCGCCCTGGCCGCCGCGCTCCGCCCCGACCTCGTGCTGATGGACCTGCGGATGCCGCGCCTGGACGGCGTCGAAGCCACCCAGCGCATCCTCGCCGCGAACGACACCGTGCGGGTGCTGATCCTGACCACCTACGAGAGCGACGACCAGATCCTCGGCGCCATCGCCGCCGGCGCGAGCGGCTACCTGCTCAAGGCCGCGCCCCAGGCTGAGATCATCGAGGGCGTGCGCGCGGTGGCCGGCGGTCAGACCGTGCTCGCGCCGACCATCGCCGCCAGGCTGGTGCACCGGGTGCGGGCGGATGCCGCGCCGTCGCCGCGCCTGTCGGCCCGCGAACTCGACGTGCTCCGGCTGGTCTCGGCCGGCCAGAGCAACCCGCAGATCGGCCGTTCCCTGTTCATCAGTGAGGCCACCGTGAAGACGCACCTGCTGCACGCGTTCGAGAAGCTGGCGGTGAGCGACCGCACCCGGGCCGTGACCCGGGCGATGGAGCTCGGGCTGCTGTAGCGGGGCATCCGCGGGCCGTTTCGGGACGCCGCCGCACCCGCAGCGCCAGCCGGGGCCGCTCGCGGCGCACCCTGCGGAAGCCGGCGCAGGCTGTAGCGTGCGCCGGCTCGCCGAACCTGCGCCGCGAGCGAGCGCCCGGAACCGCGGGCGTCGGGCACACCCCGGAGGAGCGCGGCTGCTAGAGGCCGAGGCCCACGAGCATGGGCTCCGGCTGCAGGATCACGCCGAACTCCGACTGCACCCGGCCCTGCACGAAACGGGCGAGCTGGCCGATCTCGTCCGCCGTGGCCCCGCCGCTGTTGGTGAGCGCGAGGGTGTGCTTGCTGGAGATGGCCGCGCGCGACCCCGGCAGCCGGAAGCCGCGCGAGATCCCGGAGTTCTCGATCAGCCAGGCCGCGCTGAGCTTGACGAGCCGCACGGGGTTGGGATCCGCGACCGGCCCGACCCCGTAGTACTCGTCCAGCGGGATCACCCGGTCGGGCAGCTCCGCGTCCCCGAGCGGCCAGCGCGGCGCCGCATCCGGCATCGTGCGGGAGAAGGCCAGCGACACGATCGGGTTGGTGAAGAACGACCCGGCGCTGTGCGTGTCGGGGTCGCCGGGGTCGAGCACCATACCCTTGGCCCCGCGCAGGGCGAGCACGGAGGCCCGCAGCGCCCCGAGCGGCACCCGGTCGCCGACCTGCACCCCGAGCGCCCCCGCCAGCTGCGGGTAGGCGACCGGCCGGCTGAGCGCGCCGCCGAGCACGGATGCCTCGGCCTGCGTGTCGTGCAACTCCAGTTCGACCGCGAGCACGAGGCCGCGCAGCCCCTGCTTGAGCACGGAGGTGCGGTAGCCGAGCTCGAGCTCGGCGGCCACGATCCGGCGGCGGACGCCGGTCTCGTAGTCGAGGAAGTCGATCGCGACCAGGCTGTCGGAGAGCTCCTGGCCGTAGGCGCCGATGTTCTGCACGGGCGCGGCCCCGGTCGAACCGGGGATGCCGGAGAGCGCCTCGAGGCCGGACCAGCCCCGCTCGACGGTGTGGGCGACGAGATCGTCCCACGGTTCGCCGGCCTGCACACGCAACCGCACCCGGTCGGGCGCCGCGGCATCGGCCGCCTCGGCGCCGCCGGCCTCGGAATCGCCCGCCGTGGCATCGAGCACCGTCACGCCACGGGTGAGCACGCGGATCACGGTGCCGTCGAAGCCGTCGTCGGAGACGACCGTGTTCGAGCCGCCGCCGAGCAGCATCCACTCGTCGCCGGAACCCCACACGGTGAGGGTAGCCTCGACGAGCTCCTGCTCGGTGGCAGGGGAGAGCAGCCTGGCCGGCAACCCGCCGACCCGCATGGTGGTCAGGTCGGCGAACCGGGGCGCCCTCCCGGCGAGCGCGCCGGAATCGGGCACCGAATCAGGCATCGCTGAGCGGTGAGTCGGCCAGGCGGACGCGCACCTGCGCCTTGCCGAGCACGGTCACCTCGTTGAACGAGACGGTGAGGTCGATCCGGGCGATGCCGGCGTCCGCGTCGATCGCGCCGACCTTGGCGACGACCGTCACGACGGCGCCGGCGGCCGGGTCGACGAGCACCGGTCGGGTGAAGCGCACCTGGTAGTCGACGATGCGGCCCGGGTCGCCGGCCCAGTCGACGACCGGCTGCACGGCGAGGCCCATCGTGAGCATGCCGTGCGCGAGCACGCCGGGCAGCCCCACCGAGACCGCCACGTCGTCGCGGTAGTGGATGGGGTTGAAGTCCCCGGATGCCCCGGCGTAGCGCACGAGGGAGTCGCGGGTCAGCGGGAAGCCGGCTTCGGCGACGACGGCGCCGACGACCAGGTCGTCGAGGCGGGGCGTGGTGCTTTCGATGCTCATTCGTCTCCCCTGACGACAAGGGTGGAGGTCGCGGTCACGACGTGGGCGCCGGCCGCGTCGACGACGCGGGACTCGGCCGTGACCATCGAGTGGCCGCCGAGGCTCTTCACGCTCGCCACGGTCAGGGTCGCCGTCAACTCATCACCGGCGACGATCGGGCGACTGAAGCTGAACCGCTGGTCGCCGTGGACGACGCGGCTGAAGTCGATGCCCGCATCCGGTTCGGCCAAGAGCTGCGCCAGGGTCGCTTCCTGCACGACCACCGCGAAGGTGGGCGGGGCGACGACGTCGGCGTAGCCCGCTCTGCGCGCGGCCTCCGGGTCGTGGTTGATCGGGTTGGTCGCGAAGACGGCGCGGGAGAACTCGCGCACCTTCTCCCGGCCGACGAGATAGGGGGCGACCGGCGGGAAGACCCGGCCCTGCAGTTCGGGGTTGACAGACACAGGAGGAGTTTACCGGTCGCGCCGGGAAGCGGGCCGATCGGGCAGCCTGAATCGGGCAGACTGAGAGGTGTGAAACTCGCCCGCGTACGCCTGGCCGACCCCGAAGTCGCCCCTCTCCTCGCCGACCTCCGCCGCGAGTACGAGGAACGCTACGGCGACGGCGATTCGGTGCACGACGTGGAGGCGGATGCCTTCGACCCGCCGCAGGGCGGCTTCATCGTGCTGCTCGACGGCGACAACACCGTGGCGGGCGGCGGCATCCGTCGTCTCGACGATGCCACCTGCGAGGTCAAGCGGATGTGGACCAACCCGACCTATCGCCGGGCCGGCCACGCGTCGACCGTGCTCGCCGCCCTCGAGGAGCTGGCCCGCGAACTCGGCTACCGGCACGTGCGGCTGGAGACCGGGTACGCCCAACCCGAGGCGCTGGCCCTCTACCGCCGCCTCGGCTATCGGGAGATCGGCAACTACGGCATCTACGACCGGGCAACCGGGTTCGAGCGGTCGTTCCCGGCCGACGACGCCGCCCGCTGAGCCGCAGCCTGCCCGGCCGCCGGCATCCGGCATTGGCCTGCACCGCGCGCGCTTGCTAGTTTTGGCAGTGCCATGCATAACAAATTAGATCCCCACCCCGACCTTCCCATCGACCTCCCGACGGCCGAGCGCATCCACGCCGCCGTGGAGCACTATGGCGAACAAGCGGTGATCGACAACTCCATCGCTCTCCTCCGCGCCAAGAACGCCGGCAAGGACTTCCTGCTCTACGCCGGCGGCCGCCACGCGCTGGGCATCCTCGACGGCGCCCCCGCCCTGTACTGGCCCGAGCTGTGGGGCGCCCGCGCCCTGCTCTACGTCTGGAGCGAGGCCGCAGCGCCCTACGTCGTGGTCGGCCTGAACAACCAGGCCTGGCGGGTGCGCGAGATGTGCGCGCGGGTGATCATGCTGCGGGGCCTCGAGGTTGCCCCCAAGCTCGTGCGCCTCACCACCGACGAGGTGCCCCGGGTGCGCGCCGCCGCCCTGCACGCCCTCGCCGCGCAGGGGACCGCCGACCACCTCGCCACGATCGTGCAGCGCCTGCGCGACCCCGACAAAGAGGTGCGCCGCGCCGCCCAGCAGGCCAGGGACGTGCTCACCGGCCGCTGGAACCTGCCGAAGGACCCGAGCCAGGGCGTGGAGCAGACCCACGGCACCCGGCACACGCACGACGAGAGCGAGTAGCATCGCCTCTCGGCGGATATCGCCACACGGCTTTCGCAGGGTGAGGGGATCCTGATGTTCCAGCGTTACGTCGCCATCGGCGACAGTTTCACCGAGGGCGTCGGCGACGAGCTGCCGGGCGGCAGGCTGCGCGGCTGGGCCGACCTGGTCGCGCTCGGCCTCGCCGCGGCCTCCGACACCCCGGTCTCCTACGCGAACCTCGCCGTGCGGGGGCGCCTGCTCGGGCCGATCGTCGCCGAGCAGCTCGAACCGGCCATCGGCCAGGCTCCCGACCTGCTCTCGATCTGCGGCGGCGGCAACGACCTGATGCGGCCCCGGGTCGAGATCGGCTACGTCATCGACCTGATGGGCCAGGTCGTCGAGCGCGGTCTCGACAGCGGCGCCCACGTGCTCGTGCTCAGCGGCGGCAACCCGTCCCGCCACCTGCCGATGGGCGCGGTGATGCAGCGCCGCGGCGACCGGCTCGCCGAGGCCGCCCGGGACGCCTTCGTGCGCCCGGGGGTCACCCTGGTCGACAACTGGGCCGACGCGCACCTCGCCGAGGCGCGGTTCTGGTCGATCGACAAGCTGCACCTGAACGCCCTCGGGCACACCCGGGTCGCCTCCAACGTGCTCGACGCGCTCGGCGTGCCGGTGCCCGTTGACTGGGCCGAGGTCGAGGCGTCCGCCGCCGACCGGGTGCAGGGCACCGCCGCGTACTACCGCGAGTACGTGCTGCCGTGGATCGGGCGCCGGCTCACCGGCCGCTCCTCCGGCGACGGACGGCCGCCGAAACGTCCCACCCTCGAACTCGTCGACGCCTGAGCCGGTGTGCCGCCCGATCCGGGCGACGCCATCGCACCGGCGATCTCACCGGTATATTGACGTTCATCAATATTTAGTGAAGGATTGCATCGACGACGGTCAATACCCGAGGGAGAACCATCATGACCGAGGACACCGACACCGTACGCGAGGCAGTTCGCGCCCGCTATGCCGGCGCGGCCCTCGCCGTGACCCTGCGGGACAGGGGCCCGGCCGCATCCACCGCCTGCTGCGGACCCGGCGACGCGGCGGATGCCGCAGCCGACTGCTGCGGGCCGGCGTTCGTCGACGAGAGCCTCGTCTTCGGCGCCGCCCTCTACGACCCCGACTCGACCGGTGGTCTCCCCGAGGCGGCGGTGCTCGCCAGCCTCGGCTGCGGCAACCCCACGGCGGTCGCCGACCTCCGCACCGGGGAGAGCGTGCTCGACCTCGGCTCCGGCGGCGGAATCGACGTGCTGCTCTCCGCTCGCCGGGTGGGCCCGACCGGCTTCGCCTACGGCGTCGACATGACCGACGAGATGCTCGACCTGGCCCGGGCCAACGCCGCGGCCGCCCACGCCGAGAACGTCGAGTTCCGGAAGGGCACCATCGAGAACCTTCCGCTGCCCGGGGAGAGCATCGACGTCGTGATCTCCAATTGCGTGATCAACCTGTCCACCGACAAGCCGGCGGTGCTGCGGGAAATGTTCCGGGTACTCGTCCCGGGCGGCCGGGTCGGCGTGTCCGACGTCGTGGCCGAGAACCAGCTCAGCCCGGCGGACCGCGCCGCCCGCGGCTCGCACGTCGGCTGCATCGCCGGCGCACTCTCGGTGGAGGAATACACGAACGAACTCGGCCTGGCCGGCTTCGAGCAGGTGAGCGTCAGCCTCACCCACGAAGTCGCCCCGGGCATGCACGGCGCAATCGTGCGGGCCGTCAAGCCGCTCGCCGCCGGCTGACCCCGGCGGTCCCGGCTGCCTGATCCCGTCAGTCGACGGGCGGCACCCGCAGCAGGGCGCCCTCCTCGCGGCAGGTGGCGGCCGCGATGCGCATGGCGTCGGCCAGCAGGCGCTGCCAGCCCGCGGCATCCGTCGGCACGCCCCTGGTCAGGAACGTCTGCACGCTGGAGGCGAGGGTCGCGTCGCCGCCGCCCATCGTGTCGACGACCGCGCCGGGCAGCGGGGTGATCGGCTCGCTCACGAGCAGGCCGTCGTCGGTCTCGATCGTCGCCCCGTCGCGGCCGGCGGTCGCCAGCACGTGGTGGGTTCCGGCGGCCACGAGCCGGGCCCGCAACTCGGCCAGGGTGCTGCCGTAGAGCAGCTCGGCGTCTTCGTCGCCGACCTTGGTCAGCAGGCTGCGGGCGGCGGCGCGCTCGAAGTTGCGCACGAACGCCTCGCGGTCGGCGAGCATGCCGGCGCGCGGGTTCGGGTCGATCACGAGGCGGTGCTCCGGGTCGGCGACGGCGTCGAGGAAGGCATCCGTCTGGGCCGTGTCGTCGAACGGGAAGCAGCTGACGACGACGAGGCGGGCGGCGTCGAGGGCTGCGTGTTCCGCGGGCCCGAACTCGATCCGGCGCTTCTTCGCGGCCTCGTTGAACGCGTAGCGCGGCTCGCCGTCGGTGCGGTCGGAGGTGGCGCGGGAGCTGCCGTGCGGGCCGAGTGTCGCGATCAGTGTGACGTCGTGGGCGGCGAGGAAGTCCCGCAGCACCGCCCCGTCCGAGTCGTCGCCGACCATGGCGATGAGCGTCGTCGGAATGCCGAGCACGGCGAGGCCGACGGCCACGTTCAGGGCCGCGCCACCCGGGAATTCGCGCAGGGACTCGGCGTCGCGGAGTTCGTCGATGAGGGCGTCGCCGACGACGACGACGCGGTTGGATTCAGTCATTCGGTCTTATCTCCCCTGATCCGCGAGCAATCAGCTCGGTTGGAACAATGTAGGTCTTCCCGATGGCGCGGTCACCATCGAGCCGTGCGAAAACACGTTCTGCGGCCAGCCGGCCGATTCCCTGGGGGTCCTGGGCGACGACGGTGATCCCCGGGTCGAGCAGGTCGGCGAGCGGCACATCGTCGAAGCCGACCAGCGCGACCGTGCGATGCAGTCCCAGGGCGCGAAGGGCCCGGATGGCGCCGATGGTGACGAGGTTCTGGCTGCTGAAGATCGCCGTCGGCGGCCGGGCGCCGGTCAGGAGCGCGGTGATCGCGCGCTCGGCCGCCTCTTCGTCGTGCAGGCCGGCGATGATCGGCACTCCCCCGGTCGGCACGCCCGCACGCCCCAGTTCCTCGAGGAAGCCGCGGCGGCGTTCGGCGGCGGTCTGGATGTCGGTGCGGTCGCCGAGGAACGCGATCCGGCGGTGCCCGTGCGCGAGCAGGTGGCGGGTGCCCGCTGCCGCGCCGGCTGCGTTGTCGCTCGCCACGACATCCGCTTCGATCCCGGCCGGTTCGCGGTCGACGAAGACCAGCGGGGTGCCCCGGCGCTGCTCGGGCAGCAGGTAGGCCTGGCTCTTCGACACGGTGGTGAGGATGAGCCCGTCGACCCGGCGGCGCAGGAACGCCGTGACGGCCGCTTCCTCCCGGTCGGGATCGTCGTCGAGGCTGGAGGCGAAGACCGCGATGCCGCGCTCACGGGCGGCATCCTCCACGGCGCGGTGCACCGCCCCGGAGAAGGGGTTGCCGACACTGCCGACGAGGAGCCCCAGGGTGCGGGTGCGGCCGTCGGCCCGCCGGAGGTTGCCGGCGTGCAGGTCAGGGTGGAAGCTGAGGCTCTCCGCCGCGGCACGGACCTTGGCGATGGTGGCCGCTGAGACGTTCGGCTCGCCGTTGATCACCCGGGACACCGTCTTCACGCCGACCCCCGCGAGGACTGCGACATGGCGCATGGTCGGGCGGGTGCGTTGCCCGCCGGGCACGCCGCCGACTGTCGCCGCCGGAACGGCGGGGAGTGCGTCAGCTTCTGACATCGATGTCACGGTTTGATCTCCAAGGAAAGATTGCACTTGACTGTACAACAATCTTGGTCTAAAAATACCTATGACATCGTTGTCAGGGAGTTCCCCTCCCCCCAAACCAAGAGGAGATTCGATGATGAATCACAGCACACCATCACTCACGTTCAAACGGCTCATCGCCGCCGGATCGATCGCCGCCCTCGCCACGGTGGGCTTCGCCGGGTGTTCTTCGAACACCTCCTCCGGCGGGTCGACGAGCGCGTCGGACAAGATCGGCGTCTCGCTGATCGTGAAGACCACGACCAACCCGTTCTTCGTGGCCATGCAGAACGGCGCGAAGGCCTCGGCCGAGAAGCTCGGGATCGACCTCACTCTCGCAGCCGGCAAGAAGGACGGCGACGAGGACAGCCAGATCCAGGCCGTCGAGAACGCCATCTCCAAGGGCGACAAGGGCATCCTGATCACTCCGGCCGGCCCCGGCGTCGAAGACGCCCTCGTCAAGGCCCGCGACGCCGGCCTCTACGTGATCGCCCTGGACACGCCCCCGTCCGACCCCAAGGCCGTTGACATCACCTTCGCGACCGACAACTACCTCGCCGGCCAGGACATCGGCAGGTGGACCGCCGCCAAGCTCGGCGGCAAGAAGGCCACCATCGCGATGCTCGACCTGTTCAGCGACAAGATCGTCTCGGTCGACGTCAACCGCGACCAGGGCTTCCTCGACGGCATGGGCATCGACGCCGCCGACAAGACCAAGAACGGCGATGAGGCCAAGACCGGCACCTACAGCGGCGGCGACTACGCCCTCGTCGGCAACGAGCCGACCGACGGCGCGGAAGACGGCGGCCGCACCGCCGCCGAGACCCTGCTGAGCAAGAACCCGGACATCAACGTGGTCTACACGATCAACGAGCCGGCTGCCTACGGCGCCTACCAGGCATTCAAGGCCGCGGGCAAGACCGACACCATCATCGTCTCGATCGACGGCGGATGCGCCGGCGTCGGCCAGGTCAAGGACGGCGTGATCGGCGCCACCGCGCAGCAGTACCCGGTGAAGATGGCCGAGCTGGGCGTGCAGGCGATCTCCGACCTGGTCAAGTCCAACACCAAGCCTGAGGTCTCGCCCGGCCTCGACTTCTACAACACCGGCGTCGCCCTCGTGACCGACGACCCGCAGACGGGAGTCGACTCGATCGACACCAGCGCAGCATCCGACATCTGCTGGGGCTAACACCGGAGAACGACCCAACGACCCCGTGGGATGCCGAGAATCGACTCCGGCATCCCACGGTCTCACCCCTTGAACTCACACCATTCACCAGGACAACGGAGTTCCCACGTGACCCAGAATGCTCAGGAGGCGCCCGCAACGACGGGGGCCCACGACCTGGCCGAGGAATTCCTCGACCGCACGACGCCGCTCAGCCGGCTCCGCTCCACCATGCACCGCTACCCGGCGCTCAGCCCGGCCATCGTGCTCGTGATCGCGGTCATCGTCTTCGGACTGCTGAACGACAGATTCCTCAATCCCGCGAACCTCTCCCTGATCACCCAGCAGGTCGCCGTCGTGGGAACCCTCGCCATCGCCCAGACCCTGATCATCCTCACCGCCGGCATCGACCTCTCCGTCGGCGCGGTGATGGTGCTCAGCTCGATGGTGGTGGCCCAATCCAGTGTGCAGGCCGGGCTGCCGGCCGTGTTCGGGCTCCTCGCCGGGCTGCTCGTCGCCCTCGGAGCCGGTGCCGTGAACGGCTTCCTGGTCACCCGGCTCCGGCTCCCCCCGTTCATCGTGACCCTGGGCACCCTGAACATCTTCATCGCCCTGACCCTGCTCTACTCGAGCGGCGCCACCATCCGCGGCGGCGAGATGCCCGACCTCCTCACCTGGACCGGCACCACCTTCAACATCGGCGGCGTCAACTTCACCACCGGCGTGCTGATGATGCTCGTGCTCTACCTCGTGCTCGCCTTCATCCTGCAGAAGACGGCCTGGGGCCGGCACGTCTACGCCGTCGGTGACGACAAGGAGGCCGCCCGGCTCGCCGGCATCAGCGTCAACCGGGTGCTGATGAGCGTCTACCTGGCCGCGGGCGCGATCCTCGCGGTCGGCGCCTGGATCCAGATCGGCCGCAGCAACGCGGCATCCCCGAACGCGGGAGTCGACCTCAACCTCGACTCCATCACCGCCGTCGTGATCGGCGGCACGAGCCTCTTCGGCGGCCGCGGCACCGTGTGGGGCACCCTCCTCGGCGCCCTGATCGTCGGCGTCTTCCGCAACGGCCTGTCCCTCGCCGGCCTCGACGTGCTCTGGCAGACCTTCGCCGTCGGCGTGCTCATCATCGTCGCGGTCTCCGTCGACCAATGGATCCGAAAGGTACGCAAATGACCCTCCTCGACCGTGACGCCGCGTCGCCCGCGGCCCCGACCCGCACACCCATCCTGCAGGCCAGGAAACTCGTCAAGACCTACGGCCGTGTCGTCGGCCTCGACGGGGTGAGCCTCGACCTCTACCCCGGCGAGGTGCTCGCCATCATCGGCGACAACGGGGCCGGCAAGTCCACGCTGGTCAAGTGCCTCACCGGGGCCGAGATCGCCGACGAAGGCGAGATCCTTCTCGACGGCAAGCCCGTGCAGTTCAAGCGCCCGCAGGACGCCCACGCCGCCGGCATCGAAACGGTCTACCAGACCCTGGCGGTGTCCCCCGCGCTGGACGTGGCATCCAACCTGTTCCTCGGGCGCGAGGTGCGTCGCAAGGGCATCCTCGGCTCCGTCTTCCGGATGGTCGACACCAAGGGCATGCGCAACCGGGCCAGGGCGGAACTCACCGCCCTCGGCATCACGACCCTCCAGGACGTGACGGTGGCGGTGGAGAACCTCTCCGGCGGCCAGCGCCAGGCGGTCGCGGTGGCCAGGGCCGCCGCCTTCGGCTCCAAGGTGGTCGTGCTCGACGAGCCGACGGCCGCCCTCGGGGTGCGCGAGTCCAACCAGGTGCTCCAACTGGTGAAGAACCTGCGCGAACGGGGCATCCCGGTCATCCTGATCAGCCACAACATGCCGCACGTGTTCGAGGTGGCCGACCGCATCCATATCCAGCGCCTCGGCAAGTGCGCGGCCACCATCACGCCGCGGTCGCACAGCATGACGGATGCCGTGGCCATCATGACGGGGGCACGCAAGGCATGAGCGGTGTCCCGGCCGCGTTGCCCGCCGGGCCGGTCGCGCTGTACGCCGAGTTCACGGCCAGGCCCGGCCGCGAGCAGGAGGTCGCGGACCTCCTGCTCGGGCTGACCCGCGACGTGCGAAACGAACCCGGCAACCTCGTCTTCGACCCGCACCGCCTCACGGAGAGCCCCGCGGAGTTCTTCGTCTATGAGGTCTACCGGGACGCCGCGGCGTTCGAGGCGCACATCACCGCCGAGTACGGCGCGGTATTCAACGCCGCCCTCGGGGAGCTGATCGTCGGCGACGGGTCCCGGCTGACCTGGCTGACGCCTTTGGACGGCAGCCGGTAGCTCCCGGTACCGGTACTACGCCGTCCCAAAGCACAAGGGCCGCCCGATGGGCGGCCCTTCCGTTGTCCAGTGGGGTGTTCGTCAGGTCCGGCGGCCCGAGATCGACCGGACCAGGAACATGATCACGGCGATGACGAGGAGCACGATCCCGACCCAAAGCAGGAAGTTCAGGGATTGCACGAAACCGCCGGTGAGGAGAAGCACGACCGCCACGATTGCGATGATGACCAATAACAGGTTCATGATTGCCGACCTCACTTTGCTCTGCTGCCGGGGGAACTCCCCGGTAGCTGGCAGCATAATCCGATCTGGTCGGTTCGGGCAGCAACCGGCTCAGGGATTTCCCAGCCGCGGTCTCAGCGAAGGCTCAGCCGCGGCCGTAGATCCGGAGGATGACCGCATCCATCATCCGGTCGCTCAGCACCCAGCGCAGGAACAGGATCGCGCGGGCGCTCGCGGGCGCGACATACCTGGCCCTCGGCCGGCGGGCGGTGACGGCCTTGCCGATGGCGGCGGCGATCACCTGCGGCGCGGCGCCGACGCCCTCCGCGTCCGCGCGGGTGAGCACCCGCACGAGGGCCTCCGCCTGCCGGCGGTAGGCCGAGTCGCCCGAGGTCTTCATCACGTTCTCCCGGGCGATGGTGTTCCACTCGGTGCGGATCGCGCCCGGTTCGATGATGACCACGTTGATGCCGTGCGGCTTGAGTTCGACCCGGAGCGAGTCGCTGAGGCCCTCGACGGCGAACTTGGTGGCGTGGTACCAGGCCCCGAGCGGCTCGTAGAACTTGCCGCCGATCGACGAGATGTTCACGATGGTGCCGCTCTTCTGCCTGCGCAGCTGCGGCAGGGCGAGCTGGGTGAGCCGGGCCAGGCCGAAGATGTTGACGTCGAACTGTTTCCTGGCCTCGCTGAGTGGAACGTCTTCGAGGGCGCCGAACGAGCCGTAGCCGGCGTTGTTGACGAGCACGTCGAGGCGGCCGGCCTCACCGAGAATGGTGGCGATCCCTGACTGCATGGAGGCGTCATCCGTCACGTCCATCGCGAGGGGGCGCACGCCCTTCGCCGCGATCCCGCTCATCCGGTCGACGCGGCGGGCCGCGCCGTAGACGGTGAAGCCGCGGCCGAGGAGTTCGAGCGCCGTGGCCTCGCCGATGCCGGATGATGCGCCCGTGACGAGTGCGACTTGGGTGACCATGATTTATACTTCCTAACCGGTTAGTTACTTACGACTTCCCGTATCAAACCACAGCCCGGGAGAAAACTCAACCAACCGGTTAGTAAGCTCGGTGCATGGCACGAGATTCCCAGGACACCCGGCGGCGCATCCTCGAGGCGGCGACCGCCGAATTCGCCGAGCGGGGCATCGCCGGCGCGCGGGTCGACCGCATCGCGGCGAGCGCGGGCTGCAACAAGAGCCTGCTCTACACCTATTTCGGCAACAAGGACCGATTGTTCGAGACAGTCTTCGACTCGCTCGTCGCCGAGATGGTCACGGCCATCCCCATCGACACGACCGACCTCGCCGGCTACGCGGGCCGGCTCTTCGACCGGTACTGCACCCACCCCGAGGTCGTGCGACTGGCGCTCTGGGACAGGCTCGAACGCGACGGCCAGGGGATGCGGGTGGCCGGCATCGTCGCCGCCGAGACCGCCAAGGCCGAGGCTCTCGCCCGCGCCCAGGGCGACGGCAGCGTCTCTGCGCTGCTCTCCCCCGCCGACCTGCTCGCCGCGATCACACTGGTCACCTCGCTCTGGCCGCTCATGCAGCCCCATGACGAATCACCGAGCCCGGCCCGGCTCGCCGAGATGCGCACGGCCGTCACCGCCATCGTCTCCCGGCTCACCGGCCCCGGCCCCGCGCACTGAGCCGCGACCGGCCGCTCCCGACGACGGAGGCGAGCCCCCACCCACCACGACGGGAGTCATCATGACCGAAACCACCGGACCCCCCTGGATCACGGGGGCCGAGATCTTCCGCCGGGTCGGATTCCGAGCCGCGGCGCGCGCGATCGACGAGGCGCTCGCGCGCGGGCTCGACCCGGCGCGGGACTTCGACCGCGGCATCCTCGCCCTCGACCATGGCCAGCTGCTGCTGATGCCGGCCCAGGCGGCGCAGTTCGCCGGCGTGAAGGTCGCCACGGTCGCCCCGGGCAACCCGGCCCTCGGCCGTGAGCGGATCCAGGGCGTCTACCTGCTGCTGGACGCGGCGACGCTCGGCCCGGTGGCGATCCTCGACGGCGCCGCCCTCACCACCCTGCGCACCCCCGCCGTCTCCGCTGCGGCCGCGAACCACCTCGCCCCCGCCGCAATCGACCGGATGGTCGTGTTCGGTTCCGGCCCGCAGGCCTGGGGTCATATCGAGGCGATGCGCGGCATCCGCGAGATCGACCGGGTCACGATCGTCGCCCGACACCAGGGCCGCGCCGAGGACCTCGCCACCCGGGTGCGGCAATCCGGTCAGGCCGCGGGCGTCGGTACGGCCGCCGACGTCGGCGACGCCCAGCTGATCGTCTGCGCGACGACCGCGCGCATCCCGCTCTTCGACGGCGCCCTGGTGCCGGATGACTCGTGCACCGTCGCCGTCGGATCGCACGAACCCGACGCCCGCGAGCTGCCCTCTGCCCTCATCGCCCGCGCGCAGGTCGTGGTCGAGGACGCGGCGGTCGCCCAGCGGGAGGGCGGCGACGTGATCATCCCGATCGAGGAGGGCGTTATCGCAGCCGGCTCGCTCGTGCCGTTGCGCTCCATCGTGACCGGGCGGGTCCCCGTCGACATGGGCCGCCCGCGCGTGTTCACGAGCTCCGGCATGTCCTGGGAGGACCTGGTCGTGGCCACGGCGGTGTTCCAGGCCCGGTGACCCGGCCGCCCCGTCAGCCCCTGAGCCCCGGCGCCGTTCCGGCCGTGGAGGGCATGCCGCCCGGGTCGACGACCGCGGCCGGGCCCTCCGCAGCCAGACGGTGCTCGGCCAGCCAGCCGTCCAGCTCGGCGGCAGGCACGGGGCGGCACAGGAAGTAGCCCTGGGCCTGGTCGCACCCGTAGCGGGTCAGGTCGTCGCAGGCCGCGGCATCCTCAACGCCCTCGGCGACCATGATCAGCCCCAGGCTGTGAGCGAGGTCGATGGTGGAGGACACCAGTGCCGCGGCGCGCGGATCGTCGGACATCGGGAAGACGAAGGCCCGATCGAGCTTGAGCTCGTCGATGGGGAGTTCGCGCAGGTAGGCCAGCGAACTGTACCCGGTTCCGAAGTCGTCGACGGAGACCCGCACGCCGCTCTCCCGCAGCCGGCCCAGGATGTCGCGGGCGCGGTCCCGGTCGTCCATCAGGAACTCCTCGGTGATCTCCACCGTCAGCGCTGACGAGGCCAGCCCCCGCGCCTCGAGCATGGCGCCGATGCGTTCGGGCAGGCCCGCGTCGACCAGGGAGCTGGCCGAGAAATTGACCGCGACCGACAACGGAGTGCCCTGCCGCTGCCAGATTGCCGCCTGGTCCAGGGCCAGGCGGAGCACGATAGCCGTCAGTTCGCGCATGAGCCCGGTCTCCTCGGCGAGCGCCAGGAACGCGCCCGGATAGAGCAGGCCGAGCCGGGGGTGGTTCCAGCGCACCAGGGCCTCGACTCCCCGCACCTGGCCCGTGGCAAGCTCGATCTTGGGCTGGTAGTGCAGCTCGAGTTGCTCCTCGGCGAGCGCCACCCGCAGTTCCTGGAGGGTGCGCAACCGCTCCTGGCCTCGGTTGTCGTCGGAGTCGACGTAGACGTGGTGGCCGCTCCGCGCGGCCTTGGCCTTGTACATCGCCATGTCGGCCTTGCGCAGCAGGGTGGTCAGGTCATCGCCGTGGTCGGGGAACAGGGCGATTCCAACGCTGGCGCTGGCCTGGAGGGAGATGCCCGCGAGGGTGAACGGTGCCGCCATCGCCGCGCGCAACCGGGCGGCGGCGAGCACGGCCGCGTCGGGCCCGGCGTCGTCGAGGAGCACGGCGAACTCGTCTCCGCCCAACCGTGCCAGTAGATCCCCGGAGCGCAGCTGATCCGACAGGCGGGTTCCGATCTGAACCAGCAGGAGATCCCCGATGTCATGCCCGAGGCTGTCGTTGACCTCTTTGAAGCGGTCGAGGTCCAGGAGCAGCAACGCGCTCCGCCCGCCCCGCCGCGCGGCCAGCCGCAACGGCACGTCCGAATGCAGGGCGCGGCGGTTGGGCAGCCCGGTCAGGTCGTCGGTCCTGGCCAGGAGCCGGAGGTCCGCGACCTTGACCACTCGCCGGAAGGCCAGCTGGGTGCGCACCCCGGCCAGGAGGATCGTCAGCCCGGCCAGGACGACCGCCAGGCCCGGAACATTCCCCTGGCTCGCCAGCAGCAGGATGCCGAGGGCGGCCGCCGTCGCCACGGTCGGCACGGCCAGCGCGCCGGCCCCTGCGACGGCGGGATTCGCCGGATCGCCCCCGCGGGGCAGATCATTGGCCCAGACCGCGATGAAGGCAAGCCCCAGGGCCCAGCCGGCGTCCAGCGGGGTTCCGCCCTCGTAGTCGGCGCCGTGCTCGAGCAGGGCGTAGGCGGCGTCGGTGGCCGCGAAGATGAACAGGCCGCCGGCCAGGACGATCCAGCGACCCGGCGCCAGCCCCGGGGAAGCGGCGATGCCGACGACTGCGGCGACCAGGACCAGGTCGGCCATCGGATAGGCGACTCCCACGACGGCGGCCGGCGACACCGGCCCACTGACCGCGGAGTCCAGGATCGGGCTCAGGACCACGGCCAGTACTCCCGCGGCGCCGAGGGAACCCACCGTGCTGTCCAGCAGCGCCGACCAGGGGAACCCCCGGCTCTGGCGGTGCACGACGGCCATCAGGCCGGCCAGGATGAAGGGGCAAAAGAGCAGGTAGCCGGCGTCAGCCGGTGAGGGGAACGGCAGGCTCCCCCCGATCGGAGTGGCCAGGACGTAGTAGCTGTCGCCGAGGGCATACGACGTCACGGCGGTGGCGCACAGGGCGAGCGGGGCGCGCATGAACCGGGACCGAGCCACGGCCGCCCAACAGGCGAGGGCGGGTAGCCACACCGCCAGCACGGACAGCAAGCCGTCCAGCAACGGGTTGAATCCCTCGCCCGGGATGAGCAGCACCACGCCGTAGCAGGCGAGGACCAGCCACATGGCCCAGACCAGCCAGCGCCTGGCGCCCGTGGGACGCCAGGATTCCCGGCGTCGTGCAGAAATGCTCAACATCTTCGCCCCCCGCGAGTTCCGTTGACCTCACGCTAGCCGACGGGCGGCCCCGCACCCGCGTCCCTGCGCACCCAGAACGGGTGTCAGCCCGAGGGTCCCCAGGGGCGCACCCGGCAAGGAGAAAGGCCCGGCATCCTGTGGATACCGGGCCTTCGTCGTATGTTCTGGTAGCGGGAGCGGGAATTGAACCCGCGACACCACGATTATGAGCCGTGTGCTCTAACCAACTGAGCTACCCCGCCACGACCTGTCGGCTGCAAGAGCTTCCAAGCCTGAGCCCCCTGTGGGAATCGGACCCACTACCTCTTCCTTACCAAGGAAGTGCTCTACCAATGAGCTAAGGGGGCAAAGCTTCCAACGGGCAGAAGCTGAGCCTTTGTTTTTCGGCAACCGGTAAAGATTATCACCAACTTCGCCTGCCCGTTGACCGCGCTCAGCCGATGGGCAACCGAACCCCCTGAAGCGCCCACGCCGTGAACGACGGGCCGGCAACCGTGAAGCGGATGCCGCCGGCATCCACGCCCAGCCCGGCGTCGCCGAAGAGCCGCGTGGCGGCCTCCGTTCCCGCCACCGCCCAGCCCGGGATCACGGCCTCGCCGGCCGCACGGGCGGCCACCAGCAGCACCGATTCCGCGGCTGTCTCGCGCAGGTAGACGAGCACGTCGTCGCCGACGTGCAGCCAGCGCATCCCGCCCTCGCTCAGCGCGGGGTGCCCCGTGCGCAGGTGGATCAGCGCCGAGTAGAGCTCGATGGTGTCCGCGACCTGCGGCTCGTCGACGCTGGACCACGGGATCGGGGTGCGGGAGTGCTCACCGTCGACGCCGACCAGGCCGAATTCGTCGCCGGCGAAGATCATCGGGATACCGGGCAGCGTCACCGACATCCCGAAGGCCACCGGCACCCCGCCGTCGATCGCGTGGGTGCGGAACCGCGGGGTGTCGTGGGTGTCGAGGGCGTTCATGGTGGACAGGCGGGTGCGCCAGGGGAAGCCGGCGACGAACCGCTGGTGGGTGGCGACGAACTGGTGCCCGTCGTACTGCGGGATCGTGGCGTAGGGCAGGCCGAAGAACGACGACGACGGGCTGCCCGGCCGCGACAGCCAGCTCCAGAGCGGCCGGGTGAAGTTCGTGTACGTCATCGCGCCGTGCCAACCGTCGCCCTGGAAGTCGGCGGACGCATCGTTGGTCGACTCCCCCAGCAGGAGCGTGTCGGGGTTGGCCTCGATCATGGTGCGACGGATGGTCTGTCGCACCTCGGCGTTCAGGTCCTCGCCCGCAAGCCGTCCGGTCATGTTGGCCACGTCGATCCGCCAGCCGTCCAGGTGGTACGGCGCCTGCAGCCACTTCGCGACGACGGACCCGGGGCCCCCGATGAAGCGGGTGCGGAGCTCGGCGGATGCCCAGTTGAATTTGGGCAGGGTCGGCACCCCGAACCACGAGGTGTAGGTGGCGTGCTCGTTGTCGAGCCAGTAATAGAAGGAGCTCTCCGCGGCATCCGGGTTGAGATGCGCGGCCCGGAACCACTCGTGCCGGTCGCCGGAGTGGTTGGAGGTGAGGTCGCCGATCACCTTGAAGCCCTGGTCGTGGGCGGCCTCGACCAGGCGCACGAGTGCGGCGTCGCCGCCGAGGGCCTCGTCGACCTCGCCGAAGCTGGAGGCGTCGTAGCGGTGGTTCGACCCGGCCGGGAAGACCGGCGTGAGGTAGATCAGGGTCACGCCGAGGCGCCGCAGGTGGTCGAGATGCAGGATGATGCCGTCGAGGTCGCCGCCGTAGAACTGGTGCGAGCGACCCGGGGCGACCTGGTCGACCGGGTCGTCCCAGTCCGCGGGGATGCCCCAGCCAGGGGTTTCCCGGGCGTCGGCGGCCGAGGAGCGCCCGAACCGGTCGGGGAAGATCTGGTAGATCACGCTGGAGGCGGCCCAGCCGGGTGCCGCCGGGTAGGCGAGCAGCTTGAAGTCCTCGGTGTCGAGGGTTTCGATGCCGGACAGGCCGGTGGCGTTCAGCCACCAGTGGCTCCCGTCGGCCAGGTCGATCAGGAACCGGTAGCCGTGCACCGGGTTCTCCACCACGATGGCGGCCTCCCACCACTGCCAGCCGTCCTCGGCGCCGAGGAGCCTGGCCGCGTCGAATCGGGGCTCCTTGTCGGGGTTGGACCGGGCATAGACGCTCGCCACGGTCCCGAACGACTCGGGGATGCGCACCCGCACCGTGACGCTCTCGCCCAATTCGGGGTTCGGGGAGGAGACGAAGAGCGGCGAGCCGTCGTGGTGCGGCGTCAGGACGGAACCTGACCGCGGATCGGGCACGGGACCGCTACTTCACGGAGCCGGCGGTGAGGCCGCCGACGATGTACTTCTGCAGCCAGAGGAAGAGGGCCATCACCGGCAGCGCGGCGAGCACGGCGCCGGCCGCGAAGACCGAGTAGTTGCTCGAGAATTCCTGCGACACGAACTGGTAGAGCCCCACCGCGAGGGTCTGCTTCTCGGGGGTGATCAGCACGATGCTGGCGATCACGAACTCGTTGGTGGTGCCCACGAAGGAGAGCAGCCCGACCACGGCGAGGATCGGCGCGACCAGGCGCAGGATGATCGTGAAGAAGATCCGGGCATGGCCGGCCCCGTCGATCTTGGCGGCCTCGTCGATCGAGGCCGGGACCGTGTTGAAGAAGCCGTACATCAGGTAGGTGTTCACACCGAGGGCGCCGCCGAGGTAGACCATGATCAGGCCGACCTGCGAGTCGAGCCCGATCGCCGGGAAGATGTCGGAGATGCCGTTGAGCAGCAGGAAGATGGCCACCACGGCGAGCAGCTGCGGGAACATCTGCACCAGCACGAGCATCAGCAGGCCGGGGCGGCGGCCGATGAAGCGCATCCGGGAGAACGAGTAGGCCGCCAGCGCGCCGAGGAACACGGTGCAGACCGAGGTGATGCCGCCGATCAGGAGCGTGTTGCCGTACCAGGCCGCGTAGGGCTGCTGGGGCAGGTTGAACAGGGTTTGGTAGCTGCCCAGGTCGACCTCGCTGAAGAGACCGTTCGCCGTGATCAGGGTGCCGCCCGGGTGCAGCGACGCGGAGAGCACGTAGAGCAGCGGGAACGCGGAGAAGACGACCATGATCGCGCCGACCAGGTGGCGCCAGCCGGTGCGGGAGAACCACCGGCCGAAGTTGAACGGTCGTTTCGTCGGGATGTACAGGTCGCTGGTTTCGGGGGCTGCAATCCGCATGTCAGTTCAACTCCTCTAGCGCCTTGGTCTGTTTGAAGCTGATCACCGAGACGAGGGCCACCAGCAGGAAGATGATGATCGAGAACGCGCTGGCGAGGCCGTAGTCGCGGTTCGCGCCGACGAACGCGACCTTGTACACCATGGAGATCAGGATGTCGGTGGAACCGACGTTGACCCCGGCCGTGACGTCGCGGGGGCCGCCGTTGGTCAGCATGTAGATCAGGTTGAAGTTGTTGAAGTTGAACGCGAACGAGGAGATCAGCAGCGGGGCGACGGAGACCAGCAGCAGGGGCAGCTTGATCAGCCGGAACACCTGGAACGGCCTGGCGCCGTCGACCGTGGCGGCCTCCTGGATCTCATCCGGGATCGACTGGAGCGCCCCGGTGCAGACCAGGAACATGTACGGGAAGCCGAGCCAGAGGTTGACGAAGATGATGCTGAACTTGGCCAGCCATTCGTTCGTCAGCCACGGGATGTCGGCGCCGCCGAACAGCACCTGGTTGACGAAGCCGAACTGCGGGTTCAGCATCCCGGCCCAGACGAGCGCGGAGAGGAAGGCGGGGAACGCGTAGGGCAGGATCAGGACCACCCGGTAGACGTTCCGGCCGCGCATCCGCATGTCGTTGAACACGATCGCGAGGAACAGGCCCAGGCCGAAGGTGGTCAGCACGGAGAGGAACGCGAACGCGAACGTCCACAGGGTCACGCTGATCAGCGGGCCGCGGATCGACTCGGAGCCGAACGCCTTGGCGAAGTTGGCGAGGCCGACCTCGACCTTCCAGCCGGGCAGCAGTTCGGTGCCGTCGGCGGCGACGAACGAGCCGGTCTTGCCGTTGTCGGTGTAGACCGTGTTGGTTTTGGTGTCGGTCATCGTGCCCGCGGCCTCGTCGTAGACGAGGTCGGAGAGGTAGAGGTAGGCCTTGGACCCGTCCGGGGTGCGGAGCGTCCCGTCGTTCGGGTCGTCCGAGAGCGGCACCGACAGCGCCGCGATCTTCTCCTGGTTGGCGACGATGTCGTTGAACTTGAGGCTGGTGTAACCGGGGAGCGCCACGGCCTTGCCGGTGTCGTCGAGGGTGGCGTCGGTGACCGTGCGGAGCGGGGCATCCGTTCCACCCAGGCTGACGGTGCCGTCGGGCTCGGTCACCAGGAAGCTGTAGTTGCCGAGCTGCTCGACCACGGTGAGCTTGTAGGTGGCCGAGTCGGGCACGCGCTGCTGGGAGGAGACGATCAGGGCGCTGATCGCGTCCTGCTTGGTGCTGTTGTGGCCGGTGCCGTAGTTGGTGAACGCGATGTAACCGGAGTAGCCGACCACGAAGATCTGGAAGATGAGCAGGAAGATCAGCCCGGGCGTGAGGTACTTGGCCGGCAGCTTCTGCTTGCTGAAGTAGATCCAGTTGACGATGAGGGTGACCAGGAGCACGGCGCCGAAGACGACCCAGTCGGCTCGGAGGAGGAGCACGAAGAGGGCGTACACGCTGATCGCGTCGACGATGGCGAGCAGGAAGATCTTGACCAGGAGCGTCTTCACCCCGGCGGATGCCGCTTCGGCGATGCGGGCGGCCTGCCTCGAGCGCTTCGACTCTCTGACCTGCGCCTCGTCGCGCTCGGTGCCTGGGTGGGTCATCTTCGTCCGCTCTCTGCCGCTCTGCATTGTGGTTCTGTGCGCTTGTGGTTCTGTGCGCCTGTGGTTCTGTGCGCCTGCCGGTGTCGTGCCGGACAGGGGGAACAGGTGGTCCGGGCCGCGTGACGCGGCGGGGCCGGTTGTCGCCCGGCTGCCCCCGGCCTCGAACGGAGGCCGGGGGCAGCCGGGTAACGGGGTGGTGCGCCTACTTGATGGCGGTCTGGATGTCGGCCGTCATCTTCTGCCACAGCGCCGTGGGGTCACCCTGGCCGCTGATGATCGCGGCCTCGGTGACGCCCCAGAACTGCCAGACCTTACCCATCTGCGGGATGCTGGGCATCGGGACGGCCTTGGCCGCGACCGCGCCGAAGCCGGCGGTGATCGGGTCGGCACTGGCTGCCTCGAACGCCGAGGTCAGGGCCGGTGCACGGCCGCCGACCTTGTACAGCTCGGTCTGGACCTTTTCGCTGCCGATGTAGTTCACGAGGAACTCGTTGGCCGCGATGGCGTTCTTCGACTTGGCGGAGACGACGAAGCCCTGCACGCCGACGAACGGCTGCGCGGTTTCGCCACCGGCCGACGGGATCGGGTCGACGGCCACGTTGATGCCGGCCTTCTGGGCGTCCGGCACGTTCCACGGGCCGGTGATCAGGAACGGCGAGGCACCGGCGTTGAACTTCTCCTTGGCGATGTCGCCGGTGACGTTCACGCTGAGGTGTCCGGCGGCGCCTTCCTTGGCGAGCCAGGCCGCGTAGGCCTCACCACCGGCGTTGCCGATGGACAGGTCGCCGGCGTTGTAGCTGCCGTCGGCGTTGGTGCCGAAGACGGGGGCGCCGAACGAGGTCTGGAACGGGTACAGGTGGTACGGGTCGGACTCGGGACCGACCTGCACGAGGAACGGGAACTCGGTTCCGGCTGCTGTGCCGGCCGCGATCATGTCGTCGTAGGTGGCGGGCGCGGTGGGCGCGAGGGCCGTGTTGCGCAGGAGGGCGATGTTCTCGATCGAGTACGGCACGCCGTAGGTCTTGCCCTCGACGCTCATGGCGGTGACGGCGACCTTCTGGAAGTCCTTGGCCGTGTCACCGAGCTCGACCGGCTGCACGACGCCGTTGCCGACGAAGTTGCCGAGCCAGTCGTGGGCGGCGATGGTCACGTCGGGGCCCTTACCGGTGGGAACCTGGGCGATGAACTGCTCCTGGATCTTCCCGAAGTCCTTCTGGACGAGCTTGACCGTGACGCCGGACTCCTTGGTGAAGGCCGCTGCCGCGTCCTTCAGAACGGCCGCGCGGTCGGCGTCGACCCAGACCGTGAGCGTGCTGGAGGCCGCATCGGAGCTGCCGCTCTTGGAGGACGACGCGCCGGAGCATCCGGCCAGGGCGAGGGAAGCGGCGACCGCGACTGCGCCGGCAGCCAGCAGGCCTTTCTTATTCACCATCATTGGTGTGTGCCTTTCGTAAGGACATTGACAATTGTGCAAGCGTTTACATGTATAGCTTCTCGCAGATCGATTGACAACTCAAGAGCTTGAGGCCACGAACTTTTTGTTTGGTTCGTTTAACGGGAATGCCATGCAAGCGCTTCCATGTTGTGGGGAATGCCGTAAGGTTTTCTTTCATGACAGGCACTGAGTGGTGGCGAACCGCAGTTATCTACCAGATCTATCCCCGTTCCTTCGCGGACGCCAACGGTGACGGGATGGGTGATCTGGCCGGCATCACCGGGCGACTCCCGGCCCTCCGCGACCTCGGGATCGACGCCATCTGGCTGTCCCCGTTCTACACCTCGCCCCAGCACGACGCCGGCTACGACGTGGCCGACTATTGCGACGTCGACCCGATCTTCGGCTCCCTCGCCGACTTCGACACCCTGGTGCGCACCGCCCACGCGCTGGCCATCCGGGTGATCGTCGACCTGGTGCCCAACCACTCCTCGAGCGAGCACCCGTGGTTCCAGGCCGCACTCGCCGCCCCGGAGGACAGCGCCGAGCGGGCGCACTACATCTTCCGCGAGGGCAAGGGCGAGCACGGCGAGCTTCCGCCGAACAACTGGGAATCCGTCTTCGGAGGCAACGCCTGGACCCGCGTCACGAACCCCGACGGCACGCCCGGCCAGTGGTACCTGCACCTCTTCGACACCACCCAGCCCGACTTCGACTGGGACAACGAGTGGGTGCGGGCGCAGTTCCGCGACGTGCTCCGGTTCTGGCTCGACCGCGGCGCCGACGGCTTCCGGGTGGATGTCGCCCACGGCATGATCAAGGCGGCCGGGCTGCCCGACTACACCGCTCCCGTCGAGGGCGGCAGCATGGGCGGCGCCTCGGCGCTCGAGCCGGGCATCATCGCCGAGTGGGCCGAGACGGCGCCGTACTGGTCGCAGGGCGGCGTGCACGAGATCTACCGGGACTGGCGCCTTGTGCTCGACGAGTACCCCGGCCAGCGCATCCTTGCCGCCGAGGCGTGGGTCGACCCGCTCCGCCGTGTCGCCGAATGGGTGCGCCCCGACGAGATGCACCAGGCCTTCAACTTCGCCTACCTCGAGACGCCGTGGAGCGGCCCGGCCCTGCGCCGGGTGGTCGACGACTCCCTCGAGGCGTTCAGCGCCGTCGGCGCCCCGAGCACCTGGGTGTTGTCCAACCATGATGTCGTGCGCCACGCCTCCCGCCTGGCCCTCACCGCGGAGAACCTGCAGGGCCACGGCATCGGCCCGAAGACGGCCGGCCTGCCCGACCCCGTGGTGGGCCTGCAGCGCGCCCGCGCCGCCACCGCCCTGATGCTCGCCCTGCCGGGCTCCAGCTACCTCTACCAGGGCGAGGAACTCGGGCTGCCCGAGGTCATCGACCTGCCGGACGCCTCCCGCGAGGACCCGACCTGGTTCCGCACCAACGGCGAACGATACGGCCGCGACGGATGCCGCGTGCCCCTGCCCTGGGAGGGCTCAGCGCCCTCCTACGGTTTCGGCCCGACCTCGGCCAGCTGGCTGCCGCAGCCCGAGGAGTGGGGCACGCTCGCCCGCGACGCCCAGGACGGCGTCGCCGGGTCGACCCTCGAACTGTACAAGCTCGCACTGCGCCTGCGCCGGGAGCACGCCCTCGGCCTGGGCTCGGTGGAGTGGCGGGGCGGGTTCGGCGACCCGATCGTGCACTTCCGGAACGGCGCCGTCGTGGTCGTCGCGAACACGGGCACCGAGCCGATCGAGCTGCCTGCCGGGGACCTGCTGCTCGCCAGTGAGCCGCTCGCCGGACGCATCCTGCCCGGGGACAGCACGGCCTGGCTGCGCGCCTAGGCTCCGCCACGGCAGCCGCGGCAGCCGTGGCAACGGGACAGCCCGCTGGCGCCGATGTCCGCTCGCGAATGCAGGATGCCACCCCGGGAGAGGCCCCGCCCGGCCTCGCCCGGCCCCCGCATCCTGCATTCACCTGCCGGGGGTCGGCCTGACCCTGCCGGCACGCCAGCGGTGCTCATCGCGGCGGACGAGGGCCAGGATGCCGTCCATTACCCGCTGCCAGTCCCGCATGATCATCCGATAGGTGATTCTCAGCACAAGGTAGCCCTGCTGGACGAGCGCGAAGTCCCGGCGACGGTCCTCCTCCCCGGTACCGCGAACCAGCCGTTGCACACCATCCAGACGCTCCCTGAGCGGCACGCGAGGACCACCTAAGACCGGGGCACCCCCGCGGACTCCAACTGCCGGTAGTTCGCGACCCCGCCGCGCCGGGTGATCGCTGCCGCGGCCTCCGTCATCGCCTCAGGATGCCGCGTGCCGGCACCCGCAGCGCTCCGGCCCCGGAATCTGTGCACTCTTCAGCTGCGGGCCGGTCTGCAGGACGCCGACCAGGAACGAGGCCCCCGGCGCCCCGCCCGGCCGCGGCATCCTGCATTCGCGCCCTACCAGCCCACCCGCAACCCCGAGTGGGAGAATCGACCTGCGGCGCCGGCAAGTTGAGCGCCCAGGAGGAGTGACCGTGGCCGTCAGAGGCATCGACAAGGGGTTCGACACCGCCGGGAGCGTCGCCGAGCGTCGGGAGCTGAAGACCGAGCTCACCCGATTCATGATGTCGTACAAGTTCGCGACCGACGAGATGATGACCAAGATCAACATCCTCAAGGAAGAGTTCAGCGCGATCCACGACTACAGCCCGATCGAGCACGTGAACTTCCGACTCAAGTCGCCGGAGGGCATCCTGAAGAAGGCCGTCCGCAAGGGCTGCCCGCTCGTGCTCGATGACATCCGCGCCCAGATCCAGGACATCGCCGGCATCCGGATCACCTGCAGCTTCATCTCCGACACGTACCGCATCCTGGACATGCTCACGAGCCAACAGGACATCACCGTGCTCGACGTCAAGGACTACATCGCGGCGCCGAAGCCCAACGGGTACAAGAGCCTGCACCTCATCGCCGCGATCCCGGTCTTCATGTCGGACCGGGTCGAACCGGTCACGGTCGAGATCCAGATCCGCACCGTCGCGATGGACTTCTGGGCCAGCCTCGAACACAAGATCTTCTACAAGTACCAGGGCGAGGTGCCGGTCGACCTCGTGCGCGACCTGAAACAGGCGGCGGATGTCGCCAATCGCCTCGACGTGAAGATGGAACGCCTGCACGACCAGGTCGTCGCCCTCGAGCCCGACGACCGGGCGGAGACTGACATCCTCAGCATCGCCGGGCTGTCGCAGTACGCGCTGCCTGAGGGCTTTTTGAGTGCCCTCAGCCGTTCCCGCATGCATGATGAGCTGACCGAACGCGACCGCGCCTGAGCCGACGGGCGAGCCGCGCCAGCCGGAGCCGGTGCGGCTCAGCCGTGACGGGCCAAGCCGAGGAATGCCAAGCCGTGGCGGCCGGAGCTGAGGAAGCCGCTAGTTCGTGTTGGCGCGGAGCCAGACGAGCGGGTCGACCTTGGTGCCGTCCTTGCCGCCGAGGCGGATTTCGAAGTGCAGGTGCGGCCCGGTCGACATCCCGGTGTTCCCGACCTTGCCGATGACCTGTCCGACCTTGATGACGTCGCCCGTCTTGAACAGCATCGAGCCGTGGATCATGTGGGCGTAGACGCTGGAGACAAGCTTGCCGTCGATCATGTGGTCGATGATCATGTGCACGCCGAGGCTGCCTTCGCCGTCTTCGGTGAAGCTCACGACGCCGTCGGCGATCGACTGGATCGGGGCGCCGATGCCCGGGTTGAAGTCCTGGCCGCCGTGGTTGGACGAGCAGCCGGCGCAGTCGCGGAAACCGAACTGGTCCCCGATGTGCACGCCGACGGCGAACGGCCACTGGATCGTGCCGTTCGGGTTGTTGGTGAACGTGGCTTCCATCCGGATGCCGCTGGCCGCGGCGACCTCGGCGATGGTCTTCGACTCGTAGCCGTCACGCTGAACGGAGATGACGTCGGTGCCGCCGCTCATCGTGAGCGTCTGGGCCGGCTCGGTGTTGGTCTTCTGCAGTGAGGCGTGGGCCGCGGCCTGCACATCGGCGGAGGAGAGCAGCGCCTCGGCCGGCAGGGAGGTGGAGACGGCCATCAGGGCGACGAACGCCATCGCCACGACTGTCACGCCGGTCGTCGCGAGCCGCCGGGCGAGTCCGTTGGCCGGTTTGGTCGTCCGGGGGGCCGCGGGCGGTGTTGCGGACGCCCGGAGTCGAGGGGCTTCCGTGATGCCCACAACGCGCGCCGATGCCTCGGGCAGCGACGCGGCGGGCCGCGGCGCCTCGGGAAGAGAAGCGGCGGGCCGGGAGGCGGTCTGACCGGAGCGCGAGGCGGCCTGCCGGGCGCGGGCCTGGGCCCGGGTGGGGAATTGGATCGGGGTCGAGGTCGTGACCGGCGAGACGTCCGTCTGGAGCTGCTCCAGGTCGGAGACCGGAGCCTGGGAGGCCGCCGGGGCGGCGACGAGCCGGTCCGTGTCGGCAATCGTGACCAGGTCGAGCTCGGGCAGACGCAGGTCCGCGTCGGCGAGGGCCTCGGCGAGGGGCATGAACACCGGCGCGGGCTCAAGCAGGGCGGGCTCAAGCAGGGCGGCTTCGGGCGATGCCGGCTCGAACGCGGCCGCCTCGATCGGTGCGGTCTCGACGGATGCCGCGGCGACCGGCTCAGCAGCCCCAGGCGTTGCGACGACGCCCGAGTCGTGGCGGCTCGTGTGGCGCGCGTCGGCGACCTCCACGGGTGCGCGCGCAGCACGCTCGCGCTCGCGCAGCTCGCGACGGGTCAGGGATGCTCCTGCGGAAGGCTGTCCTGCCGGGTCACTCGCATCGGGCACAGAGGCAGCCGATGAAGGGGAGTGAGAGGGCAAAGGAGAGGTTCTTTCGGGTGTTGGACAGGGAGCCAGAGTGGTCGTCTTGGCCAGTGCCAAAGTAACGAATCACTACAGGGTAACCCGGGAAGCCCCGATTTCCCATTCCGCGGGGCCGAATGACACCCGAAAACGGGGGTATCCGGGCCTCCCGACGGAGGCTCCTGACTGGGCGTGCCGGCCGGTGACTCGCCCGGTTTTCCGCGGATGCGCCCGGCGTGGCGGCCCTACCGACCGCCCTCATCCATGTGGCGGTCGAAAAGATCGGACAATAGCGGCGCGAACACCTCGTAGAGGTCGGGAGCGCCCGCAATCAGCAGCTCGATCCCTTCCCGGTCGT
The DNA here is from genome assembly GCF_015752155.1 of Cryobacterium sp. MP_M3. Taxonomy (GTDB): domain Bacteria; phylum Actinomycetota; class Actinomycetes; order Actinomycetales; family Microbacteriaceae; genus Cryobacterium. The sequence goes on along the minus strand of NZ_JADOVI010000001.1, from coordinate 161,977 downwards.
CGCCGAACGCGCCGACCCGGGCCCCGGCCTCGCGCGCGATCAGGGCGCCTGCCGCCTGGTCCCACGGCTTCAGGCCGCGCTCGTAGTAGAGGTTCAACCGGCCGGCGGCCACCGAACACAGGTCGAGGGCGGCGGAACCGATCCGGCGGATGTCCCGAACCTGGCCGACCAGGCCGCGCACGACGTCGGCCTGCCGCTCCCGGCGTGCCGCCTGGTAGGAGAACCCGGTGCCGAGCAGGGCGAGGGACAAGGGCACGCCGGAGGGAACCTGGAGTCTGCGCTTGCCGAGGAATGAGCCGTGCCCGGCGGCGGCGGTGAAGAGTTCGCCGGCGGCGGGATTCCGCACCGCGCCGGCCAGGGTCGTCCAGGTCGCCGGGTCGGGGTCACCCTCGACGACGGCGATGCTGACACCCCAGGCCGGGATCCCGTAAAGGTAGTTGACGGTTCCGTCGATCGGGTCGACCACCCAGGTCAGCCCGGAGGTGCCACCGGTGGCGGCGGATTCCTCGCCGAAGAAGCCGTCGTGGGGACGGGCGTCGGCCAGGCGGCGGCGGATAAGCGCCTCGGTCTCGCGGTCGGCATCCGTGACCACGTCCTCGGGCGAGGACTTGGACGCCGCAACGTGAACACCCTCGGCCCGCCGGGTCAGGGCGAGCTCGCCCGCTTCGAGGGCGATCTCCTGGGCGAGGCGGAGCAGCTCGGTCGAAGCGGGAGCAGTCATGCTGCAAGGCTACGGGACACGCAAAGAGTGAGTGGCAAGTGAGGGATTCGAACCCCCGAAGTCTAAGACGGCTGATTTACAGTCAGATCCCTTTGGCCACTTGGGTAACTTGCCAATACGCACCCGACCATATGTGAACACGTGACCGGAGACGCTCAGACAGAATACAAGGGTTTTGGTCCCAGTGAGAAATCAAGGCCCGGGATCGGCGCGCATCCGCCGGTCGATATGATCGAAGAAGGCTCAAATTCACCGCCGTTAGGAACCGTATGGTCGGCATCGACGAGGTCGCCCGTCACGCGGGCGTCTCCACCGCCACGGTTTCGCGCGCCCTGAGCGGCAACGGCCACGTCTCCCCCGCCACCCGACTGAAGGTGGAGGCGGCGGCCGACGAGCTGGGCTACGTCGTCTCGTCGACGGCGTCGAGCCTGGCCTCCGGGCGGATGAAGAACATCGGCGTCGTCGTTCCGTTCCTCGACCGCTGGTTCTTCTCCAGTGTGGTCGAGGGCGCCCAGAAGTCCCTGTTGAAGAACGGCTATGACCTCACCCTGTACAGCCTCACCGGCGGCGGCGCCGAGCGACGCAGCGTGTTCGACCATTTCCTGCTTCGCCAGCGAGTGGATGCCGTGATCGCCATTTCGCTCGAGCTGACGGCGACCGAGGTGACCAGCCTGCATGCGCTCGGCAAGCCCCTCGTCGGCGTCGGCGGCCCGATCGAGGGAGTGCGCACCCTCACCATCGACGACGTCGCCGTCGCCCGGCTGGCCACCGAGCATCTCCTGGCGCTCGGGCACACCCGGATCGCGCACATCGGCGGCAACAAGGACCTCGACCTGGACTTCCACCTGCCGACGAACCGGAGGGTCGGCTACGAGAACGCCCTCGACGCGGCCGGGATCACCCCGGCCGCCGAACTGTTCATGACGGCCGACTTCACGATGCGCGGCGGCTACCAGGCGGCGAAGCAGCTCCTCGGCAACCCCCACGACCGCCCGACCGCCATCTTCGCCGCCTCCGACGAGATGGCGATCGGTGCCATCCTGGCGGCCAGGGACCTCGGCCTGGTCGTGCCGCGGGACGTCTCCGTGATCGGCGTGGACGACCACGAGCTGGCCGACTTCTTCGGGCTGAGCACGATCGCCCAGTTCCCCCAGGGCCAGGGCGCGAAGGCGGTCGAGATCCTGCTCGACCAGCTCAGCCCGGGCAAGCACCTCACGCCGAGACTGAACACGCCGATGCCGTTCGAGCTCATCGTGCGCTCGAGCACCGCTCAGACGCCCCGCTGAGCCGGCCCGGGCGGCCGATCTCCGCCGCCGGGCGACACCCGGCTGTCGTGATGGAGCGTCCCACTCGATAACATTGCAGGCATGGCAGACTCAACGTTCGACATCGTCAGCAAGGTCGACCCGATGGAGGTCGACAACGCCCTCAACCAGGCCCACAAGGAAGTCGCCCAGCGCTACGACTTCAAGAACGTCGGCGCCTCGATCGAGATGAGTGGCGAGAAGGTGCTCATGAAGGCCAACTCCGAGGAGCGCGTCAAGGCGATCCTCGAGGTGTTCGAATCGAAGCTGATCAAGCGCGGCATCTCCCTGCGCAGCCTGGACGCCGGCGAACCCTTCGCCTCCGGCAAGGAGTTCCGGATCGAGGCCTCGATGAAGGCCGGCATCGACCAGGAGAACGCGAAGAAGATCAACAAGATCATCCGCGACGAGGGCCCCAAGGGCGTCAAGAGCCAGATCCAGGGCGACGAACTGCGCGTCAGCTCGAAGAGCCGCGACGACCTGCAGGCCACGATGGCCCTGCTCAAGGGCAAGGACCTCGAGGTCGCGCTGCAGTTCGTGAACTTCCGCTAGCCGGCCGGCGTTACTCGGTCGGGACGCTCGCCGGCTCGCGGCGGGAGACCGCGATCATGTCCTCGCGCGGGACGACCTTGATCCGGGTGCGTCCCTCGGCCGCGCCGAGCGCGAGCTCGTGCTGGTCGAGGCGGTGCCAGCCGTCGAGGTTGGTGTACTCGATCCCGCGTTCGTCGAGCATGGCCAGCACGCTCTCCTCCGAGGGCTCGGCCGGGTGCCACCAGTTGCCGAGGTCGTTGATCAGGTGCCGCACGGTCTCCATCGCGTCTGACTTGGTGTGGCCGATCAGGCCGACCGGGCCGCGCTTGATCCAGCCGGTGGCGTAGACGCCGTAGAGCTGCTGGTTGGCGCTGGCCGATCCGGAGTCCGGTTCGCCCTTCCAGAGCACCTGACCCTCGCGGTTGGGGATGACGCCGCGCTTCTTGTCGAACGGCACACCGGGCAGTGGGGAGCCGAAGTAGCCGACGGCGCGGTAGACGGCTTGAACCGGGAGCTCGCGGATCTCGCCGGTGCCGACGACGCCGCCGTGCCCGTCGGGTTTGGTGCGCTCGTACCGGATCGCGCCGACCCGGCCCGTGCCGTCGTCGACGAGTTCGACCGGCTTGGCGAAGAAGTGCAGGTGCAGCCGGCGGCTGGCGGTGCCGGCCGGGCGCTCGCGCCACTTGTTCAGCACCTTGTCGATGACGAAGACCTGCTTGTTGCTGGCCACGGCGTCGCGCGCGGCGTCGTCGTAGTCGAAGTCCTCGTCGTAGACGACGATGTCCACGTCGGGCAGTTCGCCGAGTTCGCGCAGTTCGAGCGGGGTGAACTTGACCGAGGTCGGGCCGCGCCGGCCGAACACGTGCACGTCGGTGACGGCGGACGCCTGGAGCCCCTCGTAGACGTTGGCCGGGATCTCCGTGGGCAGCAGGTCGTCCGCGTGCTTGGCCAGCATGCGCGACACGTCCAGGGCCACGTTCCCGTTGCCGATGACCGCGACCTGCCTGGCCTCGAGCGGCCAGGTGCGCGGATAATCGGGGTGCCCGTCGAACCAGCTGACGAACCGGGCGGCCCCGTAGGAGCCCTCCAGCTCGATCCCGGGGATCTTGAGGTCGGCGTCGCGCACGGCGCCCGTGGCGAAGATGACCGCGTTGTAGTGCGTCTTCAGGTCGTCCATGGTGATGTCGACGCCGAACCGCACGTTTCCGAATACCCGGATGTCGCCGCGGTCGAGCACGTCGCGCAGCGCGGTGATGATGCCCTTGATCCGCGGGTGGTCGGGTGCGACGCCGTAGCGCACCAGTCCGTAGGGTGCCGGGAGGTGGTCGAACAGGTCGATCGACACGTCGAAATTCCGTTCGGCCTTGAGCAGGATGTCGGCGGCGTAGATGCCGGCAGGTCCCGCGCCGACGATGGCCAATCGCAACTTGGTCATGGAAGCCTTTCTAACTGGATCGCTCGACGATCGTGTCCGCGAATCGCGTGAGCGCCTTCTTCACGGATCCGTCGGGCAGCGGGGAGAGCGCGGCGACGGCGTCGCGCGCCCAGCCGTGCGCCTCGGAGAGGGTCTGGGTGGTGACGTCGTGCTCGCGGAGGGCGGCGATGGCCGAGTCCGCCGCCTCGCCGGCGGCGGCGCCGGGGGCCATCACGTCGCGTTCGAGCCTGGCCAGCAGTGCGGCCGCGCCCGCGTCGCCTGGCGCGCGTTCCCGGAGCCGGAGCACCGGCAGGGTCGCCACGCCGGCGCGGAGGTCGGTGCCGGCGAACTTGCCCGTTTCCTCCGGCTGGGGGGACAGGTCGAGCACGTCGTCGATGAGCTGGAAGGCGACGCCGATCTTCTCGCCGAACTGCACCACCGGGCGCTCGTAGTCGTCGGACGCGTCCGAGAAGATGACCCCGGCCTGGGCCGCGGCTGCGATCAGCGAGCCGGTCTTGTCGGCGAGAACCTGGATGTAGTGCTCCACCGGGTCTTCACCGTCGTGCGGCCCGACTGTCTCGTGCAGCTGGCCGAGCACGAGACGTTCGAAGGTGTCTGCCTGCAGGCGGATCGCCCGCTCTCCCAGCCGGGCCATCAACTGGCTGGCCCGCGCGAACAGGAGGTCCCCGGTGAGGATCGCAATGGAGTTTCCCCACACGGTCTGGGCGCTGGGCACCCCGCGGCGCTGGTGCGCGTCGTCCATCACGTCGTCGTGATACAGCGAGGCCAGGTGGGTGATCTCGATCGCGGTGGCTGCGGTGACCACCTCGTCGAGCACGCCGCTGCCGAGGTGGGCGGTGAGCAGGGCGAGCATCGGGCGCACGCGCTTGCCGCCCGCGTTCAGGAGGTATCGGCTGGTGACGTTCGCGACCCCGTCGGCGAAGGTGACCTCGCTGAGCAGGCTCGCCTCGACCTGTTCGAGGCCGACGTCGATGCCGGCCGCGAGGCCGCGGTCGCCTTTCGACGAGAAAATGCGATCGCTGAGGCCGAGCTGGCTCGTCACGGAAGAGCCGCGGCGGAACAGGGGCACGCTCGGTTTCACTCGGTCAGCCTATCGATCGGAACTGGGAGGACTCAGGAAGTGGTATCCGCGGCGGCCGTGTCTTCTGCGTTCGCCGGCTTGACGCCGCGATGCAGGGCCACGATGCCCAGGGACAGGTTGCGGTACGCCACAGCCTCGTAGCCGGCATCCCGCAGCCAGCTGCTCAGAGTGGCCTGGTTCGGCCAGGCGGCGATCGACTCGCCGAGGTAGTCGTACGCCTCCGCGTTGGAGGAGGCCAGCTTCACGACCAGGGGCATGACGTGGTTGAGATAGGCGAAGTAGGCGGCGCGGACAGGCGTGAACGGCGGGGTGGAGAACTCGCAGATCACGATGCGCCCGCCGGGCTTGGTCACCCGGTAGAACTCGGCGATGGCCTTCTTCGGCTCGACGACGTTCCGCAGCCCGAAGGAGATCGTCACGGCATCGAACTCGTTGTCGGCGAAGGGCAGCGCGGTGGCATCAGCCTGCACGAACTCGATCAGCGGGTTGCCGGCGTGGCGTTCCCGGCCGACCTTGATCATCCCGGCGGAGAAGTCCGCGGCCACGACGTGCGCACCGGTCCGGGTCAGCGCCACGCTGGAGGTGCCGGTGCCGGCGGCGATGTCGAGGATCCGGTCGCCCGCTTGCGGGGCCACGGCCCGGGTCGCCGCCATCCGCCAGAGGGCCGCGTTCCCGACCGACAAGACCGCATTGGTGCGGTCATAGTGGGTGGAGACCTGGTCGAACATGGCAGCAACCTGCTCGGGCTGCTTATTGAGGTCTGCTCTGCTCACTCCCTCAGTCTAGATTGCCCGCGCACACGCCCGGCGTCCACCCCCGCTGGCATAGGCTGGGCGAGTGAATGCGCAGGCCCTGACGGTCGAAACCACTCCTATCGCCGACGTCCGCCAACTCATCCTTCTGCTCGACAGCCACGAGCCGCTGCTCTGGATGCGGCGCAACCAGGGTCTGGCCGGCATCGGCACGGCCCTGCGGCTCGAGTTCTCCGGTCCGACCCGATTGACGGATGCCGCCGCAGCCTGGCGGGACGTGGTCGCCGCGGCCACCGTGACCGATCCGCTCTCCCGCACCGGCACCGGGCTGCTCGCCTTCGGGGCGTTCGCCTTCGACGCGTCGTCAGCCCAGACCAGCGTGCTGATCGTGCCGCAGGTCATCGTCGGCCGCGAGGACGACCAGTGCTGGGTCACCCGGATCTGGCCCACCGGCGGCACCCGGCCCGAGATCCCGCTCGCCCTGCGGCCGCTGGGCAACGAGTACCGCATCTCGCTCCTGCCGGGCGCGCTGACCGCCGACGGCTACCGCACCGCGGTGGGCGAGGCCGTCGAACGGATCGCCGCCGCCGACCTCAACAAGGTCGTCCTGGCCCGGGATCTCGTCGGGCGCCTGCCCGCCGAATCCGACCTGCGCCGGGCCGTGAGCGAACTCGCCCTCGGCTACCCGGACTGCTGGACGTACGCGGTCGACGGTCTCGTCGGGTCGAGCCCCGAAACGCTGATCCGCGCCGACCACGGCGAGGTCAATGCCCGGGTGCTGGCCGGCACGATGTCCCGCGGGGCGGACGCGGCATCCGACCTCGAGGCCGCGCTGCACCTGGCCACCTCGTCCAAGGACGGCGACGAGCACGCCTTCGCCGTGCAGAGCGTGCTCGCCTCGCTGCGCCCGCACACCTCGCACCTGACCACGAGCGAGATCCCGTTCACCGTGAAACTGCCCAACCTCTGGCACCTCGCGACGGATGTCGAGGGCACCCTCAGCGACGGGTCGAACTCCCTCGACCTGATCGCGGCGATGCATCCGACCGCAGCGGTCGCCGGCACGCCGACGGAGACGGCGCTCGCGCTGATCCGCGAGTTGGAGCCGTTCGACCGGGGCCGGTACGCCGGGCCGGTCGGCTGGGTCGGTGCCGACGGTGACGGCGAATGGGCGATCGCGCTGCGCTGCGCGCAGGTCACTCCCGCCGGAGACGTCACCGCCTACGCCGGCTGCGGAATCGTGCTGGACTCCGAACCCGACCGTGAACTCGCCGAAACCCGGATGAAGTTCCGCCCGGTCGTCGAAGCCTTCGGCTGACGCCACCCCGCCCGCGCGACCGCCCGCCCGCCCAGGTCGCCCAGATCGCCCAGATCGTCCGTTCCGGTCGAGACCGACCGGTGCGCGAGTCGGCTTCGACCGAAAAGGGCGATCTCGACGCGGGGCCCGCGGGGCCGGGCGGGGCAGGAGAGGTCAGGTGGCGGCCAGCCGGGCCTTCTCCGCGGCCACGTCGAAGGCGGCCGGCGGCCAGTCGAGGTGCAGCCGCTCGAGGGCGTCGATGAGCAGGTGCTGCACGGCGAGGCGGGCGTACCATTTCTTCTCCGCCGGCACGACGAACCAGGGGGCCGCCGGCGTCGACGTGCGTTCCAGGGCGAGCTGGTAGGCCTCCTGGTACTCGTCCCAGCGCAGCCGCTCGTCGACGTCACCCGGGTTGTACTTCCAGTGCTTGTCCGGGCGGTCGAGTCGCTCCATCAGCCGGGCCTTCTGGTCGTCCGAGCCGATCTGGAGCATGACCTTGACGATCGTGGTTCCCTCGTCGGCGAGCTGCTGCTCGAATTCCCCAATCTGGCCGTAGCGGGCCTCGAGTTCGGCCGACGGCGCCAGCCGGCGCACCCGGGCGATCAGCACGTCCTCGTAGTGCGAACGGTCGAAGACCCCGATCAGGCCGGCGTCCGGCAGGCGTTTCCGCACCCGCCAGAGGAAGTCGTGCGCCCGCTCCTCCTCGGTCGGGGCCTTGAACGCGTACAGCCGCACGCCCTGCGGGTCGACCGAGCCGACGACATGCCGCACGATCCCGCCCTTGCCCGCCGTGTCCATCGCCTGCAGCACGAGCAGCACCCGTCGGGTGTCACCGAACTTGCCGCACGCGAACAGCTTCTCCTGCAGGGTGGACAGCACGCCGACCCCCTCGGCAAGCGCGTCGTCCGCGTTCCGCTTGTCCACACCGTCGAAGCCCGGGGTCGAGCCGGGGTCGACCTCGGCGAGCCGGAAACCGGGTCCCACCCTGAGCAGCGAGATCGGGTCGTCGTTCCAGAACTTCTTCGTGAGGTCGCCCACGGTGCACCTTTCGTCCACCTTGCCGGTGCCGGCGATCATTCGCCGGTGGACGCCATTCTGGCGCAGCGGCCCGGTGCCGCGCCAGAGCACACCCCGGCCTGGTGCCCGGGCTACCGGGCGAGCGGAACCTCGAGGAGGCTCGGCCCGGGCGGCGGCATGGTCAGGGCCTGCTCGAGTTCGCTCCGCGTGCCGGCGCGGCCGTACTCCCAGCCGTAGGCGGCTGCGAGCTGCGCGAAGTCCATGCGCTGCGGGGTGAAGAGCACCCGGGCGACCGATTCCGTGCGGGCGGATGCCGCAACCTCGAGACCGTCGAAGATGGTTCCGCCGCCGTCATTGCCGACGATGACCTGCAGGCGAGGACGTGGTTCGCCCGGCGTGAGCAGGAGGGAACCGGCGTCGTGCAGCAGCGCGAGGTCGCCGAGCAGCAGCCGGGTGACCCCGGCCGGGCGCGGCTCCGGGCCGAACTGGCTGGCCAGGGCGATGCCGACGGCCGTGGCCACCGTGCCGTCGATCCCGGCGAGGCCGCGGTTGGAGTGCACCGGGATCTTCTTGCCGCCGACAAGCCGGTCGGCCTCGCGGATCAGTCGGGAGGCGCCGAGCACGAGGCGGTCGTGGGGCCAGGACGCGCGCCACACGGCGTCGACGAGCATCGGCCGGGTGACCGGGGCGCGGAGGGCGGCGAGTTCGGCGCGGGTCATCCCGCGTTCGCCGACCGGGGGCGTGGCCAGGTCGGGTGAGCCGTCGAGCAGCTGACGGCTGGTCATCACCCACCGGCCGAGCCATTCCCGGGCCTCGCGGGTTCCGGCGGCCGCGACGGTCGTCTCGTCGGCGATGACCGACCGGGCGAACACCCGCACCCGTCGGCCGGGGTTGAACCATTCGGCGCCGGTCGCCGCCACGACGATGGTGTCGACGTCGTCCCTCTGGAGCAGCGCCGGGATCTCCCGGCTGAGCGTGGGGTGGCCGAACACGACGGCCCGCTCCACGCGGCCGCCGAACTCGCCGGCCTGGAGCAGCTCACGGTAGGCGCCGACCAGGTTCGGGCCGAAGCGCGCCCCGCTGCTGACCTCGGCGAGCAGCGGCCAGCCGCCGGAACGGGCGAAGGCCTCGGCCGCCGCTGTGGCACCGGTGCCGGCGATGACCACGGTGCGCGGGCCGGCCGCCACCCGCACCGCGGGGGCGGGCTCGGGCCGCGGCCGCACCGGGGCCGGCGAGTCGACGGCAGGAAGGAAGTGTTCCGTCAGGTCGACCGGCGCCGAGAGCGGTTCCCGGAAGGCGAGGTTCAGCTGCACCGGGCCCGGGTCGGCGGAGTCCCGGCCGGTGGCCGCATCCGTCGCCTGTGCCGCCAGCGCCGCGGCAGCCGCCGCCTCCCCCGGTCCCCCGGCCGGCGCCGGCACGTCCACGCAGAGCCGTGTCGCCGGCCCGAACAGCCCGGGCTGCACCGTGGTCTGGTTCGAACGGATGCCGCGCAACTCGTCGGGCCGGTCGGCCGTGATCAGGATCATCGGCACCCCGGAGTGGTGCGCCTCGAGCACGGCGGGGTGGAGGTTGGCCACGGCGGTGCCGGACGTGCAGATGACCAGGGCCGGGCGGCCGGACTCGACGGCCAGGCCGAGCGCCAGGAAGCCGGCGCCGCGCTCGTCGATGCGCACATGCAGCCGGATCAGGTCGAGCCGCTCGAGTTCGGCACAGACCAGGGCGAGCGCCTGCGACCGGGCGCCGGGGCTGAGGACGACGTCGCGCACGCCGAGCCGCAGGAACTCACCGAGGAGCGCGACGCTGAAATCGGTGGCCGGGCTGCCGCTGCCTGACGCCTCAGGCATCCCGTCGGCCGGGCAGTTCGCCCTCGCCCGGATCTGCCTGTTTGGGGTCGAAACCCGTCGTACCGGTCGAACCAGTCGAACCGGTCGTACCGGTCGAACCGGTCGAACCGGCCGGCCCGGGGGTGCCGGTCGAGCCCGTGCGCGGGTCGGGCTTGTCGAGGTCGGCCAGTTCCTGTTCGAGGGCACGGATGCGCTCCTCGTCGGTCTTCTGCCGGCCGAGGCCTTTGAGGAAATCGAGGTCGTCGTCGGGGGCCATCGACCGGGTGACGCCCGCGCCGCGGCGGCCGCGGCCCACGATCAGCCAGAGCAGCGGGCCCACGACCGGGACCAGGAAGATGACGAACATCCACACCCAGCGCGGCAGTCCTCGCACGCGATTGTGGGCGGTGGTCGCACAGTCGACCAGGGAATAGACGGTCAGGATGACGACCGCTAGCCCCACGACAATCCACACCTTGACCATCTGGTCATTCTAGAGCGCCCAGCCGAGAGATCGGTGTGTAGCTGCGGGACGGAGACCTAAGCTGGAACCATGAAAGCTGTTCCCGCCTGGGTGACCTACTCCGTCTACCGCGTGCTCCTGTTCGCCGTTCCGCTCACGATCCTGCTGGCACTGCAGATCACCTGGTGGATCGCGGCCCTCGTCGCGGCATTGATCGGCGTCTGCCTGTCCTACCTCTTCCTGCGCAAGCCCCGCGAGCAGGTCGCCCGCGGGCTGTACGAGGCCCGGCACCCGGTCGCAGAGACGGCCCACACCGACGCCGAGTCCGAGGACGCGGCGATCGACCGCGCTGCGGGTGACGCGCTACAGCGCGAACGCCAGGGCGAGTAACACGCCGTAGGCCAGGGCCGCGAGGCTGGTCAGTTTCAGCGCGAGAACGAGCTCCTTCGACGTGGTCGCGGTGACGACGATGAGGCCGGCGGGCACAGCCAGGAACAACACAAAGAACGTGAACCAGGCCAGCGGGTAGAACAGCCCGAAGAACCCGGCGATCAGGAACGGCACGAGCAGGAAGACGCAGAACACGACCCGCGAGGCCGTGCCGCCAATCAGCACCGCGAGGGTGCGCTTTCCGGAGGCCCGGTCGGGTTCGAGGTCGCGCAGGTTGTTCACCATCAACACGGCGCAGGCGATCAGGCCGATGCCGACCCCGCTCAGCCAGCTTTCCGTGTTGACGGTGCTCACCTGCACGAACGTGGTGCCGAGCGTGGCGACGAGGCCGAAGAACACGAACACGAAGAGCTCGCCGAGGCCGAAGTAGCCGTAGGGACGACGTCCGCCGGTGTAGAACCAGGCGGCGACGATGGCCGCGGCGCCGACCAGCAGCAGCCACCACTGACCGGTCAGCACGACGAGGGTGAGGCCGGCCAGCGCGGCGAGCGCGAAGAAGGCCAGGGCCACGGTCAGCACCGCGCGCGGCCGTGCCGCGCCGCCACCGGTCAGCCGGGCCGGTCCGATGCGGTTGGCGTCGGTGCCGCGGATGCCGTCCGAATAGTCATTGGCGTAGTTGACGCCGATCTGCAGGGAAAGCGCCACCATCAGCGCGAGCAGCGCCCGCACCCAGTGGTAGGTGCCCGGTCCGCTGGCGACGATGGCCGCCCCGGTGCCGAGGGCCACCGGCGCGATGGCCAGCGGAAGCGTGCGGAGGCGCGCGCCGGACACCCAGTCGCCGGCCGTCGCGGGCCGGCCGGCAGCCGCCCCGCTGGTCCGGGGGGCGTTCCGCTTGGCGGGGTTGCCCGATTTCCCGGTCGTCTTGCCGGAGCCGGCCGTTCTGCCCGAACCGGGCTGTGCCCCGGTGGACGCCGAGGGGTTCAAACGCTGCATTTTGGGCCTGATCGGCCGCGCTGGTTGTGCCACGCATTCATGCTACTTCGTGGTGGCCCCGGCCAGTCGCGCGAGCTCCTGGCGATCCGGCTTGCCGGACGCGAGGAGCGGAATCGAGGCGACGACGACGAGCCGCGCCGGCCGCGCCGCGGGACCGAGCACGGCCCCCGTCGCGGCCCTCACCCGGTCGAGCGGCTCCGGGCCGGGCGTCAGGGGAGGGTGCGCTGCCGGGTCCGCCGGGGACGGGACGACGACGACCGGCACCTGGCCCCAGCGGTCATCGTCCGCCGCGACCGCCACGGCGTCGGCCAGGCCGGGAAGCGAGCGCACGACCCGCTCCACGGCGTCGAGGGACACCTTCTCGCCGCCCGAGATGATGACGTTGTCCTGGCGCCCGAGCACCCGCACGACACCGGTGGCCGGGTCGACCTCGCCCAGGTCGCCGGTGCGATACCAGCGCACCCCGCGCACCTGCCTGAAGCGTTCCCGGGTCAGGTCAGGGTCGCCGAGGTAGCCCTCGGCCAGCACCGACCCCGAGATCTCGAGCTGCCCGTCGACGGCGCGCACCAGGGTGTCGCCGATCGGCAGCCCGTCGTAGACGCAGCCGCCGGCCGTCTCCGACGAACCGTAGGTGCGCACCACTCGCAGGTCGAGGTCCGCGGCGCGGGCGAGGAGGCCGTCGGGGGTGGCCTGCCCGCCGACGAGGATTCCGGTGAATCGGCGGAGCACGCCGAGCAGGCGACGGTCGCCATCGGCCGCGGCCACGAGCCGGGCCAGCTGGGCCGGCACGAGGGAGGTGTACCGCAGCGGTTCGACCAGCCGCTCCGCGCCGGCCTGGAAGGCCGCCAGGTCGAAGTGCCCGCCGGGAAGCACCACCGGGGTGGTCTGGGCCGCGATCGACCGCACGAGCACCTGCACGCCCGCGATGTAGTGCGCCGGGAGCGCGAGCAGCCACTGGCCGGCACCACCGAGGGCCACGGTGGAGGCGGCCGCGCTGCTGAGCAGCGCGTCGGTGCCGAGCATCACCCGTTTGGGGACATCCGTCGACCCGGACGTCTCGATCACCACGGCCACCCGGCGCGGCACTGTGGTCCCCCCGGCGACCCCGGGCACCGGGAGCAGGGCCGGCACCGGGAGCAGGGCGGGGCCGGCGCCGGCGAGCGCCTCCCGCAGGAGCACCATCAGGTCGAGGGGCTCGCCTGCCGGAACGGTGCGGAGCTCACGGGTCACCGCTAGAACTGCCAGTCGTAGGGGCCCCAGTCGGGGTCGCGCTTCTCGAGGAACGCGTCGCGCCCCTCGACGGCTTCGTCTGTGCCGTAGGCGAGGCGGGTGGCCTCCCCCGCGAAGACCTGCTGGCCGACGAGTCCGTCGTCGACGGCGTTGAAGGCGAATTTGAGCATCCGGATGGCGGTGGGCGACTTGGTCAGAATGGTGCGCGCCCAGTCCAGCGCCTCGGTCTCGAGCTCGGCGTGCGGCACGACGGCATTGACGGCGCCCATCTCGAGGGCGCGCTGCGCGGAGTACTCGCGGGCAAGGAAGAAGACCTCCCGCGCGGCCTTCTGACCGACCTGGCGGGCGAAGTAGGCGCTGCCGTAGCCGGCGTCGAAGGAGCCGACGTCGGCATCCGTCTGCTTGAACTTGCCGTGCTCGGCGCTGGCGATGCTGAGGTCGCAGACGACGTGCAGGGAGTGACCGCCGCCGGCCGCCCAACCGGGGATGACCGCGATGACGACCTTGGGCATGAACCGGATCAGGCGCTGCACCTCGAGGATGTGCAACCGGCCGCCGCGGGCCTTGTCGATGCCGGTGGCGGTCTCGCCGTCGGCGTACTTGTAGCCGTCGCGGCCGCGGATGCGCTGGTCACCGCCCGAGCAGAACGCCCAGCCGCCGTCCTTGGGACTGGGCCCGTTGCCGGTGAGCAGCACGACGCCGATCCGCGGGTTGACCCGCGCGTCCTCGAGCGCCGCGTGAAGCTCGTCGACCGTGTGCGGGCGGAACGCGTTCCGCACCTCCGGCCGGTTGAAGGCCACCCGGGCGATCTGCCCGGTCAGGTCGTGGTGATAGGTCACATCGGTGAGTCCGTCGAAACCGGCGACCTCCCGCCATTGGCTCGGATCGAAGATTTCGGACACCTGTTCGGTCATCCCGCCAGCCTACGCGGGCGGGGGCGGCGCCGGCCCTCCGACGGGGTCGCTCGCGACACCCGAATAGCAGATCAGGGCCGAGTGCACCGCGCCGACACGCCGTGAGGAGACCTCAATTACTCCTTGCTGGGACGAGAAGTCAACCCCCTTGAGCGTCAGGTTTTCACCATGTGTACTGATGACCTGAGATCACCCGAGATCTACCCGGAGGTAGTCATGGCTGGATATGACGCAGGGGCAGCAATCCACAACGATGTGAACGCGAGTGACGCGATCCGCGCTGAGGGAAACCGCCGTTTCGTGGACACTATTGAGATCGTTTCCCGATCTGCCCACGTCGGGGCGGTGCGCTGATGAGCGCCCTGATCCAGACACCGCTTTCGGCCCCGCTGCAGTCCGCGCCGCCGGCCGCCTCCTCGCCCAGCCGGGGAACCGGTTCCACCTCCGTCTCCCGGTACAGCCGGGCGTCCACGGACGCTTTCGGCGACTACCTGCGCCGCATCGGGAAGGGCCCTCTGCTCACCGCCCTCGACGAGGTCGAGCTCGCCCGCCGCATCGAGGTGGGCCTGTTCGCCGCCGAACGGCTGACCCGGGGAGTGTCGGATCCGGCCTATGCCCGCGAGCTGGCCTGGCTGGCCCACGACGGCGGCCGGGCGAAGAACCACTTCATCGAGGCGAACCTCCGCCTGGTGGTGAGCATCGCCAAGCACTACTCCGGCCGGGGCGTCCCGATCATGGACCTCGTGCAGGACGGGAACATCGGCCTGGTTCGCGCGGTGGAGAAGTACGACTTCATGACCGGCTACAAGTTCTCGACCTACGCCACCTGGTGGATCCGCCAGGCCATCCACCGTGGGATGGCCGACAAGTCCCGGATGATCCGCATCCCCGTGCACACCGCGGAGAAGCTCAACAAGATCAAGCGCATCCGGCGTGACCTGACGAGCACTCTCGACCGCGACCCGACCCTGCGTGAGCTCTCCGACGCGGCGCAGATCCCGGCCAGGGATGTCTCCCGGCTGCTCCAGTACGACAACGAGCCGATCTCGCTGCACGCGCCGGTGGGCGACGGGATCGGGGACATCTCCGAGCTGATCATCGACGACGATCTGCCCCAGCCCGACGAATACGCCACCATCACCCTCCGGGCGGCCGACATCGGCTTCTACCTGGATGCCCTGCCGCCGCGCGAACGGGCCATCCTCATCGCCCGGTTCGGCCTGGATGGGGACGAGCCGCGCACCCTCGACCAGATCGCCGTGATCCAGGGTGTCACCCGGGAACGCGTGCGGCAGATCGAGAAGCGGGCCCTGGCTCTCCTGCACGTGCCTCGTCTCGAACGGTACCTCCGGGATTGACGCCCGGCTTCCCCCCGAACTGAGAGTATGCCGATACCACAGTTCGCGCGTATTGTCGCTTGTAATCACTAAAATGGGGGTTTTGAGATGGGCAAGCTGACCTACAACTCGACGTTGTCGGCCGACTTCGATGATCGGGTCTTAGCCCACATCCAGGTCGTCATCGGCGCGAAGCTGCGTCGCGGCGAGTGCTTCTATTTCACCTGGCGCGACGATCCCCAGGGTGGGGACGGCCGAAGCACCATCTGGCTGCACCCGGCCATCCCCCTGACCTACAAGTACTTCGGCGGCCGGTCGCCCAGCCTCAACCGGGAGTGGATCGAAGCCCTGATGCTCACCGCGAATTCCTCCGGCGGCCTGCAGCTGGTCCCGGAGCCGCACCGCGCCACAGCCGTCGTGACAGTGAAGGATGACTCATGAACCGCGTTGACATCGTCTACGGTGGCCAGCAGTACTCCCTCGCCGGCCGCTCGATCGACTCGATCCAGGCCGAGATCGATGCGGCGATCACGACCGGCAAACCATACTGGCTGATGGTGAACAGCGGCGGCGGCCGGTTCGAGGACGCCTACCTGCTCATCGCCCCCGGCATCCCCTTCGCCGTGCTCAATGTGAAGCCGGAGGACGGCGCGGACATCGATCTCGACGTGGACGGGGTGTTCGGGCAGGACGGTCTCTGACCCACCCGCGCTGCTGGCACACTGGGAACATGCTTCCTGCACTGGACGATCTGCTCGGAACGGCCCGCGTCGTCGCGTTGCCGTTGGTCACGCGTTTTCGCGGCATCGACAGCCGTGAGGCGCTGCTGCTGCAGGGTCCGGAGGGCTGGACCGAGTTCTCCCCGTTCGCCGAGTACGACGACGCCGAGGCCGCCGTCTGGCTGCGCGCCGCCATCGACTTCGGCTGGGAGAAGACCCCGGCCCTGCTCCGCGACCGCATCCCGGTCAACGCCACCGTGCCGGCCGTCGACGCGGCCGAAGTGGCCGGCGTGCTCGCCCGTTTCCCCGGCTGCCGCACCGCGAAGGTGAAGGTCGCGGCCCCCGGCCAGACCCTCGCCGACGATGTTGCCCGGGTGCGGGCCGTGCGGGACGTTCTCGGGCCGGAGGGACGCATCCGGGTCGACGCGAACGGGTTGTGGAACGTGGACGAGGCCGAGCACGCCCTGAACGCCCTCGGCGAGTTCGACCTCGAGTACGTCGAACAGCCGTGCGCGAGCATCGAGGAGCTTGCCGAGATCCGCCGCCGCTCCGCCGACTACCTCGGAATCCCCGTCGCCGCCGACGAGAGCGTACGCCGTGCCGACGACCCGCTGCTCGTCGCGACCACCGGCTCGGCGGACATCCTCGTGATCAAGGCGGCGCCCCTCGGCGGGATCCACGTCGCCCTCGCCCTCGTCGCGGAGGCGGGCCTGCCCGTCGTCGTCTCGAGCGCCCTCGAAACCTCGGTCGGCATCGCGATGGGCGCGCACCTTGCCGCCGCCATCCCGGGCCTCGACTACGACTGCGGTCTCGGCACCGCCTCACTGCTCGCGGCGGACGTCACCCGGGAGCCGATCCTGCCGGTCGGCGGCAGCATCCCGGTGCGCCGGGGCACCCCTGACCCTGACCTGCTCGACCGCTACGCGGCATCCGCCGAACGGCGCGACTGGTGGCTGGCCCGCCTCGAACGCTGCTACGCCCTCCTCGCCGACTGACCTGCCTCGTCGAATTCGACGGGTCAGAGGCCGGAGTAGGCGTGCAGTCCCTTGAAGAACACGTTGACGATGCCGAAGTTGAACATCACGGCGCTGAACCCGACGATCGCGAGCCACGCCGACCGGGAGCCGCGCCAGCCGCGGGTCGCCCTGGCGTGGATGTACCCGGCGTAGATGGTCCAGATGATGAAGGTCCAGACCTCCTTGGTGTCCCAGCCCCAGTACCGGCCCCAGGCCTTCTCGGCCCAGATCGACCCGGCCATCAGGGTGAAGGTCCAGAGGATGAAGCCGATGATGTTCACCCGGTAGGCCAGGTTCTCCAGGGTTGCCGCTGAGGGCAGGGTGGCGAGGAACCGGAGCGGGTTCTTCCATGCCAGGGCCGTCGCACCATCCGGCACGGTGACCGCCGGCACCGACCCGGCCGGCACTGACCCGGCCGGCACCGACCCGGCCGGCACCGACCCGGCCGGCACCGACGACGCGGCACCGAGCGCCGCTTCCCGCCGGAACTGGAGCAGTTGCACGGCCGAGAGAGCGAACCCGAGGGCGAAGAATCCGGTGCCCAGCGACGCGACGAACACGTGGATGACGAGCCAGGCGGACTGCAGCGCAGGCGGCAGCGGGGCGACCTCGACGTAGAAGCGCAGGGCCGCGATGCCGAGCAGCACGAGCACCATGCCGGTCACGAAGGTGCCGAGGAAGCGGAGGTCGGCCCGGGTGAGCACGATGAGGAACACGGTCACGATCAGCAGGGTGCCGGTCATCGCGAACTCGTACATGTTCGCCCACGGCACCCGGCCGGCCGCGAGACCCCGGAGCACGTCTGCGACGAGGTGGATCAGCCAGGCGAGCACGGTGAGGGACACTCCGACGCGCAGGCTGGGCGAACGCCCGTACGGCGTCGACGCGTCGTTGACGATGCGCGCGCTGATCCGGGTGAGGGTGGCGGTGCCACCCGCCCCCCCGGCCGAGCGCGCGGACTCCGGGCCTGCCGATCGAAGCGCGTCGCCCTGGGCCTGGCTCACCGCCGCTGAGCGCTTGGCCAGGTCGAAGGAGAAGGCGATGAACGCCAGGGCGTAGACCGCCATGGCCGAGTACAGGCTCAGGATCGAGAGCTCGTTGAGATTCACTGTGTCAGCCTAAGTGTGTTCGGGAGCCGGGGCGGCCAATTGGGAGGATAACAGCAGGTCCGAGTGCCGGTCGGCGAGGGAGGCCACCACGGATTCGAGGGCTGGGTCTTCGCCGCGGGCGAGCCCGGCGTACTCGAGTCGCACCGAACCGTCGGCTTCCTCGACGGCCTTCACCCAGACGCGTCGGCGCGGCACGAACAGGCTGGTCAGCAACCCGAGCAGGGCGAGCACCGCGAAGGACAGCACCCAGAGCTGGGTGGGGTCGTGGTGGATGTCGAACGAGGCGAACCGGAGCACCGAGCCGGAGAAGTCGCCGGCCTTCGCCCCGGGGTGCGCGTCGTCGAAAGTGACCGAGCCGAGCCCGTTCGGCAGCTGCTGGGTCTCCCCCGGCTTGAGCTCGATCGACTTCGTGCCGGTCTTGCCACCGGTGAGCTGGGTCATCTTGTCGGTGTCGAGGGAGTAGACGGATGTCGGTACCCCCGCGTCCAGGCCGAGGTCGCCGGAATAGACGTTGAGCGTGAGCAGCGGGTACTCGAGGTCGGGGAACGAGGAGTAGAACGCTCCGGAGGTGGCCTTGGCCTGGGTGGGGTAGAAGAAGCCGATCATGCCGAGCTGCTTCGCCAGCCCATCGGGGACCTTGATCACCCCGAGCGAGGTGAGATTGGCATCCTGCGGCAGGAACGGCACCGCGTCGGTGAAGACGACGTCGCCCTGCGGGTTCTTCACCGTGATCGACGGCGCGTAGCCGTTGCCGAGCAGGTACACGTCGGTGCCGCCGGTGCGCATCGGGGAGTTGACCTTGACCTCGCCGGTCTCGGCCGCCTGTCCCCGCCGGGTGACGCTCACGCCGGCGGTGAAGTCGATCGGCTGGCCGTAGGCCTTGAGGTTCTTCGTCTCGTAGGTGACCTGGAAGTCGTTGAGGGTGAGCTTGTACGGGTCGAGGCTGTCGTCGTTGAAGAACCGGCCGGGGTTGAACGAGTCATAGGCCAGCAGCGTGTTCACGAAGGTCTGGCCTTCGACCAGCACCCGCTGCCCGCTGAACCCGAAACCGCTGCCGAACCCGACCGTGATCAGGATGCCGACGAGGGCGAAGTGGAAGACGAGGTTGCCGGTTTCCCGGAGATAGCCCCGCTCGGCCGAGACCGAGAACTCCCGCACATCGGCCTGCGGCGCACTGTCGAACAGGGCGACCCGGTAACCGCCGGCCCGCAGCAGCCCGCGGGCGGAGTCGACGGCGGCCGCCGCATCCGTGCCGGCCGGGGCGGTGCGCGTGGTGAACCCGGCCAGTCGGGCCAGGCGGGCCGGCGTGCGCGGCGGCTTCGCCCGCAACGCCAGGAAGTGATGCTTGGTGCGCGGGATGACGCAGCCGATCAGGGAGATGAACAGCAGAAGGTAGATCGCCGAGAACCAGGCGGACGAGTAGACGTCGAAGGCCTGGATCTTGTCCAGGGCCGGGGCAAGGTCGGGGTTGTCGGTGAAGTACTGGGTGACCCCGTTCGGGTCGGAGCTGCGCTGCGGCACCAGCGACCCCGGCACGGCCGCGATGGCGAGCAGCAGCAGCAGGAACAGCGCCGTGCGCATATTGGTGAGCTGGCGCCAGAACCAGCGCAGCCACCCGACGAAGCCGAGGCGCGGCTGGACGATGCCCTCCGCGGCGACCGGCGCCGGGGAATCGTAATGGTCAGACGGCCGGGACATAGCTGCCAATCACTCCTTGCAGATCGAGGAGCCAGGCATTCCAGATGCCGCTCACCATGAGCACGCCGATGACGACGAGCAGGACGCCGCCGAAAAGATTGATCGTTCGCACGTTCCGTTTGAGGAACGACACCGCGCCCGTCGCCCAGTTCAGGCCCAGCGCGATCAGCAGGAACGGGATGCCGAGGCCGAGCGCATAGAACAGGGCGAGCAGTCCGCCCTGCCACGGTGACCCCGTGGTGAGGCTGAGCGAATTGATCGCGGTCAGCGTCGGCCCGGTGCACGGCGTCCAGCCGACGGCGAAGACGGCCCCGAGCACCGGGGCTCCCGCCAACCCCATCCGCGGTTTCCAGGAGGACTTGACCGTGCGTTGCAGGCGCGCGAACTGGCCGACGAAGACCAGGCCGAGCAGGATGACGACGACCCCGGCGATCCGGGTGACCAGGTCTCGGTACTGGTTGAGCCAGAAACCGGCGAATCCGAAGACGACGCCGGTGAGCACGAAGACGAGGGTGAAGCCGAGGACGAACAGGGCCACGCCGGCCAGCAGCCGGCCCTGGCCGCGCCGGTCCCCGCGCGCCGCGCTGGTGCGCCCGTCGGTGAACCCGCCGATGTAGGCCAGGTAGCCGGGAACGAGGGGCAGGATGCACGGCGACGCGAACGAGACGAGGCCGGCCAGGATCGCGACAGGGATGGCGAAGAGGAGTTGCCCGCTGAAGACGATCTCACCGAAGGGATTGTCCACGCCTAAGCGCCCTCGTCGAGCGCGGAGGTGACCAGCGTCTCGAGGATGGACGGCGAGGACAGCTCGCCGAGGATGCGGGCGGCGACCCGGCCGGACCGGTCGATCACCAGCGTGGTCGGCACCGCGTTGGGCGGGATGCTGCCGCTGAAGGCCAGTTGCATTGCCCCGTCGCCGACATCCATCACCGAGGGGTAGCCGACACCGTAGTTGTCGTTGAAGGCGACCGCGTTCGCGGCCTGGTCGCGCACGTTGACGCCGACGAAGGAGGCGCCCTTGCCCTCGAACTGCGCGCTGAGCTTCTGCAGGGCGGGGGCCTCGGCACGGCACGGTGCGCAGCTGGCGTACCAGAAGTTCACGACGACGACCTGCCCGGCGTAGTCGGCGCTGGAGAGGGCCGCGCCGGTCTCGCTCGTGCCGGTCCAGGTGATCGGGTCGCCGCGTTTGGCCGCGGGGATCTCCGTCCAGCTGCCGTCACCGGCGATGAACCCCTTGTTGCTGCCCTCGCGGTACTGGGCAGCGAGCGGATCGGTCGCGCAGCCGGTCAGGAGCAGCGCCGCCGCCAGGAGTCCGACGATCGCCGCGCGCGCCCGGTTCGTCATACCGCCCCCACGTCGGTGGCGCCGGCCTGCAGGTCGACGGCGGGGTTCGAATAGCCCACCTCGACCGGGCCGTCGCCGCGCCAGGACAGGGTCGTGATGCTCGAGAGACCGCACCGGCGTTTGCGGGGATCGTGCGCGAGGCGTTCGCCGGAGAGCGCGCGGTGCACCATCCAGATCGGGAGCTGGTGGCTGACGAGCACGACGTCGCCGCCGTCGACGGAGTGGTACGCGTCGTCGATGGCGGCGAGCATCCGCTCGGTGATGGACTGGAACGGCTCGCCCCAGCTGGGCCGGAGGGGGTTGACCAGTGCCCGCCAATTGCGAGGGTCGCGCAGGGCGCCGTCGGGGCCGCGCATCCGCTTGCCCTCGAAGAAGTTGGCCGGCTCGATCAGGCGCGGGTCGATGTCGACGGGGAGGCCGAAGGCCGCCGCGATCGGCGCCGCGGACTCGCGTGTGCGCTGCAGCGGCGAGGAGACGATCCGCGCGACCGGGCGACCCCGTTCGACCAGGTCGGCCGCCGCAGCCTCCGCCATGGCCAGGCCGAGGTCGGAGAGCCCGAAGCCGGGCAGCCGTCCATACAGAACGCGTTCGGGGTTGAACACCTCACCGTGACGGACGAGATGTAACTGACTGGCTGCCACCCGAACAGTCTACGGATGCCCCACCCGCGAATTCACCGAGAGCGCACGACGCCGGGAGCGCCGCGGACTGCGCCGGCTGTCGGCCCCCGGTGACGCCTGCCGCTAAACTTGCCAAGTGACTGCGCGCATACTGATCAAGAACCTGGCCGCCCTCTCGAATGGCACCGTCACGGTGTCCGGCTGGGTCGACACCGTCCGCGACCAGAAAAAGGTGCAGTTCGTCGTGCTCAGGGATGAGTCCGGCGCGGTGCAGCTGGTGAACCCGCGCACCACGGATGCCGACGGCGTCATCGTCGCGGACGAGCCCGCCACCACGATCTCCGCCCTCTCCCAGGGCAGCTTCGTCACCGTCACCGGCGAACTCAAGCACGACGAGCGGGTCAAGCTCGGCGGCATCGAGATCAAGCTGGCCAGCCTGGAGCTCGTCACCGTCGCCATCCCGGAGACCCCGATCGCAGCCGACTCCAGCCTCGACAAGCGGATGGACTGGCGCTTCCTCGACCTGCGCCAGCCGAAGCAGAACCTCATCTTCCGCATCCAGACCACGTTCGAGCACGCGCTCCGCAGCTACTGGGTCGAACACGACTTCATCGAGCTGCACACCCCGAAGCTGATGGCCAGCGCAAGCGAGTCCCGCGCCGAGCTGTTCGAGGTGGAGTACTTCGAGACCAAGGCCTACCTCGCGCAGAGCCCCCAGTTCTTCAAGCAGATGGCGCAGTCGGCCGGCTTCGGCAAGGTCTTCGAGGTGGGACCGGCGTTCCGGGCCGACCCGTCGTTCACCAGCCGCCACGCCACCGAATTCACCAGCGTCGACGCCGAGATCAGCTGGATCGACAGCCACGAAGACGTCATGCAGCTGCACGAGGAGCTGCTCGTCGCCGGTTTCGCCGCGGTCAAGGCCAAGCACGGCGACGAGGTGCTCGCCCTGTTCGGCGTCGAAGTGACCGTGCCGAGCCAGCCCTTCCCGCGCATCCCCCTGGCAGAGGCCAAGGAGATCGTCAAGAGCCGCGGCTACGAGGTGCCGCGCGACGACGACGACATGGACCCCGAGGGCGAGCGCCAGATCGCCGCCTACGTGGCCGAGGCCTACGGGCACGAATTCGTCTTCCTCACCGACTACGCCGCCAGCATCCGGCCGTTCTACCACATGCGACCCGAGGGCGACGCGAGCGTCACCAACAGCTACGACCTCATCTTCAACGGCACCGAGATCTCCACCGGCGCGCAGCGCGAGCACCGCATCGACATTCTCGTCGAGCAGGCAAAGGAGAAGGGCCTGGACCCGGAGGAGCTCGGCGGCTACCTGGACTTCTTCCGCTACGGCGTGCCGACCCACGGCGGGTTCGGGATGGGGCTGGCACGGGTGCTCATGCTGATGTTGCACCAGACCAGCATCCGCGAGGTCACCTTCCTCTTCCGCGGCCCGTCGCGCCTGGAGCCCTGACCGGCGCCTGGAGCCCTGACCGGCTCTGACCCGTCCCGGCTGTCGCGCTGATTCCGACGGGCTCGATCACCGCCGGTCGAGCGACCTACGGTACGAGGAAGTCCACGGCCATCTTGGCCGAGACGACCGACCGGATGAAGGCGCCGGCCGCCTGGTGCGCCGGGTGCTCCTGGTAGCGGGCGACCGCGGCGAGGTCGTCGAAGTCGGCGATCAGCACGATGTCCCAGTTGTCGCCGCCCAGCACATCCGCGCCCACCCGCAGCGAGCGGATCTCCGCCACGACGCCGACGAGGGCTTCGAGGCGTGATGCGATCCCGGCCGCGTCGTCGGCCCGGGTCGCCGGGTCCGTCGCGCTGAGTTTCCAGGAGACGACGTGCCGAATGCTCACTGAACGGCCAGGAGCGCGGTGCGCAGTCGCAGCGGGTCGATCCGCCAGTAATTGTGCACCTTGCCGTTGATCAGCAGCACGGGGATGTCCTCCACGTACAGTTCGTTCAGCTCGGCGTCGTCGAGGATGGAACGCTCCTCGAGCACGATCGCCGGTGCCGCCGGGTTGTCGGCGAGTTTCAAGACGACGCTGTCCACCAGCTCCCGCGCGTCGTCGCAGAGGTGACATCCGGGCTTGCCGATCAGGGTGAGGAGTGCGGTGGCCATTGCTTCAGCCTATGCTGGCTCCGGCTGCTTCGCGCAACTAGACTCAGGCGCACATGCCTGACGCCAACGCCGCCCGCTCCATCGCCTTCTTCGATGTCGATAACACGCTCATGCGCGGAGCGAGCCTGTACCACCTCGGCATCGGCGCCTGGCGACGCCGGATGATCACCGGCCGCGACATCAGCTCGTTCGCCTGGAAGCAGGCGAGGTTCATCGCGGTGGGAGAGAACCGGGTGCACCTGGCCAGTGTGCGCGAGCGCGCCCTCGAGGTCGTCGTCGGCCACAACCGCGCCGAGCTGATCGACCTGAGCCGGGAGATCTTCGACGCCCGGCTCATCCGCCTGCTCTGGCCCGAAACCGTCGCCGTGGCTCGGGCGCACCTGGAAGCCGGTCGCGAGGTCTGGCTGGTCTCGGCCACCGCCCAGGAGGTTGCCGATGTGATCGCCGAGCGGCTCGGCTTCACCGGGGCTCTCGGCACGGTGCTTGAGACTGTCGAGGGTGTATTCACGGGTCGCCTGACCGATGGCGTGTGCCACGGAGACCAGAAGGCTGAGGCGGCGCGCGGGCAGGCCCTGCGCAGCGACGCCGACCTCACGGGATGCTGGGCCTACTCCGATTCGCACAACGACATTCCGCTGCTCGACCTCGTAGGCAATCCCGTCGTCGTGAATCCGGATGCGACGCTCCACCGCTACGCGACGGCGCGCCATTGGCCGATCATGCGACTCAAACGTGGGAGCATCACCGCGGCCGCGCGGGCAAGCAAAAAGCGCTAGGTCCGAGGACCTAGCGCTCACGCATAGAACCGGCGCTTGAGGACCGAACGGTCCGGAAGCGACCTACTTCTTATTGCGACGCTGGTGACGGGTCTTCCGAAGCAGCTTGCGGTGCTTCTTCTTCGCCATACGCTTGCGTCGCTTCTTAATTACAGAACCCACACGGACCTCACAAGATTTGGTTACAAGATTTGGTTTCGCCGCGAGACTCGCGGCCGACACGAAAACACCATTCTACCGGAAAAAGAACGGGCCCTTACGCGGTGTCCGCAATCGGGCGCTGAATCACCGCGGAAACAGCCGATTCCGGCACCCGGAATGACCGGCCGAACCGGATCGCGGGCAGTTCTCCGGAGTGCACGAGCCGGTAGACGGTCATCTTGGACACGCGCATCATCTCGGCCACCTCGGCGACGGTCAGGAAGCGTACGTCAGAGAGATCTTGCATTCGGGTTCTCCTCACGATCGTGGCCCGGTCCTGTGACGGACGTTACCCACGTGCTAGATGAAAACTCTAGGGGCTACCCGGAACGGCCGTCTAGTCGTTTTTGCGCCATTTTCTCGGCTTGGCATCTTTGACCGCATGCGCCATCTGGAATGACGTGTCGGCGAAGGCCTTCCCGATGGCCGCGGCGAAGGCCCGCTGCTCCTCCTTCAGCCCCTCGGTCTCCTCGGCGGACTCCTCGGCCGACGCGTCGAAGTCGACGCTGAGGAACGGGATCAGCCAGTCCTCGATCTCCTCGAGGGGCGCATAGTCCAGGTGGTAATAGCGGTGCTGGCCGGCTTCGCGCACGCCGACCAGGCCGGACTCACGGAGCACTTTGAGGTGCTTGGAAACGGTCGGCTGGCTCAGCCCCAGCTTGTCGACGATGTCCGACACGCTGAGCTCGCCGCCGGCGGTGTTCGACTGGTTGTATCGCTCGAGGAGAATGCGTAGTATTTCGCGTCGGGTCGAGTCCGCCACCACGCCGAAGATGTCTGCCATGCCCCAAGGCTAGTCATTCCCGCTGAGGGATACCATGGCGACGGGTCGTCGGCCCCGACCAGCCCGGAGGATTCATGCGCGCAACGAAGGGCGGGGTGTCATTCGGCCATCGTCAGACCCCATGGTTCGTGGGCGTTCGCGACTCGGTTGACGCCCTGGCGCGCAGGTCACCGTCACGCTTCGCCATCCTCGTCTTCACCGGCCTGATCCTCGTTTTCACGCTGCTTTTCTCCCTGCCGGTCGCGTCGTCCGCGCGCACCCTGACGCCCCTCCACGACGCACTGTTCACCGCGGTGTCGGTGATCTGCGTGACGGGGCTCTCGACGGTGGACATGGCGACGCACTGGTCCGCGTTCGGCAACATCCTCGTCGTGGTCGGGGTGAACATCGGCGGAGTCGGCGTGCTGACCCTGGCCTCGCTGATGGGAATGGTCATCTCGCGGCGGCTCGGCCTGCGCGCCAAGCTCATGGCGGCGAGCGACACCAACCCGTCGCGGATCCACGCCGGCCCGGTGAACGAGGGCCAGACGGTGCGCCTGGGCGAAGTGGGGAATCTGCTCCTCACGGTCGCCATCAGCGCACTGGCGATCGAACTGGTCGTCGCGGCGCTCCTGCTGCCGAGGATCCTGGCGAGCGGCGCCGCCCTGGGCGAAGCGATCTGGCACAGCGTGTACTACGCCGCCATGGCCTTCACCAACACCGGCTTCAACCCCAACGTCGGCGGACTTGCCCCGTTCGCGAACGACGAGTGGTTCCTCGGCGCGCTCATGCTCGGCGTCTTCCTCGGCAGCCTGGGCTTCCCGGTCATCTATGCCCTCTCCCGCGGCTGGCGGACGCCGCGGCGCTGGTCCGTGCACGTCAAGCTCACGCTCTTCACGACGATCGCCCTGCTGGTCGCCGGCGTGGTCATCTACATCGTGCTCGAGTTCGACAACCCGAAGACCTTCGGGTCCCTCGGCGTGGGCGACACCGTCTTCCAGTCGCTGTTCATGTCGGTGATGACCCGTTCCGGCGGCTTCGCCACGATCAACGTCAGCGACCTGCACGGGTCGAGCCTGCTGGCCAGTGACATGCTCATGTTCATCGGCGGCGGTTCCGCGTCCACGGCCGGCGGCATCAAGGTCACCACCCTCGCCGTCCTGTTCCTGGCGGCCTTCGCCGAGGCCAGCGGTCGGTCCGAGATGGAGGCCTTCGGCCGACGCATCCCGAGCGACATCCTGCGCCTGGCCGTGAGCGTCGTGCTCTGGGGTGCGACGACCGTCGCCGTGGCGAGCATCCTCATCCTGCAGATCTCCAAGGCCCCGTTCGACCTGGTGCTCTTCGACGTGATTTCGGCGTTCGCCACCTGCGGGCTGTCGACCGGTCTGACCGCCGATCTGCCGCCCGCCGGGGTGTACGTGCTGGCGGCGACGATGTTCATGGGCCGCGTTGGTACAGTGACTCTCGCGGCGGCACTCGCCGCCAGCCAGAGCAGGCAGTTGTTCAGACGGCCGGAAGAGAGACCCATCGTTGGCTGAGCTGTTCAAACACGACTCCCCCGTGCTGGTGATCGGCCTGGGCCGGTTCGGCGCCGCGACGGCCGGGCAGCTCGACCGCCTGGGCCGCGAGGTGCTCGCCGTCGACGACAGCGACGCGCTGGTGCAGAAGTGGTCCGAGCGCGTCACCCACGCGGTCCAGGCGGATGCCCGATCGATCGAGGCCCTGCGCCAGATCGGTGCGCAGGACTTCTCCATCGCGGTGTGCGCCGTCGGTTCATCGATCGAGGCGAGCGTTCTGATCGTGGCGAACCTGGTCGACCTCGGCATTCCGCAGATCTGGGCGAAGGCCATCTCCAAGTCCCACGGCACGATCCTCGAGCGCATCGGCGCCAACCACGTCGTGTTCCCCGAGGCGGAGGCCGGCGAACGCCTCGCCCACCTCGTCTCCGGGCGCATGCTCGACTTCATCGAGTTCGACGACGACTTCGCCCTGGTCAAGATGATCCCGCCGAAGCCGATCCGGGGGCTCAACCTGACCGAATCCGGGCTGCGCCGCAAGTACAACGTCACCGTGGTCGGCGTGAAGAGCCCCGGTCGACCGTTCACTTACGCGACCGAGAAGACCGTCGTCACCGACCAGGACCTGATCATCGTGTCCGGCACCGAGTCCGACATCGAACGGTTCGCCGCGCTCGAATCCTGAGCGCCGCCGGGAGCGTCCGCACCCGCTCGGGGCTTCCGCCAGCCCTGAGTTACGGAGAAAGCACCTTCACAACGCCGACGAAGGTGTTTTCCCCGCAACTCAGCGTGACGGCGGTGGTGCCGGGTTAGTGGCCGGCGAGTTCGCGGGCGCGGGCGAGTGCGGCATCCGTCGCCCGGTCGAAGAGTTCCTTGAGTCCGCCCTTTTCGAGCTCCCAGACGGCCCGCTCGGTGGTGCCGCTCGGGCTGGTGACCTGGCGGCGGAGTTCGGTCGGAGACTGGTCGGAGCCCGCCAGCAGGGTGCAGGCGCCGAGGAAGGTGCCGTTGACCATCACGGCCGCCTCCTCCGGGGTGAAGCCCTTGGCGACCGCCGTGGCCGTGAGCTGCTCGATCAGGTAGAAGACGTAGGCCGGGCCGGAGCCGGAAATGGTGCTCAGCGCGTCGAGTTTGCTCTCCGGCACGACGAGCACGTCGCCGACGGTGCCGAACAGGGCGGTCGCGAGGTCGAGGTCGGTGGCGCTGGAGCGGGTGCCGGCGCTGAGCCCGGTGACCGCCCTGCCGACGAGCGCCGGCGTGTTCGGCATCGAGCGGATGACGGCCACCGACTCGGGCAGCAGCGACTCGAAGGTGGCGATCGTGACGCCGGCGGCGACGCTCACGACGAGCGTTCCCGGCTCGAGGCTGCCGGCGATCTCGGTGAGCAGGTCGGGCACCATGGCCGGCTTGACGGCCACGATCACGATGCGGGCGCCGGCCACCGCCTTGAGGTTGGCCTCGGGGTCCTCCGCCGTGGCGAACGCGGTCACGCCGTCGATGCCGCCCAGCTCGGCGGCCTTCGCCGCGGTTCGGTTGGTGGCACGGATGCCGCCCTCCACGGTGACGCTCGGGGTCAGCAGACCGGTCAGGACGGCCCTGGCCATCGATCCGGCGCCCAGGAACGCGATGGTGGGGAGCGTGGTGGAAGCAGTCGTAGTCATGGAGGGAGTCTAGTTTCGACCTGCTGTCCGGCCGCCGTGCGCGGTGACCGGCACACCGGCTTTGCCCGTCGTTCTAGGATTGCTGCATGAGCGCATCCGGCGGAAGCAAAGCAATCGTGGCCGCCCTGGCGGCCAACCTGGGCATCGCCGTGACGAAGCTCATCGCGTGGGCCTTTTCCGGCTCCTCGTCGATGCTCGCCGAGGGAGTGCACTCACTCGCCGACTCCGGCAACCAGCTGCTGCTGCTGCTCGGCGGCCGCAAGTCGCGCAAGGACGCCGACACGGCGCATCCGTTCGGCTACGGGAGGGAACGCTACGTCTACGCGTTCGTCGTGTCGATCATCCTCTTCTCCATCGGCGGCGTGTTCTCGCTCTACGAGGGTGTGCAGAAGCTGCAGGACCCCCACCCGCTCGAGGTGCCCTGGCTGCCGATCGTCGTGCTTCTGGTCGCCATGGGACTCGAATCGTTCTCCCTGCGCACGGCCGTGAAGGAAGCGAACCTCCTGCGCGGCAAGCAGACCTGGGTGCAGTTCGTGCGGCATGCCAAGGCCCCCGAGCTGCCCGTCGTGCTGCTCGAAGACGTCGCGGCCCTCGCCGGGCTCGTCTTCGCCTTCCTCGGCGTCGGCCTGACCATCATCACGGGCGAGCCGATCTGGGATGCCATCGGCACCCTTTTCATCGGCGTGCTCCTCGTGCTCGTGGCGATCGTGCTCGGCGTCGAGACCAAGAGCCTGCTGGTCGGCGAAGGTGCCGGGCGCACGGATGCCGCCAGGATCGAGCACGCCATCCTCTCCGGCCCCGAGACCCGCCGGATCATCCACCTGAAGACGCTCTACCTCGGCCCGGACGAGCTTCTCGTGGCCGCCAAGGTCGCCTTCGACGCCGAGACCCGGTTCTCGGACGTGGCCGCCGGTATCGACGCTGTCGAGGCCCGGATCCGCGAGGCCGTGCCGATCGCCCGCACGATCTACCTCGAGCCGGACGTGTTCATCGACCCGGGGCACCGCGAACTTCCCACCGACGCGATCGTGATCAAGGGCAGCGAATGAGCCGCATCGCGATCGTGCTCCGCCACGACGACACGATCCACCTCGGCAATCTCGAGCCGGTGCTGTTCGAGCACGGCTACGACGTGCGCTACGTGGACACCATGCGGGAAGACGTGACCGTGATCGACCCCCACGCCGCCGACCTCGTCGTGGTGCTCGGCGGGGAGATGGGCGTCTACGAGGCCGACCGGTTCCCGGCGCTGCGCGACGAGATCACGCTCCTCGAATCCCGGCTCGCCGCCGGCCGGCCGGTCTTCGGGGTCTGCCTGGGCGCCCAGCTGATGGCGACCGCGCTCGGCGCCACGGTCTACCGAGGACCGACCAATGAGATCGGCTACCGCTCAGTGGAACCGACCGAGGCCGGCGCCGATTCCCCCGTGCGGCACATCGCCGGAGTGCCCGTGTTCCAGTGGCACAGCGACACGTTCGACCTTCCGGAGGGCGTCACCCGGCTGGCCGGGTCGCCGCAGTACGGCAACGAGGCGTTCGGGATAGAGAACTGGGCCCTCGCGGTGCAATTCCATCCCGAGGTCACCGAGGAGATGCACGAGGTCTGGCTGGCAGCCTCCGAGGCCGAGGTGGCCGCGGAAGGGTTCGACCCGGCGGACCTCCGCCTGGAGCGTGAACGCTACTCAGCGGGCATGCAGGGTGCCTCCCGGGCCATGTTCAGCGAATGGCTCGCCGGGCTGGATCGCTGAAGAAGTCTCGGAGCAGGATGCCGCACTCCGCGGCATCCACCTCGGCGAAGACCTCCACCCGGTGGTTGAGCCTGCGGTCCCGCAGCACGTCGTAGATCGACCCGGACGCCCCGGCCTTCTCATCCCAGGCCCCGAAGACCACCACCGGCACCCGGGCCGCGACGATCGCACCCGCGCACATCACGCACGGCTCGAGGGTGACCACGAGGGTGCACCCGGTCAGGTGCCAGTCGCCGAGGGCCGCGGCGGCCTCGCGGATGGCGACGATCTCGGCGTGCGCGGTCGGATCCTGGTGCAGCTCGCGCTCATTCCGACCACGGCCGATCACCGCGCCGCCCGCGTCGAGCACCACCGCGCCGACCGGGACATCCCCGGTCGCCAGGGCCGCGCGCGCCTCCGCGAGGGCGAGCAGCATCCACTCGCGGTGCCGACGATCCTGCTCGCCCATCCGGATGCCTCCCCCGACTAGTAGATTGAGCCTATGCGAGTCCACGTAGCCGACCACCCCCTGATCACCCACAAACTCACGGTTCTCCGGGACAAGCGCACCCCGTCGCCGCTCTTCCGCTCCCTGGTCGAGGAGCTGATGACGCTCCTCGCCTACGAGGGCACCCGCGGCGTGCGGGTCGAGCAGGTCACCGTGCAGACGCCGGTGGCCGAGGCCCGCGGCGTGCAGATCAGCGACCCCAAGCCCCTCGTGGTCCCCATCCTCCGGGCCGGGCTCGGCATGCTCGAGGGCATGGTCAAGCTCCTGCCGACCGCTGAGGTCGGTTTCCTGGGCATGGCGCGCAACGAGGAGACCCTCGAGCCAACGACCTACGCCGAGCGCCTGCCCGACGATCTGTCCGACCGCCAGTGCTTCGTGCTCGACCCGATGCTCGCCACCGGCGGTTCGCTGATCGCCGCGATCCAGTTCCTCTTCGACCGCGGCGCGGTGGATGTCACGGCGATCTGCATCCTCGCCGCCCCGGAAGGGCTCGCCGCCGTGGAGAAGGCGATGGCCGGCCGTGAGGTCACCATCGTGCTCGGAGCCGTCGACGAGCGACTGGACGAGCACGGCTACATCGTGCCCGGCCTCGGCGACGCCGGCGACCGTCTCTACGGGCTGGTCTGATCCAGCCCTCCCCTGGTTGCAGGACCTGCGACGAACAACACGCCGCAGGCCCTGCACTTCACGAATCTTTGATGAAATAGCAATCAGACGCGGAATCTTTCACAGAATCCGGATCGATCACGGATCCTCCGATCCGTCCCGGCCCCGGCGAACGTGGTGCGCGTCACACCGCGTCACCCGGGGTCACAGAATTGACACACGCCGTAACAGTGGGCTTTACTCGCAACTATGACAACGAGCGCACGCCCCCTGACCTCCTTCGAGGCCCCCGGGACTGCCGGCATGATGATGCCCGGCAGCTGCTCCGCGTGTTGCCGAATGTCCCGCTAACCGCGAACCATCGCCGAGTTCCCGCCGCTGCACCAGCGCCAGGTTGAACTCCCGCTCCTCCCCGACTTCGCCCCGGGCCTCACCGGCCACGCCTCGCCGAACCATGAATCGCTTCTCGCGATGGTTCCCCCGCATCATCACACCAAGGATTCCTCCCATGTCGCTTGCACACATTGACACCGCCCGCTCAGCCCAGGCCGCCCGCCTCGAGCAGGCACTCAACCAGGCTCCCGCCGCCCCCCGCATCCGTGCCGTTCCGGACGGCACCCAGGCCCGCGGCTTCGTTCTCTACGTCGGCATCGACGAGGCGAAGGCAGCCGCGGCCGGCACTAGCCTCGGTCGCATCGTCGAAGCGCTCAAGGCGTTGACACAGGAGCTGGCACCGGAGGCCGAGACGCATGCCGCCGTCGCCCTGGCACCGGCGGGCGCCGGCGGACGCGATGTGGACGTCGTGCGGCTGGCCCTGCAGGACCCGGCCGCCCTGGCCAGGCAGCGCACCGAGGCCGAGGATCCCGACCGGGCTCCGGGCGGCGTCGTCGTCGACATCTCCCGCAAGCGGGTCATCCTCGACAGTGAGACCGCGGCCCTCACCTACAAGGAATTCGAGCTGCTGCAGTACCTCGTGCTGCGCGAAGGCCGCACCATCGAGCGGGCGGAGCTCATCTCCTCGCTCTGGAACGCCGCCGACGAGGAAGACGCACCGAACGAGCGCACGATCGACGTGCACGTGCGCCGCCTGCGCGCCAAGCTGGGCCGCTACGAGGACATCGTGCGCACCGTGCGCGGCGTGGGCTACCGGTTCGACCGGCACGCCGACGTGTCGATCCGCCAGTCGAGCACCCCGAGCCCCGACGTCTTCTAGGACGGCCCCGACGTCGCCTAGGACACCGACAGGCAGCGCGTCACTGTGCGCGTGAACGTGATTGAGGGCCGGTCGTAGAGGCTAACGACCGACCCTCTTCCCTTGCACCAAGAGTGTCCTGCAATCACATTTCGCGCCTTCCGCCACAGCAAACGGTTGACGCACACTGAATATATAACGAACCGGTAACGGAGCGCTAGCAGTCTGTCCGATATTTTCCTGCGAATTCCCTATCAGCGAATGCGGTGCTCCGCTGGTCGAGTCCCTATCCTTGGGGAACACGACTTTGGAGGCACGGTGAGCGATCGAGCGGCGGCCGTCGGTGCCTGGGAGTCCCTCTTCCGGGCCCAGGTGGCCATCATGCGCAGCCTCGCCTCGGATTTCCCTGCCCAGGGGATCTCCTTCAACGAGTACGACGTGATGTTCAACCTGTCGCGGGAACCCGACCGGCGCATCCGTCTGCGGGACCTCAACGAGCACGTGCTGCTCACCCAGCCGAGCGTGAGCCGCCTGGTCGACCGGCTGGCCTCGCGCGGGTACGTGCTCAAGCTCACCGATCCGTCCGACGGGCGCGGCGCGATCGTCGAGCTCACCCCGGAGGGCTATGACGTGTTCCGCCGGGTGGCGCTGCAGCACATGGACACGATCACGGGCAGAATGGGCGACGCCCTCTCCAACGAGGAACTGGCCGAGTTGACGACGCTCTGCGACCGGCTGCGCACAGCGCCCTCCGGCGCCGGCCGCAAACCCCGGCACCCCTGACCGCGCACCCCAGGTGGCCCTGTGCAGGCGGCGAGTGTCGGCGTAACGTAACGCTCAGGAGGTGAGTCTCATGCGCGCACGCCCAGGAGATCGAATCATCATTCGCGGTCGCACGGTGGAGACACCGGATCGGCACGGCGAGATCATCGAGGTGCGGGGAGAGGACGGCGAACCGCCGTACCGGGTCCGGTTCGGCGAGGGCCACGAGAGCGTCGTCTACCCGGGATCCGACTTCGTGATCGAGCACGCCGAAACGGTCTGAGCCGGTCAGGCACCGCAGCGCGATCCTTCGAATGCACAAAACCGCCCGCCGGTCTAGGGGGTGATCCTCCCCGTCAGCGCGGAGTAACTTCGGTATTACACGTCGCAAACGTGGCGTTCTTGCCCCAGGGGGTACACCATGAGAATCACCTGCCCGTTCTGCCATTCGCCGGCCCGGCTCACGCCGAATCCTGCCCATGCCGACCGGCTGACTCTTCCGCTCTACGTGCTCAAATGCACCGGCTGTGACCGCACCAGCGTGCGGCGCGACTCCGCCAGGCCGATGCGGATAGCCCTCGCTACGCGCTGACCGTCGTTCGCGGGGTCGCCCGTCAGGCCGGCCGATGCGCCGGATCGCTGAACGGGCTGGCCGGCCGCTCCTGCGGCGCCCCGTCAACGGTGATGTCGACCCGCTCGTTATAGAACGCCACCAGTTCCGCGATCTCCGCCACGGCCGGCGTCGGCCGGCTGTAGCTCCAGGCGACGCTCGTGAGGTTCGGGTCGTCGGAGACGTCCCAGTAACGGTCCGCCTGGCCTTTGTAGGCGCACACACTGGTCGTGGCGGCCGGCCGGAGCAAGTCGAGCCGCACGTCGGCCTGCGGGATGTAGAACCGGGTGGGCAACCCGGTTTCGAACAGAAGCACCGGATGCCGGGTGTCGGCCAGCACGACGCCGTCCGCCGCGACCCGCACCTGTCGGCTGCTCGGAAGGGCATCGACCCGATGGAACGGGTCCCGCGGATGACCTCGCACCACGACGTCTTCCTCCTGCCACCGGTCGATCAGCCCGGGCCGCCAGGTGAAGACGATCCGATCGGCCAGTCCGGCCAGCACCCAGGCCGCGTGCGGGAGCATCCGCTCACCGGACACGACGTCGAACCTGGTGCGCACCTTCCCTTTCGGTCCGAAGAAATCAAAGCCGCGGCGCACGGGCGCGTCAGCGGATTCGGAGAGCAGGGCCAGCTCGACGGTCTCCGCCGAGAAGGCGTAGCCGGGCACCGCGAAGCCGTCCTCCCAGAACAGGAGCGGATCCCGGCTGTCCACCACCGTGGCGCCTTCGACGAATGCGCGCACCCACCGGTCGCTGGGAAAGGTCTTCATGGAGGTCTCCCTCGATCGCCTGTCGGACTACTCCAACAGTCTGCCCCCTCGGCTCGGCCGCGAAAAGGGCAGGGCCCTTGCGGGGGAAAACGAAAGCGGCCCACCGAAGTGAGCCGCTTTCTTGCTGTGCGCCCGAAGGGATTCGAACCCCCAACCTTCTGATCCGTAGTCAGATGCTCTATCCGTTGAGCTACGAGCGCAGTGGTGCCGTTCGAACTTGACGCTCGAAGACAACTTAGAAACTATAACAGTTTTTCCGAGCGGTCTCGTTCGTGCGAGGCGACGACCGGGGTGCGGATGCCCAGCCAGGACACGATCCCGCCGGCGAACATGAGCACGGCGACGACGACCATCACCCGCTGGAAGCCGGCCAGATCGAGCCGTTCGCCGATGATCGTGCCGGCCAGGGCCACGGCGATGAGGCCGGCGACCCGCGACACGGCGTTGTTGATCGCCGATCCGATACCGGCCTGCTCCGCCCGGATCGACCCCAGCACCGCCGAGGTGAGCGGCGCCACCGTGATGGCCAGGCCCAGGCCGATCAGCACGATGGCGGGCACCACCTGCAGCCACACGTTGATCGGCGGCACGGCGGCCAGGAGCAGCAGGAAGCCTGCCCCCGCGACCAGCGGGCCGATGGTCATGAACCGGCGCGGGCCGTAGCGGCCGGCGAGGGTGCCGAACAGTGTCGCGAACAGGAGCAGCATGAGTGTGGCCGGCACCCCCGCGAGTCCCGCCGCGGTGGCGGAGAACCCGCCCACCTGCTGCAGGTAGACCGCGAAGATGAAGAAACCCAGGCTCAGGGCGGAGTAGATGCCGACCGTGGCGATGTTGCCGACCCAGAAGTTGCGCACCCGGAACAACCCGAGCGGCATCATCGGCTGCGGCGCCCGCGCCTCCCACCAGAGGAACGCGGCGAGCGCGAGCACGCCCACGATGAGAGGCACGACGACCACCGGGCTGCCCCAGCCCAGTCGGCCCTGCTCGATCAGCGCGAAGACGGGGGCGCCCAGGCCGACGACGGCCAGCCCCGCGCCCGCGAGGTCGATCCGGGCGGCCGGGCCGGTGCGCGCCGGCTCGTCGATCCGGGCCAGCACGATCAGGGTGACCAGGATGGGCAGCACGTTGATCCCGAAGACGAAGCGCCAGCCGATCGTGTCGACCATGACGCCGCCGAGCACCGGCCCCGCGATGCCGGCGATGCCGGTCCAGCCGGTCCAGGCGCCGATCGCCTTACCCTGCGCCGGGCCGGAGAAGGTGGAGGTGATCAGGGCGAGGGAGCTCGGCACCAGCAGCGCGGCCGCCACGCCCTGCAGGATCCTGGCCACCACCAGCAGGGTCCCCAGCGGCGCCACGGCGCAGGCCAGCGAGGTGATCCCGAACCAGATCAGGCCCGCCCGCAGCACCCGCACCCGGCCGTAGGTGTCGGAGAGGGAACCGGCCACGAGGATCAGCGCGCCGAGGGAGAGCAGGTAGCCGTCGACCACCCACTGTTGCAGGGCCAGGTCGCCGCCGAACTCCCGCCCGATCGCGGGCAGCGCCACGTTGATGACGGAGCCGTCGAGGAAGGCCACGAAGGACGACAGGATGGCCACGATCAGGACGCGGCGCTGGCGGGGAGTCACGCCGAATTATAGCCCCGATGACGGAGCCCGGGCAAAGGGACCTCGCCCGGCCGGGACCCCTAGCCGGAGCCCGGGGCCGGTGCAAAACTGGCGCCATGACCCCGACCCGCAACACCCAGGCATCCTTCGAGTACTCCGGCCTGCGGGCCCTGTTCATCAACTGCACCTTGAAACGCAGCCCCGAGGTCAGCCACACGCAGGGCATCATGAACCTCAGCGCGGCGATCATGCACGAGCAGGGCGTCTACGTCGAAACGCTCCGGGCGGTCGACCATGAGATCGCCACCGGCGTCTACCCCGACATGACCGAGCACGGCTGGAGGACGGATGCCTGGCCGGCCCTGTTCGACAAGGTGCGCACCTCCGACATCCTCGTCATCGGCGGGCCGATCTGGCTCGGCGACAACGGCTCGGTCACCAAGCGGATCATCGAACGGCTCTACGCGATGAGCGGCGAATTCAACGACAAGGGCCAGTACGTCTATTACGGCAAAGTTGGCGGGGCGATCATCACCGGCAACGAGGACGGCGTGAAACACTGCGCATCGAACATCCTCTACAGCCTGCAGCACATCGGCTACACGATCCCGCCCGCGGCGGATTCCGGCTGGATCGGCGAGATCGGCCCGGGCCCGAGCTACCTCGACCCGGGCTCCGGCGGGCCGGAGAACGACTTCACCAACCGCAACACCACCTTCATGACCTGGAACCTCATGCACCTGGCCGCGATCCTCAAGGCCAACGGGGGGATCCCCGCCTACGGCAACCTGCGCCAGGACTGGGACAAGGGCGAGCGATTCGGCTTCCAGGCGAACCCGGAATACCGGTAGCGGCGCCACCGGCCGCACCAGCACCAGCACCAGCACCGAGAAGGCCAGCAAGAGGAGACGAGGACGGCATGAGCGCGATCCTGGCCTACGACACACCGGTGCCGCTGCCTGGCCGCCTGGATGTGCGGGTCACCGGCGGCATCGTGCGCGGCGTGCAGGAGGACGGCATGCTGGCCTGGCGCGGGATCCCCTACGCCGCTCCGCCGGTGGGCGAGTACCGGTTCCGCGCGCCCCAGCCCGTCGTGCCGTGGGACGGCATCCGGGACGCGTCGGCGTTCGGGCGGATCGCGCCGCAACCGTACAAGGGCCAGTTCAAGGGGGCCGGGCCGAAGGTGCCCGCCGGCGAGGACTGCCTGACCATCAACGTGCTGCGCCCGGCGGCGCCCTCCCGCAAACGGCTGGGCCGGCCGGTGATGGTGTTCATCCACGGCGGCGGGTACAGCGTGGGCTCGTCGCAGGAATTCGCCGGCCGCGGCGAACGCTTCGTGCGGAGCGGCCGGGTCGTCTACGTCAGCTTCAACTACCGGCTCGGCGCGCTCGGCTACCTCGACTTCAGCCGGTACTCGACGCCGGAGCGACCCCTCGAGAGCAATCTCGGGCTGCGCGACCAGGTGGCCGCCCTGCAATGGGTGCGGGACAACATCCGTGCCTTCGGCGGCAACCCGCACAACGTGACGGTGTTCGGCGAATCAGCCGGCGGCAACGCGGTGATCACGCTGATGGCGACACCGAGCGCCACGGGCTTGTTCGCCCGGGCGATCGCGCAGAGCGCCCCGACGAACGCCGCGTTCTCCACCGCGCTCACCGACGGCTGGGCCGCGGAATTCGTCGACGAGCTGCGGGCGATCACCGAGGTTCCCAGCGAGGAGCAGGCCGACCCGAATGACCTGCTCTGCTCCGCTGAGGTCGCCGACCTGACCCGCGCGGCCGTGGTCGTGCAATCCCGCACCCCCGACGCCAACCCCGGCACGTTCTGCCTGGTGCCCGTCGTGGACGGCGACTTCCTGCCCGAACGGCCGCTCGACGCGTTCCGGCACGGGCGGGCGCACCGGGTGCCGCTGATCATCGGCACGAACGAGCGGGAGGGCTCGCTGTTCCGGGGCCGAGTGGACATCCTCCCCCGGTCGCCGTGGCGGATCGTGTCCGTCTACGACAACGCCCCCGTGGCCTCGCACGACGCGATGCGGGCGGTGTACTCCCGGCTGCCGGCGAACCGGTCGGCCGTCGACTTCGGCGGCGACTTCGTGTTCTGGTACCCGAGCATGCAGATCGGCGAACTGCACTCCCGGGTGGCGCCGGTCTACGTGTACCGGTTCGACCTGGCCCCCCGGCTCATGCACCTGCTCGGCATCGGCGCCACCCACGGCCTGGAACTGTTCGCCCTGTTCGAGCAGGTCGACGCCCCCTTCGCCCGGGCGATGAGCCTGCTCGGCGGCCGCGCGGCGTTCATCGGCGCCGGGGAAGGGATGCGGCGGCACTGGCTGCGTTTCGCCGTCACCGGCCGGCCGGACGACACCTGGCCGACCTACACCGAGACCGAACGCCTGACCTTGATCATCGACGAGGAGGACAGGATCGAGTCGGACCCGCGCGGGGAACGGCGTGCGGTCTGGCAGAGCTTCATGCCCGAGTTCTGAGCGCCGCGGCCCCTGCCCGCCCCGCCGGTACATCCGGCCGGTGCGGCGGGTGCCAAACGGGGGTAGAACAGTCACTAGCCACCTCGCCCACCGTTGGGAGCACCGATGACCGACACCGTTCCCCCGCAGCCGGACCAGGTCGACAGCAAAGGCCTGAAGGGCGGCGCGCTCGGCCTGGTGTCGAGCATCGTCGTCGGGATGGCCTCCACCGCGCCGGCCTACAGCCTCGCCGCGAGCCTGGGCTTCATCGTGGCCAGCGGCGGCGCGCTCCTGGCCGGGGTCAAGGCGCCCGGCATCGTGCTGCTGGCTTTCATCCCGATGTACCTGATCGCCGTCGCCTACCAGGAGCTGAACAAGGCCGAACCGGACTGCGGCACCACGTTCACCTGGGCGAGCCGGGCATTCGGCCCGATCACCGGCTGGCTCGGCGGCTGGGGCATCATCGCCGCCGACGTGATCGTGATGGCCAACCTGGCCCAGGTCGCCGGCTCCTATTCGTTCGTCTTCCTGGGCGACCTCGGCCTGACCGGGGTCGCAGATCTGGCCAACGACCAGTTCTGGTCCACCGTCGCCGGGGTGCTGTGGATCACCGTGATGACCTACATCTGCTACCGCGGCATCGAACTCTCCGCACGGATCCAGTACTGGCTGCTGGCGATCGAGGTGATCGTGCTGGTCATGTTCGCCGTGTACGCGCTGGTGCGCGTCTACTCGGGGAGCGCCGAGAGCTACTCCCTCACGCCCAGCCTGGACTGGTTCAACCCGTTCACCCTCGACTTCGGCACCGTGATCGCCCCGGCCGTGCTCACCGCCGTCTTCATCTACTGGGGCTGGGACACCGCCGTCTCCGTGAACGAGGAGACGGAGGACCCCGGCACCACCCCCGGCCGCGCCGCCGTGATCAGCACCTTCCTGCTGCTCGGCACCTACGCCCTCGTCACGGTCGCCGCGATCGCGTTCGCCGGGGTCGGTACCGACGGGATCGGGCTCGGCAATGACGCGAACTCGGCGGACGTCTTCACCGCCATCGGACCGGCGCTGTTCGGCAACAGCGTGCTGGGCAACATCGCGATGCTGCTGCTGGCCGCGTCCATCCTGACCTCGGCGTCCGCGTCGACCCAGACCACGATCCTGCCGACCGCACGCACCGCACTGTCGATGGCCGTCTACCGGGCCCTGCCGGAACGGTTCGCCCGGATCCACCCCCGGTTCCTCACCCCGACCTGGTCGACCGTGGCGATGGGGGCTGTCTCGATCGGCTTCTACGTTCTGTTCACGCTGATCAGCCCCCGGCTCCTGGGCGCCCTGATCGGCTCGGTCGGCCTGATGATCGCCTTCTACTACGGGCTGACCGGCTACGCCTGCGTCTGGTTCTACCGCAAGACCCTGTGGTCGTCGTTCCGGAATGTGATCATGCGCGGGGTCTTCCCGCTGCTCGGCGGCCTGATGCTCACCGCCGCGTTCGGCTACGGGCTGGCGCAGTACGCCCTGCCCGACTGGTTGCAGGACGACAACGGCAACAACGTCACGATCTTCGGCATCGGCGCCGTCGCGGTAGTGGGGATCGGAGCGATGCTGCTCGGGGCCGTGCTGATGCTGGTCTGGTGGAGGGTGCATCCGCCGTTCTTCCGCGGCACGACCCTGCCGCGCCGAACGGACGGGGTCGTGCCGCAGCAGGAGGCCTAGACGGCGGCCGACTGAGCCCAGAGGTTGATGCCCAGGTCGACCGCGTGCAGGTCGATGCGGGCGAGTTCCTCGTCGTCGAAGGCCAGGTTGTCCAGGGCGGCCAGGTTCGTCTCCAGCTGGGCGACGGATGACGCCCCGACCAGGGCGGACGTGACCTCGCGGCGCCGCAGCACCCAGGCCAGCGCGAGCTGCGCGAGCGACTGCCCGCGGTCGGCCGCGATCGCGGTGAGCGCCCGGATGTGCCCGAGCGTCTCCTCGTTGATCATGTCCTTGCTCATCGAGCCGGGGCGGGCTGCCCGCGAGCCCTCGGGCACCCCGTGCAGGTAGCGGTCGGTGAGCAGCCCCTG
The DNA here is from genome assembly GCF_015752155.1 of Cryobacterium sp. MP_M3. Lineage (GTDB taxonomy): Bacteria > Actinomycetota > Actinomycetes > Actinomycetales > Microbacteriaceae > Cryobacterium. Next base: position 120,848 of record NZ_JADOVI010000001.1, on the reverse strand, counting down.
GGCCAGCGGCGAGAACGCGATGCAGCCGACGCCGAGCTCGTCGAGGGTGCCGAGGAGTTCGGTCTCGACCCAGCGGTTGGCCATCGAGTAGGAGGGCTGGTGGATCAGCAGCGGGGTGCCCAGGCCGGCGAGGATCTCCGCGGCCTGCCGGGTGCGCTCGGGCGAATAGGACGACACGCCGGCGTAGAGGGCCTTGCCGCTGGTGACCGCGGTGTGCAGGGCGCCCATGGTCTCCTCGAGCGGCGTGTCGGGGTCGGCGCGGTGCGAGTAGAACACGTCGACGTAGTCGACGCCCATCCGGCCGAGCGACTGGTCCAGGCTGGCAAGCACCGACTTGCGGGATCCCCACTCGCCGTACGGTCCCGGCCACATGTCGTAGCCGGCCTTGGTGGAGATGACCAGTTCGTCACGGTGCGCGGAGAAATCCTGCCGCAGGTGCGCGCCGAAGTTCGTCTCGGCGCTGCCGTAGGGCGGGCCGTAGTTGTTGGCGAGGTCGAAGTGGGTCACCCCGAGGTCGAACGCGCGGCGCAGGATGTCCCGCTGGGTCTGGCGCGACGTGGTGTCGCCGAAGTTCTGCCACAGCCCCAGGGAGATGGCGGGGAGTTTGAGGCCGCTCCGCCCGGTGCGGCGGTAGGGCATGGAGTCGTGTCTGGTGTCAGCGGGGAGATAGGTCACCCATTCATGCTGGCACACTCCGCCTCGTCCCGGGCGGGCGGGTGGTCGGTCGGTCGGTCGATCGGTCGAGCGTGCTCAGTCGCCGGCCGGCTCGAGATCGGCCGGGCGTCGCCCGCCGGCCCGGTGGGCGAGGAACGACAACGGCCAGATCAGGATCCAGCTGTACATCGCGGCGAGGGGCTGGCCCAGCAGGGCGATCACGATCGACGCCGCCAGGACGACAGCGCTCACCAGGCTGTTGCGGAGCAGGTAGCGGTACACGCCACGGTCGACCGCGGGGTGCAACAGTCCGGCGCGACGCGCGGCCACCCACAGCCAGGCCTGCACCGCGCTGATCGCGGCCACCGTGGCCGCGTACAGCACCACGGCCTCCGTCACCTCGCCGTACTCGCTCAGCACGGCCGTGGGGAAGGGCACGAAGGCCACGAGCAGCAGGAGCAGCAGGTTGATCTGCACGAGACGCCGGGTGAAGCCCGTGATCACCCGGAACTTGCGGTGGTGGCTGGCCCAGTTGATCCCGATCACCGCGAAGCTCAGCGCATAGGCGAAGAACTTGGGGGTGAGGTCGACGAGGGCCTCGCCGAGCCCGCCGTCCGGCACGTCCGGCACCCGGATGTCGAGCACCAGCAGTGTCATCGCGATCGCGAACACGGCGTCGCTGAAGAACTCGACCCGTTCGGTTCCGCTGCCGGCGGCGAGGAGCGCGCGATACCGGTCGGCCACACCAGGGGGCCGAACCCTGCGGGGCGGGGCCGGGACGGACTGGTCGGCGCTCATGCGACCAACGTACCGTCCGGCTGGGGAGGAGAACAGCCCGCGACGGTAGACTTGCGGGGCCAAGCATCCGCTATCCCTGGGAGAACGCCTCGTGACCGCTGTTTCCACTTCATCCTCCCGCGGCGTCGCCGACACCGTGACCAACGCGATCGCGACTCCCGACAAAGAGCAGCCGTTCGACGCGCTCGGCCTGACCCCGGGCGAGTACGCGGAGATTCGCACCATCCTCGGCCGCCGCCCCACCTCGGGCGAGCTCGCGATGTACTCGGTGATGTGGAGCGAGCACTGCTCCTACAAGAGCTCGAAGAAGTACCTGCGCCAGTTCGGCGACAAGGTCTCCCCCGCCATGAAGAAGAACCTGATGGTCGGCATGGGCGAGAACGCCGGCGTACTCGACGTCGGCGAGGGCTGGGCGGTCACGTTCAAGATCGAGTCGCACAACCACCCCTCCTACATCGAGCCGTTCCAGGGCGCCGCGACCGGCGTCGGCGGCATCGTGCGCGACATCATCTCGATGGGCGCCCGCCCGGTCGCCGTGATGGACGCCCTCCGCTTCGGCGACATCGACGACCCCGACACCATTCGCGTCGTGCACGGCGTCGTCTCCGGCATCTCCTTCTACGGCAACTGCCTCGGCCTGCCCAACATCGGCGGCGAGACCTGGTTCGACAAGGTCTACCAGGGCAACCCCCTCGTCAACGCCCTCTCGGTGGGCGTGCTCCGGCACGAGGACCTGCACCTGGCCAACGCCACCGGCGCGGGCAACAAGGTCGTGCTCTTCGGGGCGCGCACCGGCGGAGACGGCATCGGCGGGGCATCCATTCTCGCGTCGGACACCTTCTCCGAGGGCGGGCCGACCAAACGCCCCGCCGTGCAGGTCGGCGACCCGTTCGCCGAGAAGGTGCTGATCGAGTGCTGCCTCGAGCTGTACCGCGACAAGCTCGTCGAAGGCATCCAGGACCTCGGGGCGGCCGGCATCTCCTGCGCGACCAGCGAGCTCGCCTCCAACGGCGACGGCGGCATGTTCATCGAGCTCGACAAGGTGCTGCTGCGGGACCCGTCGCTCACCGCCGAAGAGATCCTCATGTCGGAGAGCCAGGAACGGATGATGGCCGTCGTCACCCCGGAGAAGCTCGCCGGGTTCCTCGCCGTCACCGCGAAGTGGGACGTCGAGACCAGCGTGCTCGGCGAGGTCAACGACTCCGGCCGGCTGATCATCGACTGGCACGGCGAGGAGATCGTCAACGTGGACCCGCGCACCGTCGCGGTCGACGGCCCCGTCTACGACCGCCCCGTGGCCTACCCGGCCTGGCTCGACGCGCTGCAGGCGGACACGGCATCCGCCCTGCCCCGCCCGACGGATGCTGCCACCCTCCGGGAGCAGTTCCTCGCCCTGCTCGGCTCGCCCAACCTGGCCGACCCCAGCTGGATCACCGACCAGTACGACCGGTACGTGCTAGGCAACACGGCGCTCTCCTTCCCCGACGACGCGGGCATGATCCGGATCGACGAGGAATCCGGCCTCGGCTTCGTGATCGCCACCGACGCGAACGGCCGCTACTGCCAGCTCGACCCATACCGCGGCGCGCAGCTCGCCCTCGCCGAGGCGTACCGGAACGTGGCCGCGACCGGCGCGGTGCCGGTGGGTATCAGCGACTGCCTCAACTTCGGCTCGCCGGAGAACCCCGAAGTGATGTGGCAGTTCGAACGCGCCGTGACGGCGCTGGCCGACGGCTGCCTCGAGCTGGAGATCCCGGTCACCGGCGGAAACGTCTCGTTCTACAACCAGACCGGCGACCAGCCGATCCACCCGACCCCGGTCGTGGCCGTGCTCGGCGTGATCGACGACGTCGCCCGCCGCGTGCCCAGCGGCTGGCAGGACGACGGCCACAACATCTACCTGCTCGGCATCACCCGTGAGGAGCTCGACGGCTCCGCCTGGGCCGGCGTCATCCACGACCACCTCGGCGGCATGCCGCCCGTGGTCGACCTGGCCGGGGAGGCCACCCTCGCCGGGCTGCTGCACGCGGCGTCGGTGGAGGCGCTGATCGACAGCGCGCACGACCTCAGCACGGGCGGGCTGGCGCAGACGCTGGCCGAGGCGGTGCTCCGGTTCGGGGTCGGCGCCCGGGTGTGGCTCGGCGACATCTGCGAGCGCGACGGGGTGGACGCATCCGTCGCCCTGTTCTCGGAGTCGGCCGGCCGCGTGGTCGTGTCGGTGCCGCGCGAGGACGACGTGAAGTTCCTCGGCCTGTGCGAGGGGCGCGGCTACCCGGTGCTGCGCATCGGCGTGACGGATGCGACGGCGCCGGTGCTCGAGATCCAGGACTACTTCACGGTGAGCCTGCTCGACCTGCAGTCACGCCACCGCAGCACCCTGCCGTCCCGCTTCGCGCAGTAGCGAGCGATTCGGCCGCGAGAGCGGGTGAATCGTCGGTTTCAGCGTCTGATACCGACGATTCACCCGCTCTCGTGTGAGGGCACCTCGGGTCGGGCCGGGGCGCCGGTGAGGCGCCGGCGAGGGTGCTGGGGTTCGGGTGTGGATGAATCGGGCGAACGGATGCCGGTTTGGGGCATCCTCGGGGGATGAAACGGGCTGGGAAGCTCCCGCACCACTTGAGCGCCCGAGCATTCACGACGGCAGAGGGACTCGATGCCGGTCTCAGCCGTGAGCGTTTGCGGCGTGCCGACCTGGAGCATCCGTTTCGGGGCCTGCACGCAGCCCCCGGGACCACCACCACGATCGAGTCCCGGATCGTGGCCTACAGTCTGCGGATGTCCCGCGACCAGTTCTTCAGCGACGTGACCGCGGCCATCATCCTTGGTCTGCCCTTGCCGCTCGGCCTCGCGCGTTCGCAATTGCTGCACGTGTGCACCGACGAGCCGGCCGCCCGGCACGGAAGCTCCGGGGTCATCGGCCACCATGTCCGCGCCGGGAGCATTGCCGTCGTGGAGGTCCGGGGGCTGCGGGTCACATCGCCGGTCGATACCTGGTGCCGACTCGCATCCGTGCTCGATCTCGACGACCTGATCAAGGTCGGCGATGCGCTGGTTCGCCGCAAGAAACCGCAAGCGACGATGGAGTCGCTTCGGGCAGCAGTCCTGCGCTATGCGGGGCATCGGGGCGTGAGGAAGCTGCGCGAGGCCTTCGAATGGGTGCGGCCCGGGGTCGACTCCCCGAAGGAGACCGAGTTGCGTCTGTTGATCGTGCGAGCAGGGCTGCCGGAGCCGGAGGTGAACTGCGACATCGCCGACCGCTTCGGGGTGAAGATCGCCACCGGGGATCTGGTCTACCGCCGGTACCGCGTGCTCGTCGAATACGACGGCGAGCAGCACCGCACCGACGAGGATCAGTATCACTGGGATGTCGACCGGCTCGACCGGATCATGGAGGAGGACTGGCGGGTGATCCGGATCAACAAGTCCCACCTGCGAAGGATGCCGGCGTCGGTGCTCCGCAAGGTCGAAACGGCACTGCGCGCCGCTGGATGGCGTCCCTGACGCAGATCGCGTCGCAGCGGTGCCCCTCCGTGCGCGGCATGCGCGGCACTTCCGTGCACGCGAGAGCGGGTGAAACGTCGGTTTGGACAACTCAGACCGACGATTCACCAGCTCTCGCGGCGTGCAGCGGGGAGCAGCGGAATGACTCGACCTGGGCGGGCGCCGCAGCGGGGATGGGCGTGCTACAGCGGGAAGGGGACACCCAGGAGTTGCTCCGAGCGCGACCAGAGCGACTCGGCGACCGCCCGGTCGAGGGAGGTGCGGGTGGGTCGTTGCAGCGCCGGGGCGCCGCGGGTGATCAAGCGGGGGCCGTAGTACTGGCCGCCGACGGCATCCGGTTCGGCGGCGGCGCGCACGACCGACCAGGCGCCGCGATCCTTGCCCTGGGCCATGAGACCCTGCAGGTTGTCGACGAAGCGCGTGCCGCGGCTGGGCTCGCTGACCCCGCGGATGCCGGGCGTCAGCCCCGAGATCGAGTAGCCGGGGTGTGCGACCAGCGATGCGACCCCGCCGGGACCGCCGGCATCCGCTGCCCGCAGCCGGCGGTCGAGCTCGAACCCGAACACCTGCAGGGCGATCTTCGACTGCGCGTAGGCGGTCCACTGCCTGTAGCCCGCCTCGAGCTGCAGGTCGTCGAGGGTGGAGTCGATGATGCGGGAGATCATCGAGCCGAGGGAGACGACCCGGCTGCCCGGCGTGCGCCGCAGCGCCGGCAAGACCAGCGCGGTGAGCGCGAAATGGCCCAGGTAGTTGGTGGCCAGCACGAGTTCGTTGCCGTCGACGCTGACCTCCCGGTGGCGCGGCGGGTGCACGATCCCGGCGTTGAGGATGAGGCCGTCGATGGCCGGGAGTTCGAGCAGGGCGTCGGCCGCCCGCCGCACGGAGGCAAGGTCGGCAACGTCGAGCGGCACGGTCGAGACGGATGCCCCCGGCACCCGCCCGCGGATCGCCCCGGCGGCGGCCCGGGCCCGGTCAGGGTTGCGGCAGGCGAGCACGACGTGGGCACCGGCATCCGCGAGCTGCTCGGCGGTGAAGTAGCCGAGCCCCGCGTTGGCGCCCGTGACCACGAAGGTTTTGCCGGCCTGGCCGGGAAGGCGTCGCGGGTTCCAGGTCACGTGGCCGGGTTCGTTCCGGTCGCGGCGGATCCGGCCGCACGGGCGGCGCCGTTCGTGTTCTCGGTGCCGGCGATCTTCTCGTGGTGGTGGATCACCTCGGCGATGATGAAATTGAGGAACTTCTCGGCGAACGCCGGGTCGAGTCTTGCCTCCTCGGCGAGGCCGCGCAGGCGCTGGATCTGCAGCAGCTCCCGGGTCGGGTCGGCCGGCGGCAGACCGTGCGCGGCCTTGAGCCGGCCGACCTGCTGGGTGAACTTGAAGCGCTCGGCGAGCAGGTGGATCAGCGCCGCATCGATGTTGTCGATGCTCTGCCGGATGCTGCCCAGCTCGTCGATCGCATCCTGCCCCGCGCCCGCGGGCAATTCCTCTGCTGCTGCCATGGTTCGACGATACCGTGCGGCCGAAATCACCGCCGACTTCGACCCTTCCGGTCGAGGCCGACGGGTGTGCGGAGCGGGCTCGACCGGAATGGCGGATCTCGGCGGGGCGGGGACTCAGCGGCGCGGGGACTCGGCCGCGCGGGGAGCCTCGGCCGCGCGGGGAGCCTCGGCCGCGCTGCCGGGAGGAGCCTCGCGGGCGGCCGCCGAACGGCGCGGCGGCAGCCGGAGCCGTTTCTGGGCGAGCAGGATGCCGAGGAGCACCAAGGCGGCGCCGAGCGGTTCGTGCCAGGACAGGGTTTCGCCGAGCAGGAGCACTCCCAGCAGCACACCGACCACCGGGGTGACGTAGGTGACCGTGGACGCGTTCGTCGGCCCCCAGGCCCGGAGCACCTTGATGTTCCAGATGTACGCGACCCCGGTGCCGAGCGCCCCGAGCGCGACCAGGCTCAGCACGATCGGCAGGGTGAGGGCCACCGGATGCCACGCCAGCACCGGGGTGAGCAGCAGCATGATCGCCCCGCCGAGCCCGATGTTGAGGAACGCGAAGGTCGCTCCCGCGATCGGCCGGCCGCTGAGGAACCGGCGGGTGTAGCCGAAGGTGAAGCCGTAGCAGACCGCGGCGCCCAGGCAGGCGAGCTGGCCCCAGAGGTCGCCGGTCAGGGCCGCGTACTGCCACGGCCCGATGATCACGACCACGCCGAGGATGCCGGCGGCCACGCCGACCACCTGGCCGCGGACGAGTCGCTCCACCCGGAAGGCCAGAGTGGCCATCAGCGCCGTCATGATCGGGGTGACGGCGTTGTAAATGCTCGCCAGGCTCGAGGACACGTACTGCTCTGCCCACGCGAACAGGAGGTGCGGCACGACGCATCCGGTGATCGCGATCACGAGGAAGTGCAGCCAGACGATGCGCTCGCGTGGGAGCACCGGGCCGTGGTTCACGCGGGGCCGGGTGACGAGCACGATCAGGCCCAGGGTGAGGCCGCCGAGCACGAGGCGGGACCAGGCCACCTGGCCGAAGCTGACCCCGGCCAGGGCGACCTTCATGAACAGGAAGCTGGAGCCCCAGACCACGCCCATGCCCAGGAACTGGAGGGTGACGAGGGTCTTGCCCTTCGTCGGAGTGTCGATCACCTGCCGACCCTATCGCGGCCGCGCGCGGCCGGCGACGGTTCCCACCTCGACGGCCGAAACCCGCCGAGTTCTACCCTTTCGGTCGAGGCCGACCGGTGTGGGGGGCGGGCTCGACCGAAACGGCAGAACTCGGCGGGAGCGGGAGCGGGAGCGGAGCGGGAGCGGGAGCGGGAGCGGAGCGGGAGCGGGAGCGGGAGCGGGAGCGGGAGCGGGAGCGGGAGCGGGAGCGAAGCGGGAGCGAAGCGGGAGCGGACCCCTAGCTCAGCTGGCCGATTCGGTAGTGCACCGCCTGGGTGGCGTAGCCGTCGAGCCGCGCCCGGAGGCCGGCCCGCACCCGCGGCCACTCGTCCTCGAGCACCGAGTACACCACGGTGTCGCGCCAGCTTCCGTCGGCGCGGCGTCGCTCGCGGCGGATGGTGCCCTCATAGGTGGCCCCGATGCCCGCGATCGCGGCGCAGGAACGCACGTTCAGCGCGTCGGCCTGGATCTTCACCCGGCCGAATCCGTGCTCGAAGGCGAGGCCGAGCAGGAGGAGCTTGGCCTCGGCGTTGACGGCGGTGCCCCAGACCCGCGGGTCGTAGGCGGTCCAGCCCAGGTGCGCCGTGCCGTTGGCCAGGTCGAGGTCGCCGAGGGTCGAGGTGCCGACCAGGTCGCCGTCATGCGGGCCGCCGATCAGGCGCACCGCGTAGGGCAGTCCCGCCCACTGGTAGTAGCCGAGGGCCCAGTCGATGAAGTCACCGAGGCCGGCACGCAGTCCGGCCGGCCCGCCGCCGTAGCCTCCGGCGAAGACGGCCGGCTGGGCGATCGCCCGGTGCAGCTCGGGCAGCAGCACGCGCGTCAGCGGCTCGAGCTGCAGGTACTGGCCCGCGATCGTCGCGGGCGCCGGGCGGAGGGCGCTCATCCCGACATTGTGCCAGCAGAACGTGACGGAGCGGTGAACGGATGCCGACGAAACGGTTCGCCGCCGGCATCCGTTTCTCTGCTCAGTCGACGAGGTCGTGCCGGGAGATGATCGCTTCGCGGCCGGGGCCGACGCCGATCGCCGAGATGCGGGCGCCGCTCATCTTCTCGATGGCGAGCACGTAGTCCTGGGCTGCGCGGGGCAGGTCCTCGAATGTGCGGGCGCCCGTGATGTCCTCGGTCCAGCCGGGGAAGTCCTCGAAGATGGGCTTGGCGTGGTGGAAGTCGGACTGCGACACCGGCACCTCGTCGAAGCGCACGCCGTCGACGCTGTAGGCGACGCAGACCGGGATGACGTCGAGGCCGGTCAGCACGTCGAGCTTGGTCAGCACGAAGTCCGTGACACCGTTGATCCGGGCCGTGTACCGGGCGACGGGTGCGTCGTACCAGCCGCAGCGACGGGGGCGGCCGGTGGTCGTGCCGAACTCGAAGCCCTTGGCGCGCAGGAACTCGCCCGAGTCGTCGAACAGTTCGGTCGGGAAGGGGCCGGCGCCGACGCGGGTCGTGTACGCCTTGACGACGGCGATGATCCGGTCGATCCGGTTCGGGCCGATGCCCGAGCCGGTCACCGCGCCGCCGGAGGTGGCGTTCGAGGAGGTGACGAACGGGTAGGTGCCGTGGTCGACGTCCAGCATGGTCGCCTGGCCGCCCTCGAACAGCACGGTCTTGCCGTCGGTGAGCGCCTGGTGCAGCAGCAGGGCGGTGTCGGCGACCATCGGGCGCAGGCGTTCGGCGTAACTGAGCAGGTCCTCGACGACCTCGTCGACCGAGATCGCGCGGCGGTTGTAGACCTTGACCAGCAGGTGGTTCTTCTGCTCGAGCGCGCCCTCGACCTTCTGGCGCAGGATGTTCTCATCGAAGAGGTCCTGCACGCGGATGCCGACGCGGTTGATTTTGTCGGCGTAGGTCGGGCCGATGCCACGGCCGGTGGTGCCGATCTGCCGCTTGCCCAGGAAACGCTCGGTGACCTTGTCGACCGTGCGGTGGTACTGGGTGATGATGTGCGCGTTCGCGCTCACCCGCAGCTTCGAGACATCCACGCCACGGGAGATGAGCGCGTCGAGCTCCTCGAAGAGGACCTCGATGTCGACGACCACGCCGTTGGCGATGATCGGCGTGACCCCGGCGGTGAGGATGCCGGAGGGCAGCAGGTGCAGCGCGTACTTCTCGGTGCCGATGACAACCGTGTGGCCGGCGTTGTTGCCGCCGTTGAACTTGACGACATAGTCGACCCGGCTGCCGAGAAGGTCAGTCGCCTTGCCCTTGCCCTCGTCGCCCCACTGGGCTCCGATCAAAACAATCGCTGGCATATCAGTTCTCTCCTCGGATGAAGAACGCCTCGGTGGGCGGGGCCGGGTCGTTGGCACGGTACCCGTCCGGCGTAATGGTTTCCTGCTCGATCCGGCTGATCACGGTGTGGTCGGCGTCGTTCAGGAAGGTGGTGAGGCGCTCGAACTCGTCGTTCTCGCCGATCTCCCGGGCGGCCCGGCGCAGCGCGTACAGCGCGCGGAGCACACCGCGGTTGGGTTCATGGGTCCACCGGACGGGACCGTGGCCGCGCCAGCCTGCCTTGCGCAGCGCGTCGAGGCCGCGATGGTAGCCGACCCGCGCGAAGGCGTAGGACTCGATCGTGCGGCCCTCCAGGTGGGCGACATCGGCGAGCACGGCCCAGGCGAGGGACGAGGTCGGATGCGCCGCCACGACCGAGGCGAGATCGATGCTGCCGGTTCGCCGGAGTGCCTCGATCACCTCCGGTTCCGCGGGAAGGAGGGTCTCGGGCTGCTCAATCAAGTTTTCGCCGGTCACACTCGATCTTATCGCGGACGGGCTGCCGACTCGTCGGGCGGCCTCGGAGCGGGGTGGGCGACGGTGATCTCGACAAGCTCGATCACCGGGTCCAGGCTCGATCACCGGGTCAGTCGCCGAGGAGGCCGCCGGAGAAGGAGTCCAGGATGGCGGCCGAGACCTCGTCGCGGGGCCTCTCCGGATCGAAGACCAGCCATTCCAGGCCCGACATGAGCACGGCCCCGAACACGCTCGACGCCATCAGGCCGCACGTGCCGTCGTCCCGGCTGCCCGGCTTCGCCTCGGCGATCGCGTCGGCGAAGACCGCGAGGGCCTCGTGCCGGAGCGCGAACAGGGTTTTCTGCCAGGTGCGGTCGGTGCGGAAGATCTCCGACGCCATCAGCTTGGCCAGGGCGGGGTTCGAGGCGATCCGGTCCAGCAGCGCGCCGATCAGTGCCTCGAGCGCGGCCCGCCCGTGCAGGCCGTCCCGTGCCTCCCGGAGGGTGTCGGCGAGCGCGCCGACCCCCTCCTGGAGCAGTTCTTCGAACAGGCGGTCCTTCGAGGAGAAGTTGTAATACAGGCTGCCCTTGGCCACCCCGGCCCGCTCCGCGACCTCGTCCATCGTGGTGCCGGTGATCCCCTTGGTGGCTGCCAGCTCCAGCGTCGCGTCCAGGATGGCGCGTTTGGTTCCGGTCGAGCGTGGCATGGCGTCCTTCCTAGATCGTCAGTTCGGGGTGCAGCCGGCCGACGGTCCACATCCGCTGCCGGGAGGCGCTCCAGGCGCTGAGGGCGATGGATCCCACCAGCATGACCAGCAGAACCGCTACCGAGACCCACAGTCTAGAGTCGATGCCGCCGGTGATGAGTTGCCGCAGCCCGGTGACCACGTAGGACGCCGGCATGAACGGATGCAGCGCCTGGAAGAATTCCGGCGTGGTCTCGACCGGGTAGGTTCCGCCCGACGAGCTCAGCTGCAGCATCAGCAGCACCAGGCTGACCACGCGGCCCGCGGCGGTGCCGAGCAGGATGATGAACATCTGCTGCAGGGCGAGGAAGGCGAGCGTGGTCAGGTAGATGAAGGCGCTCATCCCGAGCCAGTACCGCGGCTGGAGCCCGATCCCGTAGACCAGCACGAGCACCATGATCACGACCTGGGCGAGCCCCACGGCCATGGCCGGGAGGAACCCGGTCATCGTGGTGCGGAGCCCCGAGGCCGCGCTGGCCAGCGCCCGGGTGGGCAGGGCGCGCAGGATGAGCCAGGTGATCAGCGCGCCGACGAAGGTGGCCAGGGCCAGGAAGAACGGGGCGAAGCCCTCGCCGAAGCTGCTCGAGGCGTTCTCCCACCGCTGGTCGAGCGTGACGGGGCTGGCGATCACATCCGTCTTCCGGTCGATTTCGGCCTGGCTGAGGTCGGGGGCGGCCTGGCCTCCCTCCGTGAGCTTGTCGGAGAGGGTGCGGGAACCGGAGGCGAGTTTCACCGTGCCGTCCTGCAGTTCCGTGCCGCCGGCGACGAGTTTGGCCGAGCCGTCGGCGAGGGAGTCAGCTCCGGTCCGGAGTGCGCTCGATCCGTCGGCCAGGGCGTGCGACCCGGTGGCGGCGGTCGCGGCGCCCTCGGCCAGGCTCGCCGCGCCGGTGGACAACTGCCCGGCCCCGGTGGCGACCTGGGCCGCGCCCGGCGCCCCCGCGTTGAGCTTGCCGGAGAGCTCGCCGACTCCGGCCGAGAACTGGCCGCTCAGACCGGCATAGTCCCGGGTCTGGGCGACCGCGCCCTGCGCGCCGGCGTCGACGTCGGCCGCACCGGCCCGGAGCTTCTCCAGGGCCGGCCGGAAGGCCGCCGCGGGGGCGAGCGGGACGGCATCCATCGCCGCCTCGAGTTCGTCGAGGCCCTGGGCCACGGATGCCGTGCCGTCGGCGAGCGTGCCGGTGCCGTCGGCGATGGCGGTGGCGCCGCCCGCGAGCTGCTGGGACTTGTCGGCCAGGGTGGCGGCCCCGGTGGCCGCCGCCTGCATCCCCGCCGAGACCTGGCCGGTGCTGTCGGCGAGCTTCACGCTGGACCCGGAGAGCGCCCCGGCACCCTGGGAGAGCGTGTCGAGCCCGGTGGAGAGCGTGGCCGCACCGTCGGCGAGGCGCGCGGCGCCGCCGTCGAGGCTGGTCGCCCCGTCGGAGAGGGTGCCGAGCCCGGCGGTGAGCGTGCCGGCGCCGGCCTGGGCGGTGGAGATGCCGTCGGCGAGCGTCTTCGCGCCGGTGGCGGCCGAGCGGATGCCGCTGCCGGCGTCGTTCACGCCCACCAGCAGTGCGTTGACGGTCTGGTCGCCGATCTTCTCGGCCACCGCGTCGCGCAGCTGCACCATCGCCTGCTTGCCCATGGTGGTGGCGAGGAAGCTGTTGCTGTCGTTGTAGTCGACCTGGACCACGGCGGAGGTGGGCGTGTCGGTGCCGGCGGACACCGCGCTGGCGGAGAAGTCCCGCGGGATGGTGACGGCGAAGTAGTAGTCGCCGTCCTTCACGCCGGCCGCGGCATCCTTCGCGCTGGTCACCGTCCAGCCGAGGTCGTGGCCGTCGACGAGCTGGGCGACGAGGTCCTTGCCCGCAGTGACGGGCTTTCCGTCGCGGCTGGCGCCGGCATCCGCGTTCACGAGGGCGACGGGCAGGTTGTCCATGGCGTCATTGGGCGCCCAGAAGGCCCAGAGGTAGAGGGCCCCGTAGATGAGGGGGATGAACATGAGCACGACGAGGGCGATCTTGGGCATCTTGCCCTTGCCGAAGCGGTGCAGCTCGGTGCCGGAGGAGAGGAAGGCGAACATTCAGCGGTTTTCCTTGTTCATGAGTATGACGGTCGGTTCGATGCCGAGGTCGGACCACAGTTCGGTGTCCGGTGCGGTGGCGGAGGCGATCACGCAGGTGCCGCCCTCGACGAGGGCGGCGAGGCGCTGCCAGAGGATGCGGCGGGATTCGGCCGAGTGCACCTGCTCGACCTGGTCGAAGAAGAGGATGCTCGGCTCGTTCATCAGGGCGAGTGCGGCGCGGAGGAGCACGGTCTGCACCTCGTCGAGGTCCCAGATGACGGCGTCCGCGGCGGGGATCGGCACGTCTCCGAAGACGGCGGCGCAGACCCGCCGCACCTCGGTGTCGTCGACCGCGCGGATGAACGCCCACCAGGGCGACACCCAGGCCTCGCGTTCACGGATCGCCGCGCCGACCGTGACCGAATCCTCGAGGTTGTCGATGTCGTGGAAACCGGAGATGCCGGTGCGCTTCTGCACCCGGCGGGCGCGGCGCGGCAGCTCCTGGCCGAGCACGGTCAGGCTTCCGCTGGTCGGCTTCATCCGCCCGGCCAGGGTGAGCATGAGGCTGGTGCGCCCGCTGCCGGACGGCCCGCAGAGCACGGTGAGGCCGTCGCCGACCTCGAAGCTCAGCGGGCCGTAGACCCCACCGCGCTTGAATTCCAGGGCCAGGTCGTCCGCCCACACAGTCGACTGCACGTCGAACCTCTTTCCTTTTTGTACTGACCAGTCAGTATAGGTCGGCGTCCGGCCGGAACGCAAAGCCGCCAGTCCGCTGGGAACCCTTGTACTTGTACTGACTAGTCAGTAGATTGTGGGACGACCCCCGCGCCGCCAGGCGGCGTGTCGGGGGTTCAACCGGCCCGGCCCGTCCGGCGGCCGACCCGGGCATCAGCCCGCCAGAGCCGCCGCCCCGAACGACGCCGGCCCCGAACGACAGCGACGCTCCGCGGACGGGGCGCCTGCCCCCATCAACCTGAAGGCACCCGCATGCGCATCACCCTCACCGATGTCACCAAGGGTCCCCGCGACTCCTCCCTCCCCCGCACCTCGCTCGACTTCCACAGCGGCTCCCTCACCCTCGCGCGCGCCGAGACCGAACGCCGCCCGACCGTGCTCGGCCTCATCGCCTCCGGACGGATGCGCCCGGATGCGGGCACCGTCACCATCGACGGCGCCACCGACTACGGCGCGATCCGCGCCCGCGTCGCCCTCGTCGACGCCCCCGGCGTGTGCGAGCCGGCCGCGGACGTGACGGTGGCGGAGGTGGTGGCCGAGGAGCTCATGTTCGCCGGCCGCGTCGGCCACCGCCGGGCCGTGGCCCGGGTGCTCGCCGGCCTCGGGATGACCGCGGACGCGCGCTGCATCATGGCCGACCTCGAACCGGATGCGCGCATCCGTCTGCTCACCGAGCTGGCGGTGCTGCGCGAAGACGTGGAGGGTCTCGTGCTCTGCTCCCCCGACCGGCACGGCGGGGACCCGCTGGGCTGGTGGACGATCGCCGGGAACCTGGCCGAACGCGGTTACTCCGTGCTCGCCATCGCCGGGGATGCCTCGGCGCACTCCATCGCCGCCCTGTCCCCCGAACTGCGGGTCACCACCGTCACCGAATCGGTGTCGATCATGACCGGGAAGGCCGCCCTGTGAAGATCTTCGCCATGGTGCGGGCCGAACTCGCCCGCCTGACCGCCACCGTGATGAGCCGGATCGCCCTGATGGCGCTGCTGCTCGTGCCCGTGCTCTACGGCGGGCTGTACCTCTGGGCCAACCAGGACCCGTACGCCGGACTCGACCGGGTGCCGGTCGCGCTCGTGGTGGCCGACACCGGTGCCTCCGGCGCCGACACCACCGGCCCTGCCCACAATTACGGCGACGAGGTGGCCACCCAGCTCGTCGACGACGGCACCTTCCAGTGGCACCGGGTCTCCGCGGCCACCGCCAAGGCCGGGGTGGCCGACGCCCGGTACGACTTCAGCGTGACGATCCCCGCCGACTTCTCCACGGCCATCGCGTCGTCGGCCGGCGCCAGCCCTCGGCAGGCGACCATCACCCTCACCACCAACGACACGAACAGCTACCTGGCGTCGACGATCGGCAACCAGGCCGCGAAGACCCTGCGCGAGGCCATCGTCGCCAAGGTCAATAAGCAGGCGGCCGACCGGCTCCTGATCGGGCTCTCCGATGTGCGGGCGAACCTGGTCACCGCCGCCGACGGGGCCGGCAAGGTCACCGACGGCGCCGCCTCCGCCGGAAGCGGAAGCGCGAGCCTCGCCGACGGCGCGGGCCGGCTCGCCGGCGGCATCGGCGTGCTCGCCACTGGGCTCGGCCAGCTGGCCACCGGTTCAGGCCAGGTCGCCGACGGCGCGGGTAGTCTCTCCGCCGGGACGGAGGCCGTCGCCGGCGGCACCCGCCAGGTCGCCGACGGCGCCGCGCAGGTCTCCACCGGGGCGACTGCCCTCGCCGCCGGGACCGTCGATCTCGCGGCCGGCACCTCTCAGGTCGCCGGCGGCGCCGGGCAGGTGGCCGCCGGCACGCAGGCCCTCGCCGACGGCGCCCCGGCGCTCACGGCCGCGACCGGACAGGCCCGGTCGACGCTCGCAGACACCACCGCCTCCCTCACCGCGGCCCGGTCGGCCATCCAGACCAGGCTCGAAGCCGCGAACCTCAGCCCGGAGCAGATCCAGGCGGTGCTCGCCGAACTCGACCCGGTCACGACCGGGCTCGGCACCGGCAGCGCCATCGTCACCGGGATCGACGGCCAGGTCGGACTGCTCGCCGACAGCAGCGCGACCCTCAACGCCGGAGCCGCCCAGACCGCTGCGGGCGCCACCGCCGCAGCGACGGGCGCCGCCACGGTGCGGGACAAGACCGCGCTCCTCGCCGCCGGGGCCGGCCAGACGAGCGCCGGCGCCGCCCAGGTCGCCACCGGCGCCCGCGCCGCCGCGGACGGTGCCGCGAGCCTCGCCTCCGGAGCAGCGGACGTGCGGGACGGCGCGAACACCGCCTCCGCCGGCGCACACGAGGCCGACGCCGGGGCCTCCAGCCTGTCGACCGGTGCCGCCAGGTTGCGCGACGGGCTCGGCGTGCTGCAGACCGGCGCCGGCACCCTGCGCGACGGGCTCGCCGACGGGGTCACCCGCATCCCGGACTCGACGCCCCAGGCCCGCACCCTGCAGGGGTCGACCATCGCCGACCCGGTCGCGCTCGAGACCGCCGCCGTCACCTCGGCGGGGACGTACGGCGCCGGCCTGGCCCCCTTCTTCGCGAGCCTGGCCGGCTGGATCGGCATTTACGCGTTGTTCCTGATCGTGAAGCCCGTCTCCCGCCGCGCCATCACCGCGCTGCACTCTCCGTTGAAGATCACCCTGGCCGGCTGGCTCACCCCGGGACTGCTCGGGATGGTGCAGATGGCCGCCTTGTTCGCCATCCTCGCCGGCGTGCTGGGGTTCGAGGTGCACAACCCTGTCGGCACCTACTCGATGATGGGGCTCGCCGCGCTGGCGTTCGCGGCGATCATCCTCGCCCTGAACGTGTGGCTGGGCAGCGTCGGCCAGTTCATCGGGCTCGTGCTGATGGTGATCCAGCTGGTCACCGCCGGTGGCACCTTCCCCTGGCAGACCCTGCCGGCACCGCTCGCCTGGCTGCACCATGTCGTGCCGATGAGCTATGCCGTGGACGGCATCCGTCAGCTGATGTACGGCGGCAACCCGGCCACGGCCTGGGCCGACGCCGGGGTGCTGCTGCTCTGGCTGGCCGGTGCGCTGACGCTCGCGGCGATCGGGGTCACCCGGATGACCCATTTCCGCACCCTGCGCGACCTCAAGCCGAGCCTGATCGGCTGACGCGCCGGCCCCACCCGTCACCGTCGCGGTCATCGGGTGAGCCGGGTAGCCTGTGCGGATGGGCGGCTATTCGGGTACCCCGATGTGGAAAAAGCTCGGGCTCCGGGCGGGTCACGCGGCGCAGCTGCTGCACGCGCCGGCGGGGTGGGTGGTTCCGGACTCGCCAGAGCGCATCAACTGGCTGACCGGAAAAACGGACGCCCCTGCCGCGGTGATCGTGGCGTTCCACACCGACCCGGCGGTCTTCGTCGCCGAGCTGCCGGCGCTGGGTGAGCGGATCCGTCCGGCCGGCATGGTGTGGATCGCCTGGCCGCGCAAGGCGGCCGGTCACCGGAGTGAGATGACCGAGAACCTCATCCGGGACACCGCACTGACCATCGGGCTCGTCGATGTGAAGGTCGCGGCGCTGGACGAGGACTGGTCGGGACTGAAACTCGTCTGGCGCCGCGAACACCGTTGAGGGTGAGGGGCGGCCCCCGTCACTCCGACTCGGGTGCAGCCGGCAGGGTCGACCAGCGCAGCAGCGCCGCGGCGGTGGAGTCGTCGGGAAGCTCGCCGTGCGACACGACCACGACCCGGGCGTCGGTGAGGGTGGCGGCCCTGGCCAGGGCGTCCGCGGCGGCGACCTCGCCGAGTTCGCCGGCGCCGAGGGCATCCGCCGACGAGCCGGCGACCCACGGTTCCCGGTCGAGGGCGATCAGGGTGGTCCCGGACAGGCCGGCCGGGTCGAGGATGAGCACCTCCACCTGGCCCTGCTGGAGCGACCGCACCACGGCGGCGAAGTCGATCTCGGCCAGCCCCTCGCCGCGCCCCGATTCCAGGCGTTCGAGGGCGTCGTATTCGTCCTGGGCCAGGATCGACGCGATGTGCCGGTCGAGGTCCTCTTCCAGTTCGCGGGTGGTCGCACCGCCCGGCCGGGTGTTCGTCGGCACCACGGCGAGGATGTCCCTGGTGGCGGGGGCAAGCTGGGCGACGAGGAGCTGGCGGGCGCGCACGTCCCCGGTCACGACCAGGAGTTCGGCGCCGCTGTCGCGCACGATTTCGTCGATGGCGTCCGCCACCTGGCCCTCGTTGCGCTTCCAGATCTCCTCGGTGTCGCGCTGGTAGCGCGAGTTGGACAGGAAGCCGACCTGCACCTTGGTGATGTACTCGGTGTCGCCCTGCACGTCTTCCTCCGCCACCGGGTCGGCCTGGCTCAGTCGGAACAGCCGGATCTCGCCGCCGTCCCGGCCGACCTCGGCGACCACGTAGCTGAGGTCACGCGGGCGCTGGGTGAACAGCGGGATCAGGCCGGGAACGGGGCCGTAGGATGCCATCAACTCGCCCAGGGGCTCCCCGGGGAGCAGCTCGTTGAACTCGACCTTGCCGTCGCGCACGACCATCAGCCGGCTGACCTTGCCGGGAACGCCCGGCGGTTCCTCGATCAGTTCGACGATCGTGTCCGCGTCACCGGACGGCGCTCCCGCGGCGGCCAACGACTCACGCAGGGTGCGGTGCCGGATGGTGGACGTGCGGCGCGGGTCCTCGCCGGTCTGGGTGACATCCGCATAGACCGTCGAAACCGAACCGGGCCGGCGATACAGGTCCGCCAGCCCCTCATTTCCGAAGTCAGCCATGGTCGGAGTCCCTTCTCACGATGTGTACCTGTTCGCCACGGTAGCCTGCGGCAGGAGGGTCCACAACCCTGCCGGAAGGCCCTGTTCGGGCCCCCGGCGGAGCGCTCAGATCGCGGTCTGCTGGTGGGCGGCGACGCACCAGCCGCCGTCGGCGAATACGTAGGTCGTGGCCGCGTTCACCTCGGTCGTGGTCTCGCCGCGGCGGGCGACGAGGCGATAGACGAGGATGCCGGCGTGCTCGTTGATCCGGATCACGGCGGGCTCGCGCAGCTGGTAGCTGTCGACCGGGGCGGCGGCGGCGAACGCCGCCATCACCTGGTCCCGGGTGATGACCCTCCCGGGCAGGATCAGCAGCGCGTCCCTGGTCATCGTGCGGCGGTAATACTCTCCGCCGCGGCCGGCGAGGATCGCCTGCCAGCCCTCCTGCTCCTCGTGGAGCAGGCGGGCGGGCAGATCGTCAGTGATCTCAGTCATGACCCCACGCTAGCCCCTATCCGCGGCGGATGCCTCGCCTCTTTCGGGCGACCAGGAGCAGCATCGCGCCGAGGAGCAGCACGAGGATCGCGAAGGCGATCAGCAGGCCGACCTGGAGGTCGACGCCGGTGTGGGCGAGCGCCTTGAGCACCACCGCGGTGTCGCTGCCCGGCAGGATCACGGCGGCCGGATCCTGGTAGAGGCTCTGCACCGTGACGGTGTTCACGACCTGCGGGAACGCGACGGCCAGCACCGAGATGGTCAGCGTCACCGTGCGGGTCGCCCCGATCACGAGCGGCCCGTCGAAGGTGCAGGTGACGGTGGATCCGGCGGTGGCGCAGGTGACGTCTTCACCGGCGCTGCTCGCGAAGGCAAGCCCGGCGGGGAGCCGGTCGACGATCGTGAATCCGCCCGGGTCGGCCGTGACTCCGACGTTCGACACCGAGATGAGGTAGTCGAGCGTGCCGCCGACGCGGGCCTGGCCGAGGTGCTTCTTGGTGACCGCAAGGGTGACCAGCGGGGTGACGGCCAGCGGGTCGGTGGCCGTGTTGTCCTCCGGCTTCGGATCGGGGGTGGCGGAGGAGACGACGGCGACGTTGTCGACGGCCGGGTAGGCACCGGCGCCGACGAGGGCGTTGACCGACAGGGCAGGCGCGGTGGCGGTGGCACCGAGGTCGCCGGCCAGGTTGCAGGTGACCTGCGTGACGCCGGTGGCGGCATCCGGGTCTGCCGCGGCACAGGTCCACGCCGGGTCGCTGCCGGTGGCGTCGACGTAGGTCAGCCCCTTCGGCAGGGAGTCGACGACGCTGACCCCGACCGCGGTGGACGGGCCCGCGTTGGTGACGACCAGGCTGAACGCGGTGGTGGCGCCGATGGCGCCCGCACCGACGTGCGACTTGACGATGCGCAGGTCGGCGCTGCGGACGAATGTGACCAGGGCCGGGTCGGTGTTGTTGTCCCGGTCGCTCTCACTCGTCGGCGTGGCCGCGGTGGCGGTGTTCGTCAGAGTGACCAGGCCGAGCGCGGGATCCGTGCTCGTCGTGATCCTCAGCGCGGTGGCGGTGCCGCCGGCCGGGAGGCCGACGCTGCCGTCGCCGAGCGTGCAGGTGACGGGCTGTTCGGCGTCGGCCGGAACGGCGTCGCCGACACAGGTCCAGCCGGGGGTGTTCGCCTGGAAGCGGATGCCGACCGGCAGCGTGTCCACGATCGTGATCGGCCCGACGGCGTCGGAGAGCCCGGCGTTGGTGAGCGCGAGATCGAAGTCGACCGCGTCGCCGGCGTTCGGCGTGGTGATCGGCGCCGTCTTGACCAGCACCAGGTCGGCCACGGCCGTCACCGTCACGGAAACGGAGTCCGTGTCGGTGTGCGGACCCGGGCGGCCGTCGGTCCAGGCGACGTCGGCGGTGTTGGTGGCCACCGTGCCGTCGAGGACGGCCGGGGACACCGTGGCGGTGACGGTGATGACGGAGGTGGTGACCCCGAGGGTCGCCCGGGTGCAGCTCACGGTGGCGAGCGTGCAGGTCCAGTCGGCGCCCTCGATCGCCGTGGCGGTGAAGCCGGCCGGGAGGGTGTCGGTGACGCTCAGGGCATCCGCGTCGGACGGCCCGGCGTTCGTCACCGTCAGCGTGTAGACGATCGACCCGCCGGCTACGACGGTGGCGGCGTCGGGCGTGATCGACTTGACGATGGTGACGTCGGCCAGGTCGGTGACGTCCGTCGGGTCGCTGGCGCTGTTCGGGTTCGGGTCGGTCGCGGGTTCGGGCAGGACACCCGCGACGTCGGCGACGTTCGTGAGCGTGGCCGGGCCGGCGCCGGCCGGGATCGCCACGACCACCGTGATGGCCGACGCGGTGTCACCGGCGGCGAGGATGCCGGTGCTGGTGCAGGTCAGGTCCTGGCCGACCGGCAGGTCACAGCTCCACTCGGCGCCGCCGTCGGCCGACTGCGCGATGAGTCCCGCGGGGACGTGGTCGGTGACGACGGTGCCGACGGGGGCGTCGGACGGACCGTGGTTGGTGACCGAGAGGGTGTAGCTCACCTCGGTGCCGGCCGTGACGGGCCCGGCCGGGTGGGACTTGACGATGCCGAGGTCGGATTCGCCGGTGAGGGCGGTGCTCGTGTCGTCGGTGACCGACGGGGCGTTGTCGGCGGAGACCGTGGCCGCGTTGACGACGTCACCGGTGAGGCTGCTGGGCACGAGAACGGTCACGTCGACCGTCTGGGCTGCGGAGACGCCGGGCGCGAGCGTGCCGGCCAGGGTGCAGCCGATGGTCGACGGGGCCGTGGCCGTCTCCGTGCAGGTCCAGGTGCCGGGGCCCGCCGCGCTCTGGCGCACGAAGGTGAGCCCGTTCGGGAGCGCGTCGGTGATATGCACGTTGCGGGCGTTCGCCAGGCCCGTGTTGGTGACGAGGAACCGGTAGGTCGCCTCGGTCCCCGGCACGAGTTTCGCGCCCACGAGGGTCTTCTCGATCGCCAGGCTGGTGCCGGTGCCGACCGGGGTGGTCGGTCCGGAGGTGTTGTTGGACGGCTTCGGGTCGGGGGTGGTGCCGGTGACGGTGGCCGAGTTGGTCAGGCTCCCGGTGAAGTCGGCGTCGACCAGAGCGGTGACCGTGATGCGGGACGTGGCGCCGAGGGCGAGGTCGGTGGCCGTGGTGCAGCTCACCGGGGTCACCGAGGTGTCACAGGTCCAGCCGGCCCCGGTCGCGGTGACGCCCGAGATGTTGCCGGGCAGCGTGTCGGTCACGGTGAGCGGGGCCACCGACAGCGAGGGGCCGTCGTTGGTGACGTCGATCGTCCAGGTGGCGACCTCCCCGGCGGCGAAGACGCCCTGGGCGGCCTTGACGATGCGGAGGTCGGCGCTGGTGGTGACCCTGATCGCGCTGGTGTCGGTGTTGTTCCCGGTGGCCGGGTCGAACGTGAGGCCGGCGACGGTGGCCGAGTTGGTCACCGTGCTGCCGGATGCCACGTCGGCGGCGACCCGGACGGCCACGGTGATGGCCGGCCAGGCGCTGCCGGAGGCCAGGGTTTCGCCGGCGTTGGTGCGGTCGCAGGTGAAGGCGCCGGTGCCGGAATCCGGCACGGAGCAGCTCCAGCCGGTGCCGGAGGCCAGGGAGACGACCAGGCCGGCCGGCAGCGGCTGCGCCGGGGTGTCGGTGACCCGGAAGTTGTGGCCGCCGACGTTGCCGACCGCGGTATCCGTTCCGAGGTTGGACACGGTGATGGTCCAGGCGTCGGCCGTCGTCGTTCCGGCGACGAGCGCCGAGCCGGCCGTCTTGACGAGGCGCAGGTCGGCGGAGTCGAGGTGCGCCGCCGCGGTGACCGGGGTAGCCGTGTACGGGGTCGGGCCGCCGCGCCCGGTGGCTCCGGTCGCATCCGTCGTCGACGCGGACAGGGTGTTGGTGTGGGCGGTGAGCGAGCCGGCGCCGGGCGTCGTGGTGGCGGCCGCAGTGGGCTGCGCCGAGTAGCGGATCACGATGCTGTTGCCGGGGGCGACGGTGGTGAACGCCGGCCAGACCAGGGTCTGTACGCCGCCGGCCGTCGTCACGGCCGGGTCGGCGAGGGGGGCCGCGGCTGCGCCGTTGATGGAGGCGGTGCCGGTTCCGGCGACGTAGATCCAGTTGGCAGGGAGGACATCCGTCGGGGTGACCGTGGCGGCGGTTCCGCTGCCGGTGTTGCGCAGGGTGAGGGTCCAGCCGAACGGGGTGTTGAGGTAGGCCGTCGTGCCGGCGGACACCGTCTTGGCGAGGGTGATGAACGGGAAGTCGGGTGTCACGGAGGCCGTGGCGGTCGGCGGGTTGGCGGTGTAGTCACGGCCGCCGGTGGTCAGCGACGAGTAGGTGGGGATGCGCACGGTGTTCACGAGCGCGCCCGTACCGAGGGTGGTCGACGCGGCGAGTTTCGCGTCGTACGTCAGAACCGCGGACGCGTTCTTTGCGATGCTCGCGACCGACCAGGTGATGGTGTTGCCGGAGAGCACGCCGCCGCCCGAGATGTTGGTGATGCTCGACAGGTCGATGCCGGTGGGGATGGTGTCGACGATGCTGACGGCGAAGGCGGTGCTCGTGGTGGCGGTGTTCGCGTTGCGGGCGGTGACCGTGTAGGTGAAGGTCTGGCCGGGCTCGGGCGTCGTGTTGGAGACGCCCTTGGTGATGCTGAGTTTGGGCTCGATGACCGTGATGTCGACCGTGCCGAGGGTGCCGGTGCGATCGAACGGGGACGCCGCGGTGGCCGGGGCGGCCTTGGCGGAGTCATTCCAGGCGAGGACGGCGGTGTTGGTGAGCACCTTGCCGGCGATGTTGGCGACGGCCGAGGTGACCGTTCCGGTGAAGGTGACGGTGACGGTGCGGTTCAGAGGCTTGGAGGTCACGGTGCCCAGCAGCCAGCCGATCTTCTGGCCGGAGGGCGCCAGGGTGAAGGTCGGCGAGTTCGGGAGGTCCGTGGCGCAGTCAGCCAGGGTGGCGGTCTGGCAGGTCACGGTCGCGGTCGACGCGTCGGCGGTCAGGCCGGCCGGGAGGGTGTCGACGATGGTCGCGTTGTAGAAGTTGACGTTCTTCGGGAGGACGACCTTGACGGTGTAGCCCACGGTGCCGCCGATCGTGGCGGTGGCCGGGGCGACCGTCTTGACGGTCGTCGCGCCCTCGACGGTGACGACGGCGGATGCCCCCGCGGTCACGATGCGCTCGACGGCGGCGTTGTTCGCGGCGTTGGCGGACAGGGTCGAGCCCGTGACGGAGGCGGTGTTCGTGTAGCTGACGAGGCCGGCGGAGGCCGGGTCGACCTGCGCGGAGTAGGTGAGCTGGGTCGTCGCGGGGTTGAGCAGCGCCCCGGTGCCGGGCAACACCCACGCCAGCCTGGTGGTGCCGACGGCGCAGCCGTTGCCGGCGACGCCGGTGCCGGCCGCGCTCGAGGTGACGGTGCCGACGGGTGCGGTGAGGAAGCTGCCGAAGATCAGGCCGGCGGGCAGGCAGTCGGTGACGACGGAGTCGTAGGCGGCCGGGCGGCCGGCGGTGTTTCCGGCGGTCAGGGTGAACACCACGGTGTCGCCGCCCTGCGCGGTCGGCTTGTCGACGACCTTGGCGAGGGTGGGCAGCGGGGTGACGACGGCGATGGACACGGATGTGGTGCGCGGAGTCACCGCGGTGCCGCCCAGGGTGACTTTGCTGGCGAAGGTGGCCGTGTTGGTGAGGGTGCCGGAGGCCAGGGTGACGTCGACGAGCACGCCGGGCAGGGTCACGATGAAGACCTGGTCGGCGGCGGTCGTGTTGTCGTAGGTCGCCGGGAAGGTCAGCGCGCCGGTGGTCGTGTCCAGGCCGAACCCGACCGGGAGGGCCCCGCCGTCCAGGGTTGCCGTGGCGGTCGCCCCGGTCGTGGTCAGGCCGGCCGGGAGGGCATCGGAGAGCACGCCGTTGAAGACGGTGGTGTGGGCCGGGACCATGACGGAGAAGGTGTAGTCGACGAGCTCGCCGGCCACGGCCTGGCCGGCGGTATTGCCGGTCTCGTTGATGCGGCTGATTCCGGTCTTGCCGGTGACGGCGTCGGCGAGGCGCACCTGGGCGTTGTCGTTCGCCGGGGCGGCGTTGCCGTCGGTGTCGTGGGCCGGGTTGAGCGAGCCCTTCGGGAAGTAGGCGTTGTCGGTGGCGTTGGTGGTCGGCGCGGTGAACGCGACGACGGATGCCGTGTTGACGAAGATCCTGGACACGCTCAAGCCGACGGGCATGGTCACGCTGTAGGCCAGTGTGGCGACGGCGGACGCGGAGAGCGGCCCGGCGATGGTCCAGAGGATCACGCTGCGTCCGGCCGGTGCGGCCGAATTGGCCGGGTAGCCGCCGTCACCCGGGTTGCGGCAGACGCCGCCCGCGGTGATGCCGGTGACGGTCCAGGTCGCACAGTCGTAGCCGGCCGGGAGAGCGTCCCAGACGACGACGTCCTCGACGTCGAAGAGGTTTGACGGGGCCCCGCTCACGTCGACGGAGTAGCTGACGACGTCGCCTTCTTTGACCACGACGTTGTCATTCGGGGCCGCGGGGGCGGTGCCGTTGACGGTGGCGATGCTCTTGGCGAGCAGGACCGCCGGCGTCGGGGCGACCAGGTAGTCGACCTGGTCGCGCAGGGCGAGCACGCCGCCGTCGGTCGTCTCCTGGCGGTATTTCATCAGGTTGGCGGTGATGTCGACGCCCGCACTGTCGGAGCGCGAGACGATGACGGCGCTCACGTACAGGGTGAGCTTCGCGCCCTTGGGCACGAAGAGGTCGGCGCCGCCCTCGGAGGAGCCGAGGTTCCAGGCCGCGGGGAGCGGGTCGGCGACCAGGGGGGTCGCGGACTGGGTGCCGGCGACAGGGGTGACTGCGACGGTGCTGCCGGGGGCGAGGACGAAGGAGTCGTAACGGGTGCCCACCGGCACGAAGTCGGTGATCTGGGCGTTGCGGGTCTTGGTCGAGGTGGAGAAGGTGACGGTGAGCTCGAAGCAGACCTTGTCGCCGACCTGGTAGGCCGGGGTCTGGGGTGCGTCGACGTAGTTGCCCGGCGCTGCCTCGCACGCCACCGGGGTGGCCCCGGGGGTCGGGCGCTCCAGCACCTTCTTGCTGATCTCCGGCCCGTCAGAGCCCAGTCCGGCGGACGAGTCATCGGTGACCGCCTTGATGGCCCTGTCGCCCGGGGTGAGCCCCGTCGTGGTTCCGGCGATGGTGACCGTGTTGAGGAAGGAGTCCCCGGCGGCGGTGGGGACGCCCGCGCCGGTGCCGGTGCTGGTCGTGCCCTGGTAGGTGGCGTTCATGTAGGCGCTGTACGTGATGATCACGCTGCCGTCATGGGCGATCGCGTTGGGAGCGGGCGTCATCGTGACGGTGAACGTGCCGTCACTGTTGGCCACGGCGCCGGTCACGGTCGCATTGGTGACGATGCCGTCGCCGGGGCAGCCCGCGCTGCGGGTGAAGAGCACGGCGGCAGGCAGGATCGGGCAGAGGCCGTTGGGGATGGTGTCGACGATGGTCATGGCACTGTCGTCGGTGTACTCGCCGGCGCGGACCAGCAGGGAGAAGTCGGCGGTGTCGCCGGCGGTGAACACGCTGGTGCCGGACTTGACGATGGACAGGTCCATGGCCTTCACGGTGACGGAGTCGCTGGACGAGGTGGCGGCATCCGCCGGGGTGGCGACCTTGCCGGTGTACGTGCCGGAGGCCGTTGCGGTGTTCGTCAGCGACTGCCCGCCGGCGGCGGCGTCTTCCTGGCGGGTGGATGCCCCGGTGTTGTTGTCGAGGTTCGCACCCTGGAGCAGGGACGCGGCGGCGGGGGCGCCCGCGGGCCAGGCAAGGGTGTTGGCCCGGAGCGGGATCCCAGCGGCGTAGGTGATGGTGCGGGTGGAGCCGGCGGCGAGCGCGCCGAGGTTCCAGGTGACCTTGGTGAACACCTGGCCGGCGAACCCGGGACGGTCGTTCACCGTGTCGATGCTGACCGGGGTCTCACAGGTGGCGACTTCGCCGCCGGTGAGGGTGGCGCGCACTGGCCCGGAGCCCGGGTATTCTTCGGCGGCGCTGTTGTCGGTCGCTCCGCAGCCGAGGAACTCGAGCCCGGCGGGCAGGTAGTCGACGAGGACGACGCCGGTGGTGGGGGCGATGCCGGTGTTGCGGGTGGCGATCGTGTAGACCGTGCCCTCGTTGTGCACGCCGCGCATGAGTTCGTGCTCGGGGCTGGGCTCGCTCTTGGTCACCTTGATCGCGGCGACCTTGGTGGCCTGCGGGCTGACGGTGTCCGAGGCGGCGAAGCTGCCGGCGACGACGATGCCGGTGTCCTTGTCGAACTTGGCGAGCAGGCGCGGGTTGGTCTGCGCGTAGACGGCCGCAGTGCCCGGGATCGGCGCCCCGACCGGGTAAACATTGGCATCCGGTTTGATCCCGAAGCTGAACCCGGGGGTGGTGCCGTGCGGGAGGTCGGCGATGTTCGTCCAGATCAGCACCTGGTGGGTGACTGCCGGCGGCCCGGCCGAGTCGGTGATGACCACGATGGTGGGGTTCGGCAGGGCGGGCACGGTGGCGCTCTTCGCGCTGTCGGCGACGTAGGTGACCCCGGTCGGGAGCGCGTAGCGGAAGGCCAGGTTGTAGTAGTCGGCGGTCGACCCGCTCGGTCCGCTGGCGGTGAGGGTGACCGTCGCGTCCTCGCCGGCGAGGATGGTGCCGGTCGAGGTGGCGGAGAGGGAGATCAGGGCGTCGGCGCTGGCCGGGGCGACGACCGCGCCGAGGGTCAGGCCGACGGCGACGAGCAGGCTGGCGAGAAGGCCGGCGGTGATGCGGATGTGCGCGCGGGCCGGGGCGAGGAAGCCGCCTCCGAAGAGCACCTGCCGCTTCTGGTGGCGCGGGCGGGTGCGGGGGTGGGGCTGCGGCACGGAGAACTCCAGGGGGGGGTATCGACAACGGGCACGTCGATGCCACACCCCTCAGACCGACAACGGCTGAGAAATCGCCCCCCGGGCAAACATCTTCTGAGAATCTATCGTTTCCGGTGCCGGGACCGCCAGCCACGGATGCCCCCAGTGCTGGGGGCGGCCGCGCCGCCGCTCAGAACCGGTGCTGGAGCACCCAGTCGTGCATGGTCACGGCCGCCGCCGCCGAGGCGTTGATCGACCGGGTCGAGCCGAACTGGCTGATCTCCACCACGGCGTCGGCTGCGGCGATCGCCTCCCCGGAGAGCCCCGGGCCCTCCTGCCCGAAGAGGAGCACGCAGCGCTCCGGGAAGCGGAAGGTCTCGATGATGACGCTGCCCGGCACGTTGTCGATGGCGATGATCGGCAGCTTTTCGCCGGCGGCCCAGGCGACGAAGGCCGCGACATCCGGGTGGTGGAGCACGTGCTGGTAGCGGTCGGTGACCATCGCGCCGCGCTTGTTCCAGCGCTTCCGGCCGATGATGTGCACGGTGTCGGCGGCGAACGCGTTGGCGCTGCGCACGATCGAACCGATGTTCATGTCGTGCTGCCAGTTCTCGATGGCGACGTGGAACGGATGCCGCTTCTCGTCGAGGTCGGCCACGATGGCCGCCATCGACCAGTACCGGTACCGGTCGATCACGTTGCGGGTGTCGCCGTGCTCGAGCAGTTCCGGGTCGTAGAAGGGCTCCTCGGGGAGGTCGCCCGGCCAGGGGCCGACGCCGTGGGTCGAGAGCTCGGGCGTCGGGTTGAACGGTTCAGTCACCCTGCAACCGTATCCCGGCCCCGGCGGCCCCGGCCCCGCCCGGCCCCGAACGCCCGCTCCCGCCCGGCCCCGCCCACTCGGCCCCGCCCGCCCGCTCCCACCCGCCTTCGTCGAGACCCGCCGTTTCGGTCGAGACCGACCGGTGCGCGGGTCGGTCTCGACCGAAAGGGCAGATCTCGGGGCACTGCGCGGCGGCAGCGAGGCTATGATTTCGGTATGCCTAAATCTGGGACGGCGCAGGCGCCGGTCGGCGCGAAACCGGCCACCGTCGCATCCACTCGCCTGATCTGGCTGCTCGGACCCGCTCTCGTGGCCGGGGTGGCCTACCTCGACCCCGGCAATGTCGCGAGCAACATGACGGCCGGGGCGCGCTTCGGCTACCTGCTGGTCTGGGTGGTCATCGCCGGCAACCTGATGGCCTGGCTGATCCAGTACCTCTCGGCGAAGCTCGGGATCGTCACCGGCACGAGCCTGCCGGAGATCCTCGGGGCGCGGCTGCGGAGGCCGCTCGGGCGGAGGCTGTACTGGCTGCAGGCAGAACTGGTGGCGATGGCCACCGACCTGGCCGAGATCATCGGCGGCGCGGTCGCCCTCTATCTCCTGTTCGGCCTGCCCCTGCTGGCCGGCGGGATCATCACGGGCGTCGTCTCGATGCTCGTGCTCACGGTGCAGACCCGCCGCGGGCCGCGCAGCTTCGAACGGGTGGTGCTGGCGCTGCTCCTGATCATCGCGGTCGGCTTCACCGCCGGCGTCTTCTTCGCGCCGCCGGATGCCGCCGGGGTCGCGGGCGGGCTGGTGCCCCGGTTCGAGGGCGCCAACTCCGTGCTCCTGGCCGCGTCGATCTTGGGCGCCACGATCATGCCGCACGCGATCTACGCCCACTCGGCCCTGGCCCGGGACCGGTTCCCCGACATCGTCGGGCCGACCGCGACCCGCCGGCTGCTCTGGGCGACCCGGTGGGATGTCTCGATCGCCATGGCGATCGCCGGCACCGTGAACCTGGCCCTGCTCCTGCTCGCCGCGTCCGCCCTGCAGGGCGCGCCCGGAACGGACAGCCTGCCCGGCGCCTACGCCGCCCTGCAGGCGAACCTCGGCCCCATCGTCGCGACCTTGTTCGCGGTGGGGCTGCTCGCGTCCGGGCTCGCGTCGACCTCGGTCGGCGCGTACGCCGGCGCGGAGATCATGCACGGCCTGCTGCACATCCGCGTTCCTCTGCTGCTGCGCCGCCTGGTCACTCTCATCCCCGCCCTGCTCATCCTCGGTCTGGGCTTCGACCCGACCCTCGCCCTCGTGCTCAGCCAGGTGGTGCTCTCGTTCGGCATCCCGTTCGCGCTGATCCCCCTGATCTGGCTGACCTCCCGCCGGGACGTGCTCGGCGACTACACGAACCGGTGGTTCACCACCGCCGCCGGCATCGTCGCCGCCGTGCTGCTCGTCGCCCTGAACGTGGTGCTGCTCGTGCTGATCTTCACCGGCGCCTGAGGCCGGGAACCGGATGACCAGAAAGCACAAGGCACTGTCCACCCCCGCTGTGGAGGACTACCTCAAGACCATCTACGCCCACACCGAATGGCAGCCGGAGCCGATCACCCCCTCGGTGCTCGCCTCGCGCCTCGGGGTGGCGCCGTCATCCGTCACCGAGATGGTGAAGAAGCTCGCCGCGGCCGGGCTGATCACGCATGTGCCGTACGGGCCGCTCCGGCTCACCCGGGCGGGTTTCCTCGGCGCGAGCGCGGTGGTGCGGCGGCACCGCCTGGTCGAAACCTGGCTCGTGCGCGAGATGGGCTACGACTGGGACGAGGTGCACGACGAGGCGGAAGTACTCGAGCACGCGCTCTCCGACCGGCTGCTCGAAGCGATCGACGAGCGGCTCGGCCGCCCGGGCGCCGACCCGCACGGCGACCTCATCCCGGCGGCCGACGGCAGCCTGGTGCGGGTGCCCGCGATCCTGCTGTCGGATGCCGCGCCCGGCCACGCCGGGACGGTGCTGCGGATCAGCGACCGCGACCCGGGGATCCTGCGCGACCTCGCCGCCGAATCGATCGGGCCGGGCAGCGCCCTGACCGTGCTCGAGGCGGGCGCGGTGCGCCTGCCGGGCGGGCGCATCCGCTCTCTGCGCCCTGATGCCGCCGCATCGATCTGGCTGACTCTGTAACCGCCCGGAAACCCGTCCCGGCTAGGCTTGGGTCGACCCTGAGGAGCGCCCAATGACACGCCGCGACGAGATCGAATGCTGGCTCACCGACATGGACGGCGTGCTCGTGCACGAGAACAGCCCGCTGCCCGGTGCGGCCGAACTGATCCAGAACTGGACCGATGCCGGGACGCCGTTCCTCGTGCTGACCAACAACTCCATCTTCACACCGCGAGACCTGAGCGCCCGACTCCGTGCGTCCGGCCTGATCGTGCCGGAGGAGCGGATCTGGACCTCCGCCCTCGCCACCGCCGACTTCCTCAAGTCGCAGGCGCCGGGCGGCACCGCCTTCGTGATCGGCGAGGTCGGCCTGACGACCGCCCTGCACGAGGCCGGCTTCATCATGACCGAGACGAACCCCGACTATGTCGTCGTCGGGGAGACCCGCAACTACTCATTCGAGGCGATCACCAAGGCGATCCGCCTGCTGCTGGCCGGCGCTCGCTTCATCGCGACGAACCCGGATGCGACCGGCCCCAGCGCCGACGGCCCGATGCCCGCGACGGGCGCGATCGCCGCTCTCATCTCGAAGGCGACCGGGATGGAGCCGTATGTCGTCGGCAAACCCAACCCGATGATGTTCCGTTCGGCGATGAACAAGATCGGCGCGCACTCGGAGAACACGGCCATGATCGGCGACCGGATGGACACCGACATCGTCGCCGGGATCGAGGCCGGGCTGCACACGATCCTGGTGATGACCGGCATCAGCGACGAGGCCGAGGTGCGCCGCTACCCGTTCCGCCCCGACGAGATCATCTCGGGCGTGCACGAGCTCGTCGCCCGCGAACCGGTGCTCTCGGACGAGATCTAGGGGCGGACGGTCCTCGTCAGCCGGCGGGGGCCGGCCCGGGGCCGGCCACGCTCTTGGAGAGCGGCTCGCCGCCTGACCGGTTGACGAAGCAGTAGTAGTAGTAGTAGTGCGGGCCCTTCGCCCACTGTTCCGCGGTGATCGGGTAGCTGCCCTGCACCTGCACGTCGGCGAACGCGGCGGCAGCGGCCAGGTCGATCACGCCGGTCGCGCTGCAGAGCAGGTTGATCTGCGAGGCCAGGGCTTCCTCACCGGGGAACGCGGCGGCGGCATCCCCGGGGAAGGTCCCCCGGTAGACCAGCTGGGCGGCGTGCGGGGCGGCGCAGTCGGCGACGGTGAAGTCCTCCTCCCACGGCGACACGTACGGCTGCAGGCATTCGCCGCCGAAGAGGGTGTTCCACTTGTGCACGCCGACCGGCTGGGGGCCGGTGGGCTCCGGCGTGGCCGTGGGAGTCGGCGTGGCGGTCGGGGTCGCGGCCGCGCTGGACGTGGCCACAGCGGCCGGGGCGTTGCCGCCGACGAGTTGCCGGCCGAGGAAGAAGAGGCCGACGAGCACGATCACGGCGAGCAGGGCGCCGGCGATCCAGACCAGTCGGGGAGGCAGCCCACCGAAAACGCCCGGGCGTGACGGCGACCGGCCGCCGGGTCCGCGACGTCGAACGGGGGCGTCCGGGCCGGCCGGGCCGGCGGATGCCGCGGGTCCCGCCGGAATGGCCACGGTCGGTGCCGCACCCGGGGCCGGCATCGCCGGCCGGTCGGTCGCGGCCGCCTTCGCGAGCCTGCGGGTCTGGCGGGTCGCGGGCAGGGTCGCTCCGGGCAGGGTTGCCTCGGGCAGGGTCGCCTCGGGCTCGTCTGCCTCGGGCTCGGCGATCGCGCGAGTCGTCAGGTCGGCCGGGGTCGCGCCTGGTTGGGCCGGGTCTGGCCGGCTCGGGTCTGGCCGGCTCGGGTCTGGCCGGGTCGCCATCGCCACTGTCGGCGCGGGTTCGACGGGCGACGCGGGCTCGACGGGCGGCGCCGGAGCCGCGGCGGGCGGGGTCCCGGCCGGGGTCTCGGGGGCCGGGAGCTCGGCGTCCAGCGGGGCAGGTGCGGCGGCGCGCGCCCGGAAGCGCCGAAGCGCGGGGGCAGGGGCTGGGGCGGGGATCGGCAGCGGGGGCGGCGTCGCGGCAACCGGCGCGGCGTGGGCGCCCGCCCTGAGCGCGTCGGCGGCCTCCTCGGTGGTCGGCACGAGTGGGGACTGGGCCGGGGTCGTCCACCACGGCGCAGGCTCGAGGTCGACCTCCGAGCGCGTCGGCACGGCGGGGGCGGCCGGTGCGGCGGCGGGCGATTCGGGCGCGGGCGCCTCGGGACGGACGTCGGCTTCGGGCGCTGCCGGGGTGTGCCCGGCGGTCCGGGCGGGGCTCAGGGCCGCGGGTGTGAGGTCCGCCGGCTGCGCAGGGGTGAGCGGCTCGGCCCGATGGCCGGCGCCGGGCTCGGCGGCGCGGGCGGGACGCGGCGCCGCGTCGGCCGGGACGGGCGCGGAGGCGGGCGGCATGGCGGCGGCGGCCGGCGTGGCGGCGGGAGTTGCGGCATCCGTCGACGCCAGGTGGGGGTCTGTCTCGGTGGTGGGCCTCAGGCCCCAGAGGAAGCCGGCCGGCTTCGGGCCGCCGTCAGCGGGCGCCGCAGGCTCGGCGGGGGTGTCCTTCGGCCGGCGGGGCGTGCCCTTGCGGGGAACGAACTCGTCGGGGCTGGCCGGTTTGGCTCCGCCGCCGAGTTGGGAGGCGAGCCAGTCGACTCCGTCTTCGCCCTGTCCGTCCTTGTCGGGCATCAGCGCAGCCCCAGGTCCTCAAGGCCGATGGCGGCGTAATACGGGTAGCCGGCGGCCTCGATCACTTCGCGCGCGCCGGTGTCACGGTCGACGACCACGGCGACGCCGGCGATGATGGCGCCGACTTTCTTCAGCGCCTCGATCGCGGCCAGCGGGGAACCGCCGGTCGTGGAGGTGTCTTCGAGCACGATCACGCGTTTGCCGGCCAGGTCGGGACCCTCGACCTGGCGGCCGCGGCCGTGGTCCTTGGGTTCCTTGCGCACGACGAAGGCGTCGTAGGCGAGACCGCGGGCGACCCCCTGGTGCAGGATCGCGGCGGCGACGGGGTCGGCGCCCATGGTCATCCCGCCGACGGCGGCCACGTCAGGGATCTCAGCGATGAGATCGAGCATGACCTGACCGATCAGCGGGGCGACCCGGTGGTCGAGGCTCACCTTGCGGAGGTCGACGTAGTACGTGGCCTTCTTGCCGCTGGTGAGGGTGAAATCACCGTGGAAGACGGCCTCGGCCGAGATGTGGTCGATGAGCTGCTGGCGAGTGTCTTTCACAGTCCAACTTTAGGCCATCGGCCGCTATGCGGGCCCGCGGGGTTCCCGGCGGGCGTTCCGACGCTTCAGAAGCTGCGGACGAGCTTGCGCTCGGGGAGACGACGGTAGCCGTCCTTCTGCACGTCGACGACGACGGCCGCAGCGGAGGAGAGAACAATGAGAACGAGAACGGCGAGGAGAACGAACACGGTCGTACCTTTCGTGAATGGAGGTTGATGTCGGGGAGACGGAGGCACCATTGCACGAGTTCGACGTGTTAATTCGACCACTATTGACAGTGCAGCACAATCGCATTGTTCTGCAATGAGTGTGAAGCTTAGCTACATGGATGTGCAGAGGCTCGAATTGCTCAGGGAACTGGCCGAACGCCGCAGCATCACCGAGGTCGCGCGGGCCACCCACCGCACGCCATCGGCGGTGTCGCAGCAGCTCAAGGTGCTCGAGCGGGAGGCCGGTTTGCCGCTCACCGAACGCAGTGGGCGTGGCCTGATCCTGACGGATGCCGGACGCGCGCTGGCCCGCAGTGCGACCGATGTCGCCGTCGCCCTCGCCCGGGCGAACGCGGTGTGGGACGAGTTCCGCAACCACGCCACCGGCGAGGTGAGCCTGGTGACGTTCCCGACCGCGGGCGAGATGCTGCTACCGGGCGCGCTGCGGCAGATCGCGTCGGTGCCGGGCCTGGTCGTGAACTGCACCGACAAGGACCCGGAGCTGAGCGACTTCCCCGCGCTGACCGCCGACTTCGACATCGTGCTCGCCTACAGCCTGCGCGGCCAGCTGCCCTGGGGCGGGCGGGGACTGACCGTGGTCCCGCTGATGACCGAGCCGCTCGACGTGGGGCTGCCGGCCGACCACCGCCTGGCCTCCCGTGCCTGGATCGGGCCGGCCGACGTGGTCGGCGAGACCTGGATCGGCGCACCGGACGGCTACCCGTTCGAACGCATCCTGCACCAGATCGAACAGCAGGGCGCCGGGCAGGCGCTGGTGGCGCAGCGTTTCGCGGACATGCGGCTGATCGAGGCGTTCGTGATGGCGGGCCTGGGCATTGCGCTCGTGCCGCGCTACACCTGGGGTGGCGACCAGCCGGGCAAGCTCGTGCTCAAGCCGCTGCGCGGGGTCGACGCCGAGCGGCAGATCGTGGCGCTGATGCGCCCCGACCGGGCCGAGCGCCTCGCGGTGCGCACGGTCGTCGACGTGCTGCGGGCCGAGGCCGAGCGGGTGCAGGCCGAGCACACCTCGGCCACCGCGCCGCCGCACGCCACCCCTTGACCGCCATCGCGCGCGGGAGGGGGGGGCAGGCGGAGGGCGGGCTAGGCGTTCTGGGGGAAGCCGAGGTTGATGCCGCCGTGGCTGGGGTCGAGCCAGCGGCTGGTGATGGCCTTCTCCCGGGTGTAGAACGCGATCCCGGCCGGCCCGTATGCCTTCGCGTCGCCGAAGAGGGAGTCCTTCCAGCCACCGAACGAGTGGTACGCCACCGGCACCGGGATCGGCACGTTGATGCCGACCATGCCGACCTGCACCTCGTTCTGGAAGCGCCGGGCCGCGCCGCCGTCGTTGGTGAAGATCGCGGTGCCGTTGCCGTAGCGGCTCCGGTTGATCAGGTTGAGCCCCTCGGTGTAGCTGCCGACCCGCACGATCGAGAGCACCGGGCCGAAGATCTCGTCGAGATAGACATCCGAGTCGGTATCGA
The DNA here is from genome assembly GCF_015752155.1 of Cryobacterium sp. MP_M3. Lineage (GTDB taxonomy): Bacteria > Actinomycetota > Actinomycetes > Actinomycetales > Microbacteriaceae > Cryobacterium. The sequence goes on along the minus strand of NZ_JADOVI010000001.1, from coordinate 85,580 downwards.
CCCGGTCGAACAGGGTCGGGCCGAGCCAGAAGCCGGATGCGTCGCCGTCCACCTCGATGCCGCGCCCGTCCACGACGACCTCGGCGCCGTCGGTGCGGGCCACGTCGATGTAGGAGGCGACCTTGTCCCGGTGCGCACTGGTGATCAACGGCCCCATGTCGCAGCCGCGCATGCCGTCGCCGACCCTGAGCCCCTTCAACCGCTCGGTGATCTTCGCGACCAGCGCGTCGGCGACCGGTTCGACGGCCACCACGACGCTGATCGCCATGCACCGCTCACCGGCCGAGCCGAAACCGGCGTTGACCGCGGCATCCGCGGCCAGGTCGAGGTCGGCGTCCGGCAGCACCAGCATGTGGTTCTTGGCGCCGCCGAGGGCCTGCACGCGCTTGCCGTGGTGCGCCGCGGTCTCGTAGATGTACTTGGCGATCGGGGTGGAGCCGACGAACGAGATCGCCTGCACGTCGGGGTGCACGAGCAGGGCGTCGACCGCCTCCTTGTCGCCGTGCACGACATTGAGCACCCCGGCGGGCAGGCCGGCCTCGGTCATCAGGGCGGCCATCCAGTTCGACGCCGACGGGTCCTTCTCGCTCGGCTTGAGCACCACGGTGTTGCCGGCGGCGATCGCGATCGGGAAGAACCACAGCGGCACCATCGCCGGGAAGTTGAACGGGCTGATGATTCCCACGACGCCGAGCGGCTGGCGCAGCGTGTACACGTCGACACCGGTCGACACGTTCTCCGAGTACTCGCCCTTGGTCAGGTGCGGCATGCCGAGGGCGAATTCGACGACCTCGAGCCCGCGAGCGATCTCGCCGAGGGCATCCGCGGTCACCTTGCCGTGTTCGGCGGTGAGGATGTCGGCCAGCTCGCCCTTGCGCGCGTTGAGCAGCTCGCGGAAGGTGAACATGACGCCCTGCCGCCGGGCCTGGGAGGTGTCCCGCCACGCCGGGTAGGCGGCCTGGGCGGAGGCGACGGCGGTGTCGACGTCGACGGCGCCGGCCAGGCGCACGTGCTTGGCGACGGCGCCGAGTGCGGGGTTGAAGACCGGCGCGGTGCGGGTCGAGGTTCCATCGAACGGCGCCCCGTCGATCCAGTGGGTGATTGAGGGCAGATCAGTCATTGTCCTTCGTTTCTCTTCGTCGAGTGGGAGTGGGGGAGCCGGCGGCGGGCAGGTCAGATGAGGTCGAGGCTGAGGACCTCGTCGTAGATGGCCAGGGCCTCGGCGACCTCGTCGTCGGTGACCACGCACGGCGGCACGACGTGGATCCGGTTGTCGGCGAGGAAGGGCAGGAGGTTGCGGGCGAGCAGCTCGGCCTTGATCCGGCCCATCACGCCGCCGCTCAGCGGTGCGCGGGTGCCCCGGTCGGCCACGAGCTCCAGCGCCCAGAACACGCCCTCGCCGCGCACCTCGCCGATGATCGGGTGCTTCTCCTGCAGTTCCGCGAGGCCCGGCGCGAGCCGGTCTCGCCCGATCCGGGCCGCGTTGGCGACGATGCCCTCGTTCTCCATGGCGTCGAGGGCGGCCACGATCGACGCCATCGCCAGCGGATGCCCGCTGTAGGTGAGTCCGCCGGGGAAGACGGTGGTCTCGAAGTCGTTCGCGATCGACTCGGAGATGATCACCCCGCCGGTGGGCACGTAGCCGGAGTTGACGCCCTTGGCGAAGGTGATCAGGTCGGGGGTCACGTCGAAACCGTCGAAGGCGAACCACCGCCCGGTGCGGCCGAAGCCGGCCATCACCTCGTCCAGGATCAGGAGGATCCCGTAGCGGTCGCAGAGCGCGCGCACCCCGGCCAGGTACCCGGGCGGCGGCATGAGCACCCCGGCCGTGCCGGGGATCGACTCGAGCAGCACGGCCGCGATCGTGCCCGGCCCCTCGCTCTGGATCATGCGCTCGAGGTGGCGCAGCGCACGCTCCGACTCCTGCTCGGGCGTCGTCGCCCAGAACTCGCTGCGGTAGAGGTAGGGGCCGAAGAAGTGCACGTGCCCGCGCGCGAATTCGTTCGGGATGCGCCGCCAGTCGCCGGTCGCCACGATGGCCGCGCCGGTGTTGCCGTGGTACGAGCGGTAGGTGGAGAGCACCTTGTCCCGGCCGGTGTGCAGCCGGGCCATCCGGATCGCGTTCTCGATCGCATCCGCCCCGCCGTTGGTGAAGAAGACCTTGTTGAAGCGGGCCGGGGCGCGGTCGACGATGCGCTTGGCGGCCTCGCCGCGCATGAGGTTCGCGGTCGACGGCGCGACGGTGGCGAGGGTGCCGGCCTGGTCGATGATCGCCTGGGTGACGGCCGGATGCTGGTGGCCGATGTTCACGTTGACGAGCTGGCTGGAGAAGTCCAGGTAGCTGCGCCCGTCGTAGTCCCAGACCCGGGACCCCTTTCCGCCCGCGATCACGAGCGGTGCGAGGGCGGCCTGCGCCGACCAGGAGTGGAAGACGTAGGCCCGGTCCAGCTCGTAGGCGGCGTCGTTCAGGCTGGCGGCGGTGGTGTCATTCACGAATATCGTGTTCTTTCTCTGCGTTGAGTGAAGGAGATGCGTTGTGTGGAGGACGGGGAGCTGGGCCGGGCGGTCCGGTGGACCACCCGGCCTCAGCAGGAGAGGCGGTGGGGCGAGCCTACTTGCCGCCCTCGGTGAGGGTGACCGTGATGGGCTTCCAGTCGGCGCCCATCACGTCGACGCCGTCCGCCTTCAGCTCGTCGAGCGCCTTCTGCACGTACTCATTCGAGTACGCCGTCTTGGGCGGTTCGGCGGTGATGATGGTGGCGCCGGTCTCGTTCTTGGTGTTCATCGCGATGTCGACGGTGTTCTTCCAGGCGGCCGCATCGATCAGGCCGACCCCGTTCGTGGACGGCCAGATCAGCTTGTTGACCTCGTTGGTCATCCAGAGCTGGTGTCCGGCCGGCAGCTGCGACCCGGCCGCGGTGACGATCCCGGCCGCCTTCTCCGGTTCGGTGGCCGCGTAGATCCAGCCCTTGATCGACGCCTTGATGAACTTGACCGTGTTGGCGGCATAGTCCTTGTCGGAGGCGAGCTTGCCGGCGTCGGCCCAGATCGCATCCTGCAGCATGGCCGTGCCCTCCTTGTTCCAGTCGATCACGTTGAGGTCGGACGGCTGGTAGAGCTCGCCCGTTTTCGGGTTCTTCGTCTCGAGCACCTGGGCGTATTCGTTGTAGGTCATGGCCTGGGCCGCGTCGATGTCCCCGGAGAGGAACCCGTTCATGTCGAAGGCCTGCTGCACGAGGTTGATGTCGCCCACCTGCACCCCGCTCTTCTGCATGCCGGCGAAGAGCTCCCACTCGTTGCCGTAGCCCCAGCTGCCGACGTTCTTGCCGTTGAGGTCGGCGGGCGAGGTGATGCCCTTGTCCTTGAACGAGATCTGGGTGGTGGCGCTGCGTTCGAAGATCTGGGCGACGTCGGTGATGTTGGCGCCCTGCTCGATCGAGCCGAGCACCTTGGGCACCCAGGAGATGGCGTAGTCGGCGTCGCCGGCTGCGAGGACGTCCTGCGGCACGATGTCCGCGGCGCCCTCGGCGATCGTGACGTCGAGGCCCTCATCCTTGTAGAAGCCCTGGTCGACGGCCGCGTAGTAGCCGGCGAACTGGGCCTGGGCGACCCACTGCAGCTGCAGGGTGATCGGGACGAGGTCCCCGCCGGAACCCGAGGTCGCCGTCGTCGACGCGGTCCCGGTGCTGCAGCCGGTGAGGACGAGGGCGCTGGTGGCGGCGAGGGCGCCCATCGTGCCCAGCCATCGTGTGCTGTGTTTCATGTCTACCTCCGTGAAATGGTTGCCTGGCTGTGTTGTGGATGGTGCATCGTGGTGCATCGACCGTCGCGCGCACGCGGCGGACGCCTATCCGCCGGACCGGCGGCTGACGAGCTTCTCGACGATGAGCGCTGCCGAATAGAAGAGGAGGCCGAGCAGGATCGAGCCCAGCACGTACGCCCAGGCCAGCCCGTAGTTGCTGCTCGACGCCGACGAGGTGATCGATTTGCCGAGGCCGCCGACCGGGCCGCCGAAGTACTCGGCGATCAGCGCCGAGATGACGGCAAGCGAGGAGGCGATCCGCAGACCGGTGAACACGAACGGCAGCGCGGTCGGCAGGGTCACGGTGCGGGTGGCCTGCCAGTTGCTGGCCGCATACGACCGCATCAGGTCGCGGTGCACGGGGCGCACCTGCCGGAGCCCCTTGAGGGTGTTGAAGTACACGGGCACGAACACGGCGAGCGCCGCCACGAACTGCCGGGCAGTTTCGGCACCGGCGCCGTACATCGTGTAGAGCACGGGGGCCAGCGCCACGATCGGCACGACCGCGATGGCGGCGACGATCGGCGCGGCCATTTCGTCGAGCAGGCGCACGAGCGCGGCGAGGATCGCGAGCAGCACCCCGAGCACGGTGCCGATCAGGAGTCCGATGAGGGCGTTCCGGCCGGTGGCGAGCATCCCGTTGGCCACGTTCTGCAGGTTCGCGCCGAACTGGTCGGCGATCGTCAGCGGCCCGGGCAGGATGAACGGCTTGATGGCGAGCAGGGTGACCGCCCCCTGCCAGAGCAGCACGACGGCCACGCCCAGCAGGACCGGCGCCAGCACGGTGCGCACCGGCCCGCCGGCCTGGCCGGTCTGGCCGGTCTGGCCGGTCTGGCCGGCGCCGCCCTGCCGAACGGATGCCTGGCTCACCGGGCCTCGACCCCCCTCGCCCCGGCCGGGGCCTCACCGTGCAGCAGCTCGCGCACCTGGCTGACGACGTGGAAGAACTCCTCATCCTCGCGCAGGGTCTCGCCGCGCGCCCCGGTCTCGCCGAGGCCGACCCGGAGGACATCCCGGATGCGGCCCGGCCGCGGCTCCAGAACGACGACCCGGTTGGAGAGGAAGACGGCTTCGGGAATGGAGTGGGTGACGAACACCACGGCGGCGCTCGTCTCTGCGCAGATCCGCACGAGTTCGTTCTGCATCCGCTCCCGGGTCATCTCGTCGAGCGCGCCGAACGGTTCGTCCATCAGCAGCAGGCTCGGGCTCTCCGCCAGCGACCGGGCGATCGCCACCCGCTGCTGCATGCCGCCGGAGAGCTGGTCGGGGTAGTGGCCGGCGAACTCCGACAGCCCGACCAGCTCGATCAGCTCGGCCGCGCGGGCGCGACGGGCCGCCCGGCCGGCGCCGTGCAGTTCGAGCGGCAGTTCGATGTTCCCGCTGACGGTGCGCCAGGGCAGCAGTCCGGCCTGCTGGAAGGCGATGCCGTAGTCCTGGTCGATCCTGGCCTGCCTGGCCGGTTTGCCGAAGACCCGGATCTCGCCTGTGGTCGGGGTGTCGAGGTCGGCGATCAGCCGCAGCAGGGTGCTCTTGCCGCAGCCGCTCGGGCCGATCAGCGAGACGAACTCGCCGGGCTCCACGGTGAGGCCGACGGAGTCGAGGGCCGTGACGGATGCCCCCTTCCGGCCGGCGAACACGCGGCTCACCCCGCGCACGTCCACGGCCAGGCTCGCGGCTTTGCCGTGCACCGGGGCCGGTTCCGGGATCGCTTCCGGCGCGCTCATGCCGCGACCTCCCCGCGCCGGAACCGGCGGAGGCCGAGCCCGATCAGCCCGACGAACCCGGCGGCGACGAGCCCGACGAGCACCGAGCCGAAGATCGGCGCCCACGGTTTGCCTGGGTCGCCGCCGGCCGCGCCGGCGTATTCGACGATCATCCGGCCGATGCCGCCGCGCAGCCCGATCGACACCTCGGCGACGACGCTGCCGATCACGGCGCTGGCCGCGGCGAGGCGCAACGCGGGCAGCAGGTAGCCGACGCTCGCCGGCAGCCGCAGCCGCCAGAGGGTCTTCCACCAGCCGGCGGAGTAGCAGTGCATCAGGTCGACGTGGTTGGCGTCGGGCGAGCCGAGGCCCCGGAGGGCGCCGACCGAGACCGGGAAGAAGGCGAGGTAGGAGGCGATCAGGGCCACCGACATCCAGCTCTCCCAGCTGAACGCGCCGAACTGGATCTGGGTTCCCCAGCGCCGCACGAGCGGAGCCAGGGCGATCAGGGGCACGGTCTGGCTGAGGATGATCCAGGGCAGCACGGCCGCCTCGGCCAGCCGGAACCGCTGCATCAGGAGCGCCAGCGCGAGGCCGACGGTGACGCCGACGAGCCAGCCGACCGCGGAGATGCCGAGGGTGAACAGGGAGGCGTCGACGACGGCCTGCCAGAGCGGCGCCGCGTTGCCCGCGCCGGTGACCGGTTCGAGCGCCCGCCCGGCCATCACCCAGAGGTGCGGCATGGCCAGGTCGCTGGTGCGCGGCAGCACGGTGACGCCGGCGACCACGACGCCGTCCGCCGGGCCGAGCAGCTTGTAGAGCTCCCAGAGCCCGGCGAGCAGCACCAGCCCAAGCGCGCCGACGACGAACCGGCGGGCGGGAAGCGGTCCGCGGCGGGGCCGGGGCGTGGTGGGCGTGGTCATAGCTTCGCCACGATGGGATCGGTGAGGGCAGGGATCACGGTCTCCCCGTAAACCCGCAGGGTCTCCTCCTTGTTGTCGTGCTGGAGGTAGCCGGCGAACTGGTCGACCCCGAGCTCCTTGAGGGCCTGCAGCTTCTCGATGTGGTCCTTCGACGTGCCGAGCAGGCAGAACCGGTCCACGATCTCGTCGGGCACGAAGTCGGCGTGCGCGTTGCCGGCGCGGCCGTGCTGGTTGTAGTCGTAGCCGCTACGGCCGGCGATGTAGTCGGTGAGGGCCTTGGGCACGTGGGAGTCGGTGCCGTACTTGGCGACGATGTCGGCGACGTGGTTGCCGACCATGCCGCCGAACCAGCGGCACTGGTTGCGCATGTGCTCCCAGTCGTCGCCGATGTACATCGGCGCGGCGACGCAGAACCTGATCGACTCCGGGTCGCGTCCCACGTTCGCCGCGGCCTTCCGCACGGTGCCGATCATCCACTCGGCCACGTCGAGGTCGGCCATCTGCAGGATGAAGCCGTCGCCGACCTCTCCGGCGAGCTTGAGCGCGAGCGGCCCGTAGGCGGCCACCCACACCTCGAGGCTGGACCCCGTGCTCCACGGGAACCGGAGGGTGGCGCCGTTGTGCTCCACCGAGCGCGAATTCGCCAGTTCACGGATGACATGGATCGATTCGCGCAACGTCTTCAGCGTGGTGGGCGCCCCGTTGGTGACCCGCACCGCGGAGTCGCCGCGGCCGATGCCGCAGATGGTGCGGTTGCCGTACATCTCGTTCAGGGTGGCGTAGGTCGACGCCGTCACGGTCCAGTCCCTGGTGGCCGGGTTGGTGACCATGGGGCCGACCATGATCCTGCGGGTCTCGGCGAGGATGCGGCTGTGGATCACATAGGGCTCCTGCCAGAGCAGGTGCGAGTCGAAGGTCCAGACGTGGCTGAAGCCGTGCACCTCGGCGAGCTGGGCGAGTTGCACGACGCGGGCCGACGGCGGGTTGGTCTGGAGTACTGCTCCGAAATCCATGCTGTCCCCTGCCCTAGATGAGGTACTGGCTCAGGCCGCGCTTGACGAACCGGCCGTCGCCCTTGGCCCCGAGGTAGGAGTTCTCGGCGATGACGACCTTTCCGCGGGAGAGCACGATGTCGACGTGGCCGTCGATCTCGTAGCCCTCCCAGGCCGAATGGTCCATGTTCATGTGGTGGCTGCGGCCCGTCGGCTCGCCGTTCTCATCGGTTCCATAGCCGATGGAGGTGTGGCCGGCGGGGTCGTACACGACGATGTCGGCATCCGCCCCCGGCTGGATCACACCCTTCTTCCCGTAGAGGCCGAACATGCGCGCCGGGGTGGTGGAGGTGATCTCGACCCAGCGTTCGAGTGAGATCCGGCCGCTGACCACGCCCTGGTAGAGCAGGTCGAGGCGGTGCTCGACCGAGCCGATCCCGTTCGGGATCTTGGAGAAGTCGCCGAGGCCCAAATCCTTCTGGCCCTTCATGCAGAACGGGCAGTGGTCGGTGGAGACCAGTTGCAGGTCGTTCGTGCGCAGGCTCTGCCAGAGGTGTTCCTGGTGCCCCTCGGCCCGGGAGCGCAGCGGGGTCGAGCACACCCATTTGGCACCCTCGAAGCCGGGGGCGCCGAGGTTCTCCTCGAGGGAGAGATAGAGGTATTGCGGGCAGGTCTCGCCGAACACGTTCTGGCCGTTGTCGCGGGCGGCCGCGAGCTGGGCGACGGCCTGTTTGGCGCTGACGTGCACCACGTAGAGCGGCGCCCCAGTGAGATTGGCGAGCATGATCGCGCGGTGGGTGGCCTCCTCCTCGAGCTGCCAGGCCCGGGCGACGCCGTGGTAGTACGGGTCGGTCTTGCCGCCTGCCAGCAGCTGGCCGACGAGCACGTCGATCGCCGGCCCGTTCTCGGCGTGCATCATGGTCATCAGCCCGGTCTCGGCCGACTTCTGCATCGCCTTGAGGATCTGCGCGTCATCCGAGTAGAAGACGCCCGGGTAGGCCATGAACAGTTTGAAGCTGGAGACCCCCTCGGCGAGCAGCCCGTCCATCGCCTGCAGGGAATCCGCGTTGAGGTCGCCGATGATCTGGTGGAACGCATAGTCGATCGCGCAGTTGCCGGCGGCCTTCTCGTGCCACGCGGCGAGGCCGTCGAAGACGCGCTGGCCGTAGCTCTGCACCGCGAAGTCGATGATCGTGGTGGTTCCGCCCCACGCGGCCGCGCGGGTGCCGGTCTCGAAGGTGTCGGATGCCGCGGTGCCGCCGAACGGCAGCTGCATGTGGGTGTGCGCGTCGATCCCGCCCGGGATCACGTACTTGCCGGTCGCGTCGATCACCCGGTCGGCGCCGGAGGCCAGGTCGGCGCCGAGCAGCCGGGATCCGGGAGCCAGCACTGCGGCGATCGTCTCGCCATCGATGAGCACGTCGGCTCTGGACCGGCCGGTCGAAGTCACAACGGTGCCGCCGGTGATGAGGGTTGTCGTCATGGTGCGCTCCTATTCGGCCGGGCTCAGGGTTCGACGATCGGCTCGTAGGAGTCGGGGCGGCGGTCGCGGTAGAACTGCCACGAGTTGCGCACCTCGCGGATGACGCCGAGGTCGAGGTCGCGGATGACGATCTCCGTGGCATCCGTCGACGCCACCTCGCCGACGTAATTGCCGCGCGGGTCGACGAAGTAGGAGCTGCCGTAGAAGGTGACCGCCTCGTCGCCGAACTCGCGGCTCTCGGTGCCGATGCGGTTGTTCGCGCCGATGTAGTACTGGTTGGCGACCGCGGCGGCCGGCTGCTCGAGCTCCCAGAGCCGGTTGGAGAGGCCGGGCTTGGTGGCCGAGGGGTTGAAGACGATCTCGGCGCCGTTCAGGCCGAGCACCCGCCAACCCTCGGGGAAGTGCCGGTCATAGCAGATGTAGACGCCGATGCGGCCGACCATGGTGTCGAAGACGGGGTAGTCGCCGTTGCCGGGGCGGAAGTAGAACTTCTCCCAGAACTGGGGCAGGTGCGGGATGTGGTGCTTGCGGTACTTGCCGAGGTAGCTGCCGTCGGCGTCGATCACGGCGGCGGTGTTGTAGAGCACGCCGGGCTGCTCCTCCTCGTAGACGGGGAGCACGATCACCATTTTGTGCTCCGCGGCGAGTTTCTGGAATCGCTCGACCAACGGGCCGGGCACGCTCTGGGCGTAGTCGTAGTACTTCGGGTCCTGCACGATGCCGAAGTACGGCCCGTGGAAGAGCTCCTGGAAGCAGATCACCTGCACGCCGGCCTCGGCCGCCGTGCGCACGAATCCCTCGTGCTTGGCGATCATCGACTCCTGGTCGCCGGTCCAGTCGGTCTGGGTGATGGCGGCCCGCACGATTGCGCGGCCGTCGGTGGTGCTGGTGTCCCCGGTCATCCTTGCCTCCACATCGAGCTCGGCGCTGAGCTGGCCCTGTGGCCGGGAGTCGCATCGCCGAATCAGTTGAGTCGAATCGGACTGCGTTGTCCGTGTTTGTTATTCTTCGACGTAAACATTTCAGTTCTGTTTCTGTGTGTGACGCACGCGTTAATCATCCTGTCGTCCAAACCAGCCGGAGGCAAGGGGTCATGCAAACCGTTATCGACGAGGTCGAGCACCGCACTCCCGCCGGGATCGCGGCCGCGCTCGGCCGCCTGATCAGCTCGGGCCGGCTCGCCCCCGGCGACCGGCTGCCCACCGTGCGCGCACTGGCGGCGGCCCTGGCGGTGAGCCCGGCGACGGTCAGCCACGCCTGGCAGGCGCTCTCCGCGGTGGGCCTGATCGTCTCCCGCGGCCGCAGCGGCACCTTCGTGCTCGAGGCGGCGCCGCGCTGGCTGCCGGCCCGCAGCCAGTCGATGGCCGGCTACCACCGCGAGGCCAGGATCGACCTGTCCCGGGGAACGCCCGACCCGCAGCTCCTGCCCGATCTCGGCCCGGCGCTCTCCCGGGTGTCCCAGCGGGCCGCCACCGTCGTCTACCAGGAGCTGCCGGTGATCCCGGAGCTCCTCGCGGTGCTGCGGGCATCCTGGCCGTTCCCGGCCGAGTCGATCACGGTCGTCGACGGCGCCCTCGACGCCATCTCCCGCAGCCTCGACGCGGTGGCCCGGTTCGGCGACCGGGTCATCGTGGAGGACCCGGGCTTCCCCCCGTTCTTCGACCTCCTGGACCAGGTCGGCATCGAACGCCTGCCCGTGCCGGTCGACGAGCACGGGATCGTGCCGGCCGCCTTCGCCGCCGCCCTCGCGCAGTCGCCGGTCGCGGTCATCCTGCAGCCGCGCGCGCACAACCCGACCGGGGCGTCGATGCCGCCCGCGCGGGCCGAGGAACTGGCGAGGCTGCTCGGCGTGCACCAGCGCAACGCGCAGACCGTCGTGATCGAGGACGACCACTCCGGCGAGATCAGCGTGGCCCCCGACGTGAGCCTCGGCCGCTGGCTGCCCGGCCGGGTGCTGCACGTGCGCAGCTACTCGAAGTCGCACGACCCCGACCTGCGCATCGCCGCCCTCGGTGGCCCGGCGGCGCTCGTGGACCGGATCGTGGCCAGACGGATGCTCGGGCCCGGCTGGACGAGCCGGATGCTGCAGTCGATCCTGCACGACCTGCTCACGCACGGCGACAGCATCGCCCAGATCGGTGAGGCCAGGCGGATCTACTTCGCGCGGCAGAAGGCCCTGGCCGACGCCCTGACCGGGCTCGGCTGGCCGACCGGGCAGGCGGACGGCATCAACACCTGGCTTCCGGTGGTCGACGAACGGGATGCCATCGTGCAGTTGGCGGCGTCTGGCATCCGGGTGGCCGGGGGCGCGCCGTTCCTGGCCGAGGACCGCCCGGAGGCGTTCATCCGGGTGACCGTCGGGGCGCTCGACGGCGACGTGACGGAGGTCGCGCGGGCCCTCGCCGCGGTGGTGCGCCGCCCGGGACCCGGCCCGCTCCTCCCCGCTCCCGGTGCGCGCCCGCCCGAAACGAGATGGGCCTAGGCTGGATCCAGACCGCCGGTTGGCTCTGACCGGTCGTGCCAACCCTGACTTGGGCGGCAGGTCCCCACACACATTCACTCCCCACCCTTGCCGCGCCCCGCGGCTCCCCCCGCTCCGCCGCCCCCCCCTGGCCGCGAGAGTGCAGTTTTCGCCCCTTCAGCACTTCCCTGAGGGCGAAAAGTGCACTCTCGCGGAAGAGAGCGGGCGGTTTTCCCCACGTGAGGTTGTCATGAACCGTCGAAGTATTCTCCTTTCCGTCGCGGGCGCGGCATCCGTCGCCCTGATGCTGGGCGGATGCGCCGGAGCCGGCGGCGCCGCGGGCGGGGCGACCCCCGGGAGCGGCGCGACCGAAGCCCCGGCGGGGTACCCCGTCACGCTCGACAACTGCGGCACCGCCGTGACCGTGGCCGCGGCGCCCCAGCGCGTCGTGACGATCAAGTCGTCCACCACCGAGCTGCTGCTCGCGCTCGGCCTCGGCGACCGCATCGTCGGCTCGGCGTTCCTCGACGGCCCGCTGCCGGCATCCCTGGCCGCGGCCGGGAAGGGCCTCAACGTGGTCAGCGACTTCGTGCCCGGCCAGGAGGCCGTGCTGGACCTCACGCCCGACTTCGTCTACGGCGGCTGGGAGTCCAACTTCACGGCCGACGGCGTCGGCGAGCGCGGCCAGCTGGAGGGCCTCGGCATCGGCAGCTACGTCTCCCCCGCCGCGTGCAAGGGCGCCGGTTACATGCCCGACCCGCTGACGTTCGACTCCGTGTTCGCGGAGATCGCCGAGGCCGGCGCCATCTTCGGCCGGGCGGATGCCGCGGACAAGCTCGTGAAGACGCAGGAGAAGGCGCTGGCCGCCCTTGCCCCCGCCGATGCGAAGACCACGGCACTCTGGTATTCCAGCGGCACCGACAGCCCCTACGTCGGCGCCGGGATCGGCTCGCCCGCCATGATCATGAAGGCCGCCGGCCTGACCAATGTGTTCGCCGACGTGCACGACACCTGGACCTCGGTGGGCTGGGAATCCGTCATCGCCGCGAACCCGAGCGTGATCGTGCTCGTCGACGCCACCTGGAACACCGCGGCGTCGAAGATCGCCACGCTCGAGTCGAACCCGGCGACCCAGGGGCTGGATGCGGTGAAGAACAAGCGCTACATCGTGCTGCCGTTCGCGGCCACCGAGGCCGGCATCCGCAACGTGGAGGCCGCCGGGTCGGCCATCGACCAGCTGGCCGCGCTCGACAAGCAGAAGTCCAAGTAGCCGGGAGACCGCATGACAGGGGACACCGTGACGGCGGGCGAGCGGACGGACGGCGGACGGGCGGCGGCGCGCGGGCGCTACCTCGGCCTCGTCGCGGCGTCGGTGCTGGCGCTGCTGCTCGTCTGCACCGCGGCCGTCGCCGTCGGCCCGGCCGACGTGGGGCTTTCCGACGTGCTCGCGAGCGTCGGCCGCCACCTGGGCCTGCCCGGAATGACGGATGTCCCGCCGCTGACCGACTCCATCGTCTGGCAGCTGCGCCTGCCGCGAGTGCTGACCGCGGCCGCGGTCGGCGCGGGGCTCGCGCTCTCCGGGGCCGTCATGCAGAGCGTCACCCGCAACCCGCTCGCCGACCCCTACCTGCTCGGCCTGTCCAGCGGGGCGTCGCTCGGCGCGGTCTGCGTCGTCATCCTCGGCGTCGCCTTCGCCCTGCCGGCCGCGGCGTTCCTCGGCGCACTGGCCGCCCTGGTCGCCACCCTGAGCATCGCCAGGGTCGGCGGCACGATCACCCCTGGCCGGGCGGTGCTCTCCGGACTCGCGATCGCCCAGCTCGGCGCGGCCGGGACATCCTTCGTCATCTTCTGGTCGGCCAAGGGCGACTCCTACCGGGAGATCCTCAACTGGCTGCTGGGCTCCCTGGCCGGCAGCTCCTGGACCAGCGTGCTCATCTCCGGCAGCGCGCTCGTGGTCGTGGGCACCGGGATCGTGCTCTCGGCCACCCGGCTGGACGCGTTCGCGTTCGGCGACACGGCCGCAGCCTCCCTCGGCATCAACGTCAACGCCACCCGGTGGGCGCTGCTCGGCGCGGTCGCCCTGCTCACCGGGGCCATGGTCGCCGTGAGCGGCGCGATCGGTTTCGTCGGGCTGATCCTGCCGCACCTCGTGCGCGGGCTGAGCGGGCCGGGCCACCGTCGGCTGCTGCCGCTGACCGTGATCTTCGGCGCGCTCTTCCTCGTCGTGGCCGACACCCTCGCCCGCACCGTCTTCGACCCGCGTGAACTGCCCGTCGGCATCATCACCGCGCTCATCGGGGTGCCCGTCTTCATCGTGCTGATCAAGAGCCGGAGGGCCGCGGCATGGGCGTGAAACTCGACCGGGTGTCGTTCCGGATCGGCGGCACGACCATCCTCGACGACGTCTCGGCGCAGCTGGCGACCGGCTCGGTGACCGGCCTGCTCGGCCCCAATGGCGCCGGCAAGTCCACCCTGCTCCGGCTGATCGCCGGCCTCGACACCCCGGCGGGCGGCGAGGTCGAACTCGACGGCACCGCCCTGCACGGCCTCACCCGACGGGAGACGGCGCGGCGGGTGGCCCTGCTCGAGCAGAGCGCGGCGCCGAGCGTCGACCTGTCGGTGCGCGAGGTCGTGCTGCTCGGCCGGATCCCGCACCGGAGCCGGCTGTTCGGCGACTTCGGCGGCGACGACGACCACCGGGTGGCCGAGGAATCGCTCGCCATGGTCGGCGGCGGCGCGCTGGCCGCGCGGCGCTGGCACACCCTCAGCGGCGGGGAGCAGCAGCGGGTGCAGATCGCCCGGGCGCTCGCGCAGCGGCCGAGCCTGCTGCTGCTGGACGAGCCCACCAACCACCTCGACGTGAGCGCCCAGCTCGGCCTGCTCGGCCAGGTTCGCTCGCTCGGGCTGACCGCGATCATGGCCCTGCACGACCTCAACCTCGCGGCCGCGTACTGCGACCGGATCCTCCTGCTGCACCGCGGGCGGCTCGTCGCTGCCGGAACCCCCGCCGAGGTGCTCGTGCCCGAGACCATCGCCGAGGTCTACGGGGTGGACTGCGACATCGTCGCGCATCCCCGGGGCGGGCATCCGGTCATCGTGTTCTCCCCCAGTTCAAGCCTCGACCAGGAAACAGGCCCCGCATGAAGAACATCACCGTGCTCGCCGGCGGAATCGGCGGCGCCCGCTTCACCCGCGGCCTGCTGCACCACCTCGCCACGACCGCCCCTGAGACGGCGGTGACCGTGATCGTGAACACCGGCGACGACATGTGGCTCGACGGCCTGCGCATCTGCCCCGACCTCGACACCGTGATGTACACGCTCGGCGGCGGCATCAACGAGGAACAGGGCTGGGGCCGGCCGGAGGAGACCCGCCGAACCTCGGCCGAGATCGCCGCCTACGGGCGTGGCTGGTCCTGGTTCACCCTCGGCGACCTCGACCTGGCCACCCACATCGTGCGCAGCGACCTGCTCCGCGGCGGGGCCACCCTGAGTGAGGCGACCGAGTTCCTCTGCCGGCGCTGGCAGCCGGGCGCCCGGCTGCTGCCGATGAGCGACCAGCCCGTGGAGACCCACGTGCGGCTCGACGCGGCGATCGACGAGCACGAGGCCGGCGACCTGATCCACTTCGAGGAGTGGTGGGTGCGCTACCGCTCCCAGGTGGAGGTCACCGAGTTCGTGCAGGTCGGGCTCCCGCACGCCGCCCCCGCGCCCGGGGTGCTCGCCGCCCTCACGGAGGCCGACCTGGTCATCCTGCCGCCGTCGAACCCGGTCGTCTCGGTGGGCACGATCCTCGCCGTTCCGGGCATCCGCGAGGCGCTCCAGACAACCGCGGCGCCGGTCGTCGGCGTGTCGCCGATCATCGCCGGCTCGGCCGTGCGGGGTATGGCCGACGCGTGCCTGCGCACGATCGGCGTCGAGACCGCGGCCGAGGCCGTGGCACTGCACTACGGCTCCCGCGGCTCGGGGGGCGTGCTCGACGCCTGGCTGGTGGACGTGACGGATGCCGCGGCGCTGCCCGTGCTGGCGGCCGCCGGCGTCCGCTCGGCGGCCGTGCCGCTCTGGATGCGTGACGTGGCGTCGACCGCACGGATCGCGGCGGCCGCCCTGGACCTCGGCCGCTCCGTTCGCCCGGGCGGTCGGAGCACCTGATCGCCAGGCCCTCTTTCGGGGGTGATAAGCTTAGTTAAGCTTATGAAATTGGGCTGTGGTGTTCGCGGAGATTCCGGTCGGCCTCGCCCCGGAAGGACCACCCAGCCATGCCCGAACCCGTCACGCCCGCACTTCTCGCCGACGCGCCCCCGGCCCCACCGAGGCTCCTGATCCTCGGGATCACGGCATGCCCAACCGGCATCGCGCACACCTACATGGCAGCGGAGAAGCTGGAGAGCGCGGCGGCGGAGCTCGGCTACGAGATGAAGGTCGAGACGCACGGCTCGGTCGGCGTGGAGGGCACCTTCAGCCAGGACGACATCGATCGTGCGGACGCCGTGGTGATCGCCGCGGACACCAAGATCGACCGCTCGCGCTTCACGGGCAAGCGGATCGTGTCCGCCAGGGTGGCCGACGGCATCCATCACCCTGCCGCCCTGATCAGGGACGCCCTCGCCGCCGAGCCGTCCGCCGCAGTGCCGTCCGCCGCCGGTGACGGCCGGGATTCCGGAACCGCGAGCGCCGGCAGGGCGGACTTCGGGGGCACCCTGTATCGCGCCCTGATGAACGGCGTCTCCTACATGATCCCGTTCGTCGTGGTCGGCGGGCTGCTCATCGCGATCTCGCTCTCCCTGGGCGGCGAGGCGACCCCGAAGGGGCTCGTCATCCCCGAGGGCAGCTTCTGGCTGACGATCAACCAGATCGGCGTGCTCGGCTTCACCCTGATGGTGCCGATCCTCTCCGGGTTCATCGCCTACGCGATCGCCGACCGGCCCGGGCTCGCGCCGGGCATGATCTGCGGCTGGATCGCCACCACCGGCGCGTTCTACAACTCCGAGTCCGGCGCCGGCTTCATCGGCGGCATCATCACCGGTTTCCTGGTCGGCTTCGTCGCCCTCGGCATCAAGAAGATCCCCGTGCACCGCTTCATCCGGCCGATCATGCCGATCCTCGTGATCCCGGTGCTCACTACCGTGATCGTCGGCGGCGCCTTCGTGCTCGCCCTCGGCCAGCCGATCAGCTGGGTCTTCTCCAGCATGACCACGTTCCTCACCGGCCTGCAGGGCGGCAGCGTGATCGTGCTCGGCCTGATCCTCGGCGCCATGGTCGCCTTCGACATGGGCGGCCCGATCAACAAGACCGCGTTCCTGTTCGGCGGCGCCCTGATCGCGGCCGGCAACCCCGCCCCGATGGGCATGGTCGCCGCCGCGATCGCCGTTCCGCCGCTCGGGATGGGCCTGGCCACGCTGATCCGCGGCCGCTACTTCTCCAAGCCCGAGCGTGAGGCCGGCATCGCCGCCCTGTTCATGGGCTTCTTCGGCATCACCGAGGGTGCCATCCCGCTCGCGGCCGCCAAGCCGCTGCAGGTCATCCCGGCGAACATGATCGGCGGCGCCGTGGCCGGCGGCATCGCCGCCCTGTTCGGCGTCACCGACTCCGTGCCGCACGGCGGCCCGATCGTCGCCGTTTTCGGCGCCGTCTCCGGGGTGCCGATGTACTTTGCGGCGCTGCTGACCGGCGCCGTCGTCACCGCCCTCGTGTCGGTGCTGCTGCTCGGCATTTCCGCGCGCACGGCGGCCCGCCACGCTTCGGCGACCGCGCCTGCGTCTGCTGCGGTGTCTGTTGCGGATGCCTCCGGTCCGGTCTCCCCTGCCACCGGCCCGGACCGCTCGGCCGAGCTCGAGTCCGTTTCGGCGACCATGCCCCCGGCGAAGAAGACGGTGCTCGATTACATCGACGAACGTACGATCGTGCTCGACGTTGACGAGACCGACCGGGACACGCTGATCCGCAGCCTCGCCGGCCTGATGAGCACGACCGGCCGGGTCACCGACGAGGCTCTCGTCATCCAGGCGGCCTTCGCCCGCGAGGAACACGGCACGACGGGCATCGGCGACGGCATCGCGATCCCCCACGCCAAGTCCGACGGGGTCACCGCCCCGGTGCTCGCCTTCGCCCGCAGCAGGAACGGCATCGACTGGAATTCGACCGACGGCTCCCCGGCCACCCTGGTCTTCATGATCGCCGTTCCGGAGGCGGCGGCCGGCACCGAGCACCTCACCGTGCTCGCGCAGCTGTCCCGCGCCCTGATGAAACCCGCCTTCCGGGCCGCCCTCCAGGCCGCCGCGACCCCCACGGACGTGCTCGAGGCGCTGGCCGGGCAGGTCGGTGCGAAGAAGACGGTCCCCGCCGGGATCTGAGCCCGACCGCCCCGGGCGGATGCCGCCGCGCGCCGACGCGGCCGGCATCCGCCCGCCGCCCGCCGCGCGCTGCGCCGCGCGCCGCGCGCAGGCCGGGTCTGCTCACAGCGGTGAATCTCGCGCCGCGCCGCGATCCGCGCCCGGAAACACCGCGTGTCGCGAAAAACTCCATCCCGAAGCGTCAGCGCCCGGAGCAGGCGCCCTGCGTCAGCGCCCGATCGAAGCCGGGTCCCCGGCACGGAGGAGGCGCGTGTGCGCCCCGAGCCCGAGGCGCTCCGCGACGAGCAGGTCGGCGGCGGTGTCGACGTCGCTGCGGATGCCGGTGGCCGGCGGGATCTCCAGCGGCACGTGCCCGGCGGCCTCGTGCGCCGCCCGGGAGCCCGGCCCGAACCGGGGATCGACCGGCACCCCGGCGAGCGCGAGCAGGGTGGTCGTTCCGGTTCCGGCGGCGTCGGACACCATGGATCGCTGGTGTCCGGCGGCGAGCGCGAGGGCATGCTCGATGTCGGCGGGCGTGAGGGCGGGGAGGTCCCCGGTCAGTACCAGCTGGTTCGCCCGCGGGAACCGGGTGCTCGCCGCGGTCAGTCCCAGCCGGATCGCCGCGTTCATCGGGTCGGCCGGTGGCCGGGCACTCTCGCCGGCCCCCTCCCGGGCGGCCGCCTCCTTCGCGGGCACGTCCTCGGGCACGATCTCCGCCCCGAGGGCGGCGAGGCGCGCGGCGAGGCCGGCATCGGCGGTGACCACCAGGACCCGGTCGACGCCGCGCGCCGCCAGCACCGCCCCGACCGTGTCGAGGGCGAAGGCATCCGCCAGCCGGGGCCGGTCGGGCCGGTCGCCGAGCCGGCTCTTCGCGCCCGGGTTTCCCTTCACCGGGACGACGGCCACCCACTGCGCCGACTGCCCCGTTTCCATGCCCCGAAGTTTACCGTCGCGGGTCGGGTCGGCCCGAGCGCTCAACCCGAGCGCTCAACCCGGGCGAGCCATTCGGCGACGAGGGCGCGCAGGAGGGCCGGCTGCTCGTGGGGCAGCGCGTGTCCGGCGTCGTCCAGAACGGCCAGCGAGGCATGCGGGTAGTGATGGACGAGGTCGGCGGCGGCGGCATACCCCACCGTCGAATCCAGCCGGCCGGCCACGACCAGCGTCGGGCCGGGGTAGACCGGCGCGTGATCGGGGGTGAGCTCCCACCGTCCTCCGATGCGTTCGAGCGCCGCCTCGTCAACGAGAGCCGCGGCCGGCGCGACGTACCGGTCGTACCGGTCGAGCATCTCCGGGGTGTGGATCACGAAGTAGCTCCGGAAGGCCTCGTCACCGAACACCCCCGTTGCGACCGCGACCCGGTGCTCCGGGACCTCGCCGAGTCCTGGCAGCAGCGGGCAGACGAGTGCGAGCCCGCCCACCTGCGCCGGGTGCCTCGCCGCCATCGCCTGCGCGAAGTACGCACCCGCCGAGTGCCCGATGAGAAGGTACGGCGACCCGCCCGAGACGGCGCCCGCGAAACCGAGCAGCGTGTCCAGCACGTCATCCGCGCTGCGCATCGTTGCGGGCGCCCTGGTCCGGCCCATGCCGGGGAGGTCGGGATAGATCCGCCGCAGCCCTGCCGCGGCGCCGAGGGCCGGCTCGAAACACGCCTCGGCCTCGCGGTGGTCGACGCCCGCGCCGTGGAACACCAGCACGGGTCGACCGTCCCCGCGCTCCACGGAATGGACCATCACCTCGCCGACCTGGGTCTGCATGCCCGCACGCTAACGCACCTCCGGCGTCGCGACAACCTGCGGGATCAGCCGGGCATCGAGCCCGGATCCTCCGCGGGCGTCCCCGTCGAACCGAACGGGGCGAGACCACCGGCGGCGACACCGGCGGCGTATCCCGCGGCGTAGCCCTCCGCGAGGGCCTCCGCCGTGCCCAGCCGGAACATGTCGTTCTCACTCGGGCGCAGCAGCGCGGATGCGCCGCGCGCGGCATCCCGCACGGCCGTGTCCCCGGGGACCCGGGCATCGACCAGGCGGCCGAGCCCGCGCACGACGGCGACCGGGTTGCCGCTGGTCTTGCCCTTGACGAGGTCGGCCGCGCCGGCGATCTCGTCGGCGACGGCGGCGACGGTGACGTCGAGTTGCCGGCCGGAGGCATCCGTCGTGCCGCGCAGGTCGTCGAGCACCGCCACCCCGGCCGCGCCGATCGCGATGTCGGTCTGGCCCTCCCGCCACGGGCGGCCGACCGTGTCGGTGATCAGCACGCCGAGCCGCAGCCCGGTGCGCGCGCGGAGGGTGGCGCAGAGCGCCCGGGCGGAGGCATCCGGGTCGACGGGCAGCAGCAGCACCGTGTCGTCGGGGGTGTTGCTCGCGTCGACGCCGGCCGCGGCCATCACGAGCCCCTGCCGGTTCTCGACGATGCGGGTGACCCCGCCCGGGTAGACGCGGGTCGCGACGACGCGCACGGTCTCGTCGGTGATCGCCTGCTCCCGGTCGGTCGCGGCGACCTGACGCCCCTCGGCCTTGGACACGATTTTGCTGGTCACAGCGAGGATGTCACCGTCGGCCAGGCCGGCGTCCGGCGACTCGGCGGCGGCGAGGATGAGCGCGGCGAGGTCGTCACCGGCCCGCACCTCGCCGATGCCCGCGAGCACGAAGATGTGCATCCCGGTGGGGTCGGGCACCACTACCGCACGAGCTTCGGCAGCACGGAGGCGCCGAACACGTCGATCCACTGGCGCTGGTTGCGCCCCACATTGTGCAGGTAGATCCGGTCGAAGCCGAGGTCGACGAACTTCTGGATGTAGGCGCGGTGGTCGTCGGGGTCGGCCGAGATGATCATCCGTCCCTCGAAGTCCTCCGGGCGCACCAGCTTCGCCATCTGCTCGAACTCGAAAGGTGAACGGATGTCCCCCTTCGGGAACTTCATCCCGCCGTTCGGCCACTCGTGCAGCGCGTTCGTCATCGCCTCCTCGTCGGTCTCGGCCCAGCTCATGTGCAGTTGCAGCACCTTGGGCATGGTCGACGGGTCCTTGCCGGCGTCGCGGGCGCCGTCGTCGAACTTGCCGAACAGCATCGAGATCTTCTCCAGCGGGGCGCCGACCGTGATCAGGCCGTCGGCATGCCGCCCTGCGCGCTTGGCGGTGACCGGCCCGGCGGTCGCGACGAGGATCTCGGGCGCGACCTCCGGCATGGTCCAGAGCCGGGTCGACTCCAGCTTGAAGAACTGGCCGGAGTGCTTGACGTCCTTGCCGGCGATCGACGCGGTGAACAGCTTCGAGATGATCTCGATTGCCTCGAACATGCGGTTGATGCGTTCGGGGGCCTCCGGCCAGTAGCCGCCGACGATGTGCTCGTTGAGGGCCTCGCCGGAGCCGAGGCCGAGCCAGTGCCTTCCCGGGTACATCGACGCGAGCGTGGCCGAGGCCTGCGCGACCATCGCCGGGTGCCAGCGGAAGGTGGGCGCGGTGACGCCGGGGCCGAAGTCGCCCTTCGTGCGCTCGGCGACCGCGGCGAGCACGCTCCAGACGAACGACGACTGGCCCTGGGCGGGCACCCACGGCTGGAAGTGGTCCGCCGCCATCACGCCGGTGAAGCCGTGTTCCTCTGCGTAGGCCGAGAGTGCAACGGCCTCCGCCGGCGCGAACTGCTCCAGCATCGCCGCGTAGCCGATCTGCAAATCCGTCATGGGTCCACCCCTGCCTTCTGGTCGTGCGTCAATCCTGCCATTGCTGTCTCCGAGTATCCCCGTCCCGGGCGGCGCGGTGTCCGTCAAATAGGCTGGGGGGCATGCGCATCGCCACCTGGAACGTCAATTCGATCCGAGCCCGCGTCGACCGGGTGGTCGACTGGATGGTTCGCGAGGACATCGACGTGCTCGCGATGCAGGAGATCAAGTGCAAGCCGGAGCAGTTCCCGGCCCGCCAGTTCGAGGAGGCCGGCTACGAGCTGGCGATCCACGGCCTGAGCCAGTGGAACGGGGTCGCGTTCGCGAGCCGTCACGAGCTGACGGATGTCGCCACCGCCTTCCCCGGGATGCCCGGTTTTCAGAAGGGCGAGGAGGGTCCCGGCCTGCCGCTCGAGGCGCGCGCGCTCGGCGCCACCGTCGGCGACCTGCGCCTGTGGAGCCTGTACGTGCCGAACGGGCGGTCCCTCGACGACCCGCACTACGCCTACAAGCTGGACTGGCTGGCCCGGCTCGAGGAGCACGCGCGACAGGAACTCGCCGCGAATCCGCACCTCGCCCTGGCCCTGATGGGCGACTGGAACGTCGCCCCGCTGGACAGTGACGTGGGTGACCCCACCCTGGTCCCCGGGGTCTCCACGCACATTTCGCCGCCGGAGCGCGCCGCTTTCGAAGCCTTCGAAGGCGCGGGGCTGCACGACGTGGTGCGACCGCTGGTGCCGGAGGGCTTCACCTACTGGGACTACAAGCAGCTGCGTTTCCCGCGCAACGAGGGCCTGCGGATCGACTTCATCCTCGGCTCGCCGTCGTTCGCCGACCTGGTCACCGGGGCGAGCATCCACCGCAACGAACGTAAGGGCGACGCGCCCAGCGACCATGTTCCCGTCGTGGTGGAGCTGGCCCTCGACGGCGAGGGCGACGACCGCCCGATGATCTTCTAGGCGACCTCCCCGCCGCCCGCAACGAGCCGGAAACGAGACGGCAACGGCGGCGGCGCACGCAGCGGCGATACTGGAACCATGTCTTCCGTGCCCCCGGGGAACGCCGCCGGAGCGCCACAAGCGCGGCCCGCGTCCTCCGTCACCGTGTCCGTCACCCGCCGGGTCGAGCCCACCCGCATCCAGGACGCCACCCACTGGGCCCAACAGGGGATGGACCTCGCCAGCAGCTTCCCCGGGTTCCTCGGCTCCGGCTGGGTACGCGCCACCGCGGATTCGCTGAGCTGGCACATGCTCTACCGCTTCGCGAACTCCGAGCTGCTGGATGCCTGGGAGGGCTCCGAGGAGCGGGCGCACTGGCTGATCGACGGCCACGATCTCATCCTCGACGCCCGGGTGGAGAAGCGCACCGGCATCGAGGGCTGGTTCGACGCCCCTGCCTCCGACGATGACGACGCCGACACTGCGCCATCCTTCCAGCCGCCGCGGTGGAAGCAGGCCGTGAGCATCGGGCTGGGCTTCCTCCCGTCGAACCTGGCCTTCACCCTGCTCGCGACCTGGCTGATCCCCGGCTGGCACGACGTGGACATCCTGCCCAAGATCCTGGTGACGACACTCGTGATGGCCCCGACCATGACCTTCCTGGTGATGCCCTGGGTCACCCGGATGCTGCGGCCCTGGCTGACGCGTCGAAAGCCCACGCCCGCTGCCCGCTGATGCGCACTCCACTGCAGGAAGCCCGGTCCCGGACCGATGGCTGCACGGACCCCTCGTCCCCACCCGAGCGTCTGAAGCGTTCCGAATTCAGGTGTGAAACCCGGAACAGTGCGACGGATGCCCGCCGCGGCCCCGACCCCGGGCTGTTCTCCTGAATTCGGAACACGCTCATTCAGCGTGACGGAGCCAGCAGCGCCGCGATCAGCAGCAGGGCCGGTACCGAGGCCAGGGTCGTGACCAGCACGGTGTCCCGCGTCGCGGCGACGCCGCGGTCGTACCGGGCGGCGAAGTTGTAGATGTTCTGCGCGGTGGGCAGCGCCGAGATGGTGACAACCCCGAACAACTCCGCGGCGTCGAGCGCGAACACGAAGCGGCCGAACAGGTAAGCGACCAGGGGCACCACGGCCACCTTGATCACGGCGGCCACCACGACCCGGGTCCGGGCGGGGCCGGCCTTCAGCAGGCGCTCCCCGTGCAGCGACATCCCGAACGCGAGCAGCACCATCGGAATCGCCGCACCGCCGAGAAGCTCCAGCGGCGCCAGCACAGGGGCCGGCAGCCGTGCCCCCGAGAGTGAGACCAGCAGTCCGGCGGCGGAGGCGATGATCATCGGGTTGCGCAACGGCTGGGTCAGAATGGCGCGCACGGACATCCGCCCGCTGGTGGACACGTCGAGCACGGCGAGGATGAGCGGGGCGAGCACGAGCAGCTGGAGCAGGAGGATCGGGGCGACGAAACGGGCGCTGCCGAGCACGTAGCTGGCCACCGGCAGGCCGATGTTGTTCGCGTTGACGTAGCCCGACGACGCCGCGCCCAGCACGGTCTCGGCGACCGGAGTGTGGAAGAACAACCGGGACACCACGAGATACAGGCCGGCGCCGACCACAACGCTGCAGAGGCTGGTCAGGAGGAATGAGGAGAACAGCACCCGGGCATCCGCGTGCGAGAGCACCGTGAACAGCAGTGCCGGAGTGGCCACGAAGAAGGCGACCCGGTTGAGCACCCGCTGCGCGCCCGGGCCGGCAACTTCGAATCGCCCGATCAGGTAGCCGACCAGGATCACGAAACCGATGATCGAGAACCCCACCAGCACACCACCCATGCGACCGAGCCTACGGGGCGGTCGCCGATCGAATAGTCGCCCGGGTCCTTGCGGCCGGAGAAGCCGCCCGCCTACGCTCGAGCCATGCCCCATCTCACCGTTCCAGGCGCATCGCTGTACTACGAGACCGACGGGCATGCCTCGGCGCCCGCCCTGCTGCTGCTGCACGCCGGCATTGCGAATCTCCGGATGTGGGACCCGCAGATCGCCGCGCTGGCGGCCGGCCACTTCGTCATCCGTTTCGACAGCCGCGGCTTCGGCCAGACCAGCACCGAGGATGTCGCGTTCTCCAACCGCGCCGACGCCGTCGCCGTGCTCGACCATCTCGGGGTGGCGGCGGCCACCCTGATCGGCTGCTCCCGCGGCGGCTCGATCGCCATCGACCTGGCCCTGGAACACCCCGACCGGGTGACCGGGCTCGTCACGATCGGCTCTGGCCCCAGCGGTTTCCCGGAGGTGGAACTGACCGAAGCGGAGGACGCCCTCTTCGACGAACTCGACCTGGCGTTCGACGCGAAGGACTGGCACCGCCTGGCCCGGCTCGAGGTCGCGCTCTGGGCGATCGGGCCGCTCCGCACCGAAGCCGACCTCGACCCCGAGTTCCTGTCCACGGCCTACGCCCTCAACCGGGTGAACGTGGTGCACGCCGAGGAGAATCCGCTCCCCATCCCGCTGGAGCCGCCGGCGAGCAACCGGGTGGTCGACATCGAGGTGCCCGCACTGGTCACGGTCGGTGAATTCGACATCACCCCCGCGCTGGCGCAATACGAATACCTGCTGTCGACCCTGCCGCAGGTCACCGGCTGCACGTTCCGGAACACCGCCCACCTTCCCAGCGTGGAGCGGCCGGCGGAGTTCGAACGGGTGCTCCTGGCCTGGCTGGCCGAGAACGAACTGTAACGCGGCCAGTCGGCGCTGCGGTCAGTCGACCTGGTCAGGCGACCTGGTCAGTCGACCTTGGGGGTGCGTTCCGCGATGGCCGCCGCCAGCAGGGTTCCGCCGACGGCCAGGCCGAACAGCACCAGAACCCCCGCCAGGGGCGGCCATTCGAGGTAGGGGTGGCCGAAGGCGCTGAAGACCGAGAACCGGTTGGTCCAGTCCGGCCAGCCGAACAGCGGCACCAGGAACCCGAGCAGGTACGACGCCCCCACAAACACCGCCAGGCCGGTGACGGATGCCCCGCTCCGCAGCCCCGCGACGGCGACCGCCGCGACGGCGCCGAGCGCTGCCCCCAGCAGCAGGCAATCCGCGGCCAGGCGGGCCATCCCGCCGATGCTGAGCTCCACCCCGACCCCGGCCGCGCCGGCGGCGAGGCCGATCAGCGATCCGGCCGTGATCACGGCCACGCCGACGAGGAGGGCCAGCAACCGCTCGCCCACGAGCCGCGACCAGGACACGGGGGCCGCGAGGATGAACTCCACCCGACCCTGCGCACGGTCCGCCACCCACCTGGCCGACTGGCTGACCACGAAGGCGGCGATGATCCCGACGACCACCTCGGCCGAGAAGGAGAAGTACGCGGTCTCCGGTGTCGTCCCGGCGCCGCCGCCGGTGATGCCGCCGATGAAGTCGAACGCGTTCCAGGCATCCATCACCGCCGGCTGGAGCGCGGCCATCAGCACCGAGAACGCGGCCGCCGCGACGAACCAGGCCAGCAGCCCGAACCGGCCGCGCCACAGGTCGGCCGTCCAGACCGCGCCGGGCAGGTGCCGCCGCCGCGGGGCCAGATGCTCGGGCGGTGCCTGCCGCGGCATCCGGTGCCATAGCGGCGACCCGTAGTCGCGGTGGGCGTTGGCCCAGGCAGCGCCGGCCAGGAGAACGGCCGACAGCGCGACCAGCGCCCCGGGGGCCGGCAGGTCGAGGCCGTAGCCGGGCACGAGCGCGCGGGACGCGTTGGCGTAGAAGAACGGCGACAGGAAGCGCACGGCGCCGAACGCTCCGATCTCCTCCCAGACGTTCGTGGCCACGTAGAGCATGGTGAGGAGGATGGACGTGAGGCCGGCTGCCACCCCCGCCGAGGCTGTCAGCTGGGAGACGAGCAGGCCGAGGGAGTAGCCCACCATGGCGCAGAGCCCCGCGGCGGCCATGGTGATCAGCGAGCCGGCCAGGTCTGGTTCGCCGCCGGCCGCCATCGACAGGGCAACCCCGAGGCCGAGGCCGAGCGAGATGAGCGCGAGCGTCACCAGGAACCCGGTCGCGCGGTCCCGGATGACGGCGCCCCGGGACCAGCCGGTCGCGAGGACGACCTCGAGGGACTGCCGGTCCTCCGCGCCGCGAATCGCCCGGGCACCCTGCACGGCCGCGTAGATGGTGAGGAAGAAGGTGATCAGGGTGATGTTGTGGTGCGTGAGATAGCCGCCGAGGGTGTCGAGGCGTTCGGCTGGCCAGCGCAGGGGCCGCAGTGCCTCCGCCCCGGTCAGGATGCTCTCGGCGAGCGCCTGCGGCCCTCCCGGGAACCGGGACATCTCGCTCGCAACCGCGAGCCCCATCGCGTACATCGCGGCGGTGCCGCCGAGCACCCACGCCGTCGCGCTGACGCGCAGCGAGCGGATGCTGTCAGCGACCAGTGCCCACGGCCGGCGCCGGTAGCTTCGCGGGTTGAAACTCATCGAGGAACATCTCCTCGAGCGACAGTTCGCGGCTGTCCAGCTCCTGCACATCGGCCGTGCCGAGCCAGGCGAGCAGGGCGCCGACCGGCCCGTGGATCGTGCAGCTCACTCGGTCGCCCTCGACGCGCGGGTCGGTGACGCCGGGGATGGCGGCCAGTTCCGCCGGGTCGAGGGTGCCGCGCACGATGGCGTCGATCCGGTGCCGGCGCACGGTGCGCAGTTCCTCCAGGGAACCCGAGCGCAGCATCCGGCCCGCCCTGATCAGGCCGATCCTGGTGCAGACGAGCTCGACCTCGGCCAGCACGTGGGACGACAGCAGCACCGTGCCGCCCGCCGCGACGGCCTCCTCGACCAGCCGCCGGAACTCACGTTGCATCAGCGGGTCCAGGCCGAGGGTCGGTTCGTCCAGGAGCAGCAGTTCCGGCTCGTGCATGAACGCCTGGATCAGCCCCACCTTCTGCTTGTTGCCGTGCGAGAGGTCGGAGAATCGCCGGTCGAGATTCAATTCGAGTCGATCGGCGAGCAGCCGGATGCGTTCGGGATCGACGCCGCCGCGGAGCCCGGCCAGCAGCGCGATCACGTGGCCGGCGCTCACCCCGGGGAACTGCGGCAGCTCGCCGGGCAGGTAGCCGACCCGGCGCTTGATCGCCAGGCTGTCCCGGCGCGCGTCCAGGCCGAGCAGGGTGGCCCGCCCATGGTCGGGGCGCACCAGGTCCATCAGGAGCCGGAGCAGCGTGGTCTTGCCTGCCCCGTTCGGCCCGACCAGCCCGAACGCCTCTCCCTTCCGCACCGCCAGGTCGAGGTCGAAGACCCCGCGCCCCAGCCCGTAGTCCTTGGTCAGGCCGGCGCACTCGATGGCCACGTCGCCGCCGGCCGCCCCGATCCGGGTGTGATTCGGCACGATGGGCTCCCGCCGTCTTCGCCGTCCGGCACGACGAGGTGTTCGTGCCGCTGTGCTGCGAGCGTCCCACCGGCACCCACCACGGTCAAGCCCGCCGCACCGGCCGCGGACCGGCGACACCACCCGCTAGCCTGTGGGGAAGGTTCACATCCAGCGAGGGGCAACGATGTCAGGCACCGGAACACCAGGCTCGTTCGCGCAGTTCGCGGGGCGGGTGCTCTGGCCTCGCCGGCCCGCCGACCTGACCGATGTCACCCAGTGCCCCGCCTGCCAGTCCCGGCTGCGATCGGTCCGCTGCCCGTCCTGCGGGCTCGACCTCTCGCACCCGGCGGCGACGGAGTTGCTGGCCGCGTCGACGGATGCCGCGGCGCTGCTCGACAAGCGCGTCGCGCTGATCGGGCGCATCCGCTTCGACCTCGAGCAGGCCCGTGCCGCGCAGGCGCCGCTCCCCCGCGGCCCGGTCGCGCCCGCAGCCGGGGCGGCGGCCGTCGCTACGCCGACGGCCGCCGCCCCCGAATCCTCAACGACTCCCGCCGCGGCGCCGGTCTTCGCGGTGCCGGCAGTCGCGGCGCTGCCCGCCCAGCCGCTGCTCCCGGTCGGCTCGCAGCTGGCGCCGCCGCCGCGAGCCGAGCCCCACGCCGCCGGGGCACCCCGGCCGCCGAAGCGCTCGAGCGTGCAGATCCTCCTGCTGCTGGTCGGCGTCACGCTCGTGTCGGTCGCGGCGATCTTCTTCCTCACCGTGGCGTGGCTCTTCGCCGGGCTTGCGGTGCGCTCGCTGATCGTCGGCCTGGTCACGGTGGCGGCGCTCGTCACCGCGGCGTTCCTGCGCCGCCGCACTCTCGTGGCGACGGCCGAGGGCATCGGCGCCCTCGCCGTGGTGCTCGTGCTCCTCGACGCCTGGGCCCTGCGGCAGAACGACCTCTTCGGGCTGGCCGGAACGGACGCCCTGGCCTACTGGGGCGTGACCCTGGTGGCCTGCACGGTCCTCTTCCTCGGCTGGCACGCCGTCTCCCGGCTCCGGGTCGCCAGCGTCGCCGGGTTCGCCGCCGCCGCACCGGGGCTGGGGTTGCTCACCGCGGGCCTGGCGACGGGGCAGCCCGACGCCACGCGCCTCTACCTCGCGTTCCTCGGCGCGTCGATCGGCGCGCTGGTGCACCGGTTCACCCTGCCCGCGCCGGGCGACGCCCCGGTCGCCGCCGCCCGGGTTGCCGCTGCCCCCGTCGCCGACGCCCCGATTGCCGACCCCGCCGCCGCCCCGGCCGTCCGCGGCGGCCGCTGGCCCTCGATCG
The DNA here is from genome assembly GCF_015752155.1 of Cryobacterium sp. MP_M3. Taxonomy (GTDB): domain Bacteria; phylum Actinomycetota; class Actinomycetes; order Actinomycetales; family Microbacteriaceae; genus Cryobacterium. Next base: position 56,654 of record NZ_JADOVI010000001.1, on the reverse strand, counting down.
ACCGGGTGCCCGAGCGCGTCACCGTGCTCGCCCTGGGCGGCCTGGCCCTGGCCGGCGCCTCCCTCGCCGCCGCGTTCGTCGACCCCGACAACGCGCTCGCCCCTGTCCTCACCCTCGGGGTGGTGGCGGCCGTCGCCCTGCTGCACACCGTCGTCGTGCTGGTCGCCGCGGCGGCCGGCGGGCTGCACCGCACGTTCGCCTACGGCACGGCCGCACTGGCAACCCTGGCCGTGGTGGCAATCGCTCCGCTGGCCACCTTCAGGGCCGACGACCTCGCCCTCGCCACGGCCGCGCCGATCCTGATATCCGTCGGCCTGGCCCTCGCCCTCGAGTTCCTGGCCCGCCGGAGCGCGGGGCCGACCCGCACCGCAGCGATCGTCTCCGCCCTGACCGCGGCGTTCGCGGCCGCCAATTTCGCCCTGCTCGTCGGCCTCTATGCCGCCATCCCGCTGGCCGGCGCCGTGGCCGGGGGTCTGTCCGGGGCCGGCGATCCGCTTGCACCGCTCGTCTCCGAGAACGTCTGGGCGCTCGGCGCCCTGGCCGGGGTCGGCCTGCTGACGACGCTCGCCTGGGCGCTCGGCGGCCTCCTCCAGGCCAGGGCCCGTGTCATCGCCTGGCTGTTCGCGGTCGTCGCGGTGCTCGCGGTTCCGTTCCTCGGCGCGCTCTGGCTGGTCGCGCTGGTCTACGTGCTCCTCGGCGTGCTGTCCCTCCTCGGTCTGCTGGTGGAGCGGTTCGGCCGGGCATCCTTCGGCCCGTTCCGCCCGATCATGGTCGCCTTCCTCGCCTCCACCATGCTCTTCGGCTACCTGGTCAGCTGGAACAGCAGCGGCAGCTGGTGGGTCGGCTCGGCCGGGGCGATCCTGGCCCTGTTCACCGCTAGGCTCCTCGTCGACCGCATGAAGGGCGCCTCGGCCCGCGGGGCCCTGCTCGCCGGCGCGCTGCTGCTGACCCTGGTCGCCGCCGTCGCCGCACCCTGGGCGCTGAACCTCGGCGCGGCGCCGATCGGGGACGCCCGGCTGGTCGACCAGCTCCGCGGCCTCACCCTGGTGACGGCCCTGCTCCAGCTTCTCGTGGCCGTCCCCCTCCCACTGTTCGGGGCGACCGAACGCCGCTGGGCCTTCTGGACCCTGCTCGTCCCCACGGCGGCCGCCTTCGCGCTGCCGCTCCCCGCGATCGCGGAAGGCCTCACGCCCGCGGAGCACGCCGCTCTCCTGCAGGCCGAACCGGCCGCGGGCATCGCGCACGCGGCGCTCCTGCTCGCGACGCCGCTGGTCTGGGTGCTGGCGGGCCGCAACCGTGAGCTGCACCGCGAGCGCCTGACCGCCGCCGGGGCGCTCGCCCCGGTGCTCCTGCTGCTGGGGTGGAGCGTGATCCGGGCGACGGATGCCCCGGCCGCCGTGGCCACCCTCGCCCTTCCCGCAGCGGCCGCCGCGCTGCTCGTCTTCGCCCTCGCCCTGTTCCTCGGCACCCGCGGCGGGCTCACGGCCGGATCCGCAGCCACGGCCGGGACCGGGGCAACGGCCGGGACCGCGGACCGGGACCGCGACCGGCTCGCCCTCGAGGCCGGCGCCGCGCTCGTGCTCGTGCCGGCCGCCGCCTGGGCCGTCTCCGCCGACCTGGACGTCGGCTGGCTGGTGCTGCTCGTGGCCGGCGTCGCGGCCCTCGTCGCGGCGATCGCGGCCGACGGCCTCTTCGCCTCCCGCTCGCCGCGCCGCCACCTGGGCTGGCTGGCCATGGGCCTCGGCATCGCCGGGCTCTGGCGCGGACTCTCCGCCGCCGGCACGGACGCCCTCGAACCCTTCGTGCTCCCCGTCGCCGGGCTGCTGCTCGTCGTGGCCGTGCTGGTGCGCCGGTTCGGCCGGGTCGACCGGGTCGCCGCCGCCAGCCCGGTCGCCGCCCTGCTCACCCTGGCCGGTCTGCTCGTGGCCGTGCTGCCGCTCGCCGTGGCCGGCCAGACCGGCCCGGTCGCCCGCCCGATCGTGGTCATGCTGGTCTGCGCCCTGCTCGCCCTGGCCGCCGCCGGCATCCGCTGGTCGCCGGCCCGGTCGGCCTACCTGGCGGCAGCCGGCGCCGCGGGGACGGCCGGCCTGGCCGTCGCCGTCGTGGCCCGAGCGGTCACCGTGCTGAACGAACCCGGGCTGCCGGACGGCCGCCTCGAACTGTGGCTGCTCCCGCTGGTCGTCGTGGCGGCGGCCGCGTTCCTGCTGCCCCGCCACCCGGATGCCCGCACCCGGTCCGTGCGCCGGCTCGCCGGCACGCTGCTGCTGGCCGGCGTTCTCACGATCGTGAGCCTCGCCGAGATCGCCGGCTTCGACGGCGCGGGCGGCCAGGCCGACGGCGGGGCCGGTACCCTGCGCGGAACCGCGCTCGTGCTCGGGCTGGGCGCGCTGCACCTGCTCGCCCTCACCCGGGACGGCACCCGGGGGCCGTTGCGCGCGGAAACCGGCTGGGTGGCGGTGGCCCTGGCTGTGCTCGTGGCGTTCGCCGCGGTCGTGACCGGCGCGGTCGACCCGTTCGAACTCGTCACCGTGCCGCTCGGCCTCTTCGTCGTCGCGGGGCAGCTGCTGCCCCGGCTCCGCGCCGGCGGCCCCGCGTTCGACGCACTCGCCACCCGCCGGTTCGGGGCAGGCCTCGCGATCGGCCTGCTGCCCAGCGCGTTCACCGACGGCGACACCGTGCTGCGGCCCATCCTCACGCTCGCCGTCGGCGGCGCGCTGGCCGTCGCCGCGGCCGTCCTGACCCCCCACCCGCGGTGGAGGGCGCCCGCCGGGCTCGCCCTGATGCTCGGCCTGGTGACCGTCGTCTCGGCCGCGGGCGGGCGCATCGTGAGACTCCTCGCCGAGGCGCCCGCCGGCCCGGACGCCCGGCTCGAGGCCTGGCTGCTCCCGGCCGCGCTCGCTCTCGTGGTCGCCGGCACCATCCTCGTCACCGGAGCGCACCGTGCCGCCGTCACCCTGCCCGCCGGCACGGTGCCCACCGGCGCCGGGCGGCCGACGGATGCCGCGGCGCTCCGCCTCGGCTACGCCCTGGTCATCCTGGCGACCGCGCTCGTGCTCGCCGCGGAGCTGCCCGCCCTCGACTTCGCGCCCTTGGCCACGATCCGGGTGATCCTGCTCGTCTGGACCTTCTCCTCGCTCCACCTGGCCGCGTTCTGGTTCGACGAGAGCCCGCTCGGCCGCGGCGTCAGCTGGGTGTTCATCGCGGCCGGGGCGGTCGCCGTGCTGGCCGGCTTCGCGCACGCGGCCCCCGACACGATCGAGATCGTCAGCGTTCCGCTGGCCGTCGCGCTGCTGACCACGGGCTGGTTGCACCTGGAGGCGACGCCGGCCGCGCGCAGCTGGTCCTGGTTCGCGCCCGGCCTGCTCGTGCTCCTCGTGCCGTCACTGCTGCTCGACGTGACCGAGAGCCCGCTCTGGCGGGTGGTCGGCCTCGGCGTCGTCGCGACGGTCGTGATCGTGGTCGGCGCGGTGCGTCGCCTGCAGGCGCCCTTCGTGATCGGCGCCGTCGTGCTGCTCGTGCACGCGATCGCCCAGCTCTGGCCGTGGATCTCGCTGGCCTACGGGGCCGTGCCGTGGTGGCTGTGGCTGGGGATCGGCGGCACCGTGCTGATCGTGCTCGCCGCCCGCTATGAGCAGCGGATCGGCAACCTCAAGGCGATCGCCCTGGGCATCTCCGCGCTGCGCTGAGGACGACCCGGTCAGGACTGCGCGGAGTGGCTGATCGTCAGCTGCACGGTGTTCGTGTTGATCAGGGCCTTGGAGAGGTAGAACGGGTGCCCCTCGCGTTCGAGGGTCTGGGTGAGGATGAGCACGGGGCTGTTCGCGGGCAGCCCGAGCAGCTTGCCTCTGGTTGCCCCCGGAACGCCGATCGTGATGTCGGTCTCGCCGGGCCCGAAGGTCGGCCCGAGCACCGCGATGAGGGCGGAGAGCACGCTGCGGGCATCCGCCCGGTCGTCGGAGACCGCCGTGACGGCGGCCGGGCTGAACCGGTCCAGGCCCTCGTTCGGCACGTGTTCCTGCAGCAGGGCGATCGGTGCGCCGTCGCGGGAGATGACGCTCTCGATGAACCAGGACGGTTCGCCGGGCAGTATCCCGATCGCGTCGGCGGTGAACGCCGGCGACGAGGGCTGCAGTGCGTTCTGGGTGCGTCGCACCTGCACCGGCCGGCCCGTCTCGCCGAGCAGGTCCTCGATCGGGCGGATCTTCTGCAACCCGAGGTGCGGCAGCCGGTCGGCGACGAATCGGCCGATTCCCCGGCGGCTGCGCACGAAGCGGTCCTCCTCGAGGAGCATCAGCGCCTCGCGCACGACCGTGCGGCTGACCCCCATCGCGGCGCCGAGTTCGGTCTCCGAGGGCAGGAGGGAGGCGATCGGCAGCGAACCGTCGCGGATGGCCTCGGTGATCCGCGAGTACACGGCCACGCGCAGCGGAATCCCGCCGGTGCTCTCGAGCGGCCCGGCCAGGGCCGCCTCAGTGCGTCGATCCATTCGTCTCCCCGGGTTGCGACCGAGTATACCGGGCGGATCTGGTGCACGTGTATAACATGCATGTACACTGAGCGTATCGACCTTGTGGTTGCTCCAACGAAGGAGTTCGTTCATGCTCGTGCTCGCCCCCGAAGTGATCCCGGCACCCGTCCGGGACCGGGCTCCCCGCTCCGCCGGGGTGCTGATCGGCACGCTCGTGCTGGCCATCCTCACCTTCCAGCTGAACGCCACCCTGCTCTCCGCCGCCCTGCCCGCGATCGGCGAGCAGCTGGGCGAGAGCATGCGGGACGTCGCCCGGGTGCAGTCGGTCTTCTTCCTCGCCGGCGCCGTGTTCGGCATGGTGTTCTCCCGCTGGAGCGACTTCATCGGCCGCAGGCGCAGCCTGGTGATCGTGCTCACGATGCTCCTGGTCGGCACCGTCGTCTGCGTGCTCGCCCCCAGCCTCGCGATGCTGCTCGTGGGACGGGTGCTGCAGGGCGCCGCCAGCGCCACCTTCACGATCTCCTTCCTGCTGCTCTCCGAGCGGCTGGACTCCCGCCTGTTCGGGATCGCGGTCGGCATCATCACCTCGGTCAACGGCGGCCTGTTCGGCGTCGACGGGCTCCTCGGCGGCCTGGTGACCGACACCATCGGCTGGCGGTTCCTCTTCGTGATCACCCTCGTTCTCGGGCTGATCGCGATCGCCTGCGTCGCCCGGTTCGTGCCGCGGGACGAGCCGGGAACGCACGCCGGGTCGATGGACTGGTGGGGCGCCGGCATCCTCTCCCTCTTCCTGGTCTCGGTCACCAGCCTGATCTCGCAGGTCTCCTCCGCCGTCTGGTCTGACCCGCTGACGATCGCCTGCCTCGGCGGGACCCTCGTCACCGCCGTCGCCTTCGTCATGGTCGAGAACCGCATCATGCGGCCCCTGATCCCGATCCGGGCCCTGCGCTCCCGGCAGGTCTGGCCGCTCCTGGTCAGCACCGTCCTGACCATGGCGGGAGCGTACTCGGCGCTCAACTTCACGGTCATCATGCTCAGCCAGGACCGGCAGGTCGGCTATGGACTGAACGCGTCGATGTCCGCGCTGCTCTACCTCTCCCCGACCGCCCTGTTCGGCGTGACCGCGGCGATCTTCTCCGGCTGGGTGGCCGTGCGGATCGGCTGGATCACCTCCCTCCGGCTCAGCAGCGGCCTGATCGCACTCGTCGCCGTGGCCCTGGCCGTGTTCGCCCTCGACCGCTGGGCCGTCTTCGGCCTGCTCATCGTGATGGGGATCTGCTACCTCGGCCTGTTCCAGAGCGCGGTCAACGGGGTGTCCGTGCTCAACTCCCCGCCCGAGGCCCGCGGGGCCCTGCCCGGTCTCAACGGCGCCTGCTTCGGGATCGGGATCGGCACCGGCATCGCCCTGGTCGCGCCCGCCGTGGCAACGGCATCCGCGGCCGGCTACCAGGGTGCGCTCTGGATCTCCGCCCTGCTGACCACGGGGTCCTTCCTCGCCTCCCTCATCCTGCGCGCCGCCGTCAAGACCGGCGCCTGACCTCCTCGAACCCGTCGACCCCGAAATGGATGGTTCACCGATGAACACCCACCCCACCCCGCCCACCCCGCCCACCCCGGTCTACCTCGACTGCGACACCGGGGTCGGCGATGCGCTGGCGCTCGCCTACCTGCTCGCGACGCCCGGCATCCGCCTGGCCGGGATCGGCACCGTGGCCGGCGCCGTGAACGCGGCCGTCGCCGCCGCCAACACCCTGAACCTGCTGGCCACGGCCGGCCGCGACGACATCCCCGTCGCCGTCGGCGGCTACGACCCGGTCGCCGGGCCCGTGCCCGGGACCCCCGGGCACGGCAGGAACGGCCAGGGCCGGAACGGGATCGGGGACGTGCTGCTCCCCCGCTCGCGCCGACACCCCGTGGACGAGAGCGCCACGGAACTCCTGATCCGGCTCGCGCACGAGCACCCGGGCGAGCTCGAGATCATCGCCACCGGGCCGCTGACCAACCTCGCGGAGGCGCTCTACCTCGACCCCGAACTGCCGCGACTGGTGCGCCGCGTGACGGTCATGGGCGGTGCCGTCTTCGCGCCGGGCAACGCCGGCAAGTTCGCCGAGGCCAACATCGCCGCCAACCCCGAGGCGGCCGCGGACGTGTTCGCAGCCAGCTGGCCGGTGACCCTGGTGCCGCTGGACGTGGCCCTCGCCCACTCCTTCGACGAGACCCACCGGCGTGCGCTGGCCGCCGCCGAAGGCCTCACCCAGCAGGCGCTGGCGCAAATGCTCGGCACCTGCTTCACCTACTACGAGAAGCACGTCAGCACCCGGCGGATGTCCCCGCACGACTGCCTGGCCGCGGCGTTCGCCGCCGGGGACCTCGACCCTGAGCGGATGCCCACCCTCCGGATCGGCGTCGACACGACCACCGGCCCGCGCCGCGGCCAGACCTACTTCGCCAAGGTCGACGGCGTGGTCAGCGCCGACGTGCGCAACGGGCAGAACCCGCACGAGGCCCGGGTGCTGCTGTCCCTGCGCCGGGATGCCGCGCCGCGCCTGCTCGAGCGAATCCTCGCCCTCGCGCCGGCGCGGGCCACGGCTCCGGCACGGCCCACCGCAGCTGCGCCCCTGCCGGAACCCGCCTACGCCGCCGGCCTGTCCGAATCGGTGGCCGCCTGAGCGGGGCCGCGGGAGCGGCCGGCCCGCTCAGCCGAGGGCGTAACGCACGCCGGTGAGGCGTTCGCTCTCCTCCCAGAGGCGACGGGCATCCGCCCCGTTCTTCGCCGCCGCCGACCGGTCGACGAGGCGCGGGTGACCCCGCTGCTCGCCGCGCCCGTCCGGCCCGGCGAACGAGTCGCCGGCCAGGCCGGGAGCCGTCGCCGCATAAAGCGAGGGCAGCGCACCCATCTCGGCCGGCTGGGCCAGGAATCGGTTGGCGAGGGCCGACACGCCCCGCTGGAACGCGCTGCCCCGCATCGAGGGACCCACCGCCTGCAGGTTGGTGTCGGCGTAACCGGGATGCGCGGCGAGCGCGAGGAGCGGCAGGCCGGCCGCCGCGGCCCGGCGGGCCAGCTCGCTCGTGAAGAGCAGGTTGGCCAGCTTGCTCTGGCCGTAGGCACCCCAGGCGCTGTAGGCGGACTCGCCCATCAGGTCGTCGAAGTTCATCCGGCCGCGGCGGTGCAGGGTCGAGGAGACCGTCACCACCCGGGCGGCCGGGCGGCGCAGCAGGGAGCCCAGCAGCAGCCCGGTGAGCGCGAAGTGGCCGAGGTGATTGGTGCCGAACTGCAGTTCGAATCCGTCCGCGGTGAGCCGCCGCGGCACGTTCATCACGCCGGCGTTGTTGACCAGCAGGTCGAGCCCGTCGACGTGTTCGTCGGCCCACGCGCCGGCGAAGGCGCGAACCGAGGCCAGGCTCGAGAGGTCGAGCGTGCGCACCTGCACCCAGGCATCCGGTGCGGCGGCCCGGATGCGGGCGGCCGCTTCTTCGCCCCGGTCGGGGTCGCGCACGGCCAGGGTGACGGATGCGCCATGCCGGGCGAGCTCCGACGCCGTCACGAAGCCGAGCCCCGAGTTCGCTCCCGTGACGATGGCCGTGCGGCCGGCCTGATCGGGAATGTCGGCGGCGGTCCAGCCGGAACGGGGCGATGTGCTTCGGGCCATGGTGTCGTCCTCACTCACTGGCGCTCCGGCGGCGCACTAAGAGCACTGTAAACGATGCCGCACCGGGCCGACCCCGCACAGAGCAAAAGGCCCGGCCTGGCCCCCGAACTGGGAGGGTGCTCCCTCGTTCTCGAACCCGGGGAAGGCATAGCGTTGAGGGGAGGGGTTACACGATGTCCGGCACGACGCACGCGCAGCACGCCGATTCCCGCCCGCCCGCGGGCCCGCACGGGACGCCGCCCACGGCCCGGCCGGAACACCCGGAGCACCCGGAACACCCGGAACACCCGGAACACCCGGAACACCCGGAACACGCCTACCAAGGCTTCTACCTGACCGTAACGGTCAAGTTCCTGCTCTCGACCCTCTTCGCCGCCGCGTGGACGGGCGCGGCGGTCTCGATCTCCCAGCCGTGGATCGCCGACCTCTCCCGCAGCGTCGGCGAGCCGGCCGCCTGGGTCATGGTCGCCCTCGTCGCCTACCTGCCCGGCTTCGTGGTGGCATTGATGACCATGTCGCTGCTCCTCGACCGCCAGCCGCCCTTGCGCATCAGCAACCCGGTGTCACCGGTCACGATCATCGTCGCGGCCCGCAACGAGCAGGCCGGGATCGCCGACACGATCCGGTGCATCGGCGAGAGCGACTACGCCGGCGAGGTCACCGTGATCCTCGCCGACAACGGCTCGGAGGACGGGACGGCCGCCGTCGCCGCCCGCACCGCCGCCGCCGCGGGCATGACCCTGCAGGTGATCCCCGAGCCGAGCCCCGGCAAGTCGCACGCCCTCAACACCGCCCTCGAGACGGTCACGACGCCCTGGGTCATCACCGTCGACGCCGACACCCTGCTGCACCGCGAGGCCCTGCGCCGCCTGGTCTCCCGGCTCGAGTCCGCCCCGGCCGACACGGTCGCCGTGGCCGGCACCGTGCTCGTGCGCAATTCCCGGGTCAACCTGCTCACCCGCATGCAGGAGTGGGACTACTACCTCGGCATCGCCGCCGTGAAGCGCATGCAGGGCCTCTACCAGGCCACCCTCGTGGCCCAGGGCGCGTTCTCGGTCTACCGCACCGACAACGTGAAGGCGATCGGCGGCTGGCCCGACGCGATCGGCGAGGACATCGTCGTCACCTGGAAACTGCTGCAGCAGGGCGGACGGGTACTGTTCGAACCCACCGCCGTGGCGTTCACGGATGCCCCGGCGACCGTCCCGCATTTCCTGCGGCAGCGGGCGCGCTGGGCCCGCGGCATGTTCGAGGGGCTGCACGCGGTGCCGCCGTGGCGGCAGAAGCGCCGGCTGGCCGGCCTGATCAGCGGGATCGACTACGTCATCCCGCTGCTCGACGTCGGCTACGCCCTGATCTGGCTGCCGGGCCTGATCCTGTTCCTCTTCGGCGTCCCCGCGATCGTCTCGGCCTGGGCGCTGACCGTGCTCCCGGTCACCCTGCTCATCTACGGCGGACTCCGCCGGCACCAGCGGCGCTCGGTGTTCGGCCCGCTGGACCTGCAGGTGCGCCGCAACGCCGTCGGCTACCTGGCCTTCCTGCTCGGCTACCAGGTGATCTGCTCGTTCGCATCGCTGGCCGGCTACACGCAGTACCTGGCGGGTTCCGCGCGCCGCTGGAAGTAGCCGGCCCGGACTGTTCCCCTGCCCGGTCTGTTCCCCGGTTCAGCCGGCGGACAGCTCGTAGCGGTGCCGCACGTGGTTGCGGTCGACGCTGGCCTGCCAGAACTCGATCTCGACCGGGCGCAGGGCGTAGAGCTGCCAGGCCGGGTTGGCGCCGCCGTCCGCCGCCGGACGCTCGGCCCAGTCGAGGGCGGATGCCTCCGCCGAGAGCTCGGAGACCGGTCCGAGCACGCGCACCTGCCGGCCGAGGCGCGACCAGTAGAAGTTCATCGCGGCCTGTGGGTTCTCGCCGAGTTCGCGACCCTTGCGGGAGGTACGCGCCGACGCGAACTGCCAGCCCCGGGCATCCAGGTTCTTGAGGATCAGCATCCGGGAGGACGGCATGCCCGCCGGGCCGACCGTGGCGAGACTGAACGCGTGAGGCTGCGGGACGCCCGCGGCGAGGGCGTCCTCGAACCACTCCTTGAACAACACCGTCGGGTCGTCCGGCGCGGTCGCCGGGTCGAACACGGGCAGGTCGCTCGGAAAATCCGGCAGGGCGCGCAGCCGGCGGCGGAAGGCTTCAGTCATCCGGCGAGCCTACTCCGGGCACGCCGGTCGCGGCTCAGGTTGGGGAAGCGGGCGCAGGGTCCTCCCTGAGCCGCCTTCCCCAACCTGAGCCGCGAGCGTCAGAACGAGACGCCGCAGACCAGCGCCGCGTTGGCGAACGGGGTGGCCTCGCCGGTGCGGATGAACAGCTTCGCCGAGGCGGAGAGGTCCTTCAGCTTCTCGTGGCTGATGTACTCGATCTCGTCGAACCGGTCGGCCAGCCAGGCCCCGGCCGGGGCCCCGTGCGCCTCGTCGGCCGCGATGCAGTGCTGCACGACCAGCTCGCCGAGCAGCGCGTCGAGCACCTGCTCGAACCGCGGCACGCCGTGCACGAGGGCCAGGTCGATCACCGGCACGCCGCGCGGGATGGGCATCCCGCAGTCCGCGAGCAGCACCAGGTCGGTGTGCCCGAGCCGCGCGATGGCCCCCGACAGCTCGGCGTTCAGGATGCCGCCGCGCTTCATGCGAGCACCTCCGGCAGGGTGTCGGCCAGGGTCGGGTACGACGTCTGGGTGCCACGGTCCTGCACCGCGAAGGCGCCGACCCGCACGGCGAACCGTGCCGCGTCCAGCAGCGAGGCTCCGGCCGCCAGCCGGGCGCTCAGCGCACCGACGAACGCGTCGCCGGCGCCGGAGGAGTCCACCGCGGACACCACCGGCGACGGCACGCTGGTCGTGCCGCTCGCGTCGGAGCAGATCGCCCCCTTCGCGCCGCGGGTGAGCACCACGGATGCCACACCCCAGGCGCGCAGGCGGGCCACCAGGTCTTCGTCCGCCGTGGGGATTCCCGCACCGGGGTCGACCTGGGCGAGCACGAGGGCAGCCTCGTGCTCGTTGACCACGAGGGGATCGGCGCGCCGGATCGTCTCGGCGGCCACGGGGATGACCGGCGCGAGGTTCAGCACCACCCGTCCCGTGGCGAGACGGGCCGCGGTGTCGATGCCGGCGGCCGGGATCTCGCCCTGCAGCACGACCACGGCGGCCGCGGCGATCTCGGCGGCATGGGCCGTGACGGCATCCGCGCCCAGGTGAGCGTTGGCGCCGGGGATGACGACGATGGTGTTCTCCCCGTCGTCGGCCACGGTCACCAGCGCGAGACCGGTCGGGCCGTCGACGGCGTGCACGCCCGCCTGGCCGACACCCGCGCGGGTGAGGATCGCGGTGGCGACCGAGGCCTGCGCATCCTGGCCGACGGCGCCGACCAGGCTCACGACGGCACCCAGCTGGGCGGCGGCGACCGCCTGGTTGGCGCCCTTGCCGCCGGGGAGGAACTCCATCGACTTCCCGATCAGGGTCTCACCGGGCAGTGGGTGGCGTTCGATGGTGATCAGCTGGTCGACGTTGATCGATCCGACGACGACCACTGATGCTGTGGAGGAGCTCACTTGGCGAAGTCGCCCACGTTCGTCTTCGTGACGGAGACGACCTCGACGGGGACGGTCTTGTCGACCTTGGTGCCCTTGATGGCCTTGACGGCGAGTTCGACGGCGAGCTTGCCCAGTTCGGCCGGCTGCTGCGCGATGGTCGCGACGAGGGTGCCCTTCTTGATGGCGGCGAGGCCGTCGGCGGTGCCGTCGAAGCCGACGACCATGACTTCCGTGCCGGCGCGGGAGCCGAGGGCCTGGACTGCGCCGAGGGCCATCTCATCGTTCTCGGCGAACAGCCCGGTCACCTCGGGGTGCGCCTGCATGAGGTTCGTGGTCACGTCGAGGGCGGCGGCGCGGTCGAAGTTCGCGGTCTGCTTGGCGACGACCGTGATGTTCGGGTAGGCCTTCATGCCTTCCTCGAACCCGGCGCCGCGGTCACGGCTGGCGGAGGTGCCGGAGACGCCCTGCAGGGCGATGACGCTGCCCTTCTCGCCCATCGACTTGGCGAGCTCGTCGGCGGCCTGCCGTCCGCCGGCGACGTTGTCGCTCGCGACGAGGGAGGTCAGATCGGCTCCGTTGACGGTGCGGTCGACGGCGATGACCGGGATGTTGGCCTTGGTCAGCGCCTTGACGGCGGAGGCCGCGGCATCCGAGTCGACCGGGTTGACGATGACAGCCTTGGTGGCGCCGGCGGCCGCGGTGGCCAGCTGGTTGGCCTGGGTGGCCGAGTCGTTCTGGGCGTCGACGATGTTCAATTGCACGCCGGCGGTCTTGGCGGCCGCCTGGGCGCCGTCCCGCAGTTCGACGAAGAACGGGTTGTTCAGGGTGGAGATGGCCATCACGATCTTGGTGCTGCCGGCCGCGTCTCCGCCGCCACGGCCGCAGGCGGTCGTGCCCGTGAGGATCAGGGCCGCGGTGGCGGTAAGTGCGGCGATCTTGCGGAATGAGGAGGACTTCATTGTTTTTCCTTTGTTGGTGGGGCGGGTGGTGATGTGAGGGAGTGAGCGGGACGGCTCAGCTGTTGCGGGTCTTGCGGCGCAGCACGTCGACGCCGACGGCGAGGGCGATCACGAGGCCGATCACGACCTGCTGCCAGAACGAGGTGACGTTGAGCAGGTTGAGGCCGTTGCGGATGACCACGAGCACGAGGGCGCCGACGAAGGTGCCCGAGATCTTGCCGAGCCCGCCGGAGAGCGAGGCACCGCCGATGACGACCGCGGCGATGGCGTCGAGTTCGTAGCCCGCCGCGGCCTGGGGCTGGGCGGAGTCGAGGCGGCCAGCCAGCAGCAGCCCGGCCAGCGCCGCGAAGAGTCCGGCGAGGGCGAACACGGTGACGAGGATGCGTTTGACCGGCAGTCCGGACAGGCGCGCCGCCTCCGCGTTGCCGCCGACGGCATACATCGAGCGGCCGATGACGGTGCGGTTGAGCAGGAACGACGCGACCAGGGCGGCCACCAGGAGCACCACGATGGGCATCGGCACGGGACCCAGGTTTCCACCGAGGAAGGAGACTTCCGCGGGCGTCTTGATCGGGCGGCCGTCGGAGATGACCAGGGTCAGTCCGCGGGCGACGCTGAGCATGGCGAGGGTGGCGATGAAGCTGGGCAGCTTGCCGTAGGCGTTGGCAAGGCCGTTGACCACGCCGGCGAGCAGGCCGGCGACGAGTCCGCCGACGAGGGCGAGCCAGCCGGGAAGGCCGGCGCTGACGAACAGCCAGCTCGACACCATCGCCGAGAGGGCCGCGACGGCGCCGACCGACAGGTCGATCCCGCCGGCGACGATGACGAACGTCATGCCGAAGGCCAGCACGGCCACGGTGGAGACCTGGATGCCGATGTTGAGCAGGTTCTGCCCGGTCAGGAAGTCGGGGGTCGCGATGAACAGCGCGATGCAGAGCACCACGAGGCCGACCAGGGCGCCGTTGTTGGCGAGGAACTTCTTGTAGTCGAAGCCGCGCCTCGTTGCGGGCTGGGTTGTCGTTGACATGCGTGGATCCCTTTTCTTTCAGTTCTTCTCGTCGACATCGCGGGCGGCGAGTGTCATTACTGCGTCCTGGGTGGCCTCGGCCGCGGTGAGTTCGCCGGCCAGCTTGCCGTCGCGCATCACGAGGATGCGATCGCTCATCCCGAGGATCTCGGGAAGTTCGCTGGAGACCATGACGATCGCGCCGCCGGCCGCGGTGATCGCGTTCATCAGCTCGTAGATCTCGACCTTCGCGCCGACGTCGACTCCACGGGTGGGTTCGTCGAGCAGGAGCACGGTGGAGGCGGCGATGATCCAGCGGCCGAAGACCGCCTTCTGCTGGTTGCCGCCGGAGAGGGCGCCGACCGCCTGGTCGATGGTGTGCATCCGGATGCGCAGTTTCGTCGCGACCGCCTGGGCCCGGCTGCGCTGGCCGGCGAAGTCGGCCAGGCCGAGCCGGGCGGTGGAGGCGAGGGTGGCGTAGCCGAGGTTGTCGTTGACCGAGGCACCCGTCACGAGGCCCTGCCCCTTGCGGTCCTCGGGGACGTGCCCGATGCCGGCCTTGATCGCGGCCTGGATGTTGCCCTTGGGCAGCGCCCTGCCGCGCACGGTGACGGTGCCGGAGTCGTAGTGGTCTGCGCCGGCGATGGCGCGGATCAGCTCGGTGCGGCCCGCACCGACCAGACCGGCGATGCCGAGCACCTCGCCGGCGCGCACGGTGAAGGAGATGTCCGAGAATTGCCCGTTCGAGCTGAGGTGTTCGACCGCGAGGATCTCGGCGGGTTGGGTCCCGGCGGGCTGGGCGGCGGCGCCGGTGCTGCGAGGATACTGGTCCTCGATGCTCCGGCCGACCATCAGCTTGACGAGTTCGTCCTCGGGGGTGGAGGCCGGCACCTCGGCGATGAACTCGCCGTCGCGGAGCACGGTCACGGTGTCGCCGACCTCGGCGATCTCGTCGAGGTGGTGGCTGATGAAGAGCATCCCGACGCCGCGGCTGCGCAGGTCGGCCATCACGGCGAACAGGCTCTCGGTCTCGTGCCGGGTCAGGGCCGCGGTCGGCTCGTCCAGGATGAGGATGCGGGCGTTGATGCTGAGCGCCTTGGCGATCTCCACGAGCTGCTGCCGGGCGATGCCGAGCTCCCCGACCAGGGTGTCGACGTCGATGTCGAGGCCGATCAGGGAGAGAGCGGCGCGGGCCCGGTTGCGGAGGGCGCTGCGGTCGACCATGCCGTGCTTGGTCGGCATCCGCCCCAGCATCACGTTCTCGGCGATGCTCATGGTGGGCACCAGGTTGAGTTCCTGGTGGATGGTGGCGATGCCGAGCTCCTCGGCGGCCCGGGTGGTCGGCAGTGTGACGGTCTTGCCGTCGACGACGATCCGGCCGGCATCGGGCTGGTAGACGCCGGCCATCATCTTGATCAGGGTCGACTTGCCGGCGCCGTTCTCACCGAGCAGTACCTGCACCTTGCCGGCGTAGACGCTCACGGTGACGTCCTTGATGACCGTGACCGGGCCGAACGTCTTGCCCACGTTCTGCAGGGTGACGAGTGGTTGTTGGCTCATTTCAGTTCGTCCTTAGGCTGGGCCCGGATGCGGGTGAGGTGGGGGTCGACGACGAGGCGCGCACGATCAGTTCGCTGGGCAGCACCACCGATTCCGGCTGGCCGCCATCGATGACCTGGAGGAGCATGTCCACGGCGATCCGGCCCATCTCCTCGACGCTGTGCGAGATCACGCTCAGCGCGGGGTTGAGCAGGGCGAACCATTCGATGTCGTCGAAGGCGATCAGCGCGATGTCGGCGCCGATCCGGCGGCCGAGCTTGTGCAGGATGGCGATGGCCCCGACGGCCATCAGGCTGTCGGCGGCGAGCAGGGCTGTGGGCGGCTCGCGCAGCTGCAGCAGGGCGTGCACGCCGGCCGAGCCGCTGGCCGCCTGATAGTCGCCGAAGTAGACGAGGTCGGGATCCTGGCTGAGTCCGGCGACGGCGATCGCCCGGGTGAACGCGGCGAACCGGTCCCGGCCGGTGGAGGTGGCCTGCGGTCCGGAGATATAGCCGATCCGGGTGTGCCCGGCCGCCGCGAGATGCTCAACGGCCTGCCGGATGCCGGCCTCACTGTCGGTGGTCACGCTCGGGATGTCGAGGCCGTCCACGGTGCGGTCGACGAAGACGGTGGGGATCTCCCGGGTGATGAGCGAACGGATGCTGCCGCTGCCGTCGCCGAGGGGGGCCACGATGATGCCGTCCACCCGGCGGGAGATCAGCGTGTTGAGGTATCGGTCCTGCTGCTCTTTGCGCTCATTGGCGTTGCCGAGCAGCGTGACATAGCCGGCGGCGAGGGCGGCCTGCTCCACGGTGTGGGCCAGGTCGGCGAAGAAGGGGTTGCGCACGTCGGAGACGAGGAGGCCGATCGAGTCCGACCGGGTCGAGCGCAGGGCGCGGGCCTGGGCGTTGGGCCGGTAGTCGAGTTCGGTGACGGCCGCGGCGACACGTGCCCGGGAGTCCGGTGAGGTGGCCGGGTTGCCGGAGAGCACCCGCGAGGCCGTCGCCACCGAGACGCCGGCGAGCGCCGCCACGTCCTTGATCGTGATCGCAACCATCGGGTGTCACCTCGTCGTGTTGTATGGAATCGTTTCCATGGAAACGATTCCATACTAGATCGACGCCAGACTGAATGTCAACCGCCGGATGTCAACAGCCGGTTGCGCCGGCCGGGTGTGACACGGCGGCCGTCGGGAACCGGCTAGTCGCCGAGTGCCGCGCCAGACCGGCCCAGCGTCCGGCCGAGCTGCAGTAACCCGGGCTCGAAAACCACCACCCGGCCTTTTCCGCCGGCCTTGGCGGCATACATGGCGACATCCGCCTGGTGCAACAGGTCCTCGAGGTCGTTGGCCGCCGCCGCCGACGAGATCCCGACGCTCGCGCCGACCGCGATCGGGTGTCCGTCGAAGACGAAGGGTTCGGCGATCATCGCGACGAGACGCTCGGCGAGCTCGATGGCATCCTGATCGCTCGCGTCCTTCAGGAGAACCGCGAATTCATCCCCGCCGAGTCGGGCGCAGACGTCGGTCTCGCGAGTGCCCCGTCGCAGTCGCGAGCCGACGACGACCAGAAGTTCGTCGCCTGCCCGGTGTCCCAGCTCGTCGTTGACGTTCTTGAAATCGTCGAGGTCGAGGAAGAGCACTCGCACTCCAGCACGGCTGACGGTCTCGCCGATCCCCCTCGAGACCTGCCGCGTGAAAGAGCCCCGATTGTCGAGGCCCGTGAGGGAATCAGTGCGAGCCTGGGTCGCGAGTTCGTGGTGCGCCCGGCTGTTCCCCATGGCGAGGGAAACCTGCCCGATCAGGCCGCGGATGGACAAGACGGCCTCTGAGGGAACGGACCTCGGAGCGCCGACGAGCAGCCAGCCGCCCCCACTGCTCAGGCCGAGGCTCAGGCAATCCCACCGCAGTGACGCGCCCACAACGACGTCCAACGGTCTCGGGTCGAGGATACGCGCGGAGGTGCCGTCCGTCGGGGTGGTCAACACCACGCTCGGCAGCACCAGGGGCAGAACTCCGACGTGACCAGCTGCTCCAGTTATACTCAGGCCGTCGTCTGTCGACTGAACCTGGAGCACCACCAGGCCAGGCGTCACTGCGCAGAATTGTTCCGTAACGCTCCAGGCGAGCGCGCGGATCACCGCGCTGTCGGTAGTGCCGAGAAACCGGGAGCCGGTCGAGGCCAGGATCCTGTCCCGGGCAATACTCTCGTCCCGCTTGATCAGGGTCTGTCCTAGCATCCACACGATGAACATGGTCACGAACAACGTCGGCAGGGAACCTGCGAAGGACAAGGGCTCGAGCCGGTCCGGGCCCGGGTGGAAGACCGGCCACAGGGCGATGATCGCCCCGATTGCCGACGCGTAGATGACGCCTCGGGCCACGGTCTGCCAGACGGTCCCGACCAGGGATCGGAACCACACGGCGCTGAACAGGATGGGCATGATCGCGTGGGAGTCCGGGCAGGCCACGGCGAATCCCACCATGCCGACGGCATCCGCCACCGAGGTCCACACCTGTGAGTGCCGGCGCAGGTAGCCGAATACCCAGAGGGCATACAAGCCGGCGGTCGAGACGAGGGCGAGCACGCGAAGCCCCCCGTTCGCGGTGAGAAAGATCGGCGGCAGGATGAGCGCCGTCGACGCCACGACGAGCCACAGGAACAACCATCGCGCGCGCGCCGAGACGCCCTCCGGGCGGGTGAACAGCGTCCGAACGCCCATGGATTCGGCCTGCGTCTGGCTCGTTGCCTGCGGCTGGCTCGTTGCCTGGTTCATGGCGCGCTGCCCTTCCTGGTTGACCGGCCGACCTGATGGGTCAGTGCCGTGCGACTCCGGCTTCCGGCGGGTGTGCCCTTGCGCTGAATTGGCAGACCATCAGCTTTTAGTCCACACGCTATGCGACGGACGACCATTTCCGGGCCTCTGTCCTCACAAGAAGGGGCCCCAGTTCGAGGCGCCGGGTCGGCGGTGCCGGGTCAGGCGTGGATGGTGTGGTACCGGTCCATGGTCAGGAGGCCGGGGGTGAACGCCTCGACCCGGCCCTTGCCCTTCGCCTTGGCGGCGTACATCGCCACGTCGGCCTGGTGCACGATCTCCTCGATGCCGACTCCGGCGGCGGGCGTTGCGATGCCGATGCTGGCACCGACCCGCATCGACTCGGCGCCGACAAGGAACGGCTCTGCCACGGCGTCGACGATTCGCTGGGCGATTTCGGTGGCCTCGGCCAGGCCGGTGCCGTGCAGGAGCACCGCGAATTCGTCGCCTCCGAGCCGCGCGCAGACGTCGGTCGGGCGCACCGAGGCGCGCAGCCTGGCGGCAACCTCGATCAGCACGACGTCGCCGGCCCGGTGCCCGAGCTCGTCGTTCACGTCCTTGAAGTCGTCCAGGTCGAGGAAGAGCACCTGCAACCCGGCCGGATCTTCGCCGCGAGCGAGGCCGGCGGAGAGCCCCGCGAGCAGCGAGGCGCGATTGTGCAATCCGGTCAGCGAGTCGGTGCGGGCCTGCGTCGAGAGCTTCTCGTGCGCGTGGCTGTTTCGGATGGCGAGCGCGACCTGGCCGGCCAGGCCCCGCACCGAGAGGACCGCCTCGGTGGGGATCCTGCCCGGCGCGCCGACCAGCAACCAGCTCCGCTCGTCCCGCCCCTCGAATTCGAGGCACTCCCACATCAGCGGCTCGCCGACCACGGCGTTCAGCGGCGCCGGGTCGAGGATGCGGGCGACGGATGTCCCGGGCTGGGTGAACAGGACCTCACCGGGGAGCCGGCCGGGGACGTTCCGGAAGTTGCCGGCCGTGCCGGCGACCCGCAGGGTGCGTCCGTCCGGTGCGAGCAGGACGAGCCGGAGCCCGGGGGTCGCCGCGCAGAACTCGGCCGCGGCAGACCAGCCCAGGGCCAGGATCGCAGCCGCGCTGGTGGCGCCGAGCAGTTGGGAGCCTGTCGCGGCGAGCACGCGGTCGCGCCCCATGCTCTGCTCCCGGGCGGCGAGCGACTTGCCCAGCTGGCGGGCAATCAGCACGGTGAAGAACATCGTGGGGAGAACGCCGAGGAACGCGCCGAAGTCGGTCACGATCCTGTCCTCCCGCAGCAGCGGCCACACCGCGTAGAGCGAGCCGAGGGCTGCGGCGAACAGGCTGACCCGCAGCAGGGCCTGCGCGCCGGAGCCGTACAGCGAGCGGAACCAGAGGGCGCCGAACATGACCATGACCACGGCCGACGCTTTCGGCGACGCCAGGGCGATTGCCATCATCGCCACCGCATCGATCAGGTCGACGCCCAGGAGGATGCGCCGGCGCACGAAGCCGATGGTGAGCGAGAAGACGAGTGCGGCACCGCCGGCGAGGCCCAGGGCCAGCAGCCCGCCGCGCGCCGTGAGCAGCACCCCGGGGAGGGCCAGGACCACGGAGACGACGGCCAGCCAGAGGAAGAGCCAGCGGGCGCCATCCGCAATGCCCGTGGGCCGCGTGAAGATCCCCGACCCACCCGTGCGGACGGCCGGGCCGTCGGTCACTGTGTTCATCGATCTGGTTCCTGTTCCCGGTGGGCCGGCTGACCATGAGGCCCCGTGCCTTTGCGACCCCGCCTCGCGACGGGTGTGCCTTTCCTCCGGCCGACGGTTGTGAGCTCGTCCGGGGGTGCACCTTCAACGTAGGGGAAGACCACCCCTTTGTCCTCATAAATGAGGACCCCAGTTCGGGGCACACCGGTGCCGGCGGGTTGTTGGTGAGTTGCGGGAAAAGCACCCTCGCGCGCGCCACGAAGGTGCATTCTCCGCATCTCAGCGGGCGGGCGACGGATGCGGCGGGGCGGGCAGGTCAGCGTCGGCCGGTGAAGGCATCCATCGACCGGTACACGCCGAAGACCCGGCCGGCGACCAGGTCCCACGCCGGCAGGGGCAGCAGGCCCCGCACCGCGCCGGACAGGCCGACCGTCCACGGCATCAGGAGCCTCGGACGGCCGGCGAGCATCGCGCGCCACACCCGGTCGACGACGTGCTCCGGCGTCATCAGCGGGGTGAACAGGGGGCCGCGGGCACCCTCGAACATGCCGGTCGAGATGTAACTCGGGCAGACGGTGGTGACCTTCACCTGGCCGTGGCCCTGCTGGGTGAGTTCGAGGCGGAGGGAATCGCTCCAGCCGATCAGCGCGGCCTTCGACGCGGCGTAAACGCTCATCCGGGGAGTGGAGAGCATCCCCGCGGCCGACGCGATGTTGACGATGCGCGATTCGCGGCCGGTCCCCTCGATCATCGCGGGCAGGAACTCACGCGTGATGTACATGGGGGCGAGGGCGTTGACCTGCATGGTCGGCCGGGTGTCGTCGCCGTTGTCGTGTTCCCAGAAGTAGGAGCCGCGCACGATGCCGGCGTTGTTGATGACGATGTCGGGATTGCCGACCTCCATCCGCACCCGCTGGGCCGCCTGGGCGATCGCACCCAGGTCGGCGATGTCGACGACGTACGGCGCGACCAGGCTGCCGCCATCCGCGCGTTCGTTCAGGATGGCGGTGGTGACCGCGAGCGCGGCGGGGTCGCGGTCCCAGAGGATCACGGCCTTCGCTCCCTCGGCGACCGCCCGCTCGGCGTAGAGGCGGCCCATGCCCATGGCTGCGCCGGTGATCAGCACGCGGGCTCCGGATACGGTTCGAGTCATTGCTCCATCATCCCAAGACTTTCCCTGCGGGCCCCACCGCCCGCCTCCGCCTCCCGCCTCCCGCCTCCCGCCTCCCGCCTCCCGCCTCCGCCTCCGCCTCCGCCTCCGCCTCCGCCTCCGCCTCCGCCGAGATCTACCTTTTCGGTCGAGGCCGACCGGCACACCAGTCGGTCTGGACCGAAAAGGTAGATCTCGGCGGGCGTGGGTCAGGGCAGGGCGGGCGGCGCGGGGCAGGCGGGCGTGGATCAGAACTGGGCGGGGCGGGCAGGGCGGCGCGGGGAGGGCGCGGCGGGGGTCAACCGAGGCTGCGCCGCACGGCATCCGCCCAGAGTGCGGCCCGCTCCTCGACCTGGGCGGCGGAGCCCGGCCGCGGATCGGCCACGTGCCCCCGCGCCGGGGCCAGCGGCCCGGCGATCCCGGCCCGGTCCACCCGGCCGACGGCCAGCCCGGCGACGAGCGCCGCCCCACGAGCGGATGTCCCCGGCACCTCCACGGCGGCCAGCCCCCGGCCGAGGTGGTCGGCCAGCATCCCGCGCCAGGGCGACGAGGTCGTGCCGCCGCCGGCGAGCCAGAGGTCACCGTCGGACCGCGCGCCGAGGGCCGTGTGCGCCGTGCGCAGCGCGAGCGCCACCCCCTCGAGCGCCGCCAGGGCCAGGTCGGACCGGTCGTGGCCGAGGTCGAGCCCCACCCAGGCGCCGCGCAGGTCCGGCCGGAGGTAGGGCGTGCGCTCCCCGACCAGGTGCGGCAGGAAGAGCGGCGCGCCCGGTCCGATCGGCCGGCCGGCGAGGTCGTAGAACTCCGGCCACTCGTAGCCGAGCAGGCGGCGCACCCAGTCCAGGGCGAGCCCGCCGCCGAGGATCGCCGCCATCCGGTACCAGCCGGTCTCCGCCGCGTAGCAGTGGATGCCCCGCTCGGCCGCCGGGGCGGGCGCGGCCAGCGGGGTGACGAACTGGCCGCCCGTGCCGAGGGTCAGCTGCACGGCGCCGGGAGTCACCAGCCCGCTGCCGAGCATCGCGGCGGCCGTATCGGCGAGGCCGTGCGCCACCGGGATGCCCGCCCGTAGCCCGAGGTGGGCCGCGGCATCCGTTGTCAGCGGCCCGGCGATCTCGGCGGCCTCGTTGATCGGCGGGAGCAGCGCCGGGTCGATGCCCAGGCCGGCGGCGAGGCCGGTCAGCCACGCCCGGCCGGTCAGGTCGTAGAGCAGGGTCGCGGAGGCGTCGGTGTGCTCGGTCGCCGCGATGCCGGTCAGGCGCAGTCGGAGGTAGTCCTTGGGCTGCAGGGCCACGGATGCCGCCCGCAGCGCGTCCGGCTCGTGCCGGGCGAGCCAGCCGAGGAGCACCCCGGCCATGCCGGGGCTGAACGGGTTGCCGAGCCGCTCGAGCACTGTGGGCGCCAGCCGGGCCCACTCGGGCTGGAGTCCTGCCGCCCGGGTGTCCGCCCAGGTGATCGCGGGTCGCACCGGCGTGCCGCGCCCGTCGACGAGCACGAGGCCGTGCATCTGGCCGGACAGCCCGATGGCGCCGACGGTCCGCTCGGAGTGAGCCGTCACCTCCCGCACGGCCGAGCAGACGGCGGCCCACCAGGCGTCGGGACTCGTTTCGGCCCAACCGGGATGCGGCGCGTCGAGCGGGTAGGCGGCCTGGGCACCCGCCAGCCGCCGCCCTCCCTCATCGAAGAGCGCGACCTTGACCGAGCTGGTGCCCAGGTCGATGCCGAGCAGGGCCTTCTCACCAGCGCGCACGGCTGCCTCCTGGGTCTGCGCGAAAGCGCGTGGACGGACGATCGAATGCTACGCGGGTGCTACGCGGGGTGCCACGCCAGCGCTCGGCCGGCTGGGAGCGGAAGCCCAGCCCGCGCCCAGCCTGGCCTGCCAGTCTGGCCGACACCGACACCGACACCACCGGCGCAGCCGTCGCCGAACTCGACGTCGACGTCGGCCCCGAGGCGGCGCCCGCCGAACAGCCCGACAGCCACACAGCCACACAGCCACACAGCCACACAGCCAGACAGTCATACAGCCACACAGCCACACAGCCAGACAGCCAGACAGCCAGACAGCCAGAAGGAGCACACCATGGGATTCCTCGACCGCCTCCTGGGCCGCGACGAGCCGGAGCGCCCGGCCGCCCGCCCGGCCACACCGAAACGCACCGACGACGAGATCGCCGTCGAACGTTACGAGTATCTGCTGCGCACGGCCCCTCCCGAAACGATCGAACAGGTGCACACCGAGGCATTCGGCAAACTCACCGAGGAACAGCGTGACCTGCTCTTCCGCCGGCTGAGCGAGAACGCCGCCGCCGCCGAGCGTCCCGCGAACGCCGAACCGGCCACGCTCGCGCAGGCCGCCACCCGCCAGGAGCTCCGGCAGCCCGGCACGCTCGCCCGCAGCTTAGGCGGCCAGGGCCAGGGCGGGCTCGGCTTCGGCGGCATGGTCGGCAGCACCATCCTCGGCACAGTCGCCGGCTATGTCATCGGGTCCGCCCTGATGAGCGCGTTCCTGCCCGGCGACGCCGGGGGCGCAGATGCCGGCGGCGACTCCGGCGATTCCAGCGGCGACAGCTCCGGCGGCGACGGCGCCGGCGCCGGCGCCGACACGGCTTCCTCCGGCGGCGACATGGGCGGCGGTTTCGGCGGCGACTCGGGCGGCGGTTTCGGCGGGGGCGACTTCGGCGGCGGGGATTTCGGCGGGTTCTGACCGTTCACCGGCCGGCGCCCTCCCGGATGCCGGCGGGCACCCGCGGCGGGCCCGAACCGTGAGCCCGGAACCGGTAGCCTGAGACCGAACAACGGCCCAGGACGGCCGCGGCGGCCGGGAGGCCGGCCCGCGGGCATCCGCAACGGAGAACAGGCTGGTGACCCGTGCGAGACGCCGGCATCCTGGTCCTGCTCCGACACGGCGAGAGCACCGCCAACGCGGCCGGGCTTTTCACGGGTGTTCTGGATGTCCCGCTGTCGGTGCGCGGGATCCGCGAGGCGCACGCCGCCGCCACCATGCTCGCCGAGGCGGGCCTCACCCCGCAGTCCGTTCTCAGTTCCGAGCTGCACCGGGCCAGGCAGACCGCCGAAATCGTGGCCGGGGACCTGTCCGCCCGCCCGGAGGTCTTCGCCGCGGACTGGCGGCTGAACGAGCGCAACTACGGCGCCCTGACCGGCCGGTCGAAGGAGGATGTGCGGGCCGAGTTCGGCCAGGAGCAGTTCCTCGCGTGGCGCCGCTCGGTGCACACGGCGCCGCCGCCGCTCGGCGATGCCGCCTTCGCCGCGCTGCGGGAGTCGGCGCTGTTCCGGCGGCTCCCCGCCGAGGCCCTCACCCGCACCGAGGCGCTGAGCGTGGTGATGACCCGGGTCGCCGCCGTACACACCGAGCGGGTGGAACCGCGGCTCGCCGCGGGCCAGACCGTGCTCGTCGTGGCGCACGGCAATTCCCTGCGGGCCTACTGCGCCGTGCTCGACGGGCTGGACGACCACGCCATCCACCGCCTCAACCTGCCGACCGGGCATCCGCTCCTCTACCGGTTCGGCGCCGCTCCGGCGCTCCGGCGGCCCGGCGGCCGCTACCTGGATGCCGTCGGCGCGCACGCCGCCGCGATCACCCTCGCCCTCGAGGGCGGAACCTGACCGGTCGCGTTACTCGCCGACCGTGCCGTCCACGGCCTCGCGGAGCAGGTCGGCGTGCCCGTTGTGGCGCGCGGTCTCCTCGATCAGGTGCAGGAGGATCCAGCGCAGGCTCCAGTGTTCGCCGGCGCGGTTCGCGCCGGCCGACAGGGCCTCGAGGTCGACGCCGGCGACGGCCGCGCGGCTGCGGTCACAGGCCGTGCGATAGAGCTCCTGGAGCGCCTCCGGGTCGTCCTGGGCCGCGGTGCGGAACTCCCAATCGGGGTCGTCGTCCCAGGCTACGCTGGCCCAGGGCTCCTGCTCCGGACGGCCGAGGAAGCGCACCTGGATCCAGTGCTCTTCGACCAGGGCCAGGTGCTTGAGCAGTCCGCCGAGCGTGAGCGTGGACGGCGGCAGACGCAGGCTCAGCCCCGCGGCATCCAGCCCCTCGGCTTTGCCGAGCAGGGTCGCCCGCTGGTAGTCGAGGAATTGGGCGAGCGTCGTTGCTTCGTCGGCGGCCGGGGTCGGGTCGATGCGGTCCATGCGGCCCATGTTCCCACGTCCGCCGTCGCACCGGCACCCCCCGGCGCCGACGTCTCGGGTTGACGCCGCGCGACCCGGCGGCCTAGTACCAGTCCATCGCCTGCGAGTGCGACCAGGCCGAGCAGGGGGTGCCGTAGCCGCGGCTGATGTAGTCGAGGCCCCACCTGATCTGGGTGCTCGCGTTGGTCTGCCAGTCCGGGCCGGTCGAGGCCATCTTGCTGCCCGGAAGGGCCTGCGGGATGCCGGTGGCGCCGCTGCCCTCGTTCAGGGCCGTGTACGACCAGCCCGATTCCTTGGCCCACAGCTGGGTCAGGCAGGAGAACTGGGACTCGCCCCAGCCGTACTGCGCGGCGGCCAGGTCGCGGGCGGTGGTGCGGGCCCCGTCGGGTGTGTTGGCGGCGGCGAGCGCGGTGGCTGCGGCATCCGCTGCCGCTGCGGCCGCCACGGCAGCAGCCCGGTCCGCTTCAGCCGCCGCGGCCTGCACGGTGGCCGCGATGGTGCGGGTCTGGCCGGTCAGGGAGAGGACCGCGTCGAGGTCGAGGGTCTGGTAGTTCGCGAGCGACGTGACGGATGCCGCCAGCGGGCCGACATCAACCTTGTCGCGGGTCGAGGCCATCACCACGGTGGCGTCGCGGAGGGTGTTCTGTGCGCGCCCGTCGGCGTGCGCCTTCGCCGCCTGGGGGTGGACGGCGAGCTGATCGTGCTGCAGGCCGGTGCTCCGGGAGAGCTCGCTGGTGGCCGCGATCCTCGCGGCGCCGGCCGCGCTGGTCTGGGCGGAGGAGGCGGCACCGACGATCAGCCCGGTGAGGGCCAGGGCGGCCGCGGCCGACACGATCGTGGTGCGGGTGCGCCCCCGCCGGGCGGCGAGCGCCTTTCGGGAGGACGGCGAGGACGGCACGCGGGCGGACGGGCGGGACAAGGTGCGGAGGAGGGAGATCATGACTTCCAGGTGGCGGCGCCAGCAGGCGAACGAGGCCGGGGCGCCGGGTCGGTGGACCCGCGGCCGGATTGCCGGGCGGGCGAAGTGGTCAGTCTGCACGCCGGTACTGGAAGAATCCTCATTTTCACCTGTGAAACCCATGCACGCGTATGGACATCGTTGCCCCAGAGCGTCCTCCCCGGGACAACGGGACACCGGGCCGTCACCGGGATCCCGCCCGACTGCGCCTAGGCTCGACCTATGCGATTCGGAATGTTTGTACCCCAGGGCTGGCGTCACGATCTGGTCGGGATCGACCCCGCCGAGCAGTGGGCGGCGATGAGCGGCCTCGCCGCGCACGCCGACGCCGGAGACTGGGAATCGATCTGGGTTTACGACCACTTCCACACCGTCCCGGTGCCGAGCGAGGAGGCCACGCACGAGGCCTGGACCCTGATGAGCGCCTTCGCGGCCACGACGAAGCGGGTGCGGCTCGGCCAGATGTGCACCTGCATGAGCTACCGCAACCCGGCCTACCTGGCCAAGGTCGCCGCGACCATCGACATCATCTCCGGCGGCCGGGTCGAGATGGGCATCGGCGCCGGCTGGTACGAGCACGAGTGGCGCGCCTACGGCTACGGGTTCCCCCGGGCCGGCGAACGCCTCGCCCGGCTCGAGGAGGGCGTCGAGATCATGAAGCAGGCCTGGACGACCGGAACGGCCACCCTCGACGGCGCGCACTACCAGGTGGACGGCGCGATCGTGCGGCCGCTCCCGCTGCAGGACGGCGGCATCCCGATCTGGATCGCGGGCGGCGGCGAGAAGGTCACGCTCCGCATTGCGGCGCAGTACGCGAACTACACCAACTTCGACGGGTCGCCGGAGGGGTTCAGCCACAAGAGCGCCCTGCTCGAGGAACACTGCCGGGTGTTGGGCACGGACTTCGGCGCCATCACGCGCTCGGCCAATTACAACACCGTGATCGCGGCGACCGAGGCCGAGGTGGCCGACCGCCTCGACGTGATCGAGGCGCGGGTCACACCCCACCTCGGCGTCGCAGGTGCGGCGGACTTCATGGCGGAGTACCGCAGCGGGCAGGCGCAGGGCGTCGGCACGCCGGAGCAGATCGTCGAGCGGCTGAGCGGGATGAAGGAGCGGGGCCTCGGCTACGCCATCCATTACTTCCCGGAGGCGGCCTACGACCGCTCGGGCATCGAGCTGTTCGAGCGCGAGGTCATGCCGGCACTCCGCTAGCCGCCCCGCGCCGCCCCCACCCCCGAGCACGAAGATGGACCCCATGATCGGCACGAACTCCGAGCCCGGCACGAACCCCGAGCCGGGCACGAACTCCGAGCCGGGCACGCCCGGGCATCCGTCACCGGACCGGGCCACCTGGGTCGAGGACGGCGAGGCACGGTCGGCGGCCTGGCATTCGGAGAGCGGCTGGGCGCCGCCGACGCGCATCATCCCCGTCGACGACACCCTCACCGCGGATGCCGCGTACCGCCTGGCGAAGGCCGGCACCGGGATGCTGTGGCGCGGCGACTACCTGGGCGGCCGCCAGCTGCTGCAGGCCCTCGCGCGCCGCGTCGACCGCGGCCGGCACACCCCGTCTCCCGACCTGGCGACTGCGTTCCGCCGCACCCGCACCGAGGCGGTTCGCCGGGCCCGCCTGCTCGGGCTGGTCCTCGTGCCGCTGGGCGCCGACTACGCGGTTCCCCTCCGCCGGGCGCCGCAGGTGGCGGATGCCTGCACCGAGACGTACGGGCCGGCCGCCGGGCCGTCGGTCGTCGCCCTGCGCGAGCTCCTCGGCGTGATCGGGGCGCACCAATGGCGCATCGAGGGCGTCGACGTCCCGGCGCTCGAGGCGCGCATCCACCCGCACTACGGCGTCTTCTCCCCCGTGCGCGGCGAATACCTCGACCTCGTCGCCACGGCCCCTCTGCCGGACGGGGCGGGCTCCGCGTTCGACATCGGCACGGGAACGGGCGTGCTCGCCGCGATCCTCGCCCGGCGCGGCATCGCACGCGTCGTGGGCACCGACCAGGCGCCGCGTGCGCTGGCCTGCGCCCGGGACAACATCGCCCGGCTGGGCCTGACCGGGGCCGTCGACGTCGTCGATGCAGACCTGTTCCCGGAGGGCCGGGCGATCGTCGTCGTGTGCAATCCGCCGTGGATCCCGGCCGCCGCCGTGACCGCGACCGACTTCGCCGTCTACGATCCCGACAGCCGGATGCTGCGCGGGTTCCTCTCCGGACTCGCGGAACACCTCGAACCCGGCGGCGAGGGCTGGCTCGTGCTCTCCGACATCGCTGAGCACCTCGGCCTGCGAAGCCGGAGCGAGCTCCTCGACCTCGTCGAGGACGCCGGCCTCGAGGTCGTCGCCCGGCAGGACACCCGGCCCGTGCACCGTAAGACGGCGGACGCGAGGGACCCGCTGCACCTCGCCCGCTCGAAAGAAGTGACCTCGCTCTGGCGGTTGCGCGCGGTATCCGCCGAATGACGCAGAGGGCCGCGGTGAGTCGCTGAGGCGGCCGCCCGCGCGTCCGCACAAACATAATCCGCACAAACAGAAGGGCGGGCAGAGAAGATTCTCTGCCCGCCCTTCTGTGAGGTGTCTTACTTGGCCGCGACCGTGATGAGCGGGCTTCCGACGCTCACCTGTCCGAACGCCGCCTGATCGACCGATCCGAACTTCTTGGGGTTCGTGACGAGCACCGGGGTGACCAGCGAGTAGCCGGCCTCCTCGATCAC
Organism: Cryobacterium sp. MP_M3; assembly: GCF_015752155.1. Taxonomy (GTDB): domain Bacteria; phylum Actinomycetota; class Actinomycetes; order Actinomycetales; family Microbacteriaceae; genus Cryobacterium. The sequence goes on along the minus strand of NZ_JADOVI010000001.1, from coordinate 28,000 downwards.
CTTGCGGTCGAAGGTCACCAGCGGAGTGCCGGCTTCAACCCGGTCGCCCGCGGCCACCTTGACGGTGAAGCCCTTGCCGGCCAGGTTCACGGTGTCGATGCCCACGTGGATGAGCAGTTCGACGCCGTTGTCCAGCAGCAGGCCGAAGGCATGGCCGGTCGCCTGCGCGACGACGACCTTGCCCGCACCAGGTGCGTAGACGGTGTCCTCGGTCGGATCGATTCCGACGCCGAGCCCGACGATGCCCTTGCTGAACACCGGGTCCGGCACTTCGGAGAGCGGGATGACGATGCCGGCGACGGGCGAACCGACGGTGGCCAGGACGGTGGCGACCGCGGTCGCCGTGCCTGCTCCTGCTCCTGCGCCAGCTCCTGCAACAGCAGCAGCAGCAGCAACCGGAGCTGCGACGTGGTGGGCCGCTGCGGCCTTTTCGGTCTCGGCGGCTTCGTCGGCGGCAACCTGGGCGGCAACCTCCGCCTTCTGCTCAGCCGTCTGGTAGCCGGAGAGGATCACGAGGATCATCGCGGTGAAGAACGCGGCGGCAATGGCGATGGAGTAGAGCGGGATGTTGTCGAACGCGGGGATCGTCAACAGCGAGGTGAAGACGAAGGCGCTGGTCTTCACGCCGCCGCCGAGTCCGATGATGACGCCACCGACGAGGCAACCGATCAGCATGCGCGGGTAGATGCGCTTGAACCGCAGGTGGATGCCGTAGAGCGACGGTTCAGAGATTCCACCGAGGAGTCCGGCCGCGAGCGCGCCCGTTGCGGTCTGCTTCATCAACCGGTCCTTTTCACGGATGGCGAGGAAGAGCACACCGGCAGTCGCACCGAAGCAGGCGAAGTTCCAGGCGCCCATCGGGCCCTGGATGAAGTCAAAGCCGAGGGACTGGATGTTGAGCAGCATGATCGCGTTGAGCGGCCAGTGCAGGCCGAGCGGAACCATGAACGGGTAGGCCAGCGGAATGACCACCGCGAAGATGAACGGCGAGAAGTCGTTGATCGACTTAAGGAAGTTGCCGAGTCCGGCACCGCCGTACACGCCGATCGGGCCGATCAGGAAGGCGGTCAGCGGGATCATGATCAGCATGCTGAGGAACGGCACGAAAATCAGCTGGACGCTGGAAGGAATGATCTTCTTCAAGAGCTTCGTCAGCGCACCGAGCACTCCGGCCATCAGCAGCGGCGGGAACACCTGCGAGCTGTAGTCGAAGACGGTCAGCGGCAGTCCGAAGATCTGCACGACGGATGCGTGGCCGCCGAAGACGGATTCCGCGCCCGCGGCCTGGCCCAGGGCGGTGAAGCCGGGGAGCATGACGACGGCCATGATGCCGAAACCGACCCAGGGGTCGGCGCCGAGTCGCTTGGAGGCGTTGTAGGCCACCATGAGCGGCAGGAAGACGAAGACGCCCTGCCACATCAGGTTCACGAACTGCCAGGACGGGTCCAGGGTGACGCCCGGTGCGTTCCACGCCGGGATGACGCCGAGGGTTGCCATCAGGGCCATGAAGGTGATGAACAGCGATGCGCCGAGCAGTGCGCCGAGGATCGGGCGGAAGGAGTCGGAGAGGATCTCGAAGAACGTGTCGAGAGCGGCGAACTTGCCGCGGGGGCCCTTCGCGCGCTCTGCGGCCTTGACGTCGGCGATGGTGTCGCCCGAGCCCATCTTCTTCAATGCGGGAATCGCCATAATGTCGTTGTAAACGGTCTCGACTGCCCCGCCGATGACCACCTGATAACGGTCCCCGGTCTGAGCGACACCGCCCAGGACGACGGGTATCGCCTCAACCGCCTTCTGGTCGATGCCCGACGCGTCCTTGAGCTGGAAGCGTAGGCGGGTCGCACAGTGGGTGAGGCCGACGATATTCCCGGCCCCTCCCATGCTTTCAATAATGTCTGCAGCAGGTTTCGATGCCACTTGGTTCTCCCTTGATGTGGATGTGGAACGTGGGATCCCCATGGCACAACTCGTGCCAACCGCGGTGGCCGGCTGAGAAGGTACTGTAAATCTTCACGTATCATTAGCAACGATAACGGTATTTAGGGCAGAGTTGTACCTCGCTTGCCCTCCCGGGGAGAAGTCGAATCTCCGTTCACACCGCCGATGGTCGCCCGATTACGGCGATGACCAGCCAACATGGTCGCGCTCTCACGCGAGCATCGTGCACCCGTGCCCGCCGGATTTTCGGCCGGATGCCATCACGCCTCCCGGCCGCGCTCGTCCGCCGGGGCAGGTCAGGACGGCGGGTCGGCGCGGCGCACCCGCCAGCGCGCCCACGGCCAGACGCCGTCCATCTCCACCTCGAGCGAGAAGCTGAGCAGGATCCGGATGATGACGATCCCGGCCAGTCCGAGCACGCTCTCCGTGGTCAGGTCGACCAGGATCGTGCGGATGATGTCGGCCACGATCAGCACCTCCAGCCCGAGCAGGATCGCCCGGCCGAGGTTGCGGCGCAGCTCGGTGTAGGCGCTCTTCCGCGTGGCGGCGGCGAGCGCCCGCGGCACCGCCACGACGAACGCGGAAGCCCCGCCCAGCACCATGATCCCGGCGCCGGCCGCCTCGACCACCTGCACGACCGTCCGGATGACTTCTTCGAATGCCATGGTTCAGGTCCGATCCGTGGGCCGGGGCAGTGCCTGGTAGTGGGCGCGCAGCCCGGCGTCGAGGTGCTCGGTCGCGTAGCTGAGCGCGGTGCGTGGCATCCGCCCGGCGTTCTCGTCGAGGACGGCGAGCAGCAGGGCGCGGTCGATGCGCTTGCCGACCTCACGCAGCGTCCAGCCGACCGCCTTGTGGATCAGGCTCTCCGTGTCGTCCAGGAGCAGGGCGGCCAGTTCGAGCGTCGTCGACGCGTCACCCCGAGCGATGAAGCCCAGCGTGGCGATCATCGCCGTGCGCCGCTGCCACAGCATCTCACTGCCGGCCAGCTCGAACAGCACGCCGCGCGGCCGGTCGAAGAGGTACCCGCCGAGCACCGCGGGCGCCGACGAGTCGACCAGGTCCCAGTTGTTGACCTGGCCCCGGCGCACGGCGTCCAGGTAGAACCCGGCGATGGCGGCGCGCGCGTCGTCGTCGCGGTGACGGGTCGTGCCGGCCCGTTCGAACCGGGCCACCAGGATCAGCAGTGCGGCGAGCCGGTGTTCGTGCACCAGGCTGGCCAGGAGCAGGTCGATCTCGGGCAACGGAAGCCCGGTGAAGCGTTTCACCACCTGCCGGGTCGCCGGCACGCTGACCCCGAGGAACACGTCCCCCTCGCCGTACTGGCCCGGCCCGCCCTGGAAGTACCGGGACGCACCCACGGCGCGAGCCGGGTCCGCGAGCTCGGCCAGCGCGGCGACCACGGATGCCGCGGTGTCCGCCACGCCCGCCGCCTCCTCCGAGGTCGTCGCCGCTGTCGAGCCCGCCGCCTCCGCCGAGGTCGTCGCCGCTGTCGAGCCCGCCGCCTCCGTCGGGTCCGCAGCCTCCGTCACATCCGTCGCCTCCATCACCCTCGCAGGCTAGCCCAGCGGCCGTTCCCCCTCCCGCGCACCCGCCGACATCCACCTTTCCGGTCGAGCCCGACCGGCGGAAGTGACAACCTCGACCGAAACGCTCGAAATCGGCGAGGTCAGGCCACGTTTCCGGCGATTAGTTGCGAGAAGTCGCAAGAAAACGCCGGGGTCGTCCCGATACGCTGGACCGTGGCGCTGAAGCCGGCGCCGCCACTGCCGCAACCGCGGCATTCCAGGAGGACGGGAGGTTCCCATGTCGAATTATGTTGCCAACGCACTGGTCGGTGAGCCCGAGGTTCTCGAGGATGTCGCGACCTCCCCCGCCTGGCTCCGGCTCAAAGCCGCCGCCACCGCGCTGCAGGCACTGCAGGTCAAGAACGGCTCGGTCCCCGAGGCCATCGCGCACACGGATGCCGCCGCCCACGTCGCGACGATCACCGCGGCCGTCGACGAGCTCGCCCCGCTCTTCCCGCACGATGCCGCCTACTTGACGGCGCTCACGAAGGACTTCGCCCGCTGGGTCGCGGAGGGCTTCGGCGAACCCGACTTCTACGACTCGCTGATGGCCTTCCAGCCGCAGCTGCACCGGGCCGACGGCATCCGCCACCTGGTCGTGTTCCCGATGTACACCCAGAACGGCAGCACCAACCGGCTGGTCGAGGCCGTGTTGATCGAGGTCATCTGGCCGGCGTTCATCGACGAGCTGGAGAAGGAGTACACGAACAAGCTGTTCGTGCCTATCCGGTTCCTCGACTTCACGCCGGGCTACGACACCAACTCGGCCGTCCTGTTCCCCGAGACCGTCGCGATGCGGGAGATCCCCACGTTCACCTGGGGGGCGATCTTCGCCGACCGGGAGGCCGCGAGGTTCCGCCGGGTGGTGCGCGCGGCCGCCGAGATCACGCGTCTCGACCTGCCCGCCGACGCCGCCGCGCTCCTGGACGACCAGCACCTCACCGAGGAAACCTTCGTGATGTGGGACCTCATCCACGACCGCACGCACATGCGCGGCGACCTGCCGTTCGACCCGTTCATGATCAAGCAGCGGATGCCGTTCTTCCTCTATTCCCTCGAGGAGCTGCGCTGCGACCTGACCGCGTTCCGCGAGTCGGTCACGATCGAACGCGACGAGTCGGCCAGCCTGGAGGCGCGCAAGCACGCGAAACTGGTGCAGTTCGCCGTGATCTTCGACCGGATCTTCCGGTTCGCGATCAGCGGCAGCCGGGTGCGCAACTACGACGGGCTCGGCGGCCAGTTGCTCTTCGCGTGGATGCACCAGCACCACGTGCTGCACTGGACCGACACGGCGCTCACCTTCGACTGGGATGCCGTGCCGGAGGTCGTCATCGCCCTCGGCTCGCAGATCGACGACCTGTACTGGGCGTCGATCGACCGGCCGAAAAAGGCGCACTGGCTGGCCGCCTACGAGATGATCGCGAAGACCCTGACGCCGAACCCGGCGTCGACCTGGGCTCGCGGCCTGCCGGTGGAGGTGCTCGCCGGAGCTCCGAAGGGGTACACCGACCTCGTGCTCGACGACGAGTTCCCGCTGTCGATGTTCTTCGAGGCGCTCGACAAGAAGATGAAGACCGTGATCGAGTCGACGGCCGGACTCACCGGGCGTGACTGAACGGTCGGACAACACCGTGGGGCCGGCGTCTGACGCCGGCCCCACGGTCGACGGCGCGACCCCGGATTCCGGGATCGGCCGCGCCGCGGCCTACGCCGCCGAGGAGGACGCCGACGGCAACACCGTGCCCGGGCCTGCCGTGGCCGGTCGCATCGTGCTCGTCGCCGGGGCGACCAGCGCCGCCGGCCTCGCCGTGGTCTCCGCCCTCGCCAGGGCCGGCGCAGGCGTGATCGCGGTCGGTTCCAACGCCGAACGGCTGCGCACGCTCCGGACTGCTGTCCCGGCAGCCGTGGCCTACCAGTGCGACCTGGCCGACTTCGCTGCCGTGACCAGCCTCGCCGCGGTGGTGCACGCCGAGCACGGCCCGATCGACGGCCTCATCCACCTCGTCGGCGGCTGGCGAGGCGGCGGCGGGCTCGCCGGGCAGGGCGACGCCGACTGGGACTTCCTGCACCGCAATGTCGTGACCACCCTCCGCAACACGACCCGAGCCTTCAACGACGACCTGGTCGCCTCGCGCGCCGGTCGCCTCGCGATCGTCTCCTCGGTGTCGGTCGACAAGCCCGCTCCGGGCGGCGCGAACTACGCGGCCGCGAAGGCCGCCGCCGAAACCTGGACCCGCGCCGTCGGGCAGGGCTTCGCCAAGGCGGGCACGGATGCCGCAGCGGTCGTCTTCGTCGTCAAGGCACTCGACGGGCTCGAAGCCGAGCTCGCCGCCCGCGTGGTCGGCCTCTGGGACACGGATGCCGCATCCGTCAACAACACCCGCGTTCTCCTGGTCCCGCCGACATCGTGAGTCGCTGACTGTTGCCCGGGCGGACGATTGTTGCCGTCACGCCGGGAACAGTTGTCCGCCCGGGGAACAGTCGTCCGCCACCGCAGCACAGAATCGAAGGAGCTTGATGCGCGAAGATGGAGGAGTGACTCAACTCCATGACCTCAGCTCACGCGGTTTCGCCTCGGACAACTACTCGGGCGTGCATCCCGAGATCCTCGAGGCGATCACCCGGGCGAACGGCGCCCACCAGATCGCCTACGGCGAAGACGTCTACACCGCCCGGCTGCAGGAGGTCTTCGCGGAGCACTTCGGCCCGGGCGTCGAAGCCTTCCCCGTGTTCAACGGCACCGGTGCCAACGTGATCGGGCTGCAGTCGATGCTTCCGCGCTGGGGCGCGGTGGTCTGCGCGTCGACCGCCCACATCAACTCCGACGAGGCCGGGGCGCCGGAGAAGGTCGCGGGCATCAAGCTGCTCACCGTGGACACCCCCGACGGCAAGCTCACCCCGGCGTTGATCGACCAGCAGGCCTGGGGCTGGGGCGACGAGCACCGCGCCCAGCCGCTCGTCGTGTCGATCACCCAGACCACCGAGCTCGGCACCATGTACACCGTCGACGAGGTGCGGGCCATTGCCGACCACGCTCACGCGCACGGCATGAAGCTGCACATGGACGGGGCGAGGCTCTCCAACGCCGCGGCCTCCCTCGGGCTGCCGTTCCGGGCGTTCACCCGCGACGCCGGCGTCGACGTGCTCAGTTTCGGCGGCACCAAGAACGGCATGATGTACGGCGAGTGCGTCGTGGTGCTCAACCCCGAGGCATCCGACGGCCTGATCTACCTGCGCAAGTTGAACATGCAGCTGGCCTCGAAGATGCGCTTCATCTCCGCGCAGCTGATCGCGCTGCTCGAGAACGACCTCTGGCGGCGCAACGCCGGCCACGCCAACGAGATGGCCGCCCGGCTGCGCGCCGCCCTCGAGCGGGGCGTGGCGGACGGCTCGATCGAGGGCGTCAGCTTCAGCCAGGCCACCCAGTCCAACGCCGTGTTCGCGGTGGTGCCCGCCGGGGTCGCCGACCGGTTGCGCGAGTCGTTCCGCTTCTACGACTGGGATGCGGCCCGGAACGAGGTGCGCTGGATGTGCGGCTTCGACACCACCGAAGAGGACATCGACGCGTTCGTCGACGCCCTGAAGAAGGAACTGACAGCCCGATGAACGCGTTCGCGAACAAGCCCTGGCTCGGTGCGTACGCGCCGGGCGTTCCCGCTACCATCACCGAGCCGACAGAGACCCTCGTCGACATGATCGAGAAGTCGGTGCGGAGGTTCTCCGGCGACGTCGCGCTGGACTTCTTCGGCGCGACGACCAGTTACGCCGACCTCGGCGAGCAGATCTCCCGGGTGGCGAACGGACTGCTGCGCCTCGGCGTGAAGCCCGGCGACCGGGTGGCCCTCGTGCTGCCGAACTGCCCCCAGCACGTGGTGGCGTTCTACGCCGTGCTCCGGCTCGGAGCGATCGTGGTCGAGCACAACCCGCTCTACACCGAGCGTGAGCTGCGGCACCAGTTCGAGGACCACGGCGCCACCGTGGCCGTGGTCTGGGACAAGGTCTACGGGACCGTGCGCGACTTCCCGGCCGATATGGGGCTGCGCTCCGTGATCGCCGTCGACCTGACGGAGGCCATGCCATTCGCGAAGCGGGTGGCCCTGCGGCTGCCCGTCGGCAAGGCCCGCGCCGCTCGGAGCGCCCTCACCGTGGACTCGCTGCCGAAGGGCACGATCGAATGGTCCTCGTTGCTCGGTTCGCGCAAGCTTCGCCACAACCACCCCCGGCCGAGGATCGGCGACACCGCCGCGTTGCAGTACACCAGCGGCACGACCGGCAGCCCCAAGGGTGCCATCCTCAGCCACTTCAACCTTCGTGCGAACGCCCTCCAGGGCGAGGCGTGGGTGCCGGGCCTGCACGTGGGCGAAGAGGTGTTCTACGCGGTCCTTCCGATGTTCCACGCCTACGGCCTCACCCTGTGCCTGACCTTCGCGATGGCCACCGGGGCCCGGCTCGTCCTGTTCCCCAAGTTCGATGAGGGGCTGCTGCTCGACGCCGCCCGCCGCACCCCGCCGACGTTCATGCCCGCGGTCCCGCCGATCTACGACCGGCTCGTCACGGCGGCCGCGGAACGCAAGGTGAGCCTGCGCAGCATCCGCTTCGCCATTTCGGGCGCGATGAGCCTGCCGGTGTCGATCGTCGAACGCTGGGAGGCCGCCACCGGCGGGCTGCTGGTGGAGGGTTACGGCATGACCGAGGCCTCGCCGATCGCCGTCGGCAACCCGATGGGGCCGACCCGGCGGCCGGGCACGGTCGGCGTGCCGTTCCCGAGCACGGAGATCCGGGTGATCGACCCGGCCGACCCGACTGTCGACCGGGGCATCGAGGAGGAGGGCGAGCTGCTCATCCGCGGCCCACAGGTCTTCTCCGGCTACTGGGACCAGCCCAGCGAGAGCGCGAAGGTGCTGCTCGAGGGCGGCTGGCTGCGCACCGGCGACATCGTGCGGGTCTCCGCCGACGGCTTCATCACCGTCGTCGACCGGATCAAGGAACTGATCATCACGGGCGGTTTCAACGTGTCCCCGTCGGAGGTCGAGGCGGCGCTGCTCTCGCATCCGGATGTCGCGGATGCCGCCGCGGTCGGGCTGCCGAGCAAGAACGGCGGCGAAGACGTCGTCGCCGCGGTCGTGCTCAGCGCGGGTGCGACCCTCGACGTCGAGGAGCTGCGCGCGTACTGCCGCACCCGGCTCTCCGCCTACAAGGTTCCGCGCAACATCGTGCAGGTCGACGAGCTCCCCCGCTCCCTCGTCGGCAAGGTGCTCCGCCGCGAGGTGCGCGCCTCCCTCACCGCCCCCTGACCCCGCGCCGCGCTCCCGGCTCGCCGGCCGCGAGGACCGGTGGATGCGTGCGCATGGAATAAAACGGTGACGGATGCGTTGGATCAACCGGGTCGACGAAGCCCCGCCACGTCCTCCCAACCGAAAGCGGGCATCATGACCCTGATCACCGACACCCTCAGCCGCGACGCCGACACCGCGTCGCCGATCCTCCCCGTGCTGGCCGGCCGCTGGAGTCCGCGTGGCTTCGACCCGTCCGCGGTCATCGACGAGGACACCCTCACCACCGTGCTCGAGGCCGCCCGTTGGGCGCCGTCGGCCAGCAACCTGCAGCCGGCACGGTACATCGTCGCCCGCCGCGGCTCCGAGAGCTTCGCGAAGATCCACGCCACCCTGATGGGCTTCAACAAGGCGTGGGCGGATGCGGCATCCGTCTTGATCGTCAATGTCGCCACCCTGCCGATCGACGAGACCCGGGAGAACCCGTGGGCCCGGTACGACCTCGGCCAGGCGGTCGCCCACCTCACCATCCAGGCGCAGCACGAGGGACTGCACACCCACCAGCTCGGCGGATTCGACGCGCCGGCGCTTGCCCAGGCGTTCGGCCTCGGCGAGGACCAGGCCGTCGTCTCGGTCACCGTTCTCGGCGTGCTCGGCGACGCCGATGCGCTGTCGCCCGAGCTGCTCGAACGGGAGCGCGCACCCCGCACCCGCAAGCCGCTTGCCGAGCTCCTCCTGGTCAACGACTAACCACCCCGCACGACCGTCCGCGGCACCCGCGAGAGTTCCCCGTGCCCCGCCGGTGCGACAGGCCGGGCACGGACAACGGGTTACGGGCGGAGGAGCACCTTGATCGCGCGGCGCTCGTCCATGGCGGCGTACGCCTCGGCGACGTCGGAGAGCGGCAGTTCGAGGTCGAACACGCGGCCGGGGTTGATCGCTCCGGAGAGCACCTCGGGCAGCAGTTCCTCGACGTAGGCGCGCACGGATGCGACGCCGCCGTTGAGCCCGACGTTGCGGCCGAACAGCGGTCGCACTTCGATCGGACCGCCGGTGGGCACGCCGACATAGCCGACCATTCCGCCGGGTCGCGCCGACGCGATGGCCTGCTCCATCGATTCCTTCGTGCCGACGCACTCGAGCACGCAGTCCGCGCCGATGCCGTCGAAGATCTCCCGGATGCGGGCAACGCCCGCGTCGCCACGCTCTTCGACGATGTCGGTCGCGCCGAACTCGCGGGCAACGGCCTGACGTTCGGGGTTACGCGACATGGCCACGATCCGGGAGGCGCCGAGGCGCTTGGCGGCGATGATGCCGCAGAGCCCGACCGCGCCGTCGCCGACGACGACGACGGTGCTGCCGGTGGTGACCCCGGCCGATACCGCGGCGTGGTGGCCGGTGCCCATCACGTCGGCGAGGGTGAGGAGGCCCGGAACCTGGGCGTCGGTCGGCTGGATCGGAGTCGCCACGAGCGAGCCGTCCGCGTGCGGCACGCGCACCTTCTCGCCCTGGGCGCCGTCGGCGAAGCCGCCGAGCTTGTCATCGGAGCCCCACCAGCCGCCGTTCAGGCAGGAGGTGCTGACGCCGTTGCGACAGTTGACGCAGGTGTTGTCGCAGTCGTAGAACGGCGCGATGACGAAGTCGCCGACCTTGATAGTGGAGACGTCGGCGCCGATCTCCTCGACGATGCCGACGAATTCGTGGCCGATCCGGTGTGGTTCGTCGGTCGGCTGCACGCCGCGGTAGGGCCAGAGGTCCGAGCCGCAGACGCAGGCTGCGACGACGCGCACGATGGCGTCACCGCCGGTGGAAAGAATGGGGTCGGGGACTTCTTCGAGGCGAACATCCCGTTCGCCGTAAATCACTGTTGCACGCATGCTTCGAGCCTAGGTGCCGCTCCTGACCGTCGCCCGTCCGTGACCCCGGTTTTCGCTGGCCGCGAAAGTGCAGTTTTCGCCCTTATCGAGGTGCCCGGGGGGCGAAAACTGCACTCTCGCGGCACATCAGACCAGGGCGGGGGCGGATGCCACCGTGAGGGCGTCCGCGTCGGGGTCCAGGTCCACCAGCACCGTGTCGCCGTCGCGGATCCTGCCCGAAAGCAGCGCGGTCGCGAGGCGGTCGTCGATCTCGGTCTGCATCAGCCGGCGCAACGGTCGCGCGCCGTAGATCGGGTCGTAGCCGCGTTCGGCCAGCCAGGACCGGGCATCCGGGGTCACCGCGAGCTCGAGCCGCCGCTCGACCAGGCGCCGCTCCAGCCGGTCCACGAGCAGTTCGACGATCTGGCCGAGGTCCTCCATCGACAGCGATTCGAACACGACGATGTCGTCGAGACGGTTGACGAACTCCGGCTTGAAGGTCTGCCGCACGAGCTGCTGCACGGCGTCCTCCTTCTGCTGCCGGTTGAGGCTCGCGTCGATCAGGATCTGCGAACCGAGGTTCGAGGTCAGCACCAGGATCGTGTTGCGGAAATCGACCGTGCGGCCCTGGCCATCCGTCAGCCGGCCGTCGTCGAGCACCTGAAGCAGAACGTCGAAGACCTCGGGATGCGCCTTCTCCACCTCGTCGAACAGGATCACCGAGTAGGGGCGCCGGCGCACGGCCTCGGTGAGCTGCCCGCCCTGCTCATAGCCGATGTAACCGGGGGGAGCCCCGACGAGCCGGGAGACGGAGAACTTCTCCCCGTACTCGCTCATGTCGATGCGCACCATCGCCTTCTCGTCGTCGAAGAGGAACTCGGCGAGCGCCTTGGCCAGTTCGGTCTTGCCGACGCCGGTCGGGCCGAGGAAGAGGAACGACCCGGTCGGCCGGTCCGGGTCGGAGATGCCGGCCCGGCTGCGGCGCACGGCGTCGGCGACCGCGCGCACGGCCTCCTTCTGCCCGATCAGCCGGTGTCCGAGCTCGCCCTCCAGGTTCAGCAGCTTGTCCGTCTCGCCCTGCAACAGCCGGCCCACCGGGATGCCGGTCCACATGGCCACGACCGCGGCGATGTCCTCCGCAGTGACGTGGTCGTTGACCATCCGGGGCCCGTCGGATTCCGCCCGCTCCGCCTCCGCCAGCTCGCGCTCCATCACCGGGATGTCGCCGTAGAGCAGCCGGGACGCCTTCTCCAGGTTGCCCTCGCGCTGGGCCCGGTCGGCGGCGCTCCGCGCCGTGTCCAGCTTCTCCTTGAGCTCGCCGATCCGGTTGAGCGAGGACCGCTCCTTGTCCCAGCGGGCCTGCAGCCCGGCCAGGTTCGCCTCCCGCTCGACCAGGTCCCCGCGCAGCTTCTCCAGCCGCTGCTTCGACGCGGCGTCCTTCTCCTTCTTCAGCGCCAGCTCCTCGAGCTTGAGCCGGTCGACGCTTCGGCGCAGCTCGTCGATCTCCACCGGCGCAGAGTCGATCTCCATCCGCAGCCGGCTCGCGGCCTCGTCGATGAGGTCGATGGCCTTGTCCGGCAGCTGCCGGGCGGTGATGTACCGGTTGGAGAGGGATGCCGCGGCCACCAGCGCCGCATCCGCGATCGACACCTTGTGGTGGGCCTCGTAGCGCTCCTTGAGCCCGCGCAGGATGGCCACGGTGTCCTCGACGCTCGGCTCGTCCACCAGCACCGGCTGGAAGCGGCGCTCCAGCGCGGCATCCTTCTCGATGAACTCGCGGTACTCGTTGAGGGTGGTGGCGCCGATCAGGCGCAGTTCGCCGCGGGCCAGCATCGGCTTGAGCATGTTCGAGGCCGCGACCGAGCCTTCGCCGCCGCCCGCCCCCATCAGCGTGTGCAGCTCGTCGACGAAGGTGATGATCTGGCCCTCGGCGTCGTTGATCTCCTTGAGCACGGCCTTGAGCCGCTCCTCGAACTCGCCGCGGTACTTGGCCCCGGCGACCAGGGCCGCAAGGTCCAGGGAGACGAGCTGCTTGCCCTTGAGCGAATCGGCGACGTCGCCGGCGACGATGCGCTGGGCGAGGCCCTCCACGACCGCCGTCTTGCCGACACCGGGTTCGCCGATGAGCACGGGGTTGTTCTTGGTGCGCCGGGTGAGCACCTGGCTGACCCGGCGGATCTCCGCGTCCCGGCCGATCACCGGGTCGAGCTTGCCGCTCTTGGCGATCTCGGTGAGGTTGACCCCGTACTGCTCGAGGGCCGTCTTGGCGTCTTCCTGGGGCGGCTGCTGACCTGCTTGCATCGGGAGATCCTCTCTCTGGCCGGCCGGCCCCACGCGGAGACCGGCGGAAAAGCTGAGCCTTGTCGACTCAACTTTATTTCATATTCGACCGACACGCCAGCACCGCGCCCGCCGAACACAGGGCAGGCAGGTGAGTCGACTGCCCGGTGACCGCTCTTTTTCGGCTCCATGAACCGCCCTCTGGATGTACGGTGTGGATGACCGCATCTTCACGCCCCAGAGACATCAACTCTTCAACGCAGAGGAATCACGATGGCCTTTCACCCGCTCGATCCACTTGCCGCAGCCGAGTTCAGCGCGGCGTCCGCCATCCTCGCCCGCGAACACGGGGTCGGCGACGGCTGGCGCTTCGCGTCGATCGAACTCGTCGAACCCCCCAAGGGCGCCGTCCGGGCCTTCGAAGCCGACGGCACCGTGCCGGATCGGCGGGCCAGGCTCGTCGTGCTCAACCGCGCGGAGAACAGCACCTGGGTCGCGGTCGTCTCCCTCACCGACGACGCGCTGCTCGACTGGGCCACGGTGCCCGGGGTGCAGGCGAACTTCACCGTGGACGAGTGGGACGAGGCCGATACCGCCCTCCGCGCCCACCCCGATGTGATCGCCGTGCTCGCCGGCCGGGGCATCACCGACCTCGACAATGTGTTCATCGACACCTGGACCTACGGCGACGCCGTGATCCCCGACCGGTTCCGCGGCCGCCGTCTCGGCTGGGCGGACATCTGGGTGCGCCGGGAGAAGGGCGCGAACCCCTACGCCGGGCCGGTCAGCGGCCTGCACTTCGTCATCGACGTGAACACCATGGAACTCCTCGAGATCGAGGACTCGTTCGAGGTCGAACGCCCGGAGGTGATGGGCGAGTACGTTCCCCACCTGATCCCGCCGCGCATCCGCGAGCTCAGCCGCCGCCCGCCGCTCGCGCCGCTCGACATCGTGCAGTCCGACGGGCCGAGCTTCACTGTCGAGGGCAACCTGGTCCAGTGGCAGAACTGGTCGCTCCGGGTCGGGTTCAACTACCGCGAGGGCATGACCCTGCACAACGTGAGCTACGCCGACGGCGGCCGGGTGCGCCCGATCGCCAACCGGCTCTCCTTCGCCGAAATGGTCGTGCCCTACCGCGACCCCAGCGTCGACCACTTCCGCCGCACCGCATTCGACATCGGCGAGTGGGGTCTCGGCTTCATGACCACCTCGCTCGAGCTCGGCTGCGACTGCCTCGGCGAGATCCGCTACCTCGACGCCGTGCTGCACAACAGCAAGGGCGAGCCGTACACGATCCCGAACGCCTTCTGCATCCACGAGGAGGACAACGCGGTGCTCTGGAAGCACGTCGACCACGACGGCGGCGCCGAGGTCCGACGGATGCGCCGGCTCGTCGTGTCCTTCCACGTCACCGTCGCGAACTACGAGTACCTCGTCTACTGGCGCTTCTACCAGGACGGCAACATGGAGTGCGAGGTGCGCGCCACCGGGATCATGGTGGTCACCCACCTCGACGCCGGCCAGCCGCATCCGAACGGCACGCTCGTCGACACCCGCACCTACGCGCCGTTCCACCAGCACTTCATCGTCGCCCGGATGGACCTCGACATCGACGGCCCGGAGAACACGGTCTTCCGCTCCGAGACCCGGATCGAACCGATCAGCGAGGCGAACCCGCTCGGCCTGGCGCTGACCCAGCAGAACACGCCGATCGAGACCGAGGGCTTCGACGACTTCGAGTGGAACACCCAGCGGGCCTGGAAGGTCGTGAACGAGAAGTCGCTCAACGGCCTCGGCACGCCCGTCTCCTACAAGCTCGTGCCCGGCGGCGCCATCCCGTCGTTCTTCGACGCCGCCGCGCCGGCCCTGCAGCGCGCCCAGGTGATCGGGCACACCGTCTGGGTCACCCCGAACGACCAGACGGAGCGCTGGCCCTGCGGCGAGTTCGTCAACCAGAGTTCGGTGGACCACGGTCTGCCCGAGTGGATCCAGGCCGGTCGATCCGTCCGCGACACCGACCTCGTGCTCTGGTACGTTTTTGGCATCCACCACATCACCCGGCCGGAGGAATGGCCGGTCATGCCGGCCGACACCGTGTCGTTCTGGCTGAAACCGGTCGGTTTCTTCGACCGCAACCCGTCGCTCGACGTGGAACCCAGCCCGAGCGCACACTGCGCCCCGGGAACCGCCGGCGCACACGACGAGCACGCGGAGCACGACGAGCATGGCGGGCACGACGGGCACGACCATGGCGGGCACGCAGAGCACCAGCACTGACCGCGGCACCACAGAATCGCGCGGCACCACAGAATCGAAGGAGTGAGCAGTGACCCGAGTAGCGAACTACGTCGTCGCCTACGAAGCGACCGAACGCGGCAACGAAGCCATCGAATTGGGTGTCGCCCTGGCGCGCCTGACCGGGGCCGAGTTGCGACTCTGCCTCGTGCTGCCGCACTCCTCCGCCGTGCCCGCCAAGGTGGGAGCGTCTGCCTCGGACTTCCAGGCCCTGCTCGAGGAGCAGGGCCTGGAATGGCTCGCCCAGGCCGCGCTGCGGATCCCCGCGGACATCGCCTGGACGACGCACCTGCTCTGGGCGGATTCGGCCACGGAGGGGCTGCTGCAAGCGGTCGAACGGTTCGACTCGGACCGGATCATCGTCGGCGCGTCCCGCCGCGGCATCCTGAACCGGTTCACGATCGGCAGTGTGGCCAACGCGCTGCTGCACGCCTCACCGGTGCCCGTCGCCCTCGCGCCGCACGGCTACCGCGCCCCTGAACAGATCACGCGGATCACCTGCGCGATCGGCACCCGGCCGGGCTGGCGCACCCTGCTCGACTCGGTGCTCGCGTTCTCGGAGGGCCTCACCGTCGACCTGCGCTTCGTCACCCTGGTCGAGGTCGACGCCCACCGCACCCACGCCACCGGCGGCGAGGCGGTGGCCGACGAGAACGAGAGCGGCGCCCACCTGCGCACCGTGCTCGACTACTTCTCGACACACTCCCGGGCGCACGGGGACATCACCACCGAGGTGGCGTCCGGCCACAGCGTGGAGGCCGCAGTCGAGGCCCTCGACTGGCAGGAGACCGAGATCGCCTTCGTCGGGTCGAGCCGGCTCGCCCAGCCCACCACGATCTTCCTCGGCATCACGGCCCACCGCATGCTGCACGCCCTGCCCGTGCCCCTGATCGTCGTCCCCACCGGCACCCACGCCCGGCTGACGCACTGACAGAAAGACGCTCCGATGACGAACATCCATTCCTCGGGCTCCGCCGGAGCCTCCACCACCGCCGGCGGCCTGTCCGACAAGGGCTTGAGCGCCGGCTCGATCGGGCTGCTCGGCGCCACCGTGATCGGCATCTCCTGCATCGCCCCCGCTTACACCCTGACGGCTTCGCTCGGTCCGACGGTCGCAGCCGTCGGCACGCAGATGCCCGGCATCTTCCTGGTCGGCTTCATCCCGATGCTGCTGGTGGCCCTCGGCTACCGGGAGCTCAACAACGCCATGCCGGATGCCGGCACCTCCTTCACCTGGGCCACCCGCGCGTTCGGACCGTGGATCGGCTGGATGGGCGGCTGGGGGCTCATCGTCGCCACGGTGGTCGTGCTGTCCAACCTCGCCGGCGTCGCCGTCGACTTCTTCTACCTCATGCTCGCCCAGCTGTTCGGCAACCCCGACCTGGCCGATCTGGCCTCCAACGTGGTCATCAACGTGCTCACCTGCCTGGTCTTCATGGTCGCGGCCTGTTACATCTCCTATCGGGGGATGGAGACCACCAAGGCGGTGCAGTACGTGCTCGTGGCCTTCCAGCTGGTCGTGCTGGTCTGGTTCAGCGTCGCCGCCCTGGTGCACTTCGGCAACGGCACGGCGTTCGACGCCCTCGGCTTCAGCGCCGACTGGTTCAACCCGTTCCTCGCCCCGTCGTTCTCCGCCTTCGCGGCCGGGGTGTCGCTCTCGATCTTCATCTTCTGGGGCTGGGACGTGACCCTCACCATGAACGAGGAGACGAAGAACCCCAAGACCACCCCCGGGCGCGCGGCCACCCTCACGGTCGGCATCATCTTCGCGCTCTACATCCTGGTTGCCGTCGCGGCCCTGATGTTCTCCGGCGTCGGCACCGGCGAACTCGGCCTCGGCAACGAAGACATCCAGGGCAACGTCTTCGCCGCCCTCGCCGGGCCGGTGATGGGACCGTTCGCGATCCTGATGTCCCTGGCCGTGCTGTCGAGCTCGGCGGCATCGCTGCAGTCCACCTTCGTCGGCCCCGCGCGCACCATGCTCGCGATGGGCCACTACAAGGCCTTCCCGAAGCGATTCGCCTCGATCAGCCCGCGCTACAAGTCGCCGGGCTTCGCCACCGTGATGGCCGGCATCGTGGCCTGGGTGTTCTACGCGGTGATGCGGGTGCTCAGCACGGATGTCCTCACCGACACCATCCTGACCCTCGGCATGATGATCTGCTTCTACTACGGCGTCACCGCGTTCGCCTGCGTCTGGTATTTCCGGGCCGAGGCCTTCACCCAAGCCAGGGCGTTCCTGCTCAAGTTCCTCGCCCCTCTCGTCGGCGGGGTCATCCTCGCCGTGATCTTCGCGACCACCCTGTATGACAGCATGAACCCCGACTACGGCAGCGGATCGAACATCGGCGGGGTCGGTCTCGTCTTCATCCTCGCCATGGTGTTGTTCGTCGGCGGCGTGGTGCTGATGCTGCTGATGCGCCGGGCCGACCCGGCGTTCTTCCAGGGCCGCACGCTCCGAAAGGGTTCCTCGACCGACCACGCCTAGCCCGGATCGTCGGCGCGCCCCCGGCCGCGCCGACGCCGCAGTCCCGTGGGAGAATAGGAGCCCTCACCATGGCTCATTCGCTCAGTTCCCACCAGATCGCGCTACTGGTGGGCAGCCAGGCGTTCTCCCGCGGCGAGCGCTATGCCCGCAACGGCAACGTCAACCAGCCGGAATGGTTCGGCACCGGTACCCAGCTTTTCGGTGAGGTGCAGGGCACCCGGCCGGCGCCGTACGCCGTGACCGTGTCCTTCACCGCCAACGCGGCGGGCGCTCTCGTGCGCGCCTCCGGCGTGTGCACCTGCCCGATGAAGAAGAACTGCAAGCATGTGGCGGCCCTCCTGATCGCGACCGCGGGCTCGCCGGGCGATGGCACGGCGGCCGGCGAACCCGGCCGGGCGGTCGGCGACCGGCGGATGCCCCGGTTCGAGCCGTCCGCCGGCCCGCTCGCTCCGCCCGTCCTGCCGGACTGGCAGCGCGCCCTCGCGCCGCTCGCCCGACCGGCATCCGCTGTCCCGGCGATCACGGCGGTCGGACTGCAGTTCGAACTGCAGGACCCGGTCCGCGACGGACGGTTCGCCGGCGGCGGCGCCAGGCCCAGGCGGCTGGCCGCGCGCCCGGTGGTCATGGGTAAGAAGGGAAAGTGGATCCGCGGCAATCTCACCTGGGACAACCTCGCCTACGTCTACGGCGCCTACGACCCCGCCCAGCTGGCGGTGCTCAAGGCGCTCTATGCGCTTTACTCCGCCGGCAACCGATCCACCGGCTACGCCCAGCAGTGGATCCTGCTCGACGGCTTCGCCAACCGGGCGTTCTGGGAGATCCTCGCCGAGGCGAGCACGGCCGGGCTGGCCCTGGTCACCACCGCGAGCGGCCGGGCGCGGGTGGACGTGTCGCCGGGCCCCGCCGCGCTCGAACTCGACATCCGCCGGGCCGACGGCGCCCTCACCCTCTTGCCCGCTGTCATCCTGGACGGGCGCAGGCTCGACCGCACCGAATTCGGTTTCATCGGCAGCCCCGCCCACGGCGTGTTCACCTGGGCGGAGCCCGCGGCGGGCACGGAACTGGGCGACGCGGGCGCCGTGCTCACCCTCGCGCCGCTCGAACACCAGCTCGGCGCGGAGCTGCTCGCCCTGGCCGCGTCCGCCGACGCCCTCGTCGTCCCCGGCGCCGACGAGGCCCTGTTCCTCGCCGACTTCTACCCGTTCCTGCGCCGGAAGCTCACCCTGACCAGCATCGACGGCTCCTTCGACCTGCCGGAAACGCCCCGGCCACGGCTCGCCCTCCAGGTCACCCACCGACCGGGGGCGCGCCTCGAACTGCACTGGGACTGGGAGTACCTCGCCGCCGGGGCTGAGACGGGCACGGCGGAGACCGGCACGGCCGGCGCGCTCTATCGCAGCACCCTCCGGCCGGCGCCCGGCGACACCCGGTTCAGGGACGCCACGCGCGAACAGGCCATCCTCACCGACGTCCTGCCGGTGCTCACCGGTATCCCCTCGCTCGCGCCGGTGGACGAGGGCCTGCCTCGCCTGGCCACGGTCGCGACCCTCGCGGGCGCCGCCATGATCGATTTCCTGGCCGGGGCCCTGGCCGAGCTCGAGGCGCGCGACGACATCCGGGTCACGGTCAGCCCCGACGCGCCCCGCTACCGCCCCGCCGACGATGCCCCCGTGATCAGCCTGGCCACCACAGAGAGCACCGCCAGCCGGGACTGGTTCGACCTCGCGGTGACCGTCAGCATCGACGAAGAGGAGATCCCGTTCGACGATCTGTTCCGGGCGCTGGCCGCCGACCAGGAGATCCTGATCCTGGACAGCGGCACCTGGTTCAGCCTCGACCGCCCCGAACTGCACCAGCTCCGCCGGCTGATCGAGGAGGCCCGCGGCCTGCAGGACGGCGGTGCGCAGTCCCTCGGCCTCAGCCGGTTCCAGGCCGATCTCTGGGAGGAACTGCAGGCCCTCGGCGTCGTCTCCGAACAGGCCGCCGGGTGGCGCGCCGCCGTCGCCGGGCTCACGGATGCCGACCGGATCGACCGGCGCCCGCTCCCCGCCGCGGTCCACGCCACCCTGCGCGCCTACCAGCAGTCCGGATTCGACTGGCTCAGCTTCCTCTACGACCACCGGCTCGGCGGCATCCTCGCCGATGACATGGGGCTCGGCAAGACACTGCAGGCGATCGCCCTGATCGCTCACGCCCGAGACCAGGCGTCCGCCTCGACTCCGGGCGCGCCGTTCCTCGTGGTGGCCCCCACGAGCGTGGTCTCGAACTGGGCGGCGGAGTGCGCCCGTTTCGCCCCTGACCTTCGCGTCGCCACGATCACCCAGACCGCGGTCAAGCGCGCCACGAGCCTCGCCTCCGTCGCCGCCGGCGCCGATGTAGTGATCACCTCGTACACACTGTTCCGGCTCGACTTCGACGACTACGACGGGCTGGACTGGGCGGGCCTCCTGCTCGACGAGGCCCAATTCGTGAAGAACCACCAGGCCAGGGCGCACCAGTGCGCGCGCCGCCTGAAGACGCCGTTCAAGCTCGCGATCACGGGCACGCCGATGGAGAACAACCTGATGGAGCTCTGGTCGCTGCTGTCGATCACCGCGCCCGGCCTTTTCCCGAGCCCCGGCCGGTTCACCGACTACTACCGCAAACCGATCGAGACCGACGCGGACACTGACCGGCTCACCCAGCTGCGCCGCCGCATCCGCCCGTTCATGCTGCGCCGCACCAAGGACCAGGTGGCCGGCGACCTTCCGGAGAAGCAGGAACAGGTGCTCGAACTCGAGCTGAACCCGAAGCACCGCAAGGTCTATGACATGCACCTGGCCAGGGAACGGCAGAAGGTGCTCGGGCTGATCGAGGACCTGAACGCCAACAGGTTCGAGATCTTCCGCTCGCTCACCATGCTGCGTCAGCTCAGCCTCGACGCGAGCCTGTACGACGAGAAGTACGCCGGGGTCCCGTCCACCAAGCTCGACGCGCTGCTCGAGCTACTGGAGGACACCGTCGCCGAGGGGCACCGCACCCTCATCTTCAGCCAGTTCACCCAGTACCTCGGAAAGGCCCGGGACCGGCTCGACGCCGCCGGGATCAGCTACTCCTATCTTGACGGCAAGACCCGTGGCCGGGCCCGCACGATCGACGACTTCAAGAACGGCACCAACTCGGTCTTCCTGATCAGCCTCAAGGCCGGCGGGTTCGGCCTGAACCTGACCGAGGCCGACTATGTCATCCTGCTCGACCCGTGGTGGAACCCGGCCACCGAGGCGCAGGCCGTCGACCGGGTGCACCGGATCGGCCAGACGAAGAATGTCATGGTCTACCGGCTGGTCGCCAAGGACACGATCGAGGAGAAGGTGATGGCGCTCAAGGCCACCAAGGCGCGCCTGTTCGAGAGCGTCATGACGGATGCCGCGCCTCGCGCCGCCGCACTGACGGCCGCCGACATCCGGGAACTGCTCTCCTGACTGCAGCCCGGACCGCGATGGTGTGATCCGGCCGCCCGGTACGCTGGAAGTGCACGGTCACCGGGCCGAACCAGAGCATTGGGGTGGTGGATGCAGCAGCACAGTCCTTCCGAGGGCGGCGCCGAAACCACCGTCATCGGCGCCGAGGCGTGGCCGGCGGACCTGGTCGAGGCGATCCGCTCCTCGACGGCGGCCGCCGCCCTGGCCGCCAGGGCCTGGGTCGGGCGCGGCGACAAGATCGCCGCGGACGCGGCCGCGGTGGCCGCGATGCGGGCGGTCCTGATGGGTGCCCCATTCTCCGGAACCGTCGTGATCCGCGAGGGCGAGAAGGACGCCGCCCCGATGCTCGCGAACGGGGAACGGCTCGGCAGCGGGCAGGGTCCGGAGTGCGACATCGCCGTCGACCCGCTCGACGGCACCAGCCTCGCCGCGCTCGCCCGCCCGGGCGCGGTGAGCGTCATCGCGATTGCCCCCCGCGGCACGATGTTCGATCCGGCCGGCGTTTTCTACATGGAGAAACTCATCGCGGGGGCAGCCGGCCTCGGCGTGCTCGACCTCCGACGCTCACCCACGGAGAACCTCCGCGCCTACGCGGCGGCCAGCGGCCTCGCCGAGACCTCGCTCACGGTCGCGGTGCTCGACAAACCCCGTCATGCGGCCCTGATCCGCGAGCTCCGGGCCGCCGGCGCGACCGTGAGCCTCACCGCCGAAGGGGACGTGTCCACGGCCATCGCCGCCGCGACCCCCGGCACCGCGCTCGACCTCGTGATGGGAATCGGCGGAACCCCGGAGGGTGTTATCGCGGCCTGCGCGGTTCGCGCGCTCGGTGGCGTCATGCTGGGCCGGATGGCGCCGCAGAGCGAGGCCGAGGCGCTCGGGGCGCACGCGGCCGGCCGTGACCTGGCCCGTCTCTTCGACGTCTCCGATCTCGTCGCCAGCAGCCGGGTGCTTTTCGCTTCCTCACCCGTGACCTGAGCCGCCCGTGACGTGATCCGCGGCAGGCCGGCGTGAGCCTCCCCCGCTGAGAGCACTCTCAGAACTGTCACCCAATGGATGCCCGCACGCAGCCTGCCTGTCATCTGGGGTTTCTACGCTGGCGTCAGGCACCGCACCCGGTGCCGTCGTCTGCAGAGGTGAGTGCCGTGTCCCAGCTTCTCGACCGGGCCGATCGCCGGCTCTTCCACGCCCTCACCCCGGCCCGGCTCGCCTGGCTTCATTCCCCGCGCACCCTGGTCCTGGGCTTCCTGGCCCTCCATGTCCTGTTCCTGCTCGCCCTGTTGCCCGCCATCCTCACCGGCAACGTCCTGGGCGATCTTCCGCTTTACCGCACCTGGGCGGAGAACGGCCTCGTGCACCACCTCTGGCAGGGCATCGACGTCGAGTGGGTGTACCCCATCGGGGCCCTCGTGCCGATCGTCTTCGCCGCCGTCGGCGGTCCCCTGCTCTACCAGCTGCTGTGGTTCCTGATGACGATGTCGCTCAACGCGATCGCCGTGGCCGCGCTCACCGATCGGGGCCGGGACGCCCGCGGGTATCGGGCCGCCTGGCTCTGGCTGCTGCTCAGCTTCGTACTGAGCCCCGTCGGCCTTCTCCGGCTGGAGGGACTCACCGCACCCCTCGTGATCACCGGTCTCGTCCTGCTCTCCCGCCGCCCGATCGTGGCCGCCGCACTGCTCACAGCCGCCACCTGGATCAAGGTCTGGCCGGCGGCGGTGATGCTGGCCGTCGTCACGGTCTCCACCCGGCGCACGCTGGTCGCGGTGACCGGTGCGGCCATGAGCGCCGGTGTCGCCCTGATCGTGTGGGCCTCGGGTGGAATCCGGTTCCTCACCGGGTTCGTCACCATGCAGTCCGACCGCGCCCTCCAGCTCGAGGCGCCCGTCACCACACCCTGGGTGTGGCTGGCCGTCTCCGGAAGGCCGGACACGGCCATCTACCAGAACTATGCCATTGCGACCAGGGAGGTCGCCGGCCCCGGCACCGCGCTCGTCGCAGAGTTGATGACGCCGCTGATGTTCCTGATGCTCGCCGCGGTGCTCACCCTCATGCTGATCGGGCTCCGCCGGCGCAGCGACCCTGCCCGCCTGCTACTGCTCGGCTCGCTCTCCCTCGTCGGCGCCTTCATCGTCTTCAACAAGGTCGGCTCGCCGCAGTACATGCTCTGGCTCGTGCCGATCGTGGTCGTCGGCGCCGCCACGGCCTGGCCGCAATGGCGCGCCCCGGTCTATCTGATGCTCGCCATCAGCGTGCTGACGACCCTGATCTTCCCGGTCTTCTACCTGCCCCTGGTCGACGGGGATCCCTTCGCCGTCCTGCTCCTGACCGCCCGCAATGTGCTCCTCGTGGTCATGCTCGGCTGGTCGGTAATCGCCCTGCTCCGTCTGGTGCGCTCCACACCCCGAACCCTCGGGTCGGCCACCCGGTCCAGCGTGCGCACCGTCGCGGTCGGCCGGGACTGACGCCGGGAAGGCAACGTCACCAGGACACTAGAGGACAATGGACGGGTGAGTCCTGCAACTACCTTCGCCCTTATCCGCCACGGACAGACCGACTGGAACGCCGCACTGCGCATCCAGGGTCGGTCCGATATCCCCCTCAACGACACCGGGAGGGGGCAGGCAGTCGACGCGGTCGGCGCTCTGGCACCCTACGACTGGGACTTCCTGGTCTCCTCGCCCCTGTCCCGAGCGGCCGAGACGGCCGACCTGATCGCTGCCGGCCTGGGACTGACGGTGACCCAGCGCATCCCCTCGCTCGTGGAACGGGACTACGGCCTCGCCGAGGGCCTGGGTGCCGGAGCCGAGCTCGAGGCCCTGCGCGAGCCGGGGGGACCGACCGGCAACGGCGGCTTCCGCGGCGCCGAATCGGAGGGCGACGTCGCCGACAGGGGGGTCGAGGCCCTGCGGATGCTTGCGCTCGACTACCCGGGCGCCCGCATCATCGTGGTCAGCCACGGCACCCTGATCCGGTTGAGCCTGATGCGCATCCTGGACCGTCCGATCCCGACGATCACCAACGCCGCCCTCACGGTGGCGCAGAGCGGGCCCGCCGGCTGGACCCTCGACGTGCTGAACGGAGAGGTCCTCTCCGAGGACGACGAGTTCGAGTCAGTCCCGGCCCGCTGAGCGCGGCGGTGGTCGAGCCGGTCGAGACCCCGGGGCGTTAACGCAGGACGGCCACCTGTCGGGGTGGCCGTCTTGTTAACGCAAAATGGCCACCCGATGGGTGGCCATTCTGCTCTTGCTAAGTTAAGTCCGGCGGTGTCCTACTCTCCCACAGGGTCCCCCCTGCAGTACCATCGGCGCAGAGAGTCTTAGCTTCCGGGTTCGGAATGTGACCGGGCGTTTCCCTCTCGCTATAGCCGCCGAAACATCTTTCGATGAATCGATTCTATATTTTTCAGTTATAGAGCCCCTGGTGTTTATTAGACACCGTGAGGCGTTGTTCTCGACCGTACATCGAGAACCACATAGTGGACGCTTGCAGCTTATTCAAACTGGTGTGTTATCAAATTATTGGCTTATTAGTACCGGTCAGCTCCAAGGGTCTTTAGTCCCCTCTTCCACATCCGGCCTATCAACGCAGTAGTCTAGCTGCGAGCCTCTCCCCCGAAGGGATGGAAATCTCATCTCGAAGCCGGCTTCCCGCTTAGATGCTTTCAGCGGTTATCCGTTCCGAACGTAGCTAATCAGCGGTGCTCCTGGCGGAACAACTGACACACCAGAGGTTCGTCCATCCCGGTCCTCTCGTACTAGGGATAGATCTTCTCAAATTTCCTGCGCGCGCAGCGGATAGGGACCGAACTGTCTCACGACGTTCTAAACCCAGCTCGCGTACCGCTTTAATGGGCGAACAGCCCAACCCTTGGGACCTACTCCAGCCCCAGGATGCGACGAGCCGACATCGAGGTGCCAAACCATGCCGTCGATATGGACTCTTGGGCAAGATCAGCCTGTTATCCCCGAGGTACCTTTTATCCGTTGAGCGACAGCGCTTCCACAAGCCACTGCCGGATCACTAGTCCCGACTTTCGTCCCTGCTCGACTTGTCAGTCTCACAGTCAAGCTCCCTTGTGCACTTACACTCGACACCTGATTGCCAACCAGGTTGAGGGAACCTTTGGGCGCCTCCGTTACTTTTTAGGAGGCAACCGCCCCAGTTAAACTACCCACCAGGCACTGTCCCTGAACCGGATCACGGTTCGAAGTTAGATATCCAATATGACCAGAGTGGTATTTCAACGTTGACTCCACCTGAACTAGCGTCCAAGCTTCACAGTCTCCCACCTATCCTACACAAGCCACACCGAACACCAATACCAAGCTGTAGTAAAGGTCACGGGGTCTTTCCGTCCTGCTGCGCGTAACGAGCATCTTTACTCGTAATGCAATTTCGCCGAGTTCGCGGTTGAGACAGCTGGGAAGTCGTTACGCCATTCGTGCAGGTCGGAACTTACCCGACAAGGAATTTCGCTACCTTAGGATGGTTATAGTTACCACCGCCGTTTACTGGGGCTTAAATTCTCAGCTTCGCCTTGCGGCTAACCGTTCCTCTTAACCTTCCAGCACCGGGCAGGCGTCAGTCCGTATACATCGTCTTGCGACTTGGCACGGACCTGTGTTTTTAGTAAACAGTCGCTTCCCACTGGTCTCTGCGGCCTTCGAACGCTCCCGGAGCAAGTCCGTTCACGCCTCAGGCCCCCCTTCTCCCGAAGTTACGGGGGCATTTTGCCGAGTTCCTTAACCACGATTCTCTCGATCTCCTTAGTATTCTCTACCTGATCACCTGAGTCGGTTTGGGGTACGGGTGACTAAAACCTCGCGTCGATGCTTTTCTTGGCAGCATAGGATCACTGATTTCGCCCTTACGGGCTACCCATCGGGTCTCAGCCTTATACGAGAGACGGATTTGCCTATCTCTCGGCCTACATCCTTAGACCGGGACAACCATCGCCCGGCTCAGCTACCTTCCTGCGTCACACCTGTTAATACGCTAACCGCACCAGCATAGGGTCGCACGCTAGGCCCCACGCGTCACCCCGAAGGGATCCGTCTAGGGGATTCAGATGCTTAGCATTACTGGATTAGCTTGGGCGGTTTTTCGCCAGTACGGGAATATAAACCCGTTGTCCATCGACTACGCCTGTCGGCCTCGCCTTAGGTCCCGACTTACCCAGGGCGGATTAGCCTGGCCCTGGAAACCTTGATCTTTCGGAGGACGGGTTTCTCACCCGTCTTTCGCTACTCATGCCTGCATTCTCACTCGTGTAGCCTCCACGGCTGGTTTACACCGCCGCTTCGCTGGCCACACGACGCTCTCCTACCCATCAACACGGCTGAACCAACACCACAAGGGTGCGGCTTACCAAAAATATCAATGCCACAACTTCGGTGGCGTGCTTGAGCCCCGTTACATTGTCGGCGCGGAATCACTTGACCAGTGAGCTATTACGCACTCTTTCAAGGGTGGCTGCTTCTAAGCCAACCTCCTGGTTGTCTGTGCAACTCCACATCCTTTCCCACTTAGCACGCGCTTTGGGACCTTAGTTGGTGGTCTGGGTTGTTTCCCTCTCGACGATGAAGCTTATCCCCCACCGTCTCACTGCTGCGCTCTCACTTACCGGCATTCGGAGTTTGGCTGACGTCAGTAAGCTTTTAGGCCCCATCGGCCATCCAGTAGCTCTACCTCCGGCAAGAAACACGCAACGCTGCACCTAAATGCATTTCGGAGAGAACCAGCTATCACGAAGTTTGATTGGCCTTTCACCCCTATCCACAGCTCATCCCCTCCATTTTCAACTGAAGTGGGTTCGGTCCTCCACGACGTCTTACCGTCGCTTCAACCTGGCCATGGATAGATCACTTCGCTTCGGGTCTAGGACATGCGACTGAATCGCCCTATTCAGACTCGCTTTCGCTACGCATTCCCCTCTCGGGTTAAGCTCGCCACATATCACTAACTCGCAGGCTCATTCTTCAAAAGGCACGCTGTCACCAGAACAAAGCTGGCTCCAACGGTTTGTAAGCAAACGGTTTCAGGTACTATTTCACTCCCCTCCCGGGGTACTTTTCACCTTTCCCTCACGGTACTTGTTCACTATCGGTCATGTAGGAGTATTTAGGCTTATCAGGTGGTCCTGACGGATTCACACGGGATTTCTCGGGCCCCGTGCTACTTGGGATACTCTTCGGGCGATTGCTGCATTTCGACTACGGGGTTCGCACCCTCTATGACCAGGCTTTCAATCCTGTTCGTCTATACAACGTTCTAACCCTCACTGTTCGGCAGAAGCAGCAGAAAAGTCCCGCAACCCCGACCATGCAACGCCTGCCGGCTATCACACATGATCGGTTTAGCCTCATCCGGTTTCGCTCGCCACTACTAACGGAATCACTGTTGTTTTCTCTTCCTGTGGGTACTGAGATGTTTCACTTCCCCACGTTCCCTCTACCCGCCCTATATATTCAGGCGGGAGTCACCAGGTCACCTTACGGGCCTGGCGGGGTTTCCCCATTCGGACATCCTCGGATCACAGTTCGTTTATCAACTCCCCGAGGCTTATCGCAGATTACTACGTCCTTCTTCGGCTCTACATGCCAAGGCATTCACCGTTTGCTCTTAGAAATTTGAAATCACATGAGTTTGAATCGATTGGTGCCCCGACTTACGCCGGAGCAGAAATTGACCAATGATCTAACACTCAAAGAGTGTTTTGATCTTTGTAATCTGTCGGACCGAAGTCCGATCAAATTTAAGATGCTCGCGTCCACTGTGTAGTTCTCAAAGTACGGGCGGTACCCTCACCCAGCCACGAATGATGTGACTGAGAAAAGGTCCAGAGGAA